>NZ_CP109999.1:1200000-2400000 GCF_025947145.1 Flavobacterium sp. N1994
GCCAATATTCCGCCTACTCTAGCAGCTGCATCAATAACCACATCGGGTTTTTCAGTAGCAAAAAAATCCTGAACGGCGGCCTGATTTCTCAAATCGAGTTCCTTGCTGGTTTTACCGATAAGATTTTCATATCCTTTAGCTTTCAGCGCATTCCAAATGGCACTTCCTACCATTCCTTTGTGTCCTGCAATGTATATTTTTGAAGATTTGTTCATTAGTATTTATTTAAAAACAGATAATAATTCGTTGGCAGCAGCTTTCATGCGGCTATCATACGAATCGTATAATGGTTTGGTGTAATCTCTATTGGGATATTTTTCCATAATCGAAACTAATTGCTCCACGTTGTGAGGTTCAAAATAAGTCCCAGTTTCTTCAAGCTGTTCAATGTTTACGTTTAGATTAGCAGCAATTACTGGAACTTGAAGGGATTTTGCATCTTCGATAACGGTACTCCAGCCTTCAAATAAACTGGGTTGTAAGATGGCTTTACAATATTTCATTAATAATAATTGGTCGCCACGCGGAATCAATCCTAAAAATTTAATCGATTTTTTCAAATCATTTTTATTGATGATATCGTGCAATTCCTGCATGTAAGGCGAATCCGGTTCGTCCGGAAAACGTCCTGTGATTCCGATACTAACTTCGATACCTTTTTTCTTTAATTCGGCGACAGCCTCAAATACTACTTTATGATTTTTGTGTTTGTGAAACTGGTTAGAAATCATATAGAAATGTTCAGGCAAATCATACTTCGCTCGAATTTCATCAAATGTCATATCGGGCAAACCTTCAATGATGGAAACGAAATGATAAATATGGATATTTAGGTTTTTTGGAACTTTGAAAAATTTCAAGAAATCATCTTTTACCGCCTGACTGGAAACCACTAAATCTTTAGAATTTTTAAGTATCAATTTAATTCGGGCGTTACGCTCGATTACTTTTCGTTTGGTAAAGAACTGCGGGTAATACATGTGCTGTAAATCGGCATACCAGGAAACTAATTTGGCGTCTAATTTACTTTTCACTGGATAATCATGCATTGGAAAAATTGCATCTAGCTTATGATTGACAACCAAATCATGTACAAACGTATTTTTGTTTTTCAGAAAAGAATCGATGTAACCTTTATATATCGAAGGAAAATAATACGGCACCAATTGAAGGTAAGGATAATCAATTTCGTCTATGTATTTTTTTAAGGTTGGATTATAAAATACCAATACATGAGGTTTATGCTTATCATCTAAAAAATTAAGGGTTTTTATTATGTTAAGATTATAAATAATTCCACCTGTCCATTTAACATTGAAATTAAAAAGAATTCCTAGCCTAATTCTCTCAATAATCATCTTAATAATCAGTTTTTAATTGTTTCGCCCAATGTATGTATTCTTTAACTCCATCCTCCAACTTCTTCTTTGGGACATAACCCATTGCTAAAAGTTTAGAAATATCGGCTCTCCAATTTAGAGGATCACCTGGTTTTGAAAATTGGTTAAATACTATTGCTTTATCACTTCTTAAAATATCTTTGTATAATTCAGCAATATAACCTATTGATTGCTCTTCACCATTTGCCAAATTAATTTCCTCACCAACAAAAGAAGCTTTTTGGATTATCAGGTGAATTGCATGTAAAACATCATCAATATGAATAAAATCTCTGGTTTCATTACCAGTTCCAAACAATTCAACTTTGTCATTAAAAGCAAATTTTTTAAATAAATCCCAAAGCAATTGTTTTTTTAAGCCATTTCCATAAGCAGAAAATATTCTTAAAGAACATGTTTTTATTTTATAATAATCATAAAATTCTTTACATATCTGCTCGGCCTGCATCTTGTGAATACCATAAGGAGACAATGGCTTTAATGATGCACTTTCATTGATAGGTAAAATAGTCGGGTTTCCATAAACCGCAGCGCTAGAAAGATTTACAAACTTACATTTAGGTTGTTGCATCCTGATGGCTTCCAATATTTTATAAACATTAACTGTATTTAGGTTAAAATCTTTCAATGGAAATTCAATGGATAAAGGAACGCTCGCTGCACCGGAACAATTGAGACAAACATCTATTTTATTTTCTTTAAAAATGCTATTGTAATCTGAATTTGTCACATCAATCTGAATATATTTTTTGTCTACATAATCAGTCACTACATCACAACCAAACACTTCGTAGTTAAGCTGTTTGAAAAACCCAACAGCTGCACCACCAATAAATCCTTTAGAGCCAATTATTAAAATTTTCATATATAAATTTTAAATTTTTAAAATATATTTTTTTCCCAATCAAATAATTTGCTTGGGGTTTTTAAGCGTTATAACTAAATTTTTTCTTAAATGACAAGAATAAAGATTCAAACAAATAATAACTTAGACTTGCAATGCAATAGCAAAAAATAAAACTAGTTAAAAAGTCAATTATAATAGAATTGCTTTTGAAATACTTGTTCACTATCATAAAACATAAAGGATGATAGACATATAAACCATAACTAATCTTACCTGAATAAAGTAGAAATCGTTGTTGCAACATCTTTTTCATCCAATGATTTGCTTTGCAAGTGATGGCATATCCAATGAAACAGAAGTAACAAAATGCTAATAAGATAAATTTAACCATTTGAATAAAATCTATTTTCATTCCTGAAGTAAAATACCATAAAATGAAGGTTGGAATTAATATTAGTCCAAATAGTGCAATAAATTTTTTAGATTCGGATTCTTGTAATTTACCCTTTAGCTCCCAAAGAGCAAGTAAAGCACCCACCGCTAATTCATCCATCCTTGAAATAGTAAAATAAAAAACTTCGATGTGGTTAGTAACCATAAGAACTCTGACAACAAAAGCAATTAAAATAATCATCCAAATAGCTATTTTAATTCTTTTAGTATTTAAATAATAAATTAAAAAAGGCCAGAAAAAATAAAAATGTTCTTCAACTGCCAAAGACCAAAAGTGCTGTGGCCCTATTGGGTCCCATCTGAATGTCATGGCAATGTTTTGCAAATAGACCCAAAAATAAATCTGCTGTCCAAAAGGAACAATTTCGGATCCGTCTAGAGCTGGCAAAAGGAAATAAAAAATAATGAGAAATAGATAATACAAAGGAAAAATTCGCAACGCTCTTCGAATATAAAAATTCAAGAAAAAGTGGTCCGATTTTTTTGAATTTAATAGGATTCTTGTAATTAAAAAACCTGATAAAACAAAAAATAGTGACACCCCTGTTTGTCCAATAAAGGCAAACTTTTTTATTAAAATTAAAATTGGACTAGTCGTTTGTATGTTATTACAAAAATGAAAAACCATAACCATCAAAGCAGCAATCGCTCTTACACCGTCTAATTCTGTAAAATGTTTTAGTCTCATTATTGTTTTATTAAAAAATCCTTGTACAATTCTGCAATAATTTTCAAATCGTTGGTTTGTTTAATTTTTGAAGCATTGTTTTCAATTTCGTTCAACACCTTTGGATTATCAATTAATAACTGTAGCTTCTCGGCTAATAGAGTAGCATTCCCAACTGGAATTAAAAATCCGTTTTCACCTTCTTTAATAATATCTGAAGGTCCAGCAACACAATCAAAACTAACTGGAGCCAAACCGTTTGCCATACCTTCAATTAGCGCATTTGGATAGCCTTCTATTATTGAAGTGAATCCGAAAATTTTGGCCTGCGACAGATAAAAATCAACATCTTTTTGAAAACCGCAAAATTCGACTTTTTCTGCAATATTCAATTCATTTGCCTGACTTTTTAAATCTTCTATTAAGGGTCCGTCTCCAACAATGGCTAATTCCCAGTTAGGTGCATTAACTTTTGAAAAAGCTTCTAGTAAAAAATGCTGTGCTTTCTCATAAGAACATCTTCCTAATGTGATGATTTGATTTTTCCGCTCGTGATTATATTCTTTGATTTCTCTTAGAAAATTGGGAATAACAACAATTGGGCAACTGTATTTTTTTTGATAAACTTCTTTGGCATAATTCGTTTGTGCAATAATTCCGTTGATTCTGAATTTCAAAATCGAATAACAAAGGTTATAAAATGCATTAAACAATTTATTTCCAGGAAATCTTAGTCTGTCTGGGCTACTTCTTCCAGAAATAATGACTTTTGATTTTAATCCGAGTGAAGTGATCATTCCTAGGAGAATATAACCAAGACAAAAAATGGTGTCTGGTTTTTCATTTTTGATGTTTTTTCTCAAGTACCAAAGTAAAATCGGAAATGATAAAATTTTGCCATATTTATCACGAAAATTTGCTGGCTCAACAAGTTTTACATTTGGATGAAGTTCATAGAATTTGTCTCTTTTGAACATTACCAAAACAGTAACATCAATATCTTTATCGACCATATAATTTGCCAAAACTACAGCGGTTCTTTCTGTTCCACCTGGAGTTAGTTTGGGCAATACTATGACTATTTTCTTTTTCGCCATTTTTTCTTGATTTCATGTAAATAATACCCAAACTGTAATAAGCCAATCGAATTTAATAAACGTTTTAGCTTACTAGTTCTAGTATTGTTGCATAAAAAATTAAACGTGTTGTTTATTTTATCTTTTGAAAACTCAGAAAACTGAAAAGGATTAATCTGATTTAAAGCAGTAGTATCAAACTTTGTAAACTTTTCATTTTTCTTAGTTCGCGTCCCATATCCATCGTTACCGATGTTGAACGTTTTTGTTTTGTATGGAGTAACGGTATACAAATCATTTTTCACCATGTGATGAACAAAATTATAATCTAAAACCAAAGGTTCTTTTTTGTATAATTTTCTCTGAAAAGCCGTGTATAAATCGATTCCAATTTCGTCCAACTTATTTACAAAACTTTTAGTATTCAAATCTTGTTTTAATTGTTCTAATGAAAGGGTTGACATCCTTGTCATTTTATCTTTCCATGATGCAAATCCCCAGGGACACCAGCGATTTGTATAATAAACATCTGATTGTAAACTCGAATCAACATCAAAAAAAACGGAATGTGAAAACCCAGAAATAGAAATGATTTTAGCATCATTTTTATAGAACTCTAATCCTTCATTCATGAATTTTAAAAAATCGGGAGCGACAATAATATCATCTTCTAAAAAAATATAAGTTTCATGTTCTTTAAAAATCAAATCGATGGCAAAATGATATGCCTTATTTAATCCTAAATTTTCTTTAGGAGTAATTGGAATCACTTTTTTAAAACCTGAAATTGTTTGAATGTACTTTCTAACGGATTCAATTTTTTCGACATCCTGACTTCTATAAGCAGCATCTGAAGATATGTAAAGGATAGATTCCGAGGATTCTTCACAATTTTGAAGTGATTCAATACATCTTTTTAAGCTATCTAATCGATCATAGACCATTACAAAAATTGGGGCGTACTTCATCATTATCTATTTAAGCATCAAATCAATCATCCATCCGTAGGGATTAAATGATCCTTCATACCAATTTAATTGTTCATCCCAATAGCCAACACAAGCATCATAACCACCATTGGCAAAGCCATAACTTATCTCAATCAACAGCGGTTTGTTTTCATTATCTAATACAAAATCATAGGCAATGCATTGGGCATTTAGTTTTCTATTGGCTTCAAAAGCAGCTTTCACGAAACATTCGTCTATTGATTGTTTATCATATAAAATAAATCCACTACCAGAAGCTCTGAAATCATTCTCTCTATTCATTCTTTTAATTCCAAATGCTTTTCCATCAATAACAACAATTCGAATATCAGAATCGTTATTGGCAATAAACTCTTGAAAATACAAGTAGTCCATTTCATTACCCATTACCTTAGCATAGCGCGGTGGATTAAACAATCTCGCAAACCCTTTCAAGACATCGAAAAAACTGGTTTTACCTAACTGCCATTTTCTAAATCTTTCCTTAATACTTCCCCAACCATCATAAGCTGGAAAACCTTTTCCGAAAGCTTTATCGGCCAATGATTTGGCGTCCTCTTTTGTTTTTGCTAATTGCACGTTTTGAGAACCTGCTCCTCCTTTTAGTTTGAAAACTTTGGGAAATGAAGCGGATTCAATCCAATGATTAGCTGTTTTTTTATTATAGAAAACCCAGGTTGGAACTATATCAATTTCTAAGGCTTCTAATAAATATTTCTGTGCAACTTTATCGTCAAAATGCCATGCTGTATTAAAATCAGGGAAAACTTTTACCCCACTCTGTTCTAAAGAAAAGAGAAGCGATTTTGCCATGATAATATCCGTTGGATTCGCCTGATGATAATGCCACATTAAAGTGGAACACCCTTTTAATTGCTGAATGATATCGCTATCATAACAATTAACCAACTTATACGGGATGTTGTTTTTATCGCAATATTCAATCCATCTAAAATGGAATAAATCAGTACTTGTATTGTTGTGGATAGCTATCATTTTAATCTAAATAGTGTTGTGCCC
This sequence comes from Flavobacterium sp. N1994, assembly GCF_025947145.1. Lineage (NCBI taxonomy): Bacteria > Pseudomonadati > Bacteroidota > Flavobacteriia > Flavobacteriales > Flavobacteriaceae > Flavobacterium > Flavobacterium sp. N1994. The sequence goes on from NZ_CP109999.1 coordinate 1,206,453, forward strand.
ATAATTCAAAACCTAACATCAACCAGATAGCATCCATTTGATCTGATGAGGCATGATCAATATTTTGCATCCAAGAATTTAATTCCTTTACTTCAAATAGACCTCTATTTTTTATTTTAGGCGCAATTTGTGTATTCCATTTTTCTTTGAAAACGGTAGATGAAAAAAATTCTCTTAACGGAATTCCGAATCCCATTTTATCTCTGTAAGCAAAGTCTTCACCAAATTTGGTAGCACAAATATCTTTGAGTAAAATTTTACTTTCCTCTTTTCCGTTATGTTTTCCTGTCAATAAATCACCTGAAATATTTAAAGAGGTAGTAACCATATTATTATCTAAAAAAGGCACCCTGTTTTCAATAGAATGAGCCATCGACATTTTATCTTGACGCATTAACAAATCAGGCAAATAAGTTAGCAATTCGTATTTTCTTTGCTTAAGACTGGTATTCCCTTTTAATTTCTTTAGAAGTTGTACTCTTTCAGTTATGGCATTGTCAAGTTTGAAATTAGACTTCAACGCATGAGCTGTGGCCAAACTTCCAAAGGCAGTTTCCATAACCATTCTTTTATTGGCATTGAAAAAATAGTTCAAATATTCAAAAGCAAAATTGATATTTCTTTTCAAACCACCTAAAAATTGTCTTTTAAAATAAGGGAACTGAAGCGCTCTAACAAATCGGCTATAACCCGCGAGACATTCATCTGCTCCTTCTCCACTCAACAAAACCGTAACATGTTTTTTGGCTTCTTGACTTAATAAATAAATTCCAATGGTATTAGGATGATTCATGGGCTGTTCAAAATGCCAAATTGCTTTCTCCAACACCTCAAAATAGTATTGAGCATCCATTTCAAATTTATGAGCCTTTAGATCTAATTGCTGAGCAACTTTATCAATAAATTTTTCTTCCGAAAAACGGGGGTCTTTAAAAATAATGGAAATGGTCTCAAGATTCCCTTCTTTCAAGGACTCGGCGGCATAATAACTTACTAAAGAGGAATCGACACCACCGGAAAGCTGGCAACCTAGTTTCACATCGCTTATCATTTGGGAATCGACACTTTTCTGAAGTGCATTCTCTAATTGATACTGTGCTTGATTACTTGGAATAGTATTAGTCCCTTCTTTGTCTAATTCATAATAGGTATGCGATTGAATTTTTCCACTTTTAATACTTAAATAAGTACCCGGAATACAATTGGTAATGTTTTTAAACAAAGTATCATTGATAACATTTCTGAACAATAAAAACTCATCTAATTTACTGAAATCGGGTTCGAATTTAAAGTTTGCCAATGCTTTAAAACTTTTCATTTCTGATGCAAAAGCTAATCTTCCCTTTTCTTGTAAAAGGTATAACGGTTTAATTCCAAATCGATCTCGAGCCAGAAATAAGGTGTCTAATTCCAAGTCATAAATTGCCATAGCAAACATTCCGTTGAGCATTGAAATCATTTTTTTCATGCCGTATTCAGTGTACAAATGCAGAATAACTTCAGTATCAGAGGTGCTTTTAAACTTATATCCTTTTTGCTCTAACTCGGGTTTAAAATCAAAAGCATTGTAAATCTCTCCGTTCATCATTAGAATCACTTTTTCATTTGGGCTAACCATTGGTTGGTGTCCCATTGGAGAAAGATCTAATATGCTTAAACGGTTAAAACCAAAGATTAGATCACTTGGTTTTTTAAAATTCACTTCTTCTGCAATAGAAACATTTTCAAAAGACTTCTCTACTGTATTAATCGCTACAATACCTGAATCATCAGGTCCACGATGCTTTTGAATTGAGAGCATTTGACGAATAATTTGATTATTCGAATCTTTTTGGTCATTAAAATAATAATATCCTGTAAATCCGCACATACTATTTATTAGGGTTTATGGATTGTAAAAGAATATCTCGGTGCGCTTCACATTGAATCAAATTAGTGTAAAGCAGTTTCTTTTTTTTAGTAATAATTGATGGCAAAAGGCCACGTTTGTAAAGGCTGGACATAATTTTTCCTTTATAAGGCTGAATCCAAGTGTTCATAACCGCTTTCCAAGTTTCTGCATACTTTTGAAATTCAGCTTCCAACTTTGCATCATCGGCAATGATAACATTCAATTTATCTAGGTGGGTCATCATGGTTTTTTTATCTTCATCTTTTAATAAAGTAAGACCAACAGCATCGTTATTTTGGGAAACAAATTCCATTTCAAAAGTTATAGGCTTGTTTTTTTCGAATGCTAAGCGAAGTATCATTCCTTTGTTCCAAGGTTTATTCCTTAGTCCTTCCCAATCGAAACAAAAATTTCCAAGACTGTAAAAAATTGGAGAATCATGATGCACCTCGTAACCAGAAATAATATGGGTATGATGGGCTACAACAGCATTGGCTCCAGCATCAACAAAAAAGCGATACCATTTTTTCATTCTTGGACTTGGCAATTCATAATGCTCGTGACCACCATGAGCAATGACAATAACAAAATCAGCACATTTTTTAGCAGTTTGTATCTGATTAAAAACATTTGCTAAATCAATAGGATGACAACCTGGATTGGAGTCATGAGTTGTGGTCCATTCGTTTTCGGTAATGTTTATAAAAGCTATAGTGCAATCGTCTTTTTTCCAATAAAAAGTTTTAGAAGCTTCTTCAAAATTAGCACCGCTACCTAACCAAGAAATTTTATTTTTAGTCAAAGTTTCATAGGTTTCTTGCATTCCTTTCCAACCATAATCTTTAAAATGATTATTGGCAGTGGCTACTACTTCACAATTCAAATGATTTAAAATAGTTGCCGTTTCTGGATGAGCTTTAATATGTGGTCCTGTTTTGTTAATTCCATCAACAGCATTAGTTAAAGGGCATTCTAAATCAAGAACATTTAAATCGTTTTGGTCAAAAAAAGTTTTGACTTCTTGAAATAGAGGTTGCCAATTGTTCGCTTTAAATTCATTTTCAACGCGAAGCCATGGGCAAAAATCGCCAGTAAAACCTATTTTAATCATATATATTTAGATAATTCATCGGTGGTAATAAACTTTGCTTCTGGCCACTTTTTTACTATTGCTTTCAGTAATTGATTTAAATCACTCAAACCTCTCTCTCCATTTTTCGAGTTGATATAGCCTACAAAGTTAATTCTATGAGAACAAATCACAGCAGGTTTTGAGAATAAAAAAGCTGCTTGAATTTGAGCTAAACAACTATCTACCCAATTTTTTTGAGGCAACATACTTGGTTCAAAAAAGCAGTTGCGGATATTGTAACGCAATCCATTTTGCTGATGACCAAAACTATGTCGAATCGATTCGTATTCATTAAAAACTCCCGTTGGTTGTAACTGTGAGCGTAAACTCTGAATCCATTCTATACCTTGACTAGCTAAAAAAGGTTCTAATTTTGTATCCCAATTGTAGCAAGGAGCAATAAAGCTTTTAGGTTTGAAACCGAAATGTTCTGCAAAAATTTTCAGTCCTTCTGCAATAATGATTTCATGTTGTTTTATTTCGTCTTGGGTGTCCCAATCATAGGCTTCCATAAAACTATAATCTCCATCTCCAGAATAAGTAGTTTGCTGATCAAAAGAGATTAGTATGTCCTCATTTTTTGATTGCAAAGCTTTCATCCAACGCTTTACATTTAAATGCTCACGACCATGAAACTGCGGATGAAAAACACCATTTTCGCCACCTTGTTTCCAAAGTTGAAAATTGTTCTGATGTTTTGGATATCGTTTAAATGTTTCTGTAAAAGATTCCCAAAAATACTCCTGAAAATCATGAGCTTTAATTTTCTCGAAATCTGGATTTGCCATAATGCTATTGGCTGTAATAACCGCCGGTTTCCCGTCACTTCCTTTATAAAGTTGCAACACTTCGAATAATTTTTCTAAATCATCTTGAGATGCTAGGGCATCATTTTTATAGATACTATTGGCAATTCCAAACCCTTTTTGTTCAAAATAGCTAACCGTTTCTTTTGAAGGTGTTCGAATAGCTCCCCAATCATCAGACTCGATAATAATAAGTTTTTCTTTTATAGAAATTCCTTTCTTATTGATATCAACTCCTGTTGCGAAAGATTTTAGAAATGAAATTTTATTGGTAAACAAAGACATTATTACTTGTTAATAGATTGATTTTATTTAAACAAATCAATAAGTGGGGTATTAATATTGGTAAACATAACCACTAAAGGATTAGTTAATGTGGTGATATTAAAATAGTCAAAGGATAAACGAACTGAAATGATACAAAACAAAATTAACATTGGCGAAAGCCATTTAACCCCTTTAGCAATAAGAAGTTCTTTGCTATTTGATACAATAATGAAAGAAACTGCTAAAGAAAAAAGAAAGGCTACATTTAAATAACGACCACCTGAGGGAAGTAAACTCAAAACATTAGCAACGGATAAAAACAATAAAGTAAATCCTAATAATTTTCGAGCCTGAGCTGATGGGCTTGATTTAAAAAATAAAATTGAAATAAAAATAACAGTAAAATAGGTTAGTATTTTTTTATAATACAAAACATACCAATTAACAGCAACACTGGCTTCCTCGTATCCTTCTAGATAATCATCATTAAAATAAGTTTTAACTTTTGGCAACATAAAATCGGGCAAATTAGATTCTAGTGCACTTCTAATAAAATCAATATTAAGTTCAACAATAAAGAAACTGGCAATATAAAATAGATATAAAATCCTAAAATTCAAACGAACTAAACTATAAGCAATTAATAAAGCTACAGGTAGTATAAAAGAAAAGTGAATCAAAAAACTACAAGAAGCTATGAGTATTCCCTTTTTTTTATTTTGATATAAATATAAAAAGGCTCCATAAAAAAAGACATGAGCTGCTGTCCACATTCGAACGGCATTTAAAGTCCAAAATCCAACAACAAAACTAAAGGCAATTAATAATAAAATTTGTTCCCATGCTAATTTCCCCTTAGATTGATTTAAAACTAAACCTATGTTATTGACGTAAAAATAACCAAACACTAAACCATAAAATAAGTAAAGAATGTTTCCATTATTTGTAAAAAAAGAAAATACATAAGTTACTACAGCAACATAAATATCCAATTGACCATCTTCTTCACTATAAAAACTGTTTTTAATATTATCAAAACTTTTATTGCTAGCATACATGCTTTCAAGATTATGAACATATCTGGCACTATCAACTGAATCACTTTTCACCATCGACATACCAAAAAAAGCTACAAAAGCTATCATTGTTGGTTTTGCCCACGAACTTCTATAGTTTTTTATGGCGTTAATAAACCCCAGAAAAGGAAAAATAATAAAATAAAAAATAGCGTTTTTCATTATAATAATGCTGAAAATTGAGAAGCAACATTTTCAATACGGTAATTGTCTTTTTCTGGTAAAACCATTTTTCCTATATAATTTCCTTTTAAAAAATCATGAAAAACAATTGAATCAAAGTTACCAAAAGTAATACTTAATACTGGTTTATCGATAATAAGATAGTCAATCAATTTACTTGGTGTTTGTGTGTGACCTACATTTTCAAAGTTAACTACAAAATGCATTTTCGATAATTCATAGAGTAATTTTTCTCTGGCAACTATGGGTTGTAGAATGATTCTACCATTGCTTGCTTCGACAAATGGTGCTACAAATTGTGGAGTGGTAGTATAAATATGAAACTCAAATTTAAAACTGTCGTCCAAACCGTTAAGATAATTTAGAAACTCAGAGGGATCGCGTCTTCCAGGAATAAACATTCCGGCATAGCCAAAAATAATTTTGTTCTGGTCCAGGGCACCTTCATACAATGTCACATCTTCAAAACGAAAACCTTGTGGAATGACTTTAATTTTTTGATGGAATTCCGGATAATATCCCAGAATAGAGTTTTGGGTCGGAACAGTTATGAAATTAGTTTTTTTACAGAACCATTTTTCTACCCATCCAAAATAAAAAGGAGGTTTAAAAGTGTCATTTTCCTGTCCCATATAAGGGTCTCCACAATCGGCTATCCATGTTTTAGCAATTTGATTATTTTTCGACCAAACGCGAGCAACACCCCAATGTATTGGATAGGGAACAGCAATAGAAATTAAAGCATCATACCCTTTTTCATTCTTAAGCGCTTTTTTAACCAATGAAACCAACTGAATCGATGGATATTCAAATAACAAGGATGAAAACCTTGCCACTATTCTTCTGAATAATAGTGCGATTCCACTACCTTTTACTACTGGTCTTGGCCAAGTCAGTTTTCCTAAATCGATAACCTTAAAATTATGCTTAAGAGCATAAGCTTCAAGTCCGTCACGAAAATGGGTACAAACCGTTATTTCATTTCCTTGTCTGACAAGTTCTTTTGCTAATTCGGTAGCTCTAAAAGAACGAGGGGATATTTCGGGATAAAAACCGTTACAGACTATTAGTATTTTTTTAGAATTCATAGGTTATTAAAACTTAATGCTATTTAAATGGTTGGCCAATTCATCCGAAAATAATAATGCGCCATTATTTTTCAAATGTGTTCTATCATAAAAATAATCTTTGTTTTTATAAATAGGATTTTCATCATTATATTCATAAAAATCAATATTGTTTCCTGCTAATTGCAATACTCGTTCTTTAAATTTCAAATCCATAGAATCAAATAATGGAGGGAATACCAAGACCAATTTTATATTCTTTTGTTTACAAATAGCTATAATTTTTCTGAAACTTTCTTGCTTTACTTTTAATTCATTTACGATTCTATATTTTTCAATAGTAGTTGATGGTGTCCAATCTTCACCTTTCTTTTGAAAACTTATGGGCATTGACCCATCAGCAAAAAGAGTATCTAAATCAGTGAATTTTTTTTGACTGATATCAAAATTGGCTTTATTCATTCTATGCAAAGCGAATAGATAAGACATAACCTTATTTTTTTCTCCTCTTGAAACCAATTCATTATTGATATAATTGTATTTTACCAAAGGATATAATCTATCTAACCTAAAATTTAAAATCGAATCTGGTAAAAATTCCATAGGATAATCCATAAAAAGCAGGATTAATTTTGGAGCTTTATTGAATTTAACTAATGTTCTAACTATAAACTCATGAAACTCAATATCTGAACCTGGATACGATAAGTTATAAGCTGAATGATGTGTTTTCATTTCTAATTCAGAAGCGATAATATTTCTCGCTCCTCTTGAAGAACCAATAACTACAATTTCTTTATTAATTTTTCCATTGATCAATAATTCCAGACGTTTATCTATTTCTTTGCTAGGCGATATGACGATAAATGCTATAAATATTTTATCAAATACAAAAAACAACATTCCAAAAGATACTATTTTTATAATGAACTTTTTCATATTAAAATTGGAAGTATATAAATTGTTGTTCTTTGGTTGAGAACAAGAAAATGGCACATATCAAGAGCATATAGAAACCTTGTCTAATAAGTTTTGGCCAATTTAATCCAAATTTATTTAGGGCAAATTCTTCTTCACGTCCAAACCATTCAATGGTCATAAAAAAGGCAATAAAAAAGAGCAATAGATAAGGCATCACTGTAGGGAAAGTAAATAGCGTTTCCGAAAACAATTTTTTTAGATATAAAAAAGCATTTCCTATACTCGATGCTCTAAAAAATATCCAAGCCAACACCGTTAGGAGAAAAGTAACCGTAATAGATAAAAACTCTTTGACACTTGGCAAATATTTTCCACGAGCTACTATCTCAAGATTATTCCGATTCGTGTTGAAAATTATAGATGGCATTATGAATAACGCATTTAAAAATCCCCATGCAATAAAAGTCCAATTAGCGCCATGCCAAAAACCGCTAACTAGAAAAATGATGAATGTGTTTCTAACTTTCATCCAAGTTCCGCCTTTACTACCCCCTAAAGGAATATATAAATAATCTCTAAACCAAGTCGATAATGATATATGCCAACGACGCCAGAATTCAGCAATATCTCTAGAAAAATATGGGAAGGCAAAATTTCGAAGTAATTCAATCCCGAAAAGTCGGGCGGTTCCTAAAGCAATATCTGAGTAGCCTGAAAAATCGCCATAAATTTGAAAAGTGAAAAATAAAGCTCCTAAAAATAAGTTACTTCCTGATTGATGTCCAACATCGTTAAAAATTTGATTTGCGTAAATCGCACATTGATCGGCAATCACAATTTTTTTAAACAATCCCCACAAAATTTGTCTCAAACCATCAATAGCTTTAGAATATTGAAAAATTCTTTTGACCTTTATTTGTGGTAATAAATGGGTTGCTCTTTCTATTGGCCCAGCTACTAAAAGAGGAAAGAAACTAACAAAAACAGCGTACTCTACAAAGTTTTTTTCTGCTGGAATTCTTTTTTTATAAATATCGATTACATAGGATAATCCGTGAAAAGTATAGAATGAAATCCCAACAGGAAGTATCACTTTTAAGGTCCAAGGATTAACCTGCAACCCAAAGTTAGCAATCAATTCTGAGAAAGATTTTGCGAAAAAGTTATAGTATTTAAAAATTCCTAAAAATCCAAGGTTAACAATAATACTTAACCAAAACCAAAATCTTCTTTGTTTACCATTTTCTGATTCATGCATTTTTAGTCCTGTGAAATAATCTAAAAGTGTAGAGAAGATTAATAAAAACATGAATCTCCAATCCCAACAGGCATAAAAGAAATAACTTGAAACTAGAATCAACAAATTCTGGAGTTTCAGATTTTTATTTGCAAAAAACCAATAGAGAATAAAAACTATTGGAAGGAAAATTGCAAAATTTATAGAATTAAAAAGCATAGATGGCGGATAAGTTTAAGTGTTGATTTCAGAAATAATGGCATTTATAGCTTCATTTCCTAGCTTTCTGTAGAGCTTATGTTCAAAATCGGTCAAATAGTCTTTCAGATTTTGTTTTTCCAAATGTTGAATTCCAGACACAAAGTTCTCAGCATCAAAAACGTGTTGATACTCTGAATGCTGTGCTAGTAACTGATGAATTTGCAACGGTAAATCATTGATTTTTAAATACACTGGATAACATCCAAATGCTATCGATTCTAAACTTACTGTTGACGAAATACTGACACAATATTTGGCTTGATTCAAACTCTGACTTAGGCTAAAATTTTTATAATCGTGCCAAATGACATTCCCAATCGATTGATATACTTGTTTGATGCTTTCTGGAATTTCAAAATCGGGATGGCTTCTGACAATGATTTTATATTTGGGCATTTGTGTGGCAGTTTTTACAGCAAAATGAATAAAATCAATAACATCCTGCTTAGTGATATGCTCACCAAACTGCTTTTGAACTGCGAATAAAATTACGTTTCCTTTATCAGAAATAACATTTTTTTGTAATGATGGGTGCCCACAAGAAACAATGTTTAGTTTTGGATTATATACTTTAAAGTTCTCTGCAAAAAAATCGCCCCAAACTAAAAGCTTATCATAAGGCATATCTCTCCAACCCGGCTTTGTTGCAGTCTTCCCGAAGAATCCCCATTGTAAACAATAAGTTTCAAATTGATGTTCTTTACCTAACAAACCTAAAATATGGTGTGCTTCTAAATCACCTTCAATTAGAATACCTTTTTTGTTTTTTAACAATGGTAAAAATCCATTAGCTCGGTCAATCAAGCTTGTAAAGCTGTGATATTCCAAATACCCTTTTTTCCAAAAAGCAGGAAATGCGGTCTTAGGCAAATGGGTGTTTTGATTAGAATCGTTTTTATCCCAAAGCAGAAATGCTACTTTCTGTCCCTTTTGTTCCAATACATCCTGAATAGGTTTGATATACGAAAAGAACTTTTTATTGGTAATTAACACAAAGAAATCAGCTTTTGATTGCTTTGATTTATGAAATAACTGATGATTCAAATACCTGAAAACATCTTTAATAATAACCACTATTTTTTGACTGTTTTTTTTAGCCAAAAAATAGCCTTCAAAATAACGTTCTACTAAAAGCTGTAGCTCTTTCTCTGAAACCGCTTCTTCAATGCGATGAATAAACGTTTTACTATTGATAAAAGTGTTGATGTAAAACTGAATTTCCAACGGAACAACATCAATCTCTTTATAAATACAAACACCCAATTTAGACTGTAATTCGGTATATAATGCATGATAAAATTGTTCTATTTTTTCAGTCATTATCGGCTGTATTTTACTTTAAAAAGACGGCTGTAATATACTGCCATAAAATGTGCAATAGATTTGTTGTAAGCTATACCATATCTAAGATAAACTCCGCTACAACCATATAAATCAAGCTTCTTTAAACCTAATTTTTTCAATGCATTAATTATTTTAAAAAAGTCCTTGAAGTTGTTTGATTTTAAACACGAACTCAAAGGCAAAAAGACAAACTTCGCCGTTACGTGATTTATTAATCCACGTTCTTTACTTTGATTCGGAATGGTTTTAGAAAAATACATTAAGTCATTTACTGCAAGTAAAAAGCCATCTATAGCTTTTTTAGAAAACAACAACTTCGAATTCGTGGCAGAACCCATTCTAGTGGCTCTTTGATAAAATTTGGCTGATAAAAATCCAACTCGCTTAGCCACTGTAAACACTTTACCTAAAAACAAACCATCTTCTAAAAAAGGCACATTTTTAGGGTAATTGATTCCATTTTGATTCAACATTTCCAATCGGTAAAGTACGGCCCAACTCCTGTCAGGATCTTTCATCTCCACACTTCGAGGTGCAAAGTAACCTTCTACTCCGTCAAATATAGTATCGTTTTTCGATTCATAATCCGTTTCCCAAACCGAATTTCCTTCAAGGTCAAAGATTTCGTAGGCCAAATACAAAACATCCAAGTTTCGGGATTTAGCATTTTCATAAACCGATTTCAAAACATTCGGAACCACATAGTCATCAGGGTCAATTGGTAAAATATATTCACCTTGTGCTATAGCAATAGCATTATTCCGAGCCATTGAAACTCCTTGATTTTCCTGATTAATCAATATAAGATTAGAATATTCCTTTTGCAATTCTTCTACAATCTCACGACAACGATCAGGTGAACCGTCATTGGTGACAATGATTTCGTATTCTTCCGTTGATAAATCTTGATCCGCCAAACTTCGAATACATTTTTCAATGTAGCCCTCTACTTTGTAGGCTGGAATTATGATACTTATTTTTTTGGTATTGAGCATATAGCAGTATAAGTCCTTTTGAAATTACTCTTTTTTCTCTGCAAGGAATTTTTTCTCAAGCTCGAAAATTGTTGTTTTTCGGGGTACTTTAGCTTTTGCTGGAACTCCAACCGCTATAACATGATCTTCAATACTTTTACTTACTAATGAAAATGCGCCTATTGCTGAACCTTCTCCAATTGTCACATTAGGTAAAATACAACTTGAAACGCCTATAATAGTATGTTTTTTTATGGTGATATCTCCCGATATAACATTAGTATATTCCTTAGGTACACAAGGGTTCGTCATTGCACCTCCACTGTAATCATCACTACTTGAGTATAAAGCTACCCTACTGCTCAGTCCACTAAAATCTTCCATAGTAATCTTACCGCTTCCTTGCATGGAGCAATAAGCAGCAATATGAATATATTTTCCAATTTGAATTCCTCCCTCACCGGCAGATAATATACAAAAATCATCGATTCTGGAATTATCGTCAATACTAATATTACCTGGGTTGTAAAATACGGCTCTATCAGAAATATTTACATTTTTTCCTAAATACTTAAATCCTATTGACAACAGTTGCTCTTTGCTTAAAAATCCCATTTTATACTAGTTTTATTACTGCCTTACCTTCAATAACATTTTTCCCGTTTTGGTTTTGGCAAATTGTTTTCAATATTAAAATATTTTTTTCTTCTTTTTTTTCGACAACTTCTACTATGCAATTTATGGTGTCGTCGTGATACACTGGTGCCAAAAAATTTAAATCCTGATAGAGATAGATTGAGCCCGGTCCCGGCAATTCGTTTGCTATAAGTGCAGAAATCTGCCCTGAAACAAATATACCATGTACAATAGGTTTTTCAAAAAGAGTCTTCGCAGCAAATTCTTTATCTAAATGAATTGGATTTACGTCTTTTGAAATAGAAGAAAATTGTTCTACTAACGCTGTTGTATAAGTAAAGAAACTGTTGGCTTTGTCACCTACATTAATTTGTCTTTTCATAATGCTTAAATTGTTCTATTAATAGTAGTTGTTATGAGCTCTAACTCATCATTTGTAAGTCCTTTATATAAAGGAAGACAAAGAACTCTAGAGGCAACATCTTCTGAAACTGGCATGGATTGACCTTTTGTAAAATCAATTGTATTTAAGGATGGATAAAAATAACGTCTTGGAAAAATTTCGGAAGTATTCAAAGCTTTTTGGACTTCTAATAATTTTGATTCCGACTCCAATAAAATTGGATAATAGCTGTAATTCCAAGTCGTATTTTCTCTTATTTTGATTGTTTTTAGTTTAGCAAAATCTAAGTGCTCTGTATAGAAATCAACGACATCTTTTCTGCTTTGAATAATTTCGTCAATATAAGGCAGCACTGCTAATCCCATAGCCGCACTTAATTCTGAAATTTTTCCATTCACCCCAAGACCATGAAAATCTAACGGTCCATTATGCCCAAAATTATGACTATAAAACATTTTATGATTAAGTAATTCATCATTACAAAAAAGAGCCCCTCCTTCTCCAGTATGAAACAACTTAGTAGCATGAAAACTACAAGTACTAACATCTCCATAGTCAAATATCGACTTCCCTTCATAAGTAACACCAAATGCATGTGCTGCATCATAAATCACTTTCAAATTATGTTTTTTAGCAATACTTTCTATAGCTATAACATGACAAGGATTCCCAAAAACATGAGTGGCTAAAATTGCTGTAGTCTTTGGAGTTATAGCAGCTTCAATTTTAGTTTCGTCAATGGTTAAATATTCTGGATGAATATCTACAAAAACTGGAGAACAATTTTCCCAAACAATTGAGGCAGTAGTAGCTACATAACTAAAAGGTGTAGTGATAATTTCACCATTACCCCCTAAAATTTTTAATGCAATTTGAATTGGAATGGTTCCGTTATTCATGATAATCACATTGGAAACTTCAAGGTACTTTTTAATCTTTTCTTCTAATTCTAGAAGTAATGCCCCTCTATTGGTTAACCATTGATTTTTCCATATTCTTTGCAAATGTTGTTCATATTCTTCAAGAGGCGGAAAAAAAGTTTTGGTAACGTTTATCATTTTCTAGTGTTTAACTGATGAAAAAATTATTTAATTCGCTTAATAATCGCTTGACAATAAAAAAAAGGATTGAGGTATATTGTCATCAATTTGTATAACTTTTTATTGAAGTTTGTGGCTTTTGTGATTCCCATTTTTTTAAATAGTACAGCCGTGTTGTAAACCCATTTTTCTTCTAAAACCAATAGTTTTGGTAAATGGGGATGCGCATATTTTTTTCGGATTAAATAACTATTAATTACTGATGGTTTAATTAAAACATCCTGCCCTGAATTATTAGTTGCTTTAGAGTGCATTCGGTATCCAACCGTTTCTTTATGGAAGTAATACAATTTTTCTCCTGAACCCGTCAATTTCAACCACATGGGATAATCTTCAACCAAACGATTGGACTCGTCATAACCTCCAACACTATGAATTGCTTTCTTATTAACAAAAAAAGAAGGAGTATATTGAATTCTATCCGACAACAAAAGCAATTGGTATTGATCATTGGCATCGAAAGATTCGTGCATGATATTGTTTGGATACGAACTGGGAATTGATTTTATATAGTTCTTTTCTTCAAAAGTGCCTTTATATAATTTTACTTGACTGAAAATGACATGGGCATGGGGATTATCCACAACAAATTGCATATTATCTACAATGCAATCTGGCAAAAGAATGTCATCTCCAGCAACCATCATAAGCCAATCAGAATGACTAGCATTGACACATCGATTGCAATTAGCAGAAACTCCAGTATTATTGGGAACTGTTATGATTTCAATTCTAGAAAAACGTTTTTTTACTCGATCTAATTTGACCCATTCTTCTACCAAAGGTATTGTTGCGTCAGTAGAAAAATCATCAGAAATTATCAGCTCTAACTCTTTATAAGTTTGATTATAAATGCTTTCTAGAGTTTCTATGATATATTCGGCCGAATTGTATGCCGTTATTGGAACAGATACTAACATAATGGATTAAAAGTGTTTCTCGTTTGGAGTGTATTTATGATGTTCCTGTTTGTGGATTTTCTTTTCTTTAGAACCGCACATAATACTTGCTTTACGGATATCTTTTACAAATATTTCGAATTGGTTTGTTGCTAAATCCAAGGCAACTCCATCAAAATGAATCCAATCTAAATCGCCTAGTTTGACGTGTTTTTCAACCATCTTTGCTCCAGCAGCAACAGCCATCATACAGCCTAAACTTCCTATGTCGTGGCTACTGTATCCAGCAAATAAATTTGGTAAATCCAAATTATCGTAATGTCTCACAACCGAAATCTGACAAGCTTCTGGTGGTGCAGGGTAACTTGATGTGCATTGTAACAAGAATAAATTTCTATTAGTACAGAAGTTTTCTAGAACAAAATTTTCGTATTCTTTATCAGTGAAACCTGTTGATATTACTAAATCACCTTTGAATTCGTCTCCGGCTTTTTTAAGGAAGTTTCGGTGATTGGAAATCGTAGAAGGCAGTTTGATTAAAGGTGGATTGTATTTTTCTAAAAATAACAACGAAGGATAGTCAAGAACTGATGAAAACCAGACAATTTCATTTTGCTCACATTCGGTTATCAAAACTTTCATCAAAGCATCGTCAAGCTCAACACCGTCGCGGTAATCTTTTAATTTGTTTCCGAATGGCGAAATATATTCCGTATTCAATTCATCTTGTGTATAAAAAGTATCTACATCTCGTTTTTGAATTTTGACCATATCGGCACCAGCATTTTTTGCTAGTTTAATCATTTTTCGAAGTCGATCAATGTCACCTATATGATTGTTGGTCAATTCGGCCACAACGATGGTGTAATTTTCATAGATAACTTTATCCAAAAGCTTTTGATATTCGGCAACATTGTCAAATGTAGACTGCTTTGCAACAACCGTTTCCTGTGTTGTCAGTTGATTGAACTCGGCTACCGACAAACTACTAAAGTTAGCATTGCCAACGTGGCGCAACTGAATTCCTAATTTGTCTTTTAGATATTGCTGAATGAAAGCGTATTGCGATTTTTGGGTTTTAAAGAGAATTTCTCTGTACAATGCATCATGCTGTGAATTATCGTTGGGTTTGGATTCTTTTTCCAAATCAAAATCAAATCCAATCAAATATATCGGTAACTGTTTTGCAGATGCCTGATTGATAAGCCAAGCTAATTTTATGGCCGAAAGCAATAAGAAATCGGTTAATTCAAAACTGTCTTTTTCAAAAAGGGCGGCAATATGCTCAACGCCTTCATTCGTTAACGGATTGTAGTCAGCGTGAATGTATTCTGCGCTATTCGGAAGAACGGGTTCCAACTTTTGACTTGAAATATATACCTCGTTTTTAAAACCATTTTTCTTTAATGATTCTAAAACTCTTTCAGCATAAAAAATGGTAAAGTGACCGTTAATCAACAACTCCGAATCGTTGACATTGATAATCAACGACCCCGAAAGCACCTCTTTATTAATTTGCTTTATGCTCTCGCCTTTTCCAACAATAACGATGTTATTGAAATCAGTTGGAAATTTTGAAACGATACTTTTCAGCTGGTTGTAAAAATTCTCCATTGTATTTATTATTATTTACGGTAACGTCTAATCCTAGTTTATGCGCCATATTAAGTCCAGGTAAAATATCCCAACAACGGGCACCTTTTGGATTTTGGAACATCTTGTATCTTCCGGTGATTACATTAAACATATTATACATGCAACAACCGATGATTCGGTATTCAAAGCCTGATTCTAAATTTAGTAAATCTTCTTTTGTCAATGATGATGAAATGCCATAGATTCTGGAATCATACTTTTCGAAGACCAACGAATCACTTAACAGATACTGATTCAATTCGGGCAAAGCAATTAAAGCTTCTTCGAATTGTGAACCTTTGTAAATACAAACGCCAACACCCCACTCCATTAAGCCTGAAACGAAATTTTCGGTTCCATCAATCGGGTCAACAACGGCAGTGTATTCGAAGGCATTCAAATCGACTTCTCCATTAGAATACGTTTCTTCGGTAATGATTTGTACTGAAGAATAAGTGCGGTTGATGTAATCCATGCAAACTTTATCCAATAGCAAATCTCCTTCAGAGACATAGCTGTCATCTTCTTTCTTTTTCTTGGTATTCCGAAGTTGTAAAACCGTTTCTAATTGGGCTTTAATTTCCGAAATAAGAGGCGTCAATGTACTCATTTATAATAGCGCTGTTATATTTTAAAACATTTTCTACAATTTGGAAATCAAATTCATCATCGATATCCAAACCGCATAATTTATTGGTTACTACCGCTCCTACTTTTCTGCCTAGGAAATCATCAGTAGTATTTTTTTTGTCGGATCTAAAAACATCGGTACTGAAGACTTTGTATCTATCTCCAAAATCTTGTCTTCTCATCATCGATTTTCCATTATCATCAAATGAAGGTACTAAAATATCGTTCTCTACTTTGTATAATCTTCCTTCGCTTTCACAAACCGTTCTTGAAGCAGACAATAAAGAATCATTTTTCAATTGATCAATGCATTTTTGAACATCGGCAAGGCTTCTAAAAACGAATGTTGGTCGGAGCCAAACTAAAATATCGGGTTGTGGAATGTTATGTTCTTCAAACTTTTGATACAAATCGACTAAAATATCCTGTTCCATAGCTGTAGAAGAAGCTGCAAAATCAGAGCGTAAAAAAGGAACTTCAGCACCATATTGTTTAGCAATAGTTGCATATTCTTCCGAATCAGTAGAACAGAAAACTCGATCAACCCCTAAAGCTTTGGCAAACTGAATGGAATACGACATCAAGGGTTGCCCACCGATGGGTCTGATGTTTTTATTTTTTACTCCGACTGAACCAGAACGGGCCGGAATTATAGCGTATATTTTCATTTATATTTTATCTTTTAATCTTGTCTTTAACATAAAGTAAAATCCCTTTGAGATTTACTCTTTTATTGAGTTCGTATAAACTGTACGAAATGGTGATTACAACAATAACCGCTTCAACATAATAAGCATTGGGATACCCCAAGAGTTTTATTGATGCCAAACACAATGATAAAGCAATTAAACTTTTCAGTGTAAGCAGTATTACATCGTTTGAAAAATTAAATTGATACTTCGATTTTAAAACGGCAATCATAATAATAGTAAAAATAAAATAGCTTATTATAATAGATATTCCAAGTCCGTTAAGCCCATAAAATTTATAAAACACCAAATTGAATCCGAGTAAAATTATATTGGTAATTAATTCAACGGTAAGGAAAAGCTTGTTGTGTCCTTTGGCTAAAATTACAAATCCAGTAACCCAAACCAATCCTTTTAATGGTATTGAAAGTACAGCCCAAAGAATAAAATCTTGTGAAGCTAAAAACTCTTTACTTAGCAAAATACGGATTAAGATTGGCGTGGTTGAAATTAGTAATACCAAAACGATACTCAGAATAATAATAACTAATTCTGACTGCTCGTTTACAAGTTGTTTCCATTTTTTATCATCGCTAATAACTCCGGATAACCTCGGGAAATAATCAGTCGCCATAGCCGTGAAAACCATTCCGACATAACCTTCAACAATGGCCTGACCTGCATTGTACAAGCCAAGGTCAGACAGATTTCCGGTTTTGGAAATGAATGCGTTTAAAACAAACGCAATCGCAGCTGTCATTAGGTTAATCAAGGTTAAGCTCAATCCTAATTGCACCATTGGTTTACCCAAACTAAATGTTTCAGTCCAACTAATATTTACCTTGGTAAACTTGACTTTTCTTCTGAAATAGAGCGAAACCAAGTAATTTCCTAAGGCGGTTAAGATAATTGCCGGAACGATGCCTTCAATTCCGTAAAAATAGAAAATTGGTAAAGCGGCAAACAATCCTGCGATGGCACCAATTATATTGGCTTGAGCCAAATATTTTATTTGTCGTGTTCCTCTTAAAAATGTATAGATTCCACCTGATAATGCTCCAAAAAGAAATGTAACCGAAAGCCAAATATAAGAAGTCCAATTTTTGGTCGAGCCAAAAGCAACTTTACTCAAAAGAGGTGAAAATGCAATGGTTATTACAATTCCCAGAGCAGCCGTTATCCAAATCCAGCGTTTAAAAACGGTAAAGGTCTTTCCTATATGCTCGGTATCACCTGTAGAGTGTGCCTTGGATATATCGCGAACTGCACTTTCCGAAATACCAAGCCCAGAAATGGTTTTGATTAAATTCAAGCTTGACATAAACAAACCGTTCAAACCCATTCCAGCAGTTCCAATAAGGACAGCGACCGCTTTACTACGAATAAGGGTAACCAAAATGTTAAATACCTGAACGCCTCCAAAAATTGAAGTTGCTTTAAAAATAGATTTATAACTGGTAGATTTTTGCACCGTTAAATTATACCTTGAATTCGTTTAAGATGGTTATAATTTTTTGAACTTCATCCTCAATCATCACCGGACTAATTGGTATACTCATTACCTCGTTGTGTATAGCATTTGTAATTGGATAATCCATATGATTCATTTCTTTATAGGCAAGCTGTTTGTTGGGTGGAATTGGGTAATGTATCAACGTTTGAATATCGTTTGCTATTAAATATTCTTGCAATTTCTCTCTATCTGTGCAACGAATAACAAACAAATGCCAAACATGTTCCGTATTTTGAGCATAATCCAATTTGGTATTTTCTGGAAATGGCAATGTTATGTTTGGATTTTTAATTCCTTTAAGATATAACGATGCTAATTGTCTTCGGTATTGATTTTCGGTATCGATGTATTTCAGTTTTATTTCTAAAAAAGCAGCCTGAATCTCATCTAATCTACTATTCAATCCTTGAAATTCGTTGACATATTTCTTTTGACTACCATAGTTTCCTAAAGCTCGAATGTGTTTTGCCAATGCATCATCATTAGTGGTCACAGCTCCGGCATCACCTAAAGCACCCAGATTTTTTCCAGGATAGAAACTAAACCCAGCTGCGTCACCAAGATTTCCTGTTTTAATTCCGTTCCATATAGCACCTATGGCTTGGGCATTATCTTCGATAACTTTTAAATTGTATTTTTTAGCCAAATCGGCTAACTTGTCATTCCAACAAACTTGTCCGTATAAATGAACAATCATTATGGCTTTCGTTTTCGGAGTGATTTGACTTTCTATTAAATCAATATCGATATTAAAGTTAGAAACTTTTGGTTCAACTAAAATAGGTTTCAATCGGTTATCTGTAATAGCCAAAACAGAAGCTATATAGGTATTTGCTGGAACAATCACTTCATCACCTTCATTCATAACACCCATATCGATGTATGCTTTTAAAATCAATCGCAAAGCATCTAATCCATTGGCTACCCCTATGGCATTTTTTGTTCCGATATAGTTGGCCAACTTAGTTTCAAAACTATTTACTTTTTCACCCATTAAAAACCAACCAGAATCAATAACTTCTGAAGCCGTTTGCTTTAGTTCGTTTGCATATTGAGCGTTTATTTTTTGTAAGTCTAAGAATTTAATCATTGTAATTTATTCGTTAAATACTTTTGTAATTAAGGTTGTTTCAGAACCTCTATTGAACTTTTTTTATTATTTCTTTGATTACCTGACTAAAATAGCTCAAGTCTAAAGATTCTAAATTTTGATGACAAGGAATAAAAAAGGCATCTTCTCCATAAAAAACACTGCTTTGTATTCCGTTATTATTTAAAAATATTTTTAGTTCATTTAAATCTTTAATCACCCCATTATTGTTCAGAACTAAAACATAAGGAACAGTTGAATCAGTATTGTCAAAGCGTGCTGTAAAACCTAATGGAATCAATAACTCCAATAAACAATCATAATTTTTCTTTCTTTTATCCAATTGAATTGGGTTGTTTTTCAACTGATTTGAAAGTACATTTTGAATATATTGTGTTTGTTGACTGCTTAAACTAGATGTATTAATTTTTGAAATCCCTTTATTATTTACTAAAATGCCACCTATTTGAATTGGAAAAAATTTGGTAAAACTGTAAGTCGAAAAATCACCATATTTCCCAATAGCATTATTACTGTCTTGACTAAAAAAAGTGGTACAGCAATCTTCGATGATTGGTAATCCAGTAGCTACTAACTTTTCCATTTGTTGATGAACAAATCCAAATTCATGATTAACCAATATCAATTTAGTTTCAGGAAGTAATTCTCTGTTCCAACGACAAAATTTTTCAATAGTGTTGGTTACACAAGAACTGATATAAAAGTTCTGAGATGTAGTAATTATAGTCACCAAATCTGTTGGTTGCAACTCATAGCTTTCTAGTGCTAATCGGATGGCTTCACGCCCGTTGAAAGTATAGCGCCAGTTCCCTTTTCCGAATTTAGTATTAAAGTAAGTTACTGCAAAATCATCTTCAGGTACTACAGAATTAGAAGCAACATAGTCTGTTTTAAATGGACATAGTCTGTAAGCTGGCAACAAAAATTGATCTGGATTTAGTACAAACACCTATTTAAATTTTATAACTATATATTTCATACACTACTCCTCGACCTCCAAATCCTTCTTTTTGGAAAATTAATCGTTCATTTAAATAATTTCCTGAATCTTCATTAGAATGACCGAAATCAATTACTTCAATGTCATTGAAAATCACATTAATAATTTCATCAAACAATAAGTCAATAGCTCCTGATAATTTTCCCTCATCATTGGCTGAAATATACTGAACATGAATGATATTTTCCATGATAAAAAGTACTGTGCCTGCTATCATTTTTCCATCAAGATAAGAACAAAACAACTTAATATTTTCTGGGAATAAATTTCTCAACTTTACAATTTCTTCTAAAGTATGTACTGGTTTTACTCCGTGATTATTGGTAAGATTTGTATCTAATATATTCCAGAAAGATGTGTAATCTGTACTTTCTTCTATACTAATTCCTGTATTTTTCGCTTTCCGTAACCCACTTTTTCTCGATTCTGTAAAAGGGATTTTATTTTTTGTAAAGATAGAACTTGATAGCGTACACGATATTTTATCTGCTTTAAGTCTATACAATGCATAAACATCTTCTTGCATTGGTTGTTTGTGATAAATTAATGGTATTGCTTTATATACCACTTCATTTATTGCGTTTTCTTTTAAAAAAAGATTTACTTCTTCAAAAATATGGAGGACATCAATTGCTGTTATTTTAGCTGATGTAACTAATCCGCCATAAGTTAAACCTTGATGAGTATAGAAAATATTATTTTTTATGTTGCCAGGCAAAACAGCTTCTAGCTTTCCTTTTCGATAAATTAATAATGAAAAATCTTCAAATCTATCGGAATGATACTCCATAAAATCTCTATGAAAGAGAAATGTATTTACTCTCGAATTGGTAATAAAAGTATCCCAAATAGTTTTCTGAGAGGAATCATATTTTTTTAACTCAATCATAGTAATTTATACTTTAAAAACTCTTCATAATCTCTAAAATAATCCGCTTCATCATACAATTCAGAGGCTAAAACCATACAAATAGAACCACTGGAAAAAGTATCTAAATCTCGCCACAAACCTGGTGGAATTAGCAAACCTTGATAAGGTTGAAACAAATGAAAACTTTGCTTGTTATTTCCGTCATCAATAGTAACTGTAAAACTCCCACTTAAAGCAACCATTATCTGATCCAAATCTTTATGTGCATGTCCTCCTCTACTATTCCCTCCTGGTACGTCATATAGGTAGTATATTCTTTTAATATCAAAAGGAACTTCTTTACCATTAGTAATTGAGGTTAAATTTCCATTAAGTTGATGGTTCTTAGGAAAATCTAAAAGCTTACAATCAAAGATAGTAGTTGTACTGCTCATGTTATTTGTGTATTAAATAAGAATCTAATTCTCTCATATAATCATCTTCATCAAAACTATCACTACATAGGTGTAATGAAACCGAGTTAGTTGAAAAATTTTCCATATGTCGCCAATGTAAAGATGGTATATAAAGAGCAAAATAACTTCTATTAAGTGTAAATCGTTGCAGCTTACCATCAGGATATGTTATGACAACATCAAAACTACCACTCAAAGAAATTATAAGTTCATGTTGTGTTTTATAAGCATGTCCTCCTCGAGTTTCACCTCCAGGCACATCGTAAATCCAAAAAACTCGTTTTATCTCAAAAGGCAAATGGTCTGGATGTTGTATAAAAGTCAAATTCCCCCTTAAATCATGTATTTTAGGAAGCTGAATCAGTTGTGGTTTATCCATTTCTAATGTATCCATAAACGTTATTTTTTTACACAGCTTCGCTTGGTCAGTCACATCTGTAAACCAACAAAGCGATCAATTTTAATCAAAATTAATTTTAAGTATTTGTCACAATAGTATTGATTGCTAGTTCATTTTCAAAAACTAATAAACCACTATTATCATGTTTATTCGTGAGATAAAAAACTACTTTCTTCTGTATCTCAGCTTCAATTTTATGCGACAATTGTTTAATATATTCTTCATTTAAATCTTTCCCCTCTAAAACAACTTCTATTCTACCACTATCAATTCCTTTAACATAATCCCCAACAATAAAAACTCGATGAACAGCACCCATTCGCTCTAAGACCATTTCAATAATAGTATCGAGTCCAATATACTTCCGTACAATTTGTTGAAGTAAAATAAAAAAAGGATTATGCTGATTAGCTTTATATGTAATCTTTTGATTGGCTTCTTTACGTATCAAATAACCCGCATCTGTGAGGTTATTTAATTCTTTACGAATAGAATTGGTTGACTCATTCATCTCTGATGCCAAACCACGAAGATAGCCTTCATTTGCAACGTTTATAAAAAACTTTACAAGGAGACGTAATCGTGTTTTCGAAGTAATTAAATTTTCAAGCATCAATAAAATTTTCCGAGTAACAAATGTACTCAATAATTTTAATAAATGTTAAAACTATACTAAAATTTGAGAAAATGTAGTAAGTTATTAAGATTTAAACTACCAAAAAAAAGTAACAGAATGAAAAAGAATTACTTATGTAGAATAATTTTTACACCTAACTGTTCTAAGACTAAAGTAATTTGGTTTTTATCAACCTTATCAACAATTCCTTTTTGACCTATAAAAGGACCAGAGGTAATTTCATATAAAGAACCTGGTTGAATACCTACAATTTCATAAGAAGTGATTTTGTCTTTTAATCGTTTTTGGATCATTTCGATTTCATAATCTTTAATAATAGCTGGTTGACCAAGCCAGTACAAAAAACGTACTACTCCCGAAACTTGAAAAACCAGTTCTCTTTCTTGTGATTCTATATTAACAAAAACGTAGGATGGTAATAAGGGTACTTCAACTCTTTTTTTTCTATCTGACCATTGACGATCTTGGATAATTAAAGGACAATATGCTTCAATACCGATTTGAAGTAGACGATCTGCTACTTTTTTTTCTTGTCTTGACTTTGTATATAAAGCATACCATGGCATATCATTATTTTTAATTATGAAATTCAAAATTACTGAAAATAAGTATACCATAAATATAAAAAAAAGACCTTCGATTGCTCGAAGGTCTTTAATAGTATTAGTTTAAATTAAACGATTATCTCTTAACTACTCTAACGGTTTCAACATTATCTTCTTGCGTTACAACTAAGTTGTAAACACCTGATGGATATCTGTCTCCGATAGTAGCATTCTGCAAATCAGTTACACTAGCTTCACGTTGTTCTATCAATCTTCCAACCATATCATAAACTTTTACGCCTACAACTGATTTACTTGAAGTAGTAACATCTAACATAAAGTTATTTGCAAATGGATTTGGATACGCTGTAGCTTTAAATGGTAATTTAACCGTTCTTGATGGAGCAGCTGTGAATAAATCACAAGCTGTTGAATAATCTCCAAACACACCATTTAATTTAATAGCTACCGATACGTTATAGTTTTTACCTAACTGTGCAATTGAGAATTGATTCAATCTAAAGTTAGAATATGTAATCACGATTTCTTGTGAATTAGAAATAGACTCTCCACTAATTTCATCTAACTTAACTTTATAGTTAGGGAAACCTGGGTAAGGTATAATATTCAACTGTTGTGTTAACGAAGTCGCAGTTGACAATCCACATTGTGATGGTACTAACGATGTAGTTGGGAAGAATGGGGTTTGAACGATACATTCTGAACCAAATCCTGACCATTGTGTTACACTGTTGTTCAATATACTATACTCTACCGCGATAGAATATTGGGTGTTATAAGCAAACGTAATTCCTTGGAATGCTACTAGAGATGAGAATCTACTAGCATTTGGCAATGAATAATAATACGTCGGCGTTGGCCCATTATCACTTGTCAATCGAATACGGAAACGGTATCCTGTAGCATAAGCTGCTGGACTAGCTGTTATACCTGCATTCAATGTCGCTACTTGTGAACCACAAGTTGGTGCCGCCAATCCAATTAATGGAATAGATGGAGTTAAAACGGTACACTCTGTTCCATAACCTGATTGAACTGGTAAGCTCGTTACTGGGTCAGTGAAAGTATATTGTACTGCTACTTGGTAGCTTGTATTATACTGTAATGGGAAACCAGCAAATGAATTAGCTCCCACAAAACGAGTTGCTGAAGAGGAATAACCATAAGTTGGTGTTTGCGCATTATCACTTGTTAATCGGATACGGAAAGTATACCCTGTAGCATTCAATCCGCCATTAGCCGAAATCGTAGAAGACAAAGTAGCCAAAGTAGCTCCACAACTAGCCGTACTCAAAGTAATCAATTGAACAGTTGGTCCGTTTACTCTAATAGTATTTCCGTAGAAAGGAACAACTTCATCATTAATCACTGCTGACACTTTGATATCATAAGCAGCTCCATATAAATGAAGTGCTGAAGGAATAGTTACATAACGTGAGTCTTGTATAATATCTGCTGCAGTAATATTAGTAGTTACATTTTTAATAGAGAAACGATATTTAATATTCGTAGTCCCTGGATAAGTGTAACCTACTGCAGGAATTGCTGTAGATAAGGATACCAAAGTAGTATTGTTATATGAAGGTGTCATATTCACAACTACTGGCGCACAACTTTCTGATAAAGTTCCATTACAGTTGTCATCAATATTGTTATAACATACCTCAGTTACTCCTGGGTTAATAGCTGCAACAGCATCATTACAATCGCCTCCTCCTATAACAGATGTAGTATATCCTGCACCTGGTGTAGGACCTTGTAAAATAGCCGCACCTGTATAGTAATGGTCACCATCAGCATCTAAATACCAATTTGATAATGGATTAACTGTTATAGTTCCATTGGCAGTAACTGTAGCGCAACCTCCTGTTAAGGTCACTGTATAACTAAATGGACTACCAACACTTGAAGTTGGAGCCCCCGTAATTGTAACCACGTTACCTGACCAACTTCCTGTAACACCAGCTGGTAAACCAGTAAATGTAGCTCCTGTAGCACCTGTAGTGTTATAGGTAATTGCAGTTATTGGCCCATTGGTGTAAACTGTTTGTGCAGTTGTTGCTGGAGCAGAACTCAAAGCAATCGTATTGTTTGGATTAACAGTTATAGATCCATTTGCAGTTGCAAGCACACAAGAATTACCCGAAGTCGAAACTATATAAGCGAAAGTTCCACTTTGAGTAGGTGTTCCACTAATAGTGAAATTACCACTAGCAAAAGTTCCTGTCATACCTGTTGGTAATCCTGTTACTCCTGCTCCTGTTGCACCACCGCTTAAAGCGTAAACAATGTTAGTACCTAATAATGTATTAATACATAGTGTTGGTGTAGCCGAACCACTAGATAATGCTATAGCGTGATTTGGATTAACCGTTATGGTTCCTGTAGCTGTTGCAACAATACAAGAATTTCCTGTAGTTGTAACGGTATAAGGGAATGTACCACTTTGAGTAGGCGTTCCACTAATAGTGAAATTACCACTAGCAAAAGTTCCTGTCATGCCAGTTGGCAATCCTGTTACTCCAGCACCTGTTGCTCCACTACTTACAGTATAAACAATGTTAGTACCTAATAATGTATTAATACATAGTGTTGGTGTAGCCGATCCACTAGTCAATGCTATTGCATGATTTGGATTAACCGTTATGGTTCCAGTCGCTGTTGCAACTGTACAAGAATTTCCTGTAGTTGTAACGGTGTAAGGGAAAGTACCACTTTGAGTAGGTGTTCCACTAATAGTGAAATTACCACTAGCAAAAGTTCCTGTCATACCTGTTGGTAATCCTGTTACTCCTGCTCCTGTTGCACCACCGCTTAAAGCGTAAACAATGTTAGTACCTAATAATGTATTAATACATAGTGTTGGTGTAGCCGAACCACTAGATAATGCTATAGCGTGATTTGGATTAACCGTTATGGTTCCTGTAGCTGTTGCAACAATACAAGAATTTCCTGTAGTTGTAACGGTATAAGGGAATGTACCACTTTGAGTAGGTGTACCACTAATAGTTAATTTACCACTAGCAAAAGTTCCTGTCATGCCAGTTGGCAATCCTGTTACTCCAGCACCCGTTGCTCCACTACTTACAGTATAAACAATGTTAGTACCTAATAATGTATTAATACATAGTGTTGGTGTAACGGATCCACTAGTCAATGCTATTGCATGATTTGGATTAACCGTTATGGTTCCAGTCGCTGTTGCAACTCTACAAGAATTTCCTGTAGTTGTAACGGTGTAAGGGAAAGTACCACTTTGAGTAGGTGTTCCACTAATAGTGAAAGTACCACTAGCAAAAGTTCCTGTCATACCTGTTGGTAATCCTGTTACTCCTGCTCCAGTTCCTCCACCACCAACAGTATATACAATATTAGTTCCTAATAAAGTATTAATACAAAGTGTAGGTGTTGATGAACCACTCGTCAATGCTATAGTATGAACTGGAAGTACAGAAACTGTTTTTGTTACTTGAGCAGAACATCCTGTTTGAGCCGTGACGGTTAAGTTATAATCTGTAGTAACCGATGGACTAACATTTAAACTTGTCGCATTTGACACTAAACCAGATGGAGTTGATGTCCAAGCATAAGTGTAAACATTCGCTGGCGGTACCGCTTTTGGTGTAAATCGATACACTCTACCATTATCTGGAAGCAATGAACTTGCAAAAGTTCCTAAATCAATAGTTGAAGTACTAGTATTACCTACAGTAGGAGACGACCATGCACCTGTATTACTAATTGACAAGACATCTGTAGTTGATGTACTACCTCCTCTTAAACCTACTTGACATGTAGTTGCTGTCGTTCTTGCTGAAGAAGATGTAAATGCACCATAACGAATTTCTACTGTGCCATTTTCATACAACCATATTTGAGCATTACCAGAATTTGGATTACTGGTTGAGTAGTAGTTTTTAAAATTAGTCCATTCAATTTTTGTTATTCTATTTGGAGCAGTTCCAACTGTTTGAGTATAATAAGTTGTAGATGCTGAACCATTAGAATCCATATCAAAACTAAATGCTGCAATCACGTTGTTATCTGTACCATTCAATGAATTGTAATTTGTTGTACTAGTTGAAGTAGCATCAAATGTTATCCATCCGTTAGAATTAATTTTATAACTATTAAAACTATTACCTCCAAAACTGAATGAATAAGGTAAAGTTTGTGTTGATGATATTGCGGAATCAGTTCCAGATAATGTAACTGCTGTAGTACCTGTACCACCTACTATAGTAGCATATGGTGAGGTAGTATTATTAAATGTATAACTTGCAATAGTTGATATATTAGATGGATCTACCAGTGCAACGGTACTAGTCAATGCAACTGGGGTTGCAGGACATACTGCTGTTGACGGTGAGCTTGCAACCACAGCTGTAAACGCATTTCCAACAGTAACTGTTGCAGTAGCAGAAGCTGTACAAGTATTAGTATCAGTTGCCGTTACTGTATATGTAGTTGTTCCTGTTGGCGTTACATTTAATGTAGCCCCAGTAGTATTAGCTGGAATACCTGTACCTGTCCAACCGTAAGTAGCCGAAGTACCAATAGCTGTTAAAGTTACAGCTGTACCACTTGGTGTACAATAAAATGCAGCACTTTGGTTTACACTAACTGTTGGTTGTGTTATTGTCAAGGTAGCAGTATTAGATGTTACTGGAGGACAAGAACCAAAACCACTTTCTATAGCTTGGTAATAAGTAATTCCTGATGCTGAACTTGTTGTTACATTCACTGTTAGAGTATTATTCAAAGAAGCCGTTCCTACATTAGTCCAGCTACCCGCCAAACCTGTTGGTGAACTTTGCCATTGAATAGAAGATACTGCAGCTGATGTACTTACTGTAAATGTTTTTGTACCCACCACTTTACAAGATGTTTGAGTAGCATTACTTATTATAGGTGTACTCACCGGCAATTGAGCTGAGAACGAAGCATAATTAGAATCTAAGTAAGTATCTGGATCACTACTTAAAGGAAATATTCTCAAACCGTATGTTTCATTTATGGCAACTGTTGGTGTCACCGTTAGTGAAAGTGTATTACTTCCACTATACTTAGCATTGTCTGTAATAGGAGTATAACCATTAACCACATCAATAATACCCCATTTATAAGTTAAAAGAGCTGAAGCTGTGCCGTCTCCATCACCTGCACCAGTAGCAGTAAAAATAGTTCCAACAGTGTTAGAAGCAGCACCTATCGCTGTGAAATCAGTAGTTCCTACAGTGGTAATTTTATATAAAGTATCCGCTAATAAATCAACAGCATTCACTGGAGAATCTAGATTGGTAAGTGTAATACTGAAAGTTTGTGGTGTTAAACTACATTGACTTACACTTATTGGGTCAGAATCGATACTAATATTTCCAATACTGATAAACGCACCTATTGAATTGACCGAAGAACATCCAGAATCTGATGATACCACACAATAATATTGATAACCGTCATAACTAGCTTGAATATCTGTTATAGTCAATTCATTAGTAGTAGCACCACTAAAGGTGGTAACACCAGCAGTAGTGGCTGTATTAGTAACTATAGTAGAAGTAGTAGGGTTAACTTTTCTGTACCATTGGTAACTTAAAGTTCCATCACCACTAGCGATAACTTTAACTTTTTTCTGATTACCTACTAGTGCAAAAATACTACCTGGTTGCTGTGTAATAGCAATTTTATCTTTAACCGTAACAACATAAGTGTTAGAGTTAAACGTTTGACATCCATTATTAAGAACTGAGAAACCGATAGTAGATGTACCTGGAGCTAATCCGGTTACCTTACCATTACCATCAACAGAAGCAACAGTTGGATTAGTACTAGTCCATAAATTACCTGATGTAGTAATATTAGTTCCTAAAGTGGTAAATGAACCATCACTGCAAAGTGTGTTGGTACTTCCCGTTACTGTAAAGGCTGGTGGGAAAGGATTAAACGTGAAATTACTACTTGTATTAGCTCTATCATTTGATGTATTAATAATAGATATCAATCCAGAAGTAAACGTATTTCCAGAGGCCAAATTAATTGTAATTTGAGTTGGACTATCAATTGTATAAGGCACGTCAACATCAGCGATTTTAACAGCGCTTATAGTACTAAAATTAGTTCCTGTTATTACAACTGAACCTGATGTTCCAGCACATATTGCTGTAGGAGCATAAGAAGTAATAGTTGGTGGTGGAGTAATAATACCTAAATTATCAATCGAAAGTGTATAAGCACCTGAAACCCATGTAGCAGCTACTTTAATCAAAACATTTTGTCCTACAAAAGCATTAGATAATGGATAGGTAAGTGTACGATATCCGCTAACACCATCATTTGTAACAGTAGTTAACAAAACATAATTCGCACCACAATCTGTACTGATTAACACTTGGAAACTACCAGATCCAGCAGCAGGTGGAGCATAAGGACTACTTGAATTAGAAATATTGTAATCTAATGTTAGTACTTGATTCGCAGATACTGGACCATAGGGTGAAGTAGATAAGCTTGCTGAAGTAAATAAACTATATAATGATACATTCGCATTATTACCTGAATTACCAGGAGCAGCTGAATAAGATCCATAACCCCATGCTGGAGCATTCCATCCAGCTAGATTAGATAATGTCTCAAAAGTTTCTTTATAAGGCAATGCTCTAGGAGCACCTGTAACCAAAGAGGTATTACTTGTGTAAACTGATGAAGACACACAAGTTGTTTTCATTCTATACAAAATAGGTGTACCTGCATATATAGGTGGTGTATAAGTTGTTGTATTAACTCCCGTTCCTCCAACTGCATTAGTCCATGAAGCCCCAGAATTTGTTGATTGTTCCCATTGGTATACAATACCTGTGTCAGCAGAAGCCCCAGTAACAGTTAATGAAGAAGGTGGTAATAAATTACAAACAGATTGAGATTCAATGTTGATAGTACCTCCATTAGGAGTACCTGAACAAGGTGACTGAACACTAAAATTATCGAAAGTAAGTATGTAATTACCAGAACTTCTAGTTGCAGATATTTTAACTCTAATAATTTGACCTCCAAAGGCAGCAAGAGAGTATGATTTGCTTCTAAAACCAAATACACCATCATTAGTCACAGTATCAAGAGTACTGTATGTAGCTCCAAAATCAGTTGATATTTGAACATCAAAACTGCCTGATCCAGATGCTGGTGCAGTTGAAGTTGAAGTAGTCCTAAATGCAGCATAATCAAATGATAATGTTTGACTTGATGTAACAGGTCCTACGTTTACAGTTTGGAAATCGTATGATGTATTACTAGCATATAACTGACCTGTAATACCTGAACCAGGATTAGCTGTAAGCCCAATATAATTTCCTTCAAAACTATTTGTAAAATCATACCCAACAATATCAGCACCATCAAAAGTTTCTAACCATGGAGCAGGAACTATAGCAGGAACTTTAAATGCAGTAGAACTAGCCCATGCACTATAGTCTGATCCACCACAATAAGTTCTAACCCATAAATAAACTGTAGAACCTTGAACTAATCCACTGTAGCCAGTGACTGAAGTACCAGTAAGAGTTGTAGCTCCTGTACCATTAACTGGTGCAGTTGACGAAGTAGTAACAATATATTGATAAGATTGTGTAAGACCAATTGTTGGTGCAGTCCATGACAAATCAACTAAACTAGTGGATGGATTTAGATTCGTAAAAGCAATAGCAGAAGGTGCCGTACATGAGCTTACAGTAGTAAATGTTGTACCATTTGTAGCTGAACATGTAGCAGAACCATTACCATTTTTAGGAACAACAAACCAAGTATATTGAGTCAATCCTAATAGAGATTGTCCAGCTGGCACAGTATAACTTGTGGTCGTTGAATTAGCAAATGGAATTGATGGCACAGAACCAGATGTAGGATATAAATAAATATCATAACTACTAGCATCAGCTGAAGCAGTCCATGATAAAGTTGGCGTAATTGAAGCTGTAATAATAGCATCTACAGGCGCTGTATTAGTTGTACAAGCGGGAAGTGGAGCCGTCACACAAATGGTGAAATTACCTGTTCCACTACCAGTTAATGAATGATAAACTCTAACAAAATAAGTGTTTCCTGGAACAAAAGGTCCCGAATAAGTTTCAATACCACCAGTGCTAGTAGCATTAATACATGCTAATTCTGTAAATGTACCACCCGTAGCTGAATTGTTAGAAGATGATAAAATTTGCATAGCTGCATTATAACCAGTACCTGACTGTACAGTAATTTTATTTAATGTTGAAGTAGCTGTAAATGAATACCAAACATCATCATCTGGTGTACCACATGAAGGTGCAGGGGTAGTTGTAGAAGCTGTAGCAGCTAAAGTATTTGGCAATTGACTTGAGGTAGTTGTACATGTTGAATTTACAGTCAAACTAGTAGCAGAATTTACCTCATCATTAATTGGAGGTGAAATCAACTCATTAACAGTAATAGCAAACTGACCATTACTACTTCCTATAGTTGTACCATTGTGGAATACTCTTATAAAATAAGTTCCCGCTGGCAAATTTGAAGTATTATAAGTTTCTATTGAACCAGTTCCTGTTACATTAACACAGGCAATAGAAGTAGTTCCATCTGTTCCAAATAGTTGCAAAACACCATCATAATTAGGTGAACTTCTAAGATTTATGGTATAATTTTTACCGGCCACTGCATCAAACTTAAACCATACATCATCATCTTCATAACCTGAGGTAGTGGCACAAGCCTGACCTGCTCCAGAATTAGTTGCTGCTTGTGAGGTAAAATAAGATCCACATAGACTTGATGGTGGTAATGTTGTTGCTATAAGATTAGTAGCTCCAATCCTTTCATTATTCGCAGGTACAGCAACTGAAGGCGCAGTTGTTAAACCACTATAAATACCAGGAGTTAAGGTGTACATTGAATAACAAGTCGGCATAATAATCAAACTAGCAGGATCTGTTGTAGCAGAGAAATGATTTGCATTAGCTGTTTGTAGAGCAAAACGTCCTATAGAATCAACACTTGTTGGAGAGGAACCGTTGTAACCTATACTATAGGAATAAGCAGAGGTAACTGTACCATCAAAACCTTCGAAACTACCGTATATAAATTCAATACGGTTACCATTTTCATATAGCTTAACTTGGAAATTCAAGTTTGGACCAGGTATACTGAATCTCTCCAATCCTGCCCATTCAATAGTGATAACACCATTACCTGAATTCAAATTAGACGTAGAGTATCTCATACAAATATCTCTATTAGCATAAGCTTGACCTGTTAAAACTAAATCATCCCAAAATGGTGCTAAAACCTGATTTTGTGAAGAAGAAGTAAGATTATTAGAATAAGCAGTTGATGTATTAGATGTATTAAACGTCATCCAACCATTCGTACAAGCTTGGAAACCTGATACAGAAACACCTTGATATTGGAAAGTAGTACTCAAAGGAACCGTAGTGGTAGTGTTATCGTCTCCACTTGTATTTATCCAACCAGAATATGCCAAACCATTTCCGCCATTTGCAGGCATAATAGAAGTGAATGCAGCACCTGATGCTGTGTAAGCCGTATTATAGG
The DNA here is from genome assembly GCF_025947145.1 of Flavobacterium sp. N1994. Lineage (NCBI taxonomy): Bacteria > Pseudomonadati > Bacteroidota > Flavobacteriia > Flavobacteriales > Flavobacteriaceae > Flavobacterium > Flavobacterium sp. N1994. The sequence continues at coordinate 1,239,736 of NZ_CP109999.1, forward strand.
TACACATCGTTATAGTAACTGAACAAGTATTTGAAGTATAGCCAACTGAACCTCCAATAGAACAGGTTGCTTTACATCTGTAGTAAAGAGTACCTGCAGTAGCATTAGGTGGTGTATATGAAGTTGTTGTAGCCCCAGTTCCTCCTATGGCATTAGACCAACCTGTAGTACCAATTCCAGTTGTGGATTGTTCCCACTGATAAGATATACCTCCATTATTAGAAGGATTTGCACCCGATAAGGTTAAAGCAGCAATTGTAGAACCTGCACATGTTGAGATAGCAGTTTGATTAATTGAACCTGCAACTGGAGTACCAGAACATAATAAATCAGAAGTAGTAAAACTTAATCCTGAAGACCAAGTACTATTATTACTTGAATCACTTGCACATTTTGATTGTACGTATAAAGTATAATTAGTTAATTTTATTAAAGTTCCTGTAGGAAGTGCAATTGGGAATGAACCTGAATTACTATAAACTAAACCTGTATTTCCACTTCCTGGTAATCCACTAGTTCGAATTTCATAATTATACGCCAAAGGAGTTAATCCAACGGCAGGTGCATTAGCACTAAATGTAGCATAAGTATCATACACATTAGTAGCAGTAATATTAGTAGGTTCAAAACAGTTTGGACTTTGTTTTATAGTCACATTATCTAGGTAACTATTATATCCTGAATTCCCTTCGAAAAGGAATCCTACTAGTAATGATGATATATTTGCTGCTTCAGTTGGCAATGTCAAAGTATATTTTTTCCATCCAGCAACTGCATTATAACGCAATATTTGTGAACCTAAAGAGGTCCATGTTGTTCCTCCATCAATAGAATATTGAGGAGTAACACCTTCGGTAAGATAAAATGTAGCTCCTCCATCAGTACTATGATACCAATAAAATTCAACATCAACACTTGGTGTTCCAACAGAAGTCAAATTCGCAGAAACTAAACGGGTTTTAGTAGAATTACTATAGGAATTATAGTAAACCATATTTGTTCCTTCCTGAGGAGAAACCGTTGGGCTTGAACCTGAAGTTGGAAAAGTAAAAGATAATGAACCACTAACAAATTGTTGTGACCAACAACTTGGTATAGTCGAAGCATTAAATAATTGTGTTTGAGGTAAAGCAATGGCTGTACAATTTGTTGTAAAAGTTGTACCAGGACTCCATACACTTAAATCACCACTGCCGCAATCTGACTGAACATATACACTATAAGTTGTAGAGGCAGACAAAACAGAAGGTACCAAAACAGATAATGGCGCACCTGTTGTAGTGCCACTGGCAACTAAACCAGTACTTCCTGTTCCTCCTAACCCAGTAGAACGTACTTCATATTTAAATTGCGTTGGAGTTCCCGTAGCTGGTAATGTCCAATTAATTTTAGCGTTTGTATCGGTAATATTACTAACAGTAATATTAGTAGGTGGATAACAAGTTGGGGAAGATTTAATAATAACATTATCTAAATAACTGTTATACCCTGAATTCCCTTCAAACAAGAATCCTACTAGTAAAGAAGGAGCATTTCCTGCTCCAGCAGGTAAAGTTAGAGTATATTTTTTCCAACCGACAACTGCATTATAACGTAGTATTTGCGTACCTATAGAAGTCCATGTTGTTCCGCCATCAATAGAATATTGTGGGGTAACACCTTCTGTAAGATAGGAAGTAGCTCCTCCATCAGAACCATGATACCAATAAAATTCAACATCAACACTAGAAGTTCCAACGGAAGTCAAATTAGCAGAAACTAAACGGGTTTTTGTAGTATTGCTATAGGAATTATAATAAACCATATTTGTACCTTCCTGAGGGGAAACCGTTGGGCTAGAACCTGAAGTTGGAAAACTAAAAGATATAGCACCAGTAACAAATTGTTGTGACCAACAACTTGGTATCGTTGAAGAATTAAACAATTGAGTCTGAGGTAATGATGCTGCTGCACAATTTGTGGTAAAAGCAAATCCTGTAGTCCAAGCACTTATATCCCCTGAACCACAATCAGAACTTACATAAGCAGTATAAGGAGTATTAGCCGTTAAACCTGATATATTAACAAAAAGAGGTGTTCCAGTAGTTGTACCACTAGCAACTAAACCTGTATTTCCAGTTCCAGGATTTCCAGTAGCTCTTATTTCATACTTATACTGAGTTGGTGTTCCACTGGCTGGAGCAACCCAATTAACTTTAGCAGTAGTGTCTGACAAATTAGAAACAGATAAACTTGTTGGTGGATAACAAGTAGGTGTTTTAATGACAGAGATATCATCAACAAATAAATAAAACTGACCTGAAGTTGAATAATCTTTAAAACCAAAATAATAAACTCCACTAGTAGATGGCGTGAAAATTTTAGTTTCAGTAATAGGAGAAGTGGTTGTAATAGATGGATAATCAGCTAATGTAGAAGTCATCGAGGTAGCAACAGGTGATGTGCCATAAGCTACCAGTAAACTTTCTGTGTAACCATTTGTACCATATCTGTATGATATAGTGTAAGAGGTTCCAGCAGTTAAATTAACCCCTCTAGTATAAAACCAAGTATTACCAGAGGTTGAAAAAGAATAAGTATATTGTAAAGTTTTAGAATTAAATCCATTACTAGCAGGGCTCGAAGTAGTCCAAGAAGTACCAGAAATAGTTTGAATACTAGTACATGATGGTAAAGCTGGAACAGTAACTGATTCGAAATCTTCAATATACGGAACATTAACACCAGTACAAAGAGTTGTAATACTCAAACTAGAACTAAGGGTACTAGAACATCCAGCCACTGATTCAGCATGAACTCGAATCCAATAAGGAGTATTACCGGTCAATCCAGTAATATTAGTAGTTAAAACAGTTCCAACATTTAAGTTATTATAACCACTAACTAACGAAGTAAATCCTGAATTAGTAGCAACATCAATGAAATAATTCACTCCAGAAGTCGAAGATGCAGTCCAAGAAACAGTAACTCCATTAGTTGATAAATTAGTACTTGTTGGCGTACCTGGCACACCAATAGCTGTTGCACAAGTAGTAACTGTTTGCGACAATGGTGAAGTAGTAAAATAAACAGGTCCTGCACAACCCGAATTATTAAAACTATACACATAAAAATCATAAGTAGTGTTAGCTGTTAATCCTGTAGCATTAAAAGTTGTTGTTAAACCAGAGTAAACTACAGTTCCAGTCCCCAAGGCACCATTAACAGAATAACTTGTAAAATCAGCAGGAGGTGTTACTGTACCACCTGAAGGATAACGAACAACTAAATAGCCTGTTGGATTAGATGAAGCTGCAGTAAAACTTCCTGTAAAACTTGTAGTTCCTTTTAAAGAAACTACAAAAGAACTTGGCTGGTTAGTTGGAGCAACGCAATTAACAACATTACCATAAGATAAATAACCCGTATAACTAGCCGCCAAAAGTGATGAAACGGTGGTCAAAGTATTTGGTGTTCCAGCGGTATAGGTTACTGCAGAAGCTATAGGAGAATAGTCTCCAGTAGCAGCAGAAGATTGTAAAATTTTACTTGTTGAAGCTATGTTGGCGTCCGAAAGTTTAATAAAAGTATTAGTCAAGTTTGCAGAACCAGTAGTTGGTAATACTTCAAATCTATTGGTCGAAAGACTTGTTGCTCCTCCTGAAAAAGTACTGCCTGAAGTAGAATTGAAAGCCTGAGCTGTAAACACTACAACACCTGTAGTACTTGGGTCAACATATACTGGATAAGCCGCTCCTCCTTTACCCACAGGGAAAATAGTCGTGGTATCATAAGTTCCAACTGCTGTTCTACCTGTTGCAAATGTTCTTGCAAATGGACCAACAATCATATTAGTAGCACTTGGTGTACCAGCAAAAGTTCCGGCTACCGAAGTTGTTCCCAAGGTTAATAAATTAGTAGATGTAGTATTGATTAATCCTGAATTCATTGTCAAAGTTCCACTAATGGATAAGGGAACATTCAAAGTAACTCCAGTTGCGTTAGTATTTCTTACAGTAACCGATGTAAAGCTTGCTGTTGAAGCTGTAGTTGAGTTTCTAAAAGTTCCTGAACCACCAATGGTTTGTGCATTAGTAGTATTTACAATAGAAGTAATATTAACATTAGCCAAATTAAGTATTGCCGTTTGATTGGTCATTGTACCATTATTAAGGATATTTCCACTAATAACAAAGTTAGTCGCTGAACCATCTCTAAACTCAGAACCTGAATTAATGGTTAAATTTTGTAAAAATAAACCATTACCTGTAGAAGAAGTTGATGTAGTATATCTATTAGTTCCACTTCCTCCATTTACTATTACATTTCCTAATATTAAAGTACCTGAACCTACATAACAATCTAATTCAAAACCATTAGCATTTCCGCCAACATCAGTACTTGTACCATTCCCAAGTATCAATGTATGCCCTGTCCAACTGGTACTATTGGCTGTCCCAAAATTATAAGCAAAAGATCTTGTAGCAGCTGCAGCTGTAGTAACCGCAGATGGGTCAACAATGGTAAGATTACCTCCAGTAACAGTTCCTAAATTACTATTAATAGAAACTAAAGCAGCAGCAGAAGAGTTTGGAACAACTCCTGCTCCATTTCCATCTACATTAATATCCCCACCACTCTGATTGAAGTAAGAACCAGAAGCAACAACTAAGTTACCATAAATATTTAAAGTCCCTGAAGAAACAGTAAGAATTCCATTATTAGTAAAAGTACGATTACAACCTGTTATAGCAGTACCCATATTTACAGTTCCTCCTGCAATTGTAAATACTCCAGTGGTACCAATAGTAATACCAGTAGTTGAAGCCGCTGTTACATTAGTAGTCCCTCCAGTAGCATTAAAGGTACCTGCATTAGTCAAAGTACCAGTTGCATTTAAAGTACCAGAGGTTACGTTTATAACTGCTGATGCATTATTAGTAATGTTAGTTGTTGTGGTAATTGTTCCTCCACTAACATTTACTGTACCTGTATTAGTCAAAGTAGTTGTTACTGTTAAAGCTCCAGAATTAGATGCAGTAAGAGTACCACCCCCATTTACTGTAACACTATTTACAGATCTTGCATCACTAACCGATACTGAAGTACCACTTCCGATAAATACATTATCAGTAGAAGTTGGAACAGTTCCTTTATTCCATGTTGTACCTAAATTCCAGTCTGTTGAAGCTACAGAAGTAAAAGAGTTATCTGAATTAGCAAAACCAAGAGCAAAGTCTCCTAAATAATTAGCTGCCGATATAGCAGTAACTTGACCAAGTGGCAATGTAGTACCTGCTTGGAAAGTACCTGCTAAAGAGGCTGTTGTAGCAGAAGTTTGTTTAACAACTCTTGCAACAGCTGTTGCAGGATTAAAGATATTAGCACCCGATATAGCATAATTGAAAGTACCTGTACCTACAGCAAAGGAGTTTCCAATAGAAACAGTCCATTTTGCAGCAGTCTGTCTGTCCATAGTATAAGCTCCATCAGCAAGCGTAGGAGATAAAGTATTCACTCCAGAAGCATCCGTATATTTAACACGTATGGTTCCTCCTGTAGCCCCAGTAGTAGCTGGTCTTTGCAAATAGAAAAAACGACTTTCAACTCCATTTGGAGCAACAAACGGATAGGTACCTGATCCTAAAGTTCCTGTAGAGGTTGGCAAAGTATTTAACGTAATTGTAGTTCCTGCTGTACCTGCAGCATACCATTTAGACAAAGTACTTCCAGAAGCAAATCCTCCTAAAGTATAAGACAAAGTTCCTAGAGTTGCGGTTGAAACACCTAAATAAAAGATATTAGAACCAGTATTAATTTTACCTGCTGTCAAAGTTAATGTGCCACTTACAGTACCAGTATTGGTTACTCCAGTAGTACAAAGTAAGGAATTAAGATTATTGAATGTAACACCAGTAGCATTACCATTATTTACAATTAGATTAGCGAAGTTAGCTGTAGAAGCACTTGTAGCGTTTTGGAAAGTTCCAGCACCATCAATAGTTTGTGCTGCAGTATTAGGAAGTATAGAACCTCCAGATACACCAGCCAACTGTAATGTCCCAATGGTAGTCAATACACCTGAATTAGAAATACTTCCTGCAACTGTTGTAGTTAAACCAGAAAGGAATCTAAACTCACCAGCTGTAACTGTTAAATTACCACCAATGATATCACCTGTTAATCTATTAGCAACAAATCTTGTAGTCCCTGGAGTTGGAGCATTAACCACAACATTTCCTAGAACAACTCTTCCAGATGCATTCGCCGCAATACTAAAACCATTTGTAGTGTTTCCTCCTACTTGTGAAGAAGCAACACCATTACCTAGTTGCAAGGTATGATTCGTTCCGGCAGTAATGACAGCACCTCCAGAGTATCGGAAGGCATCGTCAGCAGCAACAGCCCCTAAATGAGGATCAAGTATGGTTAAAGTTCCTCCTGATAAAGTAACATTAGCCGAAATAGTATTTTGTAACCAAAATAGTGGGGTTCCCGTAGCAACAGAAGTTGCCACAACATTACTGTTACCATCTACAGTGATTTGACCACCTGTTTGCGAGAATGAAGAAGCAGCTGTATTATTAATGTTACCATTAACAACTAATGTTCCTCCTGATACAGACAATGTACCATTATTTAGAAGAGAATTATTGTTAGCACTACATCCTACAGTTAATGTATTTCCACTAACCAATAGTGTACCTCCAGCGTTTATAGTTACCGAAGTTGAATTAGCAGCGGCTGCATTAACAGTAACGGTTGCCCCATTAGCAATAATAACATTATCACCACATCCAGGAACTGTATTTCCAATCCAAGAAGTACCAACATCCCATGCACCACCTGTAGCGGTTGAAGTAATAGTATTAGCAGTACCAACGTACACGGTTTGAGATAAACCAGCTGTTGACAATAAAGTTTTATTAGCCTCAGGTAGGGCAAGTGTACCTGTTCCTAAAACTGAGGTTCCATTTGCAACTGTTGAAGAACCTACCGCTAAAAAATTATTAATATTGTTTAAAGTAAAGATTCCATCACCTCTAAAACGCATTTGTGCATCCGAGTTGGTTATGGCTAAACTTCCTCCTGTTGAAACTACCCAATTACTGTTACTTCTCAATCCTACACTGTAAATATCTGAGATTGAAACTGGAGTAGTACCCGCAACATCATTATACTGAACTTTAATAAATCCTCCTGTTGTTGCTGTAGCACTTCCAAAATAAGCATGTCTAAACTGAGTTCCAGCAGCATTACTAAATGGAAACTGTCCAGCCACATTTCCAATAGTTATAGCAGCTGTACCAACCCAACGTTGGAAATTACTACCATAAGTAAAACCACCAGCTGTATATGTTAAAGTACCAGGTGTAGCAACAGAAGTTCCTAAAATAAAAGTATTGCTACCAGTATTTAGAAGACCAGTGGTAAAAGTCAATCCTGTAGTAGCTGTTATATCCCCACCACTTATAGTAACACCATTAGTATTATTGATAGTAACGTTTCCAACAACTCTACCTGATGGAATTTCAAAACCAGTAGTTCTTCCAACTGACTCTTGTAAATAACTTATACTATAAACTCCAGTCCCCAAATTAAAGTTAGGAGCTTGGTCAAAGAAACCTCCTGGAATTGTCGTATTACTAGCTTGAGAAACTTGAACAGCTACTGGTAAAGCAGCACCAGTACCCAAAGTAATTTTATTACTATTAGTTATCGTACCAACAAATAAATTGACACGTAACGTGGGAATAGAATTAACATGAGTAATCGTCAATCCTCCAGTAGTACTAACTCCTAATCCATCAAGTGGAGAAGTTACAGTACCTGTACCAGCAAAAGTTTGAGGGGCATTAGTTGGAGAAGCAAAGGTAAACCTACTTGATGCAACAGTTCCTGTTAATGTACCATTATTGGTAAAGGTACCTGTTCTTACGGTAAAAGCAAAACCATTTAAATTCAAAGTAGCTCCTGAATTAATAGTCATATCGGCATAAGAATTTGTGGCAGCTGCTAATGAGGCGGTTTTATTATTGGTAGTTGTATCAATAATAGTAGTTGGAATAGCTCCCGCAATTCTGAAGTTAAAATTCGTAGCTGTTGAAGCGGTTCCAATATTTAATGTACCACCTGTTATAGTAGGAGATGTTGCAGAGATAGAATAATCTAAGGGAGTTGCCCCTGAACTAGCTTGAACCAAATTAATAGTCCCTCCAGTTATTGAAATAACAGACGTTGTACTAGTAAATCCAAAACCAGCAGAGGTTGAAGCATTAGCAACTGTAGTAACATTAACTGTCCCACTAGACATAGTAAACGATGCCCCTGACGAAGCTATACTTAAAGAAGAAGCAATGTTTAAAGTACCTCCTTCAATAACAAAACTTGAAGTAGCAGCTCCACCCACAGCATTACCTACAGCAGTACCAAAAGTATAAGTACCAGCTGTAAGCCTTAAAAGACCACTCATTGTTGGACTACCTGCTAAACCTGTAACACTAAAATTAGAATTATTTAACCAAATTCCTAAGGTAGAAGGAATCGTATATGATGCTGTCGACCATAAAGTTCCACTAAACGTATTTGAACCACTAAATTTTAAAGTACCTGTTCCTGTATTAGTTGTTAGTAGAGCTCCTGTAGCAGCAGTAGACAAACCACGTACTGTGAAATTTGATAAATTAAAATCAACTAAATTAGCTAACGCTGTTTTAGTCATTGTTAAAGTAAATAAATCTGTTGTTCCTCCAGTACCTGAAAATAACTGATTCGCAGCACCTGTAAAAGTAATACCAGCTCCAGCAGTATTTGTATTGGTACTAAAATCTAAAACACCATTATTAGTTATATTTCCTGCTATTGAAAGAGCATGGGTAGTAATGGTTCCCGTTGCCGCACTTTGAAAAGTACCTCCAGAGGATACAAAAAGATTACCACCTACTGTAATTGTTCTTGCAGTTGTGGCATTAAAAATAAGAACACCACTTACACCTTGACCTACAAGTAAACTATTACAAGCAGCAGTAGCAGTAGCATCAATAGTAACTGTTGCACCATCAACAATGGTAACATTATCACCTGCACTAGGAACAACACCACCAACCCAAGTGGCCGTTGAACTCCAGTTTCCTCCACCTATTGTAGAAGTTATATTACCAGCTTCAGCTACCTTTACATTGTCAATAAATATATCATTTGAACCCCAAGAATTAGTAGCTAAAAAACCAATTTTTGCATTGGAAACTTTATAAATGGCAGGAAGCACCACAGTTCGTAAAGTCCACGCCCAAGACCCAACACTAGTATATGTTTGAATAGTATTCCAAGTAGTACCACCATCGTTAGAAGCAACCAAAGCTAACCCAGCAGAACCTGAAGTGTAAGCATGATAAAAGGAAACTATAGGAGCTGAAGAACCAGACAAGTCAATAATAGGTGACTCAAGTCTTCTTATATTAGTACCAGATGTACCACTACCAGCACAATATCCATCATTAAACCATGCTGAACCAGTTCCTAGCTGAGCTCCAGTAGGACCATTTGTAGCGGTACTATAAGGAATTTGAGATGAATTTGGTGCAGTACTTGATGCCCAAGCACTTCCACTCCAAGTCATTTTTCCCCAATCCCTAGCTCCACTAAGACCTGGTGTACCTGGAGCAGTAGTTAAAGTACCCAATCTAGTTTGTGTCCAAGAAGAAGGAGCATTAGGTCCTGAAGCCGTGTTTGGAGTAAATTCACTTTCAAAACTTTCTGTTAAATAAGTTTGCGCTGACATTTGTTGCCCTCCAAATAGAGAAGCAACTAATAATAGCAAAAACAAAACTTGTGTATAACTATTACGAAAAGTTGAAACAACGAGCTTATCTGATTTTGAGGAACCAAACAAATTTGTTGCAGTTTTTTTGAACCAAGTAACCATACCGCTGTTCAAAGAATTGTAATAATTTTCCATAAATAAAAAAAATTGGGTTAATTAAGACCGTTAAAATAGTATTATGTTAAGAAAATGTAAAATAAAAAAGCACTAAATCGATGAAAAACACTTTTTCTCGACCAATGACTAAGCAAAGTCGAAAATAGTAAAATATTCTATATAAGTACCTTAAATACTTATACTAGAGATTGCAATAGAAAAAAACCTTCTAAATAAACTGAAAATCATGATATAAATGTAGTTTGTAGTGGGTTTGTATAGGAGGTAAAGCATAAAAAAATCAACAGAAATAAATTGAGATTTCCATATATCTACTTAAATGAAGCACTTATGGAAATCTCATTATTATTTTATCGCCTTGTTTAATATACTATTTTCTTAGTAATAATACCTCCATTTTCACCTTCAATTCTTACTAGTAAGACTTCTTGGGTATTTGGTAAAGTAGTAAATACGGTGTTGTTACTTCCTACTCCTTTTTGAGCAGCAAGTATTCTTCCTCGTATATCATATATAGTGACAGCCTTCATAATGGCATTACCTGTATTGATAAATAAACCTTGTGCATTTTTATAAACCACTACACTTTGTTCATTGAATATAGGAGTACTAGTTCCTAAAGCTTGAGTAGTATAACGTAATACAAATCGATCCTCAAAAGTACCTATTTCAGTAGCAAATGAGTAAGGACCTTCTCGTAAATCGTGTATTACATGAAGTACTTTATCTTCCAAATAAACATGTTGCTCAGTAAACAAACCATCAAATTGTGACATGGTAATAGTATAAGTACTAGCAATAGTTGATTTATAACACAAAGGTACCAAATCAGAAACTTGGAAAGGTAATGGTCTTCCTTGAATACTCAATTTACTTTGATCAACTTTAGTGTAAAGCGAAATAACATTACTTAATTCAACCAAATCTCCATCAAATAATCGGTCAAAACCTAATGTAGCCGTTTCAACATAAGCAACTAAGGCTTGTTTAAATGCTCCTTCTGTATTGCTAATATTCAACCAATAACGATGTTTTTCTAAATCACTTTGAAGAGTGGTATTTGAAGAAGTTCTATAAAAATTATCATTACCACTAGCTCTTCGCATAGCATTAGTAAATACGGCAGGACTAGTCAATAATCCTTTTACAAAAAACCCTTGTCCAGAAGATATATAACCATTTGGCTGAGTGATATTACCAGCACCATTGTTCGTAGAAGCTGTTCCTCCTGATAAGTTATAGGAAGAATAGTCCCCAGTAAGAGCATATTGACCACTGGCATTAATTGGTGTATTGTGTGTCCAGAAATATAAAGTCCCACTAATATTAGAATTTGCATTAATAAAATCATTAGCAAATAAAGAGCTTGGATATGGGTTTCCAATAAAATTGAATTGCCCAGCTCCTCCAATAATAGGAACTGAAATATTTCCATTATTAGGAACCCCTGCAAAAGGCGCTTGATAATTTAATGGCGTACCTGGATACAAATTGTAAGTAACGGGGGCTCTTATAATATAACCTTTCCCTACATCCATGGTTGTTGTCCCTGGACTTGATATGTAATGCCATGCTGTAGTATAATCTAAAAATAAACCAACAGGTGAATCAGGAGATACTGCTAATAAATTTTGAGGATTCACAGGAGTAGACCAATAAGTGTAATCAAACTTAAACAATGGAGAAGAAGTTTTCTTGAAGCTTATATTTCCTGTATTACCTCCATTATAAAAACCTACGGCATTAGTAACATTATTGCGTTGATACAAAGCAACATCTCGATTAGTAGAATCATCAAAAGTTAGAGTTCCTGAAGTAACAGCAACAGTATTTTCAACACTCAAAGTACCTTTGTCAAAAAGAACATTAGCACCATTAATTATAGAAACACTACAAGCAGATAAATTTCCTGTAGGACCTCCGTTAATTGAAGAAGTATAATTACTCTTGAACTCTGCTGAAGTAGTGGCATCCGGACCCGTTCCATTTGACCAAGCACCAGAGAACCAAGTGACTTTTGAAACAGTAACAGTAATAACATTAGAATCTTTAAAACAAACTCCATTACTAACTCTTGCTAAATAATAAGTAGTTACAGCTAAGCTTCCCATTTGAGCAGAAGTCAAAGTGGCCGAAGTAGCTCCCACAATATCCGTAAAAGTGACATTATCTGTTGAGGAACGCCATTGAATAGTACCAGAATAACCAGCCAATGTCAAATCAGAAGGTAACCCACCACAAATTGTTTGTGTCCCTGAGGCAGTTCCAACTGCCAATGGCACATAAGTTACATTTACCGTTTGATTGGTAGTACAAGTTCCCGAACTTCCTGATGTAGCAGTATAGGTCCTGTTGCTACTAGCAAAGGTATAAACTGTGGATGAGACAGCACCAGAATATTGGATTGTATGATTTATGTCGGTATATAATTCAGAACCTGCACCGTTTGGAGTCCAAACAATTTGAGCTGATTTATTCCCACTAACAACAACATTATCGATAGCCCAGTAATAGCCCCAACTAGCATCATATTTAAAACGTATTTTCAAATTAGTTTGTCCTAAATAAGCACTCAAGTTTATATTTACATTCACAAAAGCAGTTGAAGTACCCTGAGTAACGGTAGTGTAACTTTGTAAAGTAGTATAACTACCTCCTCCATTAGTAGATATTTCTACCAAAGCAGTAGATGGTGTCCAAGTTCTATAATAATGCCAAAAACTCAAATTAGCTGAAGTGTAATTCAATAAAGTAAAAACTGGTGACTCTAAAACAACACTTGTATTAGTCCCAGATCCCTGAGCATCAGAATCAGAAATTATAAATTGAGAGTTATCATTACTGTTAAACTGCGGTGGTCTACTATAATTATTAGGTTTAATAGTCCATAAAGGTTGTGGAGCTGGACTTGTTGTAACTGGATTAGATGCTCCAGAGGCGTTAGTTATTGTCCATGAAGTAGCCCCAGTTTCAAAGTTTTCAGAAAGAGCAACACTATTTGAAACTGTTCCCCCAGAAGCCGTAAGCAAAACGGCTGATCCTGTCTGACAAACTGTTGGACTAGCCGGAGTAATAATAACTGCTGATGGTGGTGGTGATGCTACATAGGTAAAAGTAGCACTATTTACAGAAAAAGGACTAGTTTTAATAGCATTTAAAGTATAAGTAGTTGTTGTTGCATTATTAAAAATCCAACCCGTCGTCTGATCCCCAGTAACACCTGCAGCTGGCGTCCATGCAAAAGTATCATAACTTGAAGCACCTGCTGTCAAAGTAATCAAAGGAGAATTAGCACTAATACATTGCGTACTAGTTGATGCAGACAATGTTAAAGGAGCTGGTGGTGCAGAAACATACAAATTATAATCTTCTACTTCTCCTCTACGAACTCCATTATTGGTAAACGAACATGGATTTGGACTAGTAGCCCAATAATCAATACAAACTCTAATTCTATAATTACCTATAGCAGTACCTACTGGCACTGTAATACTACCAGAAGCTGTTGATACATAGGCAGCAGTATTGTACATTCGCTCTCCAGCAGGGTAAGCGGCATTATTGAACACATTATCATTATTCCAATCAATCCAAATAGCAACTCCAACTGTTGGCCCTGCTATTAAAGTACTGAAATTAAAACTACTACCAGCTACTTGTGTTACTGACTGGCTGGTGTAATTAGCATAACCTGATGGAGATGCATAACCTGTAGAATTACTAATATTAGTTAGACCACCTGAAGTAGCAAAATTAGAAAGATAACTAGAGGCTGAATTTCCTGTCGGCGTACAATATCCAGCTGTATTTAAAGTGGTAAATGAAAAATATTGACTCCATAAACTGGAATCACCACCACCACATGAACTTCTGACCCAAAAATAGTATGTAGTATTAGGTGCTAAACCAGTTAAATTAACTCCATTAATACCACCAGCAAGCGTAGCCGAAGGGGCAGTCCCATTAGATAAAACAGTAGAAGCAGTTCCTGTTCCAGTACCAGCACCAGTAGCAACAAAATAAGTACCTACTGTATTACTACTTGCCCCTATCAACGTAAAGTTAGTGGTACCTAAAGAAACAATTTCATATTGAGTACCCACCACAAAACCACCAGCAGTTACAATCGGAACTGAAGCTGAAATGTTAGCCACTCCACTACCAGTTCCTGCAGCAGTTGCTGTAAAAGCAGTACCTAGAGTAAAAGCCTTGAAACTTTGTGACCCAAGAGTTTGAGAAATACTAACAGTATAAGTTCCTGTACCACCACTACCTGTACCAAAACCTGTAATAACAGTTCCTGGGGATATACCAGTACACCAAATAGCTTGTCCAATGGCTAAAGTACCACTTGTAACTGCGGTAACGTTCATTGTAGTACCACTAACAGATGCTGTAACAACAGCACTTGTCGTTGCACCTACTGTAGTAAAATCAGTAGATCCTACAAATGCAATTTGATAGGATGTTCCAATAGCAAATGAGCCTGCGCTTACAGCAGCTGAAGTAACATAATAAGAGTATCCTGGTGTAGCAGGTAATGGTGGTGAAGCCACTTGCCCCCATGTCACTGAAGCTGAAGTTCCTGTAATTGAATTAGCAGAAACCGAAGTAGGTCTAACACAATCAGAAGTAGTAATAGAAATGTCATCTAAATAAATCCTTCCCATAGCTAATGCTGAATAAGCTCTGAAACCAAAATAATAAACTTTTGTTGAAGGTGCTGTGAAAAGCACTATGTTAGAACTCCCTATACCTTTTATATTAGGATGACTGTCCAAAGGCAATAACATACTAGTAGAATTAGGTGCCAAGCCATACTTAACATCCATCTTATTTATAATAGTAGAACCATCAGTTCCTCCATAATTATAAGATAATCTGTAAGTTTGTCCCGCTGTTAAAGAGATACCTTCGGTATAAAACCAACTATCGGCATTAGCAACACCACTTTGTATGTACATTAAATGTGGAGTAGCATAACCTGAAGCGGCATCTGCCGGATTAGAAACCCCCCAAAGATTACCACTAAAAACTTGCCTAGCCGTACAAGTTGGAATAAAAGTATTAGCAGCACTAGAAAAATTTTGTGAATAAGGAACAGTCAAACCAGCACACAATGTTGCAAAAGGTCCCGCTGATGCCCAACTACTAAAAGATCCTCCTCCACAATCCGATCGAAGCCAAAAATAATAGTTAGAAGTACTAGGAGTTAATCCTGTAATATTAAAAGTAGTACCCGGAGCAGTAAGGGCTATACCTGAACCAGAAGGAGCAGTAGCCGAGTTGGATATAACATATTCATAATTGGTAGAACCACTTAAAGTAGCAGTCGCTGTATTAATCAAAACGTTAGAAACCGAAACTGTAGGTGCCGAACATGAAACTACTACTGGTGTCCAAGTAAACATCCTATTACAAGCTGCCGGTATAGTATTTGCCGATCCTGAAGCAGCTGTATAAACTTTGTCAGTTCTAGAAGTAGCTGTACCCATAGTAGATGGCGAAGTTGGCCATGGAATACTCGCTGGAGTAATACCATCCCAAAACAAAGCACTCGCATTAGTCATGTTTCCTACAGAACCCTCTGCACCACGCAATCCAATCTGACCATAAGCATCAACATTAAATTTAGCACCCTGTGTCAAATAACGCAACTGAACTACATTGGTCGTTTCATACAACCAAATTTGCATATTCATTTGACTATTATCTGAAGAGATACGTCTAAATCCTCTCCATTCTATTTGCATTATTCTATTTGGTGCAGTTCCGGAAACAAAATAAGAAACTGTATTACTGGCTGAATAAGAAGACACACTCAAATTAGTGGCATATGCAGCAATAGCACCTCCTGAACCTTCAGTAGTATTTAAGGGAGTATAGTTAGTTGTAGTTGGTGCCGAACCAAAAGTGATAAATCCATTAGAGGAAGCATAAAAAGAAGTCTGAGTGACATTGTTAAATTTAAATGCAAAATCAATTCCCCCCAAATTAGTATTAGAAGCAGCAAGTAAACTAACGGCAGCAGATACGTTATCGTCCCAAGGATTGGGATTCAAATCAATAATCGGAATTTTAGTGGCTCCTAAAGCAGCATAAATCGGAGAAATAGCAGTTTGTGTTACGGTATAGTTTGCAGCTAAATTTTGAGCATGTAGTGTACTCAAAGAAGACAAAAGCACCATCAAAACTAATAAATACTTACAAAACGAATAGGAAGTTTCAAATGTATTCTTTACGAATTGGGATAGTAATTTTTTTTTCATTCTTATTTTTTTTTTGACATTATATAAGATAACAAAAACAAGAGGTTATCTTAAGGTTAAGGATATAAAAATACATCTTAAAAATATAGTAGCAAGCGTTTGGTAACCAAAAAACAACGTTTTTCGACAAACTGTAAAAAGCATCGACAAAAGCAGTATAAATAAGCCTATGTATCGACTTATTGCTCCCTATTGATGCACAATACAACACCCAAAAGGGTATTATTGTTACTAAAATGTTACCAAATTTAGCTTTTTTTACAAAAAAAACGCGTGCTAAAGTAATAAAATGTGAACATTTTACAACTTTTGTTAATAAATTACTTTGAATGTCAGTATTATAGCATTTTTTAAGCATACCCACAACTCACAATTTACCATTCACCACCCACCATTCACCATTAAAAATTAACCATTCGTCATCCAAAATTAACCATTCGCCATCAAAAATTCACCATTCGCAATTCACAATTCACAATTAATCATTCAAAATTCACCATTCAAAATTCACCATTCACAATTAATCATTCACCATCCAGAACTATTCCTACAACTTTGGCACAGTATTTGGTAATAGCTATTTGTGAAATAATTCACAATAACTTATTAATCAATAGAAAACATGAAAAAAAGTGTAAAAACAAACAGTTCAAAATCCGAAACTAGTAGAACTTCGGTAAGCGAAACAGGTCACATCAAAAACGTAGCCCTTTTCGAAACACTATTGGCATTTTGTAACGGGTATGGTGAGGACTATAACCCTGCAAACAGCGACCTTCTTATTAGCAACTTACAAGCTAAGTACGACAAATCAAGACAAAAACTAAAAGTAGTCAAAGACACCAAACAACCTTACGACTCAGTGGTTGGAGAAAGACAAATGCTGTTCAAACCAATAAAACCATACGGTACCAGAGTCATCAACGCACTTATTGCACAAAAAGCACCGGCTACAGTGGTAAAAGACGCCAGAACCATCATCCGAAAGTTAACCGGAAAAAGAGCCGATAATACACCAAAGGATGACTCAGAACAAAATCAAATATCGGTGTCCCAACAAAGCTTCGACCGCCTAGTGGATAATTTCGAAGAATTAGTAGTACTAGCACAAACGGAAGGAACCTATAATCCAAACGAAGCCGACTTAAAAACAACAGCTTTACAAAGCTACCTTGACAGTCTAAATGCAATAAACACCCGAGTAAGAAACGCTTTAGTCCCTTACAGCAAAGCCCTAATAGCAAGGGATAAAGAACTCTACGATTCCGAAATTGGTCTAGTGGACTTGGCTTTCGAAGTAAAAAAATACATAAAATCAGTATTCGGAGCCTCCTCCAGAGAATACCGTCAAATAAGCGGGTTAAGATTTACTAAACCCAACAAAGACTAAAATTTAAAATCTTATTTAACCTAAAGAGTTTCCATCGCGAAACTCTTTTTTTATGGAATATAAATCGCAAACATGTAAATTCAGTTGTCTTTCCCGCGAAGGCGGGAAACCAAAAATGCGACAAAATTCAATAGAGTGTTAAAGCATCCTGCAAGAGTGTGGAACCGTCCTGCAAGAGTGTTGAAGCATCCTGCAAAAGTGTTGACCCATCCTGCAAGAGTGTTGAAGCATCCTGCAAAAGTGTTGAACCATCCTGCAAGAGTGTTGAACCACCCTGCAAGAGTGTTGAGGCATCCGGTAAAAGTGTTGAACCATCCTGCAAGAGTGTTAAACCATCCTGTAAAAGATAAAAAAGAAATCCCCATCAAATGACAGGGAATACCTTTTTATATAATAAAGTCTTTTAAAAATATTAACGAACCACTTTCTTAGTAACCTTAAGTCCATCAACAGTAGTAATCTCAACTAACAAAACCTCATTAGTCATACCTATGTTAAACTGAGTTTGTGAAGCATTAATAGCTGATTTATCCAATAATAATCGGCCTCTAATATCAAATACCTTAACGGTAGCCATGTCAAAAACACCCGTTGAAATCACAAAATTACCTTCTGTATTTTTATAAATTACAACAGAATGTTCAGTAAATTCATTAGAAGGTATTCCTAAAGTACTATCCGTATATTTTAATACAAATCGAGTATCAAAAGTTCCAATACCAGTAGTAAAAGTATAAGGACCTGTTTTCAAATCGTGTACTATATTTAGTTCTTTGTCTTCTAAATATACTTTCTGATCCACAAACAAACCATCAAAATTAGACAATGCAATAGTATAAGTTGTATTAATTGTCGACTTATAACCTAAAGGAACAATGTCGTTAACATCAAATGGCAAAGGACGTCCCTGAATACCTAATTTAGTATTTTGTCCAATGGTATAAAGGTTGATAACATTTCCAGCATCTACCATATCTCCATCAAACAAACGATCCAAACCAAGAGTTGCCCCATCAGCATATCCTACCAAGGTTTGCTTATAGGCTCCTTGAGTATTGGTTATATCTAACCAGTATCTGTGTTTTTCAATGTCAGTAGTTGTAATAGTATTAGCTGCAGGAGATACCATTCTAAAAAACTGATCGTTGTTACCTGTCATACGCATACTGTTTTTAAAAGTAGCTGTCCCGCTAGACAATCCCTTGATAAAAAATCCTTGTCCTGACGCAATTTTACCATTAGGCACTGAAACATTTGCCCCAGCGTTAGTAGCTGCCCTAGTACCCGTTCCTCCTAAATAATTATAAACTGCATAATCACTTCCCGAATATTGATAAGATGCATTTAAGGGTGTATTGTGTGTCCATAAATAAATAGTTCCACTCAAAGTGGCCGCATTAGCAGCATCTAATAAAAAGGCATCCGCAGAAAGCGCACTCGGATAAGGATTACCCAATAAATTAAACTGACTTGCTCCTCCTGTTACAGGTATAGTAATAGTTCCAGTATTAGGAACTCCTATAAAACTAGCTGTAAAAGGGGTTGGTGAACCAGGAAACCCTATAGCATAAGTAGTTGGCGCTCTAAAAATATATCCTTTACCTGGTACCATAACCGTTGTACTAGGACTAGAAATATATTGCCAAGCGTTTGTAGCCGAATTAAACTGAAGGAATAAATTAGCCGGTGATGATGGAGATACATTAAATAAAATTTGAGGGCTTACCGGTGTCGACCAATAAGTATAATCAAATTTAAACAATCCAGTAGTGGTTCTATTGTAAGTAATATTTCCTGAGTTCGTTATGGCAACACCATTATTATCTAAAACATTTACTTGAACTAAACTAGAATTATTATCAAAACTAAGAGATCCCGCAGTAACTTTTACATTATTTTGAACGGTTAAAGTATGCCCCGTATTAAAAGTAACAGCTCCCGAAGTTATCTCAACAGAGCAAGCTTGCAAATCTCCTGTAGAGCTATAATTTCCATTAAAGACTGCCTTGAGCGTAGAATTTGGAGTACCATTACTCCATGCTGAACCATTCCAAATAGTAGTTGGAAAACTAACTAAAACAGAACCCGAATAAACAGCAGGACAAGAGCCACTTTGAAGTACCACTCTATAATAGCGATCACCTGTGTAGGTTCCAATTAATGCGGCTGATAAAGTATTAGTAGTATTAGCAATGGTGGTCAATCCTACTGTAAAAGTGGCATTAGTAGCATATTCCCATCTAACTATAGTACCTGTATACCCAGACAATACTAAACTATTAGGTGTAAATGCTCCACAGATGGTTTGGTTCCCTGAAAGCGTACCAGTAGTGACACTTGGAGTAACCGTTATTACAGAAGTATTACTTGTAAAACATCCATTGGATCCTAAAGCTGTACCTGTATAAGTAATGGTTGCATTTGGCTTAGCATATACAACTCCAGCAGGTGTTCCTGCGATATATGGAGTAGATGCTGTAACATCAAAATATAAATCAGTAGCAGGAGACCAATTTACTTCTAAAGCTAGGTTTCCTGTAATTAATACATTATCTACTGCCCATCCATAATCATATGTGGCATCATAATAAAATCTAATCTTTACATTAGAGTTTCCTAATAAACTTGATAAATTCACTGTAGTATTAACAAAACCACTAGAGGTACCTTGCGAAGCAATTTGTGTAAGCATAGTAACCCATGTAGTTCCTCCATCAATGGAAGCTTCAACTCTAGCCCTATTCCCTCCAATATATCTTAAATACTGCCAAAAACTCAATGAGGCAGTAGTGTATCCCGCTAAATTAAATGAGGGAGATATTAAGTATGTCTTAGTGGCATTAGTACTTGGCGGACCTTGTGCATCAGAATCGGTAAAATAAAACTGGGAAGCATCATTACTACTAAAAGTCCTATTCCAATTGGCACTACTAGCAAAATAAGGACTATTGGTTAAGGTCCAAGCCGCTAAAGAAGGATTACCACCAGCAGAGTTATTTACAGTAGTCCAATTGTTAGTGGCACCATTAAAATTCTCACTAAGTATTGTAGAAGCCGTTGCGGCAGCTAAACTTGCTGTTAAAGGCTGAATAACACCTTGACAAATGGTAACACTAGCGGGTGCTAAACTAATAGCTGGTGGTTGAGCTTTGACATTTACTGTATAGGTAATTAAAGAAGCACATAAACTACCAGACGTTTGTGTAGCTGTTAGGGAATAAGTAGTGGTTATTGTCGGATTAAAAGTAAATCCCGTAGCTAACGAACCTGAAATCCCAGTATTAGGTGACCATACAAAATTGTTGTAGGCACCATAACCAGAAACAGTAACTAGAGGTGTTGTTTCTCCATAACATATAGTTGCAGTTGATGAACTAAATGATAGTAGTGGCGCAGTAGTTATATTAGCATTAACTGGTGTTAATAATGATTTACAAACATTAGAAAATTTCCAGTTGTAAGCATACAAATAAAAAGTATTATCATAATCATTACCTGTAATGTTTGCATTAGTGGAGGTAAATGGATAAGATGTAGTGTCAACATTGATAACTAAACCTGCAGTTGGCAACGTATCCATATTCAAAAAGTAATTCCCAGGAGTCAAACTTATTGCCAAAGTAATGGTTTGTGGAGTATTACCCCCACCTACATTGGTAACATAGTTATAAGTTCCTATAATATTACTTGAAGCATTAAGAATATAAATCACGCCATTTTGACCGGCAACCATTGGATAAATATCAAAAGACTGAAAAACAGTAGTATTAAAAACAGAAAAACCAATATTAGCAGGATTGGATTGAACTCCTAAGGAGCCTCCTTCTGTTAAAGGTGAAAAAGGTCCAACAACTTCGAGACCTCCATTAACTTTAGATCGAGCATAGTAAGTCTTAGTAGCAAAAAGTGTTGGTGTCACAAAACTAGTTCCTGTTCCAACTAAAATTGTTCCTGTGGGCTCTGAATACCATTCAATAATTGATCCTGATGTACCTGTAGCAGTTAGTGTAGCAGAGCCCCCACCACACAATGTTCCATTTGTTACTGTTAAATAGGCTGGCACATCACAGTCAGTAGTAAAAGTTTCTAAAAGACTCCATTCACTTCTATCTGTTCCTCCACAATTACCTCGAACCCAAACATAATAAAGTGTAGCTGACAGTAATCCTGTAATATTTGCAGTAGTAATTCCAGCACCAACAGAGCCTGTAGGAGTTACAGAATTACTTGGAGTAGTATTGGAAGTACTTACATAATAATTATACCCATTTGCAGGAGGCGGTACACTAGCATCCCAAGTTAAAGTAGCTGTTGTAACACCTACACTAGTCACAGAAAGATTGGTGGGTTCAAAACAAGTTGGAGATACAATAACACTTATATCATCAATCAAAATTTTACTTTGATTAGCAAAACTAAAACCTTGAAAACCTATATAATAAATATCATTAGTGACTGGGGTAAAATCAGCTATGGCTGTTTGATAGGCCGTATTAATAAAATTAGATAAATTCAATATCGTAAAATTCATATTAGCCACAGTAGCGCTAGATCCAAGTCTAACTCTAAGATTTTCTGTTGAAGAACCGGCATTAGCGGTATTATATTTAAATTTTAATCGATAAGTTACACCCCCTGTTAAATTCAATCCAGGCATAAAAAACCAATCGTCACTATTCACTCCTGAACTTGTATTTAATTGATAAGCATTGGGAGAAGAAGACGCTAAGGCATTTTGAACTTGCCAAGTAATCGCATCAAGATTATCATTTACGACAGTAAAGCAATTGGGTAATGTGGCTATAGGTGTTGTATCAAAATTTTGGGAATAAGGTATTGGATAAGCCCCACATAAGGTTGTGGCTGTACCTAAACTACTGTCTGTTCCACAACTTATACCAATAGCACGAACTCTAAAATAGTATGTTGTTAACGGATTTAATCCCGAAACTACAATACTTGTTGCTCCAGCTGAAGAAAAATTGGTATAAGTAGGTAAAATAGAGGAAAAAGTATTGGTGGTAGAAACATCTATTTGATAATCTGTAGCACCTACAACTGGACTCCAAGATGCTGTAAATGAATTACCATCCACATTTGAAGAAGACACACTACTTGTAGCAGTAAGACATGTTGCTTTTGATGCATTTAAAATACCACTCATTTTATAAATTGGCCCTCCAGAACAACCAGCATTATATGGAATTACCCAATAATAATACATTGTATTAGGTGTCAAACCTGTTTGCGTAAAAGAAGTAGCATTAGAATTACTTAATACAGTATAAATCCCACTAATCAAATCATTTACTGACCAATAAACACGATTTGGTATATCTATATTAGTTGGGGTAGTATTAACGGTACTTCTTAAAACTAAATAGTTAGTTGGAGCTGGTGCGGCTGCTGCAAAACTATTTCCAACAAAAGTTGTTGAAGTAACACTAGTACTTCCTATTACCAAACTTGTTGGACTAACTGTTGGAGTACTACATAGCAAGGAAGGTGTATACGTATATTCTAATCCATCATTGGGATATTCCGTAACACTGGTTCTTACAGTACTTGAATTGGCGGTTCCACTAATCGTTTTACCAGACCATGGTAAATTAGTATTTGCGCCATTTTGGAGACGATTATTAATATTCCCTTGTAAGAAATCGTTAGTAGCACCACGAATACCTACCTGACCATTATAAACAGTGGGGTCACTAGGAACACAAAGCCCATAAGATATCTTTATAACATTGGTCGATTCGAATAATTGAATTTGAAAATTATAATTTCCTGTCGCTACTTTTCTTCTTGCATTAGTCCATTGCACCACAAAAATTCTGTTAGGAGCTGAGCCAATAGTGTTGTAAACAATATTATCTGTTGGAGTTCCTGATATTAAATCCATACCAAGAGCAGCAATGGTTCCACCATTTGTAAATGTAGTTGCAACACTCAGAGGCAAATAATTATTAGAGGCCGGCTGGACACCAAAAGACAAAAATCCATTAGGACTTATATAACATTGCGTTTGATTAACACCATCATAGGTAAACGTAAAACCAATAGGAGCTGTAAAAGCAGCGCCTGATGTATGATCATCCCATGGTGCAGTATAAGCAATGGATGATGTAGCTAAAGGAGTATAACTAGTTATTGATTCGCTAAAGCTATAGGTTGAAACCTGAGCAAAACAAAGTTGGTTAAATAAGGAAAATAACAACGCAATAAAAAAAACAAATAACTGCTTTTTTTTACTTAAGGTTGTATTTGGGGTACTTTTACTACTCATTTGTTTCTCTAAAATCATTTCCAAAAAATACTGAAGGAAACCAACTTCTTATTCGTAATTAAATTAAAATCATCACTATACGTCTCACATAAGGTTGTAAATATATAGGAAATCTTTAAAAAAAAAGTGTTTGGAATCTAAATTTTATTTAAAATCGTTGAAATGTTAAATTAATTCGATTAGGGTCGTGCTTAAATTGTTATAATTCTTATGTTTTTAGTCAATAAATTAAAATCCATAAAAATGAAACCAGCAGTTTATTTATCTTTGAAAAAAAACTTTACAATGAATCAAAATGTAATACTAAACCATCAAGAACTAGAACACAAAATTAAAAGAATATCCTATCAAATTTTTGAAACTTTCTCAGATGAAAATGAAATTGTTTTAGCAGGAATAGCAAGCAATGGGTTTATTTTAGCAGAAAAAATAAGTAGTATTCTAAGCTCAATATCCGATTTGAATATAACTTTGTGTGAAGTGAAAATTGACAAATCAAATCCTTTTAATACCGTAACAACATCAATTTCAAAAGAAGTTTACACCAACAAAGGAATAGTTGTCATAGATGATGTTTTAAACTCAGGGTCAACACTTATATATGGCGTCAAACATTTCTTAGACGTTCCTGTTAAAAAAATAAAAACAGCGGTCTTAGTTGATCGAAATCATAAAAAGTTTCCTGTGAAAGTTGATTTTAAAGGGATTTCATTTTCAACATCGCTCAAAGAACATGTTCATGTCGTTTTTGAAAAAAATAACAACTACGCTTATCTAGTGTAACAATTCAAGGATTTCTTTTACTATACTTTCCTGATCTTTATTATCAATCAAAACAGTACAAGTGGCCTGATTGTAAAAATAACTTCTTTCGAATAGGTGTTTAGCAACAAACTCTTTTAACTCTTCCTCAGATTTATGAGCAACTAGTGGTCTATCCATTTTTCCATTTCTAAGTCTCTCAAAAATTGTTTCTATAGATGCTTTTAGATAAATTGAAATACAATTTTCTCCATTTAAAAATAAATGATTATTAGCATAACAAGGAGTCCCTCCGCCTGTACTAATAATTATATTTTCATCGTTCTCTAGAATTTCTTTGAATAGTTCATGTTCTAATTTCCTGAAATAAATTTCTCCTTTCAATTCAAAAATTTGATTGATAGTTAAATTCATTTTTTTTTCGATTAATTTATCTAAGTCGACCGTTCTAAAATCAATTTTTTTAGCTAATAATTGTGCAATTGTGGTCTTGCCAACAGCCATATAACCCACTAAAATTATTTTTTGCATAGCAATAAAACCTTATAAATTAAGCCATTAAGACCCATTGTCAAAAAAAGGTAAATTTATAATAAAATTGCTTTGAAATATAAATAATAAGGTCTTATATTTGCACCCGCATTGAAGAAAGGTTAATGACTTGATAGCTCAGTTGGTAGAGCACATCACTTTTAATGATGGGGTCCTGGGTTCGAGCCCCAGTCAGGTCACAATTTTTTTTCCATTTCTTTGATGCTATGACTTGATAGCTCAGTTGGTAGAGCACATCACTTTTAATGATGGGGTCCTGGGTTCGAGCCCCAGTCAGGTCACAAAAAGTCGAACAGAAGTGTTTGACTTTTTTTTGTTTTAGGCCACGTGGAGAAACGGTAGACTTGCCATCTTGAGGGGGTGGTGCTCGTAAGGGCGTGTGGGTTCAAATCCCACCGTGGTCACATTTTTAAAGAGTGAATTCTATTGAGTTCACTCTTTTTTTTTGAAGTTTATTATTCAAAACTATGTTTGTAAACTTATTTTGTTAATTTTGTTTAACAAAATGAAATAAAACATGAACAATGTTAAAAGTGTTTTCAGTATAAAAGATTTAGAGAATATTTCTGGAATCAAAGCACATACTATAAGAATATGGGAGAAAAGATATGCCATTCTTGAACCCATGAGAACCGAAACCAATATTCGATTATACGATTTAGAGAGTCTTCAAAAATTACTAAACATAACCCTATTACACAAACATGGTTATAAAATTTCGAATATTTCCAAACTCTCTAATGAAAGAATTCCAGAATTAGTGAACGAAATTATATCTGACAAAAGCGCAAAACATCATGCCATAAGTTCTTTCAAAATGGCTATGATGAATTTTGATCATACCTTGTTTTTCAATACTTACAATAAATTACTATCTGAAAAATCATTTAGAAGTGTTTTTTATGAAGTCTTTATCCCACTATTAGAAGAAATTGGGTTATTATGGCAAGCTGGCACTGTAAGTCCTGCACATGAACACTTTATTTCTTATTTAATAAAGCAAAAGCTTTTGATTAATACTGAAATGGTTCAAATAAAAGAACCTGTTAATAAGGATACTGTTTTTATCTTATACCTACCAATGAATGAGATTCATGAATTAGGATTAATGTATCTCAATTATGAAATTTTAAGTCATGGGTATAAAAGTATTTATCTAGGGGAAAGTGTGCCAACAGATAGTTTAAGAGATGTTAAAAAGTATTTCGACAACATAACTTATATATGTTACACTACTGTAGAACCCAATAAAGAACATATAAATCCCTACATTAAAGAAATTAGTGAAGAAATATTAGACGAGACCTCCAAATTCTGGCTTATCGGAAGAATGATTCATAACATAGACAATAGGCTAATCTCAGGAAAAATTAGTATCTTTAGCTCCATAAAAGAGTTGGTTGATAATTTATAATATAAAAAGATTTTTTATTGTTTAGCTTTTTTGTAGTTTTGTTAAACAATATGAAAAAAGAAATCAAAATAATTGGCTCAGGCTTTTCGTCATTAGCGGCTGCATGCTATCTTGCCAAAGAAGGTAACTATGTAGAAGTCTACGAAAAAAATAACACTATTGGCGGAAGAGCACGTCAACTTAAAAAAGAAGGATTTACTTTTGATATAGGGCCAACATGGTACTGGATGCCTGACGTGTTTGAAAGATTCTTTGCCGATTTTGGCAAAAAACCTTCCGATTATTATCAACTGATAAAATTATCTCCAGCGTATCAAGTGTACTTTGGTATCAACAATTTTGTCACTATTGCCGATAACCTATCCGAAATCATAACAACATTCGAAAGTATAGAAAAAGGAAGCGGACGAAAATTGGAGGCTTTTATGAAAGAAGCTCAAAGCAATTATGATATTGCTATCAAAGATTTAGTCTATCGTCCCGGTGTTTCTCCTTTGGAATTAATCACTCTTGAAACGGCAAAAAAAGTAAATCAGTTCTTTGGTAATATTTCCAAAGACATCCGAAGACGTTTCACCAATACCCAACTGATACAAATACTTGAATTTCCTGTACTTTTCCTTGGAGCAAAGCCTTCAGACACTCCCTCCTTTTACAGTTTCATGAATTTTGCTGATTTTGGTTTGGGCACATGGCATCCAAAAAACGGTATGTACAGCGTCATTTTAGCTATGGAAAAATTAGCCAAAGAACTAGGTGTTGCAATACATACGGATTCAAATATCGAAAAAATTATAGTAGAAAATGGAGTTGCTAATGCTATTGTTGTAAATGGCAAAAGTATAAAAGGGGATATTATTTTAAGTGGTGCCGATTACCATCATAGTGAAACATTATTAGAGGAAAAGTATCGAGGCTATTCGGAAAAGTATTGGGAGAATAGAACTTTTGCCCCCTCCTCACTCCTATTTTATGTTGGTTTTGATAAAAAAATTGAAAATGTAGAACATCATACCTTATTTTTTGATGTTGATTTTGATGTTCATGCTCAAGACATTTATGATACTCCAAAATGGCCAGACGAACCTTTATTCTATGCTAGTTTCCCTTCAAAAACAGATGCTGATGTAGCTCCTAGTGGAAAAGAAGCTGGAATATTTTTAATTCCACTCGCACCCGGTCTAGAAGATACTCCCGAATTAAGGGAAGCCTATTTTGAGAAGATAATTTCAAGATTTGAAAAATTGACACAGCAATCTCTAAAAGATAATATCTTATTCAAGGAATCCTTTTGTTTAAATGATTTTATTAAAGATTATAATTCGTACAAAGGAAATGCCTATGGATTAGCCAATACTTTATTACAAACTGCCTTTTTAAGACCTAAATTGAAAAGTAAGAAAGTAAAAAATCTCTTTTTTACAGGACAATTGACAGTTCCAGGGCCTGGAGTTCCTCCTGCTTTGATATCGGGAAAACTTGTATCTGAACTTATCGAAAAAAAAACTAACTTTACAACAATATGAAATCACTATTTGATAAAATATCCTTCGATTGTAGTAAAAACGTAACTAAATCTTATAGTACTTCGTTTTCTTCTGCTGTAAAAATGTTGGCTCCTAACATTCGTCAGGACATATATAATATTTATGGATTTGTTCGTTTTGCTGATGAAATAGTGGATTCTTTTCATGACTATAACAAAGAATATTTATTTGAGATGTTTGAAAAGGATTTGACTAGTGCCTTAGAAAATAAAATCAGTTTAAATCCTGTACTGAATTCCTTTCAACATACCGTTCATAAATATAATATTCCACAAACGATGATCGCTGCTTTTATGAAAAGCATGCAATTAGATTTACACAAAAGTGAATATAAAACCTTTGATGAATACAACGAATATATCTATGGCTCTGCTGATGTAGTGGGACTTATGTGTTTGAAAGTGTTTGTAAATGGCGATGACACTAAGTTTAATGAATTAGAACATGCAGCAATGCGATTAGGTTCGGCTTTTCAAAAAGTAAACTTTCTTCGCGACCTAAAAGCAGATTACGAAGATTTGAATAGAACGTATTTTCCCAATACAGATTTATCACGTTTAGATGAAGAGTCTAAACAAGCTATTATAAAAGAAATTGAAGCTGATTTTCATGCTGGTTTTGAAGGGATTTTAAAACTGCCTTTAGAAGCCAAATTTGGTGTTTACACCGCTTATGTTTACTACAAGAAGTTATTATCTAAATTAAAAAAGACCCCATCTCTAGAAATTAAGAATACTAGAATCCGTGTTCCTGATTATCAAAAAATTGGACTTTTAGCTAGATGTTACGTTAATTATCGATTAAACTTATTATAACCTATTATGGCTCTCCAAATTATTGTTTTTATACTTACTTTTTGCATCATGGAATTTATGGCTTGGTTTACTCATAAATACATCATGCATGGATTTTTATGGGTTTTACATGCAGATCATCACAAGAAAGACCATGACTCTTGGTTTGAGCGTAATGATGCTTTTTTTATTTTTTATGCTGTTGTAAGTATTACTTGTTTTTTACTTTGGCAAAAAGGTATTTTTGAATTAGGAATTGCCGTTGGACTTGGAATTTTCGCCTACGGTGTAGCCTATTTTATTGTTCATGATATCTTTATCCATCAACGTTTTAAACTATTCAGAAACGCTAATAACCTCTATGCAAAAGGGGTTAGAAGAGCTCACAAAATGCATCACAAACATATTGGAAAAGGAGATGGAGAATGTTTCGGTATGTTATTTGTCCCTTTTAAATATTTTAAAAAATAAGAAAGTCCCGATATAATCGGGACTTTCTATTTGAATAACTAACCTGAGTCTTATTTCACTAAACCTTCTAACGGTTTTAATTGATCCATATTTATATTAGAGCTTTTTAGCAGTGAAATCATATTCATAATATTATTCGGATTCATATCATCTCCTAGAATTCTAACTACTGCAAATCCATTTTCTCTCTTTTTGGCAAAAAGGATAAACTCATCGATATGGTTCTCGTCACCAACAAAGCTAACTGTTGCAGCATCTTTTCCTGAACCTACTTTCATCAACTCTTGATACTCTTTATTCTTTAAAATAGCCGTTATCTTTTGGCTTTCAACATCGTATTGTGCTTTATTATTTTCGTCTAGTTTAAAAGCCAATATATTCATTTTGTCAAATGAAGCCAAAGCTGTTTTTTGCTCTGGGGTCAGTTTTATTTTATCTTTATTGATAAAACTAGACGAAAGATCAAGCTCAATAAACCCAGGCTTACTCGAATTATCAACAAAATACTTTTGGAGTGTGGGTTCTCTATTACAACTTAATAGCAAGAGTGAAGCCAAAATAGCGGTTAAATAAACTACTACTCTCATGAACTTATTTTTTACCTTTTGAAGCTTTTTTCAAATCATCACCACCAGGCAATTTCATTTTATCGGTCAATACCGATAGCTCATTTAAGTCAAAGTCTCCCGTTAAAGACATTAAAACAGTTTCTTCGTTCCCTGAGCCTTCAATAAACATCATTAGTTCTTTGATTTGAGAATCAGAAGCCCCTGATTTTACAAATATTTTTACGCTTTTCCCTTTTTCATTAATTTTCATTAACTCTTCTAAAGAAGCTGTTTTAATGTATTTATCCGAAATGGCTTTCATCTCATCCGCTTTCTTGTCACTTTTGGTAACAAACACTCTCAAATTATCAAGCTTTTTGATTAGATTCACATATTGTTGTGTCTCTTTATCATCCACTTTCATTTTGCTTAAAAGTGAAAACATTTTTTTGTTAACCACGATTGAAGTTATCCCTTCTTGGTCTTCAAATTTATCGAAAACCGTTTGTGCAAAAAAGGTATTTGCACTTAATACTAATACTAAACTTAAAATTAATTTTCTCATGATTTCTGATTGTTATTTTTTAAAAATTCTGTTTTTTGATTGTTCATATTCATTTAAATAGCTCATACTTCCTATGCCTTTATTTACATGTTCTGAAATAATAGCCAATGCTTTTTGTGTTTCTCTAAAGGCTACTTCAGGATCATCAATAGTACCTAAATCATTGGATTTGGGTTGATTAAAATAATGGTATGTAAACAAACTCACACCAAGTAAAACCACCACAGAAGCGGCAACAGATAACCAAACTACGCTATTGCGTTTCTTAGTGTTTAATGGAATCGTTGCGTTGAACTGTTCTTGTTTTGTTTGAACGACATAACCAAATAGGGGTTGGTATTGTTTCAAAGGCGGAGCAACATCTGATGAAGCAAAGTACTCTTTTAATTCCTTTTCTTCAGCAATACTGGTTTCTGCCTCGAAGTATTTTTCTATTAATTTTTCTATTCTATCCAATGCCATAATGATGTGTTTTTATCATTTTTTCTCTAATCACTTTTCTTGCTCTTGATAATGCCGTACGAATAGCTTGCTCATTCATATCTAAAACTTGACTAATCTCCTCAAACTCCATTTCTTCAATATCTCGCATTTGCACTATTAGCTTTTGTTGTTCAGGCAACTCATTCATTATTTTTTCTACCCAATACCAAGTATCACTATCCTCTACTTTTTGTTGCAAACTTGCTTCCCTATCCGTAAAATTATTGTGAACAATTTTCATGTTACTGGCGCGTTTCGATTTTAATTGATCTAAACAATAGTTTTTAGTCATGGTCATCGCAACCGCTTCAACACTTTTATATTCGTCTAAACTTTCATTCCTATTCCACAATTTTACCAAAACTTCTTGAGTAGCATCTTCGGCTTCTTCTGTGCTCACGAGTAATCGTTTTGCCACTCGGAAGAGTTTATCCTTAAACGGATTCACCAATTGCATAAACTCATTTTGATTCATTGAAACTACTCTTAGTTAGTGGTTATATAGCCTAGACGAGACTCCTTTTTATTTGTTACAAACAAAATGATATTATTAATCTAAACTTAGTAAATTTACGTTTATTAAAACAAATCGCTGCTATGAGAAAAATTGTTGTTGCTTCATTACTGCTATTCTTATTTACTGCTCCTATTGGATGTACTGATATGAATGACAATGCTGTTCCAGATAGTTTAGAAATTAAAGACTTTGTTTGGAAAGGAATGAACTTATACTATCTCTGGCAAGCGGATGTTCCTGATTTATCAGACACTCGTTTTGCTAATCAAGGTGAATTAAATACCTATCTAACTCCATTTGCTTCTCCTTCTGATTTATTTAAATCATTGCTTTACCAACAAAATGTTATAGATAAATTTAGTCGAATTACCAGTGATTACACGGTTCTGGAAGGAGTTCTAGCTGGCAATACTTTAAATAACGGCATGGACTATGGCTTACGCTATAAGTCAGGAAGCTCTGGCCCTGTTTTTGGTTGGGTTCATTATGTGCTGCCTAATACCGATGCCGCTGCTAAAAATGTACAACGTGGTACTATTTTCTATGCTGTAAATGGTACTCCTTTATACCAAACCGCTACAGATAACAACCTCTCGCTGTTAAATGCTACTACCTACACCATCAACCTAGCCGATTATGACAATGGCAATATTACTCCGAATGGGCAATCGATAACGCTAACTAAAACAGATGTTGCTGAAAACCCTATTTTTATCAATACAGTGATTACCCATGGAACCCACAATATTGGGTATTTGATGTACAATGGTTTTTATCCTAGCTATGATGATCAATTGAATACCATGTTTGGTAATTTTGCGGCTCAAAACGTAACCGATTTGGTATTGGATTTACGCTATAATTCAGGAGGTTCCATCAATACTGCTGTGAAATTAGCGAGTATGATTACGGGACAATTTAGCGGACAATTATTTGCTAGCCAACAATGGAATGCTAAAGCACAAGCCTATTATCTCAACAATAATCCAGGTTCTTTAGAAAATAGATTCATCGGGGGATTGAATGGTTTGCACCTCAACAAAGTATACGTTTTAACTACCAAAGCTACTGCCTCTGCTAGTGAATTGGTCATAAACTGTTTGAAACCTTATATCAATGTAGTGCAAATTGGCGACATCACTACTGGAAAAAATGTAGGATCGGTTACTTTATATGACTCTCCTACTTTTGGTAAATCGGATGCGAATCCTAATCATAAATATGCCATGCAGCCTATCGTATTAAAGATTGTAAATAAAAACGGTTTTGGCGATTACACCTCAGGGATTACTCCTACTAATTTGCTTCCTGAAAACTTTAATAACATGGGAGTTTTGGGAAGTACCGATGAACCTCTCTTTAATGCTGCCTATAACCTAATTATAGCCAGTGGCAAAATGTTACCTCAAGTGCCAAGTGTTATTGAACGTGACTTTAGCAATGCTAAGACTATGATTCCTATGGGCACCGACATGTATTTGAATCATAAATAAGACTATAACAACAGTTAACCCTAAATGGAAGAAAAAATCCTATTCTACGAAGAACAAAAATTCAAACAATGGTGGCTTTGGCTACTACTTATAGGCCTTAATGGGATATTTTTGTTTGGTATATACCAACAAATCGTTGAAAAAGTACCTTTCGGGGATAACCCCACTAGTGATAGCGGATTGTATATTGGCTTTGGACTGATGCTTTTGTTAACCCTTATGTTTGGTTTTATAAAACTACAAACCCAAATTAAAAGTGATGGGGTGTATGTGCGATTTTACCCTTTCCGAATTCAATACCGAAAATATACTTGGGATAACCTCAACAAACTATACGTTAGAAAATACAGCCCTATCACAGAATATGGTGGTTGGGGCATCCGATATGGTCTTTTTGGTGCTGGAGAAGCCTTAAACGTTTCCGGAAACCAAGGATTGCAATTGGTTACAACCAACAATGCTGCTCTATTAATAGGCACTAATAAACCCGAGGCACTAAAAGAAGTTTTAACGCAAATTGGACAATACAAACCGTAATCACAAATAGTACATTGACCAACTTGCAGTCAAACAAAAGCTAAAAAAGGTTCAATCCTTACTTACTATTATCACAAAAGCACTCTTAGGGGTGCTTTTTTTATTCTTACAAAAATTTAAACTCTTTTTTAAGCATAAAAAAGCATGTTTCGTAAGAATAATCAATTACAAAATATCATTATTATGCACATGTTTTGTTCGGGTTTTGTTCGGGTTTTGTTCGTAGTTGTACTACCCTAAATAGCCTTTTACCGAACAAATCCAAAACATGACTCGAACAAAGCTCCTTTGAGACTATACCTTTCTTACAAAAAAGAGAGTAAAAGAGAGAGTATCATGCTTATCAAAAAAGGCTAACCTCTCGGTTAGCCTTTTCTTAATCTATAAAATAATAGTCAATCCTAGTTTAAAGTTTCGTCCTCTGGTGGAGTAGCCTAAATTCTCTACAAAAGCTTCGTTGAAAATATTAGTAGCAGCACCAAAAACAGTCAAACGGCTTTTGATAAGTTCGTATTTTACCAAAGCATTCACCAATTGATAAGACCCTAATTGAGTGGTTAAGACTCCAAACGTATTCGCATCATAAAAAGCATCTTTCCTAGCATCAAAATACTGGTAACTCACGTTGAATAAGGTTCGGGATGTGGGGTGAAAATCGATACTGGCGTTGGCTTTGTGTTTTGGAATTAATCGGTCTAGTACTTCATCTACTTGGGTGAAAGTATAGTTTCCGTTCAAGTTTAGTCTTGACGTTAGGGCAATGTTCAACGACGTTTCTATTCCTTTGGCTTTTGTTTTTCCGTCTACGTTTATGTAATAGGCTGCAAAAGTGGTGGGGTTATAATAAAAATCGATAGCATTGTTTTGATCACGGTAGAAAGCTACGGCATTGAACTTTACTTTTTTGTTGATTAACTCGGTTTCAAAGCCTGCCTCTATGGTGGAGTTGGCTTCAGGTGTTAAGTTAGCGTTGCCGAATTCCGAATAGAGTTGGTACAAACTTGGCGTGATATAAGCCGTGCTGTAAGAAGCCAAAACTTTCAAAGGAAAGCTGGTTTTAAAATTGAATGACGGATTAAAATTGGCTACCCAATTATTGCCATAAGCACTATGATTGTCCAAACGAATACCGGTGTTGATATTTAATCCAAAATCAAGATTGTATACAAAAGTGGTGTAACCATCTAAGATGTTGAACTTGGTGTTTTTGTTGTCTATAGTGCTATAAGGCGTTTGGCTCAACATATCATGAAACTGATAATTGACACCCACAATAACAGTAAACTCGTTGCTAAAACTGTATTTGTTAAAAGCATCTACCACGATACTTCGAGAACCATAAGACGAATAATCAGTGCCTGAAGTATAAGAATTGAATTCACTATAATCGCGATTGATTTTGGTAAACCCGGCATTTAGGACCAATTCGCCATGACGGTATTGGTATTTTGGCACGAATCCAAAACGGATTTGCTCTGAAGTAGTTTTGTTCACATTAGTATCGTCAAAACCTGTATTGTCAAAAGGCAAATCGTAAGCATTTTTGATTCTGTCGTAATTCCCAAAGAAGTTCAAAGTTAGTTTCTCTGTAGCTTTAAAACCTAATTTCGTTAAAAGATTCTGTCTAGAAAAAGGATCCTTTTCATAGTTAGCAGCCGAATTAGGTTCAGCAATTTGAGACATGCCTTTGGTTTCGGTACTATTGAATCCAGCAAAGTAATTGACTTTTTGGTAGGTGCCATTTACTGAAAGCCCTTGGTTGAAATCTTGTCCGTTGTATTTAGAATTGTCTGCCGTATTATTGGAACCAATATTCACATAAGCATTCCCTTGGATTTCCTTTTTAGAAGCTTTTTTTAAGGTGATGTTAATCACTCCGGTAGCAGCTCCTGTACCATAAAGTGTGCTGGCAGCTCCTTTCATGATTTCGATGCTCTCTACTTGTTCTACAGGCAGTAAACGCAAATCATATTCAAGAGTAATTCCCGAGGCATCCGTTACTGGAATCCCATCAATCAAAATTAAAACTTGTCTGTTTTTACCACCTCGAATGTAGTAGCCTAAGTTTTTCCCGTTAGCCGATTGGTTTCCGTTGATTTCAACGCCGCTAACTTCGGATAGTACGGTGGCTAAGCTTTGCCCTGACTTTCTTTCTAAATCTTTAGCCGTTATGACCTCAATTACTTTTCCTGATTTTTCTTTGCTTTGTGCAAATTTGGTGTCCGAAACCACCACTTCTTTTAACGAATTCACTTTGGTAGAATCCTTTTCTTGCGCATAGACACAAGAGTTTAGCAAGGCTATTATAGCCACTGCTCTTACTGTTTTTTTCATTTAAATTAATACTACAATCAAAAACTTTAAAATCTTTGTGAATCTCTAATTTTTCTCTGTGAAACTCTGCGAAATAAAAAAATTACACAGAGATACACGAAGTAGCCCAGAGATACACAGAGAGAAAAACATGTCTTTTAAACCTTTTGATTAATTACCATTGTGGGAGAAAAGTATAGAATTTACCCATACCCAAACCTTTTTTCCCGAAAGTTTGTTACTCGATGAACTAGGCAGGTCTCCTGGCTTGCGTCTTGTTGTTGACCTTCTCATCCCGAAAATAGGACAATGGTTTTGTAGATAACAACAAGCTTAATAGCTTACAGTTGCGGGAACAGCTTTGGATTTGAACCAAATTCCCTTTTAATGCGATTTTGAAAAACAGAAATCGCAACCTTAATTCGAGGGCAAATATAACATAGAAAACGGAAATAACTTGAAAATATTTTCTTAGCTTTACAACATCCTTTAATCCTATGATTATGAAAAAGTTAGTACTATTACTTTTATTTTCCAATTTTGCTATTTCGCAAACAGGTGTGGAAATTAGATTGGTTAATTCGAATGTTGGAACACCACAATGTGATTATTTTTTCAATGATTGGTTGTGCAACACCACAAATGATACAGGTTTAAATGCTATTTTAAGTAATTATACCGTTACTTATTTCAGGACTTATGAAGCTCATCCTTATCCTCCTTATCAAGGTAAAATCTTTGGTTTTAATGGAACTTATCCTGCTCAGTTAATTACTGATTTGAGAGCTTATTCAAGTGTTGTTGCATCGGCTAGATATACTTATGGCGGATTTAGTGATGCTTTATATGTTCAGTTTGTTAGTGCTGGCAGTATTTATCAGACTGGTTCAATAGGAAATGTAGTCGTAACAAATGATGCTGTTTTAAATCAGATTTTCCAGACTTATAATGTCTTTTATTACTCATCCACTAATGCTGTTGTATGCGATTGTGATGCAATTGACCTAAAATCAGCACTTGATAATTATACTGCGGTAATTGCCTCCACCCAATTTGTACAAGGAACAGTGCTCTCTAATCCGCAATTTCAAAAACCAAAAGCTATCATTTCACCCAATCCATTTTCATATAATTTTGATATTCAAACAGAGCAAACCATCACCAACTATTCTATAACAGATGTTATGGGAAAAACAATAGTTTCAACATCATCAAAATCAAATTTAGATAATCAATCTTCGCAATTAAGTGCTGGAATGTATATCTTGAATCTTAATTTTGATAACGGACAGACAGCCAATTATAAATTGATTAAAAAATAAAAAAGATTTTTTAGGGTTTCCTTTTACCTTTGCATCACTTGCAAAGCATCCTTATGAAATCTATTATATCAAAAATTCTATTCTCTTTCTTTCTTGTCTTTCTTTTCAGTTGCAAAAGCGAAACAAAACCAGAAGCGGTAGTGGCTCCTCAAAATGAAGTACACTATGCCAAAGGTTTTTCGATAGTTAACTATGAAGGGTATTCAATAGTAACGGTAAAGAATCCTTGGCCAAAAGCTAC
The DNA here is from genome assembly GCF_025947145.1 of Flavobacterium sp. N1994. Classification (NCBI taxonomy): domain Bacteria; kingdom Pseudomonadati; phylum Bacteroidota; class Flavobacteriia; order Flavobacteriales; family Flavobacteriaceae; genus Flavobacterium; species Flavobacterium sp. N1994. The sequence continues at coordinate 1,277,159 of NZ_CP109999.1, forward strand.
TAAAACCTACCTATACATCCTCAAAGAAAAAGACGGAATTGTTCCAGATAGTTTGAAACAAAACATCATTATCCCGGTTCCCATCAAAACCATAGTCGTTACCTCAACCACGCACATTCCTTCTTTGGAGATGTTGGATGAAGTGAATTCACTTGTGGGTTTTCCTCATTGCGATTATATTTCTTCTGAAAAAGTGAGAGCGCGTATTGAAGCTAAAAAAGTCAAAGAACTCGGCAACAACCATGACTTAAATACCGAAGTCCTACTCGATTTACAACCCAATGTAATTATTGGCTACGGCATTGACAACAATAATCCCACGTTGGACAATTTGGAGAAAAGCGGTCTCAAAGTCATGTTGAATGGCGATTGGAACGAAGAAAACCCTCTAGGAAAAGCCGAATGGATTAAGTTTTTCGGAGCCTTATTTGGCAAACAAAAATTAGCCGATGAACTCTTTACTAAAATTGAAAAAGATTATTTGAAAACCATTGACATTGCCAAAAGAGCGACCACTACTCCCACTATTTTAGCTGGCGATATGTTCGAAGATCATTGGTATTTGCCCAAAGGCACCAGCTGGGGTAGTTTGCTTTTAAAACAAGCTAAGTCTGATTATTTGTGGAAAGAAACTACAGGAACGGGAAGTTTGTCTTTATCCTTTGAAACCGTATTGGAAAAAGCACAAAACGCAGATGTTTGGATTACTTCAGGACAATTTTCTACCTTAAAAGAGATGACGGATTCTAATCCACATTACGGTCAATTCAAAGCTTTTCAAAATAATAATGTATATTCGTTCAGTGGCAAAAAAGGAACAACCGGTGGTATTCTGTATTATGAACTGGCTCCTAACAGACCTGATATAGTGCTGAAAGATTTAGTAAAAATATTGCATCCTGAATTGTTGATTGGTTACAAGCCTTTCTTTTTTGAAAAATTAAAATAAAACACCTCAATTTGTCATTCCGAAGTATGAGGAATCTCGAGATTCTTCCTTCGTCAGAAAGACAAAATCATTAAGTAATAAATGTCTAAAAACCGAAATACACTTTTATTTTCCATTTTAGCCTTGGCTTTATTGTTCACTTTGCTATTGAACATTTCCATGGGACAAGTGGCTATTCCAGTGAAAGAAGTTTTTAAGAGTTTGTTTGGAGGTCATGCTTCCAAAGAGACTTGGGACTATATCATTCTTAATTTTCGGTTACCCAAAGCGATTACGGCGGTATTAGTCGGTATCGGACTTTCAGTTTCTGGTTTATTGATGCAGACCTTATTTCGAAACCCTTTGGCGGGTCCTTATGTGTTGGGTTTAAGTTCGGGTTCGAGTTTGGGAGTGGCTTTTGTGATTCTAGGCGCTGGATTTCTACCTGCCGTATTTTCACAGTTTTTATTGTCCTCTTACGGAATCATTTTAGCGTCTTGCTTAGGAAGTTTAGCGGTTTTACTGATGATCTTAATTGTTTCTCAACGCTTGCGTGATACTATGTCTATTTTGATTGTGGGGTTGATGTTTAGCAGTTTTACTAGTGCTATTGTTAGTGTCTTTACCTATTTCAGTTCGGCAGAGCAATTACAGAAATACACCTTTTGGTCTATGGGAAGTATTGGCAATTTATCTTGGCAAAACATATCCATTTTAGCTTTTGCTATTTTTATTGGATTACTATTTAGCTTGCTTTCCTTAAAATCTTTAGATGCTTTATTGCTAGGAGAAAACTATGCCAAAAGTATGGGGTTGGATATCAAAAAAGCTCGTTACCTAATTATTTTTGCCACCAGTGTTTTAGCAGGAAGCATCACTGCCTTTGCTGGACCGATTGCCTTTATTGGTTTAGCTGTTCCTCATTTAGTAAAACTAGTTTTCAAAACCAGTAACCATAGCACTTTATTTGTTGGGACACTTTTTGTTGGTGCTATTATCATGTTATTTTGTGATACGGTTTCCCAAATGCCAGGTTTTGATTTTACTTTACCGATTAATGCTATAACTTCCATCATTGGAGCTCCAGTGGTCATATGGTTGATTGTTAGAAAAAAAAGTATATCGTAAATTTAAAACACATAGAAACATAGTATTTATTTTAAAATGATAACACAAAAATATCTTGACGAGTTAACCTATGAAGTTATTGGTTCTGCTATTGAAGTGCACAAAACAATGGGAAGAGGTTTGCTTGAAAGTGTTTATCATTTGTGTATGCAAGAAGAGTTACATCATAGAAAAATAAAATTTTTGACAGAGAAAAAAGTCCCGTTGATTTATAAAGACAAACCGCTAATGGTAGATTTTAGATGTGATTTATTTGTAGAAAACTGTTTAGTAATAGAACTTAAATCGGTACAACAACTTAATCCTATATTTGAAGCGCAGCTTCAAACCTATATGAAACTTCTAAAAGCACCTAAAGGAATATTAATCAATTTTAATTGTTCCAATATTTTTAAAGAAGGTCAAAAAACCATAGTTAATGAATATTTTAAAAAATTATCGTTAGAATAAAAAAACTATGTCCCTATGTGTTTAAAATAAAATATGAATTCAGAAAAAAAAATAATAAGTACTTCTAATTTAAGCATTGGGTATCACACCAAAGGGCAACATACTATTATTGCTGAGAATTTGAATCTTACCCTATCCTCAGGACAGCTCATTGCTTTAGTGGGCGCCAACGGTATTGGAAAATCTACTTTATTGCGAACCTTAACAGGGATTCAGAAACCTATAGCTGGAAGTGTCAACTTGAACGATAAAAACATTACTTCCTTTGGTAGCTTAGCTTTGGCACAAAATTTAAGTTTGGTGTTGACCGATAAATTACCGCCAAGCAACCTTACTGTTTTTGAATTGATTGCTTTAGGAAGACAGCCTTATACAAATTGGTTAGGAAAACTATCAGCAGCCGATTTAGACAAAATACATCAAGCGATTGCTCTGACCCATATTGAACATTTGGTTAACAAAATACATCATGAAATCAGTGACGGTCAATTACAGATTGTTTTAATTGCTAGAGCCTTGGCACAAGACACACCGCTAATTGTTTTAGATGAACCTACTACCCACTTGGATTTGCATCATAAAGTAGCAGTTTTTAAATTGCTAAAAAAACTATCACAAGAAACCAACAAGTGCATTCTTTTTTCTACGCATGATATTGATTTGGCGATACAACTTTCGGATGAAATGATTGTCATGACGGAAAAGCATGTGGTTCAAGACCAACCCTGTAATTTGATTACTAAAGGTGTTTTTAGTACGCTATTTAAAGACGATGCCATTTCTTTTGATGGTGAAAAGGGAAAGTTTGTTATTTCAAACTAATCTGTCTTTTCGCTTCACCAACTACAAACGCCACTGAATTAGCTATGTTATAACTTCGGATTAAGCTGGACATAGGAATTGTTAAGTGATTCACGAATTGCGCTAAAACTTCTTGACTCAAACCTACACTTTCTTTACCAAAAACCAACCAATCGCCATCTTGAAACTCGGCTTCATAAATTGATTTGGTTGCATGAGAACTCATTAGAAAAACTCTGGTTTTATCTGGAATTTGTGTTATCCATTCATCTACATTTTGGTATTGATGCCAATCGAGATGTACCCAATAATCCAAACCAGAACGCTTTAGATTAGCATCGGTAATTTTGAAACCAAACGGATGAATTAAGTGCAATCGACTTTCTGTACCCACACTGAGTCGGCCAATATTACCAGTATTGTTTGGAATTTCAGGTTCTACTAATACGATGTTGAGCATAATTTATTCGTTTATTTGAAAAGAAGCCACTTCTACTACTTCTCCGGCTTTTAAGTTTTGCAAATGTATATTTCCCACTCGAATTCTAACTAATCTTAGTGTTGGAAATCCAACTGCAGCAGTCATTTTTCTGACTTGACGAAATTTACCTTCCGTTAAGATTATCGAAACCCAGCTAGTTGGTCCGTGCCGTTCGTCTCTAATTCTTCTACCCTCGCCTATGCAGTCAGGAAGTTGAGTAATGAGTTTAGCATCGCATTTTTTGGTGGTGTACCTAATGCCTTTGAAGCCAATTTCAACGCCGTTTTTTAATTGATTAACAGCTTCTTCTGTAATTATTCCATCTACTTGGGCATAATATTCTTTTTCGACGGTTTTGCTTCTTACGATTTCACTCATCATACCATCAGTGGTCAGCAACAATAATCCTTCTGAATCTTCATCTAAGCGACCAATAGCCATCGTCCCTTCTGGAAAAGGATACAATTCTCCTAGCAACTTTTTAGGTCGCTTTTTCTCGTAAATGAATTGGCTCAAATACCCGTGAGGCTTGTGAATAAGGAAGTGATAGTGCATGAATTTTATTTGAAACAAAAATACATTTTTCAAATAGTGAATTTCAATTTAATGCTTATTTTTACAAAAAACATATTCTCATAATGTCGGATTCGTTATACATCATTCTTGCTTTCATCATCGCCTTAGCCATTGGCATTTTTATTGGAAAAACGCTTTTTGCAGCCAATTCTAAATCGGACAAAGCTTCCTTGGAAGAAAAAATAAACGGCTTGTTGCAGCAAATTGAGCAACTTAAAAACCAAGTCAATCAAACGGCACAGGAACGTGAAAACATTAGAACCGAAAAAGAATCATTAGCTATTCAACTATCAAAAAAAGAAACCGATTTTGAAAATCTTTGGGAACGCAACAAAGAACAAAAAGAGGAAGTCGAAAAACTACAAGAGAAATTTACCAAAGAATTTGAAAATTTGGCCAACAAAATCCTTGAAGAAAAAACCGTTAAGTTCACCGAACAAAACAAAGAAAACCTTAAAAACATTTTGACGCCGCTTCAAGATAAAATTCAATTATTTGAAAAGAAAGTCGAAGACACTCATAAAGAAAGTATTGATTATCATGCTGCTTTGCGCCAACAAATCTTAGGCTTACGTGAAATGAACGAGCAGATGAGTAAAGAAACTTTGAACCTTACCAAAGCATTAAAAGGCGACAGTAAAATGCAAGGGAATTGGGGAGAGTTGATTTTGGAGAGAGTCCTTGAAAAATCAGGATTAGAAAAAGGTCGGGAATATGAAGTACAACAAAGCTTTGTGACTGAAGAAGGCAATCGTGTTTTCCCAGATGTAGTAATCAATTTACCAGATGGCAAGAAAATGGTAGTGGATTCAAAAGTGACTTTGACTGCCTATGAACGCTATATTAATTCGGAAGATGAAACGGAGAAAACGCAACATTTAAAAGAACACGTAATGTCATTAAAACGTCACGTAGATCAATTGAGTGAAAAGAACTATCAGGATTTATACCAAATGGAAAGCCCTGATTTTGTATTGCTTTTTATTCCGATTGAATCCGCTTTTGCTTTGGCATTGAATGAAGATACATCGCTTTACAATAAAGCTTTTGAAAAGAATATTGTAATCGTTACGCCTTCTACCCTTTTAGCCACTTTGCGAACTATTGATAGCATGTGGACGAATCAAAAACAACAAGAAAATGCTTTAGAAATTGCTCGACAAGCAGGTGCTTTGTATGATAAGTTTGAAGGTTTTGTTGGTGATTTGGTAAAAATCGGCAAAAAGATGGATGAAGCAAAAATCGAGTATCAAGGTGCCATGAACAAGCTAGTGGATGGTAAAGGAAATTTGGTTACCAGTGTAGAAAAACTCAAAAAAATGGGAGCCAAAGCCAAGAAAGCCTTACCTGAAAATATTTTAACCCGAGCTGAAAAAGATGAGTGATTTATTTAAAACCGTAAAATCTTCTAAAATTACTATTTCCCAATTGATGTTGCCCTCGCATACTAATTTCAGCGGTAAAATTCATGGAGGTTATATCTTGTCTTTGCTGGATCAAATTGCTTTTGCATGTGCTTCTAAATTCTCGGGGCATTATTGTGTTACTGCTTCTGTAGATACGGTTGATTTTTTGAGTCCGATAGACGTTGGCGAATTAGTTACCATGAAAGCTAGCGTCAATTATGTAGGCAAAAGTTCGATGATTGTTGGCATCCGTGTGGAAGCTGAAAACATTCAAACCGGAAAAGTAAAACATTGCAACTCTAGTTACTTTACCATGGTAGCCAAAGATGAGCAAGAAAACAATGTTTTGGTTCCTGGGTTAATTTTATCAAGCGATGAAGAAATCAGACGTTTTTGTAATGGCATCAAGCAAATCAGTTTGAAAAAAGATAAAAATCAGCATGAAAAAGCTTTTGATTATAAATCGGAAACCGCTCTTGAATCTCTTAAATCCTATCGAACTAAACTAGAAAATTTTTAAATTTTATTTATACTATTCTTAATAAAATTAAATATTCCTCAGAGTAATAGTTTTATTGTTACGACGTTACGTTTTTTTTATTATTTTTGGTTTGCATTTTTAAAACTCATGAAAAAAAACTACCTCTTCTTTGTTGCCTCCATATTGTTGTTAAGCGTTGTTATTGCCTGTTCTTCTGATAATGATGACCAATATATTCCTATAGATACCTTACCAATTGCTACCGATGATGTTGTCAGCAGTAACTTAACCCAACCTGAAGTGATCTCCATTTTAGCAAATGACACTAATGGAGATGTAGTTGTAGCTTCTTCAGTAAGTATAGTTGGCGGAACGGATACCGATGCTAATGGAACTTTAGACCAATTGGTTGTTCCCAATCAAGGAACATGGAGTGTAAATGCCATAACTGGCGTACTAACTTTTACACCAATAGCGACCTTTACTGGTAATCCAACTCAAATTTCCTATACGGTAAAAGATGCTCAAAATAATGTTTCTAATGCTGCATTAGTAACTATAAATGCGGTTCCGATTGTAACGGCAGATTTAACTCAGGTTCCATTCACAAAGCTATCTGATTACCATTTCTTTATTGGTGACATTAAAAATTTAGTACCATCGTTAAACGTTATTCCGTTTGAACCTGCTAGTGGTTTATTCACCGATTATGCTTTGAAAAAAAGATTTATTTGGATGCCTGCTGGTGTAAAAGCGACTTACAACACTGATGGTAAAGTACTCAATTTCCCAGTTGGAACAGTGCTTATAAAGAATTTTTATTACAATACTATTCAGCCCGGTAACACGACTAAGATAATTGAAACTCGATTGATGGTACTAAAATCAGATCGTTGGTATTTTTATGAATATTTATGGAATGATGCGCAAACTGATGCTCTCTTAGAAACGGGAGCTGACTTTGAAAATGGCGGTGTAAAAACCTTTACTTTCCAAAAACCAAATAACGAAATAGTTACTGTAAACTATAGAATTCCATCAGAATCTGAATGTTATGCTTGTCATAAAATAAATGAAGTAAGAACACCAATTGGGATTAAGCCTCAAAACATTAATCATAATTTCAACTATGCAGAAGGAAGTAAGAATCAATTACAAAAATTGGTGGAACAAGGTTACTTAGAAAACTATCCTACTTCCATTGTTTCCACTGTAGATTATCATGACACCACACAATCAATAGATTTACGATTCCGATCTTATATTGATGCCAATTGTGCACATTGTCATCAAGATTTGGGACGTTGTGATTATCGAGCTTTGAGACTTAGTTTTTCTTTAACCACAAACAATACTCTTGTTGGAGTTTGTGTACAGGCCGACGAACCAATAAGTCCTACACTACAAAAACTAATTTTGCCGGGTAATGCTAGTAAATCAGTAATGAATTACAGATTAAACTCTAATGTAGAAAGCGAGAGGATGCCATTATTAGGAAGAACAATTGTTCACGACGAAGGTGTAGCCCTCGTTCAAGAATGGATAAATTCTTTAACGCAAACTTGCAATTAAACCAACCTAACAAAATATAAAATGAAACAAAAATTACTCTTTTTATTACTAGTAACTACTACCATTGTATCAGCGCAAACGGATTGTAGTAGTGCGTTACCATTAAGTTTAAACAGCACAAACACTGCGCCTGCATTCACCAATGAAACTGGTGTACCCCCAACTAATTATTGTGGATTGAATACTGGGGCTCTAAAGGGAAAATGGTACAAATACATCCCTACTCAAAACATCAATGTTACCGTCTCTACGGTTTTGGCTCAAAACAGCAATACAGACACCAGAGTTATAGTTTATTCTGGAGATTGTACAGTACTTATGTGTGTAGCTTCTAATGATGATTATAACGGGGGGCTTGGATCACAAGTATCTTTTAATGTTACTACTGGCAACACTTACACCATAGTTTTTGATAACAAATATAGTTCCGCAGGTTTTGACTTTACCCTTATGCAGTCACCAGCACCAGCACCAGATAGATTATCATTCACTTCACAACCCGTTTCAGGTATTGCTGGCACTTATTACAACTGCGTAGTTGATATGAATGGAGATTATAAAGATGATATTGTTTCTGCGATAGATGCTACTCATTTAGCCATAACCTACCAACAAACAGGAGGAACTTTCAACACCACAACCTTTACCGTTCCTAACACTACAATACTTCCATCATGGAGTATTGCTGCGGGAGATTATGATAATAATGGATATAATGATTTAATTTATGGTTCTGGAAGCGGAGTGTGTTTTTTAAAAGCGAATAGTGATGGAACTGGATATACTTCTGATAGAAAATCACAATCCTATTTAGTACAACGTTCTAATTTTGTTGATATTAATAATGACGGTAAGTTAGATGCTTTTACTTGTGATGACAACTCACCTAACCGATACTATTTAAACGATGGCACAACTTTAAATCACAATCAAGGAGGTCTTGGAGATTTTCCAACTGGTGGTAATTATGGTTCTATTTGGTTTGATTATAATAATGATGGTAAACTTGATATGTTCATTGCAAAATGCGGTCAAGGCGGATCTGGAGTTGGAGGTAATATCAACCAAATGTATAAAAACAATGGTGATGGAACGTATATTAATGAAGCAGCAGCCGCTAATTTAGCCGATCCAGAACAAACATGGTCGTCAGCAGTTGGCGATTTTAACAATGACGGATGGATGGATATTGTTGTTGGTGTTAACTCTACCTCTAATGGCAACACAAATGTAAAACGAAATAATGGTGACGGAACATTTACAAGTGTAACCACAGGTTCTGGTTATGATACTATAACAGCAATGGGAAGAGAGTATGTAGCTCATGATTTTGACAATGATGGTAATTTAGATGTTTTAGGATCTGGAAATACTATAATGTTTGGTGACGGTAATTTTCATTTCACACCAAACCCTAACACTTATCCTTTAGATGCATATAACAAACCTGTTGGAGATTTGAATAATGATGGCTTTTTAGATATACAAAGCAACGGTTCAGTATTATTCAATAACGGAAATAGTAATAAATGGCTAAAAATAAATCTGCAAGGAATACAAAGTAACCGAAACGGAATTGGGGCTAGAATTGAAATCTATGGTGCTTTTGGCAAACAAATAAGAGATGTTCAAAGTGGCACTGGATTCAGAAATATGAGTACCTTGAATACCCATTTTGGTTTAGGCAGCAATACTGTAGTAACTCAAATGATCGTAAGATGGCCTTCAGGTGTTGTAGATACGGTAAACAACATTACAGCAAATCAAACAGTTTTAGTAGTAGAAGGTAGTACTTTAGCAGTTAGCTCATTTAACAATAATGAGTTCACTATATATCCAAATCCAGTTAAAAACAATATTAACATTGTCTTGAATGCCTCAAGTTCTGTTGCGTTAAAAACAGCACAAGTTTTCGATTTAAATGGAAGAATCGTACTTGAAACAGCAGTAACTAATCTTACTGTAAATGTGGAAAAACTGTCTATTGGAACTTACATCTTATTATTAAAAGATGAGCAAGGAAAACACTATACTGAAAAGTTCATAAAAGAATAACTTACTTTACAATCTTTAAAAAAGTCCCTTTTTGAAATTTCAAAAAGGGACTTTTTTATAACGTTACTTTTTCAAAAGAATTTAGTTTGTCAATGTGAAGCATGGTTTTGCTTTGGTTGTCACTTCGGGAAAACATGGGGAGAAATTTGGCTCCAAATACAATTTCTTCAAATGAATAAGAGGCTCTTTTAACAACAGTCGTACTAAACATATCATCGAAAACCTTTAGAAAAATCAAAACCTCACCATTAATATTCTCGAAATCCTCTTTGGTTAAATTGTACAACGGACTATTTTCGGTAATGGGATGTACTAATGTCCAACTCAAATCCAAGGCATTAATTTTGGATAACTCTAAGTCCAAAGTGTAAAACTTATTTACCAAAACTCCACCTTCTTCTAGTTTCATTCCTAAAGTTACTTTGGCTTCTGCCTCTGTCAAATTAGTGTTTTTAAAGGGCGTAAGTCTAAGCATTAAAGCCGTTCCTTTTTGATAAGGTGCAATTAAAGCATTATGCGAAAATTTAATGTGAGCTTTGGGTTTGCTAAATCTTCCGTAAAACAAACCTGTTGCAATAGCAAAACTCAACAACCCAAATAAGGCTTCTACTGCAGCTACAAAACTAGTAGCAAATCCAGTTGGACTAATATGTCCATAACCAACCGTCGTAAAAGTTTGTATACTAAAGAAAAAAGCTTCGCCAAATTTATCCAAGCTGGTAACCGCAGTCATCCCGTTTAAGTGTTCAACACCCACAGCATAATAAAGGCTAGCAAAAACAAAGTTTACCGAAAAATAAAATGACACGATAATGACCAAGAATTTCCATCGCGGTATGTTCAGCATCGTATGATACCAACTGATACTTTCAAACAAACCAATTCCTGATTTCTTAACATTGGCATCGCCCTTTTTAGTAAAAAATCGCTCACCGTAACTAGAGGCGTTAATTCCAAAACCAGTGTTTGAATCCGATTTTGCTTTGCTATTTATTTTTTTTAAAAACTGCATAAATTGTTGTCTTTTTAAATGGGTCTTTCCATTACGAAGTCGTCCATAACATATCCATTACCAATATCAATAACTTCCTCAAAGCTAACGGAAAAACCAATCCTTTCATAAAAACGGGTGGCTATATTTTTTTTATTTACATTCAAAACCAACCCCTTTTGATGACGATTTTTTGCTTCATTGGCAATATAATCTATAAGCTGGTTTCCAATTCCTTTACCTTGTTGAGAGGTTAGAATATAGATTTTATGAATTTTAGTTTTAGGCTTTTTACCATAATTGAATTCATAGGAAGCAAAGCCTACTACATTTTCGTTTTCTTTTGCCAAAATAAAATAATTTTTCTTAGCACCCGATTGAAGTTGCAACGAGGAAACACTATACATCATTTCCATCATATAGTCCAATTGAGCTTGACTTAAAATAGCACCATAAGCTACAGGCCAAACTTCTTTGGCAATAGCTCTGACAGCTTCAAAATGGTCATCTCGATTTCTCTCTATTACTATCATTTTATCTATTTTTCCACATTTTCTCATATTGAGCAATCCAATCTTCTACCGTTATTTTAGCTACCAGTTGGCCAATAAATTCATAAGGAATGGTATCCAACTTCTTAAAACGCAAACATCCTTTCCCCATATCAATTTTGGTTGTACTGTGTTTTGGATATTCGGCAACAAACCAATCCAATAACTCTTTATTGGCGTAAACACCCATATGATAAAGGGCAATAAAGTTCTTTTGAGAAGCTAAATTGATAAAAGGGAGAGGCAATTTTGGATTACAATGATATCCGTTGGGATAGATGCTGTGAGGCACAACATACCCTAACATACCATAACTCATTACTTCTTCAAAACCTTTTGGAAGATTGTCCTTAATTGTTTTCCGAAGTTTGTTCATGGCTTCTTTTCTTTCTTCAGGGAGTTCCAACAAGTATTGCTCGGGGTTTAGTGCTTTAGATTGCATAGTTTTGAATTTTGTTTCTCAAAAATAGAAATAATTTTATAGATTTACCTATTGAATTTTATTACAAGTATATGTCTAAAAGTCCGTTAAGAAAAGATAAAACCTGCTTAAATTGTAGACACGTTGTTGACCAAAGATACTGCCCTAACTGTGGTCAAGAAAATACGGATACTCGAAAAACATTTCATCATCTTTTTATTCACTTCTTTGAAGATTTAACGCACTACGAAAATGCGTTTTGGAAAACTATAAAAAACTTATTGTTCCGTCCTTCTTCGTTAACTAAAGAATATCTTTCGGGTAAGCGTCTTTCTTATTTAGCTCCAGTTCGACTGTATATTTTCATCAGTTTTGTAACCTTTTTTTTAGTGGCCGTTCTTCCCAATGCCAGTGAAAACTTAGTGAATATAAATCAAACTAAAACTACATCAACCGTTGAGAATAACAAAGTCAAAATTGATACTATTGGTAACAAGACCATAGGTTTAAAAGAGCTTTTGTCAAAAGGAGATGCAGCCGACTCATTAGATAATAATAAAAATAAAGAAGAAGATCATTTTATCAATATGGGGTATAAATCAGTTAAAGAGTTAGATTCCCTTCAAAAATATGGCAAGAAAAAAGACCGATTAGATCCTGTTGAGTATTGGATAACCCGAAAAATTCAGAATGTAAACGACCATAATACCAGAGCAGAAATTGTAGAAAAGCTTTTTGAATCTGCAAGTCATAATTTTCCAAAAGTATTACTGATTTACATGCCGCTTTTTGCTTTCTTCCTTTGGTTGTTTCATGGCAAAAAACGTTGGTATTATTTTGATCATGGAATCTTTACCTTGCATTATTTTTCATTCCTCCTCTTGATTTATTTAATCATGTTTCTTTCATCAAGTACCCTTTCCTTATTTGGAGAAGCAAGAATAATTATCATTATCAAAGGGATTGTCAGATTCATAGGTTCCATTTGGATGTTCTATTACTTTTTCCCAGCGCATCATCGATTTTATGGAGAAACCCGATGGATTTCTTTCTTCAAAAGTATTACGTTGTTCTTTATTAACATGATTTTTATCATTATTATACTTGCGTTATTTTTTATATATACTCTAATTAACATTCATTAATATCATGAGAAAAACAATTGCTTTGTTGCTACTTATTGTAATCTTTACTAATTGCTCTACGACTAAAACAGCAACAAAAAGTATAACTTCTGAAGACTATTTCAAAACCATTACAACCGAAAGTTTACGTACTAATTTAACTGTAATAGCTTCTGACGAAATGCAAGGAAGAGACACTGGTAGTGAAGGTCAAAAAAAAGCAGGTCGTTATATGATTGATTTCTATAAAAGTCATGGCATTAGTTTCCCAAAAGGAGCCACCGATTATTACCAACATATTCCTGCAGCCTATTTAAACGCCAAATACAATGAAAATTTAAACGACTCCGAAAACATTTGGGCCTTCATAGAAGGATCTGAGAAACCAAATGAAATTGTAGTAGTTTCAGCTCACTATGATCATGTTGGAGTAAAAAAGGGAGAAATCTACAATGGTGCTGATGATGACGGTTCAGGAACAGTAGCCATTATGGAAATAGCCGCTGCATTTCAAAAAGCTAAAAATGAAGGTCACGGACCAAAACGTTCTATTTTAATTCTTCACATGACAGGAGAAGAGCACGGTTTACATGGCTCAAGGTATTATTCTGAAAACCCTTTGTTCCCTTTAACTAATACTGTTGCCGATGTCAATATTGATATGATTGGCCGTCGCGATGATTTTCATAAAGAAAGTAATAACTACGTCTACGTTATAGGTTCCGATTATTTGTCTACCGATTTGTTTAATGTTTGTGAAGACGTCAATAAAAAATACAACTTCTTTTCTTTGGATTATAAATACAATGATAAAAATGATCCTAATAAATTTTATTATCGTTCAGACCATTACAACTTTGCCAAATATGGGATTCCTGTCGTATTCCTTTTCAACGGAACTCATGCCGATTACCACAAGCCTACAGATGAAGTAAACAAAATAGAATTTGATACGCTTACTAAAAGAGCCCAATATGGTTTTGCTATTGCTTGGGAAATTGCCAACAGAAAAGATAAATTAGTAGTAGATAAAAAAGATAATCCATAACGTTAAAAACAAAAAAAGTCCTGAATTATCAGGACTTTTTACTTAAGGGTGGCTGACCGGGTTCGAACCGGCGACCCTCGGCACCACAAACCAATACTCTAACCAGCTGAGCTACAACCACCATTTTTAACGAGTGCAAATATATTATAATTCTTTTCTTTTGACAAGAAAAAAATTAAAAAGTTATTTTAAATCACTTAAGCTATTGACTGCCAAATATCTTTCTACAGTGAAACCTTCAGCATGTTCTACCCCTACTAACCTTCCGAAATCTTGAGAACGATAATGGATACTTTCCAAGAAGTTTTTAGTAGCAATTGGCGTTACGGGTTCCTTCGAATTTTCAGAATAAAACTGAGAAGCATACGCTAAAATAGCATCTGTTTTTTGATCAAGAAATCCAGTAATATCTACTACAAAATCAGGTTCAATATTTTCCCACTGTAAATAATGATACACTACTTTTGGTCGCCAAGCTTCTTGATTATTACCATCAAATGTGGTTTCAATTTTTCGCAAACCTGATAAAAAACAAGCATCCGAAACTAATTTACTCCCTTTACCATGATCAATATGACGGTCACGTATGGCATTACAAAGCACTATTTCAGGCTTATATTTTCTAATCATCTTAATGATTTCTATCTGGTGCGCTTCATCGTTTACAAAAAAACCATCACGCATATTTAGATTTTCACGAACCGAAATCCCTAATATTTCTGCAGCCAAACTAGACTCAGAATCCCGAATTTCAACAGACCCCCGAGTACCTAATTCACCTCTTGTCAAATCAATAATCCCCACTTTTTTTCCAAGCGAAACCTCTTTGGCAATAGTACCACTACAACCTAATTCAACATCATCTGGATGCGCACCAAAAGCCAATATATCTAATTTCATATTTTATTATTTGTTAGTAACTGTCAAAATTATCAGTTATCAATTATCAGTTTATAATCTTTTTCATAGTCATCGATTTGTTGACGCTTTCCAAATATTCCCGCTCAGGAATACTGTCTTTTGTAATGCCACAACCAATAAACAATTGGGCTTTGTCTTTGATAATTTTCATACAACGCAAATTAACAAACAAATCTGTATGCAAGGTCCTAAAAGTAACAAAATCAATATTTAACTCTCCTAAAAAACCCGAATAATATTCTCTATTATAGCCTTCATTTTCTATTATAAAATCTTTTGCCGCTTGCTTGGGCAATCCACAAACCGCCGAAGTGGGATGTAAAGCGTAGATTAATTTTTTAATACTTTTATTCGATTTTAATTTGGCGGAAATATCCGTTTTGATATGCCACAAATTTCCAGCTCTTAATGAATACGGACTAGAAATAGTAATTTCTTTAACCAACCCTTCTAAACCTTCCACAATAAAATCGGTTACCATTTGTTGCTCCGTTTTCTCCTTTTCTTCCCAAACCACATTTTTTGCTTTTGAGGCTAATTGTGTTCCAGCAAGCGCCACTGTTTTAATTGTAGTGCCTTGAGCATTTAAAAATTGTTCTGGAGAGGCTCCTATCCAAGTACCAATTTTAGGATGAAAAAAACAATATTTAAATGCATTAGAATAATAATGAATCATTTTCCTCATAGTATTCTCTATGTCAAAATTAGGAACAGCAACTTCTTCCTTTCTGGATATAACGACTTTTGAGAATTGATTTTGAAGAATAGCATTGACCCCTTTGGCTACAACTTCTTCAAAAAAATCTTTTCCCGTAGAATCTGTTGAATCGGTAGTTTCTGTTTCAAAAAAATAATCAATTGAAGTAACATTGTCGATATATACGTTTGCATGTTCCAAGGGAATATAAGGAACTTCATCAGCATCAAATGGGGCTAAAACAAACCCTTTTTCTTCAAAAGTTTCTAAAAAATAAAGATGGTCATTTTTTTGAAAAACACCAACAATCTTATCCGAATTGGGTTTGCAAAACAACACATAAGGTAGTTTTTGTTCTTGATGTGTTTTAACTTTTATGAATAAATCGGTCATTATCTTCGAGGTAAAATCATGTTAGTCAACTTGCAAAGCGAAACCAATTTTCCTTCTTCATCCGTAATTTTAATTTCCCAAAGATGAATACTTCTGCCTTTATGAATAATTTTAGCGGTACAATAAACAGTTCCTTCTCTTTTACTTCTTAAGTGATTCGCCGAAATTTCAATTCCTCTAACTTCTTGTTTTTCTGTATTAATAAACAGAAAGGAAGCTGCACTTCCAACACTTTCTGCTAAGGCAACTGTAGCGCCTCCATGAAGCAATCCCATAGGTTGATGTACTCTTGGATTAACAGGCATTTTTGCAGTTAAGTAATCTTCGCCTGCATCAATGTATTCAATTTCTAAAGTATCCATCAAAGTATTTTTGCACCAATCATTACAAAGTTGGAGCATTTTTTCTTTATCAAATGACATAGCTTTTTTTTGTAAAAATAAGACTTATTTACAAGAATCTAAAAACCAAATGGGATGGAATTAACTACATTTAACAATAAATTTGGTTTTTCAACGTTATAGTGGTAAGATTTTTAAATTTTCAAATTAATACTTACATTTACCAAAATTCATAGTACCAATGCGTAAACTCGTTATTCTTTTTTTTGTTGGTTTAGCCATTACCCTTAGTTCTTGTCGTCAAGATTTTGTTTTTGAAGCTAGTAAAGGGAATTTAACTTTTTCAAGAGACACCATCTATTTAGATACCGTTTTTACCAATATCGGCTCTAGCACCTACACTTTGAAAGTGTATAACAAAAGTAATACAGATATCAAAATTCCAACCATTCAACTAGGTAAAGGACAAGCTTCAAAATACAGAATGACTGTTGACGGAATGACCGGAGACAACAACAGGATTTTCCATGACGTGGAATTATTGGCTAAAGACAGCATGTATATTTTCGTAGAAACTACGGCCGGAATTGCAGACGCCAATCCAACGGATTTCCTTTATACCGACCAAATTCAGTTTGACAGTGGAGCTAATTTCCAAAAAGTAGAATTGGTAACACTTATTCAAGATGCTTATTTCATTTTCCCAAACAGAACCAATGGAATTATTGATCAAATTCCAATTGGCTATAATGAAGATGGTACTGTTCTAAGTACAAATGGAAGAAATCTAAGTCACTCTCATCCCGATAACGGAGATGAATATACTTTTAAAACAGACAAACCCTATGTCGTCTATGGTTACGCGAGTGTGCCCAATGGAGAAACTTTGACTATACCTGGTGGCGCTAGAGTACATTTTCATGCCAATTCTGGATTAGTAGTGCAAGAAGGAGGAAGTTTACATATTGAAGGTTCTCAGTCCACTTCTCCTACCCTATTAGAAAAAGAAGTCATCTTTGAAGGCGATCGTTTAGAACCCGATTTCTCTGATGTGCCAGGACAATGGGGAACAGTTTATCTAAGACAAGGAAGTACTAATCATAGCATTAAAAATTTAACCCTTAAAAATGCAGTCATCGGTTTATTGATTGAAAATAATTACGGAACACCAATGACCATTGAGAATACTCAAATTTACGATTGCTCCAATATTGGAATATTAGCAAGAGCTGCTCATGTTAGAGGAAAAAATATGGTTATTAACACGGCTGGTGTAGCCACTTTGGCTTGTACGCTTGGTGGTAATTATGAATTCAAACAGTGTACTTTCAATAACAATTGGTCTAGCTCTAAACAAGTAGCAGTAGTAATTGATAATTTTTATAAAGACGACACCAATACCGAACATCCTTATGTTTTAGAAAGCGCTGTATTTAAGAACTGCATAATTTTTGGTTCAAATCAAGTAGAACTCCTTTTAAATAAAAGTACTATAAGCCCAGATACTAATTGGACAGCACCCGTTTTTGCCAAATGCCAAATCCGATTTAATAATACGGCCAATCAATTTACCAATAATCCTGATTATGCTTTCATTAATGACGTGACAAACATTATAAAAAATGGAGACCCCGATTTTTTAAATATTAGCAAAAACAAACTGTTTATTGGAGCTGATTCAGATGCAAAAGGTTTTGGAGTAGATGTTGGAGTTGCTAATGATATTTTAGGGAATGCTAGAGTAGGTTCTTATGATTTAGGGGCTTATAATTGGATAACATTTCCCGCACCATCTGGAAAGAATTAATTTAAAAAGCCGTTTTTTGGTTTCATTTATTTAGCCTAAATTTGCGCTAACAACTACAACTAAAAACAACAACACAATGATTCATTTCTTCGGAAACGAAAGTACTACTGTTTTTGCCATTCAATCGCAAAACGAACTTTCAGCAGAAACTATCTCAAAACTAAATTGGCTTTTTGATAACGCAAATAAAATAGAAAAATCCGTCCTGACGGATTTTTTTATTGGCCCACGTGCCGCTATGGTGACCCCTTGGAGTACCAATGCTGTCGAGATAACCCAGAACATGGGCATAGAAGGCATTATCAGAATAGAAGAATTTGAAAAAGTTCCTGCTGATTTTACAGATTTTGATCCTATGCTTTCGCAAAAGTATAGCGAATTAAACCAAGACATTTTTACCATCAATATAAAACCAGAACCTATTCTAGAAATTGACGATATAGCCACTTATAACCAACAAGAAGGTTTAGCCTTGAGTTCAGAAGAAGTGAGTTATTTGAATGATGTTTCGAAAAAAATAGGCAGAAAACTAACCGATTCTGAAGTATTTGGTTTCTCTCAAGTGAATTCAGAACATTGCCGTCACAAAATTTTTAATGGAACCTTTGTCATTGACGGTCAAGAAAAAGAAACCTCTCTTTTCAAATTAATCAAAAAGACATCAGCAGAAAATCCTAACGATATCGTTTCTGCTTATAAAGATAATGTAGCTTTTATCAAAGGACCAAGAGTTACTCAATTTGCGCCAAAAAGTGCTGACAAACCCGATTTCTATGAAACCAAAGAATTTGATTCTGTCATTTCCTTAAAAGCCGAAACGCATAATTTCCCAACAACCGTAGAACCTTTTAATGGAGCCGCAACAGGTTCTGGAGGTGAAATTCGCGATCGTTTAGCAGGAGGACAAGGTTCTTTACCATTAGCAGGAACTGCTGTTTATATGACATCTTATTCTCGATTAAACCAAAGTAGAGTTTGGGAAAACGGAATGATAGAAAGAAACTGGTTGTATCAAACGCCTATGGATATCCTAATCAAAGCTTCTAACGGAGCTTCTGATTTTGGAAACAAATTTGGACAACCCTTAATCACTGGTTCTATCCTAACTTTCGAACACGAAGAAGAAAACAGAAAACTCGGTTATGATAAAGTCATCATGCAAGCTGGTGGAATTGGATATGGAAAATTAGACCAATCCATCAAAAAGAAACCAACTCCTGGGGATAAAATTGTTATTCTTGGTGGAGAAAATTACAGAATTGGTATGGGAGGCGCCGCCGTTTCTTCTTCAGACACTGGTGCTTTTGGCTCCGGAATCGAATTAAACGCTATCCAACGTTCTAATCCCGAAATGCAAAAACGAGCGGCTAATGCTATTCGCGGTATGGTGGAAAGTGAAGTAAACCGTATTGTTTCCATACATGACCATGGTGCTGGTGGACATTTAAATTGTCTTTCTGAATTGGTAGAAGAAACCGGAGGTTTGATTGATTTAGATAAATTGCCAGTGGGAGACCCTACACTTTCAGCCAAAGAAATCATCGGCAACGAATCACAAGAAAGAATGGGATTAGTCATTGGTCAAAAAGATATTGATACCTTACAACGTATCGCTGACAGAGAACGTTCACCAATGTATCAAGTGGGTGAAGTCACGAATAACAATCGATTTACATTCAAAAGTAAATCTACTGGCGCTTCACCAATGGACTTCGCTTTAGAAGACATGTTTGGCAGTTCACCAAAAACGATTATGGCCGACAAAACCATAAAAAGAAATTATACAGATTTAGAATATATTCAAGAAAATATTCCAAGCTATTTAGAGCAAGTGTTACGTTTAGAAGCTGTAGCTTGTAAAGACTGGTTAACCAATAAAGTTGACCGTTGTGTAGGCGGAAAAGTAGCCAAACAACAATGCGTTGGTCCATTACAGCTACCTCTAAATAATGTTGGAGTAATGGCTTTAGATTTTAATGGCAAAGAAGGAATTGCAACCTCAATAGGACATTCCCCAATTTCAGCTTTAATCAATCCAACTGCGGGTAGCCGAAATGCTATTGGCGAAGCATTATCCAATATTATTTTCGCTCCTTTAAAAGACAATCTCAAAAGCGTTTCTCTTTCAGCCAACTGGATGTGGCCCTGCAAAAACGAAGGGGAAGACGCCCGCTTATATGAAGCCGTTCAAGCCTGTTCCGATTTTGCCATCGAATTAGGAATCAACATTCCAACAGGAAAAGATTCCTTATCCATGAAACAAAAATATCCGAATGACGAAGTGATTGCTCCGGGAACTATAATCATTTCTGCAGCAGGAAATTGTTCCAATATTACCAAAGTGGTGGAACCAGTACTGCAAAAAAACGGGGGGTCCATTTACTATATCAATCTGTCGCAAGATGATTTCAAATTGGGAGGAAGTTCCTTTGCTCAAGTTTTAAATAAAATTGGAAACGACACACCTACTATCAAAAATGCTGATTTCTTCAAACGAGCTTTCAACACCATTCAGAATTTAATTAAAGACCGACAAATAGTGGCTGGTCACGATATAGGAAGCGGTGGTTTGATTACTACTTTGTTAGAAATGTGTTTTGCAGATACTACTCTAGGAGCTAAAATCGATTTCAGTTCTTTTGAAGAAAAAGACTTAGTGAAAATTTTATTCTCAGAAAATATTGGGATAGTACTTCAGGCAAAAGACGATACTCTATTTGAAAAAACATTAAATGGAATGGAGTTCTTCAAAATAGGAACTGTGATTGAAAGCAATTCATTAGAAATCAAAATCAACTCTGGAATTACAACTTACAACATCCAGCAATTAAGAGACATTTGGTTCGAAACTTCCTATCTACTCGATCAAAAACAAACCAAAAACAACAAAGCCAAAGAACGCTTTGAGAATTTCAAAAACCAATCTTTAAATTATAAATTTCCAGAACATTTTTCAGGTATAAAACCAATAATTGACAACTCAAAACCTCGCCCAAAAGCTGCCATCATTCGTGAAAAAGGCAGTAATTCCGAGCGGGAAATGGCAAATGCAATGTACTTAGCGGGATTTGATGTAAAAGATGTTCACATGACTGATTTAATCTCGGGTCGCGAAACGTTAGAAGAAATTCAGTTCATAGGAGCTGTTGGTGGTTTTTCTAACTCTGATGTATTAGGTTCTGCTAAAGGTTGGGCTGGCGCTTTCAAATACAACGAAAAAGCGAACACGGCATTGAAAAAGTTCTTCCAAAGAGAAGATACGCTTTCAGTCGGAATCTGTAATGGATGTCAATTGTTCATGGAATTAGAGTTAATCAATCCGGAACACGAAATTCATGGCAAAATGAAGCACAACGATTCACATAAACATGAAAGTATATTTACTTCCGTAAAAGTTCAGGAAAACGACTCTATTATGCTGAAATCACTAGCTGGAACAACTCTTGGGGTTTGGGTATCACACGGAGAAGGAAAATTCCATTTGCCAGAGCCAGAAAATCAATATAACATTGTAGCCAAATATGCCTACGAAGGTTACCCAGCTAATCCAAATGGCTCTGATTATAATACCGCTATGCTTTGTGATACAACTGGTAGACATTTAGTAATGATGCCGCATATCGAACGCTCGACTTTTCCGTGGAATTGGGCTCATTATCCAACAGATAAAAAAGACGAAGTATCGCCTTGGTTAGAAGCATTTGTTAATGCAAGATTGTGGATTGATAACAGATAAAATTAATAGTATGAAATCAAAAAAATTACTTCTAATTGCTTTATTATTTACAGTAAATAGCTTCTCTCAAAACTGGGATAAAATCGAAGCTAAAGATGGCATGCATTACATTTCACATTATATGAATAATATCAATCTAGATATCCTAGGTAAATATTTATTTGAAGGACAAGAACCTGTGGTGGAACTTAATGAATTCGGAGCTGGGTTTTATCAGCTTCACGATCAGCCCAAAAGACCGATGATATGGGGTTTAGAATGTGATGAATCGGGAGCCCTAAAATATAAAAAAGGATTTGACAATGCTAAGTATATACTTTGGTACCAATACACTACAAAACAAGAAGGCGATACGGAAGAGGACAGTAATTGGAAATCCGTAGAATTTACTATTCATTTCAGTTCAAAAAAAATGTTCATTCAAGGAGAACGAAGCAAAGACTACAAGGAAACAACTAAAAAATAATTTTTCTTGAATTCCCTATAATAAAATAAAGCTCCTGAAATTCAGGAGCTTTTTCATTTTCTTAAAATCGATACCCTAAGGTAGCCTGATACCACATATTTTTATAACGCGGTGTGGTAGAAGTGCCATCTCCATTATTATTGGTTACATCCCAACCTGCTCTAACACCAATGACGATATGATCTAGATTAAAATCGGCTCCTCCAGTTAAACAGAAAGTATTTTTTCTAAAATTATCATTACTAAAATCCTGTTGTTGGGTAGAGGAAATGGTTCCTCCTTTAAAATCATCTTTTTGTTTTAGCAAATAAGAAAATTGTGGACCAAATAACACCGAAACACTTTCTATAGGTTTAAAGGAAACCAAAAGTGGAATATCTATATAGTCAGTAGTTCTGGTCATTTCATAAGTACTACCAGCAAATGTCCCAGTTGATTTAAATCCTTTTTGGGAGAATAAAACTTCTGGTTGAATACCAATATACTTTCCCAATATAGGAATAGAGATAAAACCTCCTACAGCTAATCCAAACTTAGCATCAGCAACAAAATCTTGCCCTTCTGAATCATATACATTAGATAAATTAACCCCTCCTTTTAATCCAAAAAATAAATTTTCTCGATTATCGGTAGTTGTTGTTGATGTGGACTCATTTTGAGCAATAGCATTTGTTGTTGCTATTGTAATTAATGCGATTACTAAGATTCCTTTTTTCATTGTTTTTGTTTTTAAATTATACATCCAATTTTTGGACGGTTTTCATACTCTAATTTGAATAAGAATAACTGTATAAAATTCAGCATAATCTCAATGAAACCAATTACACAACTCTATTTATAAGTTATATAATTTCTCTTTTGAATTTCCACTCAATTGGTTTTATAGTAAGAACAAGACGGCCAATATCCATTAAAAAATATTTAGAAACATGGGCGTGCCCCTTCGGGTCGGGCTGTCCACAGTACACGGTACTCGCTCCCATCCCTCACGCAATAGTCATAAAACAAGACATCCTATTAAACCAAATATCAACTCCCATCAGACGATATTTAACTTACATAAGAAGATATTTAACTTCCATCAAAGGATATTTGACTTCCATCAGAAGATATTTGACTTCCATCAGAGAATATTTAACTTCCATCAGAGAATATTTAACTTCCATCGGAAGATATTTGACTTACATTGGAAGATATTTAACTTACATCGGAAGATATTCGACTTACATCGGAAGATATTTAACCTACATCAGACGATATTTGACTTCTATCGGAAGATATTCAACCTACATCAGAAGATATTCGACTTACGCCGAAAGATATTTAACTTACATCGGAAGATATTCGACTTACATCGGAAGATATTTAACCTACATCAGACGATATTTGACTTCTATCGGAAGATATTCAACCTACATCAGAAGATATTCGACTTACGCCGAAAGATATTTAACTTACATCGAAAGAATATTGGCTCTCCACGTCAGTTCGAGTGATTTCGATGCAATCGGAATTATATCGAGAACCTTTGATAGTAAGAGGAGGACTGCCAGTGGCAGTCAGGTACCCGAACTTCAGTTCGCCAATAACTATAAACAAAAAACCCTATCCAAATAAATGAATAGGGTTTCTAAAAAAAGATTTGAAATTAAAAGGAGGACTGCCAGTGGCAGTCAGGTACGCGAACTTCAGTTCGCCAATAACTTAACTTCTCTGTTCGACTATCTTTAATTAATTTTTTCTAAAAATTTATATAAAACAAAAAACCCCATCCGTTAGGATAGGGTTTCTAAAAAAAGGCAGCGACATACTCTCCCACATAACTGCAGTACCATCTGCGCAGTCGGACTTAACTTCTCTGTTCGAGATGGGAAGAGGTGAGCCCCGACGCAATAACCACCTTAAAAGGTTTTGCAAAGGTGATTGACTTAATCAATCAACATTACACAATATCTTAACATACTGAGATAAAGAAATAACAATTTTCAAGTAACAAAGAGTGCTGCGCCTCTTTCGAGGCGCAAGCGTGTACATAAGCTTACGGGTTATTAGTACTACTCGACTATGACATTACTGCCTTTACATCTATAGCCTATCAACGTGGTCATCTTCCACGACCCTTAAAAGAAATCTCATCTTGTGGTGGGTTTCGCGCTTATATGCTTTCAGCGCTTATCCCTTCCAAACGTAGCTACTCTGCGGTGCTCCTGGCGGAACAACAGATACACCAGAGGTTTGTCCAATTCGGTCCTCTCGTACTAGAATCAGATCCACTCAAATTTCTTGCGCCCACAATAGATAGAGACCGAACTGTCTCACGACGTTCTGAACCCAGCTCGCGTGCCACTTTAATGGGCGAACAGCCCAACCCTTGGGACCTTCTCCAGCCCCAGGATGTGACGAGCCGACATCGAGGTGCCAAACCCCCCGTCGATATGAGCTCTTGGGGGAGATCAGCCTGTTATCCCCGGCGTACCTTTTATCCTTTGAGCGATGGCCCTTCCATGCGGAACCACCGGATCACTATGCTCTACTTTCGTACCTGATCGACCTGTATGTCTCTCAGTCAAGCTCCCTTATGCCATTGCACTCTACGCACGGTTACCAAGCGTGCTGAGGGAACCTTTAGAAGCCTCCGTTACTCTTTTGGAGGCGACCACCCCAGTCAAACTACCCACCAAGCAATGTCCCCCACATACGCGGGGTTAGACCTCAGATAAGCAAAGGGTGGTATTTCAACAATGACTCCACAACGCCTAGCGACGCCACTTCATAGTCTCCCACCTATCCTACACATCACTTATCCAAGACCAATACTAAGCTATAGTAAAGGTGCACAGGGTCTTTTCGTCCCATTGCGGGTAATCGGCATCTTCACCGATACTACAATTTCACCGAGCTCATGGCTGAGACAGTGTCCAGATCGTTACACCATTCGTGCAGGTCGGAACTTACCCGACAAGGAATTTCGCTACCTTAGGACCGTTATAGTTACGGCCGCCGTTTACTGGGGCTTCAATTCAATGCTTCTCCGAAGATAACATCTCCTCTTAACCTTCCAGCACCGGGCAGGTGTCAGGCCCTATACCTCATCTTACGATTTTGCAGAGCCCTGTGTTTTTGATAAACAGTCGCCTGGACCTTTTCACTGCGGCCAGCATTGCTGCTGGCGACCTTTCTCCCGAAGTTACAGGTCTATTTTGCCTAATTCCTTAGCCATGAATCTCTCGAGCACCTTAGGATTCTCTCCTCGACTACCTGTGTCGGTTTACGGTACGGGTACTGTTAATCTAAGTTTAGAGGTTTTTCTTGGAAGCCCTTAGGCGCACTATCACTTTGTCCGAAGACTCCGTGTACTATCGTATTTCCCCAAAAGCCGTGGATTTGCCTGCGGCTCTTATAGGTAGGTACTTTAACGAACTATTCCGTCAGTTCGCGGCGCTTTCATCACTCCGTCACCCCATCACAATTAACAGTAGTACGGGAATATTAACCCGTTGGCCATCGACTGTTCCTTTCGGATTCGCCTTAGGACCCGACTAACCCTCAGCTGATTAGCATAGCTGAGGAAACCTTAGTCTTTCGGTGTGCGGGTTTCTCGCCCGCATTATCGTTACTTATGCCTACATTTTCTTTTCTAACCAGTCCAGCATGCCTTACGACACACCTTCAACCCTGTTAGAATGCTCCCCTACCACTTATACTTACGTATAAATCCATAGCTTCGGTAATATGCTTATGCCCGATTATTATCCATGCTCGTCCGCTCGACTAGTGAGCTGTTACGCACTCTTTAAATGAATGGCTGCTTCCAAGCCAACATCCTAGCTGTCTGGGCAGACAAACCTCGTTTTTTCAACTTAGCATATATTTGGGGACCTTAGCTGATGGTCTGGGTTCTTTCCCTCTCGGACATGGACCTTAGCACCCATGCCCTCACTGCAAGTAAACATTATATAGCATTCGGAGTTTGTCAGGAATTGGTAGGCGGTGAAGCCCCCGCATCCAATCAGTAGCTCTACCTCTATATAACTTTAACACTTGCGCTGCACCTAAATGCATTTCGGGGAGTACGAGCTATTTCCGAGTTTGATTGGCCTTTCACCCCTACCCACAGGTCATCCGAAGACTTTTCAACGTCAACCGGTTCGGACCTCCACTATGTGTTACCACAGCTTCATCCTGCCCATGGGTAGATCACACGGTTTCGCGTCTAACACTACTGACTAAAGCGCCCTATTCAGACTCGCTTTCGCTACGGATCCGGTACTTAATACCTTAACCTTGCCAGCAACGTTAACTCGTAGGCTCATTATGCAAAAGGCACGCCGTCACCCCACGAAAGGGCTCCGACCGCTTGTAAGCGTATGGTTTCAGGATCTATTTCACTCCGTTATTCACGGTTCTTTTCACCTTTCCCTCACGGTACTGGTTCACTATCGGTCTCTCAGGAGTATTTAGCCTTAGCGGATGGTCCCGCCAAATTCAGACAGGGTTTCACGTGCCCCGCCCTACTCAGGATACCACTATCCTTATCTTCTCTTACTTATACGGGACTATCACCCTCTTCGGTTAACCTTTCCAGGTTATTCTAATTCAATCCGCAAGAAATGTCGTGGTCCTACAACCCCAAAATTGCCGTAACAACTTTGGTTTGGGCTAATCCGCGTTCGCTCGCCACTACTTACGGAATCACTTTTGTTTTCTTCTCCTCCGCCTACTTAGATGTTTCAGTTCAGCGGGTTTGCTCTCCTATCGGAGTGACATGTCTTCAACATGCCGGGTTGCCCCATTCAGGTATCTACGGATCAATTCGTGTGTGCCAATCCCCGTAGCTTTTCGCAGCTTATCACGCCTTTCTTCGCCTCTGAGAGCCTAGGCATCCCCCATACGCCCTTATTTTGCTTATTGTACTTTTGCTTCTACACATTACTGCATAGAGAGCGTGTTCTTTCTACTTTGTTATTATTTTCTTATCTCAATATGTCAATGAACTTTTCCGCGTTAGCGGCTGTGGAGAATATCGGAGTCGAACCGATGACCTCCTGCGTGCAAGGCAGGCGCTCTAGCCAGCTGAGCTAATCCCCCGTTCTATTTAGTGGACAGTTAACAGTTTTCAGTTAACAGTACTTCAAACGGTCACTCAACCTCTAAAATTTCCTTAAACAAGCTAAACAAAGTAGTCCCGCCCAGACTCGAACTGGGGACCCCTACATTATCAGTGTAGTACTCTAACCAGCTGAGCTACGAGACTCTGTATTTTGCTTATTATAATATTTGAACTAACAGCGAGAGTAATTGAATTTCTAATTTAAGGTCTAGTCCTTTTTATCGTCTCTAGAAAGGA
This sequence comes from Flavobacterium sp. N1994, assembly GCF_025947145.1. NCBI lineage: Bacteria > Pseudomonadati > Bacteroidota > Flavobacteriia > Flavobacteriales > Flavobacteriaceae > Flavobacterium > Flavobacterium sp. N1994. Next base: position 1,304,880 of record NZ_CP109999.1, read on the forward strand.
GGTGTTCCAGCCGCACCTTCCGGTACGGCTACCTTGTTACGACTTAGCCCCAGTTACTAGTTTTACCCTAGGCAGCTCCTTACGGTCACCGACTTCAGGTACCCCCAGCTTCCATGGCTTGACGGGCGGTGTGTACAAGGCCCGGGAACGTATTCACCGGATCATGGCTGATATCCGATTACTAGCGATTCCAGCTTCACGGAGTCGAGTTGCAGACTCCGATCCGAACTGAGAACGGTTTTGTAGATTCGCTCCTGGTCACCCAGTGGCTGCTCTCTGTACCGTCCATTGTAGCACGTGTGTAGCCCAAGGCGTAAGGGCCGTGATGATTTGACGTCATCCCCACCTTCCTCACAGTTTACACTGGCAGTCTTGTTAGAGTTCCCGACTTGACTCGCTGGCAACTAACAACAGGGGTTGCGCTCGTTATAGGACTTAACCTGACACCTCACGGCACGAGCTGACGACAACCATGCAGCACCTTGTAAATTGTCTTGCGAAAGATCTGTTTCCAAACCGGTCAATCTACATTTAAGCCTTGGTAAGGTTCCTCGCGTATCATCGAATTAAACCACATGCTCCACCGCTTGTGCGGGCCCCCGTCAATTCCTTTGAGTTTCATTCTTGCGAACGTACTCCCCAGGTGGGATACTTATCACTTTCGCTTAGCCACTCAGATTGCTCCGAACAGCTAGTATCCATCGTTTACGGCGTGGACTACCAGGGTATCTAATCCTGTTCGCTCCCCACGCTTTCGTCCATCAGCGTCAATCCATTAGTAGTAACCTGCCTTCGCAATTGGTATTCCATGTAATATCTAAGCATTTCACCGCTACACTACATATTCTAGTTACTTCCTAATAATTCAAGTCTGACAGTATCAATGGCCGTTCCATCGTTGAGCGATGGGCTTTCACCACTGACTTATCAAACCGCCTACGGACCCTTTAAACCCAATGATTCCGGATAACGCTTGGATCCTCCGTATTACCGCGGCTGCTGGCACGGAGTTAGCCGATCCTTATTCTTACGGTACCGTCAAGCTCCTACACGTAGGAGTGTTTCTTCCCGTACAAAAGCAGTTTACACACCATAGATGCGTCTTCCTGCACGCGGCATGGCTGGATCAGGCTTGCGCCCATTGTCCAATATTCCTCACTGCTGCCTCCCGTAGGAGTCTGGTCCGTGTCTCAGTACCAGTGTGGGGGATCTCCCTCTCAGGACCCCTACCTATCGTAGCCATGGTAAGCCGTTACCTTACCATCTAGCTAATAGGACGCATGCCCATCTTTTACCGTTGGAACTTTAGTAATCAAGTGATGCCACTTAAATACACCATGGGGCATTAATCCAAATTTCTCTGGGCTATTCCCCTGTAAAAGGTAGGTTGCATACGCGTTACGCACCCGTGCGCCGGTCTCAGATATTGCTACCTTACCCCTCGACTTGCATGTGTTAGGCCTGCCGCTAGCGTTCATCCTGAGCCAGGATCAAACTCTTCATCGTATATTGTTATGCTGATATCGCTATCTGCATCGTAATTTAGACAAAGGCTAGGCTTTTTCAAATCTTTCGATTCTCTTACTCTCTTTTATTTGTTTTAAACATCACTGCTTAAAACGGCTGTCAATTCAATATGTCTATGAACGTGTTCTTCTTTTTTAATACCGCTTTCATTCTCAAAGCGGGTGCAAAAGTAATTATTCTTTTCTAACTAACAAGGCTTTTTAAAATTATTTTTGAATTATTTTAATTCCTTCGTTTTTTCAGTCTTCAATGAACTTTTCCTCTCTTGCGGGGTGCAAATATAAGAACTCTATTTCTTTCAATCCAAATAAAATTTGCCCTTTTTTCCATCTTTTTTTAAGATGTTGATAACTTGTGTTTTACAATTACCATTCGTCGAGTACTACTAAAAACTACTTCCTGATGAAAACCAAAAGTCATCACTAGCCCCGATAGTAGTGGCATCCTTTTTCCTTTTTTAAAGGAAAAAGATAGAACGGATAGCGGGAGCATATGCTCTTAAAGAATACTGACTTGGTGCTTCTGGTATTTAAAAAGTTATTTTTGGAGAGTTTGAGCTTTTTTCTCCCAGAAACTATATAGCTGGTCTATATCAACTGGATTAGCTGGTACTTGAGGAACTAATCGGCCTCTCAGAAAAGCTCTATCTAGAATGGTTTCTATCAAGAAGTCTTCGTTAACTTCATAGGGAGCGTATTTTGTTTTGAGATTGATATCAAATAATCTTGCGGTATTATTGGACCAAAAGGCTTTCCATCCGCTTTTATAGTCTTTGATAAGCTCGAAAGTTGTATAACCTGTTTGGCGATGGATTAATTTGACTAATATTTGTCCTTGTTTTCTGGAAAGTTTTTTGAGTTGTCCTGTGAATTCGTTCTCCATATAGTCTTCTACTATTTTGAAGTATTTCTTTTTTTCTCTTTTAGATTGCAACTTATCCATATTCTTATTCAACACTGTCAATCTTTCTGCGGCTACTCTTGCTAGAGGATAAACCTTATAGACTCTGTTTTGAAGTAATTGAAATTCCTTTAGTTCAGCAGCGTTTAGTCTATGTTTATAAACAACCACTTCTTCTAGAGGGACAATCGTATCGTTTTCGTCTTTAACCACCTCTTTTTTAATAGAATCGTTAGTTATTTGTCCTTTTGAAGTGAAGGAAATAGTAAAGAAAAAAAAGAAATAAATTAACTTTTTACTCATGATTTTAAAATTGCTGTTTTGGTAATCTTGAATCTTTGATTTCATAGTTATAGATTGTTAAGGTAAAAATATATAATATCCCTATCAACTCTAATGCCAAATTTATATTTTAGCAAAAAAAATATTTATGGCAGCAAAATCAATATTGACAAAATCATCACTTTCTTTCCTCGAAACCTATTTAAATAATGCCTCTCCAACGGGTTATGAATCGAATGGTCAAAAGATTTGGATGAACTATTTAAAACCTTATGTAGATACATTTATTACTGATACTTATGGATCTGCTGTGGGTGTTATTAATCCTGATGCCAAATATAAAGTGGTAATAGAAGGTCATTCTGATGAAATTTCATGGTATGTTAATTATATTACTTCTGACGGTCTTATATATGTTATAAGAAATGGTGGTTCTGATCATCAAATTGCGCCTTCTAAAAGGGTAAACATTCATACTAAAAATGGTATTGTAAAGGGAGTATTTGGTTGGCCTGCTATTCATACTAGAAATCGAGGTAAAGAAGAATCAGCTACATTGCACAACATTTTTATTGATTGTGGATGTTCTACCAAAGAAGAAGTTGAAAAATTAGGGGTTCATGTAGGCTGCGTGATTACCTATCCGGATGAATTTATGATTTTGAATGGCAACAAATTTGTTTGTCGAGCTATTGATAACAGAATGGGTGGTTTTATGATTGCTGAAGTAGCTAGGCTTTTAAAAGAAAATAAAAAGAAATTACCTTTTGGTTTGTATATTACTAATTCCGTTCAAGAAGAAATTGGTCTTAGAGGTGCCGAAATGATTACCAATACCATCAAACCTAATGTTGCCATTATCACTGATGTTTGTCACGACACAACCACCCCGATGATTGAGAAAAAAATTGAAGGTGATTTACAAATGGGCAAAGGACCTGTAATTGCTTATGCTCCAGCGGTACATAATACTTTAAGAGATTTGATTGTTTCAACAGCTGAAAATAATAAAATCCCTTTTCAACGTCATGCCACTTCTAGAGCAACAGGAACTGACACTGATGCATTTGCTTATAGTAACGGTGGTGTAGCTTCTGCTTTAATTTCATTACCGCTACGTTATATGCATACCACTGTTGAGATGGTTCATAGAGAAGATGTTGAAAACGTAATTAAATTAATTTACGAAAGTTTACAAAAAATAGAAAACAACGATTCGTTTTCCTATTTCAAATAATTCCAAAAAAAAAGCATCCCAATCAAATTGGGATGCTTTTAACTTTCGCATGGCTGCGAAAGCAATCAACCTAAACTTATAATTTTAAATCTACAGTAATTGCCAAATTGTTATTTGACACTTTGGTACTTTTTACTGAACGATTGATTTTGTCAAAATTTAGTGGATATACTTCATTACTAATAGCACTTTCAATGATTTGATTGTCCTCTGTAATTTGGTCCACAACTGTTGAAGCAATTGTTATTGGCTGAATACTTACTTCATTAGTTTCAATAATCAATTTGTCTTCAGTAATAACTTCTTCTTCCGTTTTGATGTAAGTTGTTTTAAGAACAGTATTTGGATTAAAAATTACTGTGTCTTCTGCGGTGTTTTCTCCTCTAGTGTTTACTGCTTCATTTACACAAGCTAACTGATTTTGTTGAGCGATGTCTACGTTCAAAGTAGTTACTTCTTGTTGGTTTAAATCTTGAGTTTTAAACTCATTTGTTGCTTTTGCATTTGTAGTGAAAGTTAAAGCAACTAGTCCTAAAAAAATAATTGTTGATTTCATAATGATTGATTTTTTATTGATGATGATTATATTGTTATTAATATCCTATGCAAATATATATCTAAAAACAAGTATCTTGTATTGCATAGTACTTATATTTAACAAAATTTTAACTTTTAGTAAATCGCATCTATTTGATTTTAAGGAAAAAGCACCGATTGAATTATCAATCGGTGCTTCTAGATTCTTTTAGACTTGATTCAGATAGTCCAAAGCTTCTTGTGATTTGGAGAACTCTGCATATTGTTTTGCTGTTCGTCCTCTTTCATCTTGTTTGTCTTTATCTGCTCCTTTTGCTATTAAATATTTAAGAATATCAACTTTGTTATAGCGAGCAGCAAACATTAATGGTGTTAAACCATTTGACATTTCATTTACATCGGCTCCGTACTCAATGAATTTTTTAACAGTTGCTAAATCTCCTTTATAAATAGCTGTGCATAAAGGGGTGTTGTCATAATTCACAACTTCTTTTGAAATTGGAAAAGTTGTCACATTAGATGCTAATGAAACATTAGCGAAAGCTACTAGAGCTAAACCTGCAAAAATGATTGTTTTCTTCATGATGATTGATTTTAAAAGTTATTGATTAACGAGTAAGACGATAGCCAACTAATTTTCGTTACAACAAGAAATTAACAATAACATTTATTTAACATAAGGCATAAAAAAAGCCACGCATAACGTGGCACTAGTTAGTATTATTATCTTCATTTAGGATTTTAGAAACTGTAAAACGTTATTCTCAATGCGTTCATATATATTAGTAATATCAGCTTTGATAAAGTTTTCTCCAAGAATGTTTTCATATAATTCGATGTAGCGTTCTGAAACAGACTCTATGTATTCATCTGTCATATTGGGAATTTGTTGCCCTTGTTTACCTTGGAATCCATTTTCAATTAACCATCTACGAACAAATTCTTTGGATAATTGCTTTTGTTCTTCTCCTCTATCTTGTCTTTCTTGATAGCCTTCTGCATAGAAATATCGAGAAGAATCGGGAGTGTGGATCTCATCTATTAAAACTATTTTACCTTCTTTGGTTTTACCAAATTCATATTTCGTATCTACTAAAATCAAACCTCTGCTAGCTGCAATTTCTGTTCCTCGTTGGTAAAGGGCTCTTGTATATTTTTCTAATATCAAATAGTCTTCTTCAGAGACAATACCTTTTTCTAAAATAGCTTCACGCGAAATATCTTCATCATGGGAACCATTATCCGCTTTAGTGGTTGGGGTTATAATTGGGGTTGGGAACTGATCATTTTCTTTTAGTCCATCAGGCATGTTTACTCCACAAATAATTCTTTTTCCTAAAGCATACTCACGAGCTGCATGACCTGAAAGATAACCTCTTATCACCATTTCAACTTTAAACGGTTCACAAAGATGTCCAATTGCAACATTAGGATCAGGTGTTGCAATAAGCCAATTAGGCACAATGTCTTGTGTGAGATGCATGAACTTCGTAGCGATTTGATTTAGAATTTGCCCTTTATAAGGAATGCCTTTGGGTAAAACGACATCAAAAGCGGAAAGTCTATCTGTGGCTATCATAACTAAAAGTTCGTCATTGATATTATAGACTTCACGGACTTTGCCTCGATAAACGGATTTCTGTTTAGGGAAATGAAAATTGGTTGTAGTTATTGTATTCATTATATAGTGTTGTTGTTAGTGCAAAAATAGGGATTTGAGATTAGTTTTTTAGATAACAATTGAAAATAAAAAACAAACCCTGCCAAGTTAAATTTGACAGGGTTTGTTATTGAAACAACATTTATTTAATAGTCATTATTCTCAATACTCTTATACGCATCAATCACTTTCTTAACTAATCTATGACGCACGATATCTTTGTCATCTAGGTAAATGATTCCGATACCTTCTACATCTTTCAAAACTAGTATGGCTTCTTTCAAACCTGAGATGGTTCTTCTTGGTAAATCTACCTGACCCGGATCACCAGTAATGATGAACTTGGCATTTTTACCCATACGCGTTAAGAACATCTTCATTTGCGAATGCGTAGTGTTTTGTGCTTCATCCAAAATTACGAAAGCATTGTCTAAGGTTCTTCCACGCATGAAAGCTAGTGGTGCAATTTGTATGATTCCTTTTAGTAGATAATCTTCCAAAGTTTGTGGTGGCAACATATCGCGCAAAGCATCATACAAAGGCTGCATGTAAGGATCTAGCTTTTCTTTCATATCCCCTGGTAAAAACCCTAAATTTTCCCCAGCTTCCACAGCAGGACGTGTTAAGATAATTCGTTTTACTTGTTTTTCTTTTAATGCCTTTACTGCTAAAGCTACTCCTGTATAAGTCTTTCCAGTTCCAGCTGGACCAACAGCGAATACCATATCGTTTTTGGCAACAAAATCAACTAGCTTTTGTTGGTTAGGAGTCATAGCTTTAATCAGCTTTCCTCCTATTCCGTGAACTAAGATTTTATCACTGTCTGGCATACGTTGCTCTTCGTGAGAATTGCTATGAATGACTCGATCAATTACATTGTCATCAATATTGTTGTACCGCGTAAAATGCAACATCAAGCGATTAAAACGATTTTCAAACTCATCGAGTTCTTCTTTTTCGCCAAACGCCTTTAGAGTTGTGCCACGAGCGACAATTTTGAGTTTAGGATAGTACCTTTTAATAGTTTCAAGATGGGTATCTTGAGCGCCCCAAAATTCTTTTGGAGCAATGTCGTGTAATTCAATGATACGTTCGTTCAAAAGCGGGAGTATTAAATTAAAATAATTCGCTATATATTGTTAGCTTTGTATCCAAATTTAATCAATTAAAAGAATAGCTTTTACTATTTTTGGAACCGATTTCAACCAAGTTATAAACAATCTATGTCAATAATTACCTTAACGACCGATTATGGAGTAAAAGACCACTTTGTTGGGGCTTTAAAAGGTAAATTATTATCAGAGTTTCCAGAAGCTACTATCATTGACATTTCTCATAATATTGATCCCTTTAATGTTGCTGAAACGGCTTATGTGATTAATGCCGCCTACAGTAGTTTCCCCAAAGGAACGGTGCATTTAATAGGAGTAGATATCGAAATCAATCCAGAAACACCACAACACATTGCCATGCAATGGAACAACCAGTATTTCGTTTGTGCTGATAATGGGATTTTGAGCATGCTGATTCAAAAAATAGTACCACAGAAATTAGTGGCCATTAATATTCATGATAGATTGCCCAGTGATGCTACCGAATTGGATGTATTCGTTAAAGTAGCCTGTCATTTAGCTAAAGGAGGATTGCCTAACGTTATTGGTAAAGAAATCAAAGCTATTAAAGAAGTAACCGAGTTGCAACCCATTAGCTCCGACAACCAAATTAAAGGGTATGTCATTTATACCGATCATTTGGGCAATGTGGTAACTAATATTTCTAAGAAGCTGTTTTTAGAAATTGGCAAAACACGTCCTTATGAGATTAAGTTTAAAAACAAAAACATCAAAACCATCTTCTCCAAATACTCGGATATCGGACTTTCAGAACAATATCCATTAAAAGATTATGAAGGACAGAAATTGGCCATTTTTAATGAAGCTGGTTTTTTAGAGATTGCCATTTTTAGAAGTAATCCAGAAACCGTAGGTTCCGCAGCCAGTTTATTAGGATTGAATTATAGAGATGTGGTTACGATTGAGTTTAGGAATTAGAAGCAAGAAGCAAGAGAAAAGAATATAGAGAAGAGCAATTATGTTTGTTAGAATAGTTAAAATGAGTTTTCACCAAGAACATATTCCGAAATTTTTGGAAAATTTTGACGTGATGAAAGAAAAGATAAGAGGCGCACAAGGCAATCAGTTGCTAGAATTGTACCAAGACAAAGATAATCCGTGCGTGTTCTTTACTTATAGCTATTGGGACACCGAAGAAGACTTGGAAAACTATCGCCGTTCGGAATTGTTTTATGAGGTGTGGACGTTTACCAAACAACTCTTTAACGAAAAACCAGAAGCATGGAGTGTAGACAAGGTAGTTACACTACCATAAGAATTACGAATTAGAAATTACGAATTACGAAAAAACAGATATTAATGAAATCAATAGCGTTACGCGAAATAAAATCCTTCTTTGGTTCTCCTATTGGATACCTGGTGATTGGGATATTTCTCTTGCTCAATGGGTTGTTCCTTTGGGTTTTTGATGGCGAATACAACATCTTGCAAAGTGGTTTTGCGGATTTGAGTCCGTTTTTTACTTTGGCTCCTTGGATTTTGATTTTCTTAATACCAGCGGTAACCATGCGTAGTTTTTCGGATGAAAAAAAACAAGGCACTATAGAGTTGTTGTTAACCAAGCCTTTATCGCTTTGGCAAATAGTAAGCGGGAAATTTTTAGGTTCGTTTCTTTTGATTGTCATTGCACTACTTCCCACTTTGGTATACGTATACGTTATTTATGGTTTAGGAATGCCCGAAGGTAATATCGATATGGGCAGCACGATGGGGTCTTATTTTGGATTGTTGTTTTTAATAAGTGCTTACACCGCTATTGGGATTTTTACTTCTACCCTATCTGAAAATCAAATTGTGGCTTTCTTGTTATCGGTGTTTTTGTGTTTTCTTTTTTACTTTGGGTTTGAAGGCATTTCCACTTATGTTAAAAGTTTTGAAGATGCTGTGGCCCGAATTGGAATGGATTATCATTTCAAAAGTATGTCACGCGGTGTTATAGATACCAGAGACATTCTCTATTTTGTGAGTGTCGCCTTTTTGTTCTTGTCCTTTACTGTTTTTAAACTTAAATCTTTGAAATCGTAATGAGCACCACTAAAAATAACTTCAAAAGAATACTAGTTACTATTGCCATTATAGTACTATTGAACATAGCTGGTCATTTCGTATTCCATCGTTTTGATTTGACGGCAGACAAACGGTATACCCTTTCGGAAACTTCGCTGAACATTGTTGGCAAGGTTAAAGAACCTTTATATATAGATGTCTTTCTAGAAGGAGAGTTTCCGGGAGAATTTAAGAAACTACAAACCGAGACACAGCAATTACTAGAGGAATATAAAGCTCAAAATTCCAACATCATCTTTCAATTTGTAAATCCTTTAGAAAACGAAGACGACAAAGACAAAACCATGCAATCGTTTTTAGAGCGTGGTATGACTCCTGTTAATGTTACCGTAAATGATAAAGGACAACAAACTCAAGAAGTGGTTTTCCCTTGGGCGGTGGCTACTTGTGGCAATCGCTCGGTGAAAGTGCCTTTGTTGAAAAATATGATGGGGGCTTCAACGGCACAAAAAGTCGTGAGTTCTGTGCAACACTTAGAGTATGCTTTCGCCAATGCTATCAATACGGTTTCTAGAGTCAAACAAAAGAAAGTAGCGGTTATTCAAGGCAACGGTGAATTGCACGATGCTTTAATGGCTGATTTTATTAAATCGGTTAAAGACAACTATTACATTGGTCCTTTTACTTTGGATTCAGTGGCTAAAAGTCCGGTAGAGAGTTTGAAATACCTTAAGAAGTATGACTTAGCTATCATAGCGAAACCAACAGAAGCGTTTACCGATGAAGAAAAACAAGTGCTTGACCAATTTATAATTCACGGAGGTAAAACCTTGTGGCTAGTAGATCAAGTGAATATGGAAATGGACAGTTTGTATAACGAGTCAGGTGCTAATTTAGCCTTTCCTAGAGATTTGAACTTAAATGATATGTTCTTCAAATACGGCGTTAGAATCCGACCTGATTTGATTTTTGATTTGCAAAATACTCCAATCGCTCTCGCAACTGGAGGTCAAGGAAGTGCTACTCAATACACGCAATATCCTTGGTTTTATTCACCCATGATTTATCCGGAATTGCATTCTAAGAATCCTATTGTTAGTAATCTTGACGGCATCAAATTTGAGTTTGCCAGTCCGATTGAACCTTTGAAGAATCCTATTAAGAAAACGGTATTATTACAATCGTCTCAATATTCTAAGTTAGTTGGAACACCTGCGGAAGTGAATTTAAAAGTAGTTTCTCAAAGACCCGATGCTAAAGACTTCACAGGTACTGGAAACTATCCTGTAGCAGTTTTATTAGAAGGTCAATTTCATTCGGTTTATGAGAATCGCGTGTTGCCTTTTAAAGATGGCACTTTTAAAACCACAGACAAATCTGGAAAAATGATTATCGTTTCCGATGGTGATGTCATCAAAAACCAGTTGGACAAAAACTTGCAACCGTTAGAACTAGGGTATGATAAATGGACCAATAACTTGTATGCCAACAAAGAATTCATGATGAATTGCGTCAATTATTTATTGGATGACAACGGACTTATCAACATTAGAAGCAAAGAAGTGAATTTGCCTATTTTAGACAAAGAAAAAGTCTATGCTTCTTACACGTATTCGCAGGTCATAACTGTAGCAGTTCCAATAGTTATTCTATTGTTATTTGGAGTAGCATTCACCTTTTTGCGCAAGCGAAAGTATAGTAAGTAATGTTAATAAAAAACTTTTTGAAATCTGTTAGTTTAAGATATATTTGTAAAAAATAAATAAAATGAAGTTTATAGTATCGAGTTCCTACTTATTAAAACAACTACAAGTTTTAGGTAGCGTTATCAACAGTAGTAATACTTTACCTATTTTAGATAATTTTCTTTTCGAATTAGACCATAAAAACTTAACGGTTTCTGCTTCTGATTTAGAGACTACCATGTCGGCTACTTTAGAAATTGATTCTACTAGCAAAGGAAGTGTTGCTGTTCCTGCGAAATTGTTATTAGACATTCTAAAAACATTTCCAGAGCAACCGTTAACTTTCACGGTAGAAGAAAACAGCACTATTGAAATCAGTTCGAATTCAGGGAAATATGCTATTGCTTATGCTCCTGGTGAAGAATTTCCAAAATCTGTAAGTTTAGACAATCCTTCTTCTACTGTAGTAGCCTCAGATGTATTGGCTACCGCTATCGGAAAAACCATCTTTGCTGCTGGTAATGATGATTTAAGACCTGTAATGAGCGGCGTATTTTTCCAATTCTCTCCAGAAGGGTTAATCTTTGTAGCTACCGATGCGCACAAACTAGTAAAATATACTCGCACCGATGTAAAAGCATCACAAGTGGCGGATTTCATCATGCCAAAGAAACCTTTGAACATTTTGAAAAGCATCTTAGGAACTTCCGATTCTGATGTTACTATCGAATACAATGATTCTAATGCGACGTTCTCTTTTGATAGTTATGTTTTGACTTGTCGTTTGATTGATGGAAAATATCCAAACTACGAAGCGGTGATTCCAAAAGAAAACCCAAATAAATTAATGATTAACCGTGTCTTGTTATTGAACTCTGTGCGACGTGTTGCCATTTTCTCTAACAAAACTACCCACCAAATTCGTTTGAAAATTGCAGGTGCCGAATTGAACATCTCTGCGGAAGATATTGATTACTCCAACAAAGCAGAAGAAAGATTGACTTGTGATTATCAAGGCGATGATATGCAAATTGGCTTTAACTCTCGTTTCTTATCGGAGATGTTGACTAATTTAACTTCTGACGAAATCATGTTAGAAATGTCAATGCCTAATCGCGCTGGAATCTTAACTCCTATAGATGGATTAGATGAAGGCGAAACTGTTACTATGCTTGTTATGCCAGTAATGTTAAACAACTAATATAAACTAACCTTTATACCGGAGAACCGTAATTTCGAAAGAAGTTGCGGTTTTTTTATTGCTGTTACCATCAAAATAGCACTTATCAGTTAATGTTGCAACTTTTATATTTTTTCTTATATTTGAAAACCTAACAATTATAAAACTAACAAAACATGAAGAAAAACGTATTGGCAGGATTAGTATGTCTTGCTATTGGAATGAGCGCTACCGCTCAAAAACTAGGCAGCTTTGGTGCCGATTTAGCTAAAAAATCAGTATTCGGAAAAGAAATTAGAGTTCCTTACACCGATATGACTAGCTATTATGGATTTATCAAACCAGGATCAAAACCAGATGAAGTAAAAGCAGGAAAAAAAATGTACTATATCTACGTTTGGATTCCGGTTGCTGCACCAGAAATTGGTATTAGAATGATTTCTCCAGTGCCAGAAGGCATGTCACCCTCTGATAAAGATTACAAATCGGCTGATTACACTGCTAATGCTGCCGATACTAAGAGTTTCTTTGACACTTGGGTAACTTTTGAAAGAGCCGATCTTATTTTTAAAATTGAAGATATCGCTTCAAAAGTTAAAACGACATCTTGGACAAAATATGAAACCAATGATGATTCGTCTGAAATGCCAGCTCAACCTTCTGGTAGCAAATACAACTCTTTGATGAGAATTACCAGCGACACGTCTAACCCTTCTAAATCATTAGTAATGGGATTATACAGAATAGGTTTCACAACATACAAAACAGGTGAAGTACAAGGAAGTTTCTTAGCGCAATTAGGAGCTCCTATTAAACTCCCTGGAGTTCAAGTGGCGGTTAACCCAGCTGAAATTAAAAAACAATAATTTAGTTTTAAATAAAATGAAAAAGCCCCAAGGAGTTGGGGCTTTTTTTATTCGTGTAACGCCAATATCGGTGTTTTTAAATGATAAGACAATTGTTGTGTAGTAGTATTGGTAAAGAGTTCCACAAAGAAGTTTCGTTTGTAGGTCAACATGGCTTGGATATCCACATCTTGATTCAACAAGAAATCTTCTATGGTTTCTTTTACGTTCTCATTAGGAATGATAAAGAATTGCAACTCTTTTTCGGCCTCAAAGTGCGCTTCCCATTTTTTAATCATTTCGTCTGACACATCAGAATCAGGTGTTTTTACATACAAGCATTTTACTTTTGCATTCATTTTTTTGGCAAAAAGCAACACCTTAACGAGTGCTTCAATATCTTTATCTCTAAAGCGTGTAGTAAAAGCTATGGTTTCAATTTTTTTGAATTGGGCTTCTACCGGAACACTCAAAACGGGAACGGATACATTAGAAATTACAGCGCTGGTATTTGTTCCTATAAAAGAGTCTAACCATCCCGAAGCCCCTTTGGTACCCATAACCACAAAATCGATGTTTTCTTGTTGGATTACTTTTTTGATGTTGTAAACCAAGTCCCCATCCATCAAAATATGACTCATTGCGATGTGTCCCAAGTTTCTTTCTTCGGCTAAGGCTCTTAATCTGGGCATGACTTCTTTGAAGTGCTCAAAATTAGCCAACTCAATCGTATCATAAATCACAGAATAATTAATAGGCATCGCCTGACTATCCACTATAGGCAAATCAAACGTGTGTAATAACACCAACTCTGATTTAAACAACTTCGCCATCTCTAAGGCATAGATAAAAGCATTATCTGAAGTTTTAGAAAAGTCTAACGGTAAAAGAATCTTTTTCATGGTAATGGAATTTATATCTACTCAAAATTACGTCTAAACCACCAAAAACAATATGATATATATCAGATTATAAATTATTTAACACGAATAGACCGTTTTACATTTTATAAAATAATACTTCGTTAGTTTTCTTAACTTTGCCAAAAATGTGACTATGATTTCTCAAGAAACTATTGTGGCTTTAGCTTCTCCATCAGGTGCTGGTGCGATTGCCGTTATCCGACTTTCGGGACCCCATGCTTTGACTATTGCAGAACAGGTCTTTCAATCGGTGTCTAAGAAATCTATTAGCCTCCAAAAAACGCATACCATTCATTTAGGACATATTGTAGAAGAGGGAAAGGTGTTTGACCAAGTCTTATTGTCTATTTTTAAAAACCCTCACTCCTATACTGGCGAAGATGTGGTAGAGATTTCCTGTCATGGCTCGACTTACATTCAGCAACAAATCATTCAGTTACTGTTGCGAAAAGGTTGTCGCATGGCACAAGCGGGGGAATTTACTTTAAGAGCGTTTCTGAACGGTAAACTCGACTTATCTCAAGCCGAAGCGGTGGCCGATTTGATTTCTTCAGATAATGAAGCCAGTCACCAAATTGCCATGCAGCAAATGCGCGGGGGTTTCTCGAATGAAATTGGCAAACTAAGAGAAGAACTCTTAAACTTTGCTTCACTTATCGAACTCGAATTAGACTTTGCCGAAGAAGATGTAGAATTTGCCGATCGTACTCAGTTTAAAGAATTATTGACTCGCATTGAGTTTGTCTTGAAACGCTTAATCGATTCTTTTGCGGTGGGTAATGTGATTAAAAATGGGATTCCGGTAGCGATTGTGGGAGAACCTAACGTGGGGAAATCTACTTTATTGAATGCTTTATTGAATGAAGAACGCGCCATCGTTTCCGAAATTGCAGGTACTACTCGAGATACTATTGAAGACGAATTAGTCATTGGAGGCATTGGTTTCCGATTTATTGATACCGCAGGTATACGAGAAACCAAAGATGTAGTTGAAAGCATTGGCATCAAAAAAACCTTTGAAAAGATAGAACAGGCACAAGTTATCATTTATCTAATTGACAGTTCCCAATTGGCTTTAGATAATGAGAACCTCAAAGAAGTTCAGGTTGAACTCGAAAAAATAAAAAATCAGTTTCCGTTAAAAGCGTTAGTAGTTATTGGCAACAAGTCCGATAAATTATCCGAAGCTCAGGTGGATAATCTCAAATCCAATATCCCAAACATCTTATTGCTTTCGGCTAAAGAAAAGTCGGGCATAGAAGCACTTAAAAACCAACTCCTTTCTTTTGTGAATACTGGAGCCTTGCGCAATAACGAAACCATTGTGACCAACACGCGTCATTATGATTCGTTGTTAAAAGCTTTAGAAGAAATTCAAAAAGTACGCTTTGGTATGGATACTAACTTGTCTTCCGACTTGATGGCAATTGATATCAAACAAGCCTTGTATTACTTTGGCGAGATTACGGGGGAAGTAACTAATGATGAGCTTTTGGGCAACATCTTCGCTAACTTTTGTATCGGAAAATAAAACAACCTTCTCAACTGAGAAATTTCTATAAATACCACGAAAAAACTCCCAAGGCGACTTGGGAGTTTTGTTTTAAGTTAAAAAGTAAGAATGAACTAAGCTGCCAAAATATTTTTCGGGTCGCTTAGCGGAGATACACTGACCGTATTGGTCGCATATACATAAAAATAGTACACCACACCTGGCGTTAAGCTGCTAAATACTTTACGACGCGATTTGTTGGTATCATGTAACACATTAGGATCACCTGTGCTCAATTTTAATTGTCCATAGGCAAAGACCGGTTGACTTAAAGGTGCTCCTTCAGTACAAATACAACCATAATTCACAGCCCCTTTTGAGGTGATGGGTTGTATGTCGACTATAATTTCACCCGCTACACTGGTACGTTTTAACACAAAGTATTCTGGCTTATTCAAAATAGGTACTCGTTCAAAAGTACCGCTACTTGGTGAATAGCCCGCAAGAGCGATGGTAGACACATCCCCTTGCGCTACGGAATCAACATAACTAGCCAAACTATCCAAAGAGTTGATTAACACTTGACGTTTCGTATCAAAGACCGTTTTTTTGGTTAACCCATACAGAGCATAATCTGCAGCGGCCGCGTTAAAATCAGTTAGAGATTTGGTAAAATCAGCATCACTAACAGTAGGGTTCGGAAAAACGCTGGTATTGGTATATACCCCGTTTTTTACTTCACTGGCAAAAGTGTCCAGTTTTGTAGTTCCAAACGAATGGAACTCCAACTTACAATAACGTAATTTCATAGTAAAAAAAATTTAATGATTAATAGCTTATTTTAACTTTATAGGTACCATGACTATTTACCTTACAGAAATGATGCCAAAATGTAGGATAAAGTGTTAATAAAAAGTTATATTTTTGTAGGATTTAGGAAATACAAGGGATTGCAGAGGTCTAACATTGAAGACTTTAACTCTTATTTAACGTTTTAGAACACCACTTTCTTCGTTTGGAGGGCTATTTAGTTCGTTTTGACTCCAACTTTCTTCGTTTGGAGGGTCATTTAGTTCGTTTTGACCCCAACTTTCTTTGTTTGGAGGGCCACTTAGTTCGTTTTGGCCCCAACTTTCTTCGTTTGGAGGGTCATTTAGTTCGTTTTGACCCTAACTTTCTTCGTTTGGAGGGTCACTTAGTTCGTTTTGAACCCAACTTTCTTCGTTTGGAGGGTTACTTAGTTCGTTTTGACCCCAACTTTCTTCGTTCTTAGAGCTATTTAGTTCGTTTTGACCCTAACTTTCGTTGCTTTGAGGGTAACTTTTGATGATTGTAGGACAGTTAAAGATGAATTTGTACTCTTTTTTATATATTTGAATAGTTACGGATATAAACAAGTGGTGTGAACTTGTGTATATTTAATAGCTGTAGAAGATTGTAAATACGAAAAACAAGAACGAATGAATTCCATAATAAGATACATTTTCGCAAGAGAAGTTTACAGAACATATTCAGAAAACCGAGACGAAATTGCACATCATTTAACTTTGAGTAATATTTGGAATTTTTTGTTTTCAATTTTTGCAATTATAATTATTATCAGTTTTAGTTATAGCTTTTCTAAAAAGAATGATTTAACCATTTTCCAATTAGAAAAAAACGATAGTTTATATGTAAACAATTGGAAAAATTACACTTTTGATGAAATTCCAGTTTACAGAATGGCAATAGAAAAAAATGAGTATTCAGCTGACACACTTAAAAAAGATACAATTGTAAGTTATAATCTTTCACAGAAAATAGACTCAACTTTTCAATTCAAAAAAGCTATTGGAATTTTTAATGGAGAAGCCATTAAAAATTCAGATAAAGAGGATTTAATTGGTTTTACAAGAACTTCAAATCTAAAATTGACCGAACCAAGTAGAACTGATTTTAGTTTTGATGAGAAACATAAATATTCAGACAATCTTTATATTCCTATTGAATATGTAAAAAAAATAGACACAAAAGAACCAGAAAGTAGATGGTTTCAACATTTCATTTATATGCTAATTGCCTTTTTCTCGTTTAAAAAATTAATAACTTCTTTATTCAGATTATTAAAACGCAAAGTTCCTATTTATGAACGCGTTCCTGTTTATAAAAGAGATAATCGTTATTCAAGTGGAAAAAGAATTGTGCGTTATAATTCAGTTATCAAGGAATACAGAAGATTTACAGATGAAGAACTTGAATTACATAAGAAGCAACAATTTTCTAGAATATTATATAATGGAATAACATTAATAATCTCAATGGGGCTTTTGTTTTATTTATACATTTCAAAAAACTAAACTAAATGCTAAAGAAAAAAACATACAATTTCATTAATATAAATTCGTTATTCCAAAAGTTCATTTATACTTTAATAATTTTAAATGTACTTTCTTTAATTCTCGCATCTTACAAGGAGATTTATACCAAATACGAATTGTTTTTTGAAAACTTTGAATTGTTTTCAGTCATAATTTTCTCGGTAGAATATATCTTAAGGTTTTGGACAGCAGATTTAGATTATGAAAAAGGCTCCCCTTTTTCAAAAAGAATGAAATTCAGCTTATCTGCTTTTGGCTTAATTGATTTATTTGCAATTTTGCCTTTTTATTTGCCTCTACTCTTTCCTTTCGATTTAAGAGTTTTGAGAATCTTGCGTTTATTCAGATTATTGAGAATATTTAAACTGGGAAGATTATCAAAGTCACTTCAAACCATCACAAGTGTTTTAAAAGAATCGAAATCAGAATTATCAATAACCTTATTTGTTGCATTTATATTGATGATTTTATCATCAACTCTAATGTATTATGTAGAAAATGAAGCTCAACCTGACAAGTTTGAAAATATTGGACAATCCCTTTGGTGGTCAGTTGCAACTTTAACAACTGTAGGTTATGGCGACATATACCCAATTACAGGTTTAGGAAAAATTTTAAGTTCTATAATTGCACTTATCGGAATTGGATTTGTTGCTTTGCCAACAGGAATAATAAGTTCAGCATTTATTAGTAGAATGCAAAAAGATAAAGAAAATGGAAAAGAATGTGAATGCCCGAATTGCGGAACAAAATTCTAATTAAAAACAAAAAGCATCAGCCAGCAGCCGTTTCTCACAATTCCTTCGGCAGTCGCTACGCTCGTGTGTGCATTTTGTAGTAACCTCACGTTCGCGTTTCGCAAGAATTTTTATCTTTAACAGAAAATAAAAAGTTCCGAAGTTCGCAACTAAATATAGCCGCGACACGTTAGCACTCATTTTAGCCAAACTACTTAAAATCGAATTTATCCACAGAACTTGACAATAATGTTTAAAGAATATAAGTATTTTAAAGTCTTACTAATTTTGACAACTTTATGGTTTTTTATTGTAATGAGTAAAAATTATTACATAACAAACAAGACTCCGAAGTTAAATTTTGAAATAGTTAAAATTAATAAATACTACGAAAGACATTCTTTTAAATCAGATGCAATAGTTAAAATTAATAACAAGAATTATGTTTTTGAAGTTCACCCACATAATTATGATGTTTTCAAGAAAACAGGAAAAGTTGATTTTAATGTATATTATGATTTTATGTTAAATAAATTTATTACAACTTCTGATTATATTTTTTCTAGAAATTTATTTTTTCTTTTAGTTTTTTTGAGCTTAATCATATTTATAATTAATTATCAACAGAGAATTAGAGTTTGGTTTGAAAAATTAATGAAGTAATTAAAAAACGAGTGCTAAAAGCCGTTTCAAGCACTTGCGCATTTTGTGGTACCCTCACGTTTGCGTTTCACAAGAATTTTTATCTTTAACAAAAAATAAAAAGTTCCGAAGTTCGTTACTTTGTGAAGCGGCGGAACGTTAGTGGTACAATTTCAACACATGAGAAAACTTAGACTTTTATTGGTAATTTTCATATTAACGTTTTTTGTCGGGTGCGCTTGGCTAGACGAAAGCGAAGTTAAGAAAATAGAAGGCAGTTATGTGACTTATTGGGGTGATTTAGAATCTAACAGAGGAATATGTAAAGGTACAATCGGCGGTTCAATATTTGAGATTATTGTAGATTCTTATGTTTATTCAGTTGGTCATAGTGACAAATTTATATTTGCAAAAACTCATTTTGGAAATAATCCCGATATTCATTATTACATAATTGACACAATTAAAAATGTGAAATCGAAGAAAGGTGTTTATGGACCTTTAAATAAAATTCAATTTGATAGTCTAACTAAGCAATTGAAAATAGCAAAGATTAAGTTTGATATGAATTTTAACGAGCATCCATAAAAATACTACCGCTTACAGCGGTTTCGCGCACTTGCGCATTTTGCAGTAAGTTCACGTCTATAATCGGAAAATCGAAAAGTACATTATTACAGAGCAAAAAGTATCATTCTACACCAGAATACCAAAAAAATAAAAAAGGCGCTAAAATTCAATTTAAACGCCCTTTTAATACTATTTAAACACCATAATATCCGTATAGGTTGCATTGAAGTTTACTGAATTAGTTACAAACGACCTATTCGCATCCTTGAATGGATTACCCACAGTACTATTCTCAATCCATTCACACAGTTCAATTATTGAGGATTTATTACTGGTAAAGTAGAAGTATCTGGTACCATCAAGCACAGTCAGAACATCTAAATAGTCCGCAAGCTTCCAGTAACTCTTATATGCTTTCACATCAGTAGATAAATATGGCGGATCAACTAAAAAGACAACACACTCATTATCCTTAAATGCTTGAAATATCTTCTTATAGTCATCGGCCACACGCTCAACACCCTCAAGATAACCATCAGCACTATAGTCACTCATTCGAATAGTATTGTATAACGTAGCCTTCTGGAACTCCTGCAGGTTCAAATGATACTTACCACTAAACAAAATAGAGCTGCTTATAGTAATCCAATCAACAAACCCTGCTTTATCTTCCAGTTCTAAACGGCTCAATATTGCACTTTTATAAGGGTCATCTATCTTTTTATCTTTTGGATATCCCTCTAAAATCACTCTAATATCTGCTAATAAAGCGTTTGTTTTAGCGATATTTTGAAGCCTTTTTGAAAAATTATCGTAATCATTGTAAATTACTCTAGCTTTTGGATAAAGCTGTTTGACTGTGTGCGATAATAACCCAGAACCTCCAAATAAATCCACATAAATTGCGT
Source organism: Flavobacterium sp. N1994 (assembly GCF_025947145.1). Lineage (NCBI taxonomy): Bacteria > Pseudomonadati > Bacteroidota > Flavobacteriia > Flavobacteriales > Flavobacteriaceae > Flavobacterium > Flavobacterium sp. N1994. Next base: position 1,325,502 of record NZ_CP109999.1, read on the forward strand.
TATCTGGATAGTTTTCTAAAGCTTTGTTAAAATCTTTCAAAAAGTTGCGTTTTTGTCCCATAAACGGCAATGGTGCAGTGATAAAATTCTTCGTTTTTTTAGTCATTTTTTTGATTAATTATTTGTTTTATTGATTAATGATTTGTATATTTATAGTGTGTTTAAGGGTTATTTATGCACCTACATTTAGCGTAAATGTGGCGGTTTTTCCATCGAGCAATTGATTAGTTGCTTCGAGGTTATTCTCGTAGATATGCACATTGCCTAAGTACAATGTTATGCTCTTTAATTGCACATTAATTTGTTTACTTATCAAATACAAGTGATAGATATCACAAGGTAATCCGAGCGATGCGTCTGAGCTTCTTTGATATGCAGTAACTACCAACTTATTATTTTCAATTTGAAATTGCACCAGGCTTAAACACGGCTGCTGGTTGCTCTCAGTGTTGGTGGAACCTAAAAACAAAACATAATTCTTTGACGGCCGCTTTTCTCGGTTAATTTTATCAATAAGCTTTGGCAGCTGTTCAAAGTAAGTTGGATAACTGTTGACTAAGATTGGGCCACAGTAATCCCACCAATTTACTCCAATATTTCTGTAGGCTTCTGTTGACCGCTCACCACTCATAAATAAGCTCAACTCTTCCTTAAGCTTCTTTTTAACTAACGGATGCCCTTCGAATAACTCCAATAAGTCAATTGGCTTTAGTTCAAGTGATTGATTTAGCAAATAAGTAATTGCACCTTTTTTGTTCTCCTGGCGTTTCCCTCTCTTGACGATTTTCGTCAAAATTTCATGATACTTGTTCATTTTTTTGATTGATGATTGATGATTATTATTATACCTTTGCGCCTCTCAAGGAAATTATTAAACATAACAAAGCCAGCATCAGAAGACATTTGTCCTCCAACGCTGGCTTTGTGCTATTATTAATTACCTTGAGAAGTTTTTTTTAATGTTGGAGGACTTTTTTTCTCTCCTCCTGAGAATGTTATAAATCTATACCTTGGGCTTGTATAAATATTTCGTCTACTTGATCATTAGTCATCTGCAATATATTTTGTAATAAACCAACCGTTTGACTTTGCCTTTCAATTGTTGTACCAAATTGCCAAATATTGAGTGCTGCAGTTTTTATTGGATCCTCCAAACTATTTAAAGCATCTTCGATAATGGTTTCCTTATCATTAAGTTTCAAAATGGTTCTTATTCTCCAAAGAGCAACTTCTACAGGAACCGGAACCACTTCAATAACTGCAACACCCTCGTAAAATTCTTTTTTGGAAATACTGTAATAAGGATTTGAAAATTCTCCAGTAGGATAATCATCAATTAACGTTTGGTCACCACTAAGTTCTACCTCAATTGCAGTAACAAAAAGTACTTTTTCAGTTTTTTTATCAATTACTGTTTTCATTTTAAACTTTGATTTCAACGCTTTCTATTTGACAAGTTGACCCACTATTAGTAGGCGTTATCGATACATAGACATAAACGTTATTAGTTGTATTATCACAAGCTGCAGAAACTCCACTTCCGAATGCTCCAATATCTGTGTAGTTATTATTACCTGCTGTTACTAAAGAAGCTGTCATTATATTACCCCCTTTAAGAGTAAATTTTCTAGCAATTTGCATCTGAGGATTAAAATTACCTGCTGTTTGTGGCGAGGCAATTAAAGTAGCGGTTGCAAAATTATTAGTTGAATTTACTCTAATATTTACAGTATAGCCTCCACTAAATCCAGTTCTTGTAGTATATACAAACAAATCCAAAAACCCACTTGTGGGTAAAGTACCAGGAGTAAACGTATAAGTTTTGAGCAATGTTTCCGATGTAGTTCCAGTTACATTAACACTAGTAACATCATTAACTATTCTTTTAACCCTAGTGGATAATTCATTAGTAATAGCATTCTGAGTCATAGAGCCATCAGTACCGGAACCTGTACCAGTATAAAGCTTTCCTTTCCCTTTTACAGAACTACTTGCATCTGGAACAGGATTAGTTAAATCCAATGATTTCACATTACCGGCATCATCTCTATAAAATAAAAGTTTGTCCTTTTGGTTAATGGCAATTTCGCCATCAGCCAAAGAACTTGGTACCGTTCCGGTAGTATTGCTCCTTTTTATTTTAATAGTGTTTGCCATAATTAAAATGTACCGCCGTCAATCGTTGAGTTACCATCAAGCTTAGAAGCAAGAGAAGCAGTTATTGTTGATGCAAAATTTGGATCGTTACCTAGAGCAGCCGCAAGCTCGTTCAAAGTATCCAATGCTCCTGGGGCAGAATTTACCAAAGCATTAATTGCAGCCGTAACAGATGCTGTAGTAGCATAACTAGCAGCGGCAATTCCGCCCAACTTATCTGCGTTATCTGCATTGTCAACTTTGCCATTATTGTTGGTATCATAAACTGATTTTTGCATATCAGCTCCAGCACCGGCTACAACAAAAGGACCAACTATGGTACTAACATCTTTTTTAATATAGAAGGCATTATCAGGAGCAACAAAAATAATTTCTCGTGTTGCTTGAAAATCGGTTAATACAGGAGCTCCTGTTGTTGTTTTGGTTCTAAGTCTAATTATATTACTCATAATCTTTTATTTAAAATATTAATCCTCCGTCAATGTTCGGGTTTTGAAATTGGTTGTTCCATTCTTGCTCAGTTCCAACAAAACCATATTTAACTGCAATCTGATAAGCCGATAATCCATCTCTAAAAACAGATAAAACTACATTAACGGGCGCGGATTGAACAACCTCAATAATATTAGGTTTACCACAAGTTACTGTTACTTTAATTGCCTCCGGTGATGTAATGTTTACAAGCATTATTCAACTATTTTTTTTATCCCTTTAAATACTACTCTGCTTGAGTTTTGCTCAATGATTTCAAAGTAAAAATCACCTGAGGTTAAATTCTGTTCAGCCGGAGCAATAATTAAAGTCATTATTTTTTCAATAACCTCAATAGTTTTATAAACTACAGGCTCTGCGGGTGGAGCATCGACTTGAACATAAAAAGTTTCTGGAATAGTAAGAGCTGTCGTTTTTTTATCCGTTGTCCAAACTTTGTAGACATAAGAGCCAACCCAATTTTGCTCAGCCTCAAAATAAATCGGTACAATTTCATTTTTACCAATAGTCGCAATGTTTACAATACCCGCTATACTTGGGTCTATAGTTACCTGTTGTTTCATAATTATAATTGTTCAAATTCTATGTAGGCATGAGAAAACTCACCGCCATCAGATGTAGCTCCTTGTTGTGGAAAATAAACATTTTTTAATGCTACAAATCCTCCTTGATTAAACCAGGATGCCTTTACAAAACCTCCAGTATCAATAGTTATATTTAAAGGATCCTGAATTCTCACAACAGTCGTAGGAAAAAAAGGAATATTTGTTAACCAATAATCATCTACTTGATTTACTGTAATTTCATATCCTAAGCTATTTACTGATGCATCAAAAACATCACCACTTAGCGTCCCAAATGCTATTTTTCGACTAGGTAGAGTTGGCTCTGGTATATCAGTTGAACTTAAAAATATGAATTGGGCTTCAGTCAATGGAACATGTCCTATTCCATAAGTTCCCTCTTTACCAACAAATGCATAGACATACTGAATTTCTCCAACTTTATAAACTACAAAAGAAGGCTCTAAAAACGTTCTAGGAGTGTTAGTATTAAGATAAGTAATGAATGGAACTGAAATTGTACCTAAGTCAATCTTTCTGCTAGGATGAAAATTAGCCGGGTTAGGATTTGCAATAGCCCAAAGTACTGTTAATCTATTCAATAAAAAATTATAGTCAGCAGCAGACTCATACGTTTTTGGGTCTTTACCAACTGCCCAGGCTAATCGCTCAGGAGTATCAATTTTTTGAGGTGGATTTCCGTTCTGTAACATTAGATTGTATGTTGAGATATAGTTAATAATCTTGAGTAATAAGCTGCTAAGAAGTCATCAATATCGCCATCCAATAATGAGTAAAGTGTATTACTCATTGTTTTGATTTTAGTATTACCACGATTCTTTTCAATGGCTAAATAAAACAATCGGCTAACTTCATCCATTGGGAAGTACTGACCATCATAAGAGAACTTATTATCATCAATTCCTTGTTTTTTTGTTCGTTCTAATTTCAAACTATTCTCTATAATCCACTCAGCTTCAAAAACTGCCATTTCTGCTGGAGTTCTATCTTCTAAAACACCTGAAACAATCTTTTTAGGACAAACGCCAAAAACATTGTAAGGAAAAGGAACTTCATCTTCAGGTATAATCAAAGGATCATCTGCATACTCAGAAGCTGCAAATTCAGCAGGAGTAAAACTTCCAACTGAAATCCAAGAAATAAAGGGTTTATTTGCTAATGCTATCGCATTAAAATACGTCTGTTTCATAGCTTAATTTGTTATATCTGGAGTTAGTATTATTTGAAATTTTACACTTTGATTATTAGAATTAAATCTATCTACAAGGGCTAACTTAAAAGATGTTGAAGTGTGTTCTCTGGTATGATAATTAATCAATCCGTCAGCTGCATAATCACTACCAGAACCAACTTGATTAATAATAACTTTATAGTCAGAAGTTCCTATATCTGGAAATGATAAAGTAACCAATGCTCTATCACCAATCAAATCACCATGGATATAAGTAAATTGCTTCAAGTAAGTAATTAGAAGGCCATCTGGTTTGTCTAAAACTTCATTTGCTGCTCCAGCAGGAGCTATCCAACTAGGTTTAATATTAACCTGTGCGCCTGGTTGAATTCCTAATAATTTTATGACTTGAGCATTAGTAAAATTATTATCCGTATGAACATAAGCAGCATCATGAACTAGATCGGTAGGGATATCCACTAAAGTAGACCAAGCCACCACATCATTATATGGTATTCTAATAAAGGAACTTAGTGCAGTTCCTGCTGCATCTACAATTGCATTTATTGCAGTAAATACAGCCGGGTTAGTTCCATTTTCAAACGACAATGAACTTGTAACTACATTTTTTTTAATTTTAGTTGCTGTGGTTTCAGTTCCCGAAGTTGTTCCTGCAAAAGGGCAAAGAACACCATCTATGTACATGATACCAGGACCAATATTACCAGCTGCAAGCTCACAACCAGAAACAATGAAATTTCCAACATTCGGAACTCTCAAATGACCCATTAAGGCATCAAGAATTCCAAAGGTATTTGACTGCATTTTATCAAATGTAGGTTGCTCTAATCTGTAGCCACCTAATCGACTAAAATCTATAATGTTACTCATATCGTATAAGTTTGAATATTATATAATTTGCCTACACTGGCATATTTATCAAATTGTGCTCTTAAATCTTGCTCATCAAACACAACTGTGTCCGGTATAAAAATTGTAAAACTGAAAGGATTCACATTTTCATTCATCTGTTTAATAAAGACCTCATTAGAGTTTGTACTATCACCTAAAAAGACTGCACTATTTTCAAGGGGTTGATATATAAAAACAGAACCAGGGCGTGGTATATTTTCTATATAAATCTTCTTGGTTGTTTCATGCATATTTGGGTCAAATCCAGAAATATTATAATAGTCATTCAACACCTTTTCAAGATAAATCTTGGAGCTATTATGTTGTGAAGTATACAAAGTTTCCTGTTGTATTATAGCCAATGGAGTAACAACTGCATCCAAAAAAGACATAACCATTTCCTTTCTTAAAATATTAGGAATAAGCTCTCTGTTGAGTTTAAATAAATCGGGATTATGCCAAACTACCATAACTCATATAGTTTATTGTTAAATCGGCATCATCAATTATAAAATATCCAGAACTAGAAACTCTATAAATTCCTGCATCAACAAATGGAAGTGATTCATATTTCCATTCTAATGTTGTTAGGTTAATAAGTTTAACTCCAGCCGCACTCTCCAATTGTGATTCAAATTTATTTTTAACAAAAGCACCATTGAACTCAATGTTTTCTAAGTACTCTTTTATAGCATCTTTAACAGGGAAAGTATCTTCTGTAGCATTTTTAAGTTTACCGGTTCCTATTTCAATTGCAATTGGATCTATGTAAACATCAACAACAACTTTTAATTTGTCTGGAGCTTTATTAATTAATGTAATAGGAACTCCCGGAGTTGCATTTATCGATATCCAATACAAGATACTTTGAGCTTGATCATTAGTTACAGGTTGTAAAACACCTCCAACTTCTGTAGCAATTTTTACAATTATTCCTTCTGCAGTTGTTATTACAGCATTTCGTTTAATTATTCTTCTTGCTTTAATCTCATCTTCAGTAAGCCCAGATAAATCTTGTTGATATCTTCCATTGACATGAATCACTGGTGCGCCATCAACATAGGAAGCAACCATTGCTTTAAAATTAAGCTCATTCTGTTGCAAATTAACTAATGCATTTAGTTCAGCAGTTTGCTCATGGGCCATAATAGAAAATGCAATGTTGTCAAACAATATATTTTCAAGAGAAACAATTGAAAACTCCTGCTCAAAGCTGTTACCAGCTGTTAAACCATATTTTGCTATAACATCTGGATTACTGATGAAATCATCAGTCATTAACTTTTTTATTTCCTTGTGAGATCTAGCCATTTTAAAATCCTATTGGGAATTCACCTTCTGGGAATCCATAATTATCACTTACGTTATTCGCCAATTGCACATATCTTGTTGCTGGCCTATTATCCTCTGTAAAAAAATTAACTACATTTTTTTTAGTTATGCTACTTGATTTAACCTCATTACCAACAACCAAATCATCTGTAATATTAATTCCATTTTCAACTGCCATCTCAACAGCATTTGTAACATCACCAGTACACTCAAGCACTTTGTCTAAAAAAGACTGACCACTATAAACAATTTTTTTACTCATAGCCTGCATCAATTTTAAGTGTCTTATCCTTTGATAGTTCAATAGATTTTACTTTCATGCCATCTTTAGTAAAATCCTCTCTAATTCGATGTCGATAACGTAAATAATCATCGTCTAATAATAAATCGCCAATTGCTACTCCTATAGTCGGATTAAATTTCAATTCTCCTGGATTAACAATTAATAAAATTGCTTGATTTTGATGAAGCGTATTACCAACAACCAAACCTTGAGTTATCAATCCTTCAGTATCACGTACAACATCAATTTTTAAATCAATATTATCTGAATTCCCATCTGTTAACTGAATTGCTAAATCTTTCATTTAAACAGTATTTAAAATCAAATTAAACGATGTTTTTATTTGTTCAAATTGAGTTATTGAAGCTGGATTTAATGCTCCAGTTGTCATGTCTGAATTTATGATTTGAATTCCTGCAATGCTATCTATCAAATTATTCATTAATGATCCAAAGTTTGCTCCTTGCTTTTTCAAAGTAACTTTACCAGTAGTTCCATCAACTTCAAATTCAAAATCTGCTTTTTTATAAGCTATCTTTTCTACACTATCTACCTTAATAACTACTAAACCACTCAACTTTCCAGTTTGACTTAATACCATTACTTCACTTCCAACTTTTGGAGTAATAAGTAAGCTATCAGTATCATCTGAAATCGTTGCTTTTAATCGAACATCAGATAGAACGAGCTCACTCAATAATTTAATAGTACAAGTATCACCTTCAACAGAAACTATTGTTGCTGTAATTGGAAGATTTGGATTAGCTCCAATCAATTCAATTAATGCCTTTTTTATTTCCGCTGCTACATCCATTTATGCACTTAATTTTACTCCAATTTTAACGGTGCGTTTCGCTCCATTTTCATTAATACTTGTTGTAACTCCAGTTACATAATATGTTCCATTCTTTTCTGGATAATCTTCATCTCTGATTTTTGCCGAATAGGTTGGTGCAACAAATGGAACTAACCATGTATCAATTGAACCTTCATACATATCAGCTGAACGTCTCAATAATTCAGCATTGGCAATTTTAATTCTACTTGCTGCATCGACAGAACCTACTTTAAGTGTAATCTTATCACCACCACTGGTTCCAACAGTGTGACTTTCTACCTTGCCTTTTAAGTTGGTACTCTCTACAGTTACTTCAACTTTCCGGTCAAGTGCTTTTTTAAATTCTAAAGAACTCTTTTCAACGTTATCCTGCATTGAGTAAATTACTTCTCCAGCTTTTTCTAAATAAGGCGGATGAATATGTAATTCTTTCTTTTCCGTGTTGAAATAAATATTGGCTTTAGTTTCTTCAGCTAATTTTTTCAAAACATCATAGCCTGTTTCTTGATGAATAACAAACTTTTCATAAGTGATATCATAATCACAAACCAACTTGAAACTTGGGTCAATTTGATTAATCAGAAGTTGTGCTATTTTTGGCAATGATGTTGGTTTTAATTCCACATCCTTAACTCCTTTTCTAAAAAGGAATAAAGCATCCTCACACTTAATTTTCAAAGAACTATCGTTGGATAACACATCTTCAACATAACCAACAAACTCGGTCACTAAATCTTGATCATAACCCGATTTAATAATAACTTCCGAACCTCGTTTAACTTGATTTCCAATATTTAAAACTTGATTCATAACTGCTTCAGGAAGTGTTATAGAAGCTGTATCAACAAGATTGTCAACTGAGCAATCAATATCAATACTTGCAATAGTTTCTAGTCTATAAGTATCTCCATCAGTTTTAAATTTTATACTCCAAATCTCATTATACATTATTCTTTTACCAATAGATTATATGAAAAATCACTGACCAATTTTATATCGTAAGCTTGAACATTTTCTCCTTTTGAAAAAGGAAAACTATAATCTTCTACAACCACTTTTGTTATACCCAATGCCTCCAATGGTGGAGAATACACATAGAATTCTTTTTCATATATCAAAAATTCAAATAGTTCTTGCAATTGCTGTTTTGGATAACAATCTTCTACTGAACCTTTCAATAAACTACCTATAAGAACTCCTGTAACTTGTATATCAAAATCTTTTCGTGACCATCTTTCTTTTACTGTTCCAATAAGTTTATTTCCTTGTTTAGCAACATTTCTTTTCACAATGTTATTACCAGAACTAATGTTAATCATTGGTTCATAAGGAAACAACCACTTTTGTCCATCTTTAGTAAAACTGAATGATAAAGGAAAAAATTGTTGTGCTTCAGGAGTTGGTGCATCAGATTCATTTATTTTAAAACTAGGATTTATAGTTTTAGCAGCAGTAACAGAATTATCATTTTGTTGCAAAGGCAAAAAAGGAATATTAGGCAAAACATGTTTGCTCAATTCATTTTGCACCATTTGTGAACGTTGATATAAACCAATGTTTCTAACACCCATTAAACTGGCAAATAATATGTCTTGATTAGTTAAACTCATTATGATCCTGTTGCGGTTGTTGCCATTGTTATAACTCTTAATAATCCGTCGGCTACTTCATCTCCTGCTTTGACAGCTACATCTTTTGCACTTACTACTACATCTTTCAAACCGTTTACCTCATGAATTGTAATGGTGAAGTAATTATGTTTTGTTCCGCCTGTAGCTACTGCCTCATTATATTTTTGTACTTTACTAGCTCCAGAACCAGCTCCTACAGCACCTCCTTTTCCAAAATCAGTACCAGGAATATTTGCTTCTGAAATTTTGTTGTCTGTAGTTTTACCTTCTTTTTTAAAATGAACAGAAGTTGCCGCTAATATTACTTCCTTACCTGCTTGTAATGTGTAATCTTTTACCTTTTTAGCTGATTCTAATAATGCCTTTTGCCTTGCATCTGCATCGGCATTAATTTTAGCAATTGCTGCAGCATTTGAATTATCAGCACTTAAAAAATCCTGTAGCTCAAGCCAACCAACTTTAATTAAATCGATTGCTACCAAAAAAGGTTCAACTAATAAACCAAAATATAATTTCACAGCTTCAACAAATGCAGCAATGATTAATTTTCCAGCATTCATAGTATGCTTCCATGCTTTGCCCCAACCTTCTGTTTTAGAGACAACAATTGCAATCGCGGCAATTAAAGCTATTACTGCCAAGACAATTAAAACTATTGGATTCATAGCCATTACAGCATTAAAAACCATTTGAACTGCTGACCAAACTTTGGTAGCTTTAGAAACAGTATTAGTCCAAAGCTCTTGCATTTTTGTAGCACTGGTTAATGTTCCAATTACTGTAGTGGCACCATTAAAAAGCGGCATTAAGTTGCTAAAATCTCTGGTTGTATTTCCAATTACATTTGCATAACCTAACCAACCATTTGTTGAATTAAAAAGTGAAATTTTAAAATCATCAATCTGAGCTTGTAATCTTTTATTTTTCTCAAGCGGTGTGTCCATAACAACTGCTGCTTGCTCATAAGCAGTATTAGTACCTTGAATAACTTTAGTTAATCTACCCATTTCATCGGTTCCAGAAATAAGAGCAATGGCTGCAGCAATATTTTCACGACCAAATAGTTTAGTCATTAAAGCTTGATCACCCATAACTTTTTTAAGTGGCTCAAGACGTTCTTTTAAAGTTTTAGATCGGTCGCCTAAATTATTAATGTCAACCCCAGCAGACTTTAAATTTGTAATAACTTCTTTAGGTAAAAATCTTCCCTCTGCTAATGTTGACATTACATTTCGTAATGCAACGCCTCCCTCAGCTCCTTTCTTACCTGCTTTATCTAAAACTTGTATTCCGGCATTTGTTTCTGCAAAACTTACATTAGCTGTTTTTGCAGCAAGCCCCGCTTGCTCTAAAGCACTTTTAATTTCTGGTAGTTCCGCTGACCCTTCTTTTGCTGCTGCCGCCATGATATTCATCATAGTAGACATATCTTTAGAGGCACGTATTGGGTCAGTCATTGAAACCTGGTACTGATTCATTGCAGTTGTGAGAACCTCGGTTGCTGCAACAGTATCGCCACCCATGGTTTTAGACAATGTAGCAACTGAATTACCCATTGCTTGAAGCGCTTTTGGTTGCTTAGCAATTTCAGGTGTAAGCTTTGATAATATTATCTTATAGGCTTCAACACCGTCAGCAGCAGAACCTCCAAAAGTTTTAGCATTTTCACGAGCATAACCTTCAATTTCTTTTAATCCTTTACCAGTTTGTCCAGTAATCGCTGATAAATCAGCAAGACTAGAACTCAATTTTATTCCAGGATCATTCAAAGAAGTTAGGCCATCAGCAGCAGCACTAATATTCTGAATCATAGCGTTCATATTTACGCTATTTAATTGCTTCTGAATTTTATCAATACCCTTATGAACGTTGGTTTCAAAAGTGTTAAATGAAGAATTAACCTTTTCAAAGTTGCTATTAATCTGAATAATATAACTTAAGGTATTGCTCATTTAGCGTTTTCTTTTTTTCTAATGAATTCTAATTCTTTGTAGCGTTGCGCCCATTCGGTATCCGATAAGTCATCAGGATTGGCTATATTCATGTAATAGCGCAATTGGGCATTAGTTACTCGAAGCCAATCTTTTTCGTCAACTTCTGATGACTCTAGTACTTTACCAGCTCTGCTTTTTTGAATTCAATTACTTGATCCAATTTTGATGATGCCGCCAAGAACAAGCTATCATCTGTAAGTATTTCTTCATCACCACCAATCCAACAGTTTTTCAAAATAACTTCGTTAAACTTCATTGGGTCAGAACCAACTTGAGAGGCAAAGCTTAAAGCTTTACGGTCTGGTTTTTTTAAGTAGCATACTTTATCCTCAATGACAATTCCAAAGAATTCGCCATACTGTGCTTTCCAAGATGCTATTTGTTCCGGGCATGCGGTTTTTTCTGAAATTGCGTGTGTTGTTGTTTCTTGAGTATTCATTTTGTTTGTTTTATTTTAAAAGTCCCAATTGCTTGGGACTTTTGTTATACATTTTTCTTTATTCCCAATGCTAAGAATGGAAGTGTTACAGGCATAAACTTATCCCCTTGTTTAGAAGCTTCCTCATTTTCACCTATTGATACTCCTGTAATCTTATTAGTTCGCATTACATCACCATTTGCTGGATTTCCGTAATGGACTAAAATATCAAATCGAGCAGTTGTAATATCACCTCCAGCAGCATCTTCTAATTGGTCAAAACCTCCTTTTAAAAGTTCTAGTTCTCCTTCATAAGAAGCATTACCTTTTTGAATTGCATAAGGTTCACGTCCTTTAGCATAGATTCCTTCTTGCTCTACTTTCTTTTTATATTTTACTGCTCTTATTGCGAGTAAATCAATTCCACCAGCAGAAACAGTAATATCTGCCCATTCGTATTCTCTACTATTAAAACTCATGTTTTTTTGTATTAAGAGTTAAGTGTAAACCCGATTGTGAATTCTAAAATCCTACCGTAACCTTTTGGCTTTACTTTAATTTTACCTTTTATCTTTCCGGTAGTTTTAACATTATTTGTCAAATCAACTAATGCTCTAACTCCTGTATCATTTGCCTTTGTAACATCAACTGAAAGCTCTCCATTGGCACTCATTTCTTGAGCAATTACTCGCTCAATTTCAGCTTCAATAACTTTAGCATCAATTGGTGAAAGTTTTCCACCATCAACGAGGTTAAAATCATCAAGAGTGTAGTTCACTAAAGTTGAGTTGGCCAAGATGAATGCTTTGTCAATAACTCGACGGTCGCGAATGAAGTGATAATCATCTTCTACCGTACATGCCAATATGTCTTCACAGATATAAAAGCCAGTCTTACCAACATGTGTTGTCGGAACAATAAACCCTTTGTCGTATAAAGGATCAATATTTACTTGCTCAGCTGGAGTGTCCAAAACGTAAAATTGTAAAGGTTTCAATGCTCCACTTTTCACACGTCCGGCACTAATATGAACTTGAATTTTTGCTAATCTTCCGGCAAGAACTCCAACCGCTGCACCTTTAGATGCTGTTGCTCCAGTTCTAGCTTCAGTATCACCAATCATAACTGCTACACGATTAAAAGTAGTTTCTGAAAATCCAACTAAATCAGCAGGAACACCGGTATAATTATACCCCTCAATAATGAAAACTACTGGTGCAATCTTATTATCTGTAAAATCATCAGCTATTGCTTGAGCCGCTGCTAATGTTGCAGGAAAATCTACTCGCAATCCATTTTCTGTTTCTGTTTCTTCAACAGATGGAGCATATTTACACGTTACAAAACGAATTCTTCTATTGGCAGCAGTTAATACAACTTGGCTATCATCAACCAATTCATCTAAAGTTCTGGTTTTGGCAACACCATAAATCCAGAGTTCGGTTCCGTCTCCAGCTTCAGCATAAAACTCTTTAATAGTTTTATGAAGTTCATAGTTGGCTACTGTAGGCAATATGCCTAACGTTTCAGCTTCGTTTAAACTAAATACCGTATAATGGGTATTTAAAGCAAAGCCATCGTTTGCGGTAGCACTTGAAACGATTGCACAAATACCGTCAGGACTTGTGGCAACCACTCCAAGATTACCGTTTTCGAATGCTACATCTACACTAGGTTTTTCCATTATGCTTGAGTTGTATTTGCTTCTTTAACTTTAGCTTGCTCAGCTAAAAGAATAGGATAAATGACATCTTGCTTTTCTGAATCAGCAGTCAAACCTAATGCTCTGAATAATTTCACAGCATCATTGTATTTTGTATTTGCTGAATCAAATGCTAACAAAGATTTCTCTAATTCTGCTTTTGCTTCTTTTGCTTTTTCTTGCTCTGCAAGTTGTAAAGCTTCTTTTTCTTCTTCAGACAATTCCTCGTCTTTGATCACATCCAAAAACAGTTCATTAAAAACAGTTTCAACAGTTTTAACTTCTAAGTTTTTAGCATGGTTTTTGGCATCATTTTCATTGTAGAAAGCTTCGCCATCAGAAGTACTATAGTATTTCTCTAATTTGGGGTTTTGTTTAAAAACGTCGTCCATAACTTTAATTTTGATTTTAGAATTAACCCAATGATTAGTACCAGGAATAAAATAGAAAGGATGCGAAATCCTTTAATCTGGAACTGCTGCCAAAAAGTTAAAATGTTAGTGAATTTTGTAACGGTTATTGTCCTATATTGGATGTCTTGAACTTGTGTTGACTTCCAAAAAGCAAATAGTTTTTCTGCTTCAGCTTTACAGTCAACTTTTAATTCATTGTTATCAATCCGAACCTTTGGACTTTTTAATTTCCGTCCTGGTTCGGCTTGAGTAACTTCTTTCACAACTACTTTTCCTTCTCTACATTCAAGTAAAGCTCTGTAAGTGCTGCTATCTATTTCAGTTTTAAAAATTGTATCATGTACCGTTTCAACTGATTTAGTTGATGTAACTTCCTTATCTGTTACTGATGGTTTCGTGCTTGAGCACGAAACCATAGCAAACAAGACAAACAAGAACAACAATTTTATTTTCGTTTTCATACTCTTAAAAATGCTTTTATAGTATTAATTTTTCTTCCGTTTGGTTTTTGACAAACTTCATATCCTTCTCGGCTTCCGTCTTCATTAGAATTACCTTCTACCGTATTGATTTTATCAATAAAAGCATCATCTACAAATCCTATGTGACCTTGACCTTTTCCGAAATCCATAATGAATAAATCCCCTTTTTGTGGAGTTTTTACCACATACTTTTGGCTCTTATTCAATTGATCTAATACTCCGGCTGTTTTAGCTAGTGGGTTTGGAACTCCTAGCTGTTTTGAAGCTTCTTGATAACACCAATAAACAAATGCCTCGCACCAAGCATAGCCTTTACCTAAGCCTACCGATTTAAGATATTTTTCAACTGCTGGACCAGCGTTTGAACCTCTTGGTATTTCTTGAACTCCAAGTTGTGTTTTGGCTATTTCAAGTGCTCTTAATGCTAATGTGCTCATTCTGTTTTACCGTTTAGTTGTTTGAATTTCTTTATTTCAGTTGTCAACGTTTCGATAGAATCCATTAACTCTTTTATGTGTGTTTGAAGCTGCTTTTTTTCGATATCTTGAGTTTCAATAATCTTATCGCGTTCAGTAATTTTTCCATTAAGATTATCAATGATTTCAAGACACTGGTTTATCCTTTTAGTAGCATCGTCTAATAGATTTTGATAAAACGTAGCTGACTTAGCTTCGTTATCAATTTCAGTTGATTTGGATTCGGCTTTGTTTTTTCTCCATTCTATTATTTTAAGAATAAAAGCAGTAAGCCCAGAGGCAAGGACAGGATAAACAACAGTTTCTAACACGTTAATAAGTTTTAAGGAATAGCCACTATCAACTGATAGTGGCCATTGATTTATTAATAAATAGCAGCTACTGCTCTAGCTTGAAAAGGAACCGCAATAAAATAATGACGGTAGTTCAATTCATTAGCCTGTGTTCTAGGATTGATAGCAGCTGGAGTGAAATATTGCTTTGTAAAACCTGTTTTTTTAGCAATTGCACCTACCCAATAAGCTACAGAAGCCTCACGATCACCTGTTGCTTTTACAGCACCAAAAGCTTTTTTAGCTCCTGCTGAAGTAAACAATGGATTACCATTGTATTGATACAACTCAAAACCTGCAATAATTGGAGCTGGCATACCAGTGTTGTAGTTTACCAACTTATCACCAAAATACTTTCTATCTCTCAAGATGTCGTTCCAGTGACGGTAACACAATACTAATCTTCTTCCTTCTACAGGAATAGTATCATCTGCATCTAATCTGTCCTTTAATGTTACCAAATCATTATAAGTTAATGTTGGTAAACCACCCGCAACTAATGGGTCTCCTGTTGCAACAATTACAGGAGTATAAAGTGAATCAGAGGCAGGAGCAATAGCATGTATTGCTTTTTTAAACTTTTTAGAATTGATTGCTTTAACGTGGCCTTTTGTGGCAGGATCAATCACGTTATATGAAGCTCCAACAATTTTATCATCCGAAAGTGTTGTAACTTCTGTTTGATATTTGTCAAGAGCAACAACAACTTCATCGTCTGTGTAACTCTGTAACGCAATTGGATAAGCAGTGTTATTCAATAATACGTTAGGATTAAAATTGGTTCTAGGAATGTGAATAACATTCATTTCTGAAGCTTCACCCGATCCCATTTCGGCAACTGTAGTATCTAATTCAGGAATTCCATCCAACCAGGGTGCTACATCTGTTGTAGTTAAGTTTTGAATAACTCTATTTACCCAAACCTCTGCAAAATTTGCTGGCATATTTTTTTATTTATTGATTAAGAAAATAATTTTTTGTACTCTTCTGGACTATCATTTTTGAATGATAATTGTTGTTCAACAGAAAGCTTTTGGAATTCTTCCATAGTTACCACAGTTGCAGAACCATTTCCAGAAGGAATAACCAGACCAGCTGTAAAATTTGCTTTAGGAGCAATAGATGCTAATACTGTATCTAATCCGCTTTCAGAAGCTAATCCTAAACTGATCATTTCCTCTTTTTTATCAGCTCCAAATTTTCCTTGAGTAATACCCAATTCTACTTTGGTAGTGATTCTAGTTTTTGCCTCAGCTTCTTGAGTTTCTTTGATTTTTTGAGCTGCAAGTTTCAAGCCCTCATTTTCAATTTCAAGTGCTTTTAATTTGGTAGCTAAGTCTAAAACTTTACTTTCAACATCTGAAGCATCATGCCCCTCCGTTGGTTGGTCTTTATAACCTAATGCCATAAGACATGCTACGCTTAAAAGGATTTTTTTCATATTACTGTTTTTTAGATTTAAGTTTGGATTTCCCTCGTTTTGAAAAGACAAGCATAAGTTTTGAATTTCAGACTCTTCCAAGATTTTACCATCAACACTATAAATAGCGATTGAATTTCTATTGGATGGAACTGGAACTATTGAAGCTTCGACTAATTCCCATTCTTTTAAAATGAGTTTATCCCCGATTCTTTCCATAGAATCCCAGTCTGGTAAAATTCCCATCGAAGCCCCTTTTATAAAATCTCGCTCGACTTGGCCAGATATTTCCAAACCAATTGGTCTGTCTACATCAAATTCAGGTTCGGCTTGAATAATACCATCCATGACAGTCAAATTCGACCAACGACCAATAACATTTTCATTTAAGTTAACATGATTAGAAAGCATCACAGGATTGCTTTTAAAACGATCCAGTTTACCTCCAGATGTTAATATGAAAAAGCCATAACTGTTTTGAACAGTATCATCATTTAGAACAAAAACTTTTGATTTTGGCATTACTTATTTTTCAGCTTAACAAAGCGATTTGTCCGCTTTTGAGATGACAAATATTAGTAGATAGCTTTTCTAAATAAAATTAATGCACGGCTGTTGAACACTTGTGTAGCAAGACCTAACAGATGTGTAAAGCAAGTAAACGGTAATTTTTTTAAGAGCTTCTAATACTTCAATTTTGAAACAAATAATTAGAAAATGGCAAGGTCAAAAGATGGCATAAGAGTTAAAGCCGAAGCTCTTTATATGGAAAATATAGAAGTAACTCAAAAAGAAGTTGCAGAATTATTTAAAGTAACAGAAAAGACAATTGGTGAATGGGTGAAAAAATATGATTGGGAGCAAAAACGTTTGGACTTTCATGCATCACCAACAAAAATTAAACAATTGCTTCAGAAAGAATTATTAAAAATTGCTAATGGTGAAAAGGCAACACTTCCTGCCGATAGCATTTCTAAATTAATGGCAACACTTGACCGTTTAAATAAGCAAGCCGATCCAATAGTTGTACATAGTATACTGAAAGAATTAGACCTGTTCATTTCTCAAATTGACCCTGCATTTGCTTCAAAATGCACAACATTTCACAAGCAATTTTTACAATTCAGAATAAGTTTAGAAAACTAATGAGTATAGAGAATTCAAAATATTTAAAGTTACTCCAAGACTACGATAAACATTGCATTCGTATTGGTCAAGCCACTTCTATTAATATACATGAAAGCGCTCAACAAAAAAGAGATAGAATTAAAAAATTAGAGAGTAACTACATTGATTGGTTTGAGTACTATTTTCCAAATTATGCAAAGAAAAAATGTGGTTGGTTTCATAAGAAAATGGCAGACATAATTATTAAAAACAAGCGTCTACGCTTTGTAGCTGAAATGTTTAGAAGTGCTGGTAAGTCTGTACATATTGATATGGGAATTCCATTATTTCTATACTTAGTTCTTGGCCAATTAAAGTTCATGCTATTAATCGGAGAAACAGAACCAAAGGCAAATACTTTATTAAGCGGAATACAAGGACAGTTACAATTTAATAACCGTTTAAAAAATGATTATGGTGAAAAATTCCAACAAGGAAGTTGGGCTGATGGAGATTTTACGACTGTAGACGGCACTAAGTTTATGTCACTTGGTTTTGGACAAAATCCAAGGGGTGCAAGAGAGCAAGCTGAAAGACCGGACTATATCGCTGTTGATGATGTTGATAGTAAAAAACACGTAAATAACGATAGATTAATGCGTGAGTCTGTTGATATGATTACCGAAGATATTTGGGGTTGTTTCGATGCCGATGATGATGCTATAGAGAGATTTGTTTATGCTAATAATAACTTCCATAAAAATAGTATTACCAATAGACTAAAACTTTATTTTAAAGAAGTCATTAAAAATCAAGATGAGGATGATCTTACAGATACATTGTATTCTATTCTAACAGTTTGTGCTGTTAAAGATACTGCAACTTTTGAACCTGAATGGAAAGAAAAAACAAGTGCAGATTTTTGGAAAAAGAAATTTAACAAAATGCCTTATCGTTCCTTCATGCGTGAGTATATGCACGTTCACATTGAAGATGGTGCTATTTTTAAATATGAAGATATCCAACGAAAAAAGGCACTCCCGCTAAAAGATTATGAAGCTCTGTGTTTTTATGGCGATTTGTCATATAAGGCAAACGCTGATTACAAAGCACTTGTTTTAGTAGGGATAAAAGGCAAAGAATTTCATATACTATTAGCCTATTTACAACAAAAAAGCCGAGCTCACTCTGCAAAATGGCTTTATGATATGTATGAATTATATAATCTAGAAAACTTTAACATTCGGTATAAAATTGAAGGGCTTTTTGCCATGGATGAGTTTGTATCTGACTTTGATGCTGAAGGTGAAAAGAGAGGTTATTACATTCCAGTTTCAGCAGACAAAAGAAGTAAAGCTGATAAATATGATAGAATTGAAAGTCTTAATGGACACTTTGAACGCAAGAATGTTTTTTTCAATTCTGATGAAATTCCAAACAATGATATGCAGGTTTTAATTGATCAGTTTTTAGCCTTTGAAAAAGGAAGTAATTCTCACGACGATGGTCCAGATGCAACACACGGGGCATTTTCATATTTAAACCAAAAGAGCAGAATATCCAGAGCTAGTTATGCTTTTGGAGAAAGAAGTAACCGTAAATATTAATTTATGTTTTTAGAAAAAAAAGACTTTGGAAATGTGATATACGCATACCAAGTAGATCAGATAACTGAAGGTGACGAGAATATTGTCGCTCAAGCTCTTTCTGCTGCAGTAGAAGAGGCAAAAAGTTATTTGACAGCAAATGTCAATAGTTTAAAAACTTTTGATGGGCGCATTGTTTATGATGTTCAAGCCATTTTTTCAGCAACAGGATTAGACAGAAATTCATTGATACTTCAACACTGTTTGACTTTAGCAAAATTCCACGTTGCAGTTTTATGTAATGCTGACTTTATCTATGAACAAGCTAAAGAAAGATATGATAGAGCTATAGATTGGTTTACCAAACTAGCAAAAGGAACTGTGGTTCTAACATCACTACCAAGAATTGACATTGAAACTACTGAAGACAGAAATCCTTTTAGCTCTGGTTCAAGAGCAAAATTTAATCACGATTATTAAGATGGGAAAATTTAAAGATATTATAGATGTGGCTTTAGGGTCTAAAATTGCTACAACAAATTTAGCTGCTGGAAATACGACAGCAAAAAAAGGCACTAGTTATGCTTCTACCATTGCTCCAAAAACTATTTCACAAACACGCCAGGATATAAAAAACTGGATGCTTGCCAAAAATATGTTTTTGAGTGCTGAGAACCCTAAACGTTATCCATATTACAATTTGGTTGATAACATTATGGTTGATTTGCATTTGCAAAGTCAGATAAATAATAGAATGTTAAAATCGCTTTCAAAGCCTTTTATAATGAAAGATTTAAAAGGAAATTTAGATCAAGAATTAACAGACTTGTTGCAAAATAAAAGATTTGTATACCAAGTCAATAAAGCTATTTTACAAACTATTTACTATGGTCACTCGCTTGGAGAATTTGACTATGTTAATGGTGATTTAGTTTTTAATCTAGTACCCAGACAAAATGTTGAGCCTGTTAATGGCTATTTGATTTACGATTATTTAGACGAAAAGAAGATAGAATACCGTCAGCAAAAAGAATATGGCTCTTGGTTAATTGAATTTGGAGCTAATAAAGATTTTGGACTACTAGACGGATGCATTCCTCACGTACTTTTTAAAAGATTTGCTCAAAGCTGTTATTCGGAACTTTGTGAGATATATGGAATTCCACCTCGTGTTTTAAAAACTAATACACAAGACAGAACTATGGTAAGTCGTGGAGAAAGAATGATGAAAGACATGGGTGCTGCAGCTTGGTTTATTATCGATGAAAACGAAAGCTTCGAGTTTGCACAAGGTGTATCAACTAACGGTGATGTTTACAAAGGAATTATGACTTTTTGTAATAATGAAATGTCTATGGGAATTGCAGGCACTGTTGTTGGCCAAGATACCAAGAACGGTTCTAACTCAAAAGAGAAAACGTCAATATCAATTTTACAAGATTTAATAGATAGTGATTTGTCTCTTATTGAGCAAGCATGGAATTCAACTGTAATTCCTGCATTGAAAGCTTTAGGTATTATTACAAAAGATGTTATATACACTTATCCTCCAGCTGAGGATTTAGATAAGTTATGGAAAATGACAACTGAAGCTGCTGCCTTTTTAGAAATAGATTCTAATTGGGTGAAAGATACCTTTGGAATTGAAGTGATTGGAGCAAAACAATTGAACCCTACACCTCCGGCTAAATTAAGTTTAGAAGACTACGAGCGTTTTTTCGTCTAAGCCCTAATTATTTTAGGGCATTTCACTCTCGAATTACAAGCTTGTATAATTGTGGGTGTGATGATTGTAAACACAAATCAGAACAATTAAACTTATCAATAAGTAATTCTTTTAAAAACGTTTTAAATGCTGGTAAAACAGCCTATAAACGCTTGCACGAAATTGGTAGTTACAAACCACAAGATTTAAAAACTGAAAAGGCATATCAAGATTTGATTAATCAAACTTTTGATGTTTTCAATTTTGCAATTACCGACAATGACATGCCAAGTGAAATGCGTATAGCTTTACAAAGCGATGCTTTTTTGTTTGGTGGTTTGAAAACACATGCACAACTTTTTGAAGCTTCAAAATTATTACTTGATGACAATGGTAAATTAAAACCCTTTCAACAATTATCAAATGAATTTGACAAACTTAATGTAAGCTACAATAAAACCTATTTAGAGTCTGAATACGAGTTTGCCGTAAGTTCGTCACAAATGGCTGCCAAATGGTCTACGTTTGGCACTAATAACAGATACTATTTGCAATATAGAACTGCAGGAGATACGAGAGTTCGACAAGAACATGCAAATCTTAATGGAACTACTCTACCTGAAAGTGATGCTTTTTGGAGTTCTTACACTCCCCCTAATGGATGGAACTGTCGTTGTACACTTGTAGAAGTTTTAAAAGATAAATATCCTGTTAGTAATTCTGAAGAAAGCATAACTAAAGGAGAAGCAGCAACTACTCAAATTGGCAAAGATGGTAAGAACCGACTAGCCATATTTAGATTTAATCCTGGTGCAGATAAAAAGTTATTACCTCCATTACACCCAAACAATATGATTGCTGGAGCTAAGGTCGCTACTCCAATTATAAACGAAATGTTTACCAATGCAAATGCAGCATTAAGAAAAGCTAAAGATGCTGAAATTAAAGAATGGGCAAAAGCTAATATTCCAGAAACTGCAAAAATTGTAAATCTTAAAAACTTTAAAACTGGACAAGTTAAAATATCCAGAGGTTCTATAAAAAGTATTGGTGACCATTTTTCTGCACCCGAATTAAAAGAAGTTGCAAAAAATATAATTTCCAATTTAAAAAACTGTAAACATCTTGGAACTGCCCCTTTAGATCCAAATAGTAAAAACTATCAAAAGAAAGTTTTACAAGGGGTTACTAATTTTCATTATTATGAATTTGAATGGAAAAAACAACTTTTTAGATTAAATACTGAAGAGATAAATGGAAAGTTTGAAAAACCTTATTCTGCTAATCTTATCATAAAAAAATAGAGTCCAAAAAAAACTCAATCAGGTCTCAATCCTAACATTTTTTTTCGAACTCTAAGTTGCAAATATACAAAACTTTTTGAAATGCAAGATTTTATAAAAAATATTCTCTCCGATTTGAGGGTTGACTTAACAGAGGAATTCGACAGAAACTTTGAACGTACAGCATTTTTTGATAAAGCTTGGGAGGATACAAAATTCACAAATAGAAAAGGAACTTTGATGATGAGAAGCGGCAAACTACGTCGTTCCATAAAATCAATACAAAGTAATAATGAGTTAACCTGGTCTAGTAGTTTACCGTATGCTAGTTTGCAAAATGAAGGTGGAGAGATTATTGTTACTGAAAAAATGAAACGTTTCTTTTGGGCTATGTATTATAAGGCTGTAAATGCTGTAAGATATGATGTAAAAACAAAGACAGCGGTTCTTGACAAAAGAGGCATGAGGCTTTCTAAAGAGGCAGGAATGTGGAAATCTTTAGCATTACAAAAAGTAGGAGCAAAAATGAAAGTTAAGCAACGACAGTTCATAGGTGATCACCCAGAAGTAAGACATCGAATTGAACATGTTGTTGATCTAAACATGAAAGAAATAGAAAAGCAAATTTTTAATAAACTGAAACGATGAAAGCAGTATTACAGAATATTCAAAGCATTTTAACCAACGTCCCGCAACTGAAATACATTGATGAAGATTGGGGCCAATTGGATGATTATAGTCCAAATCCACCAACTCAATTTCCTTTGGTACTTATTGATATTGGAAGCTTACAGTATAGTGATATTTCTAAAGATAGAAGTTTAACTCCTGTTAATCGACAAATGGCAACTGGAACAATTGTATTGAGTATTGCCAATTTAAAACTTACCAACACAAGTGCCAGAACACCACAATCACAAAAAGATAATTCTTGGAGCATTTGGGATATTGTGGAAGATATACATAAGAAGCTTCACGGAATTAGTGTTGAAGGTTCTGCCGGTGCTATGATGAGAACAAACATACGAAAAGTAAAGCGTGACGATGGTATTCAAGAATATGAAGTGACTTATACTATTGGTATTACCAATGTCTAATCAAATAGTTTTGTTTGCTGATCAATAAGCAGTTCAATCTTTCGAAGTTCAGAAGTTACAGGAGTTGTTAAAACTTCATATAATGTAGTTCTAGAAATTGGATAAACTGGGCAAATGTACTTTCGCCAAACCACGGTTGTAGGAATGTCTTCCGTTTTATGTTTTTCATATAGCTCTTTGATAAGCTTGTATCGTAACAGCTTATTGCGTTGAATTCCAAGAGAACGATTATCGGAGCTAGACATATAGCAAAAGTAAGAAAGTATTTGACATAAAAAAACCCACTTTAATAGTGGGTTTATATGCTTTAATCTAATTATCTTTCTGAAAAATTTACATCAACGACACTCCAATTTTCAGTTTTTGATGGATCACCTCCAGTCCATTTAATTTTTACTGTTGCATTCTCAACTAAAGAACCTCCAAAACTATTTGTTGCATTAATTGTTTCTTTGTATTCAAATGTATTATCATTTAAATGATTAATTGTTTCATTATGATGAAATTCAGTAGAATTTGCACTTTTTAAATTATGCAAAATTACAGCTCTTGCTACATCTTTTACATTTGAATCATCAGGGCTACTATTTGTGCAACTAATAATAGCTAAAAGACTAAGTAATAAAATAAATTTTTTCATGATTTGTTGTTTTTAAAGTTTATAAAAGTAAGAAATTTGTTTAAGTGAATTCTAAATATTCGTTTTTCTTCACAATCGTTGTATTAAATGGAAATTTTTCTAATGGAATTTTTTTAATCGTTTGTATCAAAATTGATGCTCCTGTAAAAATTACTCTTTTCTTATCTTCATGTTCAATTTGAAGTGTTAAGTAGTCGCTATTTGCTTTCTTTTTAGAAGGCTCTATTTTGAAACTGAATACTTTGATATTAATGTTTAGTATTTCATCTATTGAGATGCTTTTACCTGTGAAATAATTTACTTCTGGTGTTATTCCGAAGTCTTTAAAGTTATTGCTCATTATGCTGCTAATTTTCGTCTTAAGTGTTTAGTGTCGGCGTGTATCGCCCATCCTTTGTAGGCAGCTAATGTAGATTTGGGCTTTTTCTTTTTTACTGCCCTGGCATAATTCTTTTTGATTGACTTTCGCATAAATGTATGTGTATGCCAAAAGACATATCCAACGAAATCAAGACCTCGACGTTTACAGATTTTAAATACTTGATAATTCCCTTTTACATCCAATTTTAACTCTCTTTTCAAATACTCAGTAATTTCTACACGAAGCTTGTGTAGCTCCTTTGCAGTACTTGCAAAAATTACTATGTCATCAGCGTATCTGAAATAATCTTTTACTGATTTTGTTTCCTTGATCCAATGGTCAAAATAAGTAAGATAAAAGTTAGCGAAGTATTGACTCAAATAATTACCAATTGGAATGCCTGGTGCACTATCAATTATTTCATCAAGTATCCAAAGTAAATCCCTGTCTTTTATTTTTCTTCGCAGTAATTGCTTTAGAATATCATGATCAACATTGGGATAAAATTTAGTAATATCAAGCTTTAAACAATATGCTGTAGCAGTTTTATCCTGTATGGCCATTTTAACTGCATTAGCAGCTGCATGAATTCCTTTTCCTTTTATTGAACTGTAAGTATCATTTGTAAACCATGATGCAAATAATGGCTCCATAACGTTCATAATTGCATGATGGGTGATTCGGTCGGGAAAGTATTTTAAACGGAATACAAGGCGTTCCTTTGGCTCGTACACTTTGAATGTAGAATATTCAGAGGTTTGATATCCTTTATTGATTAGAAGCTCTTGAAGTAAGAGTAAATTTCCTTCCGGGTTTCTGTCGAAAACTTTTACTCCGTACTGACTACCCTTACCCTTTCGGGCGCGGGTATCAGCTAATCGGAGGTTATCAAAAGATGTTATTTGATTAAAAAGATTGTTTTTGCGTTTCATGCCTTTGCATTATTGGGTCACGTTCTTTACAAGAATTGAATACTAATGCCCCTTTAACTTTGTGATTTTTTGCCATGCTGGCAGGGTTTACATTGAATAATTTTATTATACATGGTGGGAGCTGCAGTTCGTATTCGAGTTCCAGTTATCGACATCGTTCAACGACCAGCCCGAGGCAGGAGACTGAACCAAAGCAGCAGCATTCAATGTACAACCTTAATTAATTTAAAAAGTTGCTATGTAGAAATGTAATAGTTCTGTTCCTGCATAACGTGCAATTTCCCTCGTTCTAAAAACTCGGCGGGAGCCGCAGTACGTACGCGAGGACCAGTAATCGACAACGAGCAACGACCAGCCCGAGGCAGGAGACCGAACCAAAGCAGCAGCATTCAATGTACAACCTTAATTAATTTAAAAAGTTGCTATGTAGAAATGTAATAGTTCTGTTCCTGCATAACGTGCAATTTCCCTCGTTCTAAAAACTCGGCGGGAGCCGCAGAACGTATGCGAGGACCAGCTATCGACATCGACCAACGACCAGCCCGAGGCAGGAGAGAACTCAACCCATAATTCCCATTTTTGCTCATACTCATTTGCATAGTCAGGTTCCCACTCTTTTTCTTGACCTTCATCATTTAATGTTTTAACGATAAATTCCCATTGATAGGTTGCCAACATTTGATTTTTGACTTTTTCAGAAATACCTGTGATTTCTGGTAGAACTGCGGATACTCCTTTTAATGCGCAGAACTCTTCGAATGTTATATTTTTTTTACTCATGTCCTTGTTTTTTTTAGATTATAAAATTGCTATGAAATGCTCTTTGAAACGGTTCCAAGCATCATTTGCTATGGCTCTCGTTCTAAAAACTCGGCGGGAGCCGCAGTACGTAACCGAGCTCCAGTAAAAGACACCGAACAACGACCAGCCCGAGGCAGGAGAGAAATGGTATATATGTTCATATTTAGTTTGACTATCATCTGAAAAATCAGCTACCCAAGGCTTTTCTTGACCTTCATTATTTAATGCTCTTATCAGTACTTCAGCAATAAACTTTTTGATTGTTGGCTCCTGATCTATTTCAGGAAGCATTGAAACATCCGGTCTTGTATCCGGGTTAATTCCTTCAGCGATGAATGCATCGGCTAGTGTTAAAATTTTAGATTCCATTGTTGTTATTTTACTAGATTAATATAAATTTCAGAGAATTTGTTCCAAGCATCTTGTGCGTGTTCCTTGTTTATGAAATAAAGGCGGGAGCCGCAGTACGTACACGAGATCCAGAAATCGACATCGAACAACGACCAGCCCGAGGCAGGAGAGTACTCATAATAATGACAGTATTTAGGCTGATTAGAATTAGCCCAATCAATAGTTTTTGGAGCTTCAGCAGCATTGTAACATCTTGAAATTAATAATGCTTGTTTAAGAGCATTGGCTGCTATATCATCAGGATCATCACTTTTGCAGATGTAATCTTTTGGATTTTTCCCAAGCTCTTTGCAGATGTCTTCAAATCCATTAATCCTATCCATAATATTAGGACAGAAAGTCTTTAAACCGAATATTCGTTCTAATCGAACTTTGCCTCTTGTTTTTGCTTTGTTGTATTCATTTAATACAACATCTTTTGGTACTGTTAATTGTTCACTCATGTTATAATTGTTTTAATGTTTAAATTTTTATGCTTTTCTCCAATCATCCTCAAAATATCGTTTATGAATGAATGTGGCTAAATTGGTTTGTGATACTCCTTTTCGTTCTATATATTTTTTATAGGCGGGTATCGATGTAAATACTTTTATTCTAGTTCCTTCTGTTGCTTTCTTCCATCGCTCCTCAGCTTCAAACTTTTTAATCTTGTGTCCAAATAATTCCCATGCAGCTTCAAAACTTAAATTTGCTGGAGCAACAGTTAATTCAAAGTGTTTCTTATACTTTTCAAGCTTCAACCACTTCGCTTTTATATCTGCTTCAGTTGCTGGAAAGTTGTTGCTGAATAACCACCCTTTTTGCTCTTCATTTAGTTGGCCTTCCACAATTTCAAAATACTTTAAATTGCCGTTTAAATCGTATTTAAAAAGGAACTCAAGCCCTATTGTTTTTCCTTTAGCTCGGTAGGTTGTCAGTTGTTCCATCTTCAACATTTTCTAATTCATAATAGATATCCATGTTTAAATCTAAAGCATGTTGTAATTCAAGTTGAGCACCTGTACTATCAACAGAACATGGAAGCATATATATTGCATCGCATTGTTTTAATGCCACTAAACAAACATCCATTGCCTCATGCCAATTAGTATGTGGGTCAGCTATTAACTTTATTGGATTAATAACTTTGAAACCTCTTTTTTCAAGCATGTTTTGAGCTTCTAGAAACTTCTTTGTTCTTTGGGCAACTGGAACGTCAGTAACTTTGCCAGCGATGTAAATTGTTGTCATGCTAATTGTTGGTTTATTTTGTTGTTTATAAAAAGAACTACATTTCTATCATACTCGCTTAAGCTTTGTTGCTCACTCATTATTAAAAACTTCTCCAAACAATCGGCTTCATAATATTTGAATGTGAATTTTGACTTTTTAGGTTTTGTGAAAAGCGTATTAACACTACTTTCAACCTCTAAATGCTTTTTCTTTACTCTCAATATGACATCATCTAGTATGGACTTCATTACTTTTTGCTCACGTGTTTTAGGATATGTAAAACCTATAAAATTGAAGCAATACACTAAAGTATTTAGTTGTCTAGCTGTAAGCTGTAGTTCTATTTTTTTCATCTGCAGTCGGTTTTTTTAGAAAGTATTTTAAAACAATCAAGGCATGTTTCTACGGTTTCTTCACAAGTTGCATAACTAGTTTGAACGTGTGTGAATTTGTTCTGATGTATGCATTGTGATTGCTTTATTTTTCTTTTTAACCTTTCAGCAAGAAAAAAAACAAGTAAAAAAGTTACGATTACGTAGGCTGCTATTTCCATTATAATTATGTCTAATATTGAGAAGGTTATTTCCATGTTGATTTTACTATTCCTTTGAAAGCTTTGATTATTTTTTCCATTTCTACAATTTCCATATCAATCAACTTCTTTTGTACTGGAGACTTATCACTTTTCAAAAAATCGCTCAAACGTTCTAAGTTTGGAACTTCTCCATATTTTGCATTCGGTTTTGTCCATTGCGCTTGATGCAATAATGAAAACAATACTTTACGCTTTTTAGGATCAGGTTTTAATTTGGTAAAACTTGCCCAATTTTCAACCTTTTGCACTTGCTCGGGTTGTGGTTTCATATAGTTATCAATGGCAGAACCGCTGCCATTGTATGCTATTGGTTGTCTCTTAGTTGTTGTTGTCATTGTTGTTTTTATTTTGTTCCCGGAACAGGACTCGAACCTGTACGCAAACCCCACTTTGCGCTTTTGCCACTTTCCGGGAGACCAGTTAACCTAATCAAACTATCTTTTATATTTTTTGCTTAAATCATCCATCGTTTTTAAAAACCAATTCCGAAATAATCCAATCCAAATACATACATAAAATCCCAATATGGAAACTGCTCCACATGCTACTATTTTCAAAAAGATTTGTATTAATTGAATTAACTTTTCCATTTTATACTGTAAATCTGAACTCTAGTTTTCTAGTTCTATTATCTCCAATATCTACATGCTTCCAACCGCTCACATAAGTGCTGCCTTTGGTTTTATTTTGAGCATCGATGATAATATCCATTCCTTCATCAAACTCTGGAGAATTGAAGTCTTTTCGCATTTGGTTCAATTGAATGATACGACCAGGATTAAGCATTCCTGTTTTTAAATTTGGCTTTAAAAAGAATTTAACTGCTTTAGCCAATTTCATTGCATTTTCATCCTCTTCATTTCCAGATAAAGCTGTGATGTAATCCATTATTTTTTGTACACCAGCGGTTTCGGTACCATCAAATGAAATGCCAGCATTATAGCCAATTGTAATAGAGCAATTGCCATCGGGATGAGTAATAGTATGGCTATCCTGATCTAATTTGTCGAGTCCGTAAATTTTTGCTTTTAAATCAATATAGCTTGACATATTTTTGAAAATGCTAGCTACATTAGTTTCCATTTCACTTTGCGCTAATGCTAGAGAATCAATGTTTGTATTGAGGAACTCAAGTCCCATGTCTTTTAATGCTTGGACATTGGCACGTCTTTCTTCTTTTTCTGCTTTGTCCTCTTGAGCAAGTTGTGCTTTTAATGCCTTTCTATCTTCAGCAGATAGATTTTTGATGTCTATTGGTTCATCTGTTTTATTCATAGTTTTATAATTTAGATTTTATTAATTGTATTTTTTTTTCAATATTTTCATGCACTTGATAGTAGCGGACATCTTCATTATAAATCTCTAAAAGCAAATTTTGTTGACTCATTAATGCTCCACGCTCCTGGTTGATTAATATTCGCTCATTGACTGTAAAAACACTTCGATTTACTTCTTTACATTGTGAGCAATGCCATAGTACTTCAAACAATAGCTCAAGTCGAGAGCTTATTTTTTCATATTCTTGAGAGTTTAGGGCTTGATAATTCATAGTTAGTTCATGGTATATGGTGGGTTTTCTATTTTTAAGTTTTTAGCTGCTTCTATTAATGGAGATGGATATATCTTAAAAATATCAACAACAATTATGTTATACATATCTTCGAGAGCTTTTGGCTCAAGCCATTGACTTTTTCCATTAACTAAACTTCTAAACTTATTTTCAAGCTTTGAAAATTCGTAGTTGTAATAGTTGTTTATACCAGTGTTGGCAAGTATAGCTTGTAAACTCAACCCTGTTTTATTAGATAAATTAATGCACCAACGCATATATCTAGCTATTTGTATCTCTTCGAATTCTACTTCGTCTTTTTTTAGTATTGTGCTGATTGTTGTTTTCATGTCTTTTGTTTATATTATTTCTTTCCAATATTTTGCTGCTTTTTCGGGCCATATAATGAAAGGTTCTCCGCCGCCGTTTAATCTTCCTTCAGGAAAAATTTTAAAACCTTCTACCCAAAGCTTCAAGTCTACATCAAACATGATATCATCGGCTAAAGCTCCTTTGGGAAGTTTCCCTTTTGCTTGACTAACCCATATGATGCCTTTCCCTTTTGATAACATTAGTTCTTTCAACTGATAGTATTGTGCTTTGGTTATTCTCAAATATTGTACAGAGTCAACTATAAGAAAATCGGCGCTTTTTGGCTTTGAAAACCGTTTTATCAATTCATCAAATGGCATTCTATCAAGCAATCGAAAATTATTTTTACAACTTTCCATGTGATTTCTAATTAAGGCATCTTTTATAGTGGCTGACAATCCTTGCTCAAGTGAATTGTAATCTACTTTACCAAAATTGCTTAAATACTTTCCAATCATTACTCCAGCTTCTGTTTTTCCGTTAGATGTTCCTCCGTAGAGTATTGCTGAAAATGCTTTATCTGGTTTTCCCAAAGTATCTTCCCATTCGCCTTCAAATTCTAACGGATGAAACTTTTTAGTAAGAACGTTTGATATTGAATAGGCTCTATTGCTTTTCTTCATACTTCTTTTTGGCTGTGTAGTAGGCTTTTGTACTTACTTTTTTTCGCTTTAAAAAATCAGTTACAGTTTCGCCTGGTTTGATTTCGGCTTTTAAGTTTTTGAATTGCTGTTCACTAAACTTTGGTTTTGTACCAAAGTTTGGGCTATTGTCATGTGACATACCAACTCCTTGTTTAGACCAGCACAGGTTAGAATAATGGTTTCCTTTTTCTGGATCTATTTTTTTAGTTATGTAGTCTAAATTTTCACTTTCACCATTCCAACATTCGTTTACCAATCGCATTACTGTGATGTTTTTATACTTTATGTTGACTACTTGCATCGGGATAGACTTTCCTGTTCTTTCATACGTTTTAGGCTCTAGCTTTTTACCTAAATAAATAATCTCACTTCCGTCTTCATTGACCTTTAGCCCTTCAAGTATTGGGTGATATCTAAATTCCATTATGCAGCTCTTTTATTTGAAAAAATCAACCTTCTAACTCTTCTTATGTCACCTTCGCAATCTTTGCTGATGGTTCTGATGGTAGCACTATCTTCAATTCCGTTAGCTTTACACACTTTTTCTACATCTGAGTAACTTGTAGTCTCTAACTCGATAAAACGAAGTCCTACACGGCTGTATATCTCTCGGTAACCTTTCTTTTCCATTGCTGCACCACGCTTGATTCTTTTTTCTAAAAAATGTGTTGCCATTAGCACTATTCCACAATGATTTTCAAGCTCATTGTATAGGGTTATGAAAAATAAAAGCACGTTATCCGCCAATTTATCGGCTTCATCCATGATGATAGTTGGATTTTCCAAAGATTTTAGTAATTGCGTAACTTTGAACATCATTTCTGGTAAAGTCAATCCTGCATGATCTTTGCCCATTTTGGCTAATAATTCACGTAAAAACCAACGTTTATCCCAGTATTCATTACACGAAAGCAAAAAAACATTTTTGTTTTCGCTTTCAAATTTCTTTGCAGTCTCGGTTTTTCCGCTTCCAGCTTTTCCAGTCACAGCCATAACAAGCGAATACTTTTGACTATCTTGAAAGAACTGCATTAGCTCCATTGAGTTACGAGTTGGGGCATAGTTCCAAGAGTTAGAGCTTACTCCAACATAAACAGCAACTTTTCGCCACATTTCATCAGCTATATTTTCCCAATTGTGATTTCTCATTTGCGAAAGTGTTGCCGGGGATACTCCTGGCATATCGGCAGCCAATTTGTTTTGAGAACCTTTTATGGTTATCATACGCTCTAAAGCTTCTACAGTTTGAATTTTGTCTTGATGTGTCATAATGTGAGGTTTAATTAGGGTTTAAACAGTTTTTAATATTTTGTAAATCTTGAATGAAATGCGTTTGTATCGGTTACCATTTGTTCTTCTTTGGGTAAATGACCTTGGAATTTTACCATTAACTCTTGCTCTTCGATTAAGCTTTCACGGGTGATGCCTGTTCTTTCAATCAATGCTTCATATTTCTCTTGTGATTTTTTCAATTCTAGATCACGTATAGCCATGTCTTCGAGTAGTAATGCTTTAGAATTTTCAACCATAAGTATTGGTATGCTCTCATGAGCTCTTTTCTTTTGAGCATAGGTTATAAATCTTTTTTCTCCAGATGGTGTCAATTCGTAAAGTGCCACGTAGTCATTTAAGTATTCAGGATCGTAGCGAACTATTATTTTTTCATTTACCCATTTCCATCTGAAATCCATATCTACTTTACCATTTGCATCATATACTTCAAATATGTAGTCTTGACCTTCAACCGTAAGAGGTAATCCGTGAGCATAATATTTTTTGGGTTTGGTTTCGTCAATCCAGAACATTGAAAGCTGGTCCATCATGTCTATTTCTTCTCGGTGTTCTGTTGGTTGCTCATACATTTCAATTCGACTCATAGTCCAATCTTCTTGTTTACCAGCATTCCATTTATTAACCAGGGCTTGAAATATTTTATTGAAGTCATCAACCGTTGGTAGGGCTTCTTTGTACTCAACTATAAAGTCTGTGTTTGGTTTATTAGTGGCCTTACGCACTTTAATTCCTTGTTTGTCTGAAAACCACATTTTAGAAATTACTTGTTGCTGTAAACGGTTGAATATTTGCTCAGCTGGAGATGACTTACGACCTACTTTGTGACTGTAATGCGTTCCTCCTTTTGCAGGAAGTCTATCATATAGGTCTTGCATACGTGCAGAGGTGTGTCCGGACTGTTTATCATAGGTAAATAGGAACGGTTTACAGCCAGACTCATTTACAGCCCTTTTTATGGCTCTGAAATGCGATGCATGGTTTTCTGAATATGCAATATCCCAACCAATGATTTTTTCGCTGTAAACGTCAAAAACTACGTTTATTTTTAGTTCAGCTGCCATCTTTTGTTTGTTGTTAGCAAAGTGTACTAAGTCTAGCTTAGTTCCATCAATAGCCCACCAAGCATTAGGGAACCATTGTGTACGATTTCTAGTAACTGTATGTCCAAAGTGTTTCATATATTCTTCTTTTCCGTCTCTTGCGAGCATCCAAATTCTTTTTTGTTCTGTCTTATCAAGCCATGCGCCAACTGCCCTTTCGGTTAATGACTTCCATCCTTTGGTCTCACGAACTGAATTATAGATATAGATCACTTCCGATATTGTGTACTTAACAGGTAGGCAGTATTGAGATAAAATGAAGTCAGCAACATCATCAACTATTTTTGATGGGTTAGAGTTAAGCCACTTTCCAGAAACTATACTACCGTAGCCTTCGTCTTCATATTTTTTAAATGCTCTTTTGAATGAGATTACATTTTTGTAGCGGGTATGTAACCATGTTTCGGGTAAGTTTTGAATTGCCTCCAGCATTCTTTCCCACATTTGTTTTTTACCTCCAAAACGCTTTTGAACTACTACATTAACTGCAATGTGCTTAACTGTATTGAACATTATTGCTTGATGAGTATATTCCTGTTGTTTCTCTTCAGGTAAATGGGTACCATTGTCAAGTAGATAGTCTCTATAGTAATCCTCCGCTTTGTGGTCCCAGTGCATGTATTCACTAAAAACAATTTTCTTAACGCTTGCGTAGGGATCAATACCTTTTTCACGGATCATTTTTTTGAAACGCTCTGGAATAGACTCGAAAGCAACTAATGCTTTACGACCATTTCCGCCAATGGTTAGTTTTTTGATGTGACCTCTACTACATAGTTTTCTGTAATGTTCTGCTGTGAGAATATTATTTTCCCAAAGCCAACTACTAACTACACAAAGTGTATTTTGATGATATTCAAACATAGTTTAACAACTGATTAAATAGGTTTTACCTCAGAAAATACAGAGCTGATAACAGTTTCATTTATTAGTAATTGCTTTTCGATTACTTTATAAGTGAAGTCACAGTTTACGTGATGAATGATGCGAAATTTCATAGCTTACCTAGTGTTTTATTGATTTCAATTTCCATATTTTTATAATCTTCACATATTTTTACTGAGCTTTCACTAGTTCTATCACCTCGAAGTGATGCGTAAATAAAATGTGATGTAAAGCCATGTTTTTCACGTAATCGTTTAATAATGGCTTTGTTATATATTGCATATGGTTTTGTTTTTCTATCTTTACTCATTGTTTTATTTGGTTACAATATCAATACAATGCAAATATATACAGTTTTCTGTATGTAAAAAATAAATTATACAGAATTTTGTAAATTATTTTATATGAATGACATAACAATAAGATTTTTAGAATGTTACGAGTATTTAAAAACTACTAAAATAGTACATACCCCTAAAGGTTTTGCTAATGAAATAGAAGTGAGCCCTTCTTTAATTACAGAAATCTGTAAAAAAAGAACTAATGCTGGTATTACACCAATTCAAAATTTAATTAATCGTTTTCCCAACATTAACTCAAATTGGTTATTAACAGGAGAAGGATCCATGCTAAAGGAAGATGTTCCAGTTGCAATTCAAATTGAAAATTTAAATGATGGTTTTCCATTTGTTTCAGTAACAGCAATTGGCGGATTTGGTAGTAGTGATTTTGTAATAATGCAGCAGGATGTGAAAGAGTACTATGTCATTCCAAAATTTAAACATAAAAAAATAGATTTTATGATTGAGGTTGAAGGCAGTAGTATGTATCCAAAATATAATAGTGGAGATGTAGTTGCATGCACAATTATCAAAGAAAGCACTTTTATTCAATGGAATAAAACTCATGTAGTAGCAACAAAAGAGCAAGGAATTATAATTAAAAGACTAAAAAAATCT
Organism: Flavobacterium sp. N1994; assembly: GCF_025947145.1. Classification (NCBI taxonomy): domain Bacteria; kingdom Pseudomonadati; phylum Bacteroidota; class Flavobacteriia; order Flavobacteriales; family Flavobacteriaceae; genus Flavobacterium; species Flavobacterium sp. N1994. The sequence goes on from NZ_CP109999.1 coordinate 1,360,671, forward strand.
GAACAAGAAGATGTATTGATAATGGTTTCAGATAACAAAAGTTATGAGCCTTTTGAAGTACATAAAGATGATATAAAGGGTATAGCATTGGTAGTTGGAGTGATTAGACTAGAGTAAATTACTGTAATTCAATTATTTAATATGTTTTTATTATTATTTAAAATAGTATTATCCCCACTTGCATAACTATGTTTTTGATATTTATATTATATTATTTAGTATTTATAGGTATTACAATGTATAATTATTTTATAAAATTGTCACGGCAACTGTCACGGCAACTGTCACTCCAAAATTAATAATTGCAATATTGTTATTTATTATAAATATCAAAATTTAAGGCATAAAAAAACCATTTAAATGTTAGTTTAAACGGTTATTAAAAAGAGTTTAATAGCTTATTTTGTTGCTCTTATAGCAATTTTAAACCTCTTTGATGTATGTAATGGTAGTAATGATATTTAAAGCGTTTAAAAGTACCCAATCAATGGAAGTTAAATGGTAGTAAATGTACTTTTCGTACTTAAACTTTTTTTAGACCTTTTTAGCCTAAATGGTTGATTTTATTGACCTTTTTAGACCTTTTTTGGTTTAGTGTAGTGATACTTTTTGTTTTACCCCCCTTACGTCTGCGTTTCGCAAGAATTTTTATCTTTAACGGAAAATAAAAAGTTCCGAAGTTCGTTACTAGGAGTAGTGGCGTAACTTTAGTAGTAATCTTTAACCAACTTTATCTATGAAAGAAAAAATCATCCTTGCCTTCTTATTTTTTGCAACAACAGCAATCGCTCAAAATAAAATTGAAAAACTTCAATACGGAAAATCAACGATAAATATTCCAGAAAATTGTGTAGCGGAATCAGAAACTAAAATAAATGAATGCAATGGTTTTTCAGCTTCATGGTTTACTATTGAATCTTCAGGAAGTTCAATGCGTAAAAAAACGCTAAAACAAATCGAAGAACAAATACAATTTACAGAAAAGCGCGAAATAAAATTTAATTCCAGAAACCAAATACTTGAAGGCGCATTATATAAAATGAATGATGGAACATTTAGATACGTTGGATTTGGGAAAATTGACGAAATTCCAATAATGATAATTATTGGCGTTAAAAATGAAATTAAATCCAATTCGGATTTAAGCGATTTTGAAAAGAATTTTATAACAATCTAAAGCCTACTGCTAACAGCCCTTTGACGAAATAGCGAAGCTTTCGTTGATTTGTGGGTAAATCATAACGTCTTAACAAAACCATATTGAGCAAGAGGGTTTAGGCCAAGTGCTTTGGTATGGTGAAATAAAATGTACTCCCCTCATTAAGGGTTGAATCTAACCAAATCTTACCACCCAATGATTCTACAATTTTTTTGGTAACAGCCAATCCCATGCCTGTTCCCCCATATTCTTCTCTACTATGCAAACGTTGAAATATCACAAATATTCTATCAAAATATTCTTCCTCAATGCCTATTCCATTATCCTCTACAGCAAACAACCAGTTATCATCTTGAGTAATAACTGAAATTTTTATAATCGGATGAATGTTTTTACGACTGTATTTTAAAGCATTACTAATCAAATTTTGAAATAACTGCAACAATGGTGATTTATATGATTTTATGAGAGGAAGTGTCCCAAAAACAATGATACTGGCATCTTGTTCTTCAATTTGCTTTCTGTATAAAATTTTTATTTCTTCAATTAATGTATTAAGGTCGATAGACTCTTTTGTTTCAGGCATCTTACCCACTCTTGAATATTCTAAAAGATCTAAAATAAGCAGACGCATTCTTTTGGCTCCATCTAAGGCAAAGTCAATATAACTGGTTGCCGTTTCATCAAAATTGGACCCATATTTTTTATTTAATAGGGTAATAAAACTAGAAACCATTCGCAATGGTTCTTGCAAATCATGTGAAGCTATATAAGCAAACTGTTCTAATTCTTGATTAGAAACAATAAGTTCTGCTTTTTGCTTTTTTAGACTTTCATTCAACTCAATCAAACGAGATTCATAGGCTTTTCGTTCTGATATATCTCTTATAAAAGCACAAAAGAATTCTTCTCCATCCTGTAGAATAGGCAATACCGTTAATTCAATTGGAAAATGTTCCCCATCTCTTCGGATAGCTTTAAATTGAAGTAAAACGTTTAAGGCGGGTCCTTTTCCTGTTTTTAAATAATTTTTCATGCCATTCTCGTGCAACGCTCGATGAGATTCAGGGATAATAATATCTGACAATAACCTACCCACAACTTCTGTGGCATTCCATCCAAATATTTGCTCTGCTTCTGGATTCCAGAAGGTAATTATTCCCTTTTTATCGATACAAATAATGGCATCCAAAGCGGCATTCATGATTAACTTTTGCCGCTCTTCACTATTTTTAATTTGCTCTTCTGCTTTTTTTCTATCATCAATATCCTGAAAACTACCATAAATCCTATTGAATTTTCCATCTACTAACTCTGCTTCCCCTATAACTCTTACCCAACGTTCATTTCCTTTCCCAGTAACAATTTGAAATTCATCGTCCCAAGATTTACCAGTCTTAAAAGCCTGCTTGATATATTTATTGATTTTATTTCTACTGATTCCTTTTTTATAAAAGTGAACACCCGATTTTAATTTAGGTATATAATCAGGATCCACTTCATGAATTTCTTTAGTAATATCAGACCAGAAAATAGTATTGTTAGGGATGTCAACTTCCCAGCCTCCAATTCTGGCTAATTCATTTGCCTTTTGGAGTAATTCTTCTAATTCTTTCTTTTCCGTAATATCTTTAGCAACAGCATAAATGTTGTTTTCTTCTGTAATATAAATAGCATTCCACGCCAACCATTTTACCTTTCCTGATTTGGTTATATTTCTAATCTCAAAGTAATTGGTAGTATTAGATTCTATTAACGAGTCTAATTCTATAATATATTTATCTCTATCTTCCGGATGAACAAAATTGGTATAAGGAACCGCATACAGCTCTGCGTCGGTATACCCTAAAAGTTCAGAAACAACTGGATTTATTCTTTTAAAGTATCCATCAAGCCCAACGATTACAATTAAATCGGGAGCAAAATTGAATAATTGATTCAATTCTTGCTCTAGTTGTTTTCGTTTAATTTCTGGGCTTAAATAATTGGACAAGGAATTAAATAACGTGATGTATTTAGCCTGATTTAGAACCTCATAATCTAGTCCAAAAGCCAGCACTCCAATAACTTCATTATTAGAAAGCAAGGGCAAACCTATTAGTGTTTTTACACCATATTTAAGGATAGTTGCTCTTCGTCTTAATACTTTTTGGTTCGCTAAATCTCCTAATATCACAATCTCCTTGCTTTCAGCAACGATACCAACAAAACCTTCTCCTTGTCTGGAAATTTCTATAGCGTTTGTATCTTCTAGAAACAATTTCATGTTAGCAGTAGTAGAGTGCGTGCTGGTTTTTAGTAATACATTTTTTTGACTACCACTAATCCAGACTTCGGCAAAACAAAAACCTCCAAAATTAGTAATAAGACGTAGCGTTTTATCTAGGGTTTCATGAAGTTTTGCAGATTCATTAAAAACAATACTAATATCAGCAATAAGTTCATTTTGCAGTTCTTCATTTTTGTGTATCGTTACATCTCTTTCTATAGCTATCCAATGGGTAAACCATCCTTTTTCATCGGCTACCGGACTAATAGTCATATTAACCCAGAATTCCTCGCCATTCTTTTTATAATTAACAAGTGTGATTTCACATGATTCCCAATTTTCAAGTGCTTTTCGTAACCGTAGTAACTCTTTTTTATCTGATTTCGGCCCTTGCAATATCCTTGGGGTTTTACCAATTATTTCTTCGGCAGTATAGCCCGTCATTTTGGTAAAAGCATCGTTTACATAAATTATTCTAGGTCCTGGCTCATTAAACGGTTCCGCTTCAGTGATTAAAACAGCATCATCGGTATTGGTAACCACAGAACTCATTAATTTCAACTGCAGTTCTTCTTGTTTACGCTGAGTAATATCTTGCATAGCGCCAATAACTCGGACAGCATTTCCTTTTTTATCTCTGATTATAAGCGCTTTATTGGTAACATAAGCATAAGTACCATCAGCTTTAAGGTAACGATGTTCATAGGACCAATTAGCATCATTACTTTTAATAGCCTCTTTAGCACTTTGTATAACTTGTTCAACTTCCTCCGGATGCAATCGCTTTTTAACCTTTTCTTCATCCCTTACTGCTACATCATCCATCTTACCGAATAAGTGATTAAAAGGTTCCCCCCAAAAAACTTTATTAGTTGCTATATCCCAATCCCAAATAGCATCTGAAGTAGCTTTGGTCACATTTTCATATCTCGCAATACTTTCTTTTAGTTTATCGTCTGTATTCTTCCGTTCTGTAATATCTTTAAGTGCACCAATAATTCGAACAACTTTATTAGTTTCATCTCTTACAAGATAAGCACTATCTTGAACAAATGCCTGTTGTCCATTAGGCTTTATGATTCTGTATTCCTGTTTCCAGAAATTTTCATTACTATGGATTATATCCTTAATACTTTGTTGCGTTATGGTTCTATCCTCTGGATGAATATAATTATCCCAATTGGTTTCAGGAGCGTTGAGCTCTTCTAAATTAAATCCAAAACTGGTTTTAAATCCTTCAGCTCTATAAGTAACATTAGTCACTAAATCCCAATCCCAAATAGCGTCCGAGGTTGCTTTAGTAACATTCTCATAGCGTTCAATACTTTCTTTTAGTTTCTCTTCTGTTTTCTTACGTTCTGTAATATCTTGCACTGTACCTTCCAAAAAGATAGTGTTTCCCTGATTGTCTTTTTTGGAGCTCCCTTTTACATGTACCCATTTTATAGTTCCATCCTTTAGCAAAATTCTGTGCTCAATATCCATTTCTTTATCGCCAGCTATTACAGCCGACTGTTCTTCCAAGAAAGCATTAATATCTTCTGGGTGGATCGTAGCCTCAAACAATTCATAATCGGGCTTACCATTTTTGTTGATGCCCCAAATCTTATAGACCTCTGAAGACCAAAACAGTTCACCTGTTTCGATGTTTCTTTCCCAATAACCCAATTTAGCAATTTGTTGGGCAGCTCGTAATTTGGCCTCTCTATCTTTTAAAACACTTAAAGCTTTTTTACTCTCAGTAATATTTCTACCATAGCAAGCAATCCCAACTATTTCTCCCTGTTTATAAATAGGATTAAAAGAAATATCAGACCAAGTTTCTTTACTATTTTTAGTAGCAGGACTTTTTATCTCTTCCTTGAATGATTCTCCAGCTAAAGCTCTGCTGTAAAAAGTTTTCCAAAAATCATTAAGTTCCCCAGAAAAAACAGTGGGCATCAAAATGTCGTCTCCTGCTTCAATGGTAATGCCTGTGAGTTCTTTAATAGTAGTAATATAGGCTTGATTAGCCGCTATTAATTTAAAATCTTTACTTACACTCCATATTAAATCATCAGTACCATTAATTAAAGCTTCTTTATCCCTTTTTTCAAATTCTTTTTGTTCTTCTAATTTTAATGTATCGGTGATATCAATTAAAATCACTAAGGATACTCTCCTTCCTTTGTAAGTCATTAAGTGACCACTGATATCCATGAACATAATGTCGCCATTCTTTTTTTTATGACGCCAAATGTTTTTATGTATCCTACCGTAAATAGATTCGTCGGAAACGGCACGTTCAAGTTGTTCAATATCCTCTGGAGGCCGAATATCTTTGATGGTGAGCGATAAAAACTCTTCTTTAGTATACCCATACTTTAACAGGGTTTCCTCATTGCAATCTATGATTTGAAGTGTCTTAAAATCAAAAATAAACATGGGAGCCGGACTGTTCTCAAAAAGATTTTTATAGAGTTTCTCTGATTCCACAAGAGCCTCTTCTTTTTTTACTTTTTCGGTACCGTCTTTGGCGACGCAAAACATCATTTTTTCAGTCTCATCCCATTTGGCAGACCAAATAATTGGCACTATGGTACCATCTTTTTTTATATACCTGTTTTGAAAATTGGTTTGATCAATACCTGCAATAACTTCAAGTGAAGCTTTTATGGATTTTTCTAAATCATCTGGATGAACTAGTGCAGTAAAGCTTTGCCCAACCAATTCATCAGGGCTGTAACCCCATACTTTTTCAGATGCCTTGCTTACTTTTACAAAATTGCCAGTAACATCAATCGTACAAATAACGTCTCGTGAAAAATCCATGATTTTCTCCAACTCCGCTTTAGTTTCCTTGATAGCGAGTTGACTCTCGGTTTCATCGGTAACGTCTCTGGCTGTAACAAATACCCCTATTATAGTTCCTTTTTCATCTTTTGTGGGAGAATGAGTAAACGTAAAGTACCGGTTAGCATCATCAGCCAAGGGAATTGTAATGTTTGATTTTTCTACAGCACCCTTTAGCACTCTGGTGTATATGGCTTTCAAGTCGGCTATTCGCTCTGGCTGGGCGTAATCAAAGATTGAATTTCCCTTTTTTATTTCAAAGCCTAAATATTTTTTACCTAAATTTTGCAACTCTTTACTAAAAGAAACAACATTTAAATTAGCATTCAATAAGATAAATGATTCCCCTGTATTGTCAATCATTACTGCCATTTCCTGTTCCGAACTTTTTCGGATCGAAATGTCTTGCATAGTAGTGCAACTGTATTCTTTTCCATCATCATCAACAAATAAGGTGGATGTGAATTTAATCGGAAATCTTTCGCCATTCTTTCTTATTCCAATCAGCTCCGCTTTGATGCTTCCTTTTTCTTTTCGTTCTTGAATAAGTTTTTGGATATCAGCATCTGTATAGTCAACAACATCTTTTCTTTCTAAGCAGACAAACTCTTGTTGGGTATAACCAAACATTTCTTCTGCCGTTTTATTGACCTCTACTATACTGCCATCAGGAGTGGTAAATAAAATTGCGGATATTGAGTTATCAAAAATTATTTTATATTTTTCTAGACTATTCTTCATGTTTTCAAAATATCAAATTGTAATTGGCGATTAAAATCTTGTTTTGAACAAAATCGAAATATTGCATTGTTTTCTTTTAGCGTTTAAATACCTGAAATCCAATAATTTTGAATTTTTGCAATTACTTCAAGAAACTCATCAGTATCAGTTGGCTTAGTAACAAAGGCGTTTGCGAAATTTTGATACGCTTTTTCTATATCAGCGTTTGAAGAAGATGTTGTAAAAATTACTACTGGTAAATGCTTTAATTCAGGAGAACTTTTAATATACTTTAGCACTTCATGCCCATTTCTTTTGGGCAGATTAATATCCAGTAATACTAAATTAATGGAAAGTGCTTCGGCATCAACATTTTCTTTAAAAAAACGTATTGCAGCATTACCCTCTTTTATTACCATTATTTTCCCTTGAAAATTAGCCTCTTTCAAAGCCTCTTTCATCAAAACAATATCACCTTCATTATCTTCTATCAATAGTATAGTATGTGTCATAGGCTATTTTTAGAAATTAGAGGAAATTCAATCAATATTTTCAGTAAGAAATTTATTCTGTTAAAGTACTAAATCTAACTTGCTTGTTGAAGAAATTAATGTTTAAATAAATTATTTAACATATGTTGAAGTTTCAAATTGCTTTTGTTACACAATTCCTCCCATCTATGCCCTATTCATAAATGTATAACTTTTTTTGTTGCATTACTAACAATATAAAAATTATATCTTTACTCTTATTTGAAAACAAATTGATATGAAACTCTTTATGCTGCTATTTCTTCCTGCCCTTGCTGTTTCCCAAATCCAATTGCAAGAGTATCCCAACTATGCTGGCACTGACCTTGGCGTTACTTATACACCGAAAGCAACAACCTTTAAAGTATGGGCGCCCAAAGCTTCACAAGTTACTTTACGTTTGTATGTTGCTGGTAGTGGCGGAACTGCTTTGAAAGAGATTGCTTTAGTAAAAGGAATGCAAGGCACTTGGCAAACCAAAGTTGCTAAAGACCTAAAAAACACTTACTACACTTTCCAAGTCATGCTAAATGGGAAATGGCTTTTAGAAACACCTGACAGTTATGCCAAAGCAGTGGGGGTAAATGGCAAACGAGGCATGGTAGTAAATCTAAAAGAAACCAATCCGAAAAACTGGACTCTTGATAAAGGACCTGTCGTAAAAAATGCCACGGATATGGTGTTATATGAATCGCATATTAGAGATTTTTCTATCGATGCTAACTCAGGGATTACTGCTAAAGGAAAGTTCTTAGGCGTGGCGGAAAAAGGAACTAAAAGTGCTGAAGGATTATCAACCGGAATAGATCATTTAAAAGAACTAGGCATCACGCACATTCATCTGTTGCCTGCTTTTGATTTTAATTCGGTAGATGAGTCAAAACCCGAACTAGCGCAATACAACTGGGGCTATGACCCATTAAATTATAATGTTCCCGAAGGCAGTTATGCTAGTAATGCCAAGGATGGAACAGTGAGTATCAAAGAATTTAAGTCCATGGTGCAGGCGTTGCACAGTAACGGACTTGGAGTAATCATGGATGTGGTGTACAATCATACTTCGGGACGCGATAGTAGTTTTAATCAGTTTACTCCCGATTACTTTTACAGACAAAATCCCGATGGAAGCTACTCAGATGCTACGGGTTGTGGAAATGAAGTAGCTTCTGAAAGAGCTATGGTGCGTAAGTTCATCATTGAATCGGTATGCTATTGGGCGAAAGAATACCATGTGGATGGTTTCCGATTTGATTTGATGGGCGTGCATGATATAGCTACTATGAATGACATCAGTGCGGCTTTGCATAAAATCAATCCTTCTATCTTTATTTATGGCGAAGGTTGGACTGCAGGGGCTAGTCCGCTTGACGAGAAACTTAGAGCGGTGAAGAAAAATGTCTATCAATTGAATAAGATTGCCGCTTTTAGTGATGATATTCGGGACGGTTTGCACGGACCTTATGATAAGGTAAAAGAAACCGGATTTGTTGGTGGAAAAACGGGAACGGCCGAGAGTGTGAAGTTTGGCATAGTGGGCGCTGTTTCGCATCCGCAAATTAATTACAAAGCCGTCAATCATTCAGATGCTCCTTGGGCTGTTGAACCTTCTCAAAGTATTAACTATGCTTCTTGCCACGATGACAACACCTTATTTGACCGACTAAAAATTGCCAATCCTGAAGCCTCTGAATCCGATTTAATTAAAATGGACAAGCTGGCACAATTGACTGTCTTTCTTTCTCAAGGAGTGCCTTTCATCCATTCGGGAGCTGAAATGCTACGCACCAAACAAGGAGTTGCCAATTCCTATAAATCCCCCGATAGCATTAATGCTATTGACTGGAGTCGAAAATCGAAATACAAAGCTGTCTTTACTTATTATCAGTCGTTGTTAGCGATGCGTAAAAACCATCCAGCGTTTAGAATGCCAACGGCAAAGATGATACAAGAGCATGTAACCTTTAGGGAAAGTAAAGATTCATTGTTAATCCAATTTCAAATCAGTAATAATGCTAATGGCGATGCTTGGAAAGACATCTTAATTGTGTTGAATGGAGATAAAACCGATAAAACCATCACGCTTCCTGAAGGTAATTGGACCGTAGTGGCGAATGGAGATTTGGTAAACGAAAAAGGAATTGAGAAGGTAAACGGAACTATTTCTGTGGGTCGCATTAGTGCTTTGGTATTATATAAATAGGATATGAACATAGAATCAAAAATCAAAAACTACATAACCAGTCAAGCTGAACCTAAACGCAGTGACTTAGAAATCTTGCACGGTATCATTCAAGGTATTGAACCTACTGCTAAACTATGGTTCTTGGATGGTAAAAATAGTGAGGGCAAGGTCGTTTCTAATCCGAATATTGGGTATGGACTTCGAACTATACACTATGCTGATGGAACTACTAAGGAATTTTATCAAATTGGACTAAGTACTAACACTAGCGGCATCTCTGTTTATATTTTGGGCATTGAGGATAAAACCTATTTAGCCAAAACCTATGGAGATACCATAGGCAAAGCAACTGTCACTGGATATTGCATTAAGTTCAAAACGATAAAAGCTATCAATATTAAAATTCTAGAAGCCGCTATCCGTGATGGATTTCAAGCGTAGCCTAACATGAAATAGTACTGGAATTGTATAACTTTATCCCATCAGTATATAAGAACAAATCCATTAGTGCGAAGTACCTTTAAAGTACTAAAATAGTAGATGATGAAAACTTTATACTACTTCCGTACTATGCTATTGCTTTTCTTAGCTTTAACAATATTTTCTTGCTCTTCAGGTAGGTATCCCAACTCAGGAACCGCTTCCGATAGAACAGGAGCCAACGGTGCTACTAATGGGACTGGAAAAGCCCCTAGAGGCAACTCACATGATTATAAATACCAACGCTAGAGCTTGATATTACTTAGACATCCATTGATTTAAGTCGGATAGCGTGTAGAACTTCATGTGGTTTAGCTTCATGTATTTACACACAAATTCTAGGGTTTCAAATTTGGTTTGATAATTATCGGTAATGTTCTTTACTGGACGATGACTGCACAAAACGAGGATTTTATTGGTTCGTTTGGCATCATCTAATAACTCTAAAAGATAGGGTATGCTGAAATGGACATGGCTATTATCAATATCAAAAGCATAGACAAACTTAGACCCTCTAAAATAACAGCCTTCTTTCTCTGGAGCATCACCACAAAAAGCACGACCTCTAATAATATCGAATTTCGGTGTCAATGCCGAATCCAATTCGGCCGATCTTTCGCCGTATGGATAAGCAAAGGATGTCGAATGGAACTTTCTTTTTTTCATCGAGGCTATCATAGGATCTATTTCCTCTTTCAAATAAGTGGAAATTCCGTTAGCAGCTATATATTTCACCGCGTTAAAATGATGGTACCCATGCCCTGCTATTTCGTGTCCTTCTTTTTGTAAATCATATAACTTTTGCATTTGCGGTGTCCCAATAGAATCAATTCGGCAGACACAAAAAGTAGCTTTCCAGCCATAAGGTTTTAATAATTGATCGGCTTCGTACCATTCGTCAACATAGGCATCGTCAAAACTTAAGATTACTCCACCATGTTGGACATCCGGTTTGGTCTTTTTGGGCGTACAAGACACCGAGAATAGTAATGGTAAACAAAGTAAAAAGCTAAAAAGAATACGTTTCATATAAAAAGAGTTTGGGACAAGAGCTAGATTTATTTTCGACAATGATGGATTCAAATTTAAAGCTTTTTTTACAATGGAAAACGTCCGTCAATAGAAAAGAAAACTCCTATATTCTATGCCTAGAAATTAAACCTTACCCCTGCTCCTTTTTAAAAGCTATTAAAAGACATCACTGCTACTCTTTAAAGTCAAGCCAATTGGTAGCCCAAAAACAATCCTCGAATACTAATAAAAAATAACCGTTTATCTTTAAAAAATAACACTATTTTTACAGTATCAATCTTTAGTAGTGTTAGAAGTTTTAGGATATATTGGAGCTTTATTTATTGGTATAGTATTAGGAATTACTGGAGGCGGTGGTTCCATACTAACGGTTCCTATATTAGTTTACGTCCTCAACTACAATCCGATAACGGCAACCGCTTATTCTCTATTCATAGTCGGCACCACTTCTGGATTTGGTACTTTTCAAAACTTTAAAAAAGGATTAGTCGTACCGAAAACAGCGCTTCAGTTTGCCATTCCATCGGTAATTGGCGTTTATATCACTCGCAAGTTTATAGTCCCTAAGATACCCGAAACACTATTTTATTTTGGTTCGGCTCAATTGTCAAAAGAAACTTTTTTAATGTTGCTATTTGCGGTTGTTATGTTTTTGGCAGCCTACTCAATGTTGAAAACCAAGAAAGAAGAAGAGGCTGTTGCATATAAAACCAATTCTTTATGGATTACGATTATCCAACTATTTTTTGTTGGGATTTTAATTGGATTGATTGGAGCTGGTGGTGGTTTTTTAATTATTCCTGCACTACTAAAAATTGCCAAATTACCCATAAAAAAAGCCATTGGCACTTCGTTACTAATCATAACTATTAATTCATTGATTGGCTTTACTGGTGATGTGCAGAACATGGAAATCGATTGGGCGTTTCTAATTACGTTTACTACTTTCTCGGTGATTGGTATTTTTATTGGTCTTTATATTCAACACTATATCAATGAAAAACATTTAAAAAAAATATTTGGTTTCTTTGTATTGATTATGTCCTTCTTTATTTTGTATAAAGAGGTTTTTTCATAAAGTATTCCAAATGGATTATTGATTACTGAAGCTATTCTTTAATTTTGCTTAAAATTTTTTGAAATGAAAATCGAACAAATATATACAGGATGCATTGCCCAAGCCGCTTATTATCTGGAAAGTAATGGGGAAGCCGCCATCTTTGATCCATTGCGTGAAGTACAGCCTTATTTAGATAAAGCCCAAAAAGATAATGCCACTATAAAATACATTTTTGAAACTCATTTTCATGCTGATTTTGTTTCTGGTCATTTAGACTTAGCTAAGAAAAGCGGCGGCAAAATTGTTTATGGTCCAACCGCTAATCCAGAATTTGATGCGATAATTGCCACTGACGAACAAGAATTTAAAGTGGGGAATTATACCATAAAAGCCATTCATACTCCTGGACATACCTTAGAAAGTACTTGTTATCTTCTTTTCGATGAAAACGGAAATCAACACGGAATTATTACGGGTGATACCTTATTCATTGGCGATGTGGGTCGTCCTGATTTGGCGCAAGCTTTAGTAGATGATTTAACTCAAGAAAAATTAGCTGGCTATCTTTTTGATTCGTTACGAAATAAAATAATGCCTTTATCAGATGAGTTAATGGTGTATCCAAGTCATGGGGCTGGAAGTGCTTGTGGTAAAAACATGAGTAAGGAAACCACAGATACTTTGGGCAACCAAAAACGAAACAATTATGCCTTGAGAGCAGACATGACTAAAGAAGAATTCACTAAAGAACTCCTTGATGGTTTAGGCCTTCCTCCTGCTTATTTCCCTCAGAATGTCATGATGAATATCAAAGGATATGACTCCTTAGATAGTATTATTGAGAAAAGCAAAGTTGGTCTTTCCCCAAGAGAATTTGAAGCTGTTGCGAATCAAGGAAATGTTGTTATTTTGGATGTTAGACATGAAAATGACTTTGTAAAAGCTCATATTCCGAATTCAATATTTATTGGAATTCAAGGAGCTTTTGCGCCTTGGGTGGGTTCTATGTTGAGAGACGTTAACCAAAAATTACTTTTAGTCATTCCAGAAGGAAGAGAAGAAGAAACTATAACCCGATTATCTCGTGTAGGCTTCGACCATGTGCTAGGGTATTTAAAAGGCGGCATTGAAGCATGGAAAACAGAAGATTTTGAAACGGATAGTATTGCCTCCATTTCTCCTGAAGCATTTGCTACTCAATTGAATTCTAAAAGTATTGTAATTGATGCTAGAAAACCCAGTGAATTTGAAGCAGAACATGTAAGTAATGCCTTGAATATTCCTTTGGACACTATTAATGAAAACTTTCAAACCGTTCCAAGAGGAGACGATTTCTTTTTGCATTGCGCTGGCGGTTATCGATCTGTTATTATGGCATCCCTTTTAAAATCGAGAGGTATTCATAACATCATAAATATTGAAAAAGGAATGAGCGGCATCAAACAAACTAAGGTAAGTTGTACGCAATTTGTATGTCCTTCAACCAAAAAATAAATCACAAAAAAAATCAAATAACTAATTATTAAATAGGCAAATTAAATACATTTGCATTCGTAAAAAATTTAAAACAAAAACATGAAAAAAATACTTCTTATAGTAGCCGTAGCCGTAGCTTTATATTCTTGTAATAGATTAGCAGAAGGTGAATATGTAATTACAGGAAATGTAAAAGGGATTAAAACTGGTTTGGTTTTCTTAGAAAAACAAAACCCTATGGGAATGGGTGCTCAAGCTATCGACACCGTAAAAATTGTAGATGGTAAATTTGAAATCAAAGGAAAAACAACAGAGCCAGAAATTCATTTTATTCAAATTGATAAAGTAAACGGTAAAGTGCCTTTTATTCTTGAAGGTGGTGAAATAGAAATTACTGTTGACAAAGACAGTCTTTTCAAATCTAAATTGAGCGGAACTTATAGCAATGATGAATTCAACACTTTTAATACTGAATCTAATAAAATTCAAAAAAGAATGCAAAAACAAGTGATGGATTTTCAAATGAAAAACATGGCTGCTATGAATGAAGCACAACAAAAAAATGATACTGTTACTATGAACTCCATCAGAAAACAATATGATTTACTTCAAAAAGATATTACTGATTATACTTTTGGTTACCCAAAAACACATCCAAAATCTTATATCAGTGTTTTGATTACTCAAATGATGATAAACAACCCTAAATATTCAAAAGATGCTGAGGGTATTTACAATTCACTTGATGAATCTTTGAAAAAAACAAAACCAGGTAAAGCCATCAAACAAAGTCTTGCTGATCTAAAAAAAAAACCAGCGCTAAAGTAATTATTGGTCAATTAGCTCCTGATTTTAAAGCACCAACTCCTGAAGGAAAGAGTACTTCTTTAAAAGAGAATTTAGGAAAAGTTACTTTAATCGATTTTTGGGCATCATGGTGTCAGCCCTGTAGAGAAGAAAATCCAAAAGTGGCTGCACTTTATACTGAGTTTCACAGCAAGGGATTAAACATTATTAGTGTTTCCTTAGATGAAGATGCTAAAAAATGGAAGGATGCCATTGCTAATGATAAACTAGTTTGGATTCAGGTTTCTAATTTAAAGGAAATGAAAGACCCCATTGCTTTACAATATGGTGTGACTTTAATTCCATCTACAATTTTAATAAATGCCTCTGGAAAAATTGTTGCGATTGACTTATATGGTGATTCGTTAAAAGCTAAAATCAAGGAACTTTTAGCCATAAAATAATACAACCGATAAAAAAATCTCCTTCGGGAGGTTTTTTATTTTACTTAAAACCAAAAGGTTGAGAAAAGGATTGTGAATTAGTTATTTTTTTGTTTGCGAAGCTGAAAAGTGTTTTTATATTTGCACTCGCATCATTGCTGGGGAGATACTCAAGCGGCCAACGAGGGCAGACTGTAAATCTGCTGTGAGAACTTCGCAGGTTCGAATCCTGCTCTCCCCACACAATGTTTTAAACAAGAAAAAACCACAAGCTCGCTTGATGGTTTTTTTGTTTTAAAATGTTGCGTAAGGTTCACCCTTACGGATCATAAAGTAATCCTGCTCTCCCCACGAAGTCAAAAGCCTAAAACATTTAAAAAGTTTACTTTTATAAATGTTTTGGGCTTTTTGCTTTGAGTAAGGGTACCTTACTTGGGATGTTGCGAAGCAAAATCCTGTTTACTCTAATGCAATGGTATCAGTACCAAAAGCTGTATTACTATGTTTTATTTTAAAACGTTATATACAAGATTCATCCTTACGGATCATGAGATAATCCTGCTCCCTTAATTTCATAAACAAAAAAACGCCTCAATTACATGAAGCGTTTTTATTATAATTGATTTCAATCTTTATTCTAAAGCAAAAGTTACACTTACATTGGTATTAATTTCCAATTCTCCAACCGCTAAGGTTTCTCTTGGTGTTGCACCATCAGCTGCCATAGCCATCATCATGTTTCCTTTATACATAGGTTGTGGTGTATAGCTTTGAGAGTTATCAGTAATCAACAATGCCTTACCTACTTTTTGTCCTAATACCGAAACATAATCAGTTGCTTTTTGTTTTGCATTTAGAACGGCATTTTTTCTGGCTTCTTTTTCGTAATCGGCCATTTTAGAGGATTTAAATTCCACTCCTTGAATCGAATTTACTCCAGCATCATTCAATCCCATCATGATATCATCATATTTTGATAAATCTTTAAGTGTAATAGTCAAGGATTGATTGGCTTGAAAATTGTATTTCTTTTTTTCGTAATCGTAGCTTTTGTTTAAGCTGACGTTGTTAGTCTTAAAATCGGTTGCTGGTATTCCTGCTTTCTTCAGAAACTTAATGACTTTGTCAACCACCTCATCGTTGAGACTTTTTACTTCTTTGGCATCTTTACCCGAGTTCTGAAAACCAACATTTATTAGGGCTTGGTCTGGAATTACTTTTACCTTTCCTTCTCCAG
The DNA here is from genome assembly GCF_025947145.1 of Flavobacterium sp. N1994. Taxonomy (NCBI): domain Bacteria; kingdom Pseudomonadati; phylum Bacteroidota; class Flavobacteriia; order Flavobacteriales; family Flavobacteriaceae; genus Flavobacterium; species Flavobacterium sp. N1994. The sequence goes on from NZ_CP109999.1 coordinate 1,376,877, forward strand.
TAACCGAAATTTGCGGTACTTGATTTTTTTGCTCTTGAGCTAATGCTGTTAATCCAAATAGTGTTACTAAAATTAATACAGTCGATTTCATAATTTGTTTATTTAATGATATTGTGTTTTTGTTTTACAAAAGTTGTGCCAATTATAATTTGCCTTGCTTTGCCATAACAAAAAGTATAATAATAGGAATAGCTAGTAGAATGACCATTAAGGTATTTTGTTGTAATAATATTGGCTCCTTTAATAAGGTAATAGCATAACCACCAATAGCTCCACCAAAATGCGCTGTATGTCCAATATTATCATTCTTGGCTCTCATTCCATAAATGGAGTAAAACAAGTAACCTATCCCAAAAATATAAGCTGGTAAAGGTATAATTCCAAAAATACCAATAGTCATATCGGGATATAAAAGGATAGCTGAATAAATTATTCCTGTTACTGCTCCAGATGCACCCACGGCACGATACCCATAGTCATTAGAATGAAAAACCATCGTAAGTAAACTTCCAAAAATTAAACTCCCAATGTAAATTAATAGAAAAGTGAAATTCCCTAAAGTTTGAGTAACTACAGGTGCAAAAGAATATAAAGCGATCATATTGAATGCCAAATGAACAAAATCAACATGAAGAAAAGCGGACGAAATCATTCTGATTTGTTCTCCTGCTCTAATACTACCAACATGAAATTCGTACTTTCTGAAAAAATAGGGATCATTAAATCCTTTTAAACTAAACAAGACATTGGCTGCAATAATTGCCAATACGAAGATGTTATCCATAGTTTGAAATATTTTCGTAAAAATAACAAACTTCTTTAGGTTTTGTTAATCACAATCTATTAAATGAGTTTAAACTTTATATTTGCATAAAATTAAGCAACATGCAGTTTATTATTTTTATCCTTGCCTATCCTATAATCTGGTTAATTTCCATACTTCCCTTCCGAATTCTTTATTGCTTTTCAGATATCGTTTACGTTCTTGTTTATCATATTATCAAATACAGAAGAAAAACAGTTAGACAAAATATTGCAAAGGCGTTACCCCATTTATCGGAAAAAGAAAGATTAGTAATAGAAAAGAAATCATACCATCACCTTTGTGATATGTTTTTAGAAATGATGAAAACCATGACTATTTCCCAAAGAGAAATGGATAAGAGATTTGTCTTTACCAATTTAGAACTGTATCAAGAGTTAGAAAAAGAAGGGAAAAGTATTGCCGTTATGATTGCCCATTATGCTACCTATGAATGGGTTATCTCTATGAATAAGCACATTCAATTTGAAGGATTTGCTATTTATAAAAAAGTGAATAATAAATACTTTGATAAACTGGTAAAAGACATTCGTTCCAAATTTAAAGCGACTTTAATTACTACCAAAGAAACTATTCCAACAATAGAGAGAAATATCAGAAACAATCATCATGGTGTTTATGGATTTGCTAGCGATCAATCGCCACAAGTTCACAAAGCCTTTCATTGGACCAAATTTATGGGTATTGAAACTCCAGTCCATACAGGTGCCGAAATGTTAGCTAAACGATTTGATATGAATGTGATTTTTTTAAGGGTAAAAAAAGTGAAACGTGGCTTTTATGAAGCTACTTTTGAATTGATGTTTGATAATCCGAAAGAAGTACCTAATTATCAAATCTCGGATGAATTTCTGAAAAGAGTCGAAAAACAAATCTTAGAAGCTCCTGAATATTATTTGTGGACACACAAACGTTGGAAACACAAGAAAATATAGTTTTCTGTTACTAGGATTTAAACCAAGACTTCACCATTTCATTTTCCTTATGCTTTGCATTTTTATGAACAAACTCATTTGTTTTTGGGTTGTAATCGTAATCTTTTGCCCAGTCTTTATGGTTTTTTGCTAACGATTTAATGCTTTCGCAAACAAACTGTATTTCTTCTGAAGTAGTAGTTGGATGAATAGACATTCTGATCCATCCTGGTTTTTTAATTAAATCGCCTGAGGTAATTTGGCACACCAAATCATGAGAAGTTTCTTGATCTACATGTAATAAGTAATGACCATAAGTTCCAGCACAACTACATCCACCTCGAGTTTGAATACCGAATTTATCATTTAGTAATTTTACCCCAAGATTGAAATGCAAATCATCAATATAAAAAGAAATAACGCCCAATCTTTCTTGATGTTGATTGGCTAAAATTTTAAGATTCTCAATGTTATTTAGCTCCGAAAAAACATAATCCACAATTTCATGCTCTCTGTCCATGATATTTTTAACTCCCATTTGCTCTTTCAGCTGAATAGCTAATGCAGTCTTAATCACTTGAAGAAAACCCGGAGTTCCACCATCTTCTCGGTCTTCAATATTGTCTATATATTTATGTTCTCCCCAAGGATTCGTCCAAGACACAGTTCCTCCACCAGGACAATCGGGCACATTATTGTTGTATAAATTTTTATTAAAAACTAACACTCCTGAAGTTCCTGGCCCACCCAAAAACTTATGAGGCGAAAAGAAAATAGCATCTAAATAACTTTCAGAATCAGGATGCATATCAATATCAACATAAGGTCCGGAACAAGCAAAATCTACGAAGCAAACGCCATTGTTTTGATGCATAATTTTAGCCACTTCGTGATAAGGCGTTCGGATACCAGTTACATTAGAACAAGAAGTTATAGAGGCAATTTTAAAGCTTCTATCTTTATATTTTTCGAGAAGTGTTTGGAATTCATTCAAACAAAACAAACCTTCTTCATTAGCCGGAATAACCACAACATCAGCAATAGTTTCTATCCAAGAGGTTTGATTAGAATGATGCTCCATATGTGAAATAAAAACAACTGGTTTTAATGCGGCTGGAATAGCAGTAAACTCTTTAAGGTTTTCTGGCACTTTTAGTCCAAGGATACGTTGAAATTTATTTACAACCCCTGTCATTCCTGTTCCCGTATTGATTAAAACATCATTGTCATTAGCATTTACATGTCGTTTTATAATGTGTTTTGCTTCATGATAGGCCATAGTCATAGCCGTTCCAGAAATGGTTGTTTCCGTATGAGTATTAGCCACAAAAGGACCAAATTCATTCATTAACTTTTCTTCAATGGGACGGTATAATCTTCCACTAGCCGTCCAATCCGTGTAGACTATTTTCTTTTTTCCAAAAGGCGTTTCAAACTCTTGGTCAACGCCAATGATATGCTTGCGGAATTGCTGAAAATAGTGTTCTAATTGAGTTTCGGTTGCTGTGGTAATCATAGGGTAACAATTTGATTTCAAAGATACACTATTTTTAATTTTAGCTAAAAACAAATGCCTTTCTTTGTGAAATTCACAAATATTCATATCCATTTAAACCTTAACTTTGTTAGAAGGTCTTAAACCTAAAAATTTTACTTATGAAAAATCAAATTGCGCTGCTTTTAGTTATTCTAGGAATGACTACAGCTTTTAGTCAAGAAGACAATCGATCAGCAAACACTGGAGATGATTTTAGCTTAGAAGGAGCATTAGAATTGTTCAAAAGTTCTAATTCTTTAGAAGAATTTGAAAAAAACCTCAACGATCAAAAAAATAACGTTAATAATCTTGACCTCAACGGAGATGGTGATATTGATTATATTAATGTAGAAGACATCAAGGAAAATGATACCCACATCATTGTTATGAGCACCTATCTTGATGAAACCGAAAAACAAGATATCGCTATCATTACACTTGAAAAAACTGGAAATGACAAAGCAGTACTTCAAATTGAAGGTGATGAAGATTTGTTTGCCAAAAATACTATAGTAGAACCTCAAGCTGAAGAAAAAGGAGCCGTACAAAACTTAAAAACTGAATCTAATGTTGCTGTAGTAGAAAATACAACCGTAGTTAATGTTTGGTTTTGGCCAAGTGTCCGATTTTTATATGGTCCAAGATATTCCGTATGGATTTCTCCTTATCGTTGGAGAGCTTATCCAAGATGGTGGAAACCATGGCGTCCAGTAGCACATCCTGTTTTTTATAGTTATGGTGTTCGTTATCGACCATATTATCGCCCAGTAGCAATTAGACGAGTAGTAGTAGCAAGAGGAATATATTATCCTAGAAGACATTCTTCAACTTTAGTTATCCATAATCGTAGAGGCACAACTATCATTCATCAAGGCAGAAGAGCTGGAGTTAGAGGTGGAATGAGAGGTGGAATGAGAGGTGGTCGTGTAAGAGGAGGAAGAAGATAAACTTCATTGTCATGAACAAAAACACACTTTGGTCTCTCCGTTTAGGTTTTTCTGCAAAACAGCAGCGAGCTATTGAACAAATGGGACTATCCACTTTTCTTGAGAAATCTTTTCGTTCCTCATATGAAAAGAAAACACCTTCCTTTCTGGATAATAGTCCAAAATCATTAAAAGAATTAAGAACAAGACGTCAGGAAATTAAGAGTTCAAATGCTGATAATGTCAAAGAATTATTGAAAGTAGAAATTCAAGTGCAACAAGAAATGAAAGCGTGGTGGCTTCAAAAAATGATGACAGATGACTTTCCATTACGCGAAAAAATGACCTGCTTTTGGCACAATCATTTTGTGTCTACGTTCCAAAAAGTAAAAGTGAATCATTGGATTTTCCAACACAATCAAATATTGAGAGAAAATGCTTTTGGCAACTTCAAAACCTTGACAAAAAAGATAGTTCAATCCAATGCCATGGTTCGTTATCTTGACAATGTAGATAACAAAAGAGATAAAATCAATGAAAATTTGAGTCGGGAATTACTCGAACTTTTTACCCTTGGTATTGGCAATTACACCGAAGAAGATATCAAAAATGGAGCAAAAGGTTTAGCCGGACTTACCTTAGGCGAAGATCAAGCGGAATACAGACGCTTCCTAGAGAATGATGACACCATTACTTATTTTGGTAAAACTGGAAAGTTCAAAGCGGAGGATATGATTGATATTATTTTTGAACAAAAGGCAATTCCTTATTTAATTACCCGAAAAATATTAAAATGGTTTATCTATGATAATCCTACAGAAGCTTTAGTAACTTATTATGGCGATTATTTTAGGAAAGTTGATTTTGAAATTAAGCCTTTATTAACCAAAATCTTTACCGAAGAATTTCCCAAAGACAACGCTGGCAGTAAAATCAAAGATCCGCTCGTTTACATTTTACAACTAATGAATGAACTGAATGTTGAGCAACTAAATCCAAGGTTATTGGCTTTTTATTTAAAACAACAAGGCATGGATTTATTCAATCAACCCAATGTTAAAGGTTGGAACGGCGGGAAAGAATGGTTAAGCTCTCAAGTATATTTACAAAGAAACAACGTAGCTGATTTGTTGTGTAACGGAAGAAACATCAGTCGAAGAGCAAAGATTATAAATGACGACATGACCAGTGAAAATGTGAACCAATTGATAAAAGTATCCTTGAATTGGACGAAATCTGGAACGAATAAAACTATTATCGCTGAATTACAAGACCGATTACTGTTTCAAACTGATGAAGACCTGCAAAAAGATTGGGAAACACTTCTCAAATATGACTTCAACCCCAAAGCGGAAAGTGCCGATAATGCAGTGATGCGTTTGTTTAACAACATGATAAAAACTCCTGAATTCCAAATCATTTAATCATGAACAGAAGAAACTTTCTTTCACTAACAGGAACCTTCACAGCAGGAACCTTACTCCTCCCCGATTTCCTTCATGCTTTTGGATCACAGTCTACTTTGGTTATTGGCGAACAATGTTTGGTTTTTATACAGTTGAATGGTGGTAACGATGGTTTGAACACGTTTATTCCTTATGATGACCCATTGTATTATGAATACCGAACTAAAATTGCTTTATCAAAAAATGAGGTAATTAGCACTAACAAAGGAATGGCATTTCATCCAGCATTAAAAGATTTTGCAACCATGCAGCAAAATGGCGATTTGACAATCATTCAAAACGTTGGATATCCCGAACCAAATCGTTCTCATTTTCGCAGTCAAGAAATTTGGCAAACAGCATCAGCATCTAATGAATATTTAAGTAGTGGTTGGCTAGGTCGTTATCTAGATTTACAATGCAAGGAACATCAACCTACAGCTGGAGTTAATTTTGACAGTATTGATAATTTATCTCTTAAAGGAAATGAACCTAACTCAATAACCGTAAAAGATCCTAATCGCTTTAAAATAAAATCAGACAAAGAAGAAACAGTAAAACTATCCGATAATCCTCAACTCGATTTTGTTCGTAAGATTGCTAATTCGGTTTCTGAAGGTTCTGATGACATTCAAAATGCTTTGTCCAAATCCACTTCAGAAACCAGTTATCCTAAAACAGGTTTAGGCAAAAACTTAGAATGGATTGCTCGTTTAATAAAAGGCAACCTCAACTCCAAAGTATATTATACTTCCCAAAATGGTTATGATACCCATGATAATCAAGTGAATATTCAACAACGCAATTTGACCGAATTGAATGATGCGATTTATAGCTTTTACAACGAATTAAAAAAAGCCCAACTATTACAAAATGTAACGTTAGTTGTTTTTTCAGAATTTGGAAGACGCGTAAAAGACAACGGCAACGGAACTGACCACGGAACTGCTGCGCCTATGTTTATCATTGGTGGGAATAACAAAGGAACCATTATTGGCAAAAACCCTAATCTTGCAAACTTAGACAACGGAGATTTAAAACACGAAGTTGATTTCAGAAGTGTTTATGCTACCTTATTGCAAAGTAAAATGAACTTTGATTATACCAAAATTGGGATTAGCAATACATTAGTAAATGGATTGTTTTGAGTTAAAAATAATTAGGATTGAAATTAAATTATTCACACCAGACAGGTTTTATATCTTGTCAGGTGTAATTTTTTGCTAATATTTCAATGTAGTAGTGAGAACTTAAAATGATATACTCAACAGTATAAAAAAATATAAAATTCAAAAATCATAATATAGTATTACTTTTTATCTTTGTCTAAAAGGTATATCATTATGAAACAAAATATGGAGAGCTATGTGATTAGAGTAACTTTAATATTTCTCATGGTTTTCTTACTAAGCTCTTGTGCTGTGAATAGAATAATTGGAGACAAAGATAAACTTACCATTTCTTATGATAGTATTGATTTTAAACTGTCTAAAATTGAGCATATGGGAAACATAAATGGTTACGGAAGCGGAGTATTTAGCCATGTGAAAAATGGAAAGTTTTTTATAGTTACACTAGAAGCTAAAAACAATTCAGCCTTAAAAAAAGAAATTGATTTAGATAAAATTATTTTGTGTGACAGCTCTAAAATTTGCCTGTCAGTTGGTCGAATTGATTACAATACAATAGTTGACTTTCCTGCTAACAGAATTTTAAAACTGCTCCCTAATCAAAAAGACGGAAGACACATGTTTTATGCTGGTCCTAAAGATTTCGTGCCAATGTATATAGTTATCAATAGAGATAATAATATTTACATCAAATTTGATTTTAATAAAAAGTAAGTTTTAATTAAGTAATAACAATTACTCAATCTTTCAATATCTTTGAAGAAAATAATAATCATGCAACATATTATCGACCGCTTTGTAAGCTATGTCACTATCGACACCGAATCGGATCCTAATTCAGACACCACTCCAAGTACCAAAAAACAATTTGATTTAGCCAATAAATTAGTTGAAGAACTCAAAGCCATCGGACTAAAAGAAGTTACTATTGACAAACATGGCTACATCATGGCTACTTTACCTTCTAATGTTGATCATAAAGTACCTACTATAGGATTTATTTCTCACTTTGACACCACTCCAGATTTTACAGGTAAAGATGTTAAACCACAGATAGTTCCTAATTATGATGGTGGCGATATTGTTCTGAACAAAGAACAAAATATCGTTTTATCCCCTAGTTATTTTAAAGATTTATTGCTTTATAAAGGACAAACGCTTATCACTACAAACGGGTTGACTTTGCTTGGCGCCGATGACAAAGCAGGTATTACTGAGATTGTAACCGCCATGGAATATTTGATAAACAATCCACAAATCAAACACGGAAAAATACGAGTAGGCTTTACCCCTGATGAAGAAATTGGTCGAGGTGCTGATTTATTTGATGTGAAAAAATTTGGTGCCGATTGGGCTTACACTATGGACGGAAGTCAGATTGGCGAATTAGAATATGAAAACTTCAATGCGGCTGGAGTGAAAATTACCTTCAAAGGAAAAAGCGTGCATCCAGGTTATGCTAAAGGAAAAATGATAAACTCTATGCTTATCGCTAATGACTTTATCAATGAATTACCTAAAGGAGAAACCCCACAGGAAACAAAAGATTACGAAGGGTTCTTTCACGTAACCCAATTGCAAGGGAGCCTTGAAGAAACGAAGTTGGAATTAATCATTCGGGACCACGATATGAAATTATTCAAACAACGTAAAGCCTTAATTGAGCAACTGACTAAAAAGTTCAATAAGAAATTTGCTAAACAATTTGGAGAAGACATTGTTATTACTACCATAAAAGACCAATACTACAACATGAAAGAAAAGGTAGAACCTGTAATGTTCATCGTTGATTTGGCAGAAAAAGCTATGAAATCATTAGGCATCAAACCTCTAATCAAACCTATTCGTGGAGGTACTGATGGTTGCCGATTGTCTTATATGGGATTACCTTGTCCAAATATCTTCGCGGGTGGGCATAACTTCCATGGGAAATATGAATATGTTCCTGTTGAGAGTATGCAGAAAGCGATTGACGTTATTATAAAAATTGCTGAATTAACCGCTACTACTGATTTTTCTAAAAAGAAAAAATAGTAAAGAATGATTAGTGAGTAGGAATTAGTATTCATGAAAGAAGAGAAACATACCTGGGATAAAGTTAATCAATGGGGAGAAGAATTAGCCTTATTGCGTAACATTATTCATAAAACTGAGTTGGTCGAAACCAATAAATGGGGAGGTGAAATCTACACCATCAATAACAAAAACGTTATGGGTATTGGGGGTTTCAAAAACTATTTTACCATTTGGTTTATGAACGGTGTGTTTCTAAAAGACGAAGCTAAAGTTTTAGTAAATGCAAATGAAGGGGTTACGAAAGGATTACGGCAATGGCGTTTTACTTCAGCTAAAGAAGTCAATGAAAAATTAGTTTTACATTACATTCATGAGGCAATTGCTAATGAAAAAGCTGGGCTTTCCATTAAACCTGAAAAGAAAGAAGCCATGCAATGTGAATTCTTTGAAATAGAATTGAAAAAAGACAAAGCCTTACAACTGGCTTTTGAAAAATTCAGTCCATACAAACAAAAAGAATTCTGGGAATACATGGCCACTGCCAAACAAGAGAAGACTAAAGTCAGTCGCTTTGAAAAAATAAAACCTTTGATTATGGAATATCGAGGTTTGAATGATAAGTATCGAACTTAAAAATTGTTTTTAACATAATTCTTTATTTCACTAATGCAAAAACTACTACTCATGATAAAACGAAATAAAGTAAAATCAATTTTAAGTTTCTTGGCGATACTCTACTTGGCTTTTTGTCAATCTTGTATGAGAATGCGAATGACGACTAAGGAAACCAAAGCCTTCTTCACAACTTCCAAAACAGCTTATATAGACTCTTCCAAGGAAATAAATGGCTTTACTATTCATTATATCGAAACTGGGAACAAAAATGCTTCTACCCTCTTCTTTGTTCATGGTTCTCCTGGAAGCTGGGATGCCTACAAAGACTATTTAAAAGATAGTTTATTACTTTCTAAATACCGAATGATTGCCATTGACCGAATTGGATTTGGTTACAGTAATTTTGGTAAGGCCGAAGACTTAAAAACGCAGGCTAACATCCTTGAAAAGTTTACAAAATTAACAGCCAATGGGAAACCTATTTATTTAATTGGGCATTCTTTAGGAGGACCAACTATTGTGCAAATGGCTGCAGATAAACCCAATGATTATAAAGAATTAATCATCTTAGCTGGAGCGGTTGACCCCAAAGCCGAAAAACCTGAAACTTGGAGAGCGGTCATTAAAACAAGACCTATACGTTATATCATCCCTGGAGCACTTCGCCCTTCTAATGATGAATTGTGGTGGCTAAAGAAAGATTTGTATGATTTAAAACCAATGCTGCAAAACATCACATCAAATGTTATCATCATACATGGTACCAAGGATCCTTTAGTACCTTATAGTAACGTGGCCTATATGAGACTGGAATTTGTTAATGCACAATCACTACAAATCATTTCTATCAAGGATGCCAACCATTTTATTCCATGGGAACATTATAAAGAAATAAGAGATGTGCTTTATACATTAGAATAAAAAATCCCAAACACTATTACTAGTCTTTGGGATTATAAATATTGAAATGTGTAAAAAGCTTATGCCTTTTTATTCAAAGCAGCTGTTAATTCTAACGAGATTGCAGAGCGCTCTATTTTAAGTTTTCCTGACATCGTTTCAATCACGGCTGTTGTTTCTGATAACTCAGCTATTTTGCCATGAAAACCACTTTTAGTGATGATTTTATCGCCCACTTTTAAAGTAGCTTCGAATTCTTTTTCTTGTTTGATTTTCTTTTGTTGTGGTCTAATCATAAAGAAATAGATAACCACAAACATTAGTAAAAACGGTAAAAATTGACCTATTTGTCCCATAATAATGTATTTTAATTTTGAATTAAACCTCTTCCGGTTTTTTGGATTTTATTTTCGTTTTGGAATTCTTTGACTAAGTTGTCTAATATTCCGTTGATAAAAAGACTGCTTTTGGGTGTTGAGTATTCTTTAGCAATTTCTAAATACTCATTGATAGTTACCTTAACAGGAATGGATGGGAATTTTAAAAACTCACAAATAGCCATCTTCAAAATGATAGTATCAATTTCAGCTATTCTTTCGGCGTCCCAGTTTGGTGTTTTATCAATATACTCTTTGGCTAAATCGACTTCATTAAGCACTGTTTTTCTGAACAACAAGCTTACAAACTCTTTATCTTCCTCATCTTTAAAAAGTTTAACCACTCTAAAATCTTCTTTATCCGATATTTGTTTCAGCTGCTTTAAGATTTGTGTATTCACTAACGGAATATCATCAATCCAAGTTAGTTTATTATCCTCCAAATAGTCATATAACTTTTCGTTGGGTGCAATCAAATCGGTAAACATGTCAATCACAAAGTCCTTATCTTCTTGAAAAGAAGATTTTTTGGTACTCATATACTTTTGATACAAATCACTTTGTCTGATCTCATTCAGTAAAAGCAATATATAGTCGTCATTCATCGACCAGTTATTGATTTTTCTTTTTTCTAACGCAATACTCAACGAGTTATTCTCTTCTAATAGTTGAAGAACCGCGTTATTGACAAATTTTCTATTGGGATTTTTCTCCTCAGGGGTAGCTAAATGTTTTTTACTAGAAGCTTCTAAGAAAATAACTTCTTTCTTTCTGATTTCTATCAAACAAGACAACATGATTAAATACAAATCTTGAATAGCATCGATACTGTGAAGCAAAAACTTTTCTTCTTTTTCAATATCATCAGAGCTTTTTTGATGCAATGCATAAATAGATTGCATTACTTTTACTCGAATATGTCTTCTGTTTAACACCTGTAAGAACTTTTTAAAATTAACAAAGCGAAAGAAAATCTTTCGCTTTGCAAAAATAGTAATTATTTTATTTTGAAACGGCTTTATTTAGCAGCGTTTTCTTTTTTTCTTTGATCAATTCTGTTTTGAGCAATTTGCATAGCCGCTTGTTGTGTAGTCATATTGTTTTGATCCGCAAAACCGAATATTTCTAAAGTGGTATTATAAATATTCTCTGTTCTTCTGATGGCTTCTCCCTCGGCATATTTCACTAACTCACCATAAACATTGATAATCCCACCAGCATTGATCAAGAAATCAGGTGCATATGCAATACCTCTTTCTCTTAATATTGGTCCGTGAATGGCTTCTACTGCTAATTGATTATTAGCCGCACCAGCAATTACTTTAGCTTTAATTTTATAAATGGTATCATCATTAATAGTAGCTCCTAAGGCACATGGTGAATAGATATCCACATCAGCAGCGTATAAATCAGCTCCAGTGAAAATTTGAGCGCCGTATTTAGCGACCATATTTTCCATTTTATCTTGATGAATATCGGATACGAAAACTATCGCTCCTTCTTTTGTCAAATGACTAATCAAAGTTTCACCTACATGACCTGTTCCTTGTACCAAAACTTTTTTACCGGCTAAGTTATCCGAACCAAATTGGTATTTAGCTGCTGCTTTCATTCCCATGTAAACACCATAAGCAGTTACAGGAGAAGGATTTCCAGAGCCTCCTTTTTCAATAGAGATTCCAGTAACAAATTTAGTTACTTCGTGAATTCTATCCATATCTTCAGTAGTCGTACCTACATCTTCAGCAGTGATATATTTTCCGCTTAACGAATTAACAAACTGACCAAAACGAGTAATCATTTCTGGTGTTTTATCTGCTTTAGCATCTCCGATGATTACTGCTTTACCTCCGCCTAAGTTCAAACCTGTTATAGCCGACTTGTAAGTCATCCCACGAGAAAGACGTAACACATCGTTTAATGCTTCCCATTCATTAGCATAATTCCACATTCTAGTCCCACCAAGTGCTGGTCCCATTACTGTATTATGGATACCAATAATTGCTTTTAATCCTGTATCTTTGTCATTACAAAAAACAATTTGTTCGTGATTATCAAAAGATAGCTGGCCAAAAACTGGATTCATTTTTTGCAATTCTGCTGGTGTAGTGATTTCTGAAGTCATTTTGTAATTATTTAATTTAGACTTTTTTAAAAAGTCCCGACAAAATTAAAATTTTATTCAATAAAATTCATTGAAATCACCAATAATTAGTAATTTGTTAATAAAATCAATTTAAATAAAGAATACAATAATTTAACTATTTTTAAAAATTTAACAAAAAAGTAGGTTTTAAATCCCAAATCGGTCTATTTTAGATGAAAGAACTTCAATATTTAAACAAATACTTTGTGAAATATAAATTCCATTTTTTATTAGGAATTATCATCACCATTGTAGCACAAATTTTTTCTCTGTTCACACCAAAGCTCATCAGTAAATCATTTAAGGTTATTGAAGAGTATCACAAAAACAATTTAGGAAATGAAATAGTTAAAACGGAATTAATCCATAATATCTTCTGGATTATAGGTACCACCCTGATTGCTGGTGTGTTAACCTTTTTGATGCGTCAGACTTTGATTGTAATGTCAAGGCATGTGGAGTTTGACTTAAAGAACGAGGTATTCCGACACTACGAAAACTTAGATCAGAATTTTTACAAACGCAATCGCACTGGTGATTTAATGAATCGTATTAGTGAAGATGTAGCGAAAGTGAGAATGTATGTTGGCCCAGCGGTTATGTACACCATTAATACTTTCATTCGGTTTACAGTCGTTATTATCTATATGTATAATGTATCTCCTTTGCTGACTTTATACACCATTTTACCTTTACCTATTCTATCCTTTATCATTTTCAGATTAAGTAAAGAAATTAACAAGCGTAGTACTATTTTCCAACAATATTTATCGAAAGTATCTAGTTTTACTCAGGAGATTTTCTCTGGAATTCGGGTGGTAAAAGCCTATGCCTTAGAAAAACAATACCAAAATAATCTCGAAGAATTAGCGAAAGAAAGCAAAACCAAAAGCATGAGCTTAGCGGGTGTACAATCGCTTTTCGGACCATTGATGATTGCGCTAATTGGTGTGAGCAACTTGGTAGTCATCTACTTTGGGGGCTTAATGTACATTGACGGCACCATAAAAAGTATAGGAACCATAGCCGAATTCATATTATATGTCAATATGCTAACCTGGCCTGTAGCCTCTATCGGTTGGGTTTCCTCTTTAGTACAAGAAGCAGAAGCCTCTCAAAAAAGAATAAATGAGTTCCTTAAAATTGAACCTGATATTAAAAACAAAACTTCTGAGAAGTCTATAATTCAAGGTGAAATTGAATTCAACAATGTGACTTTTACTTATGATGATACTAATATAACCGCACTACAAAACATCTCCTTCAAAGTAAAAAAAGGAGAGACCTTAGCCATTTTAGGCAAAACAGGTGCTGGAAAATCGAGTATCTTATCCTTGCTTACTCGCATGCACGATATTACAGAAGGCACTATTACTATTGATGGTAAAAAAATAGAGGATGTTAATTTATACGATTTGCGAAACAGCATTGGTATAGTGCCACAGGATGCTTTCTTATTTTCGGATACTATTAAAAACAACATCAAGTTTGGCAAAGAAAATGCTACCGATGAAGAAGTGATTGAAGCTGCAAAAAAAACGGTGGTTCATGATAATATCATGACGTTCAACAAGCAGTACGAAACCATTTTGGGTGAAAGAGGCATTACCCTTTCTGGCGGACAAAAGCAACGAGTGTCTATTGCAAGAGCTATCATCAAAAATCCACAAATCTTATTATTTGATGATTGTCTTTCTGCGGTTGATACCGAAACTGAGGAGCAAATTTTGAACAATCTACTTGACATTTCAAAAGACAAAACAACGATAATTGTGAGTCATAGGGTTTCTTCTGCTAAAAATGCCGACAAAATTATTGTAATGGATGAAGGCCAAATTATTCAAGAAGGTTCTCATAATCAATTAGTAAACCAAGACGGGTATTATGCCGAAATTTACTTGAAACAACTTTCGGAAAAAGAATTAAATTAAATGTTGTTTCGTAACAAAAAAATTACCATTTTTGAATTGTCAAGTAATACTAATAATAGACTGAAAGAACATGAGAGAAAATGATATGTTAGAAAAAGATGAGATTTTTTCTAAAGTTTTAAGAGCGGGAAGAAGAACCTATTTCTTCGATGTTAGAGCAACTAAAGCTGATGATTACTACATAACCATTACCGAAAGTAAAAAGTTTACCGAAGAAGATGGCTCTTTTCACTTCAAAAAACATAAAATCTATTTATACAAAGAAGATTTTGCTGCTTTTACTGATATTTTAGAAGAAATGACAGCGTATGTGTTAAACCACAAAGGAGAAGAAGTAATTTCAGAAAGACATCAAAAAGATTTTAAAAGAGAATACAATCAAGATACCACAGAAGAAACTACAGCACCAGCTGAAAAAAGTTTCACCGATATCGACTTTGACGATATCTAAAAAGTAACTAGTAATTACAACTAGTAAGGAGTCCAAAGCGGTAACGTTTTGGACTTTTTTTATGCTTACTTCTAGCTAAACTTAAAGAAATACTATAAAAACCTTTAGGAAATTTCAAAAAACCATTAGGAAATCACTAAAAACCAATGGAAAATACCCTCTCCCCTTTAGGAAATTTGAAAAAACCATTAGGAAAACAGTAAAAACCAATGGAAAATACCCTCTCACCTTTAGGAAATTTGAAAAAACCATTAGGAAAACAGTAAAAACCAATGGAAAATACCCTTTGACCAATAGGAAATGGTGCAAAACCAATAGGTAAATAGTTAAAATATTGATAATCAAAAGTAAAACTTTTGTTAAAGTAGTATTTCTCTTGTAATAAAAACTATTCTCATGCGTTCTAGAGGTAATGATATCATTTTGAGTTTTTAGTAAATGTTGAATTAGTAAATTTTTAAAAAGATGAAAACGATTACCTGCAGATTAGAGTACCACAAGTATGGTACCTCTGCCCTAGACACCTTTTCGAATGAGGTAAAAAACGGTATATTTAATAATCCTACTGTTTTTGTAGCTCCACCCGTTACCGAAGCTGATATAACAGCACAACAAAATGCTTTTAACAATGCTGCTGCCGAGTATGTGCAATATGGCATTACCAAAAAAGTAGTCTATGTACAAGCTAAAGCTATTTTGATGTATACCCTTGACAAGTTGGCAACTTATGTCGATTCGGTAGCCGTGGGAAATGTATCGGTTATTGCTTTAGGAGGTTTTGTTCCTACTAGTGATACCCCACAAAGTACTGAACCACTTCCAAAAATTGAGGCTTTTGGGGTGAGTTTGTCAAAATCATCAGGAGAAATTTTGATTGATATTCCGGCTTATGCCAATCAGTTGAATGTAAACTACAATTGTATTTGTGTTGAAGATGCTCCTTTGCAAGCTCCAGCTCTTTACAATGGTCAAATTGTACTTCATGCTACAGACCCTATGGTGCGTCAGGATTTTAATAAATCCCGTAAAAAAGTATTTGCGGGTTTAACTCCGGGTAAGAAATACTATTTCTATGTATTTGGTGCGAATACGGCTGGAGTTTCTCCTTTGAGTAATCCTCAGAGTATTTGGGCTTCTTAGAAGTATTGAATTTTGAATTACTATTGGAAAAGCACTCTTAATCGGGTGCTTTTTTTGTATTACAGAGTATAGTAACTATCCTATCCGCAAGCCATTTTCCACTTTTAAATCAGAAGTAAGCAATACTATATCATTCTCTTCACCAACAGAACCCAAGACTAAACATTCGCTCATAAAATGGCCAATTTGTTTTTTGGGAAAATTAACCACAGCTACAATTTGTTTCCCAAGTAAATCTTCTTTAGCATAGCATTGGGTAATTTGAGCCGATGATTTTTTGATTCCGATGGCAGTACCAAAATCAATGGTCAATTGGTACGCAGGTTTTCTGGCTTCGGGAAAGTCATTTACTTCGAGGATGGTGCCCACTCTCATGTCTACTTTTTCAAAATCTTGCCATTGTATTGTTGATGATAACTCGTTTGTCATACCAAAATCAATTAAATTATTACTGACTAACAAAAATGTATAGTTTTTATATAGGCTTTGCTAAAGCATAAACTAAATAAATTTTATACATTTAAATCAAAATGCAAGGTATTAAAATCATTTAACGTTAACTCTATGAAAATAGCGCTTTTTACTAATGAATTTCCACCCAACATCTACGGAGGTGCCGGCGTTCATATCGATTTTTTAAGTCAGGAGTTAGCCAAATTGGGTCAAGTAGAGGTGCGTTGTTTTGGTCATCAGTTGGAAACCCATGGAACCATGAACATTGAGGGCATACAATCTTCGCTGAACAAAATGGAAGAGCCCGACAATCCGCACATCAAGATGTTTCATAATTTGAGTCGGAATGTAGAAATGTCCCAACATACTTTACTAGCAGATGTGATTCATTGTCATACTTGGTATACGCATTTGGCCGGAATCTTTTCTAGAGAGTTATTACAATCGCCATTAATTTTAACCACCCATAGTTTAGAAACGCATCGCCCATGGAAAGTAGAGCAATTAGGAAACGGTTATTTCCTTTCCCGTTGGATTGAACACCATGCCTACAACACCGCTGATGGTATCATTGCGGTAAGCGAACAAATGAAAACCGATGTTATAGAAGCTTATGGTGTGGCTCCTGAAAAAGTAACGGTTATTCACAACGGCATTGACCCTGACTTTTACCAACCAACCTTCGATGAGGATTTACTAAAGGAATACGGCATAAATCCAGCAATTCCGTTTGTTTTATTTGTGGGCAGAATTACGCGTCAAAAAGGGATTTCCCAATTGATATCGGCTGCGAAATATTTCAATACAGATTGTCAAGTGGTTTTGTGTGCCGGAGCGCCAGACACACCAGAAATTGCCAAAGAAACTGAGGAACTCATTACTGATTTAAAAGCCAAACGGGAGGGCATTATTTTAATTTCGGAAATGCTACCTCGCGAAAAAATAAAAGTATTGTATAGTCACGCGCGCGTATTTGCTTGTCCGTCACTCTATGAGCCTTTTGGCATAATCAATTTAGAAGCCATGTCTTGCGAAACTCCAGTCGTTGGTAGTGCTGTGGGTGGTATTCCAGAAATTATTGTGGAGGGGGAAACGGGGTATTTAATTGGCTTAGAAAGTATCTCGCGAACCGATTTCAATCCGAAAAACCCGGAAGCCTTTCAAAAGGACTTTGCTGCTAAGGTGAATCAACTATTGGACGATGAAAATTTGGCCAACAAAATGGGGAAAGCAGGAAGAGAAAGAGTGTTAGAAAAATTCAGCTGGGAGTCGATAGCTAAAACTACTTTCAACTATTACACAACCGTAATCAATCGATTTGAAAAAGAAAAAGCTTAAAACAAAACTCATTAATTCCAATAAAAAATGAATAAAAGCACACTAGCCATCATCTTGGGCGGCGGACAAGGTTCAAGATTAGCACCACTAACCGAAAGTCGTTCTAAACCGGCAGTTCCGATAGCGGGAAAATACCGTTTGGTAGATATTCCGATTTCCAATTGTATCAATTCGGATATAAAAAGAATGTTTGTTTTGACGCAATTCAATTCGGCTTCCTTGAATCAACATATCAAGAACACGTATCATTTTAGTCATTTCAGTACGGCTTTTGTAGACATACTAGCGGCAGAGCAAACGCCTGATAACCCAACTTGGTTTCAAGGAACAGCGGATGCGGTTAGACAATGCATGCAACATTTTATGAATCATGATTTTGATTATGCCTTGATATTATCGGGAGATCAATTGTATCAAATGGATTTTAATGAAATGATAAAAGCACATGAAAAAAGTGGCGCTAGCATTTCCATTGCAACTTTGCCAGTAACGGCTAAAGAAGCCCCAGAATTTGGTATTCTCAAAACCGATCACGACAATTTTATTACTTCTTTTATTGAAAAACCGAATGTTAGTTTGTTACCGGAATGGACATCAGAAGTAAGTGAAGAATCAAATGCAGAAGGAAAGCATTACTTAGCTTCAATGGGGATTTACATCTTCAATCGGGATTTGTTGGTAGAATTAATGAAAAATCCAGATACTAAAGATTTTGGAAAAGAAATCATTCCGCAAGCCATAGGAAAACAAAAGATTTTAAGTTACCAATATGAAGGCTATTGGACCGACATTGGAAATATTGATTCGTTTTTTGAAGCCAATTTGGGTTTAACTGATGATATTCCGAAATTCAATCTTTTTGATAATTCTAGCAAAATATATACACGTGCCAGAGTATTACCGCCATCAAAAATTACTGGAGCTTCTACTATAGACAAATCGGTTGTTGCTGAAGGTTGTATTATTAATGGCGTTTCTATAGAACATTCTGTTGTGGGTATTAGAAGTAGAATTGGCTATGGTTCAAAAATTATTGATTCCTATCTAATGGGTAACGATTATTATCAAAATTTAGAAGAAATTAGAACCAACAGTATCAATGGCATTATCAATATAGGCATTGGTGAACGTTGTTTTATAAACAATACCATTGTAGATAAAAATTGTAGAATAGGAAATGATGTGCAACTCAATGGCGGCAAGCATTTAGAAGATACCAATACCAATTTGTATACTATAAAAGATGGAATTATTGTAGTAAAAAAAGGAGCCACTCTTCCCGATGGCTTTACTATTTAAAAAAAACGCTCTGATTAGAGCGTTTTTTTTTAATTCATAGTTAAATAGTTGTATATTTTTTGTCCCTGCAAATTATCTAGATGGGCTTTCTTTTGCATACTTGCTACAATTGGTTTCCATTCTTCTGATGAAAAATCTTTAGCATCATATAACTTGTGACATTTAGCGCAATTGTTTTCATACAGTGATTTTCCTTCCGCTAGTTCTGCTGTCATTACTGTGTTTTTAACAGCTGCCACTGGTTTTGAATCTGCTACTTTGATTTCTTCTTTTTTAACTTCTGTAGTCGGTACACTTGATTTAGAAGCGCACGAAAAAAGAAGTACAGCTAAAGCAGAAAAGGCTACAATTTTATATTTCATGATTTTGGTTTGTTGGTTTGAGTAAAACTATAAAAAAAATCCCAACAGATACTATTGGGATTTTAATTTTAACTAAATATTAATTTAGTAGCTGTTCAATAATTTTATCAATTACTTTACATCCATTAATTCAACATCAAAAACTAAAGTGGCATCTGGTGGAATTACTCCTCCCGCTCCGCTTGAACCATAACCTAAATAAGAAGGAATCACGAAACGCGCTTTATCCCCTACTTTTAATAATGCAATACCTTCATCCCAACCTTCAATAACGTGTCCTTTTCCTAATGGGAATTCAATTGGTTTTTTACGAGGATAAGAAGAATCAAAGGTTTTACCATTTTCTAATTGTCCTGTGTAATGAACCGAAACTGTTTTTCCAGCTTCTGCTTGTTTTCCGTTTCCTTTTTGAATGATTTTATAACGAAGACCACTTTCGGTTTTATCAAAACCAGCCGCTAATTTCTCCATCGCCTCTTCAGCTTGTTTTTTTGCTTCTTCAATTCTTTTCAAACGAGAACCTTCAAACGTTCTGAATGCTTCAATTGCATTCCATTTTTGAGCTTCATCCCCTACTCTAACAATCTCTAGACTTTCTATCAAATCACCTTGAGCAACTGCATCAACAACCTCTTGTCCTTCTACTACATTCCCAAAAACAGTATGTTTTCCATCTAACCAATTGGTTGGAACGTGCGTAATAAAAAACTGTGAGCCATTACTACCAAGGCCAGAGTTAGCCATTGATAAAACACCTGGCTTATCATGTTTTAATGTTGGGTGGAACTCATCATCAAAGTTATATCCAGGACCGCCAGTTCCAATTCCTTGTGGGCAACCCCCTTGAATCATAAAGTCAGGAATGACTCTATGGAATTTTAATCCATCGTAATAAGGTTTTCCCATGGGTTTTGCTGAATTCTCTAGTTGCCCTTCGGCTAATCCAACAAAATTTCCAACTGTTCCTGGGGTTAAATCGTGAGTTAGTTTTACTAAAATCGAACCTTTTGAAGTATTGAATTTAGCATATATTCCGTTTTCCATTGTGTATATTTTTAAAAATGCTGTGCAAAGGTACTATATAAAATTGTAATTTTGACTAGCATTAAACCTGAAAACATGAGTTCTATTTACAATAAAACAGACAACGATTTAATCATTGCAAGAATCAACAAACTAACTCCTGAAAGCAAAGCTTTATGGGGAAAAATGACGGTGGATCAAATGTTGCAACATTGCACCGTAACAAGTGATGTAGCTTTTGGAAAAAGAGAAATAAAAATTAATTTCTTATTGAAACTATTGGGACGAATGCTTAAGAAAAAGGTATTTTATGGTGGTGATATGGGCAAAAACTCGCCTACTGCGAAAGAATTTATTATAACCAATCATATTGAATTTGAAAAAGCGAAAGCTGCTTTTATTGCCAACTTTAGCCGATTTGCATCAGAAGGAAAATCTTCCATTAAACTGATGAACCATCCATTTTGGGGGAAAATGACTTATGAGGATTGGGATGCGTTAATGTGGAAACATACCCATCATCATTTAGAGCAGTTTGGGGTTTAACTTTGTACTTTTGCCACCATATAAAAAATTTCAACTCAAAATATAATGAGAATAGACATCATTACCATTTTACCCGAATTAATGAAAAGCCCTTTCGAAGCCTCGATTATGAAACGAGCCATTGAAAAAGGTTTGGTAGAAGTTCATTTTCATAATTTACGTGACTATACTACCAATAAGCAAAAAAGTGTGGATGACTATCCTTTTGGCGGTGGTGCTGGAATGGTAATGATGGTTCAGCCAATAGACGCATGTATTACTCATTTAAAAAGTCAAAGAAACTACGACGAGATAATATACATGTCGCCTGACGGAGAAACATTGAATCAGAAAATGGCAAACACTGCTTCGATGTATGAAAATATCATCATCCTTTGTGGTCATTATAAAGGCGTTGACCAAAGAGTGCGCGATCACTTTATTACCAAAGAAATTTCAATTGGTGATTATGTACTTTCAGGTGGAGAAATTGGAGCCCTTGTATTTTGCGATGCTATTATTCGTTTGATTCCGGGAGTTTTAAGTGATGAAACTTCAGCTTTGACAGATAGTTTTCAGGATAATTTGTTATCTGGACCAATATACACAAGACCCGCCGATTACAAAGGTTGGAAAGTTCCAGAAGTTTTAACTAGTGGTCATTTTGCTAAAATAGATAAATGGAGAGAAGATATGGCGTATGAACACACGAAGAATAGACGTCCAGACTTGCTTGAAGACTAGATAAAAGAAAAAAGAAACAAGAAGAAAGATATTTTTGTTTAAATAAATCCTAACTATTTGATTTCTTGACTCTTGTCTCTTGCTTCTTTTTTCTAAAATACACTTGCAACTTTAAACTTTTTACTTATCTTTGCCCCCACATTTGACCAACCTCTGGCGAAAACCGTGAATGTTGCTCAGATTTAAACCATAATAATTACAAAAATGGCAAATTTAGTAGATTTCGTTAATAACGAATTATCAACAAAAAAAGATTTCCCTGCTTTCGGAGCTGGTGATACTATCACAGTTTACTACGAAATTAAAGAGGGTGAAAAAACAAGAACTCAGTTTTTCAAAGGAGTTGTTATCCAAAGAAAAGGTTCTGGAATGACTGAAACTTTTACCATCCGTAAAATGTCTGGTGCAGTTGGTGTAGAGCGTATCTTCCCAGTGAACATGCCAGCTTTACAAAAAGTAGAAGTTAACCAAAGAGGTAAAGTTAGAAGAGCTCGTATCTACTACTTTAGAGAACTTACTGGTAAAAAAGCAAAAATCAAAGAAAGAAGAAGATAATTCTAAACTTTCTGTTCATAAAAAAAGTCTCGATTTTCATCGAGACTTTTTTTATTATATCAATTAAAAGAGGTTATTTTATTAAATCTTTATTTTTTTAACCTCAAAATAACAATTTGATAATTCAATCGATTTCGCACTGGTTAGCAACCAAAATTCTATCATATTAATTATATTTGCTATCGCGAAAATTTTTAAACAACACCCGAGGCGCTGCCGAATTGTATGGAGCGTAGCGGAGTAAAACCTCAACAATATGGCAAAAATTAAAGTAGCCAATCCAGTAGTAGAATTGGATGGCGACGAAATGACACGAATTATTTGGAGTTTCATTAAAGAACAACTAGTACTTCCTTATCTAGACTTAGATATAAAATACTACGACTTAGGCATAGAGCACAGAGATGCTACCAAAGACCAAGTCACCATCGACTCAGCAGAAGCAATCAAAAAATATAATGTAGGTATCAAATGTGCTACCATCACTCCAGATGAAGAAAGAGTAAAGGAATTCAATCTTTCTGAAATGTGGAAATCTCCCAATGGAACCATTCGTAATATTGTGGGCGGAACCGTTTTCCGTGAGCCAATTATTATGAAAAATGTTCCTCGTTATGTTCAAGGCTGGACTAAACCCATTGTTATTGGTCGTCACGCTTTTGGAGATCAATATAAAGCTACAGATAAAGTAATTAAAGGAAAAGGAACCTTGACTATGTCTTTCACCAACGAAGCCGGAGAAACTACTTCTTGGAATGTTTATGATTTTAAAGGGGATGGTGTGGCCATGTCAATGTATAACACAGATGAAAGTATTTACGGATTTGCTCATTCGTCATTCCAAATGGCATTGACCAAAAAATGGCCTTTATATCTTTCCACTAAAAACACCATTCTAAAAGCTTACGACGGAAGATTTAAAGATATTTTTGAAGAAGTATTTCAAAGTACCTACAAAGCTGAATTTGATAAAAACGGTATGACCTACGAACACCGTTTAATTGACGACATGGTAGCCTCTTGTATGAAGTGGAATGGTGGATTTGTTTGGGCATGTAAAAATTATGATGGCGATGTTCAGTCGGATACTGTAGCACAAGGATTTGGTTCATTAGGATTAATGACTTCTGTTTTAGTAACTCCAGATGGCAAAACAGTGGAAGCTGAAGCTGCTCACGGAACAGTAACTCGTCATTATAGAATGCACCAACAAGGAAAAGCTACTTCTACCAATCCAATTGCGTCTATTTTTGCTTGGACACGTGGATTAGAGCACAGAGGTAAATTAGACAACAATCAGGAATTAATCAATTTCTGCCATGCTTTAGAGCAAGTATGTGTAGAAACTGTAGAAAGCGGCAAAATGACTAAAGATCTAGCCATGTTAGTAAAACCAGAAGGTTTAACTAATGCTGATTATTTAACTACAGAAGGTTTCCTTGCTGCCATCAAAGAAAATTTAGATGTTAAATTGGGATAAAACTAATTCATATTGAATAAAAAAAGCGACTTTATTAGTCGCTTTTTTTATTTCTTTACTTCAAGTTCAACCCCATTGACCCTAAAAATTTTAAAAACAGCTTTATAGCCTGTATTCAGAACCCATTGTTGATTATTAATCAATTTCTCATTTCCATCAAAAATAGCAAACTGACCTGTATTGGGGAATAGCTGACCCGTATTTAAAGCCTCAATTTGAACAATATTTAAACCTACATTTAGTTCAAAAGTGTATCTTTTAAATCCCGCCTCTAGCATAATAAGAGGGATAACTTTTTCACCATTTAACCAAATGGCAATAGCATCACCATCAATGGCACCATAATCCTTACACGAAATGAATAGGGTTTTAGTATAGACTTTAAATTCTCCAAAAAAGAAATCACTGTTTTCAACAACACTCGTGAGTCCTTCTGATTTCAATTGGTTATTCATTTTTTCTGTGTACTCTTTTGCAGGGCTAGCAAATTGTTCTTTTTCAAAGATACTTTTTTCTTCTTCCTTCTTTTTTAGTAAAGAAACACTGGAGGTAAGTTTGTCTTTTTTATCAAAAAGGCTCGGGTAAGTTATTGCTCTAGAACTAGTAGGCGATACTTTTCCTTTATTATCTGAAATGGGTGCAATATTGATGGTTCTTTTAGGGCTTTCAAATTGCGAATAACCTTTAAAAGAACATAGCAATAAAAATAAAAAAGCAACAACTGCTTTCATGCAGAAACTATTTAAGTTGTAAAAGTATTTAAATTCTACTCAAAAATTGATTCAAATTAACCATTGATTAACAAATCATCAGTAACATTACTTATCTTTAAACGTCAAACGGGCAATCAAAACAAAAATCATCAATTACATGCAACAAAAAATCACCCTATTGTTACTTTTATTGGTAACAACTATCTGTTTTTCTCAAGAAAAATTTACCCTCAGCGGAACGCTATCAGATACAAAAACTAACGAAACTCTCATCGGTGTAAATATCTTTATCCCCCAAAGCAAAGCTGGAGTCACCTCTAACGAATATGGCTTTTATTCCATCACCTTACCTAAAGGAACTTATAAAATTCAAATCAGTTATTTAGGATATGAAACAATAGAAGAAACTATTGATTTAACAAAAGACATTAAGAAAAATTTCAACTTAACTGAAACCGGCGAACAATTAGACGAAGTCATTATCACAGAAAAAACAGCAACGAACACCCGAAAACCCGAAATGAGTACCAACAAACTTTCCATAGGAACTATAAAAAAGATTCCTGTGGTTTTAGGTGAAGTTGATGTTTTAAAAGCATTACTAACATTACCCGGAGTAACCAATGCCGGAGAAGGACAATCAGGTTTTAATGTTAGAGGTGGTGGTGCCGACCAAAATTTAATTCTACTAGACGAAGCAACTATCTTTAATTCCTCTCACGTTTTTGGTTTCTTTTCTGTCTTTAATCCCGATGCTATAAAAGATTTAAAATTGTACAAAGGAGGTATTCCTGCTCGCTACGGCGGAAGAGTTTCATCTGTACTTGACATTTATCAAAAAGATGGAAACAGCAATAAATTCAGCATGAATGGTGGCATCGGATTAATTTCAAGCCGATTGTTAGCTGAAGGACCGATTGTAAAAGATAGAGGTTCGTTTCTTTTGGCAGGAAGAGCTTCTTATGCTCATTTATTTTTGAAATTATCTAACAATAAAAATTCAGCTTATTTCTATGATTTAAACACAAAAATGAATTACAAACTGAACTCAAACAACAGCTTATTCCTTTCGGGATATTTTGGCCGTGACGTATTTAGTTTAAGTAATAGTTTTGTAAACACTTATGGAAACTCCACCTTAAACTTGCGCTGGAACCATTTATTTTCAGATAAATTATTCTCTAATTTATCCTTGATTTACAGTGATTATTATTATGGTTTGGATTTAAATTTATTAGGTTTCTTATGGAATTCAGGCATTAAAAATTACAATATCAAATATGATTTCAAACATTATCTAACCGATAAAGTTAAGCTGAATTATGGAGTTAGTGGCATTTATTACAAATTCAATCCAGGAACTATTGAACCCTCTGATGCAAATTCAGGAATCAATTACAAACAATTAGAAAAGAAGTATGCTTTTGAACCCTCAATCTATATTGATGCCGAACAAAAAATAACAAAAGATTTTTCTATTTCTTATGGATTGCGTTACAGCTTATTTTATCGATTAGGAAGTTCGACAGTCAATCTTTATCAAAACAATCAAGCGGTTGTCTTTAATTCTGAATTACAGATTTATGAAAAAGGAACTCCAACAGGAACACAATATTATGACAATAATAAAGTCATTGAAAGCTTTAATAATCTCGAACCCCGTTTTGCTGCTTCCTATCAGTTAGATGAAAATCAATCGGTAAAAGCGAGTTATAATCGGATGACACAATACTTGCAATTAATTTCAAATACTGCTTCTCCAACCCCTTTAGATGTATGGACTCCAAGTGATCAATATATTAAACCCCAGATTCTAGACCAAGTAGCTTTAGGGTATTTCAGAAATTTTAAAGAAGACAACTATTCCTTGGAAGTGGAAACGTTTTACAAAAAAATTAAAAACCGTATCGACTATATCGATGGTGCTGATTTGATTGCCAATGAAGCCATTGAACAAGTAGTATTAAATGGTGAAATGAGAGCCTATGGTTTAGAAGTCTTATTCCGAAAAAATACTGGTAAACTTAACGGTTGGATTTCCTATACTTTGTCAAAATCTGAACAAAGAACTCCTGGAAGAAATGCAAATGAACCTGGTATAAATAATGGAAATTGGTATCGTTCAGGTTATGACAAATTACACAACCTATCTATAACAAGCTCCTACAACTTGAATCCAAAATGGACCTTTGGAGCCAACTTTGTATTGCAAACGGGTCAACCTGTAACTTATCCAAACGGACAATATGAATATGGAGGCATTACTATTCCGAGTTACGGGTTAAGAAATGAAAACAGATTGCCTACTTATCATCACTTGGACATCTCTGCCACTTATACCCCAAAACCAAACAAGAAAAAAGGTTGGCAAAGTGAATGGGTATTCAGCATTTACAATCTCTATGGCAGAAAAAATGCCGCTTCCATTTCATTTAGACAAAATGTAGATACTGGAGCAAATGAAGCGATTCGATTATCCATTTTCGGAGTAGTTCCAGGTATTAGTTATAACTTTAAATTTTAATCTCATGAAAAAAATACACTATATATTAATTATACTTTCTCTTTTTTTACTAGCAAGCTGCCAAGATGTTGTTAAAGTTGACTTAGATACTGCTGCTCCAAAACTAGTGATTGAAGGGTCTCTTCAATGGCAAAAAGGAACTTCTGGTAACGAACAAAAAATAAAATTATCAACTACTACTGGATTTTATAGCACGACTATTCCAACGGTTTCTGGAGCTATAGTAGCAGTGACTAATAGTGATAACATAACTTTCAATTTTACCGAAGAAGTTCCAAATTCAGGCTTATACTTGTGTCACAATTTTATTCCAGAAATGGATAAAACCTATGTCCTGACTGTCATTTTAAATGGAGAAACTTACACGGCAACAGAATCGCTAAAAAGTGTTTCCCCTATTACGAATATTGTTCAAACCAACGATGGTGGATTCTCAGGAAACGATATTGAAATAAAAACATATTATAACGACCCTGGAAATGTAGATAACTATTATTTATTCAAATACAAAGCAAGTAACAATGCGATACCAAATTATGATGTATCAGATGATGAATTCTATCAAGGAAACTCATTTTTTGGTTACTTTACTAATAAAGATATAAAAACGGGAGATCACCTTGACATAACTATTTATGGTATTTCTAAACGCTATTTTGATTATATGAGTAAACTAATTTTGATTTCAGGCGGAAGCAACGGTCCGTTCTCAACACCACCTGCAACCGTTCGAGGTAATATCATCAATCAAACTCATCCTGATAATTATGCTTTAGGGTATTTTAATGTTTCAGAAACGGATTTTAGAAATTATCTAATTCAATAAATAAAGGACAAAGTAGGAGGCACGAAGTGGGAAGTTTTTTTTATACTTTTACACTTCGTGCTTTCAACTTCTAACATCGTACTTTAAAATGTCCTCACACCATATCGTTCGCGACGATCAAGAACCAGCTCTCATCATTGCTAACGGTGAAGCTTGCAGTCCTGAACTATTAGGGCAATTACTAGAATGGTCTCCCTTGGTTATTGTTTTAGATTCGGCTATAGAACGAGTTCTGGAATTGGGAATTAAAATTGATGTCTTATTAGGAGATTTTGACAGGGATTTTGATGCCGAGTATTATAAAGAAAAACAATATCCTATTGAAATTGTTCACGCACCCAACCAAGACAAAACAGATTTAGAAAAAGCCTTTGATTATTTAATAGAAAAAGGACACAGAGCCGCCAACGTCATTTGGGCAACCGGAAGAAGAGCCGATCATACCATCACTAATCTAACCAACATCGTTGCTTATAGAAACCTATTGAAAGTGGTTATTTTAGATGATCATTCTAAAGTATATTTGTTGCCAACAACATTTGAAAAATGGTACACGGCTAACACCATTCTTTCTTTAATTCCTATTGGAAAAGTAACTGGAATTACAACTAAAAATCTTTTCTATTCGTTGAACAATGAAGAATTAACCATCGGCTACCGAACCGGAAGTAGTAATCATGTATCAGAAGATGGAATCGTTTCCATAACTCATTCCGATGGCGATTTATTATTAATGGAATGTTGGGATTAAACAAAAAACACTCTTGAAAAAAACACATAATACCACAGAAAAAGCAGGCTTACATCCCAGAAATCCACATCGGTTTCGGTATGATTTTGATGCCTTGACTAGTGCTTGCCCTGATTTAAAAAACTTTGTTTCGGTTAATGAGCATAAGGTTGAAACTATCGATTTCAGCAATCCCGATGCTGTGAAAACATTGAATAAAGCCTTATTAATTTCAAATTATGATATTCAAAATTGGGATATTCCTAAAGGGTATTTATGTCCCCCTATTCCAGGAAGAGCCGATTATATTCATTATATCGCCGACTTATTAGCCACGACCAATAATGGAACTATTCCTGAAGGAGAAATGATAGTCGGACTAGACATCGGAATTGGTGCCAATTGTATTTATCCAATCATCGGAAACGCTTCTTATGGCTGGATTTTCGTTGGAACTGACATCGATGAAAAAGCACTTCAAAACTGTAAAAAAATTATCGCTGACAACCCAAAACTAATTGAGGTTATCAGTTTACAATTGCAAGTCGAACCAAGATTCATCTTCAAAAACATCATCCTTCCCGAAGATAAATTTGCTTTTACGATTTGCAATCCCCCTTTTCATGCCTCTCCCGAAGAAGCTGCAAAAAGTGCTTTGCGAAAAATAAATACTTTAGAAAATAATAAAGTATCGAAACCTACGTTAAACTTTGGTGGGCAAAATGCGGAACTTTGGTGTAAAGGTGGAGAGTTAGGTTTCATTACCCAAATGATATACGAAAGTGTGAAGTATCCGATGCAATGTTTATGGTTTACGACTTTAGTTTCCAAAAAAGACAATCTTAAAAACATATACAAACTCTTGAATAAAGTGGGTGCTGCTGAGGTTAAAACTATAGATATGGCTCAAGGCCAAAAGACTAGTCGAATAGTAGCTTGGACGTTTCAATCGCCTATTCAACAACAAGAAATGATAAATTCTCTGACTATATGAGTAATCCAAAAATAGAAATCCTGAAAACCGAAGTGCTTTCAGATAATTGGTACACGCTCCGAAAAATAACGTACAACTATCTCAAAAACGACAGCACTTGGGAAACACAAACACGTGAAGCTTATGACCGAGGAAATGGTGCTACCATTTTGTTGTACAATAAAACTACTCGAACAATAATCTTAACCCAACAATTCCGTATGCCAACGTATCTAAATGGCAATGAAACTGGAATGCTAATTGAAACCTGCGCCGGGTTATTAGATAAAGACAACCCCGAAGAATGCATCCGAAGAGAAACCGAAGAAGAAACAGGGTATAAAATCTCTTCTGTAGAAAAGGTTTTTGAAGTCTATATGTCTCCTGGTTCTGTTACGGAAATAGTACATTTCTTTGTCGCCGAATATACGAAAGACATGAAGGTTAACGAAGGTGGCGGTGTGGCAGATGAACAAGAAAATATTGAAGTTTTGGAACTCGACTTTGATAAAGCCTGTAACATGATTGCCACTGGAGAAATCAAAGATGCCAAGACTATTATGTTGTTGCAACATGCTAAAATCAATGGTTTGATTTAGAATGCATTCTTCCTATCTTTACGCTTCTGAACTTTTGCTATGAAATTCCAAGTCGTATCCGATTATGTCCCTACTGGTGACCAGCCACAAGCTATTGAGAAACTCTCTGCTGGAATTCTCAATGGTGAAAAATACCAAACTTTACTTGGCGTTACGGGTTCTGGTAAAACGTTTACTGTGGCCAATGTGGTGCAGCAAGTGGACAAACCGACATTGGTTTTAGCGCATAATAAAACTTTAGCAGCTCAATTGTATTCGGAATTCAAACAGTTTTTCCCTAACAATTCGGTACAATATTTTGTTTCTTACTACGATTACTACCAACCCGAAGCCTTTATTCCAGTAACAGGAACTTACATCGAGAAAGATTTATCTATCAACGATGAATTAGAAAAACTGCGTTTGAGCACTACTTCTGCCCTACTTTCCGGACGTCGCGATATTATTGTGGTTTCTTCTGTTTCTTGTTTGTATGGAATCGGAAATCCTGTAGAGTTTCAAAAGAATGTGGTGTCGATTGAAAAAGGACAAACCATTTCTAGAACCAAGTTATTACATCGATTGGTACAAAGTTTATATTCCAGAACTGAAGCCGATTTTACGCCAGGAAATTTTAGAATCAAAGGAGATACCGTTGATATTTTTCCGAGTTATGCCGATGAGCCTTATCGAGTGCATTTTTTTGGAGATGAAATTGAAGAAATCGAAGCCTTTGATGCCAAAAGTACCAAAGTGATAGAGCGCTTTGAAAAACTAAACATTTATCCCGCCAATATGTTTGTAACATCTCCTGATGTATTGCAAGCCGCCATATGGGATATCCAACAAGACTTGGTAAAACAAGTAGATTATTTCAAAGAAATTGGCAAACATCTTGAAGCTAAACGTTTGGAAGAACGCACCAATTTTGATTTGGAAATGATTCGCGAATTAGGTTATTGCTCCGGAATTGAAAACTATTCCCGCTACCTTGACCGCCGTTTACCTGGAACACGTCCCTTCTGTTTATTAGATTATTTTCCGGATGATTATTTGATGGTTGTGGATGAAAGTCACGTTACGATTTCGCAAGTGCATGCTATGTATGGTGGAGACAGAAGCCGAAAAGAAAACTTGGTAGAATATGGTTTCCGATTACCTGCGGCGATGGATAACCGTCCGTTAAAGTTTGAGGAATTCGAAAGCATGCAAAACCAAGTGATTTATGTTTCGGCAACACCAGCCGATTATGAATTGCAAAAATCAGAAGGAATATACGTTGAACAAGTGATTCGCCCAACAGGATTGCTAGACCCTATTATAGAAGTGCGTCCGAGTTTGAATCAGATAGACGATTTAATTGAAGAAATACAAGTCCGTTGCGAAGCAGATGAAAGAGTTTTAGTTACGACTTTAACCAAACGAATGGCGGAAGAACTGACTAAATATTTGACTAAAGTTTCCATTAGATGTCGTTATATTCACTCCGATGTAGATACTTTAGAGCGTGTAGAAATCATGCAAGATTTACGTAAAGGATTGTTTGATGTTTTGATTGGTGTCAACTTATTAAGAGAAGGTTTGGATTTACCAGAAGTCTCTTTGGTTGCCATTTTAGATGCGGATAAAGAAGGTTTCTTGAGAAGTCATCGCTCACTTACACAAACGGTAGGTAGAGCTGCGCGTAACGTTAATGGAAAAGCGATTATGTATGCTGACAAGATTACTAACAGTATGCAGAAAACTATGGATGATACCAATTACCGTCGGGAAAAACAAATCGCCTATAACACTTTACACGGAGTAGAGCCTAAAGCGTTGAATAAAAGCTTGGGCAGTGCTTTGAGTGGCAATTCGGTTTCCACCCAATATTATGAAGACAAAATCGCGAAAGCGGCAGAACCTGAAAGCTTGTACTTATCAAAGCCAGAAATAGAGAAGAAAATACGTGACACTCGAAAAGCAATGGAAAAAGCGGCCAAAGAACTCGACTTTATGCAAGCGGCCAAACTGCGTGATGAGATTAAAATGTTACAAGATAAAATGGCTTAAAAATGAACACTAAAGTCTTTATATTTCAATCCTATTTAATTGGAAAAAAATTATCTTTATATAGTTAATCCTTTCAATTCTGATGAAATTACTCTTTTTGCTTATTGTTCCGCTAGTATGTTTTTCTCAGAACGACAACTATACCAAATTAAAAAAACTGCCAAAAATTCAATTTGAAAAAGCAGTAAATGATAGCATATCAAAATTAGAAACTTCTGATTTATCTCTTTTTTTGACAACCTTAAAAAAAGACCATAAAACCGATTTAAAACCTTTCAGCACTGCACTAATCAACCGATTCGACAATTGCAAATGGCCTTTAGAAATGCATTCGTTACTTGAGATAATAGTCGGTTTGAAAATACCAGCACCACTTATTGAAAATACCTTAAACAATAAAAAAGAGCTATGGGATAACGGACAATGGGCTGAGAAATTTTGGAAAATTATCAGAGAAAACAAGCTTAAAGTCAAAGAAGACATTTATTATAAAGTCGATGCTTTAGGTCAAAAAACATACAACATCCGATTATTATTAGAAGATAAAGTGGTAGACTATGAAATTGGAGCCAATCCACTGTTATATATCAATGAAACCTTGACGGATTACCCCCAAAACAGACTTTACGAAACACTTGAAAAACTAAACATCAAAGACATTACTATACTTTCAATACCTAAAAGTGTGGAACTCTTTGATGATAAAGGTGCAGACGGAATGATAAAAGTTCTGACAAGATAATTTAAATAGTTTACGAAACTAAATTCAGCTTAAACATTTAAAAATTCCGGAAGCTTGGCTATATAGGTTTTAATTGAGTTGTTCCTGAAAAACTTCTATAAGGAACTGGGGCGATATCATCTTATTTGGTGAAGTTTCCATCGCTTTCAAAACCCGTTTAATAGCATGGGGGTTCAATCCCATATTAATCCCAATTTCGTGTATTTTGATTTGCTCTCGTTCATGTAGTACTCCATCACAATGCATCAGTAATGCTAAACGATAGAATTGTTGAATGCGTTCAAATTCAGATTTAATTACAATGGGATATTCTTCTTGATGAAACAAGTTTTTAAAATCATGTTTTTGTACTTGAAGTTCTTCTGCAATCATGGTCAAGAAAAGATATTCTCTTTCGTGCAATCTTCCGTCAATAACAGAAAAGGCAATCATTTCAGACAAAAGGGCTAATCTTTCTTCGTAATTATTCATCAAATAGAAGTTATTTTTTAAGCTAAAATATAATTTTTTGTGAAATTGTGCTACTTTATTGTTTTGAAAATTGTTTTTGGTTTATTTTTACTTCATTAAATCTGAAATCATGAATCTCTTAAAGCTTGTTTTATTTAGTATCTTATTTTGTTCTATGAGCGCCACAGCACAATATGGAAATAATCCATACGGTAATGGTGGTCGAGCAAGAACGAACCAATTTCCACAATCACCTCCTAAAGCTCCATCAGCAGAAGATATTGAAAAAGATAAAAACAAAAAAATTGATGAGTTAATGCTTAAATTAAAAGAGGAACTAACTTTAGATGAGCTTCAGTTAATTGCTATTAAAAATGAAATTGTTGCTAGTAGTAAGAGTATCGAGATTGTAATGAAAAAAGATTTCACCGATGAAGAGAAAAGCAATGAAATTAAGTCGATTAGAGAAAAGACGGACAAAACCATCAATAGCTATTTAAATGCTTCCCAAAGAGAAAAATACCAAAAATTAAAAGAAGAAAAAGGCCAAAACAAAGACGACAAAAAGAAAAAAAAGAAAGAGAAGAAAGAAACAGAGAATGAATAAATTTTAACCTATCCTATTTTGAAGTATCTTTTACCAATACTGTTTCTTTTTGTTTTATTAAATGTAACTGCTCAGCAAAGCACTGCTAGTAAACAAGTATCGTCATTTACGATTGAGGCACCCCAACTGAAGACCACAAAAAAGATTTGGGTATATCTCCCTAAAAATTATGCGAGTACTACCAAAAAGTATCCCGTAATCTATATGCATGATGCACAAAATTTGTTTGATGCCACTACCTCTTATGTTGGAGAATGGAATATAGATGAAACCTTGGACAGCATCAATGCACAAGTTATTGTAATAGGAATAGAACATGGAGGTGACAAACGAATGGAGGAACTAACTCCGTTTAAACATGTAAAATATGGAGGTGGCAAAGCCGATGATTATTTGGATTTCATTGTCCAAACACTAAAACCAAAAATAGATGCTACCTATAGAACCAAAACAAGTACTAGAAACACCGCTATTTTTGGCAGTTCTCTTGGTGGATTAGTTTCTTTTTATGCTGCCATTAAATATCCAAATGTCTTTGGAAAAGTGGGGTGCTTTTCGCCTTCTTTTTGGTTTGGAAGAAAAGAGATGAATGATCTATTAGCAAAGACTAAAGATTTTAACGCTAAAGTATATTTCCTTTGTGGAGATAACGAAGGTGATGCTGATGTTATTCCGGATATGAAAAATGTGGAACATTGGGTTAACACTAAACGTTGTGAATGTAAAAAATTAAACAAAGAAGTAATCGTTAAAGGCGGACAGCACAATGAAAAACTGTGGAGAGAAAGCTTTAAAAAGGCTTACCTTTGGCTATTCTAAGTACGATGATAGAAGTACGAAGTAAAAAACATAAATAAAAACAAAATGAACAACAACGATATATTCAAAAAACTAAGAGTGGCGCTGCAATTACGTGATGACCAAATTGTAGAAATCCTGGAATTAGTAGATTTCAGAATGTCAAAAGGAGAAATAGGGAATCTTTTTCGCAACCAAGACCATGCTGATTTTATGGAATGTGGCGATCAAGTTTTGCGTAACTTCTTAAACGGTTTAGTGATTCATCTACGCGGTACCAAAGAGAATCCTAAAAACGCCATGGAGGTTATCAAACAAAATCAAGAAGTGGTTAGAAAAAATATTTCAGAAAAGGCTAAAACTGAATTCAAGCCCAAAGCAGAATTTAAACCTAAACCCAAAACAGATTTCAAAAAGAAGCCTTTCAATCCTAAAGATAAGAAACCCGCTCCAAAAATTGAAATTGTTGAAAAAGTTAAGTTTAAAAACGGGAAAAAATAATTTTTATATTAGGGTAAATTATATATTTGACTGTTATTAAGTGACTAACCAACTATAAAAACAGATGAATGTAATTAGTAAACTAATGATTGCAGGTCTTGCAATTATTTCTTTCTCTTGTAGTAATGAAAATGGAAGCACTACAACTTCAAAAACTACAGTAGCAACAACATTAGCTACTACTCCAAAGAAATTTTTATTTGACGCTACTAAAGCTGAAACTGCTGGAAATGCGGATTGGGTTTTAGATGCCGATTCTTCACCGCAACGTTTCCCAACTCCAGCTCAATCCAACATTACAGCTTCAACGACGGAAAGTTTTTGGAGAGGTGGATTGTCTTCTTGGGGAATTGCTTTGGCCAAATTAGGGCATACTGTTGAAACTTTACCATCAGGAACTGCTATTACTTATGGAGGAACTGGAGCTCAAGATTTAAAAAACTACGATGTATTTGTTGTGGATGAGCCAAATACAAGATTCACTGCTGCTGAGAAAACAGCCATTTTAAATTTTGTTAAAAATGGGGGTGGTTTATTTATGATTTCTGATCATACCGTTTCAGATAGAAACAATGACGGTTGGGATTCACCAGCTATTTGGAATGATTTGATGTCTACAAATTCAGTACAAACAAATCCTTTTGGAATTACTATTACTTTAAATAATATTTCAGAAACTACATCTAACAGATTAAGTACTACTACAAATCCGATATTGAATGGTTCACAAGGTACTGTAACGCAATTAAAATACTCTAACGGAGCTACAATGTCAATCAATACCACTGCCAATGCAACGGCTCAAGGTTTAATTTGGAGAGGAAGTTCCTCACAAGGCACTTCTAACATTATGTGTGCTACTGCTACATTCGGAACTGGAAGAGTTGTAGTAATTGGCGACAGCTCACCTGCTGATGATGGAACAGGTGCTACGGGCGATACTTTATATCCAGGTTGGACAGAATTAGCTTCACACTCAAGATTGCATCTGAATGCTTCGCTTTGGTTGGCTAAGTTGTAAAAAACATAAATTCTTATAAAACAAAAAATCCTGAGTTACAACTCAGGATTTTTTTATGCTTGTCTTAATCGTTTTTGTTCTCGTGCCAATAAAGTATTTTTCAAAAGCATCGCAATGGTCATTGGTCCTACACCACCTGGAACAGGTGTTATATAAGAAGCTTTTTTAGAAACAGCATCAAAATCTACATCACCAGTGATTCGATAGCCTCTTGGGTCAGTTTCGTCTGCTACACGGGTAATTCCAACGTCAATTACCACTGCATCATCTTTTATCATTTCTGCTTTTAGATAATTAGGGACACCCAAAGCCGTTATTATGATATCAGCTTGAGTAGTGATTTGAGCAATATTTTTAGTATAACTATGTGTGAGGGTTACCGTAGAATTTCCAGGAAAACCTTTTCTTCCCATCAAAATACTCATGGGTCTTCCAACGATGTGGCTTCTACCAATTACAACAGTATGTTTTCCTTTGGTTTCTACATTATATCTTTCTAACAATTCTAAAATTCCAAAAGGTGTAGCCGGAATAAAAGTAGTCATATCTAAAGCCATCTTACCAAAGTTTTCAGGGTGAAATCCATCTACGTCTTTACTTGGATCAATAGCCATAATTATTTTTTGAGTATCAATCTGATCTGGTAATGGTAACTGAACAATGAACCCATCGATGTTGTCATCTTCATTGAGTTCGGCTATTTTTTTTAAAAGTTCGGTTTCTGAGGTTGTGCTTGGCATTTTGACTAAAGTCGATTCAAATCCGACCAATTCACAAGCTTTTACTTTGCTGCTTACGTAAGTTAAACTGGCTCCATCATTGCCAACAATTATGGCTGCTAAATGGGGCACCTTTTCACCATTGGATTTCATTTTGTCAACTTCGGCTGTGATTTCATTTTTGATATCACTCGAAATTTTTTTTCCGTCTAATAACTTCATCTTAGTGTTGTTGTTTTTTATAAAAAAGACGCGATAAATCGCGTCTCTACTTTTTTATTTCATTCCACTCATCATCTTCATCAGATTCTTTCCGCCACCGCCTTGCATCATTTTCATCATTTTGCTCATTTGGTCGAATTGTTTCATCAGTTGATTTACTTCTTCTATTTTTCTTCCTGAACCTTTTGCGATTCTGGTTTTTCTTTTCATATCGATGATAGAAGGTTTAGTTCTTTCTTTAGGTGTCATCGAGTAAATAATTGCTTCAATATGTTTGAAAGCATCATCTTCAATCTCTACATCTTTCAAAGCTTTTCCTGCCCCTGGAATCATCCCGACAAGATCTTTCATATTCCCCATTTTTTTCACTTGTTGAATTTGGGTTAAGAAATCATCGAATCCAAATTCGTTTTTGGCGATTTTCTTTTGAATTTTTCTAGCTTCTTCTTCGTCGTATTGTTCTTGTGCTCTTTCAACTAAAGAAACTACGTCTCCCATTCCGAGAATTCTTTCCGCCATACGCGATGGATAGAACACATCTATGGCCTCCATTTTTTCTCCCGTTCCAATAAACTTAATAGGTTTATCAACAACTGATTTAATAGAAATGGCAGCTCCACCACGAGTATCCCCATCTAATTTAGTTAGAATTACACCATCAAAATTTAATCTGTCATTGAATGCTTTAGCCGTGTTCACAGCATCTTGTCCAGTCATGGCATCCACAACAAACAATGTTTCTTGAGGTTTGATAGCGGCATGAACATTAGCAATTTCATTCATCATTTCCTCATCAATAGCCAAACGACCAGCGGTATCAACGATAACAACATTAAAACCATTTGACTTTGCGTGCTGAATGGCATTCAATGCTATTTGAACTGCATTTTTATTTTCTGGTTCTGAATATACTTCAACTCCAATTTGATCTCCAACCACATGCAACTGATTGATTGCAGCAGGACGATAGATATCACAAGCGACCAAAAGAGGTTTTTTGTTCTTTTTTGTTTTAAGATAATTGGCTAATTTTCCAGAGAAAGTTGTTTTACCTGAACCTTGTAACCCTGACATTAAAATCACAGTTGGATTTCCTGAGAGGTTTATTCCTGTGGCATCCCCTCCCATTAATTCCGTTAATTCGTCTTTTACAATTTTTACTAATAGCTGCCCAGGCTGTAATGTGGTTAATACATTTTCACCAATAGCTTTTTCTTTAACTTTTGTGGTAAAATCTTTGGCGATTTTAAAATTAACATCGGCATCAAGTAAAGCACGACGAACTTCTTTTAAAGTTTCGGCTACATTGACTTCGGTAATTTTTCCATGTCCCTTTAGGATATGAAATGCTTTATCTAGTTTATCACTTAAATTATTGAACATATGCTGAATTACTTTTAATGAAGTGCAAATTTAAGGATTTGATTTAGAACTTTTGTGATTGAACAAATAAAAAAACCATTCATTTAAATGAATGGTTTTTTGGTGAAAAATATATCTATTTTTAATCTTAATTTATAAAACACTTATTAAAAATCACCACTATCAATGCGACTATTACTGACCAAATAAGTATTTGAAAAACAGTAGTGTTAGTGTTATTTTTTATAATGCTTTCTTCTTTTTCAATATTTTTTTGAAAATTATAGTTTTCTTCTTTTAAATGTTTTTTGTGTAAAAGTTTCATCAATATTCTTATTAATTACTTCTAATTCTTTTTGAGATCCAAATAATGAATTTCACTACCACCACCACTTAAATGTTTTAAGTGAATTATAGACGGGTTATATTCAGTAACTATCCAATCTTTTACTAGTTCATGCAGATTAGAATCACTAAAAGTCAAGTTCAATTTATTTTGACCGCTACTGCTACTTGTGTAGTATGACCAAGTTCCACTACTAGTTACGGCATTTTTAGTAACATTTGTTGTTCCGCCATTTATAAAAGTAAAATTGTATCCTGTGTAATGGTAAGTTTCATTTTCTCCTTCACTGAAGTAGTACACATACCAAGAACCTGAATTTAAAATAGATTGAAAAGTTGGATTTGAAGTTGAAGGCTCAGTACAAGAATCAATTGAACTATCAATAAAAGTCTCCAATTCTACATTTGAATTGATGACTATATTTTGTCCATTAGCATCTTTCATTGAAATTGGATAAACAATTGATGTAATGGTACCATTTGACAAAGAAGCAATAACATTATATAATTGCTGATTACTTTGAATAGTAATCGTATTAGCAACCTGATTGTTACTATCATATACATTCATTGCTATTGGCCAATTAAAAGAAATACAATCAATCTCATAAAAACCATCATCCTCACCACATGCTTCTATGGCATCATGTAACTGGGTGGCATTATGAATTACTTGAGTAGTAAAATTTTTATACTTTATAGTAATTGAGTTTGTATAATCAAAATATACAATATCATTATCATTACTATACTCGTCCTTAATATCTTGAACCACTTGATAATCATCTGGAGTAGCTACTGAAACAGTGTTTCCATCAACAGTTACTGTAACTGGCAATTGAATACTTATTGCACTCGAATTATCTAAAACATTATCATCCTGCGTTGGATTTTGCGTTGTTCTAGAGATTAGTTTTGCTAAAGGAGAATTGACAACAATGTTATTTATACTCTGATTAGAAGTGTCCTTTTCATTTTGACACGATCCCAAAAGAATCAAAAGTAAAAACAACTGTATTAAGTATTTAATTTTCATATCAAATCTTTACGCTATACAAATTCAAACACCGTACTTCTAAATTACCCTACCAAGTTTAAATTATATTTTTGTAAATTTACATTATAATTTTATTTCTTATAATGGAGAACCCCAAAAATACTGGTTTATGCAAAGAAACTATTTTTTCTGATTTCTTTAAAAAACACGCTAAGCCATTACGAAACCATCTACTCTATAAGTTTGGCAATCAGGACCAAGCAGAAGATTTAACACAAGAAGCCTTTATTAAATTATGGCAAAATTGTTCTGAAGTCCCTATTGAAAAAGCTAAATCCTATATTTATACTATTGCAACCAATTCATCTTTAAATGTTATTGCTCATGAAAAAGTAAAGTTGAATTATAAAAATAACAATTCGCATTCAGACCGTTCAAATCAAAGTCCAGAATTCATTTTAGAAGAGCAACAATTTAAAGACAAACTATTAATAGCAAT
This sequence comes from Flavobacterium sp. N1994, assembly GCF_025947145.1. NCBI lineage: Bacteria > Pseudomonadati > Bacteroidota > Flavobacteriia > Flavobacteriales > Flavobacteriaceae > Flavobacterium > Flavobacterium sp. N1994. The sequence continues at coordinate 1,417,666 of NZ_CP109999.1, forward strand.
TGAGAAAATAAATGAAAATCAACGAGTTGCTTTCCTTATGCATCGCATAGACGGAAAAAAATATGCTGAGATTGCAGAAGAATTAAACATTAGTGTTAAAGCTGTTGAAAAGCGTATTCATTTGGCATTATTAGAGTTAAGAAAAGAGTTTGACTATTTTAAGTAGGGTTAAATTAATATAATTTGTTTTAATAACGAATACAGGAATCATGGAAGAAAATTACAAATTAGCAAAATGGCTTAATGATGAAATGACTGATAAGGAATTAATTGAATTCCAATCAGAATCAGATTATCATTTGTACCAAAAAATAAGACTCTATTCTTCAGAATTAGAGACTCCTGTTTTCGAGGAACAAAAATTATTCTCAAAAGTAATTTCGGCAAAAAAAGACAGCCCAAAAGTCATTTCAATGAAATCTAATTGGTTGCTACGTGTAGCTGCAGTTGTTGTTATTAGCTTTGGATTACTTTTTGCCTACACCTTCCTCTCTACTTCTTCTGAATTGGCAGAAAATGGTACAAAGACAACATTTTCACTACCTGATAACTCAGAAGTAGTTTTAAATTCTGGTTCAGAAATTGACTATAAAAAATGGAATTGGGATAATAATAGAAAACTAAACCTCTCTGGTGAAGCCTATTTCAGGGTTGCTAAAGGTAAAAAGTTTGAAGTTAACACTCCTTTAGGAAAAGTCACTGTTCTTGGAACTCAATTCAATGTAAAACAACGCGAAAATAGATTTGATGTTACTTGTTATGAAGGTAGAGTCAAAGTAAATTATAATGAAAAAGAAGTAATTATTACCAAAGGGATGCGGGTGTCATTTAAAGATGGAACATCAATACCCATTCCTGAAAACACAACTCAAAAACCTGAATGGCTAAATGATGAGTTAGTATTTTACAAAGAAGACTTAAAAGATATCGTTAAAGAACTTGAAAGACATTTTAATATTTCTTTACAATTAAAATGCAATACCAATTCACAATTGTTTACTGGGACCATTCCGGCTCAGAACATAGATTTATCGCTACAAGTTTTGTCTACGACCTACCATCTGCAACCTGTAAAAGTGAGTGAAAACAATATCATTTTAAAATCGGTTGATGCTCAAAAATAAGACCATTTATTTCCTCTTATTTTTTACCCTTTCTTTTTCATTTTGCATAGCTCAAAAAGAAGAGGGTGTGCTTCCATTAAAAAATATTTTGACTCAAATTAGCGAACAGCATAAAGTAAAATTTAGCTATTTAGAGGATGAAGTCGTAGTTTATGCTATTATTCCACCTGAAAAAAATTGGACATTACAAGAAAAAATAACAGATTTAAAAAAGAAGACAAACCTTCAATTCAAAGTAATCTCTGAAGGATATTATACTATTTATAATAACAAAAATCAAGACAAACCCCTTTGTGGTTACTTAATTGATAATGATACAGGATTCGGAATTGAAAATGCACTAGTATCTATTGAAAAAAGTAACGTTACAACCTTTACTAATGCTGATGGCTATTTCGAATTGCCCAAAGTATCTTCCAATAGAATTGTAATAAAGCACCAAAGTTACGAACCTAAGACTATCTATCCCGAAGAATTATATATTACAACTTGTCCTAAACTAAATTTAAAATCTGTAACTACTAATCTTACTGAAGTTGTAGCAAATCAATATTTATCATCAGGAATAAGCAAAGAAAATGATGGTACTATAACAATAAAACCCAAAAAATTTGGTTTATTACCCGGACTCACAGAGCCCGACGTTTTTGAAACATTAAAAGAAATTCCAGGTATTGTGAGTGTTAATGAAACCGTCTCCAACATCAATGTCAGGGGGGGACACATGATCAAAATTTATTTCTGTGGAATGGTATTCGTTTATTTCAAACGAGCCATTTTTTTGGTTTAATATCAGCTTTGAATCCCAATTTGCCTCAAACTATAAAAGTAACTAAAAACGGAAGCTCTCCTTTTTATGGAGAAAGTGTTTCTAGTGTGGTTGATATTTCAACTCATAGCGATAATGTGGAAGGAAACAAAGGATCTTTTGGTGTCAACATGATTAATGCTGATTTTTATGGCAAAATAAAAACAAGTGCTAAATCTAACATTGAATTCAGTGGAAGAAGATCTTATACTGATGTTTTTGAGACACCAACCTATAAAAGCTATTTTAATAGAATATTTCAAAACACTATAGTAACCGATTTAGCAAATAATCAAATTGTAAATTTTATCAATAATGAAAAATTTTACTTTTATGATTTCACATTACAATTTCATCAAAAAATCAATAAAAAAAGCGATTTGTTTATAGATGGAATTTCCATATCCAATCATTTTGATTTAACACAAAGTAAATTAGAAAACGGCACAACAGTAGACAGAAATAGTAATCTCGGCCAAAAAACCATGGGCGGAAGCATTTTATTTAAAACCCAATGGAATGAAAAAAACAGTACTGAATTAAGTACTTATACTTCTTATTATTCCATAGTTTCCGAATACGAATCAATACAAAACAGCCAAATATTTAATCAAGAAAATTCAATATTAGATTTAGGATTTCGATTAAAAAACAGTCATCAATTGACAAAAAAACTGGTTTTGAATAATGGTTATCAATTTAATGAAATTGGCATTACCAATTTTGACCAAATCAATAGTCCCTTTTTTTCAAGAGAAATTAAAGATGTTTTAAGAACCCATGTACTAATTGCTGAATTACAATACCAATCCGAAAACACAAAACTAATAACCAATTTGGGAGCAAGAGGGAGTTATGTGGAAGAATTTAAAAAAATTATTTTTGAACCACGACTGCAAAGCAATTATGCTATAAATTCCTTTTTAAACATTGAATTATTAGCAGAAATGAAAAGTCAAACTTCAGCTCAAGTTATAGATTTACAACAAGACTTTTTAGGTGTTGAAAAAAGAAGATGGATACTTTCAAATAATGAAGATGTACCAATAATAAGGAGTAATCAAGTATCTCTTGGGTTAAATTATAAAAAAAACAATTGGCTTATTACTTTGGAAAGTTTTTACAAAAAAGTAAACGGAATTTCAACTAGAAGTCAAGGGTTTCAAAATCAATTAGAATTTTTAAAACTAAATGGTGATTATTCAATTCTGGGCAATGAGTTTTTAATCCAAAAACAATTCAATAAAATTACCGCTTGGCTGAGTTATACCAATTCCAAAAGCAATTATACTTTTAATGATTTTTCAACGACTTCTTTTCCTAATAATTTTGAGATAAATCATAATATTGGTATGGCACTAATTTATGATTATAAAAAACTAAAAATGGCATTAGGCTCTCATTGGTTTACCGGAAAACCAAATACGGAACCAATGAGTAATGTTCCTGTAACTAATAATCAGGGGATTCCTGAAGTCTCTTATAATTTACCCAATTCATCCAATTTAGATAATTATTTTCAGATGAATTTTTCAAGCAGTTACTCATTTTCGTTCCTTAAAAACACTAAGATTCTTTTTGGCGTCTCTATTCAAAATTTATTAGATACTAAAAACAACATCAATCAATACTATCGTGTAAATCAGAATGCTGTAACTATTGAACAAGTTAACATCTTTTCATTACAACGAAGTTTAAATGCTTTCGCGAGGATAAACTTTTAAATTGTCATTCTCAGTAGGGTAATTTATTTTTGAGATGTTAATATTATCGACTGTTTCAGTAGTAGCATAATAGTAATTATAGCCTCAGACTGAGATAATTTTTTAGTTTTTGAGTTTGTTTTGAGTTTAAAATCCTGATAACTTTTGTATCAGGATTTTTTATTTAAAATTTACATTCTATCTGGCACTTGAATACCTAATAATTTAAATGCCGATTTTATTATTTCGCTTAGTTTTTTTGAAAGTTGCACTCTAAAGGTTTTCTTATCCGAATCTTCTTCTCCTAAAATAGAAACTGATTGATAAAAGGAATTATACTCTTTTACCAACTCATAAGTATAATTAGCAACCAAGGCAGGAGAATGATTATGAGCTGCATTCTGAATAACTTCGGGAAAAAGCTCAATTTGCTTTATTAACTCTTTTTCCTTTGGATGTATAGTAATGATGTTCGAAGCAACATTCAAATCAAAATTAGCTTTTCGCAATATAGACTGAATTCGTGCATAAGTATATTGAATGAACGGTCCCGTATTTCCAGCAAAATCAACAGATTCCTCTGGATTAAAAAGAATTTGTTTTTTGGGATCTACTTTTAAGATATAATATTTTAGTGCTCCAAGACCAATAGTTTTAAACAACTTTTCTTTTTCATCAGTTGAATAGCCCTCTAATTTTCCTAATTCAGTTGCAATTTTACCAGCTGTTGCTGTCATTTCTTCCATCAAATCATCAGCATCAACAACAGTTCCTTCACGAGATTTCATTTTCCCAGATGGCAATTCGACCATACCATAGGACAAGTGATATAAGCTTTCAGCCCAATCAAATCCAAGTTTTTTCAGAATTAAAAACAATACTTTAAAGTGATAATCTTGTTCGTTTCCTACCGTATATACCATTCCTCCAACATCTGGAAAATCTTTTACACGTTGTATGGCTGTTCCAATATCTTGTGTCATATAAACCGCAGTTCCATCAGAACGGAGTACAATTTTTCTATCTAAACCATCTTCTGTTAAATCAATCCAAACGGAACCATCAGGATCTTTTTCGAAAATGCCTTTTTCTAATCCCAATTGAACTACTTCTTTTCCTAACAAATACGTATTACTTTCATAATAATAGCTATCAAAATCAACTCCAAGATTTTTATAGGTTTGAGCAAAACCATCATAAACCCATTGGTTCATAGTTTTCCAAAGAGCTATTACTTCAGGTTTACCTGCCTCCCAATCTAAAAGCATTTGTTGTGCCTCTAAGATAATTGGGGCTTGTTTTTTAGCTTCTTCCTCTGTTTTACCTTGAGCAATTAATTCCGCTATTTGAGTTTTATATTCCTGATCAAACTTCACATAGAAATTCCCAACCAATTTATCCCCTTTTAAGCCAGTACTTTCGGGTGTTTGGTCTTTGCCAAATTTTTGCCAAGCCAACATCGATTTGCATATATGAATTCCTCGGTCATTGATGATTTGAGTTTTGTATACTTTTTTCCCCGAAGCTTTAATAATTTCAGCAACAGAGTATCCTAACAAATTATTTCTAACATGACCCAGATGCAAAGGTTTATTGGTATTTGGTGAAGAATATTCAACCATAATTGCTTTATCATTTGGCGAAGCTGAAACAAATCCAAAATTCTCATTAGGCTTAATTTCATTGAAGAATTTAATATAATAGGAGTCTGAAATAACAATATTTAAAAACCCAGACACAACATTAAAACGTACAACTTCATCTAAGTTTTCAACTAAATAGTTTCCAATTTTAGTGCCAATTTCTATTGGATTTCCTTTAATAACCTTCAATAAAGGAAAAATTACCATTGTGATATCACCTTCAAATTCTTTACGAGTAATTTGAAATTCAATTTTTTCAATTGAAATATCAAATAATTGTTTGACTGCATTTTGAATTGGAGTTTTGAGAATTTGAGAAAGCATGATGTATAAAGTTTGAGTTGGCAAAGATAAACATTACAGCACAATATTAATAATTAGGCGGATTTATAAAAAAATTGAGGTCATTCATCTTATAAAAATATGTTTTTGTAAGTTTTTATACTTTAAAATAATAAATATAATGCATTTCGTCGATTTTATTTGCGTTTAAACGTCATTTGTTTCAATATTTGTTTTGTCAAAATCCCCAAATTATGAAAAAATTACTACTATTAATCTTCATTACACTTACCACTGCTGGTTTCTCACAACCACTATCTGTAAGTTCTACTAGTTACACTGTACCACAATTGGTAAATAATGTGTTAATTAATTCACCTTGTGTTTCTGCAACCAATATTACTTGGAGTACAGGAACCAATTTTGGTTCTACCAATGGTCTTGGATTTTTCCAAAACACTAATCCAAACTTTCCAATGCAAAGCGGTGTTGTGTTAAGTACAGGTAACATATTAAATATTCCAGGACCTAATACCTCTTTATTAAATGATGGTTCAACCAGTTGGCCTGGTGATAGTAGTTTAGAAACAACATTGGCAGCAGCTGGTATAAACATGGTCTCTAAGAACGCTTCCGTTTTGGAATTTGATTTTACTCCTATTTCACCAAACTTTAGTTTTGATTTCATTTTTGCCTCTGAAGAATATGGAAATTTTCAATGTTTATATTCTGATGCTTTCGCATTTTTATTAACTAACATGAGTACGGGGGTAACTACAAATTTAGCCGTAGTTCCTAATACCAATTTGCCCATTTCTGTTGTAACCATTAGAGATTTTCAATATAACTCATCATGTCCTTCTGCAAACCCACAATATTTTGGAAGTTTTAATGGAGGTTCAGGAATGGCAAACTCAGCAACAAATTTTAATGGTCAAACAAAAGTTCTAACCGCTGCTTCCGTTTTAACTGCTGGTGTTCCTTATCATATAAAATTAGTAATTGCAGACAGGGCAGACCCACAATCCGATTCAGCTATATTCTTATCTTCTGACAGCTTTAATATTGGTCAAGATGTATTAGGTCAAGACTTAACTATTGCGAATAATGCTGCAGTATGTTATGGCGCAAGTCAGCAAATTTCAACTGGCTTGAGTGCAACTAATTATTCTTTTGTTTGGAAAAAAGACGGCGTTGTGCTTCCCTCAGAAACTGGGCCAAGTTTGACTGTTACACAACCTGGAACTTATGCCGTTACTTACACAAATTTATTTAGCACTTGTTCTCCAATTACCGACTCTATAGTTGTTGAATACAGTCCTCAAATAATTACTCCAAATCCTAAAACAATTTACAAATGTGATATGGGTTTAGCATCTTATACTTATAATTTAGATCTAAATACTCCTGTAGTTAAACAAGGCTTATCGCCACAAACTGTTGTTTCTTATTTTTTAACTCAAAATGATGCTGATAACAATATCAATCAACTTCCATTGTTGTATAATAGCCCAAGTGGACAAACCATATACGTTAGAATTCAGCTACCAAACAGCCAATGCTATACAGTAAAATCATTTCAGTTGCAAGTTTCTCCTCCGCCTGTGGCGTATCAAGCACCAAATTTGTTAAGATGTACTCTTACCAACACAGAAACCACAGCTTATTTTAATTTTACTTCTCAAACTGCAATTGTTTTAGGAACACAATCTCCAAGTATATATAGCGTTAGTTATTATACTTCTTCAAATAATGCTACTAATGGAATAAATGCCATTGCAGATCCTTCTTATGGAGTATATGGTAACACCACTATTTATGTTAGAGTTCAAAATAGTAGTGACCCAGGATGTTTTAGTATATCTAGTTTTAATTTAATCGTAAATCAAACGCCTTTAGTTGATGTTCTTGAAAACGTAATAGTTTGTAATCAATATATATTGCAGCCATTAGTTAATGGAAACTATTTCACTCAAATTGGCGGTTCAGGCACACCAATGTTTGCTGGAGATGTTCTTACACAAACTCAAACCGTTTATATTTTTAATCAACCAGGTGGACCAGGAACTTGTGCTGCAAATAGTTCTTTTAAAGTTACTATAGTAGACGAAGATTCGCTTACACCTAGTGATTTGACAAATTGTGGCAGTTATACTTTACCTTCATTAACATATGGAAAATATTATACTGCACCTGGTGGACCTACAGGTACTGGAACTGTAATTCCTTTTGGAACTGTAATATCAACTTCACAACAAATATTTTATTATTTCACAACTACAATACAACCTATATGTGTTGTTGACTCAAGCTTTTATGTGACAATTGTTAATAATTTAAATGTTGGTACCAGAGCAGATGTCTTTGATTGTACTTCATATACACTTCCACCATTAACTGTAGGAAACTATTATACTGCAAGTGGTGGAACTGGTACTCAATTGGCTGCAGGAACTGTCATCACATCAAGTCAAACAATATACGTATATGCTGCAACACCTGGACCAACACCATGTATTGCAGAAGATAGTTTTGAAGTTTATATTGGAATTACTCAACCTGCAGATGTCTCTCAATGTAATGGATACACTTTACCTCCATTACCTATTGGAAATTATTATACAGGTCCAACTGGGACTGGTCAACAAATACCAGCAGGAACAGTAATAAACACTAATTCAACTATTTATATCTATGCCCAAACAACTAGTGGTGGAGTTAATTGTACCGATAATTTACATTTTACATTAACTTTTGCTCAACCCCCAATAGATACATTACCCGATGTTTCTGCTTGTGAAACCTATTCTTTACCTGCTTTAACAAATGGTGATTATTTTACTGGTGTAGACGGAACTGGCACACCAATGTTTGCTGGAAATGTTATTCTAAATACTCAAACTCTTTATATTTTTAAAAGATTAAATGCTACTTGTTCAAGCCAAACTAGTTTTACTGTAACAATAAATCCTTTACCAACTATAGATTCACGTTCTGACATTGATATTTGTGACCAATACGTTTTAACACCATTAACAGTAGGAGATTACTATACTGGTCCAGGTGGAACAGGTACATTGTTAGCCGCTAATACTGTTATTACATCATCTCAAAGAATTTATATTTATGCTCTATCAAACAGTACTCCACCATGTAGCGCTGAGAATAGTTTTCAAATTAATATTTTTAGTACAACTGCTGATACTTCACAAAACATAACCGCTTGTGATAGTTATACCTTACCTCAATTAACTGCTGGTAATAAATATTATACACAAACCGGAGGTCCGAATGGTCTTGGAATGGAGATAGCAGCAGGAGCAACAATTACTTTAAGTCAAACGATATATATATTCAAAGAATCTATTATCAGAACCTCTTTCTCTTGTGTTGATGAAAGTTCCTTTACAGTAATTATTAACCATACACCAACTATTGCCCCAATTGCAAATGTATCGTCTTGTAATTCATATACATTACCATCACTAACAATTGGCAATTATTATACAGGCCCAAATGCGACTGGAACTTTATTAAATGCAGGTGATGTATTAACAACAAATCAAACGGTTTATGTTTATGCCAATACTGCGACTTCACCTGATTGTAGTAGTGAAAGAAGTTTTACTGTCTCTATATTTAATGTAGATAATTTACCAAACGTGACTATTTGTGAAAGTTATACGCTACCAGCTTTAACTATAGGAAAATACTATACTGGTCCAAATGGCACAGGAATATTGTTAAATGCAGGAACAGTTGTTTCTACATCACAAACAATTTATGTATATGCTGTTTCTCCATTCCTTCCAAGATGTAGTGATGAAAGTTCGTTTACAGTTACTATAATTGATACACCATTTGCTCATTCAGTTCCTGCTAATCTGAGAACTGTTTGTGATCAGGATGGAACCAATGATGGGGTAACTCCATTTAACTTGAGTAGTTTATCTTCATCAGTTCTTGGTTCACAAACAGGAAGTGAATTTCAAGTTACATATTACGAAAGTTTAGCCGATGCAACTACAGGAACAAATCCTGTAACTACTTCTTCCCTATCAGTAGTTTATGTTAGAGTTAAAAATACTTTGACAGCAAATTGTTATGACGTTAAACCAATAACTATTATAGTAAATAAATTACCTGTTCCAACTCCTATTGACGGAATAATTTGTATTGATAGCGAAACAGGGACTCTATTAAACCCATACACTATGTATAGTGGTTTAACTTCAGCTGGACATACTTTTGTTTGGACAAATGACACTGGTGCTACTGTTGGCACTGCAACTAATTACCAAGCCATTTTACCTGGAGTCTATACAGTAGTAGCAACCAATATTGCTACAGGTTGTCCTTCTGAACCAGTAGATGTAACCGTTTCTCCATCTGAGCCTGCAGTTGTGGCTTATGAAGTGAGTCAAGATTTTACAGATAGCCAAACAATAACTGTGACCGCTACGGGTCAAGGAAATAATTTTGAGTATCAATTAGATAATGGTCCATTCCAAGACAGTAATGTTTTTGAAAATGTAAACTCTGGAATGCATACTGTAACTGTTAGAGACAAAAATGGTTGCGGAAGTACCACTATTCAAGCTCTAGTTGTGAACTATCCTAAATTCTTCACACCAAACGGAGATGGATATAATGACACTTGGAATATTAAAGATTTATCAAGTCAACCAACAGCTAAAATTGAAATTTTTGACAGATATGGTAAATTACTTACTCAAATAAAACCAAGCAACAGTGGTTGGGACGGAACTTATAATGGACACCAAATGCCTTCAGATGATTACTGGTTTAGTGTTAGTTATACCGACGAACACCAAGTTGCACAAGAATTTAGAGCCCATTTTGCTATGAAGCGATAACCTATATACCTACTATGTTTAAAAACTCCTGACAAAATCAGGAGTTTTTTTATGTTAAAATTTGTAACAAAATTATGGCATTTGTGTCTACTTTAGTATTAAAAAAAATTACATCTCAAAATCATGCGATTTAAAATATCCCTTCTTTTCTTTTTTTGCACATTATCTTTGCTTCAAGCACAAAATTCAACTTCATCGACAGGTAACGTTGGTAGCATTTCGGGGAAAGTAATCGACAAAAACACGAAACAACCAATTCCATACGTAAACATTAGCATTAAACAAGCTAATAAAATAATCACAGGAGGAATCACTCAAGACAACGGAAATTTCACAATCAAGAATTTAGCTTTAGAAACCTATACCGCTGAAATTTTATTTATTGGTTATAAAAAAGTTGTCCTAACGGTTTCACTTACTACAACTTCAAAAAGTATTAATCTAAATACCATGTCTCTTGAGGAAGAAGCGGTACAATTAGAAGGTGTAGAAATTGTCAAGGAAAAATCAACCTACGAACAAAAGATTGATAGGAAAATTATCAACGTTGGAAAAGACCTTATTTCTGCTGGCGCTACAGCTGGAGAAATCCTAAACAATATTCCTTCGGTAAGTGTTGATGCTCAAACCAATGCCATCAGTTTAAGAGGAAACGAAAACGTTAGGGTTTTAATTGACGGAAAACCAACCAACATTGATCCTGCTCAGTTATTAAAACAAATTCCATCTGCTTCAATCAAACAAATCGAACTGATTACCAATCCATCTGCCAAATACAATCCAGAAGGCATGAGCGGAATTATAAATATTGTTTTGCATAAAAATGCCAATCAAGGTTTTAATGCAAGCATAAATAACGGCGTAACTTTTGCCAAAACACCAAAAGTAAATTCGTCATTTGATATGAATTACAAAGTGGGAAAATTTAATTTTTATACCAATTATGGTTTCAATCATGGGTTACAAAAAAATCACGGTTTTGTAAATAGCCATCAACCCAACGCAGAGAAAACAGTGGCTTTTGATTTTGGAAATAAAAACACCTCACATCTATATAAAATTGGTGTCGATTATTATCTAGATGATAACAATACACTATCCATTTACACCAATCAAAACATCTACTTATCTAGCGGAAATAGTATAACAAGTGTTAATTATCAAGACAATTTAATTTCTGATATAGCTCAGACTAATGAAAGTCGCAACGACAATCCATCCGGTACTTATAATTTAGATTTCAAACATAAATTTAAAAAAGAAGGTGAAAACATTGAATTGGAAGCCAATTACAATAGAAACAAAGGAACCGAAGATTCACATTTCACCACTATAGCTGGTGCTAATGTTTCGGATTACTACAATTACATTACGAATGTCAACAACAATACTAAAATCAACTTAGACTACACAAATCCGTTGCCAAAAGATGCCAAACTTGAAGTTGGTTTAGAAACACGTATTGAGACAACTAATAATAATTTCAACAAAGACTTTGTTTATAATTCTGATTTTAAATACGAAAGACAAATCCATTCTGCTTATGTAACTTATGGAAAACAATGGACAAAATGGGGATATCAACTTGGAGCCCGATTTGAAAACTACACTGCTGATGCCAACTTTCATGCAGTAGATGCCAATGATGAAAACGGAAACGGAAACACAACAGAAATCATTGCCAAAACATTCAACGATAAAATAAACACCGTGTATCCAAGTGGTTATTTATCCTATAAACTTTCAGACAAGAATACGTTTAATTTCAACTATTCTAGACGCGTTGACAGACCAAGTATTGGACAAGTGAATCCAATCCGTGAATGGAGTACACCAACCGTAACATCTATTGGAAATCCCTATTTAAAACCTCAATTCACCAATTCATTTGAATTGAATTATACTCGTAAAACCAAAATAGGTTCGATATCGAGCGTTATTTTTTATAGAATGATTTCACAAGAAATAACTCGTTTAGTAGAAATTGACCCGAATGATCCTAACAGAAATATTTTGTCGTATGACAATTTTAAAGATAACAATTCTTATGGAGCCGAAATTTCAGCAAATCTTGATTTTACCAAATGGTGGAGCGCCAATATAGGAACTGATATTTATTTCAAAACGATTAGAGGGACCGTTTCAAATCAGTTTGTTGAAAAAGACGTTTCTATCTTCAACGGAAGAATTAACAATACCTTTAAAGCTACTAAAAATCTTCGTTTCCAACTTTTTGGCATGTATCGCGGACAAGAACAAGGATTACAGTTTTTGAGAAAAAGCATGTATAAAACAGACCTTGGAGCCAGCTATAATATTCTTAAAGGTCAAGGAACCATAAGTGCTAGAGCAAGTGACATCTTTAACACTATGAATTTTAGCTTTGACGGGACTTTACCTTATAAACAAGAAGGTGCTTTTTATTGGGAAAGTCAAAGTGTATATTTAGGTTTTAGTTACCGTTTTGGTGGTGGCAAAAATGCAGCATTACAAAGAAAACAAAGAGACAAAAACGAAACCCAAGGCGGTGGCGGAATGATGTAAGATTTTATATTTTATTTGAATTTAGTTGTAACGAAAAAGCCATCCGTGAAAACGAGATGGCTTTTTTTATTTTTAAGTTCTAGGAGCACAACGATAGAATATTTAAGGACGCATCCTCCCGCTATCCGCGCTACATGGTAGCTAGCTCCTATCGGGGCTATTAATAACATTTTGCTGCATCTAGTGTAGTTAATCTCTCAATCATTCACAATTCACAATTCACAATTCACAATTTACCATTTAATTATAGCGCTTGCCCAAGTAAATCCACTACCAAAAGCTGCTAAAACAACAGTATCTCCTTTCTTAATTTTTCCTTGTTCCCATGCTTCAGTTAATGCAATCGGAATAGAAGCTGCTGTAGTGTTACCATATTTTTGAATGTTATTGAAAACCTGATCATCCGTCAATCCGAATTTCTTCTGGATAAACTGTGAAATTCTCAAATTCGCCTGATGTGGTATCAACATATCAATATCGGAAACTTCCAAATTATTCGCTTTCAAACCTTCATTAATTACTTCGCTAAAACGAACAACAGCATGTTTAAAAACAAATTGCCCATTCATATATGGAAAATAACTTTCGTCATCTGGATTGTTTTCTGCCAAAATATCAGTAACCCATCTTCCTCCCATTCCAGGTGCTAAAACCGCTAATTCTTTAGCATGCTCTCCTTCTGAATGTAAGTGTGTAGAAAGCACTCCACTTCCATCCTCACTTCTTGTCAAGACAACCGCTCCTGCCCCATCTCCAAAAATAACGGAAACACCACGACCACGAGTAGTCATATCTAATCCCAATGACTGCACTTCAGAAGCTACCACTAAAATGTTTTTATACATCCCCGTTTTGATAAACTGGTCAGCCACTGACAAAGCATATATAAAGCCCGAGCATTGATTACGAATATCCAAAGCTCCTACTGTTTTGAGCCCCATTTGTTTTTGTAGTTCAACTCCTGGTCCTGGAAAATAATAATCAGGTGAAATGGTAGCAAAAACAATAAAATCGATATCATCATTTGAAATCCCAGCACGTTCGATAGCAATTGTTGCCGCTTTTACACCCATAGATGTTGTGGTATCCTGCCCACGAACAATATGTCTTCTTTCTTGAATACCTGTTCTTTCTTGAATCCATTCGTCGTTGGTATCCATTATTTTAGATAAGTCATCATTGGTCACAACATTATCTGGAACATAAAATCCTAAGCCTGATATTTTAGATTGGTACATAATTGTTTTTATTAAATTATCAAAAAGCAAGAGACAAAATTAAACATTTTTAAATGGGAACGATTTTATTTTAGAATTTAATAAAATGTAACAACTCCTTTGTAAATTAGACCAATCAAAAATCAAATATTAATCTTATGAGAAACCGTATTTTACTCTTCCTTATTTTTTGCCTTTCAGCTACAATTGCTAAAGCTCAAGAAAACCTTACGTATCAAAAACCATCTGCTAGTATTTTGGCTTTAGCCGATTATGAAAGAGCTCCAAGTGTAAGTATGAATTCGAAAAAAGAATATATTCTTTTCTCCTATCGAAGCACTTATAAAACCCTTGATGATTTAAATCAGGAAGAATTACGCTTAGGCGGTTTAAGGATTAATCCGATTACTAACATTTCCAGTTCAGCGAATTATATTTCTAACTTAAAAATTAGAAAAGTAAATGATAAAGTGGAAACTCAAATTAGTGGTTTACCTGCTAACCCAAAAATCTCAAACATCAGTTGGTCTCCAAACGAAAACAAAATTGCATTTACAAATACGATTGCCACCGGAGTTGAATTATGGGTTATAGATGTGGTTTCGGCATCAGCTAAAAAAATCACTGAAGCTAATTTAAATGCCAATCTCGGAAGTCCATTCAACTGGATGAAAGACAGCGAAACTTTATTAATCAAAACGATTCCTAAAAATCGCCCTACCTTAATTGATAGTAAAAAAGATTTGCCAAAAGGACCAACCGTTTCTTCAAGTGATGGTTCAAAATCGCAAAACAGAACGTATCCCGATTTGCTAAAAAACAAAACGGATGAAACTAATTTTGAAACCTTAATGACCTCAGAACTATATAAAGTAAACCTATCTAGTAAAATTGATTTTTTCAAAGGAAGTGATTTATATGCTGGCGAAAGTTTTTCTCCTGACGGCAATTTTTTAATGATAACAACTATCCTAAAACCGTTTTCTTATATCGTTCCATACAATAGATTCCCTTTAAAAACTATTGTTTATGATGTTACTGGAAGAGAAATTAAGGTAGTAAATGAAGTACCTTTAAACGAGGTGATTCCAAAAGGGTTTTCATCGGTCAGAAAAGGAAAAAGAAACATGGGCTGGAGAGCTGATAAACCAGCAACCTTATCTTATGTAGTATCACTTGATGAAGGTGATCAAGCAAAAAAAGCTGATTTCAGAGATGAACTTTTCTCATGGGATGCTCCATTTACAAACGAACCAGTTTCTCTTGTAAAAACCCAACAACGTTTTGATGGCGTGCTTTGGGGTAATGACAACATTGCAATCGTTTCAGATGAATGGTATGATACTAGAAATACAAAAACCTACATAATCAATCCATCTAATCCTAGTCAAGCTCCAAAAATTATATCCGATAGAAATTCTCAAGATATTTATTCCGATCCAGGCAATTTTGAAACCAAAAGAAACGAGTACAATCGCTATGTTTTGGCTATTGAAAACAATAATGCTTATTTGATTGGAGACGGATTTACAAAAGAAGGTCAGTTTCCGTTTATTGATGAATATAACTTGGGAACTTTAAAAACAAAACGTCTCTATACCTCATTATATAAAGACAAAAAAGAAAGTTTATTATCTATTGAAGATTTTAAAAAAGGAGAAGTATTAGTCCAAATTCAATCAAAAAATGAATTTCCAAACTATTATTTCAGAAATCTAAAATCAAAAAAATTGACCCAACTTACTACCTTCAAAAACCCGTTTGAAAGCATCAAAAATGTTTATAAAGAAGTGATTAAATACAAACGTAAAGATGGTGTTGATCTTTCGGGAACATTATATTTACCTGACGGATATGACAGAGTTAAAAAATCGGAGAAATTACCTTTACTGATTTGGGCTTATCCAGAAGAATTTAAAGATAAAAACTCCGCAGGTCAAAACAAACAAAATCCAAATGAGTTTACCTTTCCTTATTATGGTTCGTTTGTATATTGGGTAACCAAAGGCTATGCCGTACTTGATGATGCTTCGTTTCCAATTATTGGTGAAGGAACGACTGAACCAAACGACACATTCATGACACAATTAGTTGACGATGCTGCTGCCGCTATTGATGCCGTAGATAAATTGGGTTACATCAATAGAAAAAAATGTGCTATTGGAGGCCATTCCTATGGTGCATTTATGACCGCTAATTTATTGACACATTCTAATCTTTTTGCCTGCGGAATTGCTAGAAGCGGGGCTTATAATAGAACTTTAACTCCATTTGGTTTCCAAAGCGAACAACGAAATTATTGGGATATCCCCACTATTTACAACGAAATGTCACCTTTCATGAATGCAGATAAAATGAAAACTCCATTGCTTCTTGTTCACGGAGATGCTGATAATAATCCAGGAACATTTACATTGCAATCAGAGCGTTATTTTCAGGCTTTGAAAAATTTGGGAGCACCCGTTCGATTAGTTTTATTACCAAAAGAGCAACATAGTTATGTGGCGAAAGAAAATATTCTCCATTTATTATGGGAACAAGATCAGTTCTTAGAAAAGTATTTAAAAAACTAAAGTTAAAAGCCCTAAAGTCTACTGATTTTAGGGCTTCTTTTTTAAATGAACTTGACTTCCGATTTCGATTTCATTGTCACTTGCAAAGAATAGTGATTGGCTTTTATGATTGGCTTCAATCAAATAGTGACTTCCTAGAAAATAAGAACTCACCACCTCAACTTTTATGTTTGATTTTGATACAATTTCTAATTGATGTGGATAAACGAATGCTGCTTTGCCATCAATTTCAATTTCGTTAGTATCCCCAAAAAGTGACGCAATGTATTTAGTTTTGGGATGATTGTAAATTTCTTTTGGATTTCCTTCTTCTATGATTTGACCGTCTTTTAAAACCAAAACGGCATCGGCAAAAGACAACACATCAGAACTATCATGGGTAGCAAAAATCGCAGTAATTTGTTTTTCTTTTAAATACCCAAAAAGTTTTCTGCGTAAACTATTTTTCCTGAAATTATCAATGTGACTAAAAGGCTCGTCAAGTAATAAAACTTCGGGTTCAAGAGCTAAGACTCTGGCTAAAGCTACTCTTTGCATTTGTCCGCCACTTAGATTTTTTGCTTTTATATTGGCATAATCTGTCATTTCAACAATATCTAAAAGCTCAGCAATTCGCTCCTTTTTCTTTTCAAAATAAATATTAGAAAGGTATTTCCCTACATTTTCGGCAACGGTGATAAAAGGCATTAAATCAAAGTCTTGAGCTAGATATTTCATAAAATCCATTCCTGGAATAAGATGAAACTTTGGCCCTAAAACTGGATGGGTATTCCAAAATATTTCCCCTTTATCTAAATCATACAAGCCATATATAAGTTTTAACAACGTACTTTTACCACAACCGCTTTCGCCAATAAAAGCAAGGCTTCTCCCTTTTTCTAAAGTAAAAGAAATGGCATTTATTGTTGGTTTTTCTTTATAAGAAAATGATATATTTTTAACTTCTAGCATAAGGAAACTTGATTTACAAAATTGAACATTCTATTATGAAATAAAAAATTTAATTAGCTTACTATTTAGTTTTCTTAAAGCTAATAGACTTTAACATTCAGATTTTGAATGTTATTTTTATGAATTTTGTTAAATTAAACATACTTTTGTATACCCAATATCAGTAAATATAGGAGATTGATGAAATTGAAAATCTACATAACACTACTTTTACTTTTAGTAGTAGGATTAACTCATGCGCAAGTAGGCATAGGAACAACTTCTCCTAACGCGTCATCAATGCTTGACATTACATCAACTAATAGTGGCCTTTTGATTCCAAGAGTGGCTTTAACTAGTGTCAGTGATGTAACCACTATTGCTTCTCCTGTAACTTCATTATTAGTTTATAATTCAGGCTTTTCGCCAAATGGTTATTATTATTGGAATGGTACGATTTGGGTTCAATTGGCAACTGTAAATAATACAAATTGGTCATTAACTGGGAACTCTGGAACAAGTGCAGCAACCAATTTTTTAGGAACTACTGATGATGTAGATATTGTTTTCAAACGATTTAATACTAGAGCTGGATTTATTGGAAATCCTAATACGTCAACTGGAAATAAAAACACCTCATTTGGTGCTAATTCATTAAATGCTGCAGGAACAGGGATAAGAAATACGGCTATTGGGACCAATGTCATGCCAAGTAATACCACTGGGCAACTTAATGTTTCTATTGGAGATCAATCTATGTTTTCAAACCAAGGTGGAAGTACGAATACAGTAATTGGTGTGGGAGCTTTGTTTTCTAATACATCAGGAAGTGAAAATGTGGCTATAGGTAGACAAGCGCTTACAAGCGCTAATGCCAATGCCAATACTGCCCTAGGTTTTGCAACACTACGACAAAATGCTTCTGGAATAAATAATGTTGCTATTGGTCATCAAGCTGCTTATAATGAAACAGGTAGTAATAAATTATATATTGAGATGTCAACTGGTGTAAATGGTGTTGATTCAAGTGTAGATAATGCCCTTATTTATGGTGAGTTTGACAATAGAATCGTGAGAACCAATGGTACAATTCAAGTGGGAAATCCAGCGACAACAGGTTATGCTTTTCCAACTAATAGAGGGACATCTGGACAAGTGCTACAAACAAACGGAGCAGGAGTAACTTCATGGACTACAGCTAACAATACGCTTTCAGTAGTCCGAACCAATTTAAGTACTAACCAATCTCTTGGAACAAGTGGATGGCAAAAAGTATCTTTTAATACCGTAGTTTTTGATGCTAATTCTGAATTTAATACAGGAACAAATCGATTTGTTGCGGCAAAAACTGGCTACTACGAAATCAATGCAGGCTTTCACACCTTCAATCAAAGTGATAACAATTACTACGGAATTGCGGTTTATAAAAATGGTTCTGAATATCAAGAAACTTCAGCGCATCATTATGGAATCAATCTTATTTCAAGAACCATCAACTGTTTGATTAGCCTTACTGCTGGAGATTATATCGAAATATATGCGCACAATACCTTTAGTGGTACCACCATTGATTCTTTTTCAGGGAAAACGTATTTTGAAGTAAAACAAATTCGATAAAAAAATAAGAGCGACAAAACTAAAAAGTGTAATATCGCTCTTATCAACCTAACCAGTAACTAATCTTATTTCATCAAGAAATATACTTTTCAAATGACTTAGTATCAATTCTTGCTTTCAAATCGTGTAGTAAATTATAGAGTCCAAAAAAGGTTCTGTTGATATATAAAAAGTGTTTAGAACCTCTATTCCCATTCATTTTTCTTAGTTGTGAATCTTTGGCAAACTCTTCTCCCATAGTAGCAATTTGTCCAAAGAAATCTTCATCAGAAAAATCAAAGAAATCCCCATGAAAGGGTTTAGTAAACAAACTTAATAAGTCATGGAAAATTCTAGTAAAATAAACAATTTCTTCTTTAGAATCATCTGAACGTAAAATCTCTAATTCATATAATTTTTCAGTAAATAAATCTGGATTACCAATAATATCTGGGTTTGCCAATTCAAAATAAGGAACATAAAAGGCTTCTGGCACTTGTTTAATACAACCAAAATCTATCGCAACCAAATTGTCGTCTTTATCAATCAAAAAATTTCCAGGATGAGGGTCAGCATGCACTTGCTTTAAATGATGCATCTGATACATATAAAAATCCCACATGGCTTGACCAATTTTATCCCCTTTGATTCGATCTTCATTATGAGAGGTAAATTCAGATAAGTGCTCTCCCTCAATCCACTCCATTGTTAGAATTTTTTCAGAAGATAACTCAGGATAGTATTTCGGAAAACGTAAATTAACAATAGATTGACACCAATCGGATACCTCTATACTTTGCTTTAACTCTAATACATAATCGGTTTCTTCCAATAATTTATTTTCAACTTCTTGAAAATATTTTTCAGAATCTTTCCCTTTTAAGTTAAACATTCTCGTTGCAAATGGCTTTACCAAAGCTAAATCAGAACTGATACTCTCCGCCACTCCAGGATATTGGATTTTCACAGCAAAATTTTTCCCATTCTTAGTTGCTTTGTGTACCTGACCGATACTAGCAGCATTCATGGCATCTGGAGTGAACGAATCGTATATTTCTTCCGGGAATTTTCCCAAATATTTTTTAAATGTTTTTCTAACTAATGGTGCAGATAAAGGCGGAACCGAAAACTGAGAAAGCGAAAACTTATCCACATAAGCTTGTGGCATAATACTTTTGTCCATACTCAACATTTGAGCTACTTTTAAAGCACTTCCCTTTAAATTTTTTAATCCATCATAAATATCCTCAGCATTATTTTCATTGAGCTTATCTCGGTTCAATGAAGGGTTGACCATCTTTTCCCCATAATAAGCGACATAGTTTCCTCCTACTTTAAAACCAGTTTTAACTAACTGACTGGCTCGTTCAATTTTTCCAGTTGGAATTTTATCTAATGTTTTCATTTTATTTTTTTTCTTTCCAAAGGAATTTTCCCAAGTCAAATAAATTTTCTAATTGTTTTGTATCCAATAAACCTACTACAGTAGTCACCGATTTCTCAATCAAAACATCAGTCTTTTCAAAACTTTTTGAAGTGTCCTCTATCCAAAACTTCAATAAAAACAAAAACTGTATCCATGCTCCTTCAGAGAAAACAGGCTCACTCACTTTTAGTAACTTTTCATTTCCAGATGTGGAGCTTTCTCTGATAATTGCAACTATAAAATCTTTAAATCTATTTCTAAATTGTTTTAGCGATTTTAAATTTTTTAATCCTTGATTGTTTTCTTTAAGTGCAAACAAAACATAAGATCTATTTAATGTCAACACCTCAAAAAGAGTAAAATACAAGGTCAATAATTTGTCTTTGTCAGAGTATCCATTATAGGAGGTATCTTTTTCAATAGAAGTAATGGTATTTTCAAAAAATTTAACCCAAACTTCTTGTTTCAAGGAATCAAAAGACCCAAAGAAAGTATAGAAATCACTTTCTTCTATTTCGTGTTTCGAACAAAAAACGAAGACATTCTTAGGTTCTTCATTATGAAGCAATGCATCATTCATATAAAGTGAAATGATTTTATCATCATCCATGATTTCTTTCTTTGCGGAAGCTTTTTTTGTTGTTGCCATGATTCTAATTTTAAACTGCATAAAGATACGAACTGTTTAACTATTTTAAATATTTATTAAACAAAATATTTTGTTAAAGTTTTAATGGCATAAAAAAAAGCCACCTTTTTCAAGGCAGCTTTCAATAATATTTGCATTTTGAATCTATTTCCCAGCTTGCTTTTGGGCATCTTGAACCATTTTCTCATTAGCTGTAATAGCAAACTCTACTCTTCTATTTTGACTTCTTCCTTCTGGAGTATCATTAGTAGCAATTGGATCTGCAATTCCTAAACCTGTAGTCGCAAATCGAACATTACTAATCCCTTTTCCAGCTAAATAACTTCTAACAGAAGCCGCTCTTTGATCTGATAATTTCAAATTATATTCAGCAGAACCTGTGTTGTCAGTATAGCCATAAATTTGAATATTAGTATCTGGATATTGATTAAAAACTGGAATCAATTTATCCAAATTAGCTTTTGCACCTGCCGTTAAAGTGGATTTATTAGTATCAAATCGAACCGAATTTTCACCTAGTGTCAGTTTAATTCCTTCTCCTACTCTTTCTACTTGAGCACCTGGCAAAGCAGTTTGAATTTCACGTGCTTGCTTGTCCATTTTATTTCCAATTACACCTCCGGCAACACCACCGATAACTCCACCTAAAACTGCTCCAAGAGCACCATTACCACCTTTGCCAATATTATTCCCTAAGATTCCACCTATAAGGGCTCCTCCAACGGCTCCAATGGCAGCGCCACGTTGTGTTTTATTAGTGTTTTTTACTGATTCACAACTTGTGAATAAATTCCCTAAAAGAAAAAGACTTGCTAAAGCAACTATTTTGATATTTTTCATAATCTTATTTTTTTAATTTCTGTTAAATTGATAAACTACATCTGTCATTTTTTCTGCAACATTAATTTTGTCTATCAATTGAAATGAATTTTCTGTAATATTGGCAACTCTCAAAACATAACCAGTAGTAACCTTTTTGGCTTTTGTTTCATCTAAAATTTTCATGACAAACTCTCCATCTTTATTTATAAACCATGTTATAGGGGTGCTATAAGCAGTACATTTGGAAGAAGTTAATGAAAAATTGCCTTTATTGTTGTTGGAAATAAGTTTCCAAGTACTACCAACAAAACATTTAGAATCTGCCAAATCAAATGAAGTTACTTTTATTACATTAGACCCTGGATAAGTAACAGAACTTATCGTCCAGTCTCCTTTCAAATCAACCTGTGATTTTGAATCTAATTTAGTACTCGTAGCTGAAGTTGATTTACAAGAAAAAATCAAAAGCGAGACCAAGCTTACAAAAATAATTTTTTTCATACGTTTAAATTTATATTATCAATTGCAAATATACGCTCATTTTTAAAATGAAATTTACATAATCCTACTAAATTCTTGTAGAATTGTTACTACGTCAATTTGTCATAATTACTATAAGTGGTCTCACTTTTGAGTAGTAAATAAGCAAATCGTTTAATCTTAAAAATAAAACAATATGACAACAGGAAAAATTAATGTATCAGTAGAAAACATCTTTCCACTAATCAAGAAGTTTTTATACAGCGACCACGAAATTTTCTTGCGCGAATTAGTATCCAACGCTACGGATGCTACGCTTAAATTAAAACACTTAACCAGCATTGGCGAAGCCAAAGTAGAATATGGCAACCCAATCATCGAAGTAAAAATCGATAAAGAAGGTAAAAAACTTCACCTCATTGATCAAGGTCTTGGCATGACAGCCGAAGAAGTAGAAAAGTATATCAACCAAGTGGCTTTCTCTGGCGCTGAAGAGTTTTTAGAGAAGTATAAAGACTCTGCCAAAGATTCAGGTATCATCGGTCACTTCGGTCTTGGTTTCTATTCGGCCTTCATGGTTGCCGAAAAAGTAGAAATCATTACCAAATCCTATAAAGAGGAACCTGCCGCTCATTGGATTTGTGACGGAAGTCCAGAGTTCACCTTAGAGCCACATGACAAAACCGACAGAGGTACCGAAATCATACTTCATATTGCCGAAGATTCTCTAGAATTTTTAGAAGAATACAAAATCCGTGAACTGTTAACCAAATACAACAAGTTCATGCCAGTGCCCATTAAATTCGGAACACGCAAAGAAAAAATCGAACAGAAAAAAGGGGAAAGCGTTGCAGAAGAAAATAAAGACAATATTTTCACTGAAGTGGAAGTCGATAACATCATCAACAACCCAAATCCAGCTTGGACAAAACAACCTGTTGATTTAACTGATGAAGATTATAAAAACTTCTACCGCGAATTGTATCCAATGCAGTTTGAAGAACCTTTATTCAATATTCATTTAAATGTTGACTATCCTTTCAACCTGACTGGAATTTTATACTTCCCAAAAATGTCTGCCGATTTGCAATTGCAAAAAGATAAAATTCAACTATACCAAAACCAAGTATACGTTACCGATAACGTAGAAGGTATTGTACCTGAATTTTTAGGCATGCTAAAAGGAGTAATAGATTCTCCAGATATTCCACTTAACGTATCCCGTTCTTATCTTCAAGCCGACGGTAACGTAAAGAAAATTTCAAACTACATCACTCGTAAAGTAGCCGATAAAATGAAATCGCTATTCAACGAAAACCGCGAAGACTTCGAGAAAAAATGGAACGACATCAAAATCGTCCTAGAATATGGTATGCTTTCAGAACCTAAATTCTACGAAAAAGCTGGTGACTTCGTATTATACCCATCAGTTGATGATAAATATTACACTTTAGCCGAATTAAAAGAAGCCATCACTGCCAACCAAACCGACAAAAACGGAAAGTTAGTTGTACTTTATGCTTCCAACAAAGATGCACAACATGGCTATATCGAAATTGCTAAAGAAAAAGGGTATGAAGTATTACTATTAGATTCTCCTATAGTTTCACACTTAATCCAAAAACTAGAAGGGGATAACGAAAATCTAACTTTTGTTCGTGTAGATTCTGACCATATCGATAAATTAATCCAAAAAGAAGATACTCAAATTTCAAAACTGTCCGAAGAAGAGTCTTCTAAACTAAAAACCGTAGTAGAAGAAATTGTACCAAAAACAAACTACTCCGTACAATTAGAACCAATGGACAGCTCAGCAGCACCATTCATCATCACGCAACCTGAATTCATGCGTCGTATGAAAGAAATGAGTCAATCTGGTGGTGGCGGAATGTTCGGAATGGGCAACTTCCCTGAAATGTATAACTTAGTGGTGAATACCAACTCTGATTTGGCCACTACCATTCTAAATACAGAAGATAAATCAGCCCAAGAAAGTTTAGTAAAACAAGCCTTAGACTTAGCCAAAATCTCTCAAGGATTACTAAAAGGCGAAGAACTAACGGCATTCGTTAAACGTAGCTTTGAGTTGATTAAATAATTCATTTGTCACCCCGAGCGCAGTCGAGGGGTCTGCATAATATAAAACCTGTGAGTTCCAACTTACAGGTTTTTTATTTAAATAAATTCCCGAACTTAGCAGTTCATTGTCACCCTGAGCGCAGTCGAAGGGCATAACTCAAAACTCATAACTAATATGACCCTACACATAGAAACCCCAGCCCTTCTCTTCTCAGCAACATCATTAATATTGCTAGCCTACACCAATCGCTTCCTAACCATAGCCCAAATCGTTAGAAGCCTAAAAAAACACTACGACGAAGTCCATAGCAAAAGTATCCTCCTCCAAATCAAAAACCTCAACTTAAGACTATCGCTTATAAGATACATGCAACTTTTCGGGGTATTATGCCTATTCCTTTCCGTTTTTGCTATGTTCTGCCTATTTCTGGAACAACAAGTATTAGGTATATATCTTTTTGCAGCAAGTCTATTATGCCTACTGACCTCTTTAGGAATCTCCTTTTGGGAAATCAGTATCTCAGTGACTGCCTTACGTTTGCATTTAAGTGATTTGATAGAAGACAAGAAAAGTAAATAAGAATTTTTATATATTTACATTCGTAAGCTACTGTAAATTAAACTATTTACCATGAAACTAAAATTACTTTCTTTCTTTTTATTTTGTTTTTCTATTGCAGTAGCAAAATCTACTGAAAATCCTCCGACGGGAGCTGCAATCGGATTAAAGATGAATGGATTAATGGGGCCTCCTAATTATGTTCAGTTTTATTTTTCTGTAAAAAATACTGGTACCGAAACGCTGACCAATGTATATATAACAGAAGCCCCGGGAACAACCCCTATTATGTATAATTTTACACCGATTGCCAGTTTGGCTCCAGGCGAAGTAGTTATGTTTAATGGATATAAATACGGTGCTTTGTGTTATGACATAAGCCAAACCATTGTCCATGCCACCACTTCAGATACCTCCGTAATTACTGATTTATCATCCGACCCAACAAATTATGAAATTGTTAATGGCTATCCAGAATATGGTTCCTATTATAACGATATCCCAACCCAATCATTTTATTCTGTAAATGTCAGCGCTACAGAAAATGCAGTATACCAGGATTTAAATGGCAATAGTATAGTAGATGTTGGCGACTGCATTAATTATACCTATGAAGTAAACAGTATCGTTCCCTACACAATTATTGATGATAATGCAATTGTAAATCCTACTCAAGGACTAATCACAACCGGTATTCATTATCTTACCAATTCAGATATAAATATTGGCTACGTATATAACAACTCTTATGTAGTATATACAACCGAATGTTTTACAAATGATATGCCTTTTATAGATGATACTCCCTGCTATTCATGCCCAAATCCAGGGTACAATATAGTTACCAAAATAACCGATCTGACACCGCATACAATTTCAGGTAAAGTCAAGCTAAACAATAATAATGACAATTGCGCAACTGGAGTTAATTTCCCTAACCGTAGGATAGCTGCAACCAACAATACTAATACATTTACTTCTTTCACAAATACATCTGGAGATTACTATATTATGGTGCCTAACATGAGCACTAATTATGATATCCTAGCGTCAATAGATTTAAATAGTCATTTTACTAGTAATCCTTCTTCTACAAATGTCTCAACATACAATTCTGTAAATCCAATAGATTATAACAATAATAATTTTTGCATAGGTTCAATAGGGAATTATACAAATCTTAGTGTGGGCATGTTCAAAACCAATGAAGCTATCCCTGGCAACATTGCAAATTATAAAATCCATTTTACCAATAACGGAAGTACCAATCTAAGTGGGAGCATACAATTGACATTTGACAATGGAAAATTAACTTTATCCAATGCCTACCCTGCTCAGAACAGTGCTACTGCCAATACCTTAACATGGAATTACACTAATCTTCTACCTTTCGAAAGCCGCTATATTGATTTGGCTTTTACTGTATCAACGACAGCCATTATGGGCTCCTCACTACCTTTTTCAGTAATTGCCAATCCTATTGCTGGTGATGACTATCCATCTGATAATACCTTTACGTGGAATCAAACCGTAAGAAGCTCCTTCGACCCAAATGATAAAACCGTTATCGAAGGTAGATTTATCGATATCGGACAAACCAATGATTATTTAAATTATGTCACTCAATTCCAAAACACAGGAACCGCAAACGCAACAACCGTTGTAATAAAAGAGACCTTAGATTCAAAATTAGACTGGGATACCTTTGAACCCATAGCATCAAGCCACAACGCCAACATTCAAATCAGAAACGGAAACGAAGTTACCTATACTTTTTCCAACATCAATTTGCCATATGAATCAGCAAACGAACCAGCAAGTCACGGTTGGATGGCCTACCGAATCAAACCTAAAGCAACAATAGCCCTGTGGGACATTATGTCTTCCAGCTCTGCCATTTACTTTGATTATAATCCTCCAATATACACCAATACCGTAACAACACAGGTAACTGCTTTGGCTACAACCAACTTTATCAAAAATAACTTTTCAGTATATCCAAACCCAGCAACAAGCTTCATTACCATAGAAGCCAAAACTAATGTTGATGCTAATTATGAAATCATAGATATCAACGGAAAATCACTGCTAAAAGGAACTATCCAAAGCTTGCAACCTATAAATATTGCTACGCTACAATCCGGTTTTTATTTCGTAACCATCAAAACAGAACAGGAAAAAACTACCTATAAATTAATTAAAAACTAAAGCAAGAAACACTAAAGTCTAAAACCAAAGTGCCATTGCTACAACAATAATGGAAATCAAAAAAGACCTAAAACTAGCCGTACTAATCGATGCCGATAACGTTCCTTACGCTAACGTAAAAGAAATGTTCGAAGAAATTGCCAAATACGGAACCCCAACGTTCAAACGCATCTATGCCGATTGGACCAAACCTACCGTCTCTGGTTGGAAAAAAGTCCTGTTAGAAAATGCCATAACACCCATCCAACAATACAGTTATTCCGTCGGGAAAAACGCTAGCGATAGCGCCCTAATCATCGACGCGATGGATATTCTCTATACCGGAAAAGTAGACGGTTTCTGCATCGTTTCCAGCGATTCCGATTTTACTCGTTTAGCTACTCGCCTTCGGGAAGCCGGAATGAAAGTCATTGGCATCGGCGAAAAGAAAACACTAACGCCATTCATCACCGCTTGCGATAAATTCATTTACATCGAAATCCTAAAGAAAAACGATGAGGAGCCTACAGTAGAAACCAATAATCCAAAACAATCTAAAAATACTAAAGCCCCTGCCAGCAACCCTATCAGCAAAATCGATCCAAAAATCATCAAACTATTCGCCGATAGTATAGACGACATCGAAGATGAAAACGGATGGGCGTTCTTAGGAGAGCTAGGCAACTTAATGCTAAAAAAGAAACCCGACTTCGATTCAAGAAATTACGGTTTCCCAAAATTACTAGCCTTAATCAAAAGCATCAACCGCTTCGAAATTGACGAACGCGATAGTGGCAAAAACAACATCAAACACATCTACGTCAGAAGAAAATAAAAATAATTCAAAATTCACAATTTACAATTCACAATTCAAAATAGCCTACCTTACAAAAAAATGGCTATCGAAACCAAGGTAAAATTAGTAGAACAACTATTTGACCGACTAGAAAAAGAAATCTCCCAGTTCCAATCCCAAACTGGGTTACATTGCATAGCAGGTTGCGGAAGATGTTGCACTACGCCTCACATTGATGCCTCTCCTCTAGAGTTCTTCCCTTGGGCTTTCCACCTCTATCTAAACGGTCAAGCCGAAAGAATGTTAGACGAATTAAACGATTCCAACCAATCCCTTTGCCACATTTACCGACCCCTATCCATAGTAGACAGCGATAACGGAAGCTGCTCCAACTATAAATACCGAGGATTAATCTGTCGCCTTTTCGGATACGCTGCCAGCCGAGACCAATTCGGAAAACTACGCCTAGCCACCTGCAAAATCATAAAAGAAAACCAACCCGATAACTACCAAAATACCACCGAAGCCATCAGCAAAGGCCTCTACATTCCCATCTTCTCCGACTATTACATGCACCTCTCCCAAATCGATTTCAAATTAGCCAAAACTATGCTCCCCGTAAACGAAGCCCTAAAAAGAGCCATCGAAGAAGTCCTCCACTACTACGCCTACCACCCCTTCCCCACCGACCTCAAAACTCCAGCATAGTAAAGGTATTTTCATTTCCTTATTCACAAATAACATCACACCTCACTCTTGTCATACTGAGCCTGCGAAGTATCTTCATTCGTAATTAATAATTCGTAATTATTTGGGGTTATCCCAAACTTCTTTGGGTTAATACCAAACCTCCTTGGGGTAATCCAAAACCCCTATGGGTCAATCCAATATCTCCTTGGGTTAATACAATACCCCCATAGGTTAATCCCATGTCCTTTTGGGTTAATACCAAACCCCCATGGGCTAATCCCATATCCCTTTGAATTAATACCATACCCTGTTAGGTATATACTATATCCCATTGGGTTTATACCAAATGGCACAAAATTTGATAACTATTTGACACAGAAGAACAAATAGTAAATTATGTTGAATCTAATACAAACCATATGAAAACAACCTCCCACTCCGCAAACCAACTCCCACACATGGGTACCTTCATCAAAAACAGAATAGATGAACATAATATTAGATACTCCGAAATAGCAAGAAGAATGAATATCCATCAATCCACAATAAATGGCTATTTTATTCAAGAAACCCTCCAAACCAGAACCCTCTGGAAGCTAAGCCACGCCCTAGGCTACAACCTCTTCACCGATTTAATTCAACAACTCCCTGAAGAACTCCAACAAACCAACAAAACCAGCTTCCAACAACAAATCCAAGAACAAATCCAAGAACAACAACAAGAAATCGAAGCCCTAAAAAAAGAACTCGCCATCTACAAAGAAATCCTAAACAAAAGGATATAAAAAAACCGCCTCAATGTAATCGAGGCGGTTATATATTTTCTTCAAACTGAGCTTGCGAAGTAGCTCCATTCGTAATTGATAATTCGTAATTCGTAATTCTTTATTTACTCAAATACATCTTACGACGCGAATACAACTCATAAAACTGATCATCCTTCAAATCATCAATAAACAAAATACTCTCCCCAGTAGATTTCATCTCAGGACCCAGCGCTTTATTTACATTCGGGAACTTACTAAAAGAAAACACCGGTTGCTTAATAGCATACCCCTTCAACTGCGGATTAAAAGTAAAATCGGTTACTTTATTCACCCCAAGCATCACTTTAGTAGCATAATTCACATAAGGTTCCCCATAAGCTTTAGCAATAAAAGGCACCGTTCTCGAAGCTCTAGGATTCGCCTCAATGATATAAACAATATCATCTTTGATAGCAAACTGTATATTGATTAACCCCACCGTTCTCAAAGCCAAAGCTATCTTCTTCGTATGGTCCTTAATCTGTTGCATCACAAACTCCCCCAAGTTAAAAGGAGGCAAAGTAGCATTACTATCCCCCGAATGGACACCACAAGGCTCAATATGCTCCATGATGCCAATGATATACACATTTTCTCCATCACATATCGCATCTGCTTCTGCCTCAATAGCTCCATCCAAATAGTTATCCAATAACAATTTATTCCCTGGTATGTTTTTCAACAAATCAATCACATGCTCCTCCAACTCCTGCTTATTGATGACAATCTTCATCCCTTGTCCACCCAAAACATAAGAAGGACGAACCAACAAAGGGAAATCCAAAATATCCGCAAGCGCCGAAGCCTGATCCGCATTCTCTGCTACACCAAACTTAGGAAAAGGAATCTTCAACTCTGATAACAACTCAGAAAAACGACCTCTATCTTCCGCTAAATCCAAAGCATCAAAAGAAGTTCCTAATATCTTAATCCCATAGCGATCCAATTTCTCAGCCAACTTCAAAGCCGTCTGTCCTCCCAATTGTACAATCACACCCTCAGGTTGCTCATGTCGAATAATATCATAAATATGTTCCCAAAAAACAGGCTCAAAATATAACTTATCCGCAGTATCAAAATCAGTAGAAACCGTCTCGGGATTACAGTTAATCATAATAGTTTCATAGCCACACTCTTTCGCCGCCAAAACCCCATGAACACAAGAATAATCAAACTCAATCCCCTGCCCAATACGATTCGGCCCCGAACCTAGGACTACTACCTTCTTTTTATTGGTAACCACACTTTCATTATGTACATAACGCTCTCCTGTAGCCGTTTCAATCTCAGCCTCAAACGTAGAGTAATAATATGGAGTTAACGCTTTAAACTCGGCCGCACAAGTATCTACTAGCTTATAAACCCGTTTAATGTTCATCTCATCCCGCAACTTATACACCTGACTTTCCAAACACTGCAACATATGGGCAATCTGTCTATCTCCATAGCCTTTTTGTTTGGCTTCCAATAATAACTCTTTCGGTAAAGTATCTATTTTGTATTGTGAAATCTCTTTTTCTAAATGATACAACTCTTCATATTGTCGCAAAAACCACATATCAATCTTAGTAATCTCATGAATACGAGACAACGGAATCCCCATTGCAATCGCATCATAAATCACAAACACTCTATCCCAACTCGCAAACGTAAGTTTCTCAATAATTTGTTCATAGTTCTTATACCCTTTCCCATCAGCTCCTAAACCATTTCGCTTAATCTCTAAAGATTGAGTAGCTTTATGCAACGCTTCTTGAAAAGAACGCCCAATCCCCATAACTTCTCCAACCGATTTCATTTGAAGTCCCAAGGTTCTATCAGAACCCTCAAACTTATCAAAGTTCCAACGCGGAATCTTCACAATCACATAATCCAAAGTAGGTTCAAACAACGCCGAAGTCGATTTGGTAATCTGATTCTGCAATTCATCCAAGTGATAGCCTAAAGCCAATTTAGTAGCCACTTTAGCAATAGGATACCCAGTAGCTTTAGAAGCTAATGCAGAAGAACGAGACACACGCGGATTAATCTCAATAGCCACAATATCTTCTCTCTCATCCGGAGAAACCGCAAACTGCACATTACAACCTCCAGCAAAGTTCCCAATAGAACGCATCATCAAAATAGCATAATCCCGCATCCTCTGAAAAGTAGTATCCGACAACGTCATGGCGGGTGCCACCGTAATAGAATCTCCGGTATGAATTCCCATTGGATCCATATTCTCAATAGAACAAATAATCACAACATTGTCATTCTGATCCCGAAGCAATTCTAATTCGTATTCCTTCCAACCTAACAAAGCCTTATCAATCAAAACCTCGTGAATTGGAGAAGCTTCTAATCCTCTTGTAAGTAAATCATCAAAGTCTTCTTTTTTATGTACAAAAGCCGCTCCAGTTCCTCCCAAAGTAAACGAAGGCCGAATTACTAAAGGAAAACCAAACTCTTGAGCAATCTCTTTCCCTTTTAAAAAGGAAGTAGCTGTTTTAGCAGGAGCAGTAGGTACATCAATTCTTTGCAACAATTGTTTAAACTGCTCTCTGTCTTCTGTAATATTGATAGCATTAATATCAACCCCTATCAAACGCACATTAAAATCTTTCCAAATGCCTTTTTCATCTGCTTCCAAACAAAGATTCAAAGCCGTCTGTCCTCCCATCGTAGGCAACACAGCATCAATTTGAGGATGGTTTTTAAGAATTTGAATAATCGATTTAGTGGTTAAAGGCAATAAATAAACATGATCCGCCATACTCGGGTCGGTCATAATAGTCGCTGGATTTGAATTAATCAAGATGACTTCAATCCCTTCTTCCCGTAAGGAACGTGCTGATTGTGACCCAGCATAATCAAATTCGCAAGCCTGTCCAATAACAATAGGACCAGAACCTATAATTAAAACCGATTTAATGGAATTGTCTTTTGGCATTGTAGTTAGATTTTTAGATTCTTAGAAAATTAGATTTCTTAGATTTTAGTTGTTTAGTTGTATGTTGTTTATGCTTTTGATTCTAGCCCCGATAGCAGTAGAAATCCTTTTTATTTTTTCTTTAAAAATAAAAAGATTGGAACGGATAGCGGGAAATAGCTCCTGCAACTTATCAATATTTATAAACAGGTTATAAAAAAAGCCGTTACTACTAAAAGTAACGGCTTAATATTGATTAATTGCTAATCATTATTTTTTGTGTCTTGGTTCTGAAGATACAGTCAATTTATGTCTTCCTTTTGCTCTACGACGTGCAAGGACTTTTCTTCCATTTGCAGAAGCCATTCTGTCCATAAATCCGTGTTTATTTCTTCTCTTTCTTTTCGATGGTTGAAACGTTCTTTTGCTCATTGCTTAGTATCTTTAAAATCTTGTATTAATTTCTATGGTATACGGCTCTTTCAAAACCGAGTGCAAATATACAAAGCTTTTTTTTTCTGGCAAGTAGTTTTATAAAAATATTTTCAAATCCTTTTATTACCTTTGCGACCACAAAAAACACAAAATTATGTTTCACAGATTTATTAAATTAATTATAGCTGCTTTACTAGTAGTAACAGCCGTTTGGCAATTCACAGAAGGAAATATAGGAAACGGAATCTTCCTAATTTTACTAACTGCCATTCCAATTTTCCTTTATTATAAAAACGAATTTATCCTTATGGCCTTCTTAAAGTTAAGAAAACAGGATTTCGCAGGGGCTAAAGTGTGGTTAGATAAAATCAAAAACCCAGAAACTGCATTAGTAAGAAAACAACAAGGTTACTACAATTACCTTCACGGTTTAATGTTATCACAAACGAATCTTCATCAATCAGAAAAATTCTTCAAGAAAGCTATTGAATTAGGGTTAAGTATGGATATGGATTTGGCTGTAGCCAAATTAAACTTAGCTGGAATAGCCATGTCAAGAAGACGTAAAATGGAAGCCACTACTTTATTAAACGAAGCCAAAAAGCTAGACAAACAAAACATGCTAAAAGATCAGATCACGATGATGAAAGAGCAGATGAAGAAGATCTAATCATAAATTACTTTATAAAAAAGTCCCAAATTATTGGGACTTTTTTATTTTAATATCCTTCCAAAGGAATTTTAATTTCGTATTTTTTCTTCGTTGGATTTGGTAGTCGTTTATCTCTTAACCAAGGGTTGTGAATTTTTAGGATTTTATAATTAATCCCTTGTGACTTGGCGAAATTGGTTAAATCAGTAATGGTACTATCCACTTCTACACTTTTAGTTGGGATTGGCGCATATAAATCCGTTGGGTATATAGTAAAACCATACTTTGCAGGTTGCTTCATGATTTCTTTCAAAGCCAAAATTCTAAAAACATAACGTGAAGTCTCTTCGGTTAAACCCAAATCATAGTAATTAGTTACTTTTTGCTCATCAATTTTTTTGCTCAAACCGTTCATTCCTCCATTATAAGAGGCAGCGGCCATAGTCCATGTTCCAAATTTTTCTTTAGCTGCTAAAAAATATTTACAAGCAGCCTCAGTCGATTTCTCTAAATGATAACGCTCATCCACAATATCATTCACTTCCATGCCTTTTTCTTTGGCGGTATCAGGCATAAACTGCCAAACTCCTTTGGCTCCAGAGGAAGAAGTAGCATTAATCAAACCGCTTTCAATAACGGCTAAATATTTAAAATCATCAGGTACACCATATTGTTTTAATATAGGTTCGATGATAGGAAAAGCTCTGTTGGCACGTTTTATAATTAGAGCCGTTGTAGCATCTAAATTAGCATTAATAAGTAATTCTCTATCCAATCGTTCTTTAACATCTGTAATTTGCAATGGAGCACTTTCTCCAGCAAAATCGATACTTTCTGGAAAGAACATCGCAGTTCCTTCGTGCATTAGTTTATCTTTATTATCCCCTGCAATTCCAAAAACTAGTAGTCCCGAAAGTATAACAACGGCAAGTGTAGATAATAGGGCTTTATTCGTTTTCATATCTGTAGGATTTATTTTTTTGGTCAGATATGCAATCGCCTTTTATTTGTTGGTGTTTGTTTTCAACAAACTCTTTTTTTGTGGCGATGTCATAATTCATTTATTCGTACTGTAAAACTACAAAAATATGTAGCAATTACTGTTCTTCTAACATAATTTTAGGTAAATTGTCATTGAGCCATCGGTACCTTGTTAAAATCATAATATGGGTTCCACCCTTAACATGTATAGCATTTTTGATATACTGAATTGGAAAAACCTCATCGGCATCTCCATGAATATGGATAATCTCTGCATCAATTTTTGTTCTTTTCCAATTAATGATATTTTCGATGGCCCAGTCTAGATAGCTTTTGTCTCGAACCGATAGAAACTTTTCATATAATTTCAGTCGTTGTTTTAGAATAGAAGAACCAAAAGTATATTTGGCTAAATGCTCCATGTTTTCAAATAACTGTGTTGGTATCAGTTTATAGGCTTTAGTCGTTTTAGCCAGTTTCATCTTTCTTGGTAATTCAACATTCGATTTTACACTTGATATGATAATAACTTTACTTGTATTCAAGAACGATTTCATTTCCTGAACTAAAATCCCGCCAAAGGAAACTCCCACTAAAATAGCCTTATCGTGTTTGACTTTTTTAGCCATACGCAGTGCGTAATGTTCTAGTGTTTCTGCTTTTTCTGGTAAAACCCATTCGAGTAAATGCATTTCAAAAGTGTCTGTTGGGAGCTTGATTCTCTCAAAGATAGAAGAACTTGCTGCCATACCAGGCATAAAATAAACGTGAATTTTAGTCATTATTTAACTGTGAACTCGTTAATTATTAGTAAATTTGCCTAAAAATAATCCTTTTTATTTTACTTGATTATGAACACAACAGTTATTTCGGAAAAAATTGAAATCAAAGACAACACCTTTGCTCGTCAATTTGAAACTTTGGTAGATGGTAAATTGATTTCTGTAGAATATTCATTTCAAGAAAAGAAAATATTCCTAACAAGAATAAACACTTTCGATGGCTTTGAAGATGAAGAATTTATCACTGATTTATTAAAAAACATCATGGAGATTGCTTACGAAAGGAAGCTAAAAGTGGTTCCGATTTTACCAAAAATCGCACTGTTCTTCAGAAAAAACACTACTTATAGAGATTTACTTCCACCTGGAATTAAAATATAAAGTATTAGTTACCGAAAAGGAGTTTCAAATGAAGCTCCTTTTTTTATGGCTTTTTTTTTATATTTATCAAATGAATAGAGAAGATTTTCGCGAAAGTATTATTGCTCTTTTTGAGACTATAGATAAATATTACGGCAGTAAAACAGAAATAACCCAAGGATTATTTTCTGAATTAGATAATCTTGATGCCAATTTAACGGCTTGGAATTTATCCGAATTCGACTTAGTGCGTTCAGCTTACAGAACTAGCGGGGACAAATTCATGTTTGAAGGAAAAGGCGCCTATTACGAAATTTCAGCAGAGCGCATTATTGACTTTAAACAAACCGGAAGAAATAAGTTCGAATTTATTGAACAATATAGCGACACTGTTTTCAGAATTACCAAACTACGGTTTCATTATAAATACTAAACTTCAACATTCAAAAACTCCATTCGAACGGAACCGTCATCATCAATTTTAGTTAAATTGATTTCGTGTAATGTGTTTACTAATTCTGGATTCCAAGGGGTTTTCACTTTTACGTAATTTTCAGTAAAGCCGTGAATATAGCCTTCTTTGTTTTCACTTTCAAAAAGTACCGTTCTATTCGCTCCTATTTGATTTTCATAAAAGGCACGACGTTTTTTTACTGATAAGCCACGAAGCATTTTACTTCTTTTATTTCTAACATTCATCGGGACAACATCTGGCATTTCAGCAGCTTCGGTATTATCTCTTTCAGAATAAGTAAAAACGTGTAGATAAGAAATATCCATTTCGTTTAAGAAGTTGTAAGTCTCTAGAAAATCTTCATCCGTCTCACCTGGAAAACCTACAATAATATCCACACCAATACAAGCATGTGGCATCACTTCACGAATTTTATTTACTCTATCTGTATACACTTCTCGCAAGTAACGACGTTTCATTTTCTTTAAAATAGTGTTACTTCCACTTTGCAATGGGATATGAAAATGCGGCACAAAAGTTCTGCTTTGCGATACAAATTCTATAGTTTCGTTTTTCAAAAGATTAGGTTCTATAGAAGATATTCGGAGTCTTTCAATTCCTTCCACTTCGTCTAAGGCTTTAACCAAATCTAAGAAAGTATGTTCATGCTTCTTATTGCCAAACTCCCCTTTACCATAATCTCCAATGTTCACTCCAGTTAAAACAATTTCTTTGATGCCTTGTTTAGAGATATCGTAAGCATTTTTTAGCACATTATCTAAAGCATCACTTCTAGAAATTCCACGCGCTAACGGAATCGTACAATAAGTACATTTATAATCACATCCATCTTGAACTTTCAGAAAAGCTCGAGTTCTATCACCAATAGAATAACTCCCCACATAAAAATCAGCCTCCTCAATTTCGCAAGAATGCACTTCTCCCATATCATTTTTAGACAAGTCATTAAGATAATCGGTGATTTTGAATTTTTCTGTAGCGCCTAAAACTAAATCTACGCCATCAACTGCAGCTAACTCTTCAGGTTTTAATTGGGCATAACAACCTACAGCTGCAACGAATGCTTTATCGTTGAGCTTCATGGCTTTTTTTACAATTTGCTTGAATTGCTTATCAGCATTTTCAGTAACCGAACAAGTATTGATCACATAAATATCGGCCACTTCTTCAAAATCAACACGATCAAAACCTTCGTCTTGAAAATTTCTCGCGATAGTAGACGTTTCGGAGAAATTCAATTTGCACCCTAAAGTATAAAAGGCGACTTTCTTTTTGTTTTCCATAGTATTGCTCAATTGATGAAATCGTTGTCAAAAATTGAGAGCGCAAAGATACAATAATGTGGTAGTCAGTCAATATTCCATGTATTATTTTTTTAATTAGAATAGCTTTAGCTTTAAAATTTGTTCGGCACAAGTCTAATACAAGTCTAATACAAGTCTAATGAAAAGCCTATTTTTATTAGACTCGTATTAAAATCATAACAGTAGTATATTAAAGGTATTTAGAACAAACTAAGGACATCTATTGATACAATAAAAAAGCACCTTAAAGGTGCTTTCTATTATTATTCTTTTCTGTATTTTTTGGTTTCTTCAAAAACGTGCTCTAGGATTTTGGCATCCTGTTCTGAAAACTCAACCTGTCGCCTAGCCATTACAATTTTAGCGGTTTGGAATGCTTTTGAAGTCAAATAAGTGGTAAATCCTGAAGCGCCTCCCCAAGAGAAACTTGGCACAAAATTTCGTGGAAACCCTGAACCAAAAATATTGGCAGAAACACCAACAACAGTTCCAGTATTAAACATCGTATTGATACCGCATTTACTGTGGTCTCCCATCATTAAGCCACAGAATTGAAGACCAGTTTTAGCAAAGCCTTCTGTTTCATAGCTCCACAAGCGAACTTCTTCATAGTTGTTTTTTAGATTAGAATTATTACTATCGGCTCCAATATTGCACCATTCTCCCAAAACAGAGTTTCCTAAAAATCCGTCGTGACCTTTATTGGAATAGCCCATTAAAACGGAATTGCTCACTTCGCCACCTATAACAGAATGTGGACCAACAGTTGTTGCACCATACACTTTAGTAGCTAACTTCACTCTGCCTGATTCGCACAAAGCAAAAGGGCCACGAATGACAGAACCTTCCATGATTTCTGCATTTTTGCCAATATAAATTGGTCCTGTGGAAGCATTTAAAGTAACAAACTCAAGCTTTGCTCCTTCTTCTATAAATATATTTTCAGGGGAAATTACATTCACACTTTTAGGTATAGGGTGCGAGTTTCTTCCTTCGGTTATTAATTCAAAATCTTCTCGAAGTGCGGCGTCATTTTTGGCAAAAATATCCCAAGTGTGTTCTACTTTCAGGCACTCTTCATTAAATTCAAGTATTTCATAACTGTCAAAATCAACTTCTTCTTGAGTATCGTTAGTGTAAAAAGCAATCACCTCATCGCCTTGAAAAATGGCTTGATTTTTCTCTAAACTGATTACCATTTCAGACAAGATATCATTGGGCAAAAAAGAAGCATTAATCATTACATTGTCTTCCATTTCCACCATAGGGAATTTTTCTGAAAGGTATTCTTCAGTCAAAGTCGTAGTGGTAT
The DNA here is from genome assembly GCF_025947145.1 of Flavobacterium sp. N1994. Taxonomy (NCBI): domain Bacteria; kingdom Pseudomonadati; phylum Bacteroidota; class Flavobacteriia; order Flavobacteriales; family Flavobacteriaceae; genus Flavobacterium; species Flavobacterium sp. N1994. The sequence goes on from NZ_CP109999.1 coordinate 1,456,669, forward strand.
ATCCTAAATGTTTTTCCCATTTTTCACGAATAGTCAAAATTCCGATACGGATATCAGCAACGGGTCTTGTAAAAGTGAATGGTAAAAGGGCATTACGAACTGTTCCGTCAAAAAGTATGTAGTTCATTTTGTTTGTTATGAGTTGTGAGTCCAAAGTTACAAAAGTTTACGGCATAAAAAAACCACTCACTTTCATGAATGGTTTTAATAAAATTGAAACACTAATACAATTATTTTGCGTGTTTAGCGTATTTCGTTTTGAATTTATCAATACGTCCAGCAGTATCGATAAGTTTAGATTTACCTGTGTAAAAAGGGTGAGAAGTTCTAGAGATCTCCATTTTGTACACTGGATATTCAACTCCTTCGTGTGTGATAGTTTCTTTAGTTTCAACTGTTGATTTAGTGATAAATACATCGTCATTTGACATGTCTTTAAAAGCAACTAATCTGTAATTTTCTGGGTGAATTCCTTTTTTCATGATAAATCTTTTTATTGTTATGAAGTAGTTTGTTTTGAAGCTTTCTTTCTGAAAGGTGTAAACTAGCTACAGCTTTTATTAATTCTTTTTTTAATTAGAGTGTGCAAAAATACAACTTTTTTACAATAAACAAAGCGATGTGTAACTTTTTTTAAATAAACCTAACATACTTATAGTAATAATGGAATTACTATATTTGTTAATTATTTAAAACCTAAAACCATGAATGAAATTATTAAGAAAAACGGCGTAACTTTTGGAATTATCTTAGGATTATTTTCAGTTTTATTCACAACAGCAATTTATGTTATCGATTTACACTTATTTACAAGTTGGTGGATTGGCATTGTATCTATAGTAATAGCAATTACCATAGGTGTAGTTTTAGTTTCAAAAACTAAAAAACAAATGGGTGGTAACATTGCGTTCAAGGAAGCCTTTACTGTATACTTTATTGCTGCAGCCATTGGTTCTTTAATATCAACGCTTTTCTATTACATTTTATTTAATTTCATAGACACACAAGCTAAAGAAACTATCAAAGAAATCACTTTGAAGTATACTGCTGATATGATGGAGAAATTTGGAGCACCAGCAGCATCAGTAAACGAAACAATGCAGAAGTTAGCTCAAACGGACAACTATTCTCTTGGAAACTTAATGCTTGGCTTCGCTGTAGGCCTAGTAATTCAAGCTATCTTTGGTTTAATCCTAGCTGCTATTTTTAAAACAAGATCGAATCAAGGATTATAATAGATGAATCTATCCATCATTATTCCGCTTCTCAACGAGCAGGAATCTTTACCCGAATTACATCAATGGATTGTCAAAATTATGACGACCCACAATTACAGTTATGAAATTATCTTTATAGACGATGGAAGCACTGATGAATCGTGGCAAATCATTGAACAACTTTCCAAAGAAAATCCAAGCGTAAAAGGCATTCGCTTTCTTAGGAATTTTGGAAAATCACAAGCATTACATGCCGGTTTTGCCAAGGCCAAAGGAGATGTTATTATTACAATGGATGCCGATTTACAAGACAGCCCAGATGAAATTCCAGACTTATATAATATGGTAGTAAATCAGAATTTTGATTTAGTATCAGGCTGGAAAAAGAAGCGTTATGATTCGGTAGTTTCAAAAAATTTACCTTCCAAATTATTCAATTGGGCTGCCCGAAAAACTTCTGGAGTGCAACTCAATGATTTCAATTGTGGATTGAAAGCCTACAAAAACATTGTAATCAAAAACATCGAAGTTTCAGGTGAAATGCATCGCTATATTCCGGTATTAGCTAAGAATGCTGGCTTTGGTAAAATAGGAGAAAAAGTAGTGATTCACCAAGCTCGTAAATATGGCGAGTCAAAATTTGGCATGAGTCGTTTTATTAATGGATTTCTTGACTTAATCACCATTTGGTTTTTGTCCAAATATGGCAAAAGACCTATGCATCTTTTTGGTGCGCTTGGTGTTGTTATGTTTATTATTGGATTCATATCGACTTTCTTAATTATTGGTATTAAGTTACTGAAACTATTTGCTTTCCATGAACCGACTACACTAGTGGCACAAAACCCTCTTTTTTATATTGCATTAACTGCGATGATAATTGGTTCTCAATTATTTTTAGCAGGGTTTTTAGGAGAAATCATCTTGAGAACCAAAAACAATGAAGAACGTTATAAAGTTTCTAACGAAGTCAATTTATAATTCAAAATCTTAGTGAACTAAGTAAAACAAAAGATTATGCACATCGAACAAAATATAGTAGACAAAGTAAACGAATGGCTTACGCCAACTTTTGACCAAAAAACACAAGACGAAATCAAAGAAATGATGACTTCTTCTCCAAAAAATCTTGAAGAGAGTTTCTATAAGAATTTGGAGTTTGGAACAGGTGGAATGAGAGGAATAATGGGCGTTGGAACCAATCGTATCAACAAATATACTCTAGGAAAAAACACTCAAGGACTATCTGATTATTTAAAAAAATCATTTCCAGGCGAACAACTTAAAGTAGCTATTGCTTTTGATTGTCGTCATAACAGTAATACGTTAGCCAAAGTAGTAGCTGATGTTTTTTCGGCAAACGGAATCAAAGTATTTCTGTTTTCTGATATGCGTCCAACTCCAGAATTGTCCTTTACTGTAAGACATTTGAATTGTCATGCTGGAATTGTTTTAACCGCTTCTCACAACCCACCAGAATACAACGGATACAAAGTATATTGGCAAGACGGAGGACAATTAGTACCGCCAAATGATGCCGAAATTGTTCAAGTAATTGAAAATTTAAAATACAACGAAATCAAATTTGATGCAGACGAAAGTTTAATTCAATATATAGATACTGAAATTGATGAAGCTTTCGCCAAATCGACTATAGAAAATGCAAGTTTTAATACATCGGCACAAGCCAGACAAAGTCTAAAGATAGCTTACACTTCATTACACGGAACATCTATCAAAATGGTTCCGAAAGTATTGGAAAAAGCAGGTTATACTGATGTAAATATTGTTCCGGAACAAGCTGAACCAAACGGTGATTTTCCTACTGTAATTTCTCCAAATCCAGAAGAACCTGAAGCACTGACCATGGCTTTAGCTTTGGCAGATAAAATCAATGCAGATATTGTTTTTGGAACAGACCCAGATAGCGACCGTCTTGGTGTAGCTGTTAGAAACAATAAAGGCGAAATGCAGTTGTTAAACGGAAACCAAACGATGGTAGTAATGACGCACTATCTTTTGGAACAATGGAAAAAAGCAGGAAAAATTAACGGCAAACAATTTATTGGTTCGACTATCGTTTCTACACCCATGATGTTAGAATTGGCATCTGAATTTAATGTAGAATGTAAAGTAGGATTAACGGGTTTTAAATGGATTGCCAAATTCATTCGTGATTTCCCTGAATTGAAATTTATTGGCGGTGGCGAAGAAAGTTTTGGCTTTATGGTAGGCGATGCCGTTCGTGATAAAGATGCCGTTGGTGCCATTTTATTAATGTGTGAAATTGCAGCACAAGCCAAAGAAAAAAGAAGTTCAGTTTATAAAGAATTAGAGCAAATGTATGTTGACTTTGGTTTTTATAAAGAATCTCTAATTTCAATTACCAAAAAAGGAATTGAAGGCGCCAATCAAATCAAGCAAATGATGGTTGATATGCGTGAAACTCCAGTTTCTGAAATCAATGGACAACGTGTGATTATGGTGGAAGATTATCAAAATTCAACTGCCAGAAATCTGTTAAGTAATGAAACAGAAACTTTATCGGTTCCAAAATCGGATGTGTTGATTTATTATTTAGAAGATGGTTCGAAGATTTGTGCACGTCCAAGTGGAACAGAACCGAAAATAAAATTCTATTTCAGTGTCAATACTGCGATTGAAAGTTTAGAAGAAATTTCAGCTGCAGAAGTATTTTTAGACACTAAAATCAAGAATATAATTTCAGAAATGCAATTAAACTAATGGATAGTAATCTCAAAAAATTAATTCCTTTTGCCTTAAAGTACAAGAACAATGTCATTTTAAACATTGTCTTCAATATACTTTATGCTTTCTTTTCCACCTTAGGAATGGTTTCTATCATTCCAACTTTAAAAGTACTTTTCAAAGAAACGGAACAAGTAACCGTTCATCCAACGTATAAAAGTATTGGCTACATTGGTAAATATGGAGAAGATTTATTGAATTATTATATCACGAAATTATCAACAGAAAGAGGCGAAGAATACGCACTATTGCTTGTAGTTTCGATAGTCATTGTGGTTTTTTTCTTGAAGAATATTTTCAATTTTTTGGCTTCTTATCACATCATGCATTTGCGGACTGGTGTTTTAAAAGATATGCGAGAAAAACTATATGAAAAAATTATTCACCTTCCCGTATCTTACTATTCTGAAACAAGAAGAGGCGATGTAATGTCGAGAATGCTTGGCGATATTACGGAGGTTCAAAATTCCTTTTTTCAAGTTTTAGAACTGGTAGTCCGCGAACCTTTGACCATTATTTTTTCAATTGCTGCCATGCTTGCCATTAGTTACAAACTAACACTATTCGTATTTATTTTTATTCCAATCTCTGGTTTAATTATTTCTAGAATTGGTAAAAATTTGAAAGCAAAATCTACTAAAGCGCAACAAGAAACAGGCTACTTTATTTCGATTTTAGATGAAACTTTAGGTGGTTTGAAAGTAGTGAAAAGCTATAATGCCGAAAATCTTTTAATTGCAAAATTCAACGCATCTGTAAAAAAATTACAACAGTTAGCTAATAGTATTGGAAACAAAAGCAACTTGGCATCCCCAATGAGTGAATTCCTAGGAATACTAACTATTGCTGTTCTTTTATATTATGGAGGCTATATGGTTATAGTTGACAAATCATTGGCTAGCACTGCTTTTCTAGGCTATATCGCTTTAGCTTACACAATATTAACTCCGGCTAAAAACATTTCAAAAGCTTCCTATCAAGTAAAAACGGGATTGGCAGCTGCGGAACGTGTCTTTACTTTGATGGAAGAAGAAAATACGATTACCTCTAAACCAAATGCTATTCATAAAGACACTTTTGAAACTGGAATTTCAATAGAAAATGTCAACTTTAAATATCATGAGGAAAATGTTTTAAAAGACTTTTCTCTTCAGGTTCCTAAAGGAAAAACAGTGGCATTGGTTGGACAATCTGGTAGTGGAAAAAGTACCATAGCTAATTTATTGACGCGTTTTTATGATGTTAATGAGGGTAAAATCAGCATTGATAACATTGACATAAAAGATATGGATATTCATTCCTTACGTGGTTTGATGGGATTGGTAACTCAGGATTCTATTTTGTTTAATGATACTATTAAAGCTAATATCATTCTAGGTAAACAAGATGCTTCTGATGAAGAAATTATTGAAGCTTTAAAAATTGCTAATGCTTATGAATTTGTAAAAGAATTACCTGAAGGCATTTATACCAACATTGGAGACGGTGGAAACAAACTTTCAGGTGGACAAAAACAACGTTTATCTATCGCTCGTGCTGTTTTGAAAAACCCTCCTATTATGATTTTAGACGAAGCTACTTCGGCACTAGATACAGAAAGCGAAAGATTAGTTCAAATGGCTTTAGAAAATATGATGCAGAACAGGACTTCTATCGTAATTGCCCACCGACTTTCAACGATACAAAATGCTGATATAATTGCGGTAATGCACAAAGGTAAAATTGTAGAGCAAGGAAATCACGAACAACTATTGGCTCAAAACGGAACCTATTCTAAATTGGTTTCCATGCAGTCTTTTGATTAGTTAAACCGGATTATAACTATTTACTTTCCAGTCTTTATCCATAAGATTCATAAAATAATAATGAACCTTGTCTTGCTTGTCAAACTCCCCATTTTTATCAGTATCTTCAATAGTTCTGAAATAAAGGATTCCTTTAGAATCAATAACTTTCCAATCTATTAGTTCCTGTAAATCTGTAGAAAGTTTGGTGAATTTTTGTCCCGAAATGGTACTGATATATAAGGATTTTATATCATTGCTATCTAATTTACCATCATTGTTTGTATCTATATCCGCCAAAGAATAGAGCAATAATTGCTGTTTACTTTTATCAGCAAATGTTTTTAAATAGGTTGCCGTCTCTATCAAAACATTTTTATCGGTTAAAGCATAAATAGTATCTTTTCCTATTTCCTGAAACTTTAAATTTTTCAAATAGCCAGTGATTTGATATTCGCCATAATTGGAAACCGTAAAACCTTCTTCGGCATAGTTTGATGATTTGATGGCTTTTCCTTTTCCTATTAAATTGCCAATAGGATGAATTAAAATATTCGTTCCTTCCATAGTAATAGGCAAATCTGCTACTTCCGTTTGTGTGGTATCAACAGGAATTTCTGGTTTTGATTTAGAAGTTGCATCGTAAGTAACCTTTGGTTTTTCTGCTTCTTGTTTTTTACAACTAGCAAAAAGTACCACTAGAAATACTACTATATAGGGGAAGTTATTTTTCATTTTGATAAAGTTTTCACTCAAAATTAGTGATTTATTTCTACAATCTTGCCGTCAGTTTAATATTGAAAACTCGTGTAGTCATGTAATTTGGAATTCCGTATTGATTTTTGGTATAGACATCACGAACCCAAGTATTAGTAATAGCATTTTGATTATTGAACAAATTGAAAATTTCAAAACCAACCGATAAATCTTGGAATTTTTTAAGCCAATGTCCATCAGGTCTTTCGTTATTTCTTTCGGTCAGCACATACGAAAATCCAACATCAGCTCGGCGATAATCTCTCAAACGACTTTGATAAGTATAGGAATCAGCATAAGAAGGTGAACCTCCAGGCAAACCTGTATTGTAAACCAAATTCAAATACAATTTCATATTCGGAATGTTAGGCATATAATCTTGAAATAAGATTCCAAATTTCAAACGTTGATCTGTTGGACGAGCTATATAGCCTTTGTCATTGATGTTTTCTTCGGTTTTCATATAGCCAAAACTCAACCATGATTCAGTTCCTGGAACAAATTCTCCGTTCAATCGTAAATCTAAACCATAGGCATAAGCAACCGCATCGTTATTAGCTCGGTACCGAATCCTAACATTTTCAAGAGTATAAGTATTTACGTCTGTCATCGTTTTATAATAAGCTTCAGAAACTAATTTGAACGGACGATTATTCATCTTGAAATTATAATCATTACTCAACACAAAATGTATCGATTGCTGTGCTTTTATATTGGGTTTTACCGTTCCTAATGAATCTCTTAACTCACGATAAAATGGCGGTTGATGATAATAACCAACCGATAATCGGAAGACCATATCTTTTTCCCAATCTGGCTTTAAAGTCAATTGCGCTCTCGGGCTAAAAACGGTTTGTTGTTTTGCCCCTGTAATTCCAGCGCCAGAAACTATCCAACTGTGAAAACGAGAACCCGCGGTAATCCATAATTGATTATTGCCAATCATAGTTTTAGTACTCCATTGAGCATAACCTGAAAAACGATTAATATCAATAAAATTAGTAGCTCTCACATTTTGATAAGGCACTAATGGACCTGTATAAGGATTGTATGGTTGATCATTATTTGGCAAAGTTACAATGGGTGGATTAATTGAAAATCCAGCAGAATCGATTACTTCCCACTCTACTATTCGGTCTCGGATATTTTCGCGAGTGTATTTAAAACCCCAATCTATTTGATGTTTTTTGTTGTTGATTTGATGCGTTCCTTTAATTTCTGCATTGACAATTAACGCATCTAAATCGTTACGGGCATGATTTAATTGAGTTCCGATGCCTCTATTATACGTTACTTGCCCTAAGGTTTCCGAACCAATATTAGTATCCACTTCTCCTAAATAATAAGCGGCCAAAATATCAAAATACTCTTGCTCTTGTGTATGATAAATGGAACCTATTAATTTGAAAGTGTTGTTGTCATTCGCTGCAAAGGTAGTTTTAAGTGCTCCAAACAAAGTTTGATATTTATCTTTTTCCTGTCCATCATAGAAAACTTGTAAAGCAATTGGTTCATCAATGGTTCCAAAATTGGTTTGTCTCGTTAAAGGTTGGTAATTGTATTTATTCTGAGAAACATTTCCTAAAAAACTAAATTGCCATTTTTTATTGGGACTGAAATTCACATTGGTCTGAACATCAGCATAAGTGGGTCTATAATTGGTTTGTGTTTCCTGACTGTTTACCAAAAGTGAATTATCTCTATATCGAATTCCGGTAATAGCGGACCATTTTTTGTTTTTAGAAACGCCTTCTCCTGTTATACTTCCGCCAAGAAAACTAGCTTCTGCAGCTATGCCATATTTAGTAGGTTTTCTGTAAGTAATATCTAAAACAGATGATAATTTATCACCGTATTTTGCCTGAAATCCCCCTGCAGAAAAATCTACATTTTGTACCATATCCGTATTGGTAAAACTTAATCCTTCTTGTTGACCAGAACGAATTAAAAACGGACGATAGACTTCAATTTCGTTGACATAAACCAAGTTTTCATCATAATTCCCACCACGAACATTGTAGCCTGAACTCAACTCATTATTGGCATTAACTCCAGCAAAAGTTTTTAAAACACTTTCCACACCAGGCATGGCACTTGGATTTTTACGAATGGTTTCAGGTTCAACTGTTGTTATTCCTTGAACACGTTTTCTACTATTGGTTATCACGACTTCTCCCAACTGTTCCGCTTTATCGCTCATCATTGGGTGGAATTCGTGATTTTCGTTGGGTTTCAAATTAAAAGTAGCTGTTACTTTTTTAAGCGCAGTATGTGTAAAAACCAAAACTACATTTTGATTGGCTGGAACAGTAATGCTGTAAAAACCATTACCATCTGTATTTACAGTTTTAGTTTGATAACTAACATTAACACCTTCGACAGGTTTGCTATTTTCATCAAGTACAATTCCGGCCACTTTGGCGGTTTGATTTTGAGCAAAAGCGATGATACTTAGGGTAAAAAAAAGGAGCGTGAAAAGATATTTATTTGTTCTCAAACTATATAATTAAGGTTTTTGACTTCTAAAAAATTGTGTTTCAAAGATAGTAGAATTTCCAACATTATCAGTAATGACTATTTTTAAATCATTTTTCCCTTCATCAACAATGCCATCATCAAAGTGATGAATGAGCTTTTTGGTTTTAGGTTCGTATTCTAGCAAAATCCATTTGCCATTCAAATAACCGTCATAGCTTTTAATGCCTGATAGCTCATCGGATATGGTGAATTGCAATTCTTTCAGATTACTAATCCATTTGCCCCCAACTTTTTTATCCGATTTGATTTTGGGAGGCATACCATCTCTTACTATTTTATAACTACCCAAATATTTGGTGTAAGCAGTAAACGAATTTTTGTAGCGTTTAGTATTATAATAGTTAATTTTTTTGCCATCCATCAAACCAATAAACATTTTCTCTCTGTCTTTTTGAGGCGTTATACTGTCTTCAAAAGTTACTGAAAAGTTAGTAAAAGCCGGAATTACATCTTCATGAATTTTGGCTATTCCATTTTTAACTTCAAAATCCATATAAAAATCATCGACAAAAGTATTGGCCGGAAAAGTCACCGTTACATTTTCTAAAGAAAAAATATTTTCCTTTTGAGTTTTGACTAAATATTTAGAAGTTATAAGCTCCTCTTTCACATTTGAGGGCAAATTAGAATACTGAATTGGGATAAATATTTTTGCTGTATTTTCATTGAAGTCTGCAATTTCTATTCGATATGTTTGAGAAAAATTGGGTACAACAGTAATAGTTCCGTTATTAATTCCTGGTTTTACAATGCTTAATGCATAAGGATTTTGCATAAATAAACGTTGTACTCTTTGTCCTTGCTTTTTATATTTTCCATAATCAATTAAAGCATTAACGTTTCTTGTTTCATCAAAAGCGAACGTGTCAAACTTGTACATAAAAGAAGATTTACCATTCAAAAAACTTTGCACTTTAAAAACCCCATTAGCATTCCAAGACACATCGTCAAAATCTAATGCGGTAATTCCAAAACCTATTTTACCAGAAGCCATTACTTTTTCTGCAATATAACTTCCATCTTCTTGCAATGATAAACTTAAATAAATAGGTTTGATGGTTTGATTCACTATTGAATTTTTATCCAAAGGATATACCCACAAGCTATTAATTATTGGCCTTCTAGTGTCTGTAATAACCGAATCAAATCCAAAGTATAATGGATTAATAATTTTTTCTGATTGGGTATCCCGAATTTCAAAATGCAAATGAGGTCCATCTGATCCTCCTGTATTTCCTGAAAAACCAATAATTTCACCTTGTTTAACATTCAATTCATTTGGTGAAAGTTGAACATCAATCTCATAAGATTTTGCTTTGTACTGTAGTTTTTTAATTTGCTTTTCAACTTCACCATACCCCAATTTCAAATGCCCATAAACAGAGGTATAGCCATTCGGATGGGTAATGTATATAGCCTTTCCGTATCCAACTTCAGAAATTTTAATTCGAGAAACATAACCATCGGCAGCTGCATGAACTGGTAGACCTTCTTTTTGTTGTGTTTTAAAATCGAAACCCGAATGAATATGATTAGGGCGTAATTCTCCGAAATTCCCAGCCAATTGTAACGGAATCTCAAGTGGAGATTGAAAATAGTCTTTTGGGTACTGATTTTGTCCAAAAGTTAAAACAGAAACCAAAAAAATAAAACAATAATTTTTCATAAAGTGTTGTTTCTGCTAAGATAATTAAAAGTGAGTAAAAATTTACAATAAACAATTTCTTTGTAACTATTTCAAAAACAAAATATTACAAATTATGTCAAAAATCGAAATAAATAATTGACAAAAAAATTGCGCAAACAAAATAGAATCCTAACTTTGTGAAGTAAGTAATGAATAAAGTATTTCATGAGTGAAATTGCAGAAATAATTGATTCTCTTGAAAATAGAATTGAAAAACTTTTTACTAAAATAAATAGTTTAGAGCGAGATTCTATTTCATTGAAAGCACAATTAAGTGATGCTGCAAGTGTGATTCAAAAGCAATCTGAAGAGATTAGCAAATTGAAATCAGAATGCGAATCACTCAAGATGACTAATTCATTATTAGGCGGTGAAGAAAACAAACGAGATACCAAGCTTAAAATAAATTCATTAATCAGAGAGATAGATTACTGCATCGCGCAGTTATCAGACTAAAAGCATGGAGGATAAGCTTAAAATAAAATTATTAATCGCAGACAGAGTTTATCCGTTAACGGTGGATACGTCTCAAGAAGAAGGACTCCGAAGTGCTTCCAAAAAGATTGATGCTATGATTAAGCAATTCGAAGAAAACTATGCAGTTCGCGACAAACAAGATGTATTAGCCATGTGCGCTTTACAATTTGCCTCGCAGGTGGAACAAAAGCAAACAGAAAATGCTATTGATGGTCCAACTCTAGAAAGATTAAAAAAGATTAATAATTTATTATTCGATTATCTCGAAAAAAAATAACGTTCTTACATTAGGATTACAATACCGCCTACATTAGATTTTAATTGGTAAACTCAACACTAACAAATTAAAATGAGTAAATCGTCGTTACTAAAGCATGCCACGTAATTAGTGGAAGCTTGACCAACGAGTTAGCTCAAAACTTGTCCTTTCGAGTTTATGCATTCACCTAATGTAGGCTTTTTTTATATATAAACACAAACAAAAAAATGGGAACTACATTAATTATAATTGCACTTATCGCAGGAATTGCAGGCGGTTTTGGAGTTGCAAAATTTCTTGAAAAAAGCAACATCTCCAATATGGTGAAAAATGCTAAAAAAGAAGCAGCATCCATCTTAAAAGACGCCAATCTTGAGGCCGAAAACATTAAAAAAGACAAGCTTCTTCAAGCTAAAGAAAAGTTTTTAGAATTAAAATCAGAACACGAACAAGAGATTTTAAACAAAGACAAGCGGATTGCAGAAGTAGAAAAAAGAACTCGTGATAAAGAGTCTCAGGTTTCTAGTGAATTAGCAAAAGCTAAAAAAATCAATGATGATTACGAAGCAAAAACTAACGAGTACAATTCTAAAATTGAATTGCTAGATAAGAAGCAACAAGAGATTGAAAAATTACACAAAAGTCAAGTACAACAACTTGAAGTTATATCTGGTCTTTCAGCTGAAGATGCTAGAGAACAATTGGTAGAAAGCTTAAAAGCAGAAGCCAAAACAAAAGCGATGTCACACATTCAAGACACCATTGAGGAAGCTAAATTAACCGCTCAACAAGAAGCTAAAAAAGTGATCATCAATACCATTCAACGTGTCGGAACGGAAGAAGCGGTTGAAAATTGCGTATCCGTTTTCAATATTGAATCAGATGATGTAAAAGGAAGAATCATTGGTCGTGAAGGAAGAAATATTCGTGCACTTGAAGCAGCAACGGGAGTTGAAATAATTGTTGACGACACACCAGAAGCTATTATCCTTTCCTGTTTTGATCCTGTAAGAAGAGAAATTGCTCGTCTTTCTTTACATAAATTAGTAACTGACGGAAGAATTCACCCAGCTCGAATTGAAGAAGTTGTGGCAAAAACCACTAAACAAATTGATGATGAAATCATTGAAGTGGGTAAACGTACTGTAATCGATTTAGGAATTCATGGTTTACATCCAGAATTGATTAAAGTAGTGGGAAGAATGAAATACCGTTCTTCTTATGGTCAAAACTTATTGCAACACTCTCGTGAAGTATCAAAACTTTGTGGAATCATGGCAGCCGAACTGGGATTGAATGTTAAATTAGCCAAACGTGCTGGTTTACTTCACGATATTGGTAAAGTGCCTGATGCTGAAAGTGATTTACCACACGCATTATTAGGAATGCAATGGGCTGAAAAATTTGGTGAAAAAGAAGAAGTTTGTAACGCCATTGGAGCACACCACGACGAGATTGAAATGAAATATTTAATCTCTCCTATTATTCAGGTTTGTGATGCTATTTCGGGTGCAAGACCTGGCGCAAGACGTCAAGTTCTTGATTCCTATATTCAAAGATTAAAAGATTTAGAAAATATTGCATTCGGATTTAACGGTGTTAAAAATGCTTACGCTATCCAAGCTGGACGTGAACTTCGGGTGATTGTGGAAAGTGAAAAAGTAAGTGATGAAAATGCAGCAAGCCTTTCATTTGAAATTTCACAAAAAATTCAAACCGAAATGACTTATCCAGGTCAAGTAAAAATCACGGTAATTAGAGAAACTAGAGCCGTAAATATTGCGAAGTAAACTATAAAATACTCATATTTAAAAAAGGCTTGTTCAAAAGACAAGTCTTTTTTTATGTCTTCCTAGGATGGAAAGTATTGATAATCTGTGTTAAATGCTTTCTGTCAAGATGAACATAGATTTCAGTGGTTGTTATAGATTCGTGTCCAAGCATTAATTGTATGGAGCGCAAATCGGCACCATTTTCTAATAAATGGGTAGCAAATGAATGTCTTAGAGTATGTGGACTAATATTTTTTTGTAAATTGATGTTTACTGCCAAAGTTTTGATAATGGTAAAAACCATAGCCCGTGTAAGTTGCTTTCCTCTTCTATTTAAAAATAAGGTATCCTCAAAACCTTTACCAATTTCTAAATGATTTCTAACGTTATTTTTATAGAATTCAATAAATTTCTGAGTTGATTTTGCGATGGGAACGAATCGTTGCTTATTGCCTTTTCCTGTTATTTTAATAAAACCTTCCTCAAAAAATAAATCGGATATTCTTAAGGAAATAATTTCAGACACACGAAGACCACAACCATAAAGTGTCTCAAGCATAGCTCGATTTCTTTCTCCTTCTGGGGTTGACAAATCTATCGCAGCGATTAGATTATCAATATCATTAACAGAAAGTGTATCTGGAAGTTTTCTGCCAATTTTTGGGGCTTCTATTAACTCCATTGGATTATCAGAGCGGTAATCTTCAAATATCATGTAAGAGAAAAAACTCTTTAATCCAGATATGATCCTGGCTTGTGAACGCGCATTGACTTCTTTGGAAACAGCATAAATAAACTGCTGTATGGTTTCTTCATTAATTTTTTCAGGAGAAACCGAAATACTATTCTCTAGTAAATAGGAGCACAAACGCTCTAAGTCAAAAGTATAATTAGCTACGGTATTTTTTGACAAACCCCGTTCAATTTTAAGATAGGATTGAAAACTTTTGATATAATTGTTCCAGTTCATGGAGTAAAGTAACGAAATGATTAGCAATAAAAAAACCACTCAATTGCTTAAGTGGTTTTCTATATTTAATTTGGTAGCGATTAGAATTTATATCCAACTCCAATCAAAAAGTGACTGACTTTTGCATCACCTGATAAACCAACTGAATATCTTGGTTCAACAAAGAAATTATCAGTAATATCATAAGAAGCTCCTAAATCAAGATTAAATCTTGTTTTATCCGTATCATTAGATTCTAAACTATAATACAAAGAAGGACCAGCTAAAACATTAAATTTCTCAGCAATTTGATATTTTACCAAAACTGGAATACTTAAAAAATTTGCTTTTACATCGACTCCATTAACTGATTTTGTAGCGGTATGATAATTAAGCCCAGGTTGTAATGTAAATTGATCTGCAATACTAAATTCGGCAAAACCACCAACAAAAAACCCTGTTAATGACTCTGAGCCTCCACCATTGTATTTAACAGAAACTAAATCCAATCCACCTTTAACACCAAACTTCATACCATCACTTGAATCACCTTTTTTTTGTGCATTAGCAAAAGTTAATGCTAAAACAGCTGCCATTGTTAAAATAATTTTTTTCATGTTTGTTTAATTTTAAAATTAGTTAAGCAAATGTAATATAATTTGTTAAATAACCAAATACGTCATTTATCGTATATAAAAAAACCGCGCTGTTGGGCGCGGTTTAATTTATGAATCAATTTAGATTACAATTTGTAAAGTAAACCAAATTTGATAGATGACATGTCTAAATTTAATCCTAATTTAGTTGCAGCTTCACCACCATCAGCTTTAGCAGATGAATAGTTTAGACCACCCCATGTTGAAGTAAGAGCAAAACTATTAGATACGAAATAATTCAAACCTACTGGTACATTAAGACCAATTGTGTTAATTTTTACATTAGTTACATCATTTTTTTCAGTGTCATAACCTAATTCACCACCAATTGATAAAGAGAATTGACTTGCTGGTGTCCAGAAATATTTAACACCTGCATGTAAACCAAAACCTGTAGTTTTAGCTCCAGAAGCATCTTTTGATGACATGTACTCTAAATTTCCAACTAAAGCAACTTTGTCAGTTAAAAAATAACCAATACCAGGAGCAACTGTTAAACCATCTGTTTTAACTCCAGCAGCATCTTTGTCATTTGAAAAACTGAATGCACCTGTTAAGTAAACATCACCTTTAGCAAATCCTACTGAACTTTCTTTTTTGTCTTGAGCGTTAGCAAACGATAAAGCGAATACTGCAGCTACTGTTAAAATAATTTTTTTCATGTTTGTTTAATTTTAAAATTAATACGACAAATTTATAAGTAATAAACATCAAGCCACGCAAGGCTTGACTACAGTTATTAACATTTTTATTAACAATTTATTTTTGTAAGTATTTCGTTTTCATTATTTTACTGAGTAATTAACAAGGTTTTCTTGTTTTCATAAAAACTCAAAAAAGCAAAAACACCGCTAAAACGGTAGCTTTTTCCTCCTAATTTTAAAAAAATAGTACTCAAATACGCTTTCTTTATTGAGAAGATTATTTACTTTTACTAAAAAACATACCCACATACTATGAAAATAATCATCATAAATGGGCCAAATTTAAATCTATTGGGTACACGAGAACCCGATGTTTATGGGGCTATTACATTTGAAACCTTTTTTAAAGAACTTAAAAACAAGTACCCATCAGTTGAACTGTACTACTTTCAAAGCAACATAGAAGGGGAAATGATTGATAAAATTCAGGAAGTTGGATTTTCGTTTGATGGTATTATTTTGAATGCCGCAGCTTATACTCATACTTCTATTGGCATTGGTGATGCCGTAAAAGCTGTAACAACACCAGTGATTGAAGTTCATATTTCCAATACCTTTTCTAGAGAACCTTTTCGTCATCAATCCTATATTTCCCCAAATGCTAAAGGAATCGTCATTGGCTTTGGTTTGAAGAGTTATGAATTAGCGCTTCAGTCTTTTCTTTAATTACACAGAGATGCACTGAGGAAAAAAAAGAGATACACTGAGAATATGGAAATAAATGATTTAACTGAAAAAATAATTGGCTTAGCAATTGAAGTTCATAGGCATCTTGGTCCAGGGATATTAGAATCTGCTTATAAAGAATGTTTATTCTATGAAATTAAAAAAAATGGAATTCATGTTGAATGTGAAAAAGCATTGCCATTGATTTACAAAGAAATAAAACTAGAACAAGGTTATAGAATTGATTTATTAATAGAAAACAAACTAGTTATTGAACTAAAAACTGTTGAAGCTTTTACCGATGTTCACTTTGCACAAATTCTAACTTATATGAAACTAGGGAATTATTCAACTGGATTATTAATAAATTTCAATACTAAAATGCTAAAACAAGGAATAAAAAGATTTAGAATATAACTCTGTGCATCTCTATGTAACTAAAAAAATAATTTCACAGAGATGCACTTAGAAAAAAAGAGATACACTGAGAAAATTAAATAAACTATATATATCTCTGTGAATCTCCAAAAAGAAAAATAATTAAAACTCTGTGAATCTCTGTGTAACAAAAACATTTATGAAAAAAATTACTTTTATCCTATTTCTATTGATTTCCCTTAGTTGCTATTCACAAATCAAAGGCCGTGTTACTGATGGAAAAGGAATTCCACTAGCCTTTGTCAACATCTTTGAAGAGAATACCTATAATGGTACTACTACTAATGAGCAAGGAAAATTTGAATTGAACATTAGAGTCCCAGGAAAACATATTGTTATTTTTCAATACTTGGGTTACCAAACAGCCAAACGTATTATCGACCTAGATAAAGCATCTGAAACAATTGATGTCGTAATGCTAGAAGAAAACATCACTTTGAATGAAGTGGTAATCAATACTAAAGAAAATCCAGCTAATGAAATCATTCGGAATGCGATTAAAAACAAAAAAGACAACTCCGAAAAGACAGCTCGCTATAAATCCGATTTCTATTCACGAGGTATTATCCGTTTGAAAGACGCTCCGAAAACCATCATGGGACAAAAGTTTGATTTCTTTGATGAAATATTAGACTCTACCAGAAGTGGCATCATTTACCTTTCGGAGACGGTTTCTAAGATTACTTACCAGAAACCAGATAAGATGAAAGAAGTTATTATTGCTTCAAAAGTCAGCGGAAAAGACAATGGTTTTAGTTTTAACAATGCGGCTTCGGTTAATTTTGATTGTTACGAAAATTATCTTCCGTTTCAAATTAATGTGGTCTCTCCTATTGCCGACAATGCGTTCAATTATTACAAATACAAATTTGAAGGTTCCTTCTTTTCAGAAAACAAACAACAAATCAATAAAATAAAAGTAACGCCACGTCGCGATACAGAACCGGCTATGGAAGGCTATATCTATATTGTAGATGATACTTTTGCCATTTACGCCACCGATTTATCTATCAAAGGGAGTCAAATGCAAACGCCAGTTATTGATCAGCTAACTTTAAAACAAAGCTATAGTTACAATTCGGTAAATAAAATTTGGGTCAAAAACACACAAACACTCGACTTTATAGCAGGGATGATAGGCATCAAAGTGAATGGCCGATTTACTTATGTCTATTCGAATTTTGAATTTGAAAAGGAGTTTGCCAAAAAAACATTCACTAATGAAATCCTATCTTTTCAGCAAAATGCCAATAAAAAAGAAGATGCTTTTTGGAATACCATCCGCCCTGTACCTTTGACTGAGGAAGAATCAAAGGACTATGTGAAGAAAGATATTTTACAAACCAAAAAGAAATCATTAAAATACCTCGACTCTATTGATGCCAAACACAACAAATTTAAAATCACAGATATCCTCACAGGCTATAGTTATAAAAACTCATTCAAAAAATGGTCTATAGATTATGACAGTCCGCTTACCTCAATTGCTTTCAATACAGTACAAGGTTGGAAATTGAATGCTGGTTTATCGTATACCAAACGCAACGAAGAAAAAAGAACCTTTACCCGAGTTGGTTCTCGCTTTGACTATGGCTTCTCAGAAAACAAGTTGCGAGCTACTGCCAATTTTACACACAAATTCAACAACATCAATAACAGCATCGTTACTATAAACGGAGGAAGTGCTGTGGCGCAATTTAATGGCAACAATCCTATTTCAAATGCAGTGAATACGGTGAGTACCCTTTTCTTCAAAAATAATTTTATGAAATTGTATGAAAAGAATTTTGTGACCACTTCTTTTACCAGGGAAATAGTTAATGGAATTTATGTAAATGCCAGTGCCGAATATGCCGAGCGCAAACCCTTATACAATACCACTAATCAATCGGTAATTAAGAGCAATGATTTGTATACTTCTAACAATCCGCTTGATCCTACTAACGAAACTACGGCTGCAATTGTAAAAAACAATTTGGTTAAAACCAATGTGGCTTTTCGCTTTAATTTTGGGCAAAAATACTTATCCAGACCCGATGGAAAATACAACATACCAAATGAGGATTATCCATCCTTAACCTTAGGATATGAAAAAGCATTTGCCGCCACCGATAAAAATAACGAATACGATTTTGTAGCAGGAAAAATAGATTACGAACTGACATTGGGCAATAAAGGAACCTTGCAAATGGTTTTCAAAGGAGGTAAGTTTTTCAACGCCGATAATATTTCGTTTGTAGATTACCGTCATTTTAATGGTAACCTAACGCATATTGGTCAGGCTGATACTTATACTAATGTGTTTAATTTATTACCTTATTATGTAGCAAGTACTAATAAGAGTTATAGCGAAACCCATATAGAGCATAATGACAAAGGGTATTTTATGAATAAGATTCCGTTGCTGAAGTACTTGCAATCGCAATTGGTGTTAGGATTTCATAACCTAGCTGTGCCAGATAGAAAGCCTTATCAAGAATTCTCGGTGGGATTAGACAATCTAGGCTTTGGCAAATACCGTCTGCTTAGAATCGATTATGTTCGTGGGTATCAAAACGGGTATCAAGGTGATGGGGTGATTTTTGGATTGAAGTTTTTGAATGTGTTGGAGTAGTTTTCAAAATAGTTAGAATAATCCGATTCCTCCTTTTTGTTATTGCGACGAAGGAGGAATCTTTGTTTATAGTTCAATTTGGTTTAGATTCTTCCTTCGTCAGAATGACAAATAATAGATTAAAAAAGGACTATAACCCAAACCCCTCCAAAAACCAACTTTCTAGCATTTCCAAGCCCTCCCAGCCTGCGAAAGGTCTTCGGACTCTTGCGAAAGGTCTTCTGACTCCTGCTCAAAAGCTTCTGTGTCTTTCAAAAGAGCTGCTGGAGAGTGCAATTCCTTTTCGGTTGCTTTCGATAAGGTTTCTAAGGCTTACTTTAAGTCTTTATTACCCTTCGGATAAGCTTCTTAGGGCTGATTTTCATTTTATTATTTAAAAAACACATCATAGCCAAAACGGATTAACGTTCCGATGACGACTATCAAAAAGAATATCCGAATAAAACCGTTTCCTTTTTTGATAGCGAGTTTGGCACCAATAAATCCGCCAATAGCATTACAAATCGCCATCGGAATAGCAATAGCCCAAATGATTTTTCCTTTCAGAATAAATAAACATATCGAACCAAAGTTGGTCGCCAAATTCACCATTTTAGCATTCGCGGAAGCGTGAAGAAAATCGAAACCTAAAACTATTACAAAAGCCAACACAAAGAAACTTCCAGTGCCAGGTCCAATAAATCCGTCATAAAAACCAATTACTACACTGATGATTATCGCAAGGAAAATTTGGGTTCTAGGACTATGTTCCTTAGCTTGATGGGCACCAAAGTCTTTTTTGATAAAAGTATAAATCGCGATTAAAGTCAACACCACTAAAAGCAAAGGCTTCATAAAATCGTTATGCACTTTGGTCAATAAAGTAGACCCTAAAAAAGCAGCGGCAAAAGCTCCAATTGCCATAATAGAAAGTAATACCCAATTCATTCCTACTTTCTTCAAGTATTGTCTAGCGGCCAAAAGTGTTCCGCTAAAGGAGGGTATTTTCAAGGAACCAATTACAGTAGCCACAGCGAGATTGGGTAACAAAATCATGGCAACTGGCGTTTGTATTAATCCACCACCGCCCACAATAGCATCTACAAATCCGGCAAGGAAAGCAGCGGTACAAAGCAAAATGATGATGTAGGTTTCCATATTGGTTTAAATGAAAAGAGGCACCATTAGCGCCTCTGTTTTTCAGTATTCTATATTTTTTTTAAAATTACATACGAACTATATTCGCTCCTAATGCACGAAGTCTTTCATCAATTCTTTCGTACCCTCGGTCAATTTGTTCAATGTTTTGAATGGTGGATGTTCCTTTAGCAGAAAGCGCTGCAATCAATAAAGAGATTCCCGCACGAATATCAGGTGAACTCATTACTGTTGCTTTTAATTGCGATTTAAAATCATGGCCCATTACTACGGCACGGTGTGGATCGCACAACATAATTTTGGCTCCCATATCAATCAATTTATCTACGAAGAACAAACGGCTTTCAAACATTTTTTGGTGAATCAAGACATCGCCATTAGCTTGTGTAGCTACTACCAAAACGATACTTAGCAAGTCGGGCGTAAATCCTGGCCATGGCGCATCAGCTATGGTTAAGATAGAACCATCGATATCGGTTTTTACCGTGTATCCTTTAGTATGAGCTGGGATATAAATATCATCTCCTTTTTTCTCTAAAGTGATGCCTAGTTTTCTGAATACATTTGGAATAACCCCTAGATTTTCCCAAGAAACATTTTTGATAGTAATTTCACTTCGAGTCATCGCTGCCAATCCAATCCAAGAACCAATTTCAATCATATCCGGTAGAATTCTGTGCTCACATCCTCCTAGTTTTTCAACACCTTCAATCGTTAGCAAGTTTGACCCCACTCCAGTAATTTTGGCACCCATCGAGTTTAGCATTTTGCACAACTGTTGCAAATACGGTTCGCATGCCGCGTTATAAACAGTGGTGATACCTTCTGCTAAAACAGCAGCCATAACAATGTTTGCCGTTCCTGTTACCGAAGCTTCATCCAATAACATGTGAGCTCCTTTTAATCTTCCTTTGGTTTCCACGCCATAAAAATGGTCTTCTCTCTCGTAACGGAATTTAGCTCCTAAGTTGATAAACCCTTCGAAGTGGGTATCCAAACGACGTCTTCCAATTTTATCACCTCCTGGTTTTGGAATATATCCTTTTCCGTAGCGCGCTAATAAAGGCCCAACAATCATGATAGATCCTCTTAAACTTCCACCTTCTTTTTTGAATGCTTCTGTTTCTAGATAGCCCACATTCACCTCATCCGCTTGAAAGGTGATAGAACCTGGTCCGTTTTTTTGGATTTTAACACCCAAATTTCCTAAAAGCGTGATTAATTTATTAACATCGATGATGTCTGGAATATTGTTGATCGTTACTTTTTCCGGAGTTAAAAGTACGGCACATAAGATTTGTAATGCTTCATTTTTGGCTCCTTGTGGTGTTACATCACCTTTTAGTTGAATGCCACCTTCAATTTTAAAAGTTCCCATTTGTATTTGTTATAGGTTGTGTGTTATACGTTGTATGTTGCGATTAGCTTAACTTAGAAACCACAAATTACAACCTACAACTATTTCTGATTATTGTTATTATTGTTTTTTATAAAAGGCTTCTTGCCCATCTTGTTGCTTTTGATTTTAGCGTTGGATGGCGGCATGTTCTTATTGGACATTTTTTTATTGGTACGCATCAAATCATTGGTATTCAATAACTCTTCAGAGCTTTGCAATAAATTTAATTTACCTCCTGACAATTCGAAAAGATGTTCAAAAATAACGACATCGGTAACGGTGTCTTTGTTCCAACTCAAATAGGATTTCTTCATATGATTGGCAATGACTTTTACCAAAGCATTTTTCATTTCGCCTTCTTCCCAACTGTTGGCTACATCAATCATGTATTTGATATTGTTACCATAAAAACGATACTTAGGATTTTTTTGAGGATAGCCTAACCGTTCCGGTTTTAAGTTGATAACATCTCTTGTTGGTATCGGATAAGGAGAATCAACATCTAATTTAAAATCAGACATGATGAAAATTTGATCCCACAACTTGTGTTGAAAATCGGGTACATCTCGCAAGTGCGGATTTAAACTTCCCATTACCTGAATGATATATTTGGCCGCTTTATTGCGTTCTTGTCTATCCTCAATAACCGTAGCCTGATCAATCAATTTTTGCAAATGACGACCATATTCTGGAATGATTAAATGCGGTCTTTCGGCATTGTATTCCAAATGGTGTACAACGTCATTCGCATTTTCTTTTATATATCTCTCAACCATTATAATGAAATTATTCCTTCAATATTTGAAACTTCTATGTATTTCTCCACCACGCTTTCAGGACTTTGCATCAAAACGTTAACGGAAAGACTAGTGTATTTTCCTGTTTTGGATTGTGTAGTATGAATTACGGCCCCTAAATTATCAAAAGCATTTTCTACTTCTTCAATTTTTTTAGCATCGGTGGGAACAATAAATTTGTATAAGTATTCGCTGGGCCACGTTGAAGTATTATTTAATTCTTCTCGTAATCTTATGTAAAATTCTTCTGTTTTCTTATCCATGAATTTCAAAATAAAAGCAAATATACAGTATTGGTTTTAGATTTTGGAAATAGCAATATACGATTTAAAAAAAATAATTTTCATTCCGAAAAATAAATGCTAATTCGCTTTACATATTCTAATTAGTTTCAATAAATTTGCCCCTTATTTCAAAAAATCTTGAAAAAAGAACTTATAGTCATAACAGGTGGTCCCGGAACAGGTAAAACCACTATCATCGATGCTCTCATCGAACAAGGCTATGCGTGCTTTCCCGAAATTTCTCGTCAAGTTACTATGGAAGCCAAAAAACAAGGTATCGAACAATTGTTTTTGGAAAAACCATTACTCTTTAGCGAATTATTATTAGAAGGCAGAAAAAAACAGCACCAACAAGCTCTTGCCGATCAAGCCGAAATTGTATTCATGGACAGAGGAATACCTGATGTTTTAGCGTATATGCATTACATTGGCGACAGTTATCCCGCTTTTTTTGATCAGGCTTGTAAAGAACATAATTACTCTAAAATATTTGTGTTACCCCCTTGGGAAGACATTTACGAAAGTGATGAAGAGCGCTATGAAAACTTTGAGCAAGCCAAACTCATCTTCGAGCATTTGTTAGAAACCTATCAAAACTATGGTTACGAACTCGTTGAAGTTCCAAGAGGAACTGTTGAAGAACGTATTCAGTTTATCTTGAACCAACTGGCATAATTACACCTTTTGTGTAATAGCAGACCATTTCTTTTTCATACTTTTATCCCAAAGCCAAAACATTTAGCATTCTTACATTGAACAAAGCCATAGAAATACTCCAAAAGTATTGGAAACACGATGCTTTTCGTGAGCCACAGGAAGCTATAATTACTTCGGTGATAGATGGCAAGGATACTTTTGCTTTGATGCCCACTGGTGGCGGAAAATCAATATGTTTTCAGGTGCCTGCTATGATGCAAGACGGAATTTGTTTGGTTATTTCTCCGCTAATAGCTTTGATGCGCGATCAAGTTCAAAACTTGCAAGGAAAAGGAATAAAAGCCATAGCCTTGACGGGTGGAATTCATCAAGATGAGATTATTGATTTGTTGGACAATTGTCAGTTTGGCAACTATAAATTCCTCTATCTTTCCCCCGAACGTTTGCAAAACGATTGGATTTTGGAACGCATTAAAAGCCTTCCTATCAACCTCATTGCCATTGATGAAGCACATTGTGTTTCGCAATGGGGACATGATTTCCGACCTGCTTATTTGAAGATTGCACAACTCAAAGAATTATTTCCCAAAGTACCTTTTTTGGCTTTGACCGCTTCGGCAACATCGCGGGTGAAAGAAGATATTATTACCCAATTAAAATTGGACAACCCACAGGTTTTCTCTAAATCATTTTACCGAGAAAACATTGCTTATATGGTTTTTGAAACCGAAGACAAATTGCATCTTTTGCAACAAATATTGCACAAGAACAGTGAACCATCCATTATTTATGTAACCAATAGAAAATCATGCTCAGAAACTGTTTTTCAGTTGGAGAATATGGGATTCAAAGCTACTTTTTATCACGGAGGTCTGTCCTCAAAAGATAAAGAGAAACAGATGCAACTTTGGATGGAAGAAAAAGTGCAAGTGATGGTTGCTACCAATGCTTTCGGAATGGGCATAGATAAAGCGAATGTCAAAACAATAATCCATTTGCATTTACCTCAAAATCTGGAAAACTATTACCAAGAAACAGGTCGTGCTGGCAGAAATGGAGAAAAGGCTTTTGCGATTTTACTTAACAATCCTTCTGATATTTTCCATGCTGAGTCACAATTTATAAGCATTTTACCTGACAAACCTTTTTTAAATTTGGTATTTTCAAAACTGTGTTCGTTTTTACAAATCGCATACGGAGAAGGCATTGATGAACAGTTTGGTTTTAATCTCAATCAGTTTTGCAGCAAATATAATTTCCCAACATTAAAGACATATAATGCATTACAGTTCTTGGACAGACAAGGAATCATTACTTTATCGCAAGAGTTTTCAGAGAAAATAAGTTTACAATTTACGATTCCGTCTAAAGAAGTCATTCGGTACATGAGTTTAAATCCGAATGACGAAGAAATTATGCTGACTATTTTGAGAACCTATCCCGGAATTTATGATATGCAAACCGCTTTCAACCCGATATTAATTGCCAAAAAGGCTAATACAAACGAAGTTGCAGTAGTAACGCTTTTACAAAAACTAAAAGAAAAGCAAATTGTTGATTTGATTGCTAGAAACAACGATGCGAAGATTACATTTAACGAAGTAAGGGAAGACGAGCGTACTATTAATAGAGTTTCAAAATATCTAGAAGCTCAAAATAAATTAAAAATTGAGCAATTGCAAGCGGTACTGCACTATAGCAAAGACGACAAGACATGTAAACAGAAATTGTTGATGCAGTATTTTGGTGAAACTATAAAGAAAGATTGTGGGGTTTGCTCCTATTGTATTTCAAAAAATAAAAAGAAAAGCAATCCAGATGATTTATCAGAAAAAATTATTGCATTGTTAAAAATTCAGGATTTCAATTCAAGGGATATTCAAAAACTAACCAAATTTCCGAAAGACGATGTTATCTTTGCCCTGCAAAACCTTTTGGAAAAGGATACCATTAGCATCAAATCAAATAATTTATACTCTTTAAAATAAAAATGGAAAAGTTACGCATTGTTTTTATGGGAACTCCTGAATTTGCTGTTGGCATTTTGGATACCATCATTAAAAATAAGTACGAGGTTGTTGGTGTCATAACCGCAGCAGATAAACCAGCGGGTCGTGGCCAAAAGATAAAATATTCAGCCGTAAAAGAATATGCTTTAGAGAACAACTTAAAATTATTGCAACCTACCAATCTCAAAGACGAAGTTTTCTTATCAGAACTCCAAAGTTTAAACGCTAATCTTCAAGTTGTGGTTGCTTTTAGAATGTTGCCCGAAGTGGTTTGGAGAATGCCAAAACTTGGGACTTTTAATTTGCATGCTTCTTTGTTACCTAACTATCGAGGGGCGGCACCAATAAACTGGGCTATAATCAATGGAGAAACTAAAACAGGGGTAACCACATTTTTTATTGATGATAAAATTGATACTGGCGCAATGATTTTGAATAAAGAAATCGCTATTACTGAAGAGGAAAATGCAGGAGTTTTGCATGATAAGTTAATGCGATTAGGAAGTGAAGCACTAGTAGAAACTTTATCTATTATAGAAAAAGGAAATGTTAAGACAACTATTCAAAAAGATACCGCAGAAATCAAAACTGCTTATAAACTAAACCGTGACAATTGTAAAATTGACTGGAGTAAGTCGGCCACTGAAATTCATAATTTAATTCGTGGACTATCACCTTATCCAACAGCTTGGTGTTTCTTTAAAGACAATGGTGAAGAATGGAATGTTAAAATATACGAAGCTAGGACTCACGTAGAAATTCACAATTATAATATAGGACAAATTATTGCTTCCAAAAAAGAGATTAAGATTGCTGTAAAAGATGGTTTTATCCAAATCTTAAATCTTCAATTTCCAGCAAAGAAAAAAATGATGACAAATGAACTATTAAACGGTATCACTTTTTCTGAAAAAGCACAAGCAGAGTAAGGCTTAAAGAGTATTTAGTCGACAAAATCATCACTAAAACGATGGTTTATCAACAAATAAACCAAGTTATCAACAAAAATTTGAAAAAAATACGAAAACGCTTGTGCAGTAAGGAATTCCTATTAAATTTGTTATCATTAACAAAATGTTTAACCAACAATTAATAACTAACATTATGAACAAATCAGAATTAATCGATGCAATTGCAGCTGACGCTGGAGTAACAAAAGCTGCGGCTAAATTAGCTTTAGAATCATTTTTAGGAAATGTAAGCCAAACTTTGAAAAAAGGTGGAAGAGTTTCTTTAGTAGGATTCGGATCTTGGTCAGTATCTAAAAGAGCTGCAAGAGATGGAAGAAACCCACAAACTGGTAAAACTATCAAAATTGCTGCTAAAAATGTAGTTAAATTCAAAGCTGGTGCAGAATTAGACGGAGCAGTAAACTAATAATATAGTTAATCTGATATACAAAGGCCATTCGCAATGCGAGTGGCTTTTTTGCTTTTTGTGGTTAATAATTTGGAAAATACTATTTTTTTTCCCAACTTTATTAAAAATTAGCTAAAAATGATTACAGAAAAACTAAAAAAAGGGCATTTGCTAATAGCCGAACCTTCTATAATAGGAGATTTATCTTTTAATAGGTCTGTCGTTTTATTAGCTGATCATAATTCAGAAGGTTCTGTTGGTTTTATTCTAAATAAACCTCTTAAATATACGATTCAAGATTTACTACCAGAAATTGAATCAAATTTTAAAATCTACAATGGTGGTCCTGTTGAACAAGACAATCTTTATTTTATTCACAATGTTCCTAATTTAATTCCAGATAGTATTGAAATCTCTAGCGGAATATATTGGGGAGGTGATTTCGAGTTGACCAAAGACTTAATCAATACTGGCATTCTTAAGAAAAAAAACATTCGCTTTTTTCTAGGTTATACTGGTTGGGACTCCAACCAATTAGAAAGTGAGATGCAAGCAAATTCCTGGATTTTAACCAAAAATATTTATGAAAATAAAATTCTCGGAAAAGCATCTACCCATTTTTGGAAAGAAAAAATTATAGAATTAGGAGGTGAATACCTAATTTGGTCCAATGCTCCAGAAAATCCAATCTTAAATTAATCCTCAATCAATTGATTTAGTCTCTCTAGCAATAGATTAGAAACCTTAACTCCAAATTCTTTTTTACGGTATTTTGTTATGGGTTGGATTCCAATAATAACGTTAGTAACAAATAATTCGTCTGCTTTTTGTAAATCAAATGGAGAAATCTCCATTTCAACCATATCAATAGTATCTATTTGTTTGGCTAAAGAAATTATTTGCTTTCTCATAATTCCATTCAGACAACCCTCTGATATTGGGGGGTAATTAAAGTGTTCCCCAATAACATAAACAAATTACCATTGGTGGCTTCAATCACATTTTTAACTTCATTAATAAGCAAGCAAGAATTCAACTGATTTTCTTTAGCAAAAATACTTGCTGTAACATGAGTAATCTTGTTAGCTGTTTTAAGAGTAGAAAGTAACTGTTTAGGTACTATAAAATCTTTATACAAATCAACTTCAAACTGACTTAGACCAAATTGATACTTTTTTTGATTCAACTCAATAGCCTGTATCAGAAAAGAAACTGAATTATCTGACGGCAAATAGTACCCTCCTTCATTTCTATATACATTAAATCGAACTCGGGCTGAGTTTTCAAAATTATTGCGTCTGACTAAATCTAAAATCTGTTCTTCTAAATATTCTAATGTGAAAGTCATTGGGATTTCCATTCTAATGATTCGCATGGAGGCCATTAATCTAAAATAGTGGTCTTCAAAAAATAGAATTCTATTATTTACCACCTTTAACGTTTCAAAAACGCCATCACCATATAAAAAAGAACGATTAGAAATCGACAAATGCAGATTTGTATCCTGAACTACTCCATTAAAATTAATCATAAAAAAATCCCGTTTTAAAACGGGACAAATATAACTTATATAAAATGGATTCTAAATAGAACCTATAACATGTTTTAAATCGGAAATTTGATTTTCCCATAATAGTTTTGATTCATCAATTTCATCTTCATTTGCAAAGTCAACAACCATTAAAGAAACATCTTTAGTAATCTCGTCTTCTAAAATTTTTAATTCAAAATAGTATTCTGTATCTTTTTTGGAATCGTCTACCCATTTAAATTTTACTTTCTCACCTGTTTTTTTTGAGGCAAGACGTGCGTTTTCTTCAACATCATCCCAAATAAAGGTAAAGAACTCTCCTCTAGAATTAACATTATCAGCAAACCATTCTTGCAATCCAGAAGGTGTAGAAATGTATTGATAAAGTAATTGAGGTGAGGAATTTAAAGGAAATTCAAGCTCGTAGCGGATTTTACTTTCCATAATCTGAATAAATTTTTTGGAAATATATAGAATATAATATCAATAAAAAAGCTTTTTAAAAAATAAAAAAAATAAGTGTTTTAGCTTTGGAACCATTGATATTAATTTTATATTTGCACCCGCATTCAGGGAATGCTAAATAATGGCGAGGTAGCTCAGTCGGTTAGAGCGCAGGATTCATAACCCTGAGGTCGGGAGTTCAAATCTCCCTCTCGCTACAAAAAAAATTAAAAGGTTTGGAACTTTCCAAACCTTTTTTTTTGCTTTCCACTTCACCTCTTTTACATTTCAACACCATTTCATGAATAACTTAAAAAAGTAGTTGAATAATTATATTAAAAAAATATTTTGTAAGTTTTTTACTTTTTAAAAACAATGAAATATGCATTTCGTCGATTTTTTTATGCTTTTTATCGATTATATTTAAAAAAAATATAGTTTTGAATCGTCAAATAAAAACAAAATGAAGTACAAAATGCTTCATTTAAATAATAAATCGTAATAACCCCAGAGTTATGAAAAAATTATTACTTAAATCAGAAAAGTACAGCCTATTAATCCTACTATTAATAGTTACCTCTATAAGTAGAGGTCAAAGTACACAAACGTATTCAACAAACGGTACATTCACAGTCCCTGCAGGAGTTACAACCATTCAGGTTGAAGCCTATGGTGGTGGTGGTGGTGGTGGTTTCGGCCGTAGCGGTGGTAGTGGTGGTAGTACAAATGGCGGAGGCGGAGGCGGAGGCGGAGCTTATACTTTAATTAACTCTGTTACTGTGGTGCCAGGAACATCATATTCATTAACTATTGGAAATGGTGGAAGCGGAACAACAGGTGGTAATGGTGGTAATGGTACAACAACTACTGCAACCTTTGGAAGTACAACAATTAACGCTACTGGTGGTGCTGGTGGAAAAAGCTATTCAAATGGAGGAAATGGAGGAAATGGAGGAAGCGGAACAAGAAATGGTGGAACTGGAGGTTCAGGAACTACATCAGGATCCGGTGGTGGTGGTGGTTGCGGTGGTACAACAGCTAATGGCGGTAGTGGATCTGTTCCAAATGCTGGTGTTGCTGGTGGCGGACCAATTGCTGGTGCTGGTGGTGCTGGTACAACTTCAGGAACTTCAGTAGGAACTTCAGGTAGTAACTACGGAGGCGGAGGCGGAGGCGGAACTAAAAATTCAAATGGAGGAAATGGTGCAGGTGGATATATGATCATCACTTATACTTGTCCAACCTACGCTTTAACATCAACAACTTCACCGAATATGTGTGGTGCTGCAGTATCTACAGTAACTCTAAATGGATCTGCTACTTCTTTACCAGTAGGTACTTATACGGTGACTTATAACCTTTCAGGATCAACTGTTGCTTCAGGAAGTACAGCAGCAATGACAGTATCAACTGCTGGAACAGGAACTTTTACAACTTCATCTATAAATTTAGGAACAACAACAATTACAGTTACTAATTTAACGTCTTCATACTGCTCAAGTGCAATTTCAAGTAACAACACAGTATCTGTAGGTGTTTATTCAACTCCAACAGCTGTGGCAGGTTCTGCAATGAACACTTGTTCTACTTCAGGAGCAGTTAATATTACTGGAGGTTCTAGTGCCACTAATCAAACTTTAGTAACTTGGACATCAAATGGAACTGGAACTATTACTAATCCAAATTCCTTAACAACTTGTACTTATACTCCTAGTGCGGCAGAAAATACTGCTGGAAGTACTATTACACTAACATTAACAGCTTCAAATCCTGCTTGTTCAAATGCAACTTCAACGAAAACCCTAACCATAACTAAAGCATCAACAGCTGTTGCTGCTGGCCCTAATACAGTATGTCAATCGGCTACTCCATCTGCTATCACCTTAACTGGTGCTAGTGTTGGTGGTGGTGCAACTACTGGTGCTTGGTCTATTACCTCTGGTGGAGGAACTTTAAGCTCTACAGCTCAAACTGCGTCACCAGCTACTGTAACCTACACTCCAGCAGCCAATTTCTCTGGTACGGTTACTCTTACTCTCACTTCTAATTTCGGAACTGGATGTACCGCTGCTACAGATGCAAGAACTATAACTGTTACTCCTATTGCAACGGCTGTTGCTGGTGGGCCAGATAATACATGCCAATCAGCTACTCCATCAGCTATTACCTTAACTGGTGCTAGTGTTGGTGGTGGTGCAACTACTGGAGCTTGGTCTATTACCTCTGGTGGAGGAACTTTAAGCTCTACGTCTCAAACTGCTTCTCCTGCTACCGTAACTTATACTCCAGCTGCTAATTTCTCTGGAACGGTTACTCTTACCCTTACTTCAAACGTTGGAACTGGATGTAGTACTCCTGCAACAGTTACTAGAACTATAACAGTTACGCCTATTGCAACAGCTGTTGCGGGTGGGCCAGATAATATATGTCAATCAGCTACTCCAACTGCTATTACCTTAACTGGTGCTAGTGTTGGTGGTGGTGCCACTACTGGAGCGTGGTCTATTACCTCTGGTGGAGGAACTTTAAGCTCTACAGCCCAAACTGCTTCTCCTGCTACTGTAACTTATACTCCAGCAGCTAATTTCTCTGGAACGGTTACTCTTACGCTTACTTCTAATTTCGGAACTGGATGTAGTACTCCTGCAACTGTTACTAGAACCATTAATGTAGGTTTGGCTTCAACAGCTAATGCAGGTGGGCCTAATACAGTATGTCAATCAGCTACTCCAGCTGCTATTACCCTAACTGGTGCTAGTGTTGGTGGGGCCGCAACTACTGGGGCTTGGTCTATTACCTCTGGTGGAGGAACTTTAAGCTCTACGGCTCAAACTGCTTCTCCCGCTACTGTAACTTATACTCCCGCTGCTAATTTCTCTGGTACGGTTACTCTTACTCTTACCTCTAATTTCGGAACTGGATGTACTGCTGCTACAGCTACAAGAACTATAACTGTTACTCCTATTGCAACAGCTGTTGCTGGTGGGCCTGATAATATATGTCAATCAGCTACTCCAGCTGCTATTACCTTAACTGGTGCTAGTGTTGGTGGTGGTGCCACTACTGGAGCTTGGTCTATTACTTCTGGTGGAGGAACTTTAAGCTCTACGGCTCAAACTGCTTCTCCTGCTTCTGTAACTTATACTCCCGCTGCTAATTTCTCTGGAACTGTTACTCTTACGCTTACTTCTAATGTTGGAACGGGATGTAGTACTCCTGCAACAGTTACTAGAACCATTAATGTAGGTTTGGCTTCAACTGCTAACGCAGGTGGGCCTGATACTGTATGTCAATCGGCTACCCCATTACCTATTGTCCTGACTGGAGCTAATGTTGGTGGGGCTGCAACTACTGGAGCTTGGTCAATTACCTCTGGAGGAGGAACTTTAAGCTCTACAGCTCAAACACTTTTACCAGCACTTGTAACTTATACTCCAGCAGCTAATTTCTCTGGAACGGTTACTCTTACCCTTACTTCTAATTTCGGAACTGGATGTACCGCTGCTACAGCTACAAGAACTATAACTGTTACTCCTATTGCAACAGCTGTTGCTGGTGGCCCTAATACAGTATGTCAATCGGCTACTCCAGCTGCTATTACTTTAACTGGTGCTAGTGTTGGTGGTGGTGCCACTACTGGGGCTTGGTCTATTACCTCTGGTGGAGGAACTTTAAGCTCTACCGCTCAAATTGCTTCTCCTGCTACTGTAACTTATACTCCAGCCGCTAATTTCACAGGAACTGTTACTCTTACCCTTACTTCTAATGTTGGAACGGGATGTAGTACTCCTGCAACTGTTACTAGAACTATCAATGTAACTTCGGCTTCAACTGCTAATGCAGGTGGACCTAATACAGTGTGTCAATCAGCTACTCCAACTGCTATTACCTTAACTGGTGCTAGTGTTGGTGGTGGTGCCACTACTGGAGCTTGGTCTATTACCTCTGGCGGAGGAACTTTAAGCTCTACAGCTCAAACTGCTTCTCCTGCTTCTGTAACTTATACTCCAGCAGCTAATTTCTCTGGAACGGTTACTCTTACTCTTACTTCAAATTTTGGAACTTCATGTACCGCTGCTACAGCTACAAGAACTATAACTGTTACTCCTATAGCAACTGCTGTTGCTGGTG
Organism: Flavobacterium sp. N1994; assembly: GCF_025947145.1. Taxonomy (NCBI): domain Bacteria; kingdom Pseudomonadati; phylum Bacteroidota; class Flavobacteriia; order Flavobacteriales; family Flavobacteriaceae; genus Flavobacterium; species Flavobacterium sp. N1994. The sequence goes on from NZ_CP109999.1 coordinate 1,489,703, forward strand.
GTCCTAATACAGTATGTCAATCGGCTACTCCAGCTGCTATTACTTTAACTGGCGCTAGTATTGGTGGTGGTGCCACTACTGGAGCTTGGTCTATTACCTCTGGTGGAGGAACTTTAAGCTCTACGGCTCAAACTGCTTCTCCTGCTTCTGTAACTTATACTCCAGCAGCTAATTTCTCTGGAACAGCTACTCTTACTCTTACTTCTAATGTTGGAACGGGATGTAGTACTCCTGCAACTGTTACTAGAACTATCAATGTAACTTTGGCTTCAACAGCTAATGCAGGTGGCCCTAATACAGTATGTCAATCAGCTACTCCTTCTGCTATTACTTTAACTGGTGCTAGTGTTGGTGGAGGTGCCACTACTGGAGCTTGGTCTATTACTTCTGGTGGAGGAACTTTAAGCTCTACGGCTCAAACTGCCTCTCCTGCTTCTGTAACTTATACTCCAGCAGCTAATTTCTCTGGAACAGTTACTCTTACTCTTACTTCAAATTTTGGAACTTCATGTACCGCTGCTACAGCTACAAGAACTATAACTGTTACTCCTATAGCAACTGCTGTTGCTGGTGGTCCTGATAATACATGCCAATCAGCTACTCCATCTGCTATTACGTTAACTGGAGCTAGTGTTGGTGGGGGTGCCACTACTGGGGCTTGGTCTATTACCTCTGGTGGAGGAACTTTAAGCTCTACGGCTCAAACTGCTTCTCCTGCTACTGTAACTTATACTCCAGCTGCTAATTTCACAGGAACTGTTACTCTTACTCTTACTTCTAATGTTGGAACGGGATGCAGTACTCCTGCAACTGTTACTAGAACTATTAATGTAGTTGCAACTCCAACTATTACTAGTACAACTCCTGGATCAAGAACTGGAACTGGAACTGTATTACTTGGAGCGACAGCGTCTTTAGGGACAATAAACTGGTATGCTGCATCAACTGGTGGTTCTTCATTAGGAACTGGAAATCCTTTTACAACACCTATTATTTCAACAACCACAACTTACTATGTTGAAGCTATTAATGGAGCTTGTCCTTCTACACCAAGGACTGCTGTTGTGGCAACGGTAAATTATCCAGAAATTGATGTTCAAGGAAATGCAACTTCTATTGTAAGTGGAGATGTTACTCCTTCAACAACAGATTGGACTGATTTTGGAACAACAAACTCAACTAGAACTTTTACAATTCGAAATACTGGTAGTGCATTACTAACCGTTGGAACAGTAAACGTTACTGGTATCAATGCTAGTGAATTTACTATTACTACTCCTCCAAGTAGCACTGTTGCTGTTGGCTCTAGTACTACATTCGTAGTAACTTTTGCAGCAACTGCTATTGGGGTAAGAACGGCTACTATTTCCTTCTCAAATAATGATAGTAACGAAAACCCATATAGCTTTGACGTACAAGGAACTGGTATTGAACAAGAAATAGACATCCAAGGAAATGGAACTTCTATTGTAGATGGCGATATGACTCCAACAACTTCAGATTGGACCGATTTTAGCAATGTTGCTGGAACAAGAACATTTACTATTCGTAATACTGGGAATGTGGCACTAACTATTGGTACTATAACAATTGGTGGTACAAATGCTTCTGATTTTGTTGTTACCACTCCTCCTGCTGCAACTGTTGCTGCTAACAGTAGTACAACTTTCGTAGTAACATTCACTCCTAGTGCAATCAATACAAGAACTGCTACAATAAGCATCGTAAATAATGACAACACAGAAAATCCATATGATTTCGCAATACAAGGATTTGGTATAATCCCTGAAATTGATATTCAAGGAAATGCAACTTCAATTGTTGATGGTGATACTACTCCTTCAACTACAGACTGGACTGATTTTAGTTCTACTGCAGGAACAAGAACGTTTACAATTTATAACAACGGAAATATAGCATTAACGCTTGGAGCAATTTCTATTACTGGTGCCAATGCTTCAGAGTTTACAGTAACTTCTGCTCCAGCAGCTTCTGTTGCAGCTTTTAGCAGCACAACTTTTACAATCACATTTTTACCTACTGCTATTGGAACTAGATCTGCCGTATTTAGTATTGTAAATAACGACAATAATGAAAACCCATATAACTTTAACATTCAAGGAACAGGTACTACAAGAGAAATAGATGTACAAGGAATTGGTCTATCTATTGCAAGTGGTGACTTAGTTACTTCTGTTAATGATGGAACTGACTTTGGTCCAGCTGATATTAACTTAGCAACAGTAACTCGTACTTTTACAATTCTAAACACGGGTTCACTTCCATTAACTATATCTAACCCTACTATCTCTGGAGCTAATGCTTCTGAATTTACAGTAACTGCTAACCCAGGAACATTATCTATCGGTGCAGGTTCTAGTACAACTTTCCAAGTAACTTTTAACCCTAGTGCTGTATTTACAAGAGTTGCTCAAATCAATATCGTAAATAACGATAGCGATGAAAACCCATACACTTTTGCAATTCAAGGAACAGGTTTACTTGATAATGATGGAGATGGAATAGAAAACAATGCTGATCAAGACGATGATAATGATGGTATTATAGATACTATTGAATGTGGTACTTGTGTTAGTGACCCATTTGTAAATGGTAGTTTTGAAACACCTGTTATTGGAGCTTCAACTTATAGTATAGAACCTGCTGCTAACGTAACTGGATGGACTAATAGTGCTGAAAACTTCATCGAAATTTGGAGTACAGGATTTAACGGAGTGCCTTCTGCTGCTGGAAATCAATTTGCCGAATTAAATGCTAATGTGGCAGGAAATCTTTACCAAACTTTTTGTTTGAACGGTGCTGGTGGAACTATCAACTGGGCTCTTAAACACAGAGGAAGATCTGGAACAGACGTAGCAGAAGTTAGATTTGGAGCTACTTTAGGAACAATTGCAACAGTAGCAACTATGACAGATGGAAATACTGCTTGGGGTTCTTACTCTGGAACTTATACTATACCAGTTGGACAAACTTCTATCGTTCTAGCCTTTACAGCTGTTTCATCAACAGGAGGATTATCTTATGGTAATTTTATTGATGACATACAAATTATCATCAACCAAAACTGTGTGGATACAGACGGAGACAGTGTTGCTGATATTCTTGATGTAGATAGTGATAACGATGGTATTCCAGATATTGAAGAAGCTGGATTTAAACAATATAGTAACAATACTGGTACTATGGATAAAACCAATCCTGCTAACTGGACTGACACAAATGCAAATGGAATTAATGACTATATTGATGCGAAGATTACTGCATTAACTTATTCTATTCCAGATACTGATGGTGATGGTATAGCTAATCACTTAGATTTAGATAGTGATAATGATACTTTATTTGATGTTGATGAAGCCAATACTTTAAATGGTGATGGTGACATTAATGATGATGGAAAAGGCGATGGAGCTGATACAGAAGGTGACGGTTTATTAAATCTTTTTGATAATTCAACTGCTTTTGGTTCAACTTTCAGAGCTTATGCTCAAGATAGTGATGGAAATACAATTCCTGATTTCTTACAACTAGACTCAAATGACGACGGTACTGATGACATCCAAACTGGTTTATATGCTAGTTACGATACTAATGGTGACGGAAAAATTGATGGTACTGGTGACTCTGATAATGATGGTATTCTAAATGTATTCGATACTAATGATGCCTTAAGAGGTTCTCCAAGAGATTTAAGCAGAAAACTATATCTAGATTTTGATGGTAGAAATGATTATGCTGAAGATTCATCAATTTTAGGTGGATTATCAAATGCATCATTGATGGCTTGGGTTGACCTTGCTCCAGGATACAATGCTGATGGTTTTATCGTAGGTCAAAACTTATTTCACATAAGAATGGCAGCTGCAAAAAAATTAGAAGTGGCTGTTAACGGAATCACATTGACCTATAATTTTGCTTTAAATACTTCACAATGGTATCACGTGGCTGCAACCTATGGAGGTGGTAATTTAAACCTGTATTTAAACGGAAAATTAGTAGCTACACAAGCAGTATCAGGTGCTATTGGCGCTGATGCTACAAAATTGACTTTGGGTAGAAACCCATCTACATTAAACAAATATTTCAAAGGTAAAATTGATGAGGTAAGAGTGTTTAATACTACATTAACAGCTGCACAAGTGCAAAGAATGGTGTATCAAGAAATTCAAAATACAGCTTCACAAGTTAGAGGTGCTATTGTTCCTAAAGATGTTGGTTCACTCCCTTTTGCTAATGTATTGAGATACTATAAAATGGATACATACAAAGATGATATTGTAGATGATTTAACAACAGCATCTGTAGATACAGGAACCGGAATGAAATTGTACAACCACAAAGTTATCGCTGTACAACAAGCTCCAATGCCATTCACAACTTTGAGAACTGGAACATTTGCAACAGCTATTGATGATACAACAAAAGACATTAGAGGTTTAGATGCAACTGAGTTGGATTATTCAATTATTCAAGTAAAACACAATATTACTGATACTACTAACAATGTTGATTTAGCCATGTTTATTGATCCAGGAGTAACTGTTAAAATGAATAATGATACCAAACTTCAAAACGATTGGTATATCAAACTAGATGGTAAAATTGATTTAACTGGTAAATCTCAATTTGTTCAAACTGCAAATTCTGAGCTAGATGTAACAAGTGCTGGTTCATTAGAAAGAGACCAACAAGGACAGTCTAATAAATATAATTATAACTATTGGTCTTCTCCTGTTAGTTCAATAAACAATACTACAATCAATCATGGATTCACTGTAGCTGGAGTTATGAAGGACGGAACTGATCCAAACAACATCCAAAATTTAAACTGGACAACTGGAGTAAACGGTTCACCTACAACACCTATTACTTTGAGTAGCTACTGGATATTTAAATTCCAAAACTCAACTAATAGTTATGCTAACTGGTCATCTGCTGGACAAAACGGAGCTTTATTGCCAGGACAAGGATTTACAATGAAAGGTTGTGGTTCAGCAACAGCAGATCAAAACTATACTTTTGTTGGAAAACCAAATAATGGTATTATTACCTCAGCTGTAGGAGCTAATAACTTAAACCTATGCGGTAATCCTTATCCATCAGCAATCGATGCGGATCAGTTTATTGATGACAACGCAACAAGTATAAAAGGGACATTATATATCTGGCAACATTACAGCTCAAATAATTCTCATACTACTGTTCAGTATCAAGGTGGTTATGCAACTTATACCAAAACTGGAGGAACAGCTCCTGTAGCTCCAGCTGGAGTTAGCGGTTTAGGTTCAAGTAGTAAAACACCTAAGAGATTTATACCAGTTGGACAAGGATTTTTTGTAACAGGTTCAGCTACTGGTGGAACTATCACTTTTAACAATGGTCAAAGACTATTCATAAAAGAAGATGACGCTACCAATTCTTATACTATGTTCAAAACAACTAATCCTACTGTAGCAAATCCAAACCCTGCTATGAATAATTCGGAAGATAGTTTTGTTCAAGAACAATTTATGAAATTAAGATTAGGATATAATTCTACTGACAATTATCACAGACAAACTTTGCTAGGTTTTATGAACCAACACGCAACAGCTGGATTTGATAATGGATATGATGGAGTAAGTATTGAAACACTTTCAAATGATATGTATTTTATCAATGGAACAGATCACTTAAACATTAATGGTGATGGCTATTTCAATGTAAATAATATTTATCCTTTAGGGGTTAAAAATGCAACTTCTGGTAATGTTACTTTCGTTGTGGATGCCAAAGAAAACTTTGATGCTAATCAAGAAATATACATCTATGACAATGTAACAAGTACTTACAACAGTATTAAATCTCAACCTTATCAAGTGAACCTTCCAGCTGGAACTTATGACACTAGATTCTCGTTAAGATTTAAAAACGGAGGAGCTCTTGGAACTACAGACGTTGAAGAAAATCATGGAATTACTGTGAATCACTCACAAGCAAACAACATGATCAACATCAAAAACGAATTGCAAGAGGCTACTGTAAAATCTGTTTTATTGTTCAATTTATTGGGACAAAAAGTAACAGAGTGGTCAATTAACAACCAAGACCAAGCAGATATTCACTTACCAGTTTCAGAGGTAAGCACAGGTACTTACATTGTAAAAGTAGTTACCGACAATGGAAACGTAACCAAAAAAATCTTAATAAAATAATGATTCATTTTGCTCTTTATTTGACACTAAATTGCACTATAAAAAATCCCCAACTTCGGGGATTTTTTATTTATGATAAGTAAGTAATAAAATTATTTAGAAATTTTCGCAATTAGTTCTTCAAAACTTACTTTGACTTGTTCTCCTGTTTGAGTGTCTTTCAAAGTAAACTTAGAACCCTCAATTTCTTTGACTACAAAACGAATATTTCTTCTTTCAGCATACTTAAACTGTTTGTCAATTTTAGCAGCATCAGGATACATTTCGGTTTTAATATTTTGATTTCGAAGCGCTGTAATAGACTTAACGGCTTCAAAACATTGGTTTTCACCAAAATTCAAAAACAAAACTTGCGTTGATGTGGTAACGGCTTCTGGAAATAAATTCAATTCTTCTAGTACCAAATAAATTCTGTCCAAACCAAACGATATACCAACACCGCTCATATCTTTCAATCCAAAAATACCTGTTAAATCATCATATCGTCCGCCTCCACCTATAGAGCCCATAGCAATTCCAGCTGGAGGAGCCACTTCAAAAATAGCGCCAGTGTAATAATTCAGCCCACGAGCCAAAGTCACATCTAAATCTAAAATCGATTGTTGCAATCCTAGTTTGGTAACGTTGTCACAAATGAAACGCAGCTCTTCAATTCCTTTCTTCCCTTCTTCTGAAGTACTTAGCAATCCAGAAAGTTTTTCTAATTTTTCTTGAATAGTTCCACTGAAACTGAATAACGGTTGTACTTTTTCTAAAGCAATTTCAGAGATGCCTTTTTCAATCATCTCCTTTTTAACGCCGTCCTCTCCTATCTTGTCCAACTTGTCTAAAGCCACCGTAAAATCAATAAGTTTATCCGAAGCACCAATGACCTCAGCAATTCCAGATAATATTTTTCGGTTATTGATTTTGATAGTAACTCCGTTCAAACCAAGAGAGGTAAATACAGAGTCATACAATTGCACCAACTCGACTTCCTGCCATAAAGAAGTAGAACCTACCACATCAGCATCACATTGATAAAACTCTCTAAACCTTCCTTTTTGTGGTCGGTCAGCGCGCCAAACAGGTTGTATTTGATAGCGTTTAAACGGAAACACAATATCATTTTGGTTCTGTACGACATAACGTGCGAAAGGAACGGTTAAGTCGTAGCGAAGTGCTTTTTCGGAAATCTTACTAGTAAGTTTTTTGTAATTGATAGTCTGTAATTCTTCTGAAGTTACTTTATCCAAATAATCTCCCGAATTCAATATCTTAAAAATCAAACGATCTCCTTCTTCCCCATATTTTCCCATCAAGGTTTCAGAGTTTTCAAACGACGGAGTTTCTATCGGTTGGTAACCAAATTTCTCAAAATGACTTCGCATAACCGAAATAATATAATTACGCTTAGCCACTTCTGCTGGTGAAAAATCTCTTGTCCCTTTAGGAATACTTGGTTTTGATGCCATTTTATTTAATTGTGAATTACGAATAGACTTTGCAAATATCTTATTTTTTAAAACTAATTTCTATACCCAAGAGCATATTCTTGTAACAAAAACTGTAATTTCGTGTCAAATTACCACCATGATTGGATTATTCAAAGAAAATATTAAAATCGCCACTAGTTCTATCCGAACTCAATTGTTGCGTACCATTCTTACTGTGTTAATTATAGCTTTAGGAATTTGGGCTTTGGTTGGCATTCTTACTGTAGTTTCGGCATTGCAAAATACGCTTTCCACTAATTTTGCTTCAATGGGTTCCAATACTTTTAACATCAATCAATACGAAAACACCAACCGACGTAATGGAGGTAACGAAGTAGAGAAAATAAATCCTATTATTTCGTATCCTGAAGCCAAAGCATTCAAAGAAATCTATGATTATCCTTTAACACATACTTCTTTATCATTTACTGCAACTTCCACAGCTGAAGTAAAATTTGAAAATAAAAAAACAGATCCTGAAATTTCAGTTATGGGAGTTGATGATTATTTCCTAATCAATTCTGGTCTAGAGGTAACACAAGGCCGTAGTTTTAATAGTTTTGATATTCAAAATAATGTCCATTCTTGTATTGTAGGTTCTGATTTTGCTACAAAAGGATTACTGAAAGATGTTAATCCAATTGGCAAAACCTTATCCGTTCGCGGTGCTAAATTCAAAGTTATTGGCGTTTTGAAAGAGAAAGGTTCTTCGTTTGGTAACCGTCAGGATTTAAGAATGTTGATTCCAATTCAATTAGCGCGCTCCATGTTTTCTATGCCCAATATCAATTATACTATCAGCACTATGATTGACAAAAATGAATTGCTAGATGAAGCGGTAGACCATGCACTTATCACAATGCGAAAAGTAAGAAAACTGAATCCTGTGGAAGAAAACAACTTTGCTGTATCTAGAAGTGATGATTTGATTAATAAAATTGCTGAAATAACAGGGGTTTTAAACTGGTCTGCTTGGATTATAGGTATCATCACTATTTTTGGTTCTTCCATTGCACTAATGAATATTATGTTGGTTTCGGTAACCGAAAGAACTCGTGAAATTGGGGTCAGAAAAGCACTTGGCGCCAAAAAAAGTACTATTGCCTTTCAGTTTTTTGTAGAGACTTTAATTATTGGACAGCTTGGTGGTTTGGTTGGAATTATTCTTGGTATTATTACAGGTTATCTTATCGCAGTCGCTATTGATTTTAGTTTTGTAATTCCCTGGTTAGCTATTATGGCTGCTGTGATTACGACTTTTTTGGTGGCGGTAGTTTCTGGTTCTTATCCAGCTATAAAAGCCTCTAGACTTGACCCTATTGAGGCGTTGCGTTATGAATAATTATAACGAACAACTTATCATTCTGTTGTTTCCATAAATATCTTTCTTCAATTCAATATGCTTGAAATGTAAATCTTCAAGCAGCTGAACCGTTTCTTTTCCGAGATATTGATTGATTTCGAAGTACAACTTACCATCAGGCATTAGATTTTTCTTGGCCAATTGTGCAATCTTTCTATAGAAAATCAAAGCATCATCATCTTCTACAAACAAAGCCAAATGCGGCTCATATTCTAAAACATTAGGATTAATTTCAGCTTTTTCCAGATTACGAACATAAGGCGGATTGGAAACTATAATATCAAATTGTTGCTCTAAATCATTGGTTTGCAAAATATCTTTCAAAATAAAACGAACGCGTACCTCATTAAGCGCTGCGTTTTGTTGGGCTGTAGCCAAAGCTTTCTCGGAAACATCAATAGCAAAGACTTCAGCATTAGGGAGATTCTTTTTCAAAGTAATGGGAATACAACCACTACCCGTTCCAATATCAAGGATTTTTAGATGGTTAGATTGTTGAGCTATTAGATTATTAGCAATAATTAAATCGACTAATTCTTCTGTTTCTGGCCTTGGAATTAAAACATTTTCATTAACCAAAAAGCGCAAACCATAAAACTCCGTTTCCCCTAAAATATATTGAATAGGTTTTTGTTTCTTTAATCCTTGCTCAACGCTTTCCCAACGAAGTAATTGTTTCGCATCCATAGTTAACTCAGGATTCAAAGCTAAATCAATTCTTTTTATTTGATGAAAATTTTCCAAAACAAGATAAAAGAAGCTCTCTATTTCCTTTTCATCATATAAGGAAGATAGCTCCTGAAGAAATATAGTTTTATAGTTTTTGAGTAGCATTTATAGTTCTTTTATCATCCATATTGGACAAGTGCTGTGACCCGTATTCCCCAATGGAGCACAAAGGTATTCAAAACCTGCTTTTTTATAGAGGTTTTGGGCCACTAGCATTTCAGGTAAGGTTTCTAGATAACACTTTTCATAACCAAATTCAGAAGCTTTTTCTAAACATTTCTTTATCATTTGATAACCAAGTCCTTTCCCTCTAGCCTCTTGTAGAAAATACATTTTTTGTAATTCACAAATGTTTTCAGAAGTGTTATCCAATTGAGAAACTCCACCTCCGCCTATGATTTTGCCATTATCTTCTACAACAAAATAAGTAGCTCTTGGCTTATCATAAGTTTCAAACATAAAATCCAATTGAGCATCGGCAAACGCAGTACCCGTTTTTGGATAATCATCAGAAATAAAAACTTCTCTAATAACTGAAGCTATTTGGGCACTGTCTTCCTTTTGAATTTCTCTAATTACTATACCTTTCATTCTAAAAGTAATGTCTTATTTTTGTGCCGTGAAGATACATGAAATTTACATAAAACGCTGTATTCAATTGGCCAAAAATGGTCTCGGAACGACCTATCCCAACCCGATGGTAGGCAGTGTAATCGTCTATGACAATAAAATTATTGGTGAAGGCTGGCATAAAAAATCAGGAGAGCCTCATGCTGAAGTAAATGCAATCAATTCAGTAAAAGACAAATCACTATTGGCAAAAGCTACCATCTATGTTTCCTTGGAACCTTGTAGCCATTTTGGAAAAACACCTCCTTGTTGCGATTTGATTATCAAGCATAAAATTCCTAATGTAGTGGTTGGAACTATTGACCCTAATAGTAAAGTAGGAGGAAATGGCATTAAAAGATTAGTAGAAAATGGAGCTGATGTTATAGTTGGAATTCTAGAAAAAGAATGTGCTGAATTAAACAAACGCTTTTTTACGTTTCACAACAAAAACCGTCCTTATATCATATTAAAATGGGCCGAAAGTCTGGATGGATTTATAGCTCCTTTAACTAAAGAAAAAAGAGAACCCGTTTGGATTTCTAATGAATTTTCTAGACAATTAGTCCACAAATGGCGTAGTGAAGAACAAGCTATCTTAGTAGGAACCAATACCGTTTTAGACGACAATCCAAAATTAGACGTACGAGATTGGTTAGGAGAAAACCCAGTAAGGATTGTTTTAGATAGAACCGGAAAAATTCCAAGCAACTCTTTTATAAAAGATAAAAATACAAAAACCATTATCATTACAGAGCAAGAAAATTTAACAGATAGTGAACATCTTATATACGAAAATGCTATCTTTGATATCCAGCTGACCAAAACCATTGCCCATATTTCTTATAAATATGGTATCCAATCTATACTAATTGAAGGCGGAAAACAAACCCTTCAAAGTTTTATAGATGACAATCTTTGGGATGAAGCTAGAGTTTTTATTGGTAAGATTTATTTAAAAAGCGGTATCATGTCACCTCATTTAAATGGAGAATTTCAAACAAAAAACATAAAGGACGACAAACTAAAACTTTATTTCAACCATGATTAACACTATTATTTTCGATTTTGGAGATGTTTTTATCAATCTAAGGAAAGAAGCGTCTGTTGAAGAATTTAAAAAATTAGGATTGGATGGTCCAAATGAAGATTTATTAATCCAAAATGATTTGTTTGAAAAAGGACAGATTACTGAATTACAATTTATCAATTCCTTTTTAAAATATATTCCAAATGCAAGTATTGAAGAAATAGTAAAAGCATGGAATTCAGTAATAGGTGAATTCCCTTTACATCGATTAGAATTTCTACAAATGCTTTCAAGTAAGTATCGTTTGTTTTTATTGACGAATACTGACTCAATCCACATCAGTCGTTTTGAGCATAAAGTAGGCATGTCCTTTTATTCTGATTTTTATCGATGTTTTGAAAAAGTGTATTATTCCTATGAAATGGGAATGCGCAAACCCGATGCTGAAATTTTCAATACTTTGATACGAAAACATGACTTATCCCCAAGAAGAACTTTATTCGTTGATGACAAAAAAATCAATACTGATACTGCAGAATCTCTTGGCTTACACGTTTGGAATTTGCAAGTAGGCAAAGAAGATGTTGTTGATTTATTCGAGCAAAAACACCTGCCTTTATAGCTTTGGAAATAAAAGACACTTATAAAACACTTGCTTGCCCATCAAACGAAATTCTCTTTAAAGAAAAAAACAGCAAGTTCTTTGGTTATGCTTTTCCAATAACTACAGAAGAGGAAATCAAATCTCATATAGAAAAATTACGCAAACAACATTTTGGAGCTGGTCATTTTTGCTATGCCTTTCAAATTGGAACAGATACTATTTATTTTCGGGTTAACGATGATGGTGAGCCTAGTAATTCAGCAGGAATGCCAATTTATGGACAAATCCAATCCTTTGGATTAACCAATGTTTTAGTTGTAGTTGTTCGATTTTTTGGCGGTGTGAAATTGGGAGTTGGTGGTTTAATTTCAGCATACCGAACAGCCGCACAAATGGCATTAGAAGAAGCTGAAATAATCGAAAAAACCATAAATTTACATTTTCAGATTTCCTTTGATTATAAAAACATGAATAAGGTCATGCGGGTTATTAAAGAGAAAAATCTCTCTATTGTTTCTCAAAAAATGGAGGAAAATTGCCAAATAGAAATTAGTACCCGAAAAAAAAATGCCGAACTTATATTCGACATTTTTACTACTTTATTTGAAATTGACATAAAAAAAATCAATCATTCATAATATCCAAAAGGTATTGTGGTGGGTGAATGGCTTTTCCTAAATTTATGTCCACAAAAACCAATAAAAAATGTGCAGTTGTTAACAACTCATCCTTTTCATTACGAATTTCACAATCAAATTCTATCTTTACTGAAGATTGCCCTTTGAACTTGGTTATAACTGTAAGTAGGTCGTCATAACGTGCTGGTTTTTTGTAATTTATAGTCATAGATACAATTGGCAATGCAATTCCGTTTTCTTCTAGTGTTTTATACGAAATCCCTTTGTTTCTAAGCCATTCCACGCGGCCCATCTCAAAATATGGGACATAATTTCCGTGATAAACCACACTCATTTGATCGGTTTCAGAGTAACGTACTCTAACTTGAATTTGATGTTCTTTCATCTGATTTTTTTGCTTTTAATCTAAAATTAAATTTATCTCTACAACAATATTTTTAAAAAATCAATACTATTTTAATTTTTTTTAACGAATTTTATTCACATATTTGTTACCCCGAAAAACATGAAAACACTCGTTGTTTTTTTTGAGTCAAAACCTAATAAGTAAATACTATAATTTTAAACAAAATATGAGCAAAACTGCGCAATCGGTGTGGGAAAACTGTCTACTATTTATAAAAGACAATATTCAAGAACAAGCTTTCAAAACTTGGTTTGAACCGATTAAGTCAGTTGAACTAACTGATAATGCTCTTTACATTCAAGTTCCTAGCAAATTTTTTTACGAATGGCTTGAAGAACATTATGTGAAATTACTTAAAGTTGCGTTAACTAAAGAACTTGGTAAAAACGCAAAGTTACTCTATAAAATTAAAATGGAGAACACTTATGGCAATAAACAACCGTTTACTGAACAATTGCCAAGTGCTCATAGAAGTCCGATAAAATCTCAAGACGTTGATGCTCCTTTTAAAAATCTTAATCCAGAACTCAAAAATCCTTTTGTAATACCAGGAATAAGAAATTTAAAAATCGAATCACAACTTAATCCAAATTATAGCTTTGACAATTTCCTTGAAGGAGATTCTAATAGATTAGCCCGTTCTGCAGGAATGGCTGTTGCCAATAAACCTGGTGGAACGTCATTTAATCCGCTGTTAATTTTTGGTGGTGTTGGATTAGGTAAAACACACTTAGCTCATGCTATCGGTGTTGAGATAAAAGATAAATATCCAGAAAAAACAGTTTTATATATTTCTGCCGAAGTATTCACGCAACAATATATAGACTCTGTTAAAAAGAATAATAGAAACGATTTTATTCATTTCTACCAATTAATTGATGTGTTGATAATTGACGATGTCCAATTCCTTTCTGGAAAAACAGGAACTCAGGATGTTTTCTTCCATATCTTTAATTACTTACACCAAAATGGCAAGCAAGTAATTTTAACTTCTGATAAAGCACCTGTTGACATGCAAGACATTGAGCAACGTTTGTTGTCTCGTTTCAAATGGGGATTATCTGCAGAATTACACCAGCCAGATTATGAAACCAGAATTTCTATCTTAAAAAATATTTTATATCGTGATGGTGTTGAAATGCCTGATGAGATTATAGAATATGTAGCGCGAAATATCAAATCAAATGTTCGTGAGCTTGAAGGTGCTATTATTTCTCTTATCGCTCAGTCTTCTTTCAACAAAAAAGAAGTGACATTAGATTTGGCAAAAAGTGTAGTTGAGAAATTTGTCAAAAATGTAAAAAGAGAAATTTCTATTGACTACATTCAAAAAGTAGTTTCTGATTATTTCCAATTAGACATAGACACTTTACAATCAAAAACCAGAAAACGTCACGTAGTTCAAGCTAGACAATTAGCTATGTTTTTTGCTAAGAAATTTACAAAATCATCTTTAGCTAATATAGGTTCTCAAATAGGCGACAGAGATCACGCAACAGTTCTTCATGCTTGTAAAACGGTTGACAACTTAGTTTCTACTGACAAACAGTTCAAAAAATTTGTTGAAGATATTCACAAAAAATTATCGCTATAATTCTGTTTTTGTCTAAGTTTGTCCTTTAGAGAAACACTACTACTATGCCCGTTAAAATTTTAATGGTTTGCCTTGGAAATATTTGCCGATCACCATTGGCAGAAGGACTTTTAGCTGCAAAACTTCCAAAAGATAAATTCTTAGTTGATTCAGCCGGAACTGGCGCTTATCATATTGGTAAGCAACCTGATCAACGTTCAGTGCTTACTGCACAAAAAAACGGACTTGATATTTCAAATCAAAAAGCTAGACAATTCACCTCAAGAGATTTTGATGATTATGATTATATCTATGTGATGGACAACTCCAATTATGATGATGTAATTGAATTAGCCAAAAACGAAAATCATAAAAACAAAGTGCAACTCATTTTAAATGAATTATTTCCAGACGACAACGTAGATGTTCCAGATCCTTATTATGGACTTCAAAATGGGTTTGATATGGTTTATGAAATGCTTGACGAAACTTGCACTATTTTAGCTCAAAAATTAATTGAAAAACATTCATGAAATGCTTTATAGCATTACATCTGACCCCTAAAAAACAATAAAAAAAAGAGCAGATGAAACCAGTAGATCTGAAAGGAAAATTATATTTAATCCCAACTACATTGGGAGAAATGAATCCTCATGATGTTTTACCACAAACCGTAAAAAGAGCCATCGACTTTATTGACGACTATATTGTTGAGAATGAAAAAACGGCTCGAAAATTTATTAAATCTATTCAACCAGAAAAAGTTCAGTCAAGTTTAAGAATTGCAACACTCAATAAACACACAGAAGTTAGCGAATACAACACCATGATTGCTCCTTGCCTTAATGGATTAAACATTGGATTAATGAGCGAGGCAGGATGTCCAGGTGTTGCAGACCCAGGTGCTGTAATTGTAAAAATGGCACACGAAAAAGGGATTCAAGTTATACCATTGGTAGGTCCTTCTTCTATCCTATTAGCCATGATGGGTTCGGGTATGAATGGTCAAAGTTTTGCTTTCAATGGGTATCTTCCTATAGATAAAGGCGAAAAAAAATCAGCTCTAAAAAACTTTGAAAATCTATCAAACTCTAAAAATCAGTCTCAAATATTCATTGAAACTCCATATAGGAACAATAAGCTTTTAGAAGATTTATTACAATCGTTACAACCCAATACTCATCTTTGCATTGCAACAGATATCACTTTGCCAACAGAGTATATCAAAACACACAGAGTGGCTGATTGGAAAAAAATAAAGGTCGATTTACATAACCGACCTACTATTTTTATTATTCATAAAATGTAATTATTTTATTTTTGCGTTTTTGATTGCTTGAATGCCATCCGTTTCAAATCCACCAAAATCTTTCAAATAAGTTCGGACTGAAGTACCATAATCGTCTTTACATTTTTTCTCACCGTTTGAATTCAGAAAACGTTTTACCGAACCTGAACCTCCTAAATGAGCAGCTGCTAAAATACCAGATTCGGTGATTTTAACACCATCAATCACTTTTCCTTCAAAATAATTGATGTAGTCCTGTAATTCATATTTATTTTTAGAAAGCAAAACGACAAAGGCTTTTTCTTGTAGCTTTGGATTATTCATAAAACCAACGCTATCATTGATTCCAATAGATTTCAATGTTTCCATTCCGAACTGATATTTACCTAGATAACCTAGGGTATTAATCTTTCCGTATTTACCTTGAGATTCTTTGTGAGCAATAGCTTCTTTAAATCCAATAAAATATCTTCCAGTAAATGGAATTCTAAGATTAGCGTAATCGATGGAATTTTGAGAAGGAAAAACATAGGATAGTTCTTCGTTTTCATCAACACGAAATCCGTTGTTGATTTGGGAGTCATAAGGTTTAAAACCTGTGCTTATAAAAGCAACAGTTAGTAGGATTGAAACGTAAAATATACTTTTCTTTATCATTTAAGGTTATTTCCAAGCGCTGTCACCATCTTGATATTTCCGAGCGCAAATATACAACTAAAAATTATAAATTTGACTATCAAGCAGTTAAAAATAAAGAATGTGAAATTGAGTTCCTCCTGAGCCCTTGATTTCAAACGTTGGAGCAGGAATTTTGATGGAATTAAAAACTGTTAAAATTGTCTTAACTAAATGTGATTTGGTTTTTATTTTTGTCAAATCAACGTCTAAACTGAGATAAAATTGGCGGAATCTTTTACTTTCTGGCAAGAAAATAGAATTGGTAAACCCTTCATCCCCCGTAATCATACCTTCTGCTCCATAACCAATAGCGATATTTAACCATTTTGGAAAAGAACTTGATTTAGCAAAGGAATAAATATTAGCAGATAACCAATAGGTTTGTCCGTTATAATCTTTAAGAATTTGCTCTTGAACAGAACTTCCCAAAACATTAGGTCTTGCAGAAGCATAGGGAGTGGTATGAAATGAAAACTTAGGAACAATTCGTTGCTCTTTCCATAATAGTTCTTGAGAAACATATAAAGCAGTTCCAGCAACATTCGCAGCAACATCTCCTAAAGAAGCTCCCCAATTGGCGGAATAGCCGTCAAAAACCTCAACAG
Source organism: Flavobacterium sp. N1994 (assembly GCF_025947145.1). NCBI lineage: Bacteria > Pseudomonadati > Bacteroidota > Flavobacteriia > Flavobacteriales > Flavobacteriaceae > Flavobacterium > Flavobacterium sp. N1994. The sequence goes on from NZ_CP109999.1 coordinate 1,506,916, forward strand.
TGGTCATAAATGCCAAACCTAGAGTTGACCCATAAATTAATTGGCTTTTTCTACTTGCTCCTGTCCATTTTAAGGTATTAGCGCCAAAACTTCCTAAATGATAAGATGAAAAAACATGACCCACTTTATCCATTTGAAGCCATTCTGCATTATCATTTATAAAATGAAAATTGGAACGAGGATAATCGGCATACCAAAGTTGATTTAAACCAACCAAAGTTGCTGTTCCAATGACAGATTCAGAAATAACCAGCGTTTTTAGTCGCTTTTTACTTAAAGTGTCAGAAGGTTTTAAAAAATTATCAATAGCACTTTGCCCGAAAGAAATTTGACAACACCACAACAGCAGTGTAAAAACTAAACTTTTGAATACTTTCAAAATTATCTGTTTGTTCCTTGTTCGTTCAACCAATCAGCATATTTTTTAGCATTTACTTGATGCTGCTCGTAAGTTGAAGCAAAAACATGATAGCCAAATTTTTCAACGCTGGCACAAAAATAAAGATAGTCGTGTTTTTCAGCATTCAAAACAGCATCAATGGCATCAACATCAGGCATAGCAATTGGTCCAGGAGGCAAACCAATATTTTTATAGGTATTGTATGGAGAATTTATAAATAAATCGTTGTATAAAACGCGTTTGATTACTTGGTTAAAATCGTTATCTCTTAGTTTCAAAGCATAAATTACTGTAGGATCTGCTTGCAAAGGCATTCCTTGATTCAATCGGTTAAGATAAACTCCTGCAATTATTGGACGCTCACTTTTCTTAACAGATTCTTTGTGCACTATAGATGCAACAGTAATTACTTGAACTGGAGTTAAATTTAAAGCGGTCGCCTTTGTAATTCTCTCTTTTGTCCAAAAGCGATTGTATTCATCGAGCATTTTATTTCTGAATTTTTCAGCCGTAATATTCCAATATACTTCATAGGTATTAGGCAAAAACATAGCAAAAACATTGTCTTTTGTAAAACCGTTTTTCTTCAAGAAAATGGTATCACGAAAAGTTGCCAAAAGTTTGGTAGTATCTGGTTCAATTTGAGAGCTCAAGCGTTCGCATAGATTTTCCAATCGTTCCTGATTATTAAAAGCCAATTTTACTGGAACATTTCTCCTCATTGCTGAGACCAATTGAAAAGCACTCATTCCTTTTTTTAACAAAAAACGTCCAGCTTTCACATTTTCAGGATAGGAACGACGATTAGCAATGAACTCAAAATCGCTCATGTTTTTGACAAAGGGCGAAATTATTTTCTGAACATCTTCATATTTTGAACCGGTTGGAATTTGAACATAAATTTCATCTTTTTCGAAATTGGTATCCGAAGTGAAAAATTTGATATAAATAATCGCTACAAAAACGATAAAAACGACACCTAAAATCTTTATAATTTTACTCTTGTTCAAAACTAAAAGGTTTAAATTTATTTATTAATTAATTGAAAAATAGCTTCGTCTTGGAAAATAGCATTGTTGAAATTCCAATCTTTTTTTATACCTATTCTTTCAAATCCAAATGTAGTAAAAAGCATTAAACTCGCTTTATTTTCTGTTCCAATATTTGCATAAAGCTGATGTAACTGCAATTGCTTAAAAGCATAATCAATTACCAAACCTAGAGCCTCTTTACCAAAACCATTGTTTCTGTCATTTTCATTTTGGATGATGATTCCAACTCCAGCGCGTTTGTTTTTAACATCAAAATCAAATAAATCAATCAATCCAATAGCTTCAGAAGTATCTTTTTTACAAATGGCTAATCGGAGTTGCTTAGCTTCATAAATATCTTGATGTGCATTTTCGAGATATTGTCTAATGAGAAATTTGCTGTAAGGAGTTATAGTATTACTGACTTCCCAAATATTTTCATCGTTTTCTATGGCGTAGATAAACTCTAAATCTTCAGGTTCGAGTGCTCTGAGATAACTTATATTTCCCTGTAATGTTACCATTCTATTTCTCCTTCAAAAACAAAGGTAGCTGGACCTTTTAGAAATACATTAGTATATTCATTCCCATTTTTTTCAAAAAAGACTTCGAGCTTTCCTCCTTCAACATCTAAATAAATATGATTAGAATTTGTTCTTCCAAGCGCATTCATTGCTATGGCTGTTGCAGTTGCTCCTGTACCACAAGAAAAAGTTTCATCTTCTACTCCGCGTTCGTAAGTTCTTAAACGGAAATGATTTTCAGAAATTTGCTTTACAAAATTCACATTACTTCCTGCCTTTCCATACAAATCTGAATAGCGAATTTTAGCTCCATTGGTTTTAACATCATAATGATCTAAATCATCTACTAACATAACATGATGTGGTGAACCCGTATTTAAGAAAACAAAATCATTTTCTATTTTTACTTCATTCACATCTTTCATCCCTAAAGAAATAATATGGTTTTCAAAAATTGAAGCATGATGTAAACCATCTGTAGCAATAAAAGTAGTTTCATTTGAAATCAGATTCAAGCTTTTGGCGAAAGCTACTATACATCTTCCCCCGTTACCACACATAGAACTTTGGTTGCCGTCCGAATTGTAATAAACCATTCTAAAATCAGTTTCCAAATCATCCTCTAACAATATCAATCCGTCTGCACCAATTCCGAAACGGCGGTCACATAGTTTTTCTATGAGTTTAGTGTCTGTTTTTGGAAAATTATTTTGACGATTATCAATAAAGACAAAATCGTTACCAGTTCCTTCGTATTTGTAAAATGTGGTTTGCATAGCGTAGTTTACTCTCACAAAGATAGCAATTATTAAGATTAACTTAAAAATTGTTAAACGAGCGTTAAACTGATTTTTTGAAAAAGAGAAATTTATAATTTTACTTTCAAATAATTTAAAATGGTATTGATTATGAAACGTATATCAAGTTTATTTCTAATTTCTTTATTTAGTGGGGCAACCACACTTGGTGCTTATAAATTATTTATTGAAGGAAAAAGCAATCGTGATTCGATTGTCACTATGGCACCAAATAATTACACCAAAAATGTAGGATTATCGAGTGAAGCTATTGATTTTACTGCTGCTGCAGAAAACACAGTTCATACAGTAGTCCACGTTAAAAATGTTTCGATTAGAACCGTTTACGATCCAATGATGCAATGGTTTTATGGAAGTAGCGGCACTCAACAACAAGAACAAGTCGGAACAGGCTCAGGTGTCATCATTTCAGAAGATGGTTATATTGTAACTAATAATCACGTAGTAAAAAACGCTACTGATTTGGAAGTAACTTTAAACAACAATAAGTCATACAAAGCAAAACTTATTGGAACCGATTCAAAAATGGATATTGCTTTATTAAAAATCAATGCTGATGAAAAATTACCTTATTCTACTTTTGCTGATTCAGATCAAGTAAAAGTTGGGGAATGGGTCTTGGCTGTTGGAAATCCATATAACTTAACATCAACAGTTACGGCAGGAATTGTTTCGGCAAAAGCTAGAAATTTAGAAAACAACGGACTTCAATCTTTTATTCAAACTGATGCTGCTGTAAACCCAGGAAATTCTGGTGGCGCTTTGGTTAACACTCGTGGAGAATTAATCGGAATAAACACTATGATTTCATCCCCAACGGGAAGTTATGCCGGTTATTCTTTCGCTATTCCATCCAATATTACAAGAAAAATTATTGAAGACATAATGGAATTCGGGAATGTGCAACGTGGTATATTAGGTGTTGAAGGTGGAGAATTAAACAGTAAAGCTTCAAAAGAATTAGGCATTAATGATACTGAAGGTTTCTATATCAGCAAAGTGACTAAAAATTCAGGAGCAGAAAAAGCAGGTTTACAAAAGGGTGATATTATCAAAAAATTAGACAATCAAGAAATTAATACTTTCGCTGAGCTTTCAGGATACATAAGTACCAAAAGACCCAACGATAAAGTAAAAGTAACTTTCATTAGACATGGTGAAACGAAATCAGCTGCGGTAACCTTAATCAAGAATGATGTTTTTACTACGGACTTTAAAGGACTAGAATTAGAAAACATTGAGGCTACTGATAAGAAAAAATTCAAAATTGATTATGGTGTGAGGATTAAAGATATTAATAATGATAATCTTAAACCCTACTATGATCAACTAAAAGGAGGAATAATACTTTCTGTTGACAACGTAAAAGCTACTGATGTCGAAAGTATTTCTAGGTTTTTAAATAAAAAAGATGAAAACCAAAGCGTAAACATTCAGATGCTTAATAGGTTAGGACAAATAATTCAAGTCATTTTATAAAGGTTAAAGATTAATAATCATTAAAACCAGTTCGAAATTTGAACTGGTTTTTTTGTTTTGTAAAAAAGTTACGAAATCGTTTTCGTGAAAGACTTCTATTTTATATTTTTGCGCCACCCGAGGCTGACAAGCCGAATTGAACGGAGTTAAATTTAAATTTACACACAACTAAAACTTATCTTTTTTATGGACAGTAACAAATTTTACGAGAAGGAATTATCTTTTCAAGCAGACAGACGTAAAGCCGCTGTTGAATTAATCAAAATCATCAGCGATTTATGGTATGACAAATCTATCGAGTTAGTTCTTTTTAGAAATCAATTGATTGATAAAAATGTTAGTGATATTATCAATTTTCATGAATATGCAGGTGAGTTTGTTCAAAAACCAATCAACATTTTTGATTCTGTGGAGATTGCCCGTGCCATTGAAAATTTAGACTTACCACCTTCTAGAATTGATATTGGAAAATTGACTTACGAGTATCATCTTGAAGACAATAAATATCATGACAGTCGTGCTTTTGTTATTGACAAACTAAAAAATGCTAAAGATTTTCAAGATTTAAAACCAAAAGATGTAGTCTTATATGGTTTTGGTAGAATCGGTCGTTTGTTAGCTCGTGAGATGATGAGCAAAATGGGTAAAGGACAACAACTTCGTCTACGGGCCATTGTAACTAGAGATAGAAACGATGCTTCTTCATTAGAAAAAAGAGCATCCTTACTTCGTTATGATTCGGTTCATGGTGATTTTCAAGGCTCAGTTCAAGCCGATGCTGAAAATAATGCTTTAATAATAAACGGCACAACAGTTCATGTTATTACTGCTAATGGTCCAGAAGAAATTGATTATACTCCATTCGGGATTTCGGATGCTTTATTAATTGATAATACTGGAGCTTTTACAACAGAAGAACAATTGAAACGTCACCTTACTTCAAAAGGAGTTGACAAAGTATTATTGACTGCACCTGGAAAAGGAGTTCCAAATATTGTATATGGTGTGAATCACAACGACTATAATCCAGATAAAGTTGATATTTTTTCAGCGGCATCCTGTACAACAAATGCTATCACTCCTGTTCTGAAAGTAATAGAAGATACGCTAGGAGTTGTAAAAGGCCATATTGAAACGATTCATGCTTACACAAACGACCAAAACTTGGTTGACAACATGCACAAAAAATACCGTCGTGGTCGTGCAGCAGCATTGAATATGGTTATTACCGAAACAGGTGCCGGAACGGCAGTTGCCAAAGCATTACCAAGTTTAGCTGGTAAATTAACCTCTAATGCCATTAGAGTTCCTGTTCCTAATGGTTCTTTAGTCGTTATGAATTTGGAAGTTGGGAAACAAACTTCTTTCGAGGATGTAAATGCTATAATGAAAAAATATGCCCTTGAAGGCGAATTGGTGGAACAAATTAGATATTCATTAAATAACGAACTCGTTTCATCTGATATTGTTGGAACTGCTCAACCCTCAATTTATGACAGTAATGCAACCATTGTTTCAGGCGATGGAAAGAACATTGTATTATATGTATGGTATGATAACGAATACGGATATAGCCATCAAGTAATCCGTTTAGCAAAATATATAGCTAAAGTAAGACGTTATACTTATTACTAAGATTAGTATTTCAGTAGGGTAAAATCCGTTTAGTTTGTTTAGAGCTAAACGGATTTTTTGTAGTTATCAACATTTTTTTGTTGATAAACGTGTTTTGCATTAAAATAATTATTAATTTTCGCCTCTAATTTGTTGCCCCACACAAATCTATTACATATGAAGAAAGTGCTTTTTGGTTTACTTATCGTAACTTGTTTTGCGTTCTCTAAAGGAGAACCTAAGATTGAGACCTATAATTATGGTCAAAATGGAATGGAGTTGGTAGCTCGTTCCAAAAAAGGTGTTATCATAGTGAGCACCTTCAATTCTAAAATGACAATTCGTCAAGACATTGCAAGAAGATTGTATGATTTGTATTTAGCTAATAAATTACAAAGCAATAAAAAAGTAACTGTTGATGGTGCTGAAGCCGATGTTACTGGAAAATGTGTTATCCGAAAAAAGAACAGTTTAACCGCAGTAGACTTCTACTATGAAGAAGTAGCTTGGAACACAGGTCTCAAAGAAGTTTATAAAAATACTTTACAACAATAAAAAAAAATGCTCAACAAATGTTGAGCATTTTTTTATCCTTCCATTAAATTAATTATGCTTTTCCAGCAGCAATTAAATTCAATGCTGAACCCGCGACAAACCAACCTATTTGACTTTCGTTATAAGTGTGATTTGCTAAGATGATATCTTTCGAACCATCAGAGTGAACAAATTCTAAAGTTAGAGGCTTACCAGGAGCAAAGTCTGTTAAATCTAAGAAATTAATAGTATCATTCTCTTGGATTTTGTCATAATCTGCTTCGTTAGCAAATGTCAATGCCAACATTCCTTGTTTTTTCAAATTAGTTTCATGGATACGAGCAAATGATTTCACCAACACCGCTTTAACGCCTAAGAATCTTGGTTCCATAGCCGCATGCTCACGAGAAGACCCTTCACCATAGTTTTGATCTCCCACTACAATGGTTGGAACTCCAGCTGCTTTATAAGCTCTTTGAACCGCAGGAACAGCATCATAAGCTCCTGTCAATTGATTTTTAACTTTATTAGCTTCTTGGTTAAAAGCATTCACTGCTCCAATCAACATATTGTTGGAAATATTATCTAAATGTCCACGGAATCGCAACCATGGTCCAGCCATAGAGATGTGATCAGTAGTACATTTACCAAATGCTTTAATTAACAATTTTGCACCAGTAATGTTTTTACCATCCCAAGCTTCAAATGGCGCTAACAATTGTAAACGTTCTGAAGTAGGAGAAACAGCTACTTGAACATGACTTCCGTCTTCTGCTGGAGCTTGAAAACCGGCATCATCAACATCAAAGCCTCTCTTTGGCAACTCATCTCCATGAGGCGGGTTCAACTTTACAGCTTCACCGTTATCATTTAGTAATGTATCTGTTATTGGATTAAAAGTTAAATCTCCTGAAATCGCTAAAGCAGCTACCATTTCTGGAGAAGTTACAAAAGCGTGTGTATTAGGGTTTCCGTCTGCACGTTTAGAGAAGTTTCTGTTAAAAGAGTGAACGATAGTGTTTTTTTCTCCTTTATCCGCTCCTGCTCTATCCCATTGTCCTATACATGGCCCACAAGCATTAGTAAATACTTTAGTTCCCATTTTTTCGAAAGTGGCAATGATTCCGTCTCTTTCTATAGTGTAACGAATTTGCTCTGAACCTGGATTGATACCAAATTCTGCTTTTGGTGTAATTCCGTGAGCAACTGCTTGCTCTACGATGGATGCCGCACGGGCCATATCTTCATAAGAAGAATTGGTGCAAGAACCTATTAATCCCCACTCTACTTTTAAAGGCCATCCATTAGCTATTGCCTCTTCTTTCATTTTAGAAACTGGTGTTCCTCTGTCTGGAGTAAATGGTCCGTTGATATGTGGCTCTAATTCTGATAAGTTAATTTCAATTACTTGATCAAAATACTGACTTGGATTAGCGTAAACTTCAGCATCACCAGTTAAATAATTTGCCACTTTATCAGCAGCATCAACTATATCTTGACGATCAGTAGCTGCTAAATATCTTCTCATCGAATCATCATAACCAAAAGTTGAAGTCGTAGCTCCGATTTCAGCCCCCATGTTACAAATGGTACCTTTACCAGTACAAGACATACTAGTTGCTCCTTCTCCAAAATATTCTACAATAGCGCCTGTTCCTCCTTTTACGGTAAGAATATCAGCTACTTTTAAGATTACATCTTTTGGCGCAGTCCAGCCGTTTAATTTTCCTGTCAATTTTACTCCGATTAGTTTAGGAAACTTTAATTCCCATGACATACCAGACATAACATCTACAGCATCTGCACCACCAACTCCGATGGCTAACATTCCTAATCCTCCTGCATTTACGGTGTGTGAATCGGTTCCAATCATCATCCCGCCTGGGAATGCATAATTTTCTAAAACGATTTGGTGTATAATTCCTGAACCTGGTTTCCAAAAACCAATTCCATATTTATTAGAAACTGAAGAAAGAAAATCAAAAACTTCTTTCGATTGATTGTTTGCAAAAGCTAAATCTGTTGCAGCACCTTCTTTAGCCTGAATTAAGTGGTCACAATGAACGGTAGTTGGAACGGCAACTGTCTTTTTCCCAGCGTGCATAAATTGTAATAATGCCATTTGTGCTGTTGCATCTTGACAAGCTACTCTATCGGGAGCAAAATCAACATAATCTTTTCCTCTTGAATAAGCTTGTGAAGGATTACCTTCCCATAAATGTGAATATAAAATCTTTTCAGATAACGTAAGTGGACGACCAACAAGTTCACGAGCTTTATCGACTCTTTGAGCCATCGTGGCATACACTTTTTTAATCATTTCAATATCAAAAGCCATAGTATATATAGGTTTATTTGTTTGCAGTGCAAATTTACGAAAACGTTGTACTTCTGAAAAGTTTTTAATTGAATATGTTGCTTTTAGCTGATGTTTTGCGAAATGATGATTTTTGCCATTGCTTTATTGCAAATACTTTAATTAAAGCAGTATAAAATGACTATTCTTAATTTTTATCCCTTAAATCCATCATTGGTTTTTCAAAAAAACGATACAATAAATAACTTAATGTAATCGTTATCCCAAAATAAATTAGCAGAAAAAAACTCAGCATCAAAGAATTTTGAGATTCCATTGGGAAATAATGCTTCATCAATTGCAACACCAAACTATAATGCAAGAGGTATATAGAATAGGAAATGATACTGATAAAAGTGATTGGTTTAGCAAGGAGATTTTTTTCTTCTTTCCATTCTGACAAAAAAGGAAGAAAGCAAGCAACAGTAATAGAAACGAAAGGAAGATAAAATACATTCCATAACATCGAATGGGTTTCTATAAACAACCCTAATCGACCAATTCCAACAAACAAAAACATAAAAAACAACACTCCTAAAACAAAAAATACTTTTCTGCTTTTCTGCCATAAAGAAGCATAGTTACAATAAATCCAGCTACATAAAACGCCAATAAAAATACTATCTAAACGATAAAGTACAACCGATTTTAAAGAGGCATTCCATTGTGTTATAGTTGTATTAGTTGTGTGATATTGATAATAAATTTTGTTACAAAAGAAAATTAATATCAAAGCCAATACTGAAAAAAGAAAAAATCTTGATTTATTTTTTGGCTTACTAAAAGTTGCTGAAATCAAAAGAAAAATGGGCAAAACTATGTACGCAAACTCCTCAACTGAAAGACTCCAGGATTCTGTAAAAAAAGGCAACATGGGAGTGTTGAAGTTTTGAAGAAACAAAAAGTATTTCCAAAGTGAATCAATCGAATATCCCAATACAGTGGAGACTACAATATTCAAAAGTAATATTAAAAAATAATTAGGTAAAGTTCTGAACCATCTTCGCTTTAAGAAATGAAAGAGTTGCTTAAAAGAAAAATCCTCTTTAATGTAGGTTTGGTATAGTATTTTACCAATTAAAAAACCACTTAATACAAAGAAAATCTCGACGCCAAAAAAACCAAACAAGACAAAAATCTGATAAATAAATCTTTGACTTGGCGGAAAAATCCAAAGACTATGCCCGAACACCACCATTAAAATAGCAATGGCACGCATTAAATCGAGGCCAAAAACTCTTTCTTTTATACTACTTTTCATTTAATTTAAAATTTTTAGCTCTGTATTGATTGATTGGTTTTTCATAAAAAGTATACATAAGATAACTCAATCCAACGGTAACTAGCAAATACAAAAGAGCAAAACCATTTAACTGCCAAAGACTAAAATTCTTGGTATCTATAAAATATTTCATCAAGAAAAGCACCAAACTGTAATGCAGCAAATAAATAGAATAGGAAATATTACAGATAAATAGAATGGCATTAGCTATCCTTTTTGACTTCATCTCCCAACTCAATAAAAAAGGGATAAACATACAAATCATTAAGGAAACCAATGGCAGACAACAGATATTCCAAAACCAAGCCGCGTTACTTAATCGCAATTTTAAAACAACGATAGATAGTATCAATACAAGGAACAACATAATTCCTGATGCAAAAAACAACTTTCTTTTAGCTACCATAAAATCATTGTAGTAATAGTTGAAATACCCGAAAAGAACTCCAATCAAAACCGAATCAATCCTATAAATCACAACAGAACGAATCTCAAAACTCCATAGTTTTAAATCTAAATTAGCGGAATGTAAATTATAATATGTTTTGGCAACAAAGGTCAAAATGATAAGACCAAAAACAACACTTAAGAAAAGAACTTTCTTAGAGGCATTAACAACTAATTTAGCTGAAATTACCAATAAGAACACTGCAAATATATAACCCATTTCTTTTACGGGTAAACTCCAAGATTCTGGAAAAAAGGCTGGGATTGGCGTTGCGAAATTCTGAATCAGTAAAAGGTATTTCCAAACTTGAGCAACCGAAAATCCAAATATCAAATAAACAATCGTGAGTATAAAAACGACCAAATAATAGCTTGGCAAAACCCGCATTAACCTTCGGGAAACAAACAGAAGAGCATCTTTTACACCATAATTTTCATGGAGAAACTGTTTGAAAAGTATCCCTCCTATTAAAAATCCGCTTAAGACAATGAATAATTCAACACCTAAAAAACCACTGGCGTCTTGCAATCTGCCAAAAAGAGAAGTGGAATTATAAATCCATGAGCAATGCGAAAACAACAACAAACTTATAGAAAGTGCTCTTAAAAAATCCAATCCAAAAAATCTTTTTGCACTGATTTGTTTTCTATCGTTCATATAAAAATGTAATTTTGACAATCATGAGAAAATCAAAGATATATAAAATTTTAGGAGTTCTACTTTTGTTGGGATGTATAGGGGGTGGAATTTGGTATGGGCAATTGCCTAATCGACATAAAGCTATTGTTAAATCCTTCTTATTTGAAAAACTTGGGATTGTAAATCCAAATTGGAAAGTCGAAAACAAATCGGAAACCTATAAAATGATTTCGCCTGAGTTTTATATTGACGGCATATACAAATCGATGGAAGGTCCGAAGTCTTCAAATTATGTACAGCTTTCTCAAGACTCAACAGTACTTTGGCTTACAGGTTTTCATGTCAAAGCCTTGGATTCAAAATCATTGAAAACTATTTCAAAGGACTTTATTTGTCATACCAATGTCGATTTTAATGATGTAAATTATTATAGTTCCTTTCATTTGCAAAAAAGAATCGGAACACAATATCCTAGGTTGACTTCGCTTTCTCATGGTATGGAAGATTTTAGTTTTCCTGCTGGTTATGGCGTTCCCATGAAAGGAAATCAATTGCTTTATGTAACTACTGAATCCTTAAATCATAACCTCCCTGATGCCAATTTTTGGATGCGTCATGAAGTCGATATTAATTATTCGAAAGCCAAAAACTTAAGGCCGTTGATGAGTAGAACAGCTTTTATCATGTTACCTTTTAATCAATCAGACCCTTATAAATCGCCACTTGATCTAGGCACTAATCAATGCATTCCTGTTGAAACTAAGAATCACACTTATGATGATGGACATGGCAATAAACTTTCTGGACATTGGGTAATCCCTATTGGCAAAAATACTTATCACAGTTCGGTAAACCAGCAATTACAGATTCAGGATAGTTTGCGTTTGCATGCCGCTGCGCTTCATGTTCACCCTTTTGCAACTCAAATAACCTTATTTGATAAAACAACAAACAAACCTATTTTCACTAGTAAAATTGTAAATCATAAAGGTACAATAGGACTAACGAGTATAGAACCTTTCTCCTCCGAAGAAGGGATTTGGTTATACAAAAATCATGATTATGAAATTGTATTAGAAGTTGATAACACTTCCCAAATACAACAAGATATGATGGGAAGTATGTTTTTATTTTTTTACGATAAGGAATTGGATGATATACTTCAAAAGAAGTAAAACGACTTAAAAAAATTAATACGGATGAACCGTTTAGTTTATGCCTATAAACTAAACGGTTTAAAGGCATAAACGGAAAAAAGTATACTTATCATTAAAAAACTGTTGAAAAACTACTTCAAAGAAATTAAAGTAACTTGTCAATAATCATTTCTTCGGTAATTCCTTCAGCGTCAGCTTTGTAGTTTTTGATGATTCTGTGACGCAAAATTCCAGTAGCTACTGCTTTTACATCTTCAATATCGGGAGAAAACTTTCCGTTGAAAGCAGCATTGGCTTTAGCCGCTAAAATTAAGTTTTGAGAAGCCCTTGGACCTGCTCCCCAATCTAAATAATTCTTAATATAATCATTGGATAACGGATTGTTTGGTCTTGTCTTGCTAACCAAAGTAACCGCATATTCAATTACATTATCTGCCACAGGAACTCGACGAATCAATTGTTGGAAATCGATAATTTCCTGAGCAGAAAACAATGGATTGATTACTGGTTTATTATCTGAAGTGGTGCTTTTTACTACTTGAACTTCTTCTTGATAAGAAGGATAATCCAATTTTATAGCAAACATAAAACGGTCTAATTGTGCTTCTGGTAAAGGATAAGTTCCTTCTTGCTCAATTGGGTTTTGAGTGGCCAAAACAAAATAAGGTAAATCTAATTTATAGTTTTGACCGGCAATAGTTACCGAACGTTCTTGCATGGCTTCTAGTAAGGCAGCTTGCGTTTTTGGTGGTGTTCTATTGATCTCATCGGCCAAAATGATATTGGCAAAAATAGGTCCTTTTATAAATTTAAATTGACGGCTTTCATCTAAAATTTCACTTCCCAAGATATCCGAAGGCATCAAATCTGGGGTGAATTGTATTCTTTTAAAATCTAAACCTAATGCTTGGGAAATGGTATTTACCATCAAGGTTTTAGCCAAACCTGGAACACCAACTAAAAGAGCATGTCCTCCAGAAAAGATGCTAAGTAAAATTTGATCCACTACATCGTCTTGACCTACGATAATCTTGGCAATTTCTTTTTTAAGTTCTGTTCTTTTTTGAACTAAATTTTGAATAGCAGTAACGTCCGACATATGGTATTAGATTTTAAATTGTATTGATATTATAAACTTAAACTACTTTTTGATCCAATTATTGGCAAATACACAATCTCTATATTCCCCATTTATTTTAATGTAAGTTTCTTTGATTTTTTCATCTGTCCACTTAGCAATGGCTTTGATTTGTTTTTCTTTTAAAGCCAAATCTTTAATTTTAATATAATCCTTAGCGTAATCAGCAGTATGCTCATTGATTCTATTCGTAACAGTAATGATTTTATATTTTTTACCGCTTCTTGGATCATCATCTAAAATAGGAGAAGTAATGGCATTGTCTTTTAAATTAGAAACTTCACTATACAAACTTGGATCCATTTTGGTTAATTCGAAGTGAGTATCTTGAGTTTTAGGATTAATCAAAACACCACCGTTAGCACGTGTTTCTTTTTCATCAGACAAAGTTCTAGCCGCCTCTGCAAAAGTAATTTCACCGTTTTCAATTCGTTTTTTAATTCCAATAATTTTTTCTTTAGCATCTTTTAAAGCTTGATCAGATACTTTAGGCATCATCAAAATATGTCTTAATTCCACCTCTTGTCCTTTGATTTTTTCTACCATAATAATATGATATCCAAATTCCGTTTCAAATGGCTCTGAAATTTCTCCTTCGCCAAGACTAAAGGCAACATCTTTAAATTCTTTTACAAATTGCGTTTTTCTGTTAATTTTATAGAACCCACCTGAAGAGGCTGAACCTCTATCGTCTGAATAAATAACAGCTCTAGTTTTAAAACTTGAACCGGCCAATACCTCAGCCTTTATTTCTTTCAATCTGGTAATTACTCTTTGTTTTTCTTCCTCTGATATTTTGGGAGAAACTACGATTTGAGCCACTTCCATTTCAGCACCAAAAACTGGCAATTCACTTTCTGGGATAGCTTTAAAGAAATTACGCGTTTCTTCTGGTGTGATGGATACGCCATCAATCACTTTCTTTTGCATTTCACCTGTTAGTTTATTCGTTTTGATAATATCGAACAACTCGTTTTTGAATTCCTCTTCCGTATTTTTCTTAAAGTATTTCACCACTTTCTCCATAGAACCAAGTTGCTCAACCATATAATTCACTTGCTCCGCCATTTTTTCTTTGACTTCTTCATCTTTTACAATGATACTATCTTGAACCGCTTGATGCGCATACAATTTGTCTTCCAATAATTTTCCCAGCATTTGACAACGAGTAATATCTTTTATAGAATTCCCTTGACTTGATAATTCCAAATAAGATTTATCAATATCGGAATCCAAGATGATATAGTCTCCAACAGTTGCAATAACACCATCCACTTTTTGCTTTTTAAAACTAGTAGCTATAGGTTTTGTTTTTACCGTATCTTTAATAATTTCTTGAGCATTGGCAAAACATACCGTGCAAAAAATGGCAATTATTGCTACAGTAAGTTTGCTATTTATATATTTCATAATCATTGTTTTTAATGGCATCATTAGTGATATCTTTTTCAAATTTTTTAATCAATTCTAATTTTCGTTTGTTCAGTAGAACTTCTTTTAATGTTGGTTTTATATATTCAAATGGACTGATTTGATTTTTATCAATCACATTGGTAATTTTTACTAGATAAACATCGTTTTTATCATTTTTTTCAATTCTTTTCCCAGCAATGATGTACTCATCTCTATTGTCTGGTGTAATAAAAGGCAATTTAGTGTAGACTTGACTCATATCAACCCAAACCGTATCATTCATAGCAAAACTCTTGCATTGTAACGCGTAGGTCTTCCAAAAGTTTTTGTCGTTTTTAGAATAATCAAAAAACTTACTTCTTATGGTTTCGAAACGTGGATTCTCTTTTGATAGATTGATAAATCGTAATCGGACTAAGGAACCGTTGGTTTTGAAATTTTCTTTGTTTTCGTTATAATATTTTTTTAACTCTAATTCGCTAACAACTGTGTCAACGGTATTCTTTACTACATCTTCTATGTAAGCTCTAGTATATAAATCAACCTTATACTGTTTTATTAAGGCATTATATGTTGCTTTTTTAGTATCACTGAGATTTCTTTCTGCGGCATCAATTAATAATTTCTGACTAGCCCATCTATCAATAAAATCCCTAACTAAAAGTATACTATCTTCTTTGGATGTCCCAGCTGGAACTAAAGTGGCAACATCACTTTTGTACAAATAACTTTTTCCTACTCTAGCAATGGATTGTGACTTTTGTTGGGGTTTAAAATAATTACAAGAGCAAATCATTAAAAAAATCAGGAAGAAACTATTTCTCATTTCCTATTGCAACTGTTTCTTTAAGCGATCAAAAACGTCTCTATTGATTTTAACGGTAAATTCTTGCTTCAAATCATCAACCCATCTTTGTTCTAAATATTGTTGATAATCATTGACAATTTTCCCTTTGCATTCCTCGAGACTCTTTACGGTTTCGGGGATTACCTTTTCTACATTGGTTACAAAATAATATTCGCCTTCTTTAAAAACATCCGAAACACCAACGTCGTATTTCATCGTTTTTGGCAAAGCATCACTTCCTTCTTCAAAGGCACCACTATTCGTCATTATGTTGACAACATTATCAACATTCAATTTATTTTTTATGGTTTCAGGTTCTTCCCCTTTTTTCAAAAGAGCTTGGGCTTTTTTTATGATATCTTGTTTAGTAGAGGAAGCAACCGTTACATCTACTCTCTTTTTCCACATGTGTTCCATTTTATGAGCATCGTAAAACGCTTTTAAACCAAGAGTGTCGGTTTTAGCACGTTCCCAAATTTCTTTTTCCATTAGGTCAAAAAGCAACAATCCATCACGATATTCATCCATAACATTGGCAAAATCAGGAAATTCAGTTTCTAAATTTTCATCATAATAAGCTTTCAATTGCTCATCTAAAAAATTAGTATACAAAACATCCATTAATTTTGATAATGGTTTAACTTTTAGTTCTGCCTTTTGTTGTTTATCTACAAAATCTAAAAACGCTGTTCCATCAATTTTCTTTGCATTGATAGTTAAAAGTGGTGTTGTGTAGGTTTTAGCATTTTCAGGAAGTACCCATTTCGAATCATAAAAATCGTTGGTTACCAATTTAGATAGAATGGCAAATTGCTTGTTATCTCTTTTGTAAGAGTATTTGTTTCTCAATTTCTCATTGAGTTTTTCAGTTATTTTTTTTGATCTATCGTCTTTCCCTATTTTAGTCTCTAACTCTGCTTTCATTTCATCCAATGTTTTTATTGGATGTTTTTCAATTAACTTAATGATGTGCCAGCCAAATTGTGATTGAAAAGGTTTTGATATATCTCCCGCTTTTTCAAGAGAGAAAGCAACATTTTCAAACTCTTCAGAACTTAATTGTCCAGACCCAAATTTATTTAAGACTCCCCCTTTAGAAGATGAGGATTTGTCTTCAGAAAATTGCTTTGCTAAATCTTCAAATTTCTCGCCTTGTTGAATTTTTTTATAGATATCGTTAATAGTGGTTTTAGCATCTTTACCTGTTTCCTCAGGTTTTGGATTTAAAATCATGATATGAGCCACAGTAAGTTCTCCACGATTGGGTCTAACATCATTAATTTTTAAAATATGATACCCAAAACGCGTTCTGATTATTTTTGAGATGCTTCCTTTTGGTGTTGTATAAGCGGCATTTTCAAATGGATACACCATTCTAAAAGCGGTGAAATACCCTAAATCTCCTTTGTTATCTTTAGCAGAAGGATCCTCTGAATACTGTACTGCTAGATCGTCAAAGTTATCTCCAGCTTTAGCTTTTCTACTAATGTCTTCTATTTTTTTATAGGCTTTTAAGGTGTCTTCTGGCGAAGCATTTTCATCGACTAAAATAAGAATATGGGATGCTCTAATTTCTTTTTGAAGTCTATTATAACCTTCCTCAATAAGTTCTTGAGTCACTTTAGTGTCGTTAAAATAGTTTTTTGCTAATTGCGAACGGTAAGTTTTTAATTCATTTTGGTAGGACTTCCCATTTTGCAAACCTAATTTATAAGCTTTATTAACTTTCAATTTATAGCCTACAAACAATTCTAAATATTGATTCAAATCCTTCTGAGAATCGTCCTTGACTAAATCTAGATTCTTTTTATAAATCCTTGAAAATTCATCTGTGTAGTAGGGTTTATTATTAATGGTAAACAAAACTTCTTTAGAATTATTTTGTGCTAAACCGATTGCTGAGACTAAAAATAGCAACCCTAAAAAAAACTTATTCAATTTCATACTGATTAAAATTTCTATAAAATTTACAATTAAACCTTATGTTCATTGACTTCCCTAAATAGTTTAGAATAGCAACGTAACAATCAACAAAAATAACAATTCAAACACATTATCCAACTATCACACCTAGTATTAACAAAATTTTATTAACACTGTTCAGAGTACAATTAACTAATGCCAAATTTGAAATCAAAACCATGTCAAAATAATCAGTAAATAATAGTATTTTTGCAACCAATTTATCAAAAATTATGAGTTTTTTAAAAGAGATACAACGCCGCAGAACTTTTGGAATTATTTCGCATCCCGATGCTGGAAAGACTACACTAACTGAGAAATTACTACTCTTTGGAGGTGCTATACAAGAAGCTGGTGCGGTTAAAAATAACAAAATCAAAAAAGGAGCTACTTCCGATTTTATGGAAATTGAGAGACAAAGAGGAATTTCGGTTTCGACTTCGGTTTTGGCTTTTAATTATCAAGGTAAAAAAATAAATATACTTGACACTCCCGGACACAAGGATTTTGCTGAAGACACTTTTAGAACCTTAACAGCTGTTGACAGTGTTATTGTTGTCATTGACGTGGCCAAAGGGGTTGAGGAACAAACCGAAAAACTCGTTGCTGTTTGTAGAATGAGAAACATTCCGATGATTGTTTTTATCAATAAATTGGATAGAGAAGGAAAAGACGCCTTTGATTTGATGGATGAAGTAGAACAGAAATTGGGATTAAGTGTTACGCCTTTGAGTTTTCCTATCGGAATGGGATATGATTTTCAGGGGATTTATAATATTTGGGAACAAAACATCAATCTTTTTAGCGGTGATAGCCGAAAGAATATTGAAGACACGATTGCCTTTTCTGATATCAACAGTCCAGAACTAGAGAAAATAATTGGTGAAAAACCTGCAATTAAACTAAGAGAGGAATTAGAATTAATCTCGGAAGTCTATCCCCCATTTGACAGGGAACAATACCTCACTGGAAATTTACAACCTGTATTCTTTGGTTCGGCTTTGAATAATTTTGGAGTTAGAGAATTGTTAGATTGTTTTGTAGAAATTGCTCCAGCACCAAGACCAAAGGAATCGGAAACACGATTAGTTAAACCTGAGGAAGAAAAAATGGCCGGTTTTGTGTTCAAAATTCATGCGAACATGGACCCAAAACACAGAGATCGTTTGGCTTTTGTAAAAATAGTTTCAGGGACTTTTGAGAGAAACAAACCGTATTTACATGTTCGTCAAGGAAAAAATTTAAAATTTTCTAGTCCAAATGCCTTCTTTGCTGAGAAAAAAGAAATTGTAGACATTTCCTATCCTGGAGATATTGTAGGATTACACGATACAGGAAATTTCAAAATTGGTGATACCTTAACAGAAGGAGAAATCATGAGTTTCAAAGGGATTCCAAGTTTCTCGCCAGAGCATTTTAGATACATCAACAATGCCGATCCATTAAAAGCAAAACAATTAGACAAAGGAATTGACCAATTAATGGACGAAGGAGTTGCACAACTCTTTACTTTAGAGATGAATAATCGAAAAGTAATTGGAACGGTTGGTGCCCTTCAATATGAAGTAATTCAATACCGTTTAGAACATGAATACGGTGCAAAATGTAGTTATGAAAACTTCCCAGTTCATAAAGCTTGTTGGGTAAAACCAAACGACCCTAAGAGTGAAGAATTTAAGGAATTCAAAAGAATCAAACAAAAATTCTTAGCTCACGATAAATATGGTCAATTGGTTTTTCTAGCCGATTCTGAATTTACAATTCAGATGACTCAGAGTAAATTTCCAAATGTAAAATTGTTTTTTACTTCAGAATTTGATTAATTAGTCCAAAAACAAAACTAAATTTTTTAAATTTAAAAATGATTGCTATCTTTACACGCTGAAATAGACTGTTTATGAAAAAACTATTGAAATATTATTTGTTGTCGATTATCTTATTATCAGATTTTGTTACTTACGCGCAGCCTGGCGATAACGATACCGGTGGCGGACTTGAAGGTGGAGACCCAGCACCAGCGCCAATTAATGGAAAATTAATATTATTAGCTATTTCAGGTTTGTTTTTTGTTTTTTATACCTACAGAAAAAACAGAAAGACTATTTATTAAAACTGATTTATAATCTTTTAAATATAAAAAAATCCCCACTATTCTAGTGGGGATTTTTTTATATTACTAATTCATTTTCTAACGTACTACTTTTTTGGTTACTGTAATTCCATCTTCTGATGTAATTTGAACCAAAAGAACCTCATTAGCTAATCCTGCATTAATACTGGTATGACTAGCGTTGATGTTTTTTCTCTCTTGAAGTAATCTACCTCTAACATCAAACACTTTTACGGTTGCCATAATGATGTTTTCAGTATTAATTACTAATTCATCGTTATGAGTATAAACAGTTACATTATTATCAGAAAAGGTTAAATGCTCAGTTCCTAATTGCGATTGATAAATAATTTCAAAACGATTAGTAAAAGTTCCAGCAGCTGAAGTAAAAGCATATGCTCCAGCACTTAAATTGTTGATAGTATTCGTTAGATTATCTTTCAAATAAATTGACTGCGCTCCTCCACTAAACACACCTACTGCATGGTCAATAGTAATGGTATAATTACCTGCAGTGCTAACTTTATAGGATAAAGGAACGATATCAGTATCTTGAAAATCTGGTCTCCCTTGAATTGAGTATGCATCAGCCCCTATTAAACTAGTTAAATAAAACTCCTGATTAATATTTCTCCCATCAATACCTCTATCCTCAGCTAATGTCCCTTCCGAACTATACCCTACAGCCATTTGACTATAAATTCCTGTACTTGCATTCAAATTCAACCAATACAATCCACTATTTGCTGTATTGACTGTAGTTTGTGAGGCTCTAAAGAATTGATCTGCATTGGAACTTCTTCTCATACTATTAGTAAAAGTCAAATTAGAATTACTAGTTGCATTTACAATAAATCCTTGTCCAACATTAAGAACCCAATTGGCTTCATTTCCAGCATTGAAATAACCCGTCCCAGTATCTCCTCCTATTGCACCATTAGCTACATAAGCTGTTTTAGTAAGTGTCGCATAAGATGTTGAATTATTATCATTCGTTTTTCTCCAAAGATACAATGGCCCTGAAATGTTAGTATTCCCATCGATAAAATCTTTAACATTAAGTCTAGATGGATATGGATTTCCAACAGCATTATAACCCGTAGTCATTGCAAAAGTAATATTACCATTGTTTGCTACACCCGTAAAAGTACCATTCCAAACTGTCGCTGCAGTAGGGTGATCCCAAGGTAATCTTATTAAATAACCTTTTCCTGAAACAAACTGAACATTATTACTATCTGTTCCATTAACTCCATTCGGAGAAACCAATGGTGATGGATATTGCAAACCTGTTAAACTAAATCCAACAGAATTACTATAAAGGTTCGTTGCTGTATTATAGACATAAAAACGATTAGGTAAAGTAAATGGTGAAAAAGAATATAACCCTTGTCCTGAAACTGGCGAAGACCACAAAGTGTAATCTAAACGTAGTAAAGCAGCTGAATTTCGTTTTACAATTGTTGAACCTGATCCTGTATTCGACACATTATTTACTTGCACCAAATTACTATTATTTTCAAAAGTCAACGTTCCGTTATTAACTATAGCATCCGTAACGGTTAAGTCATAGGTTGAATTAACTTTTAGGGTTGTTCCCGAATTCAGTGTCAATGAATGAATAGAAACATCGGATACAAGTACTGGATAAAAACTCCCTGTCCCAATAACAACATCTGTTGCAGAAGTTGGAACATATCCACAAGACCAGTTTCCTACTGTACCCCATGTGGTGCTTACTGATCCAGTCCAAGTATTGGTATTGGAAACCGTAACTACCCAACTACCTGATGAAATCGTAAATGTAGTGTTACAAGTATTGTCTTTAGCAAATCTAGTGTAAGTAGTAGTAACCGTTAATCCTGGTGGTGGATCATACGTATCCGAATTGGATCCCGGAATATCAACACCATTCGCTTGCCATTTATAGGTAATTGAACCATCTCCTCCACTGGCAGCTGTAACACTATTGATCCCTAATGTAGGTGAACCTCCAAAACAAATTGTCTCTCCTGAAGTCCCAATTGCTCCTGAGGTAAAGGCTGGTCTAACAGTAATAGTTCCAGTAGCATTTACAGTAGTACAACCTCCTGTTAATGGAATACTGTAATTAAATGTTCCTGAGTTACTCGGAGTTCCACTAATGGTTATAGTATTACTTGCCCATGCTGCCGTTACTCCTGTTGGTAAACCTGTTGCAGTTCCTATTCCGGTTGCACCAGTAGTGGTATGAGTAATCGCTGTTAAGGCCGTATTGATACACAATGTAGGTGATGATGATGCTGAGCCAGCAGTATTATTTGCTGTCACTGTTACCGTCCATGTTCCAGTTGAAACGGTTAGGGTAGTATTACAAGTGCCATCTTTAGCATATCGTCTGTAACTTGTTGTCGTAGTCAATCCGGATGGTGGTAAATAAGTAACACTAGTTGCTCCCGATATAGCTGCAGTGTAACCATCTGCTGAACTTCTCCATGAATACGTAATAGTATTGTCTCCTCCACTAGCAGCAGTTGCACTTCCAATGGTTGTGGCTGGTGTACCTCCATTACAGATAGTTTCGCCTGTGGTATTAATTGCTCCAGAAGTAAATAAAGGTCGAACTGTTACTGTCCATGTTCCAGTTGAAACGGTTGGGGTAGTATTACAAGTACCATCTTTAGCATAACGTCTGTAACTTGTGGTAGCTGTTAATCCAGCTGGTGGTAAATAAGTAGCACTAGTTGCTCCCGATATAGCTGCTGTATATCCATCAGCTGAACTTCTCCAAGAATAAGTAATAGTGTTGTCTCCTCCACTTGCCGCTGTAGCACTTCCAATTGTTGTAGCTGGAGTTCCTCCATTACAGATAGTTTCGCCTGTGTTATTGATAGTTCCGGATGTGAAAGTTGGTCTTACCGTTACTGTCCAAGTTCCTGTTGAAACCGTTGGTGTAGTATTACAAGTGCCATCTTTAGCATAACGTCTGTAACTTGTGGTAGCTGTTAATCCAGCTGGTGGTAAATAAGTAGCACTAGTTGCTCCCGATATAGCTGCTGTATATCCATCAGCTGAACTTCTCCAAGAATAAGTAATAGTGTTGTCTCCTCCACTTGCCGCTGTAGCACTTCCAATTGTTGTAGCTGGAGTTCCTCCATTACAGATAGTTTCGCCTGTGTTATTGATAGTTCCGGATGTGAAAGTTGGTCTTACCGTTACTGTCCAAGTTCCTGTTGAAACCGTTGGTGTAGTATTACAAGTGCCATCTTTAGCATATCGTCTGTAACTTGTTGTCGTTGTTAATCCTGCTGGTGGTAAATAAGTAACACTAGTCGCTCCCGATATAGCTGCAGTATAACCATCTGCTGAACTTCTCCAGGAATAAGTAATCGTATTATCCCCTCCACTAGCAGCAGTTGCACTACCAATTGTTGTAGCTGGAGTACCTCCATTACAAATAGTCTCACCTGTAGTAGTGATTGCTCCTGAAGTAAAGGTTGCATTTACTGTTACTGTCCATGTTCCAGTTGAAACGGTTGGGGTAGTATTACAAGTGCCATCTTTAGCATATCTTCTGTAACTTGTTGTCGTAGTCAATCCGGCTGGTGGCAAATAAGTAGCACTAGTTGCTCCTGATATAGCTGCAGTGTAACCATCTGCTGAACTTCTCCATGAATACGTAATAGTATTGTCTCCTCCACTTGCCGCTGTAGCACTTCCAATGATTGTGGCTGGGGTACCGCCATTACAAATAGTTTCGCCAGTGGTATTGATTGCTCCTGAAGTAAAGGCAGGTCTAACTGTTACCGTCCAAGTTCCTGTTGAAACCGTTGGAGTAGTATTACAAGTCCCATCTTTAGCATATCGTTGATAACTTATTGTGGTTGTTAATCCGGCTGGTGGCAAATAAGTAGCACTAGTTGCTCCCGATATAGCTGCAGTGTAACCATCTGCTGAACTTCTCCATGAATACGTAATAGTATTGTCTCCTCCACTAGCAGCAGTTGCACTTCCAATGGTTGTAGCTGGGATACCTCCATTACAGATAGTTTCGCCAGTGGTATTGATAGTTCCGGATGTGAAAGCTGGTCTTACCGTTACCGTCCAAGTTCCTGTTGAAACCGTTGGTGTAGTATTACAAGTCCCATCTTTAGCATATCGTTGATAACTTGTTGTAGTTGTTAATCCTGCTGGTGGTAAATAAGTAGCACTAGTTGCTCCTGATATAGCTGCAGTGTAACCATCTGCTGAACTTCTCCATGAATACGTAATAGTATTGTCTCCTCCACTAGCAGCAGTTGCACTGCCAATAGTTGTGGCAGGGGTTCCGCCATTACAAATAGTCTCTCCTGTGGTATTGATTGCTCCTGAAGTAAAGGTTGCATATACTGTTACCACAGCCGAACCTAAATTGGTAGCAGTACATCCAAAACTATCAGTTACAGAACTAAGCGTATAAGTTGTAGTAACAGTTGGACTTACTGAAATAGTATTTCCAACAGTATAACCATTTACAGTTGCACCACCACTTGGTGAACCAACATAAATTACTTTATAAGGACTTACTCCTCCCGTTATTGGTGTAACAGAAATTGTACTACTTCCTCCATTACAAATGGTAGCAGTACCAGTAATTGTAGCGTTATAAGCAGAGCATGAACCTGCTCCTACTTGCACACTTCCTGTAGTAGCTGCAAAAAAAGTATTGTTGGTAAAGGTAGCGGCTGAAGGATTTGAAGTTGTATTAGTTCCCCAAAGTCCTGCTGCTGTTCCAGAACCTCCTAAAGAAAGTGTACCAGCAGTATTAGCAAAAGTCCCTAAATTTAGAGATGAACCTGTTGCTATTGAAAGTTTATTAGTAATAGCAGTTAAGGCAGCAAAAGTTTTAACACCTGCACCACTAATGCTTAAATTATTATAATTACCAGAACTAAATTTATTTATAGTTTGAGTACCTGAATCTACATAAGAAAAAGTACTAGTTGTTCCAGAAGTTAATGTTGAAGAAGCAGCTGGAACAGTTAAGACTCCTTTCAAATTCAAATTACCAGCACCACCAGACATATCAATTACTTTTGTAGCTGCATTTGAACCAACAAACGTTATACCTCCATTAGCATTCAACGTTCCTGTTGTTATCACTATTTTTCCCACCCTTGAAGTAGTTACATCTGTACCTGCAAAAGTGATTAGTCCTGTAACAGTGGCAGTTTGAGCATTGATATTC
The DNA here is from genome assembly GCF_025947145.1 of Flavobacterium sp. N1994. NCBI lineage: Bacteria > Pseudomonadati > Bacteroidota > Flavobacteriia > Flavobacteriales > Flavobacteriaceae > Flavobacterium > Flavobacterium sp. N1994. The sequence continues at coordinate 1,531,874 of NZ_CP109999.1, forward strand.
CAGGAATTGGTAATAGTATTGGCTGTAGGTTGATTAATAGTAACAGCACCATTTACCTGCAAAGTTCCCCCAGTTTGGGTTAATGAACAAGCTGTTGTCGTTCCTGTTGTACCCTCACCAATTGTAATTCCATCAGTTGTTAAGGTTCCTGAGCTTAGATTAACAGTTCCTCCATTTGCACCTATTTGACCTATTGATAATCCTCCAACAATGGTTAAACTACCTCCATTCACATTTAATGTTCCACCAGAATTGACTAATAAACTTCCATTTGCAATAACGGTTTGTCCGTTGGTAGAAAATGATCCTCCATTTGCAATAGGTGCCCAAAAATTATCATCAACTGTTAATGCTCCATCAGCAGTTATGGCTGCTGCAGTATTAATGGTAAAAATGCTTAAAGAAGAGGTTCCTGTATGAACTGATTTAGTAGCAGGAGCTGTGATTTGCACATGGGAACGTGCTCCTGAACCTTTTGTGTAAACACCGTCAATAGCTATGTTTCCTGCCACGTTTATTTGTTTTCCTGCCACATCCCAATCTACGTTATGGGTCAATGTTCCAGTAGTTGCCACAGAAAGATTTCCTGTTAAATTGTAATTAGCATTAGTCGCTTGTAATACTAAATTACCTTTAGTGACAGTAAGATTACCACTTGCTTGAAAGGCTGTTGATGAATTTGTAACAGTGACTGAACTCGTACCTGTGTTTATAGTAAGGTTAGCAAAAGTAGTAGTGGATGAACCTCCTAAAACTTGATTGGCAGTTCCAACAAAGTTTACCGAACTAGCAGCACCTGCAGTCAATGTCCCGTTATTAATAAAATCTCCACTAATGTTTAATATACTAGAGGCACTAGCCGATAAGGTTAAGGTAGCTCCAGAATTAATCGTGATGCTTTTACAAGCTGCAGTGATAGCAGTAATACTTGGTGCAAAAGGAGTACCTGTAGGAATAACAACATCTGTAGAAGAGGAAGGTATAGTCGAACCACACCAGTTGGCAGCTGTATTCCAAGCACTATTAGTTCCTCCTAACCAATACCCTGTCGTACAAGTACCAGTGGTAATAGTAATTCTTCCATTTGTAGTAGCATTAAAATAACTAGTATTGATATTAGTTGCGCCTGACCCTGTTCCTCCCCATGTTCCTGAATTTTGTCCAGAGCCTCCTAACGTAAGAGAATTTGCTGAACTAGTTGTAGTATTAGGAAAAGTTACCGTAGCTGGCAGAGTTATAGAAAAATTATTGGTAATAGTAGTTACTGCACCAAATGTTTTAACTCCCGAACCACTAACAGCAAGATTGTAATAATTACCCGTATTGAAATTATTTACAGTTTGTGCTCCAGTATCTACATAGGAGAATGTACTAGAAGTACCTGGAACTAATGTTGCTGATGCCGCCGGAATTGTTAATGCACCTTTCAAATTAAGATTTCCTGCACCACCCGACATATCAATAACTTTAGTAGCTGCCGCCGAGCCTACAAATGTAATCCCTCCATTCGCATTTAAAGTTCCAGTAGTAATTACAATCTTACCCACTCTGCTAGTTGTTGTATTAGCTCCTGCAAAAGTGATAAGTCCAGAAACCGTTGCTGTACCAGCATTGATATTCCATGAGGAGTTAAGAGTATTAGCACTTGGTTGATTAATAGTTACGGCTCCATTTACTGTAAATGTAGTACCTGTAGCATGTGACAACGAACTATTTACCGCTGCCGCAGCAAAGGTTAAACTACTAGCCGTATTACTGCTATTCATAGTATACGTTGCTCCTGAAGCTATAACAACTGCTCCAAAGGTAGTACTACTTGAACCTCCAATAGTTTGTGCAGATCCCGTAAATGTTTCCGTACTAGTCCCCGCAGTGAATCCTCCATTATTTGTCCAACTACCTCCTACACTCATAGCAAAATTACTTCCTGAGGTGCTTAAAGTCCCCGATGAAATTAACAAATCACCACTTATTGTAGTGGCTGCACTCAAGGTAACACCCGTGCTATTATCTATAGTTAAATCGTTTGGTATATTTGCAGTTAATCCATTACCTGTAACTTGTGCCGAAGTACCATTATAAACATAGTTAGCTCCAGCTGTATAAGTTCTTGTAGCTGACTGAATGTTCCCTGTTGCTCCAGTAGTTGTAATACCAACGGTTGAACCAACACCTAGTGTACCTCCAGCACTTACCACAAAAGTAGTAGTACTCGCAGTTCCAAGTAAAATATTAGTTCCACAATTTAAAGTACCCCCTGAACTTACAGTAATAACTCCTTGCGTTCCTGCTGAACCATTATAATAAAAATTTCCTAAAAACGAACACGTACTTCCACTAGCTATTGTAAAATCTACCCATTTCATTATAGTACCTGTATTAGTAGATTGTAAGGTTTGTGTAGTACCTACCATATTAAAATCGGCATTTGCCGAGGCAGTTGTAGTAGTCATTACACCATTAGTCTTAGAAAAATTTCCCGTAAGGTTAATTGTGCATGAGCCAGCACCAGAACCAAATTCTATATTTCCAGTAGTAGACGAAGAAAAATTTCCAGTAATATTAAAAGTACGGGCGGTACCCGAATTATTAAAATTTACATTTCCAGAGGTACAGCTAAAATTCCCAGCAATATCAAAATCTCCTGCAACGGTTCCAGTATTAGTTCCACTATAGGTAAGATTACCATAGGTTTCTGCACTTATTGACTGAGCAGTAGAACCATTATAAACAACCGTACTGGTTGTGGCTAAAGTCCCAATTGTTGGTATAGTAGCATTCGTTAAAGTTAAGGTAGCATTAGCAGATACATCAACAGTACCCGTAAAGGCAAACCCACTTGGTACAGTAAAATTAGTAGCAGTAGTTCCGTCTCCAACTATAACTTTCGAACTACTTCCGCTTACGGTCCAAGCAGCCCCTATAGTAGGTGTTGCATTGTTTCTGATATTAAAATATTGATTGGAAGCAGTAAAATTAGAAGGTGCAGTTCCTGTTCCATCAGTATTGGTTCCCCATGTACTCAATGTATTTAAATTACCTGTAGACTTAGAGTAATAATTAGTAGGAGTAAATCCCTTAACTGTTATATCATCTATAACCCAACCTTCATTAGCAGAATTATTCAACATAGTAACCTTAATTCTAACCTGAGTAGCACTATCCGGAAGATTTATGCTTATAGTAGAATAACCATCTGTAGTTCTACTTCCCCCTGCTGCAGGCGCAAAAACAGTAGTAGTATTATCACCATCATAGGTACTCGATGCAACACCAGTAGCACTATAAGCCCAGTAAGCATTTGTGTTTCCATCTATTTCTATTTCATCAGAGTAAGTGGTACCACCATCAAGTGAAACCGAAATTGTAACTTTATCTGGTCCATCAGCTCCATTGTTTGTTGCACCGACTGAAAAAGAAGCTAAACTAAAGTTGGCTGTTTTACCAACATAAGAACCTAATCCAGTAACATTAGCACAAGTAACTGTGGCTGTTCCATTATTAATCCAATAACCATTGCTTGCACTTGTATAAAAATTTGAAGAAGCTGGCCGGTCTCCTGTACCTGAAGTCCCATTTTTTACTGCTCCTCCTGAAGCAGAATAGGTCATCGTACTTCCTGATGCTTCAAAGTTTTGAAGACCAATAGTCGTTTGTGCTTTTCCAACGCTAACAAAAAATAAAAATAAAAGCAAGAATGTTGAAACTCTTCCTTGGGAATGGGGTAATAATTTTTCCATATCGAATTCTTTTTTTATGAGACTTTATTAAGAAATCTTGTAACTGTATATTTTGATTAACTTGTGGAAAAAATAAGACTAAAAAACAATAACATCGGTAAAAAACATTTTTTTATCGATGAAACGCATGTTTTAATTCCATTTTGTAGGTTTTAAATTATACAATATTTTAACCTTAAGCAAATCATTTGCAACAAAAATAGAGTAAGTAAAACTTTAAATAAGTTTATTTCGACAAAATTAGCATTAAACTCGTTTAACGACAAAAAACCAACTTATTGACCATACAATAGTTATCAACATATCGTAAGAGTAATAAAACAAAAAAATCCCCGCTATCGCTAGCGGGGATTTCAATTATCATTCAGTAGTAATTGTCAATTCGTAATTGACAATTCGTAATTCGTAATTATCTAATCACTTTCTTGTTAACTACTTCACCATTCTCAGAAGTAATTTGAACCATAAGAACTTGATTCGCTTCTCCTCCATTGAATACTGTTTGGTTAGAGTTAATGCCTTTTTTCTCTAGCAACAATCTGCCTCTAATATCAAATACTTTTACAGAAGACATAATCACACTTCCAGTGTTAATTACAAAATCATGGTTTTGACTATAGATAATTACATTGTTAGCAGTAAAAGTAGGATGAGTAGTTCCTAAAGCGGTTTGGTAAACAAGTTCAAAACGACTATTGAAAGCTCCTGCTGTAGTAGCAAAAGTATAACCACCAGTACTCAAATCATAAAGTGAGTTAGTCAAGTTATCTTTCAAATAAATAGTTTGTCCACCACCTGCAAATAAACCATCAACATGATCTAAAGTAATAGTATAGTTTCCATCAGCTGCAGCCTTAAACGCTAACGGAACAACATCCGAAGCATCAAATGGTAAGCTTCTTCCTTGAATAGCAAACTCTTCATTATTCAAATACGAGTTCAAAGCAGTAGCATTATCATTAAAGTAACGACCATCAATAGCAACATCTATTCCTTGAGTAGCATCTGTCATATAAGCCACCATCATCTGATTAATAAGATCCGTCGAACTAGATAAGTTTAACCAAATTCTATTACGTTCAATAGCGGCACTTCTTAAGAACTGATCCGCATTATTACCAACACGTTGACCATTGTTAAACGCTAAAGAAGTAGAAGTCGTTTTAACAATAAAGCCTTGTCCTACTTGAATAACTCCATTCGGAACAATATTCAAAGTGTCTCCTCCCGATTTAACACCACCTGCAGTAGTATAAGTAGCATAAGAAGAAGCCGAAGAATTATTGGTTTTTCTCCAGAAATACAATCCGTCTCCTGGTGTCAATGGATTATTTCCAATACTATTATCAGCAATAAATTGATCCGCACTAATAGTAGATGGATAAGGATTTCCAACAGCATAAAACTTACCACTAGTCAAACTAGAAAGTGTTACTGTTCCGTTATTAGGTACTCCCGTAAAAATTCCTGTCCAAACAGTCGGAGCAGTAGGATGATCCCATGGAGCTCTAATTAAATAACTTGTTCCTGTAGAGAACAACGCATGATTACCATCTGTTCCGTTCACATTATCGGCATTCAATCCTGTAATAGCAAATCCTGAATAAGCAGTATACAAATCGTTACTTGGATTATAAGTGTAAAAACGATTAGCAAAAGTAAACGGTGAAAAAGCATACAACTCTTGACCAGTAACTGGTGAAGACCATAAAGTATAATCCAAACGTTTTATTGCAGCTGAGTTTCTTTTTACTATTGTTGAACCAGTACCTGTATTGGCAACATTATTAGTTTGCAATAAATTAGCATTGTTTTCTATTGTTAATGTTCCATTATTTACAATAGCATTTGCAACATTTAAATCAAATCCTGAAGTCACTGTTACCGAATTACTTGCATTAATCTTAACTGAATTCGCAGTAGCATCAGCAACTACAGCAACCGTATGTTTTACAGTTACATCGGCGGTGGTTGGAGGAACTGCACCTAATGCCCATGTGGCAGCTGTATTCCAGTTACCATTTTGAACGGTGTAATAAGCATCCGGACCAGCATTAGCCAATGTAATATTATTTTGTCCTGCTATCAAAGAACCTATTGTCCCAGTAGTTACTGTGTTGGCAGTAGCATCATTAGAAGCAGTAGCATAAACATTACTATATCCTGTTGTTTCATTAGTACCAGTACCATAATAAGTAATTAAAACCGGAGACTCAGTGTTCCCATTAAGTTCTCCATCACAATACGATGAAGTTAAGGTTACATTGCCTGTAGCAGCAGTGGTAGGAGTTACACTATATACACGTTTAATAGTATTGGTACCACTTGGTGTAGCAACTGTTTTTTGAACAAATCGTTTTATGTTAGTACTTCCCAATGAAGTTGCAGTAGTAATAGCAATGCCTAAGTAATTAGTACCCGAAACAAAAGTACGGGTCGTTTGAATATAACCATTCCCTTGTGTAGGCGAACCAGTATTAATAAATTGTCTTGAACAAGTTTCTCCAGTTACAGTTGCTGTTGCTCCTAACGTTATATTATTACTTCCATTCAAATCAACATTACCTCCAGAAGAAGCCGATAAAGTAAGTGTACCATTAATCGTTTGGCTTTTACCTAATGATAATCCACCTGCAGCTCCACTAACGGTAACATTGTTAAACGTGCTTTCGGTAGATCCACCAACCGATTGAGAGGTTGTGCCGTTAAAAGTTAACAAGCCTGTTCCCTGTGTGAAGGTACCACTATTAAGGAAATCCCCTCCAATAGTCAATGCAGGATTAGCTGCACCATTATAAGTAGCGCCGGCATTAATAGTCAACGTTTTAGAAAGTGTTAATGCTGTTGAACCAATGGTTTTAGACCCTCCTGTTAAGGTAAGATTAGCATAATCGGTTCGGTTTGTTACTACTTGTGTACTAGCAGCAGTATATTCAACCGTTGAAGCTGTTCCTAAAGTAACCGTAGGAGTGTTAGTAGTAGTGTTGAATGCTGTAGTCGTTGACCCTGTAAATCCAATTAAATTAGAAGTTTTAAAGGTCCCGTTTATTGAAAATGTATTGGTTGTACTAGTAGTCGATAAAACAAATGAACTAGCATTAAGTGTAGAACCAGCATCTACAAGAATTGGTGTTCCACCTGTTATACCATTTATCGCTAAATTAGAGGCAAGGGTTAACGTGGTAGTATTGGATACCTGTAAACCATAATATATTATATTAGTGCTTGGAGTTAATCCTGTAAATGTAGTAGCTCCTCCTCCAGTAAAGATTAGTTTCGCTAATCCAGCTCCTGTAACAGTAGCTAAACCTCCCGTTTGATTCCAAGCAGTACTAATTAAAAGATTGGTAGTAGTAACCACTGCACCTGTAGATTTATCATCTATAGTACCTCCACTAAAGTTAACAGTACCAACTGCAATATTATTGACCAAAGCAGTTGTATTTGAAGCAGGATTCGTAACAAATGTACCTGCTTGAATGTTTAAAGTAGTAGCCAAGTTTTGTGTGGTAGCAGAGTATGGTAAAGTATAAGTACCACCTGCACCATTAATAGTTAATACGTTAAAACTATTACCACTGCTTACAGTTGGTAAAGTAAGATTAAATCCTGTTGTAGAGGTTAACGCTACTGTACTTCCTGTAACAGTATAAGTGCCTGATCCTGGCGTAAATGTTGTTCCAGCAATAGTAATAGTACCTGAACTGGCCAAGGTTCTATTCCCATTACCCGTATTAGTAATATTAGCATAAGATGAAGCCGGTATGGTTTGAGCTCCTGCACTACTAAAGTTAAATATATTTGAAGTACCTGGTGTAGTAGTAGCAGTACTTGGTGTATAGGAATTCGCAACATCTATAGTTCCTGTTGTCAAAGTTCTAGCGCCATTACCACTATTAGTTAAATCATAGTATTTTGTTGAGGCAATAGTTTGTGACCCTGAACCAGTATAATCAACGGTACTTCCCGAAGTAGCGGTATAAGCGCCAGCACCCGTAGTAAAGGTTCCTGCTATACCAGTAGTTCCAGCAGTCCAAACACGGGCTCCTCCTGTACCGTTTAAATTACCATAATTAAAGGCTGGTATCGTTTGTGAAGAAGCAGATGATAAACTAAAAGTACTAGTAGCATTCCACGTACCTGTACCTGCCGTATAAGTAACATTTCCTAACACAGTAATAGCTGCTGGTGAAGCACCAACGGTAAAGAAATTACCAGTACCATTAAAGGTAAGGTTATTAACAGTTACTGCAGTAGTTAAACTCAAATTAGCCGCAGCTCCTGTACTACCATTAGCTAAGGTTACGCTGTCAGATGAACCTGGTATACCATTTGGACTCCAGTTTGTACTTGTATTCCATGAACCATCAGTAAAACCAACCCAAGCATAGGATACTGGAGGATTATCGCGTCCTGTCCATTCTACACTTCCAAGTGGCGCAGCAGTTTCTGATACACCTGCAACGGCAGACACTAAACTACCACTAGTATAAGTATTGGCAGAAAGCGTCCAAGTAGAACCATTCCAATAAGCGGCTTTAATCAAAGAAGCTGTTCCGTTCTCATCCTCTGCTCCTGTAATAGCAACAGCCGGATTAATATAATAATTATAAGTACCTCCAGCACCATTCTCAGAGAAAGTCCAATAACGACTTAAATAATTAGTTGGTGTAGAAGGGGTATTCATATTAGTACTAACAGCATCTATTACTTTCGCACCTACAATACGTGCTACAGAGTTTGCTGTAAATTGTAAAGTTACTTGTGAATATTGAATAGTACCTGTATTTTCTCCTATAGGAAAAAGGTAAGTCCCTGTTCCTGAAGCTATACTTCTTTTATATAAACCACTACCATCTGTCACAATCATTTTAGTAGTACTTGGTGTAGTAATAGATTGTGTTCCGGTTGAAGTTAAATCATTGCTTCCTAAAAGAATTCTACCAGCCGTAATAGTCAATGTACCGGTTACAGTTCTTGAACCGCTTAAAGAAACATTAGGTGTAGCATTAGTATTATTAATAGTAACATTAACCGGCCCACTTGTTGCAGGAAACTCATTACCAGTAGTTTGTGCACCAACGGCTGTTACATAAGCTAATGTTGTTGTTGTACCATAAGTAACCGTCCCAGATGTTACAGCCGTTCCACTAGAAGCAGCAGTAAAGGTAGTTCCATTATTCAAAGGTAAAGTACCTGTTACAGCAATACCCGATGGGTTAGATACTTTAAAGTTAATTACCCCACTTATAGAGGCTCCCGGAGAAACCGCCTGACTCGTAGTTCCATTAAACTCAATTAAATTAGCCGTTCCTGTACCAGGATTATTTAAAGCAATCGCAGTAAACGAACCTGCCACTTTTAAAGTTCCAGCTCCTGTTCCTGTTCCCATAGAGAAGGTACCTGCTGTTTGGGTAAAATTCCCAGCAACACTTACCACTTGAGTAGAACCTGATGCTAAAGATAAAACCGAAGTAGCCGAAGAATTAAGATTTACGTTTCCAGCAATTGTAGTAGTGTTAGCACCTGCTGCAGAACCAAAGTTAATAATCGAAGCATCTGAGGCAGTAACACTTCCACCAATACTAATCGTACCAGCTCCGTTAGCAAAATTAAGAACAGCTGTATTGCTCACATTTACGTTTCCTGTTACAGTTAAGGTCGCCGCTGCATTAATAAAATCAACAACAGCAGCATTACTAACATTCACATTTCCGTTTATGGCTAATGTTCCAGTAGTAAGGAAACGGAATCTTCCTGTACCAGTAGCCTGTATATTTGCATTTCCTTTAATAACTCCTGTGGTAGTTGTTGTAAAGAACGATACAGTTGAGGCATTTACAGAAGAATTATAGGTAAAATTACCATAACTTTGATTAGCATTTGTAAAAGAACTTCCAGATCCAGACAATACAATAGTAGAAGCAGTATCCCAAGTAGCCAAAGGAATAATGGTGGTTCCATTAGTAAGATTCATAAAAGAACCTGCATTCATCAATAATGTAGTACTTGTAGTGGTTATAGTAGCATTGGTTGTTGAAGACAAGTTAATAGTTCCAGTTACGGTTGCTATATTGTTAGTCAAATCTAAAGTAGGAGTTCCTGCAGTAGAAGAAAACGTTAAAGTACCAGCAATACTACTAGTAGTAGTACCTGTAAAGGCTAAACCTACCGAAGCACCACCGCTTAAATTTAAAGTAGACCCTGATGGGATATCCAAATCAGTTCCTGTTCCTCCTGCTATAGTTAAAGTAGCAGTAGCGGTTGGTTGTAAATTTAAATTAACGCTATTGGTTAATAATAATTTTGAAATTGTCTGAGAAGCAAAACCTGTAACGGTTGGTGATGGCGTAATAGCTCCGTCAAAAACCAAAATATCATTAGCGGCTGGTGTTGTTCTTGCCGGAGTCCAGTTGGTATCCAAAGAATAAACAGCAGAACCAGTTTGGTTCCAAGTATAAGTCGTTGACCCTTTTACTCTACCCGTAAAGTCTGCCGTAGCACCTAATGGGGCTGAAACATTCGTAACACCACTAGTAATCGTAAGCACATTGGATGCTGCCGAACTAGTCAATAGTGTCCAAGGGGAAGTTCCAGTCCACAAATTCATTTTGATATTGCCTTCTGTACCATTAATATCAGCTGGTAAATAGGTAGCTGTAGCAGTGTAAGTATACGTGCCAGCAGCACTGTTGCTCAATTGCCAGTATCTTGAGATATAATCGGTTTGTACATCTACATCGTCCATAGAAGGATGAATAGCATCCACAGGACGAACTCCTATAGTTCTAGCTGTTGAGTTCGCTGAAAATGACAATGTAAAAGGAGAGTATTCTGTAGTCCCAGTATTTTCTCCGACGTGAAAAGTAAAAGAAGAAGCACCGGTAGCAAAATCTTTTTTCATTTGCCCAGTACCTTGTATTAATACGTAACCATTGGTTCTGTTTACAACAACACCAGTACCTACATAAGTAAAACTGTTGTTGTTTCCTATATCTACAATACCATTTACAAAATTTGTTGCTGAACTTACAGTAACATCACCTATACTAAATGTAACTGCAGCACCTGATGCTGTGTTATCAAAAGTAATAGAAGAGAATTTTGCAGTAGATGATGTAGTTGAATTCCTAAATGTACCTGTACCACTCACTGTTTGTGCAACGGTGTTAGAGGTCGCACCACTTTGTTTTTCAAAATTAATAGCTGAAGAGGCAGCCGTAGTTGAGGTGTTTAATGAAGTTAATGTACCATTATTTACAATATTTCCGGCAAAGTTAAATTCATCTGAAGAGCCAATACGTAATTCAGAACCAGAATTTATTGTTAAAGTACCACCTATGAGCACTTCGTCTGCAGTACTTGCAGGTCCGCTCATATACCTGTCTGTAGTATTACCACCAGCAACTGTTACTGCTCCTAGTTGTAAACGACCAGATCCAATATAACTATCAAAGGCAAAACCAACCGTAGCCGTAGTAGCATTTGTTCCAGAGCTACCACCAACCACTATGGTATTTCCTACCCATGATTGGTTTGTTGTTGTTATCGAATACCCCAATGTCAATGCAGCACCGGCACTTGGTGGATCAACAAAAGTAATCGTACCTCCTGTAACGGCTTGCGTTCCACCAGTAATACTAAATACGATTGTTCCTGATGCAACACTTGTTGCTAGTGTACCGCTATTAGGGTCGATTGTAAAATTACCACCACTCATAGTAAGTGTTCCTCCCGAATTAACTACATTTCCATTAAGATTTACAGTTCCAGAACTAATAGTTAGTGCTCCCGAGGTTAATGATAAGGCTTGATTACCTCCATTGGCAACTCCAATATTTATAGTACCACCACCATTCGTAACTGTCCCTCCATTTATATTCAAAGCAGTGGCTCCAGTAGTAACAGTAGTAGCTATATTTAAAGTTTTTGAATTATTAGTTAATGTACCCGAAGTAACAGTAACAGAACTACGTGCCGTTCTATCTTCAGTAATACTTACACTAGTACTAGCCGTGTTCACCTCCACTTTATCCGGCACTCCAACACCGCTAGTTCCTATTCCCCATGTTTTATCACCACTACCTACAACATAACCGGCACCCGTTCTAAAAGACAGTGTAGAACCAGTAGCATAAGTTGGAGAATTATTCACAACATAACCACCCGTATTAATTGTTAAGAAAGCACCACTACCTATAGTAGTCAAAGAAGACCCACAATCAAAACCACCCGACTGCACTTGTACCTGACCACCTGGAGTAGAGGAAGTAATACTCAAGGAACCACTACTTACAGAGGTCACTGTTTTAAGAGTTGTTGCCGATGAGCCTTTTAATAATAAAATACCACTCGCCGAGGTAAAATCAATTACTCTCGCCGCTCCCGATGTTAAAATATTTCCACCATTCCCATCAAGGGTAAGGGTAAAAGCACCTATTTTTATAGGCCCTGCATTTAATAATTGGAATACATCACCAGCAGTAGAATAAACAGTAACATTGGTACCTATAGTAACACCACCAGTACCCGTTGTATTGTTAAGGAAATAGGCAAAACAGTTGGTAGCACCTGCTGTATTTAAACCCGAACCTGAAATAGTTTGTGTAGTAGCAGAAGTACCAAAGAAATTGATAGCTCTTCCATTATGAGTTAACGTACCGTTTTGTGTAAAGTTCCCTCCTATACTTAAGTCTCCTGTTGAAGCATTTAACGTAATACCCGAACCTGAATTGACATTCAAAAAACCAGCAGCACCACGATTACCGCTTGGCATCGTAATAAAGGTGTTTCCTTGTATAGTTACGTTATTCGGTATTCCAACTCCTGCGGTTGCTGAAGAACCAATCCATTCCGTTCCAACGGTATAAGGTGAACCAGAAGTACTTGCTGTATTATAAATCAATGCTGATGTTGACGAGTAAGTAGGCGATGTTGTACTAACATATCCGCCTGCGTTTATTTGTAATGTAGCGTTACCATTGATAGCAAATGTTCCAAACATAACTTCAAGCCCTCTTGCAATTGCCAGTGTGGTAGCTGTTGGAATGGTAACATTTAAAAATCTACATAAAGAACCTGCTCCGTTTACCGTCAAGGTACCTGTACCTGCATAAGTCAAATTTATATCATTACCAGATCCTACATTGGTACCTGTTATAGATCCTCCTACAGCTAAGGTAGCACTTGTTCCTGTCATGGTTAAAGTAACCGCCGTTCCAGATAAATTTTGTACATCCCCACTAGTCACCGTAACATTTCCTGCAACAGTTCTCGAAAATGGCAATCTGAAACCTCCTGAATTATTTACTGTCAAATTTGTTGGACCACTTGCTGCGGGAAACTCAATGGCAGTTGCTGTTTGGGTACTTGTTCCAGCATAGGTTAGTGTAGTTGTACCACCGTAAGCAACAGCTGTTCCTGTAACAGAACCTCCTTGATTTATTTGAAGCGTACCACTAACTGTTGTAGTTCCTGTATTAGTCAAAGCAGCTCCTAAAGCCAGCGTGCCTCCACTATTTACCGTGATGCTACTACCACTTGGGTTTGTATAATTTCCATTCAATGTTAAGGTAAAACCATTGTTTACTGTGATGGATCCAACTTGATTAGTTGGTGTTGATGAAGCAGTAACGTTAGTATTTATGATTACAACATCTCCCGCAGTAGGAACAGCTGCTGGACTCCACGTGCTGGCTGTATTCCAATCAGCATTAGCTACTGACGTATAAGTTACTGGTGTTCCTTTTGTGCCACTCAAAGCAGTACTATATTTACCTTCACCTACGGCATAAACACGCCATTGGTACGAAGTTGCTGTTGCTAAACCTGTAGCAGCGAAGGTATACGCGCCACCAGTTGCAGCGGTTGTAGTAGATGCTGTATTACCTACATAATTCCATGTAGTACCACCGTCTGATGAATTATATACAGCAAAATTATATTCGTTAGTAGAAGCATCTACCCAATTCAATGTCATTGAGGTACTAGCCACTGATGTAAAAGTAAGTGTAGTTGGTACCGTTGGTGTTACTGACGGTGTCCAACTGAAAATTCTTCTAGAACCGTTACTAGCACCATTTAAATTAGTCATACTGGCTGTTCCACCAAAACTAGTGGTTGTCCAAGCTGTTGAGTAAGTATTAGTCGGAGTACCTCCTATTGTAGCTATCCAGGCACTTGTAGTAGCAGTTGTTCCTGAGGACCATGCCACCGTTCTAGATGTTGCAGCATTAGCATACATAATACCATAAACATATTCCACTGCTCCAGTTGCCTCATAAAGTCTAACTTGCATATTGCTACCAGTTCCCGCAGTAGAGGAGAATGGTACTCTAAAACTAGTCCATTCAATTATAGCAATTCTGTTTGGCGCTGAACCTGTAATTTTGTAACGGACTTTACCATCGGTTTGAATAGCATTATCTCCACTTAGTGGCGCTAATATAGGCCCCGCTTGTGCTGCTGTGATGGCTGTTCCTCCAACTGTTGTACCTCCTAATCTCATTTGACCATTTGAATTGACACTAAACTGTGTGTAAGGCACTCCCATGAAGTGAAATACAAATGGCGTAGTGGATGAAAAAGTAGTCACCGGCGTAGCATCATCATCGTGATAAACTGTATTTGGGATAGCAGCACTTGCTAATGACAATTCCGTAGTACCAGTTGACATATCTGTTAAAGAAGCAGTCGCGTTGGTAGCAGGAGTGTAATTCGCATTACTCTGGGCATTCATTCCTCCGCTAAACAGCAAAACAAATAAAAACGCTAAACTCGTCGCGAAACGGGTAAAAGAATAACTACTAAATTGAAATGTAGACGGTGTAAAAATGTTCATAAATCTATTGGTATTAATTATCTTGAAATATATCTCTTTTTGGTAAATAAACGCAATTATACAATCAAAAAAAATGAGTTGAAAAACTACTGTCTTTCAAGTCATTATTTTTTAAAAACAGATTTAGGGAGCGTAAAAATACATTAAAATATATAAAAAAAAAGTTTTTCTACGATTAATTCTTTGTAAACGCTTACGTTGTACTACTTATCCCAAATTCTATATAAAACAGTTAAGAATTTAGCGACCCTACTCTAATGCTGTTAAAATAATTTTATTAAAAAAAACCAAAGCTAAAAAACAAAATCGGGTACAAAATTGATATAAATCACTTAATAAAACATTAAAGTAAAGTAAAGTTTTTTAGAAAAGTGAATGGTGTAAAAATAAGACTGTACCCCTTGTTAAGAAATTGATATGAATTTATATTTCACGGGTCAAATTAGTAAACTTTACCAAGAGTAAGCCAAACTCGACGAAGAGAAGGCTGTACTCGATTCATAGTAAGCAACACTCTATGCAGAGAACCCTGCACTCAATGCAGAGAAGGCTGTACTCGATACATAGTAAGCAACACTCAATGCAGAGAACCCTGCACTCAATGCAGAGAAGGCTGTACTCGATACATAGTAAGCAACACTCAATGCAGAGAACCCTGCACTCGATACACAATAAACAACACTTGATACAGAGTAAGCAACACCCTATGCGCTATTTAAAAAACAAAATATTTAGATATATTCCAAGATTTACACACTATTAATGTTAAATTTTTATTAAATAGTTCCATAAAAACAATTTTGGCACATAATTTGATTTAGTGGTGTTGTGTGAAAAATTTAATGTTTAATTATTAATTCAAATTAAAATGGCCAGAAAAAAATTAGTTCGTGTTCGCGATTTAGATAAAGGTCGTACACGATTAGCAGCTGTTAAAAGTATAAATGCTGCTTTAGATCTAGGCAATGGTTTAACCATTGAAAACTACGAGGCTGAGGTTGGAAAAACCAAAGATGCTGTTGAACTTTACAACACTACCTTGAGTACTATTGATGACTTATATAATACCGCTTTGGCACGTATTGAAAGTCTTAAAGATTGGAATGAGAGAATGTTAAACGGGGTAGCTTCTAAGTATGGCACTAACAGCAGCGAATATGAAATGGCTGGTGGTGTTAGAAAAAGCGAAAGAAAAAAACCCGTAAGAAAAGTGAAAGCTTAATCTTAAAAAGAGAACCGAAACAGTTGTTTCGGTTTTTTTGTGCTTAGTAACAATTTATAGAAATAAATTTGTAATTAGTAATTCTCAACCTACAACCCACAACCCCAATTCATCATTCATCATTCACCATTCACAACTCAAAAAAATCCCCCTCATCTCTGAAGGGGATTTTTAACTATCGCTTAAGGCTAAAGTGTGCTTTAAATTGTTTGGCACTAGCGTTCTCAATATAATCAACACTAAACCAGTAATCATCCGATGGTAAGAGATGTCCATTGTAAGTTCCATCCCAGCCATTTCCGGCAGAACTAATTTGTTTCAACAACTTGCCATAGCGATCAAAGATGTAAATCCTCGCATCCGGTTGTCCACCTAATCCAACAATATTCCAAGTATCGTGTATGCCATCACCATTCGGAGTAAAGTAATGTGGGTAATCAATGATTTGTACATCTTCTATTATAAGCTCCTCACAACTATAAGCGATGCCGCCTTCAGTGTCCCAAACATGGATCACATGGGTTCCTAACGAAACACTGTCAAAAATAGTGCTCGCCTGTCTTGGTCCATCATCCAAACTGTATTCATACGTTCCATATCCTTGAATAAGTACCGTAATAATTTGTTGTTCAGTAAAGGCATTAGTTACTGTATACCCAATAGTTCCAGTCGGAATAGAAGCTTGCCCTGATTGTATCACCGCAAACGAGGCCGAGGTAGTATCACAAGCCAGTGCACTATTACTAGTAACATGCACCGTATAATTTCTAGTAGCTCCCGTTGCCGATGAAGTGTTCACCGTATACGTTGGTCCTGTTGCCCCTGTTATCGGAGTAGTGGCTGCATCCTCAAACCATTCAAAAGTATAATTCCCGGGATTAGCAATACCACTATCTAGTGTTAATGGTCTTACTACTGCGTTGGTATCAAAGTTAACACAAATCGTATTCACACCATTATCCGTTACGATAATAGGATTAGGATAACGCTCCACGGTGATATCAATAGTGGTAATAGCATAACATAAAGGCGTAATGGTATTACTGCTGTTCTCTACCTTAACCCATATTGTATCGGTATCTGGATCGGTTTGATAGGCTTGAGCTTGGGCTAGTGTTAAGGCATTTGTCCCTGCTGTAGCGTCTGCCAAACTAGTATAATAACTTACTAAGAATACCGTTGGGCTTTGTCCATTAAGGATAGCCGTAGCATATTGAGTCAAGTCAATTTGGTGGATACCATCATAAGGGTCATTATAATTATCACATTCTGCAAAAGTTTGTGGCCCTGTAGCGGTAGCATATTGTTCTACGGCTAAAGTAAGTACTCCTGTATTAGTACATCCTGTGGTATTGTTTACTACTCTAATGTAGATGTTTTGTGAATTGGCAGTAACATTAGTATACGGAGATACTAGCGGTAGTTGTCCTGTATTAGTCAGTGGATTAGCGCCTGCTGCTGTTAAGTAGTAGCTTATCGTAAAGTCTGTAGTAGCTTGTGCTGCTCCTAGTATCTGTGGGGCTAACAATGGGTTAGTCAAATCAAATGGGGCTAATCCATCGGTATCATTATCACATACTCTATAAGGAGCTAATGGTTGTACTACCGTTGGCAGTGGATTCACTTTCAAAGCTTGTTCAACCAGTACATAACAGTGATTCCCTTGATAGTCCACTCTGGTGTTCTCTACTCGTATCCAAACATTAGTCCCCACTAAAGCGTTGGTTGGGGTTAGTATTTCGTTGGCTACAATATTATTTTCTGCATCTGCTTGTGTTGGGAAGTAATGGAAACTTAAGTTCGGGTCATTATTTCTAATGTAGCTTTCATTAACCGTTAAATCAAAATACTCTAGCATATCCCCCGGATTATTATCATCACATTTTGGTGCCAAAGCCGCTGGATTGGTATTTGGAGTTGGAATTGGTAAGACTCTAATATCCAAGGTCGTGATACTTTCACAATTCGCCGGTGCTGGACTACTAACCACTACTCCCAAGGTTTGTACCGCTGGATGTAATAGGTCATTTTGATACGCTGTTGGTGTAGTAATTGGATTAGTATGGGTTTGTGCTTCTAGTAAACTTGGATAATACGTTACGGTATATCCTAATAATCCTTGGGTGATTTGAGCATTTTTTACCGTTAAATCAAAAGTATGGTATTGATTGTTTGGATTAGCATCATCATCACACAAACTAAGCGGAGTGGGAGTAGTAAGCAACAGTGGAGTATTAATATGCAACAAGAAGGTGCCTATATTATAACAATGGGTCACATTGTTCTCTACTCTAACCCATATCGTCTGACCATTACTGCCAACATAGTTCGTGTCTGGTATAATCGGTGCGGTTCCTACTTGGGCTATAGCTAAGCTGGTGTAATACGTTACACTATAGGCTGTAGCTGGCAAAGGTTGTTGTGATAGAACACTAGCGGTTAATTGGGTTAAATCAACTCTTGTACTTGCATCTTGTGGATTGTTATCCGTATCACATACTGTAATATCAACTAAAGATACTGGCGTTTTTGGACTCGGATTAACATCCAACTCTATGGGAATAACACTAACGCAGTGGGTTAAATTATCTTCCGCTCTGGCATAAATAATCTGAACAAACGGATTGATATTAATATACTGCGCCGGATTAGGAATCGTAGTACCATTACTAGCAGCATCTTGTGGCGTTTCATGGAAACTCACTGTATAAGTAGTAATCGAATTTAACAATCCTGGTAACAAACTCGTTAAATCAAAAGTAGTAAACCCATCTTGATCATCATCGCAAAGTGTGTAAGGCTGTGTAGGTGGAATTAAACTTGGTAAAGGCTCTACTCTAATATCCATCGTAGAGATAACAGAACATCCTGTGGCATTATTGGTAATGCTTATCCCTAAGGTTTGAACATACTGTATCTGGTTTTGATACAGTAAGTTGGTAATTTCATTAGTCCCATTCTGAGCATCTCCTAAACTGATATAAAACCTAACCGTCATTCCGGTTTGTCCTAATAAAATATCATTGATCTTACTGCCTAAATCAAAGGTCTCAAAGCCGATATTACTTTGGTCAACATCACAAAGAGAATACTGTGGGTAGTTCGGCTGAAGTGAATTCGGTATCGGATTCACTACTAATTGCAAGGTTACTACATCATAGCATCCCGTAGCGATAGTCTCCACTCGAACATAAAGCGTTTGGGTGTTTGGACTAGCATTCACATAACTAGAAATACTAGTGATAGCATTGGTTCCTGCATCAGCATCCGGTTGACTTGTGTAGAAACTTACGCTTGTTAATGCCGGGTTAATACTACCCAATATCTCATTAATTTTTGTGGTTAAATCAAAAGTCTCAAAGCCAACGGCTCCGGTGTAATCACACAATGCATATGGCGTTGGTTGGGTCGGAACTGGAGTCTTGTTGACTATTAATTGAAGGGGTACTATTTGATAACACGTTGTTGTATTGGAATCAACTCTAACATAAATAGTTTGAACAAATGGATTTATGTTGTCGTAAATCAAAGGATTCGGAATAGTGGTTCCATTGATTAAGGCATCGTCTGGTGTTTCATGAAAAGTAACAGTGTAATTTGGATTACCTCCAGTAATACTATTGATAATCTGTGTTAAATCAAAAGTTACAAAACCATCATTATTAGGATCGCAATCCTGTAATGGAAGAGGGTTTGGATTTACAACAACATCATTAACACTATTGGCAATTATAATAGGCGCTGTAGAACTGGTGCAACCATTTATAGTATTTCTAACGGTAACCACATAATTGTTAGGAGATAAATTTAAAAATCCTGTTGTCAATTGAAAGGATACTCCATTGTTACTATATTCTAAAGTAGTCCCTAAAGGGGAAGTAACTTGAATGGCTCCAGTTAATACAGTACAATCGGGTTGTTGAGTAGTTACTGTAGGCACTGCAACACTTGGAATTGGATTAACCGTTAAAGGAGTCGCTAAAGAAACACAACCATTACTAGTATTTCTAACCGTAACATTATAATTATTTGGAGTTAATCCTATAAAGGTTGTACTAGTCTGGTAGGTAGTTCCATTAACACTATATTCTAAATTCGCACCCGTTGGAGCAGTGACAACTATAGTTCCGGTTGGTGTAGTACAAGTCGGCTGAACAGTAACACTAGCCGTTGGAGTAGCAAGGGTTGGTATAGCATTTACAGTAACAATCGTAGCTGTTGAAACACAGCCATTAGTCGTATTTCTAACCGTAACATTATAATTATTTGGAGTTAATCCTGTAAAAGTGGTACTAGTTTGGTAGGTAGTTCCATTAACACTATATTCTAAATTGGCTCCTGTTGGTGCTGAAACCACTATAGTTCCTGTTGGGGTGGTACAAGTAGGTTGAACGGTAGCACTAGCAGTAGGTGTTGCAATGGTTGGGATAGCATTTATAGCAACAATCGTAGCTGTTGAAACACAACCATTAGTGGTATTTCTAACCGTAACATTATAATTATTTGGAGTTAATCCTGTAAAAGTCGTACTAGTTTGGTAAGTAGTTCCATTAATACTATATTCTAAGTTGGCTCCCGTTGGAGCTGTAACTACTATAGTTCCAGTTGGCGTGGTACATGTTGGTTGAACTGTAGCACTAGCCGTTGGTGTTGCAATGGTTGGGATAGCATTTATAGTAACTATAGTTGGGATAGAAGCACAACTATTGGTAGTATTTCTAACGGTTACATTATAAGTATTGGGTGCCAATCCAGTAAAAGTGATACTAGCTTGATAAGTAACCCCATTGATGCTGTATTGATAATTTGCCCCTGTAGGTGCTGAAACAACTATAGTCCCTGTTGGAGTGGTACATGTTGGTTGTACAGTAGCGCTGGCAGAAGGAGCGGCAATGGTAGGTACGGCATTTATAGTAACTATTGTTGCGGCTGAAACACATCCATTAGTAGTATTCCTAACTGTAACATTATAATTGTTTGTTGCTAATCCTGTAAAAGTTACACTAGTTTGGTAGGTAGTTCCATTAACACTATATTCCAGATTGGCTCCTGTTGGAGCTGTTACAACAATAGTTCCTGTGGGTATAGCACATGTTGGCTGCACAGTTGCACTAGCTGTGGGAACAGCAATAGTTGGCACAGCATTTATAGCAACAATTGTGGCTGTTGAAACACAACCGTTTATAGTATTTCTAACAGTAACATTATAATTATTGGGTGTTAATCCTGTAAAGGTTGCACTGGCTTGGTAGGTAGTCCCATTAACGCTATATTCCAAATTTGCCCCTGTTGGTGCTGTAACCACTATGGTTCCTGTTGGCGTGGCACACGATGGTTGTACTGTCGCGCTAGCAGTTGGTGTTGCAATAGTCGGAACAGCATTAATAGTAACAACAGTTGCCGTTGAAACGCAACCATTAGAGGTATTTCTAACTGTTACATTATAATTATTGGGTGCCAATCCTGTGAAGGTTGTACTAGATTGATATGTGACACCATTAACACTATATTCAAGATTGGCTCCCGTTGGAGCGGTTACAACTATTGTTCCTGTAGGTGTAGTACATGTGGGTTGAACTGTAGCACTAGCGGTTGGCGCAGTAATAGTTGGGACAGCATTTACAGTTAGTATTGTTCCGCCTGAGACACAGCCTGTTGGTGTTTTCTTAACAGTAACAGTATAGTTATTAGGCGATAATCCGGTGAATGTGGTACTAGCTTGATAGGTAACACCATCAATACTATATAAATTTCCAGCTCCAACTGGTGCTGAAACAACTATAGTACCTGTAGGAGTAGAACAAGTTGGCTGAACAGTTACACTAGCTGTAGGAGTTGCAGGGGTTGTACATCCATAATAGTTTGTACATAATGAAGTTAATGAACAAGTGGCACTCAAAACTACGGTTTCAACAACTATGTATTGTGTATTAGGTGTCAATCCATACCATTCAGGATTAAATCCAGACGCAACACTATTCGCATTGGTAGCAGAAGGAGAAATAGAAGAAGCTACATTACAAGAGGTTGCCAAAGGTCTAATAACGGCAGAACGCACTATACATAAACCCGGAGAACTAGTAGCTTGTTGAGCTATTCCAAGAAAACCGGAAGCATCAGAGGTTGCCAAATAATAATTAGTAAGTGTCGTATTTGTGGCTTGAGGTGTCCAAGTATTACAAGACCCAGCTGAAAAATTCAAGTTGGCATAACTAGACACACCAACTATAGGGCAAGTTGGAGTTGCACAAGCACCACAGGCATTATTAACAAGTGTAGCACAAGAAAAAGTGGTTGAAGTAAAACAAGTAGGGGCTGCACCGGTTGGTGTAACCGTAATAGTTACACTATCACCAGAATTCAATGAACCAACGGTATATGAGGTTGGTGTATTCGCAACTGCGCCAACGTTTACTGGTGTTAACGCATTAACTTGGTATGAAATAGTATATCCTGTTGCTCCTGTTGCTGCCGTCCAATTAAAAGTTACAGAGGTAGTTGTTGGAATCCCACAACTAACAACACTACTAGATGAGGCATTGACGTTCACAACAATAGCGGATCTAAGGCTTTCACATCCGCCTATCGTTTGACTAACATAATAAGTAGTAGGCCCTACTGTAGTAGTAGAAGGTGTTGGTGCAGTAGCACTAGCAGTACCTCCAGTTGCATTCGTCCCATACCAATTTAAAGTACCTCCCGTTAATGCAGTTGCAGAAAGAGCTGAAGCAGTGGCGCCTTGACAATAATTAATTGGAGTTGTGACAACAGGGGCTGCAGGTAATGACGGAGTAACACAAGTACCACCATTACAATGACCCGTTGCAGAAATCGAATTAATTGAAGTAGCTAAATTTTGAACCCAAGTACTTGAGCCATCTTGTTGTCTACTCAAAGGACTACCAGCAGCAGGATTTGCTCCTCCATATTTTATAATCGATGGATTTGAAGTATTTAATTGAAAAGGGGTTTGTAAAGTAACAGCAGGGCTTCCTGTAGGCAAACATAGTGGACCTGTATTATAATCAGAAGTATTGGATGTAAGATTAGCAGCACTAGAGGACCAATAAACGCAATCAATTGCAACACCTGCCGCATTATAAAGTGCACACCATCCATCCGTATTTGCAAGAACAAAATTTCCATTATAAAAACAATAATCCGCTGCTGCTAAAGGAATATCTACATTCCCAACAGCTGCACCAGCAGGATTTGCAGAAGCTAAAACTATATGCCCTCCTGAGGGAATTATAGCTGCGGCAACATTTGGAATTCTTATTGTTCCACCAGTATTTATAGTCCCGATGGTTTGTTTCATGGCTATAAAATAACCAGAAACATTTATTGGCAAACAACCGCTATTATAAAGCTCTATATATTCCTGACTGCTATTATAAATCAGCCCATTTGGAGGGGTGTTAACCGTTCCTGGGGGTCGTACCATTAACTCATTAATTACAACCTGACCATTTACTGAAAAAGTAAATGATATAAGAAAAAGGAATAGAAGATATTTTTTTATTGAGTTTAAGGATGGCATTGGTTATCGTATTTGAATACATTTTACAAATCAAATTTATTTTTTTTTAAAAAATAATAAGAATTATGAAGGGAAATAAATATTTCAAGCTATAAAAGAAATATAATGAAATAGGCAACAATTTGATTGTGTTTTCGTTACAAGAATAAACATCAACACAACTATCCTTGAGAGATGAAAATTATTCTAAAATATTTTTGTAAAAAGCTTCAAAATTATCTAACAAATACTTGTCTGCATTTTTCTTGTTATTTAATTGTTCTGTAGTTTTGATTTCTTGTGGCACAAAACAAATGAAGTATTTTTTGAAAATTTCTTTTACAGATAATTTAGATTTGAAAAAATCTTTTTCACATATAGTTATATTTTCTTCGTTAATTTTAAATTCAAAATAACCACTTTCGTTAAAAAACAATAACTCCTGGTTTAGTTTAAAATTACTTTCTTTATTCCAATAATCAACCATTCTATATTTTGCCAATGCTACATCTTGATGAGTTAGCATAACATTTTGTTTTTTGGCAGCTGAAAATAATAACCAATATAATAGCGGTTGTAATAATTTTGAATTTTCATTAGTCTCTTTAAATTGCTTTTGAAATTGATCTTTAAACACTATAGTCAAATAGAATAACTTATTTTCATTACTATATCCTATTTCAATTTTCAATATTTCCGCAATATCTTGAGAATTGATATTTTGGTCTTTTAAAAAGTTGTTTTCTGCTAATGAATTGTTTTTTAAAGAATAGTATAAAACTGTATAATAATTTGCAATCAAAAAAACCAACTGTGTAATACAGATGATGAAAAAAGCTAAAAAGTGTGGGTAAAAAAGGCTTAATGCACCAGGAACCATCTTTGACAAAGGCAATAAAACTTGCGTTAAAGATAAGAGTCCAATAGAAATCTTAATATAGGTTAGTGTCCATTTTTCAAAACCTAATTCTTTATAGGCATAATACAAAACATAGCCTAAACCCGATAAGCAAGCAATGGAGAAAACAGAATCTAATCCAACTATCAATAATCTCGAAACGAAATTAAAACTATCACTAATCTTATCCGTTATTGTAAAAAAACAGATAACTATAGAAAAGATTATAAATACATTGATAACCCATTTTTCTTTCTTAACAAAATAAGACGTAAAAATATTTTTCTCTTTAATTGGGAAAAAAGCCAAACTTAAGAAAAGGAAAAGATTATTCATTGACGATAGTATTCTATCGTTGATGATATAAGAAAGTGAAAATTCTTTTAAATCAAAAATCTTGTAAATTGCTACAACTGACCATGAAAGAATGGCAAATATTATAAACAATAAACCTTGATTTATTTCTTTATAATAATTATTTTGTTTGCTCTTGTTAGAATGTGATAGTCTTAAAAAAAACAAATATGTTGCTACTGAAAAAGTAATTCCAAATAAACCAAGTAAATAAAATTGTTTAAATGTCATAAGAGATATTTGTTTCTTTTGACAGCAAATATAATTTTAATTTTTTACTTCACAATCAAGAATTCAGAACGTCTGTTTTGTGCATGTTGTGCTTCAGTACAATCTTTTCCGCAATCTACTTTTGGTTCTAATTCACCCATTCCTTTTCCTGAAATTCTATCAGCAGCAATTCCTTTCGAAACAATGTATTGAACAGTAGATTTTGCTCTTCTATCAGATAACGCTAAGTTGTATTTATCGCTTCCTCTGTTATCGGTATGTGATTTGGCCATGATCACCATTTTATCATTGTTTTTCATCACCTGAACTAGTTTGTCTAACTCAAAAGCGCCTTCCTGTGTGATATTGCTTTTGTCAAATTCAAAGTAAATCGGCTTCAAAATAATTTCTGTTTCCGTTACAATAACATCGATAGGTTGTAAAGCAGCAGCCACAGTAGCAGATGGTCCTTTACTTTTAGTCACAGCAAAAGTACTGCCTTCATACCCGTCTTTTGAAGCTTGCACTACATAAGCGCGGTCACATTCCACTCTATATTTTACTTCACCTTTAGCATTAGCCATTTCAGTAGCGATAACATTTTTCTTGTCATCCAATATAGAAACGCTAGCATTAGCTAAAATAGCCCCTGTTTTAGCGTCTGTAACTACAATTTGAACATCTACACCACAAATCGGACTTACAGCGAAGATATCGTCGTTTCCATTACGATTACTAGATAAGAAACCTGCTTTTTTACTTTCATTAAACGTGAAAGCAAAATCATCTTTCTCCGTATTTACTGGTTTACCCAAATTACTAGCTTCAGAACCATTAGATAAATCTATTTGATACACATCTAAGCCACCAAATCCTTGTTTACCACTCGAAGCAAAATATAATGTTTTGTTATCATCGGCTATAAAAGGAAAAGTCTCATTGCCTTCGGTATTTACTTTTACCCCTAAGTTTTGAGGTTCACCATACGTTCCGTCTGCATTAATAGCTACTTTCCAAATATCTGTTCCACCAACACTTGAAGGTCGGTTTGAAGAAAAGTACAATGTTTTACCATCACGACTTAAACTTGGATTACTGTTGGAAAAGGTTTTATCATTAAACGGTAAAGCCGTAATGTCTCCCCATTTATCTCCAGTTTTAACCGCTTTGAATAAGTACACTTGACTGAATTTAGCATTGGCTTTTTTATCTTTTTCCGATATCTTTTCTTTAAAACTCTCACTGGCAAAGTAAGCCGTATTTCCATCAGCACTAATAGTGATTGGACCATCATGCCATTTAGAATTTAAATCGGTTAGTGGAGAAGCATTGGTGATAGTGCCATCAGCATTGTAATCTGCTTTATAAATGTCTAAGAAAGGCTCATCTGTCCAACCATACGTTTTTCTAGCTCCGTTTCTAGCGCTAGCAAAATACAAACTGTTGTCGTAAAGCACCGCTCCAAAATCAGACTTATCGCTACTGATATCAGAAGGATTAACATTGTATAATTTGGTTTTATCCAATAATCTTGGAACGTAATTAGGATTTTCTTTAAATGCCTTAGCTCGAGAATCACTTGGAGCTGCAGCCGCAAACTTTTGCATTTGTTTGTTAGCATCCTCATATTTCCCATTAGCTTTTAGCATTTGAGCATAGCGGTAATATGTTTCGGCCTCTTGATTAGTCTCTGTAGCTTTGGCATACCATTTAACAGCTTCCGTAGAATTAAACATGTTGTAATAGGTATCGGCTAATTGTTTGTAAACGTAAGGGTCTGCTTTGCCGTTATCAACCAATTTTAGATATTCTTTGGCTGCATCAACATATTCAAATCTATTGAATAATTTATCAGCTGATTTAGTGTTTTTATTTTGCGCCGAAACAGTAAGACTGATGACCACAAAACTTAATGCTATATATAGATTTTTCATTTTTTAGAAGTACTTTAGGTTAGAAATATCTTGGTGAACGTGATACTTTTTTCGGGAAGTTCAAATCAAATAATAGCATGAACTCATGAGAAGCTGGTGCTACTACTTTTAAATCAGAAATGATGTGATCATAAGCATATCCGATTCTTAAACTTGGTGTAATGGCAAAATTCACCATAGCCCCAAAAGAGTCTTCCAATCTATAAGTTGCTCCTAACTCTAACTTATCATAAAACATAAAGTTTGTAGAAACATCAAAAGATGTTGGTGCGTTAACTGACGATTTTATCATGGCAAATGGTTTGAATTTTAAATTCGGATTTAAATCAAACACATACCCTCCAGTTAAGAAATAATGTATGACATCCGTCCCGTATTGTCTTCCATTGAAATCTAAATATTTAGATCTTAACATGTTTGGAACAGAAAAAGCGATATAATATTTATTGGTATAGTAGAAAAGTCCTGAACCAATATTTAAAAACGTACTATTCGGATTTGATGCATAAAACGGATCACTCGTAGAAGGATTAGGCAACGTTGGGTAAATCGTTGCAAAATCAATTTTATGCATAGTAGCTCCCGCTTTTAAACCAAAGGCTAATCTATGTTCTCCTCCTAAATTTAGGGTGTATGAGAAATCACCATAAATGTTGTTTTCTTCAACAGGACCAATCTTATCTGAAATTACAGAAAGTCCCAAACCAACATTTCTACCCACAGGACTATGGAGAAAGAAGGTACCTGTTGTTGGCGCTCCTTCTATTCCCACCCATTGGGCTCTGTAAAGTAAACCTCCAGATAAACTTTCTTTTGAACCAGCATATGCCGGATTTATCACACTCATGTTATACATGTATTGCGTGTAATGCGGGTCTTGCTGTGCTTTTAACTCGGTAATCGCTAAAGCCAATATCGCAATGAAATATAGTTTCTTCATTTTGTGTTTGTTTTTATTTTGAATACAAATTATCTAATGTGTTATTGAGCTCTATTGATATAAATCCATCCCGTTTTGGTCTCGCCATTATTTCTGTCTATTACATAATAATACGTACCATCTGGAAGTTCATCACCATTGTCAGATTTACCACCCCATTCGTTTGTATAATTGCTTTTTGAATATACTTTCATGCCATATCTATTGAAAATTTGCAAATATTTTACCCCTAGATTTGATAATTCAAAAACATCATTTAATCCATCATTATTAACAGAAATCCCTTTTTGTATAGAACAAAAATCATTGGTAACAACAAATTGAGCATTATTATCGCAATTAAGTGAGTTAGTTGCAACTGCTGTATAAGTACCTTCATTTGTAATGACAATTGAGTTTCCTTGACCAATGATTACATTATTATAAAACCATTGAACTGAATTAATATTTTGATTTTGTTGAACGATATTCAAAACATAATTTATCCCGTCACATCCACCTGAGATTGTAAATTGAGGTTTTTCATTAATTGTAACCACAAATGTGGCAACTGTAGCACATTGTCCTGCATCTGGTGTAAAAGTGTAAGTTCCATCATTGGCATTATCAACTACACTAGGTGACCATGTTCCTGTGATAGCGTTTCCTGAAGTGTTTGGTAAAGCTGGCACTACCCCTCCAGAACAAATACTCGATGTAGTTCCAAAACTAAAAGTTGGTGTCGTCTGAGGAGTTATAGTTACCACAAATGAAGCAACTGAAGCACATTGTCCTGCATTAGGTGTAAAAGTATAAGTTCCGTTATTGGTATTATCAACAACACTTGGTGACCAAGTTCCTGTGATAGCATTGTTTGAAGTATTTGGTAATGTTGGCACAACTCCTCCTGAACAAATAATCGAAGTTGTTCCAAAACTAAATGTTGGTGTCGTCTGAGGAGTTATGGAAACTGCAAATGTTGCAACTGTAGCACATTGACCTGCATCAGGTGTAAAAGTATAAGTTCCGTTATTGGTATTATCAACAACACTAGGTGACCAAGTTCCTGTGATAGCATTATCCGAAGTGTTTGGTAATGTTGGCACTACTCCTCCTGAACATATACCTATACTTGTTCCAAAACTAAATGTTGGAGTTGTTTGTGGAGTAACAGTTACAGTAAGTATTGAATTGGTAGCACATTGCGAACCATTTTCAACAAATGAAATATCATCTAAAGAAAAGTCATTACCATTGGCAACAAAAATTCTATCAAAGATCTCAATTTGAGCTGTAGTATTTGTACCAGAATTCCATGTGTAAGTATATTGTACGGTTTGACAATTAGTATTTGGGGCTGATGATGTTCCTATAGAAACACCATTAATTTTAACGTCAATTAAGGCTTGATTGGGAGTAGCAATTGTTTGCAACCAATAGCTAAAAGTATAAGTTCTGTTAGGAAGTACAGTTACTGTTTGTCCCCAAACTTTATCAGTTCCTCCATTAGATGTTGAGCCGTCAATTACCATCATATTTCCTCCAGAAGGCGCATTACTTAAACAAGGCTGAAAAAATTGAAACCATGAATTGGCAGCAGATACAATTCCGTACGCTTTTTGTACTCCATTTAGGCCTGCATTCGCGAGGTACTGATAATCGCTGCTGAAGTTCGAATTTCCTTGAGAAAAATCACCGTTTACAATTAAATTAGGAGAAGACGAACTAGATGAATTTGGAGTAAAAGTATAGATTCCGTCGTTGTTATTATCAACAACAGAAGGCGACCATGTTCCTGTGATAGCATTATTAGAAATAGTTGGTAAAGTTGGTACAATTCCACCTGTACAAATATTCAATGCAGTTCCAAAACTAAAAGTTGGTATTGTTTGAGGAGTTACTATAACGGTAAATGTGGCAACTGTAGCACATTGTCCAGCATCAGGAGTAAAAGTGTAAGTTCCGGTATTGGCATTATCAACTACACTAGGTGACCAAGTTCCTGTGATCGCATTATCTGAAGTGTTTGGTAATGTTGGCACTGCGCTACCCGAACAAGTGCTCAATGTACTTCCAAAACTAAATATCGGTGTTGTTTGAGGAGTTACTGTAACGACAAATGTTGCAACTGTAGCACATTGTCCTGCATCTGGGGTAAAAGTGTAAGTTCCGTTATTAGCATTATCAACAACACTAGGTGACCAAGTTCCTGTGATAGCATTGTCTGAAGTGTTTGACAAAGTTGGCACTAAACCTCCAGAACATACACCTAAACTATTTCCAAAACTAAAAGTTGGTGTTGTTTGAGGTGTTATGTTAACTGTAAATGTGGCAACTGTAGCACATTGTCCGGCATCCGGAGTAAAAGTGTAAGTTCCGTTATTGGCATTATCAACTACGCTAGGTGACCAAGTTCCTGTGATAGCATTGCCCGAAGGGTTTGGTAAAGTTGGCACTAAACCTCCAGAACATACTCCTAAACTAGTTCCAAAACTAAAAGTTGGTGTTGTTTGAGGTGTTATGTTAACTGTAAATGTGGCAACTGTAGCACATTGTCCGGCATCCGGAGTAAAAGTGTAAGTTCCGTTATTGGCATTATCAACTACATTAGGCGACCAAGTTCCTGTGATAGCATTACCTGAAGTGTTTGGTAAAGTTGGCACTAAACCTCCTGAGCAAATACCTAAACTGTTTCCAAAACTAAAAGTTGGTGTTGTTTGAGGTGTTATGTTAACTGTAAATGTGGCAACTGTAGCACATTGTCCGGCATCCGGTGTAAAAGTATAAGTTCCATTATTAGCATTATCAACTACACTAGGCGACCAAGTTCCTGTAATCGCATTTGCTGAAGTATTTGGCAATGTTGGCACTACGCCTCCTGAACAAGTATTTAAAGTTGTTCCAAAACTAAAAGTTGGTGTATTTTGAGGAATTATATTAACAGTATATGTTGTGACTAGAGCACATTGTCCGGCATCCGGAGTAAAAGTGTAAGTTCCACCATTTGTATTATCAACAACACTAGGCGACCAAGTTCCTGTAATTGCATTTGCTGAAGTATTTGGTAATGTTGGCACTACGCCTCCTGAACAAATATTTGAAATTGTTCCAAAACTAAAAGTTGGTGTTACATTTGGAATGTTATCGTTTACAGTTACACAGAATTGTTGGTTACAATTAGTATCCAAGTCAGTTACAGTAACACAATAATTCCCAGCACATAAATTAGTGGCTGTTGGAGTAGTTTGAGCTTGAGGGTCATTCCATAAATAACTATAATTT
Organism: Flavobacterium sp. N1994; assembly: GCF_025947145.1. Classification (NCBI taxonomy): domain Bacteria; kingdom Pseudomonadati; phylum Bacteroidota; class Flavobacteriia; order Flavobacteriales; family Flavobacteriaceae; genus Flavobacterium; species Flavobacterium sp. N1994. Next base: position 1,562,792 of record NZ_CP109999.1, read on the forward strand.
CCTGAGCCTTGAGTAATGATTACTGTTGCATTTCCATTACAAGTAGCCGTTGGAGCTGTATCGCAAATACCATTATTACAATTAACTAAATTAATACTTCCAGGAATATCTCTTTGCCAAGAACCACCATCAGGTATTCTACTAAACGTATTTCCTGTTGATCCTAATCCTAGAATTGTGGTTTGTCCAACATAATTAATTAATGCTGGATTTAATTGATAGATAGCTTTGGCAGATAACAATGTCAAACTACTAGTATTACAAGAACCAACCGATGAAGGAATACATGGTGCGTCATCTAAATCATCATCTGTTGTTATTTTAGAACTTTCATTGGCTCCAACTGTCCAATAGATAGCATCCACTGGAGTTCCATTAGCATCATTTAAGGCAACCCAACCATCTCCATTGGCCATTACAAATTGATTGATAGAACAATAATTTGAAGTTAAAGTTGTATTGTAATCAATATTGGCAAGATTTGAAGAGGAAGTAGAAGTACCTATAACATAATGTGATTTAGGCGCTAAAGTAGTCCCTGATGGTAAAATAATAGTACCTCCTCTAGAAAGAGCGCTTCCTGGATTGGAATTTGGCCTAGCTGCTGTAGCTATTGTATAACATGATAAATCTACTGGAGAACATGTCGGATTGTAAAGCTCAACATATTCAGTCCCATTAGCAACTAGCCCTTGAGCTGTGGTTGGAAAATGCATCACTTCATTAATTACAACATGTGTCCCCGAAGGAGAACAGCCAGAAGAACTTGCATTACAAACCGTGTTTGGATTTGAATTGATTGCTCCGGTAATTTCAGGATTAATCACAACCGTTAAATTGCTGGTAATAGCACATTGTCCAGCATCTGGTGTAAATGTATAGTTTGTCGTTGCAGTATTATTTATAGCTGGTAACCAACTTCCTGTAATCCCATTATTTGAAGTTGTTGGAAATACCGTAGCTGGCACAGTAGCTCCATAGCAAAAAGGATTTGGTGTACTAAAAACAGGAGTGAAAATTGGATTTTGAAGCGTCACACTAGAAGGTAATGTGGTTGTACAACTATTGATAACAAAACTAAAATTAGAATAAGTACCAATACCTAAATTTGAAATTAGAATTTCTCCATTATTATTTGAAGTAAAATTATTTGGCCCAATTGAGGTTGAATTAAATTGGTAACTAACCGCATAAACATCATTAGCTCTAAGGCCTGAAATAGTAATACTTCCCTCTGTGCCGTTACAAGTTGTTGGATTAGTATTGCTTACTGTTGGTACTGCTATGATAGTAAAATTAGCTTTATAGTTTGTCCCACCGTTATTTAAAATGATAGTATCACGACATAAACTAGTAGAATTAAAATCGCCTGTTACATCATAGTAAACTTCTAATGTATAATCTCCAGGTGCGAGAGTAGTTAAATCTACAGGAGCATCACATCCAGATTGAGAAACACATTGCCATTTTTGCTGACCAGCAACACAAGGTCCACCTCCATTTATAAATTCACTTATACCAGTATTACAATCACTATAAAAAGCTAAGTTTCTTGGAGCAAAAGCACCACCTGATGCAGAGTTTAAATAATACCTGTAGTACATTTTGGCTCCACAAACATTAGTATTGCCATTTCTATAAGTCTTTACTTCCCCTCCTCTTAAAATTAAAGTCGAAGAGTTTGTTATATGAACTCCAAAATCTTTGATGAAGGTATTGCCAGGTTCTTGATTAATCAAATCAGCTCCTCCTCCAGTTGTATTATAAAATTTACCATCACCAGGAGTAGTACAATCATCCATCCAAACAGCGGTGGCATAAGGTCCAAAATCACAATTATTAACCGTAATGGATAGTGAAGTAGTTGAAGCACACTGACCGGCATTAGGGGTAAAAGTATAAGTTGTTGTAGTTGTGTTATTCAAAGCAGGGCTCCAAGTTCCAAGAATTCCATTATTTGAAGTTGTAGGAAGAGGGTTTAATGTTGAGCCTATGCAAACTGGACTTGGAGTATTAAAAGAAGGAACTATATTAGGAGATATAACCACGTCTATAGACTTAGTATCGGTACATCCATTATTGTCTGTGATAGCAACAGTATAGGTCCCAGAGGCCAAAGATGTCACATTGTTTAAAGTTGGATTTTGACTACTACTTGTAAAACCATTTGGACCTGTCCAAGACCAACTTGTTCCATCATTACAAGTTAGATTTAATGTTCCATTTTGACAAACTGGGCTATTGCTACCTAATGTAGCATTAAGGGCACAATTAGAACAATCAAATGATGTTCCTGTAGTCTCTATATAAAAAGGAGAAACAGACGCTCCTGATCCATCAACAATGAAATAGTAATACTTTCCTATGGTTAAACCACTTAAATTGAGCTGATTGTTTTTTGTCGAGCCATTTGTATATTGTGGGCTACTATAAGTATCATTAATGCTTAATGTTGGACAACCTCCAGTTAAAACTAAATTATCTCCAGGAGTGCATGGATTATTATCTGCTCCTGCATCAACCGCTAAAATTTGTAAATTCCCAGATATAGCAGATATTGTAACTTTTACTGAAGTTTGAGCAGCTCTAAATTTAAACCAAGCCGAATTGTTTTGTGCCGCATTCCAGCTACATGAAGGTGTATTCGGATTGTACATGTCACCTGATTGATTTGTAAATCCATTGTTAGACGCTACAATAATTTCAGCGGTACCTAAACAATAAGGAGTAGAACAATTATCATAACTAGTAAGTGTAGTGTAATCTTGAACGGTGAACGGTGTTTTGAATACCAAGTCTACATTGTTAAATCGACCTCCCGTTGCAGAGGAAGTTTCTGTTATTGTTACAGTCCAAACTCCATTTGGGTCAATCCCATTAAATGCTGTTAAATCATCTTGTGAACGATAATAGCCAACGCTAAAAGGTTCAGCAGTTCCACCGTGTTCAAATAGTCTTTTTAAATATGTATTGTATCTAAATTTGGTATTGATTTGTTTAACAGTAGAATTTGGCAAACCTCCATTTGCAACTAATTCTATACTTGTAGTTCCTTTGGTTAATGTTATTCTATACAAATTATAATTTCTGGTATTAGCATCATCACCCATATGAAGATTAACTTGTACTAATTCAAAAATTCCTGCATTCAAATTTGACAAACCAGAAACAGTTACCGTTTTTGTTAATGTTCCATTCCAAGAACCCGCAGCAGAAATAGTTGAATTTGAAAAAACTTGTGAGAAACCATTTAAACAACTTAACAAGAGGACTAATGAAATAAAAATATTTTTTTTCATAATTAATTTAGTTTATAAAAAATGAACCGCTAATATATTAAAGAATACCCATTACATTTGATTACAAAATAAAATTAAATGTTTTTTTTTCAAAATTTAGATTAATAAAAATATAACTGTTAAAAAATAAAAAGCCTAAAATGCGTTAATCATAATGAGAACGCAGTTTATTCATAAAAAACAAAAAACCTCTTCATCGCTGAAGAGGTTTTTTTATGAATAGATGTTAAAAAATTATGCTTGACCTGCAGGACCAAAGTTCAAAGGAATCTGTGGTTGTTCGGTATCTTTAATTTCACCATTAACTTGTTCAAATCGATGAATATTTTCTCCCAATGCTTTAAGGAATCTCTTAGCATGTTGTGGAGTCAATACAATTCTCGACTTAACCTTAGCCTTAGGCACGCCTGGCATAATGGTTACAAAATCGACAACAAATTCTGAAGCAGAATGATTAATGATAGCTAAGTTAGAATAAATCCCTTCAGCTGTTTTCTCATCCAATTCAATATTGATTTGGCCTTGTTGATTGATATCACTCATAACTTAGTAGATATATTCTTCTTTACTAGCCATGATCTCATTATAGTCTTCTTTCGAACCTACAATAGTATGATCATAATCTCTCATACCAGTACCTGCAGGAATTCTATGTCCAACGATAACATTTTCTTTAAGACCTTCTAATGTATCTACTTTACCAGCAACAGCTGCCTCATTCAATACTTTTGTAGTCTCTTGGAACGATGCCGCAGAGATGAATGATTTCGTTTGTAACGATGCTCTTGTAATACCTTGTAATACCGGAGTAGCAGTAGCCGTAATAACATCACGAGCCACAACTTGGTTTTTATCATTACGTTTCAATAACGAATTTTCATCACGCAATTCACGTGGAGAAACAATCTGACCTGGTTTCAATACTTCAGAATCACCTGCATCCTCTACCACTTTCATTCCGTACAATTTATCATTCTCTACCAAGAAATCAGCAGTGTGAATCAATTGTTCTTCAAGGAATAAAGTATCTCCTGGATCTTGCACCTGAACTTTACGCATCATCTGACGAATAACTACTTCAAAGTGTTTGTCATTGATTTTTACCCCTTGTAAACGGTATACCTCTTGAATTTCATTTACCAAGTACTGTTGAACAGCAGATGGTCCTTGAATTCTTAAAATATCTTCTGGAGTAATAGCACCATCAGATAAAGGAACCCCAGCTTTCACGAAGTCATTTTCTTGAACCAAGATTTGACTAGATAATTTCACTAGGTATTTCTTAATCTCACCAAATTTAGATTCGATGATAATCTCACGGTTACCTCTTTTAATTTTTCCAAAAGAAACTACACCATCAATCTCAGAAACTACCGCAGGGTTTGAAGGATTACGAGCTTCTAACAACTCGGTAATTCTTGGCAATCCTCCTGTAATATCCCCAGCTTTAGAAGAACGACGAGGAATCTTAACAAGGATTTTACCTGCTTTAATTTTCTCTCCATCTTCTACCATAAGGTGAGCTCCAACTGGTAAGTTATAAGAACGGATTAATTCTCCGTCTTTACCATATACCAATAAGGTTGGGATTAATTTTTTATTTCTTCCTTCCGAAATTACTTTTTCTTGGAAACCAGTTTGCTCATCAATCTCCACTTGGAACGATTGTCCTTGTTCTAAATCTTCGTAAGCAATTTTTCCAGTAAACTCAGAAACGATAACTCCATTATAAGGATCCCATTTACAGATAACAGCACCTTTTTCCACAACATCACCATCTTTCACACTGATAACTGAACCATAAGGAATGTTATGCGTGCTCAATAAGATACCTGTTTTACTATCAATTAATTTCAACTCTGTCGAACGAGAAACTACGATATCTACTTTGTTACCATCAGCATCTTCACCAACAACTGTTTTCAAATCTTCAATTTCAAGTCTTCCACCAAATCTAGCTACAATTGTAGATTCTTCAGAAACACCACCCGCAACTCCACCAACGTGGAACGTACGTAATGTCAACTGTGTACCTGGCTCTCCAATAGACTGTGCAGCAATTACTCCAACAGCTTCTCCTTTTTGAGTCATTTTTCCAGTAGCTAAGTTTCTTCCGTAACATTTAGCACAAATACCTTTTTTAGCTTCACAAGTTAATGGAGAACGAACATCAACTCTTTCAAGTGGAGATTCTTCAATAGCTTTCATGATAGCTTCAGTAATTTGCTCACCTGAGTGAACTAATATTTCATTATTCAACGGATTGATAACATCTTGCAATGCCACACGTCCTAAGATTCTTTCTCCTAAAGTCTCAACGATTTCTTCGTTTTTCTTCAAGGCAGAAACTTCAATTCCTCTTAACGTACCACAATCTACAGAGTTTACAATTACGTCTTGAGAAACGTCATGTAATCTACGAGTTAAGTATCCAGCATCCGCTGTTTTAAGAGCCGTATCCGCAAGACCTTTACGCGCACCGTGAGTAGAGATAAAGTATTCCAAAATCGAAAGACCTTCCTTAAAGTTAGAAAGAATCGGATTCTCAATAATCTCTCCACCACCAGCAGTCGATTTTTTAGGCTTAGCCATCAAACCACGCATACCAGTTAACTGACGAATTTGTTCTTTAGAACCCCTCGCTCCAGAGTCAAGCATCATATACACTGAGTTAAACCCTTGTTGGTCTTCTCTAATGTTTTTCATAGCCAATTCTGTAAGTAAGGCATTCGTTGAAGTCCATACATCAATAACTTGGTTGTAACGTTCGTTATTAGTAATAAGACCCATGTTATAGTTTACCGAAATAGTGTCAACTTGTTCTCTTGCATCAGCAATCAATTCGCCTTTTCTTTCCGGAATAATAATATCTCCTAATGAGAAAGACAATCCACCTTTGAAAGCGAATTTGTATCCCATATCCTTCATGTTATCAAGGAAAGCAGCCGTTGTAGGAACATCAGTTACCGAAAGGATTTTTCCAATAATATCACGTAATGATTTTTTAGTCAATACCTCATTGATATAACCAGCTGCAGCAGGTACTACTTCATTAAATAAAACTCTACCCGCAGTAGTTTGAATGATTTTATAAACTAATTCTCCGTTCTCATTAAAGTCTTTAGCTCTAATTTTAACACGAGCATTTAATTCTACTCTTCCTTCATTTAAAGCGATATTACACTCTTCAGCAGAATAGAAAGTTAAACCTTCTCCTAAAATTTTCATTTCTGGAGTAGACAATCTTTCTTTAGTCATATAATATAGACCCAATACCATGTCCTGAGAAGGTACCGTAATAGGTGCTCCATTAGCAGGGTTCAAGATATTGTGAGAAGCTAACATCAATAGTTGACATTCTAATATAGCTTCAGGTCCAAGTGGCAAGTGAACCGCCATCTGGTCACCATCAAAATCCGCGTTAAACGCCGTACATACTAATGGGTGCAATTGGATTGCTTTTCCTTCAATAAGTTTAGGTTGGAACGCTTGGATTCCTAATCTGTGCAAAGTAGGAGCACGGTTAAGCATTACAGGATGTCCTTTGATTACATTTTCAAGGATATCCCAAACTACTGGCTCTTTCTTGTCGATTATTTTCTTAGCCGATTTAACGGTTTTAACAATTCCTCTTTCGATTAATTTACGAATAACGAATGGTTTGTATAGTTCGGCAGCCATATCTTTTGGCAAACCACATTCAAACAATTTCATTTCTGGCCCAACAACAATTACCGAACGAGCAGAATAATCCACACGTTTTCCTAATAAGTTTTGACGGAAACGACCTTGTTTTCCTTTCAAGGAATCCGAAAGTGATTTCAATGGTCTGTTAGATTCTGTTTTAACAGCAGAAGCTTTTCTAGTATTATCGAATAACGAGTCAACAGATTCCTGCAACATACGTTTTTCATTTCTCAAAATCACTTCAGGAGCTTTAATCTCCATTAATCTTTTTAAACGATTGTTACGGATGATAACTCTTCTGTATAAATCATTTAAATCGGATGTTGCAAAACGACCTCCATCAAGCGGCACTAACGGACGCAATTCTGGCGGAATAACAGGAACTACTTTCATAATCATCCACTCAGGACGATTTTCTCTGTTTTTGTTTGAATCACGGAAGGATTCCACAACTTGCAGTCTTTTTAAAGCTTCTGTTTTTCTTTGTTTTGATGTTTCATTATTAGCAGCATGACGCAATTCGTATGACAAAGCATTCAAATCGGTTCTAGCTAATAAATCCATAATACACTCCGCTCCCATTTTGGCAACGAATTTATTAGGATCGAAATCATCAAGATATTGGTTTTCTTGTGGCAAGGAATCAAGAATATTCAAATATTCTTCTTCTGTTAAGAAGTCCAAACGGTGTAATGATTCACCTTCAGCATTCACAGCAATACCCGCTTGAATTACTACGTATCTCTCGTAGTAAATAATCATATCTAATTTCTTAGATGGTAAACCAAGGATGTAACCAATTTTGTTTGGTAAAGAACGGAAGTACCAAATGTGAGCAATAGGCACCACCAAGTTAATGTGTCCTACTCTATCACGACGTACTTTCTTCTCCGTAACTTCAACTCCACAACGGTCACACACAATTCCTTTATAACGGATTCTTTTGTATTTACCACAAGCACATTCAAAATCTTTTACTGGACCGAAAATTCGCTCGCAGAAAAGACCATCACGTTCTGGTTTGTGAGTTCTATAATTGATTGTTTCAGGTTTCAGAACCTCGCCTCTTGACTCAGCCAAGATAGATTCTGGAGATGCTAAACCAATTGAAATTCTATCAAATCTCTTAATGGTGTTTTTGCTGTCTCGACTATTATTTCTATTATTCATCATAGTTTTTACTATTGATTTATTTGCAATTAAATTGAATTTAGATTTATGATTTTCCTCTCAAAAAAAAGAGTATTTCATTCAGCTACTACCTCGAATTACTTCTCTAAACCTCAAGCCTCTTTCATCCTGAAGTGCTAATTATAAAAACCTAAAGGTTCAATAAAAAATCGGAACGGTTTACGGGTATAAATCTTTAAAAACTTAGTATAATAAGTATTCAGTCTCAAATAATATGAGACTGAATACTGCATTCTTTTTATTCTTCTAATCTGATGTCTAATCCAAGACCTTTCAATTCATGCATCAATACATTGAATGATTCTGGTAATCCTGGCTCTGGCATTGACTCTCCCTTAACGATAGCTTCGTAAGTTTTAGCTCTACCAATAACGTCATCCGATTTAACAGTCAAAATTTCTCTAAGCGTACTTGATGCTCCATAAGCTTCAAGTGCCCAAACCTCCATTTCTCCAAAACGCTGACCTCCAAATTGAGCTTTACCACCCAATGGTTGTTGTGTAATAAGAGAGTATGGACCAATAGAACGTGCGTGCATTTTATCATCAACCATATGTCCAAGTTTCAACATATAGATAACTCCAACAGTTGCTGGTTGATGGAAACGCTCTCCAGTTCCACCATCATACAAATAAGTATGACCAAAACGTGGAATGCCTGCTTCATCAGTAAATTCATTGATTTGATCTAAAGTTGCTCCGTCAAAAATTGGTGTAGCAAATTTTCTACCCAAGTTCATTCCAGCCCAACCTAAAACCGTTTCATAAATCTGTCCGATGTTCATACGAGAAGGTACACCCAATGGATTCAATACGATATCAACTGGAGTTCCGTCTTCTAAGAATGGCATGTCTTCATGACGAACGATACGGGCCACAATACCTTTGTTTCCGTGACGTCCCGCCATTTTATCTCCCACTTTCAGTTTACGTTTCTTAGCGATATAAACTTTAGCCAGTTTCAAGATACCAGCAGGTAATTCATCTCCAACAGTGATAGTGAATTTCTCTCTTCTTAAAGCACCTTGTAAATCATTTAATTTGATTTTGTAGTTGTGAATTAAGTCATTTACTAAATTGTTTGACTCGTCATCAGCAACCCATTGTCCTTTGGTTAAGTGAGCGAAATCTTCTACGGCGTGTAGCATTTTTTGGGTGTATTTTTTACCTTTTGGTAAAACTTCTTCACCCAAATCATTCATTACACCTTGAGATGTTTTTCCGTTTACAATAGTGAAAAGTTTCTCTACTAATTTCTCTTTTAAATCGACAAATTTGGTTTCGAATTCCATTTCTAAAGCCGTCAAATCGTCTTTATCTTTGGTTCTTTTCTTTTTATCTTTTACCGCTCTTGCGAATAATTTTTTATCTAAAACCACACCGTGTAATGATGGAGAAGCTTTTAATGAAGCATCTTTTACATCACCAGCTTTGTCCCCGAAGATGGCACGAAGCAATTTCTCTTCTGGAGTAGGATCTGATTCTCCTTTTGGTGTAATTTTTCCGATTAGAATGTCGCCAGGTTTTACTTCGGCACCAATTCTAATCATTCCATTTTCATCTAAATCTTTTGTTGCTTCTTCAGAAACGTTAGGAATGTCATTAGTCAACTCTTCGTTACCTAATTTAGTATCTCTAACTTCCAAAGAATAATCATCAACGTGGATAGAAGTGAAAATATCATCACGAACCACTTTTTCAGAAATCACAATCGCATCCTCGAAGTTATACCCTTTCCAAGGCATAAAAGCAACTTTAAGGTTTCTACCTAAAGCTAACTCTCCGTTTTGCGTTGCATATCCTTCACAAAGTACTTGTCCCAATTTCACTCTGTCCCCTTTTCTTACGATAGGTTTCAAGTTGATAGACGTACTTTGATTCGTTTTTCTAAATTTGATTAATTGGTATGTTTTTTCATCTGGGTCAAAACTTACCATTCTTTCGGCTTCCGTTCTGTCGTATTTGATGGTAATCATGTTAGCATCAACATATTCAACAGTTCCATCTCCTTCAGCATTAATCAATACTCTTGAATCAGAAGCTACTTGTTGCTCTAAACCAGTTCCAACGATTGGTGCTTCAGGACGTAACAATGGTACAGCCTGACGCATCATGTTGGATCCCATCAACGCACGGTTCGCATCATCATGTTCCAAGAAAGGAATTAACGAAGCTGAAATCGAGGCAATTTGATTAGGCGCAACATCTGTGAAATGAACTTGATTAGGATCAACTACTGGGAAATCACCTTCTTCACGGGCAATAACTTTATCAGCAGTAATTTTCCCTTTAGCATCCATTTCAATGTTTGCTTGAGCAATCATTTTTCCTTCTTCTTCTTCAGCGCTTAAGTAAATTGGTTCAGAAGTTAAATCAACCACACCATTAGTTACTTTACGATAAGGCGTTTCGATGAATCCCATTCCGTTTACTTTAGCATAAACACCAAGTGACGAAATCAATCCAATATTTGGTCCCTCAGGAGTTTCAATTGGGCAAAGTCTTCCGTAGTGCGTATAGTGAACGTCACGTACCTCAAATCCTGCTCTTTCTCTTGAAAGTCCACCTGGTCCTAATGCTGATAATCTTCTTTTGTGCGTAATCTCAGCTAATGGATTCGTTTGATCCATAAATTGAGACAACTGGTTAGTACCAAAGAAAGAGTTGATAACCGATGATAATGTTTTGGCATTAATCAAATCAATTGGTGTAAACACCTCGTTATCTCTAACGTTCATTCTCTCACGAATAGTACGAGCCATACGCGCTAAACCAACACCGAATTGTTGAGACAATTGTTCACCAACTGTTCTAACACGACGGTTTGATAAGTGATCGATATCATCAATATCCGCTTTCGCGTTTATTAATTCAATCAAATATTTTACGATGGTAATGATATCTTCTTTAGTAAGCACTTGCTTTTCCATTGGGATATCCAAACCAAGCTTTTTGTTCATTCTGTAACGACCTACTTCACCTAAGTTGTAACGTTGGTCAGAGAAGAACAATTTATCTATAATACCACGAGCCGTTTCTTCATCAGGCGGTTCTGCATTACGCAATTGTCTGTAAATATGCTCAACGGCTTCTTTTTCAGAATTGGTTGGATCTTTTTGTAACGTGTTGTGGATGATAGCATAATCACCTTGATTAGCATCTTCTTTATGTAACAAAATAGATTTAACGTTAGAATCAATGATTTCTTCCACATTATCTTTGTCGATAATGGTATCTCTATCAAGGATAATCTCGTTACGTTCGATAGAAACTACCTCGCCAGTATCCTCATCCACGAAATCTTCGTGCCAAGTATTCAATACTCTCGCAGCTAATTTTCTACCAATATATTTTTTAAGACCTGTTTTAGATACTTTAATTTCTTCAGCAAGGTCGAAGATCTCAAGAATGTCCTTATCTCTTTCGAAACCGATAGCACGGAATAAAGTAGTTACAGGTAATTTTTTCTTTCTATCGATATAAGCATACATAACGCTGTTGATATCGGTAGCAAATTCAATCCATGATCCTTTGAAAGGAATAACTCTGGCAGAGTATAACTTAGTACCATTAGCATGGAAAGACTGACCAAAGAAAACGCCAGGGGAACGGTGCAATTGAGAAACTACTACACGCTCAGCACCATTGATTACGAAAGTACCGCTTGGTGTCATGTAAGGAATAGTTCCTAAATAAACATCCTGAACGATAGTTTCAAAATCCTCGTGCTCTGGATCAGTACAATAAAGTTTTAGACGTGCTTTCAAAGGCACGCTATATGTTAAACCTCTTTCGATACACTCTTGAATAGTATAACGAGGTGGGTCAACAAAATAATCTAAGAATTCCAATACAAATTGGTTTCTTGTATCAGTAATTGGAAAGTTTTCCATGAAGGTGTTGTACAACCCTTCGTTGCCTCTCTCGTCTGATTTCGTTTCCAATTGGAAGAAATCTTGAAAAGATTTTACCTGAACATCAAGAAAATCCGGATATTGAGGTATGTTTTTAGTAGAGGCGAAATTCAATCTTTCAGTCTGATTTGTTATCATCAATGATCAAAATTTTGATTAAAAAAAAGTAATTTTTTGTGTAGAAACACTAAGTAATCCATACTTTCTTTTTTGTAACCGATACATCTTTAAAAATAAACCAAGTTCGCTCATTTTCTTTCTTCGTTATCGATCAAAAAATTTTCGTACTAACAATAAAACTGGATATAATTTTATTATACGAAAAATGGTTTAGGCCCTTGGACGCATTTGTCCAAGGCCTAAACCTAGTTCTAAAACTGGTGTTGGATTATTTTAACTCAACAACAGCTCCAGCTTCTTCTAAAGATTTTTTCAAACCTTCAGCTTCAGCTTTAGTAACTCCTTCTTTGATGTTAGATGGTGCACCGTCAACTAAATCTTTAGCTTCTTTCAAGCCAAGACCAGTTAATTCTTTAACCGCTTTTACAACAGCTAATTTAGAAGCACCAGCTTCTTTAAGTACTACAGTGAATTCTGTTTGCTCTTCAGCAGCTTCACCACCACCAGCACCACCAGCAGCAACTACAACAGCTGCAGCAGCTGGTTCGATACCATACTCATCTTTTAATATTGTAGCTAAATCATTAACTTCTTTTACTGTTAAGTTAACTAATTGTTCTGCGAATTGTTTCAAATCTGCCATTTTTTCTATCGTTTAAAATGTTCTTTAATTATTATTTTTTAGTGTGCTCTAATTATTCTGCTGCTTCACCTTTTTGCTCTGCATTGTTTAACAATGCTGCAATAACACGTTTAGCAGGAGATTGAAGTAATCCAATGATTTCTCCAATAACTTCTTCTTTTGATTTCAATGAAGCTAAACTGTCTAAAAGGTTATCTCCGATGTAAATTTCACCGTTGATATAAGCTCCTTTAAAAGCTGGTTTGTCAGATTTTTTTCTGAAATCTTTAATGATTTTTGCAGGTGAGTTAGCAATATCTGAAATAAAAATGGAAGAGTTTCCTTTTAACACAGATGATAAATCACCATAATCATTTGCCGAAGCTTCCATTGCTTTTTCAAGCAAAGTATTTTTAACTACTTCTAATTTGATTCCTGCTTTAAAACAAGCTCTTCTTAAATTTGAAGTTGTTTCAGCATCTAATCCAGAAGTGTCAGCAATATAAACTATATTACTATCCGCCAACTTTGCAGTTAAATCTTCTATCGCGATTGATTTTTCTTCTCTTGTCATAATAAAATTTGTTTAACTACCAATTATACTGCTTTAGGATCTAAAGCAATAGCAGGACTCATAGTACTTGACAAGTGAATAGACTTGATGTAAGTACCTTTAGCTGCAGTTGGTTTTAATTTAAGTAATGTTTGAATAATTTCGTGAGCGTTATCTACAAGTTTATCAGCTTCGAAAGAGATTCTTCCGATGCCTGCATGTACGATACCTGTTTTATCAACTTTAAAGTCGATTTTACCAGCTTTTACCTCTGCAACAGCTTTACCAATTTCCATGGTTACCGTTCCAGTTTTAGGGTTTGGCATTAAACCTCTTGGGCCTAATACACGTCCTAATGGACCTAATTTACCCATGATAGCAGGCATAGTGATGATAACATCAACATCCGTCCAACCATCTTTAATTTTTTGAAGGTAATCATCCAATCCTACATAGTCAGCACCAGCAGCTTTCGCTTCTGCTTCTTTATCTGGAGTAACTAAAGCTAATACTTTAGTATCTTTTCCAGTTCCATGAGGAAGGGTTACAACACCTCTTACCATTTGATTTGCTTTTCTTGGATCTACTCCTAAACGAACAGCAATGTCAACAGACTCGTCAAATTTTGCTGAAGCAACAACTTTCAATAAAGACGAAGCGTCTTTTAAAGAATACAGTTTGTTTTTTTCAATTTTTGAAGCAGCCTCTTTTTGTTTTTTTGTCAATTTTGCCATTTCTTACCTTATTTTAGAGGAGAATCCCCAGTTACAGTTATACCCATAGATCTAGCTGTTCCAGCAATCATGCTCATAGCAGATTCAATTGTGAAAGCATTTAAATCAACCATCTTGTCTTCAGCGATTCCTTTAATTTGATCCCAAGTTACGTTAGCAACTTTTTTTCTGTTAGGCTCGCCTGAACCAGATTTCAATTTAGCAGCATCCAATAATTGAATTGCAGCAGGTGGAGTTTTTACAACAAAATCGAACGATTTGTCTTTGTACACGGTAATTTGTACCGGTAACACTTTGCCAGGTTGATCTTGTGTTCTAGCATTAAATTGCTTACAGAACTCCATGATGTTAACACCAGCAGCTCCCAGAGCAGGTCCAACCGGTGGCGATGGGTTCGCAGCACCTCCCTTAACTTGTAGTTTAACTACTTTACTAATCTCTTTAGCCATTGTTTTTAAAAAATTGCATCAGTCTGTGGAAGCAGACGTTTGCGGTTTATAATAGTGTAACAAATTATACTTTTTCAACTTGCATAAAGCCTAACTCTAATGGAGTTTTTCTTCCGAAAATTTTAACCATTACTTCTAGCTTACGCTTTTCGTCATTTATTTTTTCAATAGTTCCGTTGAAACCGTTGAAAGGACCATCCACTACTTTTATTGTTTCACCAATATTGAATGGAATATTTTGAGTATCTGTATTTACAGCTAACTCATCTACTTTACCTAGCATTCGGTTTACCTCAGACATACGCAAAGGCACAGGATCACCCCCTTTAACTTCACCTAAGAACCCAATAACTCCAGTAATCGATTTAATAATATGTGGTATCTCACCAACCAAATTAGCTTCAATCATAACATAACCAGGAAAATAAACTTTATCCTTAGCTATCTTTTTCCCATCTCTAACTTGAACCACTTTTTCCGTTGGCACAAGCACTTGAGAGATATAATCCGACATTCCTAATCTATTGATTTCAGTTTCGATGTAAGCTTTGACTTTGTTTTCCTGTCCGCTTACAGCTCTAACCACATACCATTTCTTCACATTATTATCTGCCATTTGAAAAAAATTATGATTTCAACCAATTAAAAAAACCAGCGATTGATTTAGCAAAAAGCTCATCAACTCCCCATGTCAACAAAGCAAAAACTACTGAAAATACAGCCACAATAATTGTGAAACGTTGTACTTCAGCCCATTCTGGCCATGTAACATTTGTTTTTAACTCTTCAAATGCTTCTGATATATAATTAACAATTTTTGTCATTGTACTATTATTTTTTGCACGGGCGGAGGGATTCGAACCCCCATCAACGGTTTTGGAGACCGCTATTCTACCCTTGAACTACGCCCGTTGATTATTATTAAAAAACAGCAGAGCGCCAAAATGGCTCTCTGCTGGATTTCTATTTTAGTTAAATTACTCTACGATTTCAGTAACTTGACCTGCACCAACTGTTCTACCACCTTCACGGATAGCGAAACGTAAACCTACGTTCATTGCAATTGGGCTTAATAAAGCTACATCAATAGTTAAGTTGTCACCTGGCATTACCATCTCTACACCTGCTGGTAAAGAAATAACTCCTGTTACGTCAGTTGTACGAACGTAAAACTGTGGACGGTAGTTATTATGGAATGGCGTGTGACGACCACCTTCTTCTTTTTTCAAGATATAAACCTCAGCTTTAAATTTAGCATGTGGTTTTACTGAACCTGGTTTAATGATAACCATACCTCTTTTGATATCAGCTTTGTCGATACCTCTTAAAAGTAATCCAACGTTATCTCCAGCTTCACCTCTGTCAAGGATTTTACGGAACATTTCAACCCCTGTGATTGTAGAAGTTAATTTGTCAGCTCCCATACCAATAATCTCAACAGGATCTCCAGTATTAGCAACTCCAGTTTCGATACGTCCTGTAGCAACAGTTCCACGACCTGTAATTGTAAATACGTCTTCAACTGGCATCAAGAATGGCTTAGCAACGTCACGTACTGGCTCTTCGATCCAGTTGTCAACAGCTTCCATCAATTCAATGATTTTTGGTACCCAAGCAGGATCGTTATTCAATCCACCTAAAGCAGAACCTTGAACTACAGGACCATTATCTCCATCATAATCATAGAAAGATAATAAATCTCTAATCTCCATTTCTACTAATTCTAATAACTCAGCATCGTCAACCATATCCACTTTATTCATGAATACAACGATTCTTGGAATACCTACTTGACGTCCTAAAAGGATGTGCTCACGTGTTTGTGGCATTGGTCCGTCAGTAGCAGCTACAACTAAGATAGCACCGTCCATTTGAGCAGCACCAGTAACCATGTTCTTAACGTAATCCGCGTGACCTGGACAGTCAACGTGTGCGTAGTGACGGTTAGCAGTTTCATACTCAACGTGAGAAGTGTTGATAGTAATACCTCTTTCTTTTTCTTCTGGAGCGTTATCAATTTGATCAAATGATTTCGCTTGACAGTAACCTGCATCAGACAATACTTTTGTGATTGCTGCAGTTAAAGTTGTTTTTCCGTGGTCAACGTGCCCAATTGTTCCAATGTTTAAGTGGGGCTTGTTACGGTTAAAATTTTCTTTTGCCATTTTAATTAATTTTAAACTTAGTTATATATATTTATTAGTGTTCAATTTTCAATTTAATTTGAGCCAACTACGGGAATTGAACCCGTGACCTCTTCCTTACCAAGGAAGCACTCTACCCCTGAGCTAAGTCGGCTTGTGCCTAGTCCAGAAGTTAGATTTTAGAATTCAGAAAAACCAAATTCTTATTTCTAAATTCCAATCTTTGGATTACCAACCTTAGGATGATGATCCTGATAAGACGTTGCCTTATCTAAGGTTTTTAAAATTTATTTTCTCTAAAGCAAGCTTTCAGAAAAAACCTTTTAAAAATCTTGTGGGGAGAGCAGGATTCGAACCTGCGAAGTTCACACAGCAGATTTACAGTCTGCCCTCGTTGGCCGCTTGAGTATCTCCCCAACTTCTTTTATTTATGCCTAAATTGAGCCGGCGGAGGGACTCGAACCCACGACCTGCTGATTACAAATCAGCTGCTCTAGCCAACTGAGCTACGCTGGCAATATCAATAAAAAAAGTCCGCTATTTCTAACGGACTGCAAATGTATGGATTTTATCTTTTAATCAAAACATTTTTAGAAAAATTTTTACCTTATATATGTGTTCTGATTTTTTCCTTTCTTTTTAACAATAATCTTTCTAAAGATTCTGCTGATAACTCTACTGCTTCCTCAAATGTTTTACACTGTTTTTTTACCATAAAGTCATCTCCAGGAACATGAATTTTAACCTCTACGATTTTATTTTCTTTTTCACTTGTCTTTTCTACCTTCAAAAAAACATCCGACGAGACAACTTTATCATAAAATTTTTCAAGTTTTCCTAATCGTTCATTGATAAAATCAACCAGTTTTTTATCGACAGCGAAATTTACTGCATTAACATTTATCTTCATAATCAAATTTTTATTGGTTAAACATTTGAGAATCATTATTTATTCCTAGGATGAGCATTGTTGTATACTTTTTGAAGTTCTGCTAAACTGTTATGAGTATATACTTGTGTAGAAGCTAAACTAGAATGTCCTAATAATTCTTTAACTGAATTTATATCTGCCCCGTTATTTAGTAGGTGAGTTGCAAATGTATGTCTTAATATATGCGGACTCTTTTTAACCTTCTCTGAGACATTACTAAAGTAATAATTTATTAGACGATAAACAAACGAATTATTCAATTTAACGCCTTTTAACAGCAGAAAAAAATAGCCCGAATCCGTAATGCTTTGTAGCTGTGCTCTTTCGGATAAATAATCTCTAACTTGATTTTCTACAATAGGCAAAATCGGAATTATTCTTTCTTTGTTTCTTTTACCTAAAACTTTTATGGTATGACTTGACAAATCAACATCTTGCAACTTTAGGTTGATTAGTTCTTCTCTTCTAATTCCTGTTGTATAAAACAAATCAACAATTAATTTATCTCGAATACCATCAAAATCATTACTGTACTTTATTTGATTTAAAACCAAATCGAGTTCTTTTTCAGAAAAGGGAATTTGAATTTTTTTTGGTGATTTTAAAGCTTTGTGTTTTAGCAAGGGACTAGAATCAATTTGCTTGGTTTTTAGTAAAAATTTATAAAATGATTTTAGGGAAGATATTTTTCTGTTAATGGATGAATTAGAAATCCCATCATCTGAAAGTGAGACAATCCAAGAACGGATTTGATTATAATTTACAGCAATCAAATTATCATCATCATAAGCATTGGACAAGAACGATTCGAAAAAACCTACATCATTAATATAAGCAGCAACAGTATGCAAAGAATAATTTTTCTCTAAGAGTAAATAATCTTTAAATCTATTTTTAAAATTTTCCATGAAAAAACCGTTAGCATCAAAGTTATGAAACTTTAAGTACTAACGGTTAGTATATTTTTAGAAAATTAACGACTAACTTTCTAATCCGTCTCGCATGTTTTGAATGTAAGCCGCTTTTTGAACTTGGGCTCTTCTAACAACTGAAGGTTTAATGAAAGCCTGACGTGAACGTAACTGACGAACAGTTCCTGTTTTATCAAATTTTCTTTTATAGCGCTTTAATGCTCTATCGATATTTTCTCCGTCTTTAATTGGTATAATTAACATAATATAGACACCTCCTCTCGTTAAGGGTGCAAAGGTAACAGAAAAAAGAAGAAAGAAACAAGAAGAAAGAGAAAAAATTTAATTTATTGTTGGGCGTTCCACTTTGGGTCGTGCTTTCCGCAGTACAAGGTACTCCCTCCAATCGCTAACGCAAACAAAATAGACCAAGTCACATTTTCTGCAAGTTAATCTATTCTTTATTCCTTTATTATCGCAATGCTACTTTACTGCTGGCTGATAGTTTTGCTTGTCAATTATCATTTTAGATAAAATCTCTCTAAGAATTTCTGAAGTTCCACCACCTATAGGCCCTAATCTACTATCTCTAAATAAACGAGCTAATGGATATTCTTCCATATAACCATAACCTCCTAACATTTGCAAGCAGCTATAAATAGCTTCATCTGCCACTTTAGTAGATTTTAACTTAGCCATAGTAGCTTCTTTTACTACATATTCTCCTTTATCTAATCTAGCTACAGCCGCATAATTAAATATTTTGCAATGCTCCACTTCTGTAGCATGATCCACCATAGTATGTCTTAGTGCTTGAAACTTGTTTATCGTTTTTCCAAATGCTTCTCGATGCGACATATACTCTATTGTATAATCGATGGCATATTCAGCACGTGCGTGTGCGTTGATAGCCATTATCAAACGCTCTAATGCAAAATGTTGCATAATATAAGGGAATCCTTTTCCTTCTTCGCCCATTAAATTTTCCTCTGGAACTTCAACATTATCAAAAGAAATTTCAGCTGTATCAGAAGCTCTCCATCCTAATTTATCTAATTTGGTTGCATTGATTCCTTTTTGATTGGCATAAATCAAAAAAATACTAATTCCCTTATTCCCAAGTTCTGGATTTGTTTTAGCAGCTACTACATAATAATCGGCATAAACACCATTCGTAATGAATGTTTTTGAACCATTAATAATATATTTATTTCCATTTTTTACAGCAGTTGTTCGCATGCCCGCTACATCACTCCCACCAAAAGGTTCTGTAATACACATAGCGCCTATTTTATCTCCAGCAATACTTGCTGCTAAATACTCTTGTTTTATTCTTTCATCGCCTTCGGCATTTAAATGCGTCATAGCCAAATAAGCGTGTGCCCACATAGCAGCGGCAAAACCAGAAGATTTTATTTTTTGGAGTTCTTCCAAAAATATCACTGTATAAAACAAATCTAGATTTAATCCACCGTAAGCCTCAGGATAAGCAATCCCAAAGAAACCCATTTCGCCAAATTTCTTCCAAATAAAGCGTTCTATTGTACCTGTCTTTTCCCATTTCTCAATATGTGGCACTACTTCAATTCGCAAAAAATCTTTAAAACTTTCTCTAAATAGTTCGTGTTCTTCGGTGAAGTAAAATGAATTCATATAACTAAGCGATTTTTTATCTTATTTTTTAGAATTCCAAATATAAGGCAATTATTTTTATCTTTTCAACAGGGAATCCTTTAATTTTTGACAAATCCTCAATTTTTATATCGCCGTTCATCGTTCTGTAAACCACAATATCTTTTGCTAATGGGTATCTAAAAAAAGGAAAGTTGGCTAACTCTTTGACCGAAGCATTATTAATATTTATTTTATTGAGAGTAACTGATGATTGAATGGCAAAAGAAGCTTTCAGTTTTTGAATGACTTCAGGTGATAATCCCCAAATGTCATCCATTTGTTCCATCGAAACAAAAGACCCTAATCTAAGTTTTTGTTCTAAAATCCGGTCTGATATTTTATCACCTATCCCATAAACTTTCATCAAATCTTCCTTAGTGGCTTTATTAATATCAAGAACGGCAATCTTTATAGGCTTTACAAATGTATTTTTTTCAAAAGCTGATTGTGTATTTTTTTTATTGGTTACCCAAACTGGAAATTTAAAATAAGGAGAAATTGCTTTTAATAAAGAATCCGACACTTTA
The DNA here is from genome assembly GCF_025947145.1 of Flavobacterium sp. N1994. Lineage (NCBI taxonomy): Bacteria > Pseudomonadati > Bacteroidota > Flavobacteriia > Flavobacteriales > Flavobacteriaceae > Flavobacterium > Flavobacterium sp. N1994. Next base: position 1,583,547 of record NZ_CP109999.1, read on the forward strand.
GTAACCGCTTGAAACTCTGACACCGAATTCACATATTTATTTTGCTTTCTATAAGCTAGCAATCTATCGATTTCTGCCACAGACATACCAAGCTGGTATCCTTTAAAATCAGTAATGAAATTGGGATTGAATGGATAAATAGTTCTTTTAAAGTTATTACTTTGAGATTTAACACTATCAATATCTTTTTGAAATGCCAACCAATGCTGATCAGAATGATTATTCTGTTTGTTTCCAAAATCATAAAAAAAGGAAAACCCTTGGAGCGAAATTATCAATCCAAAAAGCAACATAATTCCGATTCGTTGACTTTTCGAATATTTTAAAACAGATTTTATGACTGAATTAGAAATTTCCAAATTTTTACAAATCAAAAACAGAGGTTCGTTTTCCTCGGATTAAATCTTTTAATCGAATCCAAAAAGCTAAAGTCAAGTAAACTCCAAACCATAAACCCGCCGTTACAAAAGTGATATAAATAAAAAACAGGCGAACATTAGAAGCACGCATTCCAAGCTTATCTGCTAAGCGGGAAGAAACGTGGAAACCATGTTTTTCAAAAAAATATTTCAGTTGGATAACGGGTGACATTTTATTTGATTTAAAGTATAAAATTAAGGCTTTAAAAGTTCAATTCCTATAGCACACTGCAAACATTTACTATGAGAACAATATTCATTTTTTAATTGCAACAATGACTGAGTTTCAAAAGCATTCCTTGTTGTAATTCCGTAACTAGAAAATTTTTCAATACTAGCATTTTGCTCTGGTTTTATAGATTGCATCATTTCCAAAATAGTTTCTGAAATTTCTTTGCCTTGACTTTTAGCATAAGCAAATTGAAAAGGAATTATAGTATTAATAAGTAATAAATCAATAAATGATTTTGAAAAAGGCTTTTTCTTTTTGGGACTCTCTTTATCAAATTGATAATGAGTTTCCCAATACTTAGAAACAGAAACGTCAAATAACTTATACATTTCTTCAAGTTTTTTTACAGCTATTATTTTCGAAAACAAATTTTGATGACTGTGATATAGCATCGCTAATTGCGCTAAGCGGATGGTTGGGAAATTATCTGGTCGGTGTTTGAAAAATTGAAGTGGTTCTATAATTGTCTTTTTGAGTTGATGCTTTTGAGAAATATAATCAAATCTTTTCTTTAAATCTTTGGCATACCTATCTTCGTGATAATCCAACAACAAATCTGTTATACCATAAAACAAAGCTTCTAAATTTTCTACATCAAAACATTCTTTTCTTATGACACCAAAAGGAATAGCTTTTGCCATTTTTAAAAACGAGTCTCCATTAGTGTTCAATCCAAAATTTTTAGCCAACATACAAAACAAAACAGCTTCCCAATGATTCTCATTTGAGGATAAAAGCTGTTCTATCGAAATTGATTTTCTTTCTAATCTTTCAAAGTACAATCGCTCTTTCCAATTTTGCCAAACAAAATCATCTATAGTTGCGATTTGGTTTTCACAATAAATCCAAGACTTGGGAGAAATCAGGGAAAGATAGTGAGTCAAAACCTCTTTAGAAATAAAGTTCTTAAGTTCCAAAACAGGAATTTCCGTATTGTCTCTTCTAAAAACAGGCGTGTTGTGTTCCCAAACCACATGAAGAATTACATTGTCATAATGGGAATCTTTTTCATGATGATGCAAATACCAATCTGAAGATTTTATGTGAATTTCAACATTACCTGCCCATTTTTGCTTTCCAATGGTGATTTGGGCATTAAAAAAATCAGGACCAGCTTGTTGCAAATAACGACCAACACTTGCTATAGTCAACAAATCTCCAGACGCAGTTGTTAGGTTTGAAAAGTCAAACTTCTTATATTGCCATACGTAATGAAGAAAATCTTCTTTCACATTCCTAATTTTCATCTAAAGTAAGAAAATTACTTTTATATTCAAATTTTTTGTAATGAAAAAGTTACTTATTTCTATTTTACTGTTTGTTTTTGGAAGTTCTTTTTCCCAAAACTATAAAATCACTTATCTAAAAAGCTCCAACGGAACTTTGATTGATGGACAAGATCCGATTTGGGTTTTTATCAATGCCAATGAAACGCAAATAACCTCACAAAGCATCTCGAATGGTAAAGCAATTTATCCTTTTGAACAAACTATCGTTGATAGAAGATCCAATTCATTTAGTCAAATTGCGGTTTTGAATTCATCATCAACTATCTGTTCGAAAGACAGTCTTTCACTCGCGAAACAAAGTTTTGAATATTTAAATGACACTAAAAAAATATTAGGGTACAATTGCAAAAAAGCCAAAACGATTGTCAATTCAAACACTGTCGAACTTTGGTACACAAATGACATCAACATAAAAGGAGCCCCTACACCACTTGGTCAAAATTTAGGATTAGTATTAGAACTAAATCGCAACGGTAACTTTGTTATAGCTGCCACTAAAGTAGAAAAGATAAAATCATTACCTGTTATCCAAAAAGCGAAACAAACCATTGACTTACTGACTTATAAAGATTTACTCTGGAAAAGTCGATTCACGACAATTCCCGTTTTCAAAAACCAAATCATAAACTTTTCTGATGCCTCAAAATCCAACGACAGTATCCTTCGCTTTGCCAATGGAACCATAGCCGTGAGAAAAATCAAAATTCCTGAAATCAAATTAGGCAGTCAGATTTTTGTAGATGTTTCGGAACAATCCAATGGTGATGCCTATGATAGAACCGGGTCTTTTTTTATGATTCCAACTGATAAAGCCACTTCATTTTTAGATGGTTTAAAAAACGGAGTGAAAACATTGCCTATTTATAACAACGGAAATGGCAAAGATTATCAAGGAATTGTTGCAACAGAAAACTATAATCCCATTGTTGAATTGATGCGGTTTTATACACCCTTCGGAGTGAAGCAATACAATACATTACAACTGAAAGATAAAACTTGGGCAGAAAATGTTTTGTATCGTCAGGATGTTTCCGATTTGAGAACAGAATTAAGTAATCAAGAAGTTTGGATCGGCATTTTCATTGGCAATTATGATAAAGGAGGTCACAAAATTTCAGCCAATATTACTATTCATCTTGAGGAGGAAACTAAAGTAATAGCAACGCATATTGTCCCCCTTTTCTGCACTAACAACATTATGGAAATGGCAGGTCAAGAATATGGAACCATGTTCAATAATGATAAAGGTTTGGCAGTGACTTTCAATTTAGAGAAACCTATGAAAAACTGTAAACTTCGTTATATAACTACCGGCCATGGTGGTTGGGAGAATGGTGATGAGTTTGTACCAAAGAAAAACACTATTTATTTAGATGGGAAAGAAACATTTAGCTTTACGCCTTGGCGACAAGATTGTGGTTCTTACCGTTTATACAATCCCGCCTCTGGAAATTTTCCTAACGGATTGTCTTCTTCTGATTACAGTAGAGCCAATTGGTGTCCAGGAACCGTAACCAATCCTGTCTTTATTGATTTAGGTAATCTCGAAGCTGGGAATCATTCCCTACAAATTAAGATTCCACAAGGTTTACCTGAGGGAACTAGTTTTAGTTCTTGGAATGTTTCAGGAATATTGATTGGTGAATAGAGAAAAGAAACAAGAGTCAAGAAAAAAGACTTTTCTAATCTTACTTCTTGACTCTTGCATCTTGATTTTAAAAAAATTACTTTATCGAACTGATAATATCGTGTTTCGTAATGATATGGTGTTTTCCGTTTCCTAAATCAACTAAAACCGCTTGATTATCTTTATTGATTAGTTTGGAGATTTCCTCAATAGGTGCATTGGCGCTTACTATCGGATAAGGTTTCCCCATGATTTCTCTAATAGGTTTATCCGCTATGTTTCGGTCTTCTACGTAACTTCTGAACAAATCCGTTTCATCTAAACTACCCACAAAACCTGTGGTATCTATTACTGGTATCTGAGAAATATTATATTTTTTTAGACGCTCAATCGCATGAGAAACTAATTCTTCAGTGCGAACCACAACCAGTGGTTTGTCTTTGTGATCTTTGATAACATCTTCTGCTTTTGTTATTTCTTCATCTAAGAATCCTCTTTCGCGCATCCAATCATCATTAAACATTTTGCCCACATAACGGCTTCCTGAATCGTGAAATAAAACCACTACCACATCATCTTTGGTGAAATGTTCTTTTAACTGGTGCAATCCTTTCACACAAGAACCAGCAGAATTCCCCACAAATATTCCTTCTTCTAAAGCAATTTTTCGAGTATAAACGGCAGCATCTTTATCGGTTACTTTGGTAAAACCATCTATTAAAGAAAAGTCTACATTTTTTGGAAGAATGTCTTCTCCTATTCCTTCAGTGATATAAGAATAGATTTCATTTTCGTCAAAAATTCCAGTTTCGTGGTATTTTTTAAATACTGAGCCGTAAGTGTCTATTCCCCAAATTTTAATGTTTGGATTTTTCTCTTTCAAATATTTTCCGATTCCTGAAATGGTCCCTCCTGTTCCTACTCCAACCACAAAATGTGTCACTTTTCCGTCTGTTTGTTCCCAAATTTCTGGACCGGTTTGTTCGTAATGTGCAATAGCATTGGATGGATTATCGTATTGATTTACATACCAAGAATTTGGAATTTCAGTTCCTAATCTTTTGGATACAGAATAATACGAACGTGGGTCGGTTGGCTCTACATCCGTAGGACAAACGATAACTTTAGCACCTACAGCACGAAGAATATCCATTTTCTCTTTGGATTGTTTGTCGGTGATTACAAAAATACATTTGTATCCTTTTACAATAGCAGCAAGAGCTAATCCCATTCCGGTATTTCCTGAAGTTCCTTCGATGATGGTTCCGCCTGGTTTTAATCTTCCATCGGCTTCGGCATCTTCTACCATTTTGAGTGCCATTCTATCTTTTGTGGAATTGCCTGGATTAAAGGTTTCTACTTTGGCCAAAACCAAGGCGTCGATTCCTTCTACTACTTTGTTTAGTTTTACTAAAGGAGTGTTACCAATAGTTCCTAGTATGTTTTCTGCGTATTTCATTCTTCTTGTTTATTGTTTTTTGATCTTATGCATTTGCAAGCTTAAGTCATTATGAAGTTTGCTTTGCTTGTTTTTTTAAGCGAGGTAAAGATATTGAATATAAAAATGTTTACAAAAATTCAAATGGTTTATTCACTAACCCTGATGGAAGTGGCTACCGTGTAGCGCGAACAGCAGGAATTACAATTACTGATAAAGCCCAAACGATGGGTTCCTGATTTTACTATTGGAAAAAATTCCATACGATACCAAATCGGACAATGAAATCACGGTATGGATAATTAGGAGCGGTGTAAAAATCGCTTCCCGTCATTTTGGAATTAAAATGTTCTGCTTTCAGGAATATTCTAGTTTGACGAATTCTGGCATTGATGAAGAAATCTATCATTGGAAAGTCGCCCACTTTTTTCTGATTTTGAACAAAAGCTTCGGCCACAACTGGGTTATAATCGTTGATGTAGTATTTTGTAAAATAATTAAAGATGAAACCTGTTTGGAGATACAAGGCTTTTTTGAAATAGTAATTGGTAAAATACAAGGAATTTCTGGTGACAATTTTCGGCACATTGACGATGTCCTCTTTTTGGTCTACTTGCTGGTAAAGCAAGGTGTTATCTAAAGCTAATTTCCACCATTTGAACTCACGGCTTACTTTTATTGATAAATAATTAATGACATTGTCGTATTGTTTTGGCGAAATAATCTGTTGTTGTGGATTGATGGCATCGTTGCTGAAATACAAGTGGTCTTTCATGGAACTTACTTGTAAGGCTGCATCAAACCATTGCGTTTTAGCAATAGCTTCAATCTTATTTATTTTTTCATTTTTAAAATCGTTGGACCAATTGTACCCTACGTAACTACTTTGGTGCAAATCATAAATATGATCTGGAATTTTACTTAACAGTTGGTATTGAAAAGTAAATTCGTTCTTCTCATTGAGTTTATATTTTAACTTGGCCTCAATGTTGGACATGGGTTGATTTGAAATGGAGTTGGAGTAAGTAAAGGTTCCGTTCCATTTATTTTTTCTGTAATCGTATTGCCCGCCAACGGTGTTGATTCTGTCATTTAAGGAACTTGGAATGATTCCAGAGTTCAAGATAAGCACCTTATCAAAATAGTAGTTGTATCTAAAATCCTCGACGAAGAACTGAAATTTACCAAGTAGTGCATTTTCATATATAGCCCCCACTTTATTGTACATTCTATTGTAACGGTTATGGTCTACTATATTACTAGTAACATAAGAATCTCCAAAACGATAAACTGTTGTACCATTAACAGTAGAAGGCACTGTCTTTTGATTGTACTCAAAAAATTTGTTTTCGTAATTGAATTGGTGCGTTAAGTATAAATTATTATCTCCTTTTTTGGGATTGATGCGAAAATTATGATCAAAGAATGTTCGTTTTCCTTTCATAAAGGTTTGGGCATCGGTGAGATAAACTTCTAATCTAGCACGATTGGAGTAGGCTCCATCTCCACTTTCAAAATTGTCAGGAGTTGTAATTCCACCATTTTCACCATTGAGAAAATCTTGTCCTGTGAAATGGAAATTTAAATAATATCTTTTGTTCAAAGTATTATAGCTGGCGGTGAATCTAAAATTACCTGTGCTAGAAAGTTGGTTGATATATTTCCCAATGGAGCGCAATCCTTTGAAAGCAACTGACATGTTAAATCGTTCCGAAGTATTAACTGTAATAAAAGCATCAACGTTTTGTCCTTGCTCCATTACGGTTTTAAAATACAACTCGGTTACCGGAGTTGCAACAGAATAATACTTAATATCATGAACTCCTAAATAGTTAAATTGTTTACCTGAATACCCAATTTCAGGAAAGGCAGTTACATTTTTCAATCCATAATCTAAAACAGCATAGGTTTGCCCTTCGTTAGCAAAGGGAAGTAAGCCAAAGATATCTTTTCTTAAATAATTGTATTCATATTCTTTTTTAATAGTCAAAGAAGTATCTACATACGTAGTATCTTTTTCCAAAGTAATAATTCTATATTGATTGTAAGCTGCTTTTGGCGCTGACTTTACCACTCCGCCAATAACGTTACCTTGCTTTGAATCATCAGTCTTTTTTACTTGTGTAAAGGCTGTTGAGCATATCAATAAAAAAAATACAATGACTACGTTTTTCATCTTAAACTATTTCGAGGCAAAAATACATAAAACAAATTGGAATAAAATCATAAAAAAACATCCCGATGAATCGGGATGTTTTAAAATGTGATTAAACGATATTGTTATTGCTTAATAAATTTTTTGGTAACAGAGTTGGCATCTGATTTAAAGGTAACGAAATACACTCCTGATGCTAAGCTCGAAATATCAATTGCTGTCATCGATGGACTTGTAGTATTATAAACTTCTTTACCCGAAATATCATTTATTTTTATAGCAGAGAGTGCCATATTACTTTGGATATTATAATTCAGAATGTTTCCTGCTGGATTAGGATAAACACTAATCGTATTAGAAGAAAAATCTTGATTACTTAATCCACCAGTCTCAATAACAAAATTATCTATGAAAGCCCCATCATAATTGTCTTGGGAATCTGATTGAAATACAAATCGGAATAAAGCATTCGTTTGTGGAGTAGTAGATAATGATCCAAATGAAGAAAGATTATAACTGTATAAACGTTTAGTTCCATTTGTTGTACCGCTACCATTGGTACTGCCTGCATCACCAGTCCATTCACCTCCTACACAAAACGAACATCCTGTATTAGCCGTATACCAATTAGGATCAGATGGAGTACCTAATAAACTCCAAGTATTTCCTCCATCTGTAGAATATTGCATATATAAAATATCACCACTATACTGCAAATCAAATGCCATATCAAACTTTAAAATAGGGTTGGCTATTTGTGACAAATCATAGCATCTTGATGTTAAATACGATTTAGTATTACTTGTATATACATCCGTTAATCCCGTAGCATACACAGTAGAATTATCTGCAACAGCACTAGTTAAATTAACCTTACTCAAAATACCTCTTTGCCATAAAGGTGTTGGTGAGACTACTTCATCAGAAGCTAACAAATTATCTGTTGAAGATTCAAAACCATTAACTTGATTTACAACTCCAGATTGATTTACAAAAATATAGGTTGATTTAGAATTATTGGAGCTAAATATATCTCCAGGAACAGTAGTTGTAAAATTTAATAAATGAGCTCCAACTGACAATGAAGCAGTATTTACCGTTATTTGTTGACTACCTGTAGAACAAGTGGCTAAATTACCATTCCAAACCAAATTAGTACTTGAACCTCCATCTATATTATAGGATATCGTAACCGTTGTAATTGGATTTGTTCCTAAATTTTTGAAGTAAATAGTAGGAGAAACGCTGGTAACACCACAGTTTATAGAATTATTTGAAGGAATGCTATCTAAACTAACATCATTAAGAATCGTTGCATAATTTATTCCAATATTCACAGCAAACCAAGCATTAGTTACCGCAATAACTTCTGGCCCGCTTGAACAATATAAATTATTAGCAACCACTATTGAAAATTCTCTAGCATCATAAAAATTAGAGTTTGGTGTCAAATAATCTCTTTCTGTATAATAAGCAATTTTAGAAGATTTTACCATTCCTATTCCAGTAACATTATAAGTATCTCTTTCTGCAATTGGAGCATTATTTGTTCCAGATGCTCCAGCTGTCAATATATAAAACCAATGATTCATAACACCACTATTAGCATGTACCCCACAATGATCATTTGCAGTGGTTGGAGTACAACTACCATCTTCTGCAGTTACAACCCAATTGGTTCCGCGAAAGGTATCAGGATCACCAAAAGTAAGTGGTGTCGCCATCGATCTAAATCCAGTCCCACCGGCAGTAGTATCCTCTCCTATTTTCCAAACATTTGCTACTGGAGTTCCAGTTAAAGAACCTGTTCTTCCATAATGCTCAATACAAGCTCCCCAAATATCAGAGAATCCTTCGTTCATAGCTCCAGAATGATTTTGATAGGCTAAATCTGCTGTATAAGTACAAATCGCGTGTCCGATTTCATGTCCGCAAATATCTATTGAAGTAAAAGGTCTTGAACTACCATCTCCATAAGTCATAAATGAGCCATTCCAATATGCGTTATTTAAGTTTGCAGTAGTTTGTTTAAAGTGTACATAACTTTTAATCAATCCATTATTATCATCAAAACCATTTCTGTTAAAAGTAGTCTTCCAAAAATCATAAGTCATTTCAGCACCCCAATGAGCATCTTGAGCAGCATTATCAAAAAAAGCATTAGCATGTTCCGCCAAAGTCCAATTATTATCATTATCCTTAAAATGGACATTTTGATACGTATTAACAACCCTTTCACAGTTGTAAGTTACAATTTGAGAACCTCTAGTTAAATCATTTAAAACATATTGATTCAGTGGCGTATCAAATCTAGTTTCAATACTTCTTAATCCGCTATATTTTGTATTGGCATTACCCGTAATTAAAGTCTCTAACTTGTTTATTTCAAAACTATCATTATTTTGAATAGTTATGTTAGTAGCATGCTTGATAATTGGGTTTTTAAACAGTATTTGCCCATCATGAGCGTCAACAAAAACTTCTTGTCTAGAAACTGGGACAATAGTATAAATATCATATTTATAGGCTAATTTAACTTCTCCTGTTTTAATGATTGGAAAAATCACTAACTCTCCTTGAGGTTTTTGATAATTGACAATTTGTGATTGCCCTTGATCTTCCCATAAATATTTTGTTGCATGAATATCTAATAATGCTTTATTGAAAGCTTCTTGAGGATTTAAAGTTGGAACCAAATTTAATGAGGATGCATTATATAATTCTGCGTTAATTGAAACAGCATTACCAGATTTAACATGGGTTATTAATGTTCCAAATTGTACTTTAATTCCTTTATAAAATTGTTGGTGTCTTTGGTGAGTCAAACCACTTTCATCTGATGTCTCTTTGCTAGAGGTAAAAGAAGTATTAGAATCTAATCCTAGCTTAGTAACAAAATAGTTAATAGCTTCTTCTTTTGAAATATTTACAGTAAACTTTACTGTTTTTTGAAAGGGTTCATTTTCTTTAAATCTATTCTGTGCATTTAATAGGAGAGAAAAGAAAAGAAAAAATAATAAACCCAAATGCTGCTTTTTCATGAAATTTATTTTAAAAAATTACTAAAACTGTTGACATTGAAAAGTATGTTTAAAAAATGCTTCTCAAAAGGAAAACAAAGTTAGGCAAAAATAACAAAGTATAAATAAAAAAAGCTGCTTAGAAAGCAGCTCTTTTTTTATACTATTTAATTTAATTATAGGTATCCTGGATTTTGTTGAACCCCCCCATTACCATTAAATTCGTCTTGTGGAATTGGCAATGCCCATTTGTAACTTGTTATTGGTAAGTTAACTGGGTCAGCTGCAGGATAATTTGCAGAACTAGAAGTATAATCTGCAGGATTTCTATCTACTCCTGTAATACCCGCTAGAGCACCAAGTCTTTTGATATCTATATATCTGTATCCTTCAAAAGCAAATTCAATTCTTCTTTCGTCAAGAATAGCTTTCCAAGCAGCAGTAGCATTAGCATATACTGGTGTAGCTTGATTAGCAACGAAACGCTTATCTCTTAAAGCATCTATAGCATTAGCTGCACCTGTTAAATCACCAGCAGCAACTCTTGCTTCCGCTTTGATTAAATACATTTCAGAGATACGACATATTTTATGGTCATTATTGAAACCGTTAGTTGCTGTTGTAGCAGCAGTAGCAGTTCCAGTAGCAACACCACCGTGTTTTCCGATGATTAATTTATCTGTATTTCTAAAATCACTAGAAGTAGCATAACCTGGATCAATGATTGAAGAAGGAGCCACAATTGTTTTTCTTCTAAAATCAAGAGGATTTGAATCAAGAACATTAAATAATGATCTTCCTACTTCAAAAAATGGAGAACCAGCTAAATTAGGTCTAACTGAACACCAACCATTGTGAAGGTTATCAGCTTGAGAGTTTTGTTGCGCTGTTCTTTTTAATCTGAAGATCACCTCTGTGTTAGCCGCTTCATTATCAGTGAAAAACACTTGATTGTAAGCTGCTTGAGTAGAAGCTAAAGCAACTCCAGATGTAGCAATAACATCATCAGCCCAGATTTCTGCATTAGTGTAATCCCCTTTTAAAGCATAAGCTCTAGCTTTTAAAGCTTTTGCTAAATTCTTATTAGCAAAATAAGTAGGATTCGTTACATAAGCAGGAGTAGGCAATACTAATGAATTAAAAATTGCTATAGCACTATCTAAATCAGAGTGAATCAAAGTATAAAAGGCACCGTTTGTACTTCTAGGCAAAGCTTCACCTGTAGTAATAATATGATCAGATAAAATACCGGCTAAAGCAGCATCATTTTTAGGATCTGGTGACCAATAAGACATAATTTTAATATGACATAATGCTCTACAAACTAAGGCTTCAGCTTTTGTTCTTGCAATAATTTCTGCATCAGCTGCATCAACAGGGGTTAATCTGTCTGCATAAGTAATAACACGGTTGATTCTTGCTAAAGCAAAGTAAGCATTATCCCAAATCTCATTTGGAGAGAAAGAAGATTGATTTAAAAAGAAAATCCAGTTGTCATCAATACCTTGACCTCCATTAGCATATCCAATACCTACTTCATCTGTAAAAACAGAAGTAAATACGCAATCCTCACGGTCTGTCATGTAATTGTATCCTGCATTCATAACCTTTCTTAAACCTGTTGAGTTTTGAACAGCAACTTCATCTGTCAATGAACCAGGTGTAAAAGGTGTAAGCAAATCATCGTCACATGAAACTGAGAACAGTCCTGTAAACACCAATAATATAATTAATTTTTTCATTTTTATATACAATTTAATTAAAATTTCAAGTCTAAACCTAAAGTAATTTGTTTAGGTGTTGGATATTGATACACGTCTAAGGTTCTATCACTCTCTGGGTCAAATCCTTGCCATTTTGTAAAGTTGATTAAATTCTCCCCTTGTAATGTTACAGCAACATCAGTAAAGAATGTTTTTTCAATAAATCTTTTAGGGAATTTATAACCTAATTGAATATTTCTTAATCTGATGTAAGAAGCATCTTTTAAAAATCTATCAGAATCATTCGTTGCACTTCTATTAGCTGCAGTATTAGACGGAACATTTGTTGAAGTGTTAGATGGAGTCCAAGCATTAGCCAAATCACTAGTAACATTAAAGGTACCAATATTATCTGGATCGTAAAGATTTTGTAAATCGGCATCAAATCTCCAAACTTGAGCAGCCCATGTAAATGAAGTAGACATAAAGAATCCTTTGTAGTCTAAATCAAATCCAAAACCACCTTGATAAACTGGTACAGCAGTTTTCCCTGTAGCTCTTCTATCAGCAGCTGTTGGGTTTTCTGTAGGGTTACCATTAATATCTTCAAACAATAACTCCCCATCTACAGGATTAACTCCTAAATAAGGATATACATAAGCTTCAAAAAGAGAACCACCATTTTGTGTTATATAAGTTGGCTGTGTACCGTCTAATATCACACCATTATTTGATTTAATACCATCAATGGTGTTTTTGTTATAAGAACCGTTACCACGAATGGTAAGAGTAAGATTTGAATTTTTAATCAAATCATAAGCTAAATTAAGCTCAACCCCTTTGTTAGTTACATCAGCATCAGAGTTAATTTGAATAGATGTTGTTCCACTTGTAGGAGATACAGGTTGACCTATAAATAAATCAATAGTTTTTCTATTGTAATAATCAATAGATCCTCTTATTCTACTATTTTTCAACAATTCAAAATCCAAACCTACATTATATTGTCTTGTAGTTTCCCATCTTAAATCTGGATAACCAAAACTAATATTGTAACCTTGACCTCCATTATAAGTATTGTTAGCATTAGAATAAATGTCAGCAAAAGCTGGTGGATTTACTCCTGCATAGATAGTACCATCAACGATTCTTTGGTTACCCACCGTACCAATAGAAGCTCTAAGTTTTAAAACTTTTACAGCATCTAACGACTTCATAAATCCTTCTTCTTCAATATTCCATCTTCCACCTAAAGACCAAAAGCTACCCCATTTACTTTTGTCAAATCTACTAGCTCCATCTCTTCTGTAAGAAGCGACAAAACCATATTTTTTATTGTAGTCATAGTCAAAAGAAGCAAAATAAGAAATTAAATCAACTCTTAACTGAGAAGCTGAAATAGTTGGTACGTGAAAATCATTCGCTGAAGTATCTCCTACATATCCTGCACCAGTGTTTGGCACAAAAGTTAATGGATCTAAACCTCTTTGTCTGAAGTTATTTGTATTTAATCTTGAGTGGTTGTACTCAGTACTACCCGTTAAATTGAAAGTATGTTTTCCAATTGTTTTGTTGTATTCTAACTGCCAAAGATTGTTAAATAAAAACTCTCTTCTTTGGTTGATATCTTCAAAACCACCAATACCATCAGCAGGAGCAAATAAAAAGGCGTTAAAAGAGATTGGAAACTCTGCTTGATTAAATCTTGTAGTCAATAATTGAGCCCCAGTTCTTACTCTAGCTGTGAAATTATTAGTCAATTTATATGAAGCTTCAGTAGATACATCAATTCTGGTTTCTTCTGTCAAATTACTATAAGTGTGTAATTTATCAATCAAGAACAATGGAGTATATAATAAAGTTCCATCAGCTTGGTATAAATCGTAAACATCTTGTGATCCCGTATATTGAGCTGGAGAAATGTAAGGTGCAGAAAGGTAAGCTCCTAAAACATAGTTTCTATTAATAGCGCCACCCCCTAAGTTAGTAGCTTCATTATTCTTAGAATAACCAAATGAAGTATTGATAGAATACTTAAATTTTTCGTTGTTAGATTTTCCATTAATGTTGTTTCTAACTGTAAATCTTTGTAAACCTGTAGTTAACAATACCCCTTCTTGGTTGAAGTAACTAACAGAGGTAAATGCATTTAGATTTTTAGAGCTGTTTTCAATACTTAAATTATTACTAGTTGAAGTCCCTTTTCTAAAGAAATACTTAACCCAGTCCGTTTGAACATTATAAGCATTAATTTCTGCATCAGTAAATGCAGCTCCTGTAGCAGGGTTATTAGCTCCTAAGCCTGAACCATAATCTCTTTCAATTCTTAACAACTGTCTTGCATTAGCATAAGTATATTTTGGTGTTTGTAAATCACTTACACCATAAGTAGTAGAATATCTAAAAGTAGTTTTAGCTTCACCAAATTTACCGTGTCTAGTTTTTATTACAATTACTCCATTAGAACCTCTTGAACCATATTCTGAAAGTGCTGCTGCATCTTTTAAAACATCGACAGAAGCTATATCATTTGGGTTAATTGATCTAAAGTTGTCACTATTTGAAGGGAAACCGTCAATTACATATAACGGATCAGTATTACCATTATAAGTTCCTACCCCTCTAATAACAACTGTTGATTTTGCCCCAGGCTGACCTGAGCTAGCTGTAATATTTACCCCTGCTAATTGCCCTTGAAGCGTATTAATAACATTGGCATTAGGTCGGTTCTCAATTGTTTTTGAGTTAACCGTTGCGGAGGCAGTAACTGCACTTTTCTTACTTACTTCTCTGTACCCTTGAACTACAACTTCAGTAAGCTTTATTCCACTTTGCATTTTGACACTAACAGTATTGGATGTTCCCACTGTAGCTGTAGTATCTTCCATTCCTACGAAAGAAAAAACAAGAACATCGCCTTGTTTAGCAACAATTGAAAATTTTCCATCAAAATCTGTTTGCGTGCCTTTTTTCGTTCCTTTAACAAAAACGTTAGCACCAGGGATTGGCCCAGAATTATCTGAAACAACTCCAGTTACAGTTTTCTCTTGTGCAAACGAAAACTGCATTGTAAACGCTATAAGTAGCGTAAAAATCCATTTGAACTTCGATCTCATATTAAATTTATTTGAGTTAGTTATTCTGCAAACTTCTTAATAATTTATTAATTAACCAAATATTAACACCTAATTATAATTTTGTATGATGTTAAATATTGAATTCCATTTTATTACTCACAAATAATGATGATATAAATTTTGAAAAGTTGCGTCATAATACCTATTTTTATAAAAAAAACAATGTTGCAATTAAAATATTCCAACCATTCCCTTGAGTGTGGCACTGATGAAGCCGGAAGAGGTTGTCTTGCTGGCCCTGTTACTGCAGCAGCCGTAATACTTCCAGATGATTTTGTATTAGACCTTCTTAACGACTCCAAACAACTTTCAGAAAAAATAAGAGAAAAGTTAAAACCTATAATTGAAGAGAAAGCACTTTCTTTTTCGGTAAAACATCTTGAACCGTTAGTAATAGATGAGATTAATATTTTAAATGCTTCCATTAAGGCCATGCAAGAGTGTATTACTACTCTAAATCCTACACCCGATTATATTATAGTAGATGGAAACCGATTTAAACCTATTAACGATATCCCCTATTCCACCATTGTGAAAGGAGATAGCAAATTTTTAAGTATAGCTGCTGCTTCCGTTTTAGCAAAGACTTATCGTGATGACTATATGAATACCATACACGAAGAATTCCCTATGTACAATTGGAAAAAAAACAAAGGCTATCCTACTATAGAACACAGAGAGGCTATCAGAAAGTATGGTGTAACCAAATACCATCGAATGTCTTTCCGATTATTACCCGAACAACTTCAATTAGAATTGTAATTATTGATTAATGATTACTGAAGAATTGAACTTCGCTTCGAAAAGAGTTTGGAAGTGTTCAATGATTTTAGCTTTTACTTCCTCTTCATCAATGGTTCTTCCTAATTCTACATGTAATGAAGTAACAGCTTTTCCTTTGATACCACACGGAATAATATTATCAAAGTAACCCAAATTGGCATTTACATTTAAAGCAAAACCATGCATGGTTACCCATCGACTAGCACGAACACCCATAGCACATATTTTTCTAGCAAAGGGAGTGCCCACATCTAACCAAACTCCAGTTTCTCCCTCGCTTCTTGTACCTATTATATTATATTCTGCTAAAGTCAAAATAATCACTTCCTCAAGAAATCTTAAATATTTATGAATATCGGTAAAGAAATTTTCTAAATCCAAAATCGGATAGCCTACAATTTGACCTGGACCATGATAAGTGATATCCCCTCCTCTATTTATTTTATAGAAAGTTGCTCCTTTAGCCTCCAATTGTTTTTCGGATAAAAGCAAATTACTCATATCACCACTTTTTCCTAAAGTATACACATGCGGATGTTCAACAAAAAGGAAATAATTAGGAGTTTCTAACTCAGGTTGATTTCGCTTTTCTAGTTTGATGTCAACAATCTCCTTAAAAAGCACTTCCTGGTAATCCCAAGTTTCCTTGTAATCCTTATTGCCTAAATCCTGAAGTTGAATTTCCTTGTTCATTTTTGAAGTATGAGGAAACAAAATTACAACTTTAACCTATATCGTACTGATAAAGTTTTGCAAATTAAAATGAGTATTCTTCGGATTATCTCCTGCCTATGTTCGTAGTTTGTTCGCAAAGGGGTAGCACAACCCCGAACAAAACCCGAACAAAACCCAACTAAAAGCAGTCGAAACAATTTTCAAATTTTGTCCCTTTGAAACTTTATCACTTATCCCTATCTTTGCCCGCTTAATACCATACGATATGCAACTTTCGGAACAAGAAATCATCAGAAGAGACAAACTAAACGCTTTGCGCGAATTAGGAATCAACCCTTATCCAGCCAATTTATTCCCAGTAAACCATACTTCAAAGCAGGTTAAGGAACATTTTGAAGAAGGGAAACAGGTGATTTTGGCCGGAAGAATCATGAGTGATCGCGATATGGGAAAAGCCTCTTTCGTAGAATTACAAGATAGTGAAGGTAGAATTCAGTTGTATTTCAACCGTGATGTTCTTTGCCCTGGCGAAGACAAAACATTATATACACAAGTGTTCAGAAAATTAACTGACTTAGGAGACTTCATCGGAGTGGAAGGGGAAATGTTCTTAACTAAAGTTGGTGAAAAGTCCATACGAGTGGATAAGTTTACATTTTTGAGCAAAACTTTACGTCCGTTACCACTACCAAAGAAAGATGAAGAAGGGAATGTACACGATGCCTTTAATGATGCCGAGTTAAGATACAGAATGCGTTATGTTGATTTAGTAGTCAATCCGCATGTGAAAGAAGTATTCATCAAAAGGACCAAATTATTTACCGCCATGCGTAACTTTTTTAATGCAGCGGGATATATGGAAGTAGAAACTCCAGTATTGCAATCGATAGCTGGTGGAGCTGCTGCAAGACCTTTTATTACACATCACAATAGTTTGGATATTCCGTTATACATGCGAATTGCTAACGAATTGTATTTGAAAAGATTAATTGTTGGTGGATTTGACGGCGTATATGAATTCTCGAAAAACTTCAGAAATGAAGGTATGGACAGAACCCACAATCCAGAATTCACGGCCATGGAAATTTATGTTTCCTATAAAGATTACAATTGGATGATGGAGTTTGCTGAAAACTTATTGGAATATTGTGCTCAAGAAGTGAATGGAACTACTGAAGCTACTTTTGGGGAGCACAAAGTAAATTTCAAAGCTCCTTATACCCGTGTTACAATGACAGATGCTATTAAAAACTTTACTGGCTTTGATATTTCAGGTAAAAGTGAAGCTGAGATTTTTGCAGCGGCCAAAGGAATGGGGATTGAAGTAGATGAAACCATGGGCAAAGGAAAACTTATCGATGAGATTTTTGGCGCGAAATGCGAAGGCAATTTTATTCAACCAACTTTCATCACAGATTATCCAAAAGAAATGTCTCCGCTTTGCAAAGAACACAGAGACAATCCAGATTTGACAGAACGTTTTGAGTTGATGGTTTGTGGTAAAGAAATTGCTAATGCCTATTCAGAATTGAACGACCCAATTGACCAAAGAGAACGTTTTGAAGCCCAATTAAAATTAGCAGAACGAGGTGATGATGAAGCGACTCAATTCATTGACAATGATTTCTTAAGAGCCCTAGAATACGGAATGCCACCAACCTCAGGAATGGGAATTGGTATGGACCGATTGATTATGTTTTTAACTAATAATCCTTCCATTCAAGAAGTGCTTTTCTTCCCTCAAATGAGACCAGAAAAAAAACAATTGGATTTAACGGAGGACGAAAAATTGATCATCAGTTTACTGAAATTAGAGAACAATCAGCCTTTAGGACAACTAAAAGAAAAATCTCAATTGAGCGGAAAAAAATGGGATGCTGCTATGAAAGGATTAGCTAAAATAGGTCTAACAAAGGTAGTAGTAGAAGGAGATAATAAGACCGTAGTGTTAAACTAAAGAAAATAAAATAAAACAAAAGTTTTTGTAAAGTTTTGTTAACTATTAAACCTTTTAAAAAAGCCTTTGTCCAATGGTCACATTAATTTAAAAAACTATAAAAAATGAAAAAAGTATTTTTAGCTGCATTATTAGCCGTTGGAATAACAGCATTTGCACAAGAGCAAGAAGGAAGAAAAATGGACCGAGAAAAATTAACTCCAGAACAAAAGATTGATTTTCAGGTAAAAAGAATGACAAAAGATTTGAGTTTAAACGAAAAACAAGTCGCAGATGTTAAAGCTCTAGTTGCTAAAGAAATGGAAAAAAGAGAAGCCAAGCGAGCAGAAATGAAAGAAAACAAAGCGCAAGCAAGAAAAGACATGAGAGCTCAAATGGAAGCTGATCAAGCTGCGATGAGTGCAGATATGAAAAAAATATTAACTGCAGAACAGTATGCTAAATGGGAGAAAATCCGTGATGAAAGAAAAGAAAAAATGAAAGAAAAGATGATGGAAAGAAGAGAAAGAAAAGATTCTGATAAACTTCCTGAAAGAAAATAAAAAAATATATTTTGAGTTTTAATCAAAATAAATTAGCTTTGGAGTTATTATTCTACTAAATAACAAACAAATGAAAAAATTAATTGCTGCCTTAACGTTACTATTAGCATTTTCAGTAAATGCAAATGCACAAGATAAAAAAAGTTTAACATCCTCTGAAAAAGGAAAAAAAGAAGCTGCTGAATTGACTGAGTATCTTGCATTAGACCAAACAATGAGTGAAAACTTTGTTAGACTTTTTGAACAAAAAAATAGTATTCTTGAATCTAAAGATTTAAGTCAAGAAAGAAGAACTGAATTAACTAGAGTTATTGAAGCAAAAATCAGAGCTACATTAGATGCAAAGCAAATGGATAAATTAGAGAAAAATCCAGCTTTATTCAAAAAATTAATAAACTAGGTTTTTATAACTTTCATAAAAAAAGCCCCAATTAAATTGGGGCTTTTTTTATTTATAAACTTTTTGAAACTTTATCAATCGCTTGTATAGTAAAATCTAAATCCTCATAAGTCAAAGCATCTGTGATAAACCAAGTTTCATAAGCAGATGGCGCAATGTAAATACCTTCACTTAATAGTCCGTGAAAAAACTTTTTGAAGGTTTCATTATCTCCATTTTTGGCGGTTTGAAAATCATAAACAGGATTAGCATCAAAATGGACAGAAATCATTGACCCTACTCTATTTATGGTAAATACGATTTTATTGTCTGATAATACTTTCTGAATTCCATTATGCAAATAAGCGGTTTTTTCTTCTAGTCTTTTGAATATAGCAGTATCATTATTTAGCGTTTGCAACATGGCAAATCCAGCAGCCATTGCTAGAGGATTTCCAGAGAGTGTTCCAGCTTGGTAAACTGGTCCGAGGGGAGACAAATAATTCATGATTTCGTTTCTAGCGGCAAAGGCACCTACTGGCAACCCCCCACCAATAACTTTCCCAAAACAAACAACATCCGCTTTTACATTATATAATTCTTGAACTCCTCCTTTAGCTAAACGAAATCCTGTCATTACTTCATCAAAAATCAGCAAAGAATTATACTCATCGCAAAGTTGTCTTAATGATTCTAAAAAGCCATCTTTTGGCGGAACACAGCCCATGTTACCTGCCACAGGCTCAATAATAATAGCTGCAATTTCATTTTTATTGGCTTCAAATAAGGCTTTAACATTATCAAGATCATTATAATTTGCCAATAGAGTATCTTTAGCTGTTCCTTGCGTAACTCCAGGGCTATTTGGAGTTCCAAAAGTACTAGCACCGCTTCCAGCTTGAATTAAGAATGAATCGGAATGTCCGTGATAGCAGCCTGCAAATTTAATAATCTTGTCTCTTTTAGTAAATCCTCTTGCCAAACGAATGGCACTCATACAAGCTTCTGTACCGGAATTTACAAATCGGATTTTATCAATATTTGGAACCATGGAAACAGCCAATTCAGCAATTTTAGTTTCTAACTCTGTAGGCATTCCAAAGGAAGTTCCTTTTTGGGCTTTTTCTATAATGGCGTCAACTACAGGTTGAAAGGCATGACCTAATATCATTGGACCCCATGAATTAATATAATCAATTAATCGGTTTCCGTCTTCATCATAGAGATAAGCTCCTTTGGCGCTTTTGGCAAAAACGGGAGTTCCCCCAACACCTTTGAATGCCCTTACTGGAGAATTTACTCCACCAGGAATTACTTTTTCGGCTTCAGCAAATAGCTGACTGCTTCTTTGATAAATCATATTTGAAATGTGAGTTTTAGTATGAAATTATTTGACAATTATACTTTGCCCAAGAGCCAAAGTATTATCATTTAAATTATTTTTCTTCTTTAAGTCTTCAATAGAAATATTGAACTTTTTAGAAATAGAGTATAATGAATCCCCTTTAACTACAGTATATTTTTGAACATCATCTGAATAGGCAATAGGCTTACTCACAACAGTTCTCGTTGGTACAAAATCTTTACCTAAAACTTCTGCATCAAATTTGTTTAACTGATACTTTTCTATCAATGCAATAAGTTTGTCTGGATATTGTCTATCAGTGGCATAGCCCGCGGCTTTCAAACCATAAGCCCAACTTCTGTAATCGTCTTTTTGAAATTCAAAAAGCTCAGCATATCTAGGTCTGCTCGTTAAAAAGTAAGAGTGGTCTTTGAATGATTGACTTGGATCGTCATATTTTCTGAAACATTCATTTTCTTCATCATCGGTATATTTAATACTAGGCCCTGTCCACTCTTTATGACATTTTATTCCAAAATGATTATTAGCTTGAACACTCAATGGTCCTGTGCCCGCTCCAGACTCTAATATGGCTTGACCTAAGGTTATACTGGAAGGTATTCCTGTTTTAAGCATATTATCTTTAGCAACCTCTTTATATTTTTCAATATAATCTAAGACCATTTTGGTGGTCACTTTTACTCTTGTTGTTGCTTCTAAAATTTCAGTAGCATTTGAAAAACTACCTGTAGTTGGTGTGTCCTTTTGGGTTATTGCTACAGATTTTCTAACAGAAGAAGACGGTCTGTAAATTGGTTTTTTCACTCTTTGAACAACTGGTCTTTCCGATTTTCTAGGGTCAGGTTTTGTAGTTCTAACAACTGATTGATGCGCATTGCATGAAGCAACAAAAATCATAAATAACAGTAAAATGGTTTTCTTAATCATTGATTGTAATTTCTAATTGTTTTTTTTGTCTTAAGAGCTTATTCATTCCCATAATTCCCTGCAAACCTCCAGTATGAATTACTAAAATTCTTGAGTTTTTTGGAAAATATTTTTTTTCTATCAAATCAAAAATACCAAACATCATTTTTCCAGTATAAATTGGATCTAAAGGAATGTTGTATTTGTTATAAAACTCGTTTATAAAAGTTATCAATTCTTTTGAAACTTTTGCATAACCTTCAAAATGATAGTCTGTAATTAATTCCCAATTTGAATTGGTAACAAATTTACTAATATCTTTTCTTAAAAAATCACCCTTTAAAGCAGGAAAACCCAAAACTTGTTGACTATTTTTTGAACAATTAATAATTCCAGAAATAGTACCACCTGTTCCAACTGCACAACATATATAATCAAATGTGGCATCTCCTTCATTCAAAATCTCTTCACATCCTTTTACAGCCAAAAGATTAGTTCCGCCTTCAGGCAATAGATAAAAATTACCAAACTTTTCTTTCAACTGATTTAAGAATTTAGGAGTTTCTTTTTCTCTATAATCTTCACGGGATACAAACTCAAAAATCATTCCTAATTCTTGAGCTCTTTTCAAAGTTGGATTTTCTTCAATTTGGCTAATTAATTCTTCACCTCTAATAACCCCAATAGTTTTAAAGTCATATTCCTTCCCAGCAGCAGCTACTGCTAAAATATGGTTTGAAAAAGCACCTCCAAAGGTCAATAATGTATCTTTCTTTTCGACTTTGGCTTGCGCCAAATTGTATTTAAGTTTCCTGAATTTATTTCCTGAAATTAAAGGATGTAACAAATCCTCACGCTTTATAAAAAGGGTGACGTCAGTATTTTCGAATATAATTTCTTGATTGTTACTCTCTAAAAACCTCATTATTCAAAAGTAATTTATGGAAATGGGATGCTACAAAAAAAGCGATATAAAATCGCTTCAATGTCATTTTTATTTGGAAGAAACTATAATTTTTTGTCCAAAACTTTGTCCATCACTAGATTGTATTTTGACTAAATATACTCCATCACTAAAGGAAGAAGTAGAAAATTCATAGCTGCTTTTTGACTGTAAATTTGTTTTTTCAAACAATTGTTTACCCGAAATATCATATAAAACCACTGTTTTTATATCTAATAAATTGGGATTAGAAATCACCATTTGTTGGTTTGCATTGTCTTGAAAAACAATCACATTATCTTTTATTGGATGAATAACTGATAATGCCTCACTTTTAAACGTTAGTTGAAAACGATCATTATAAACACCTGTAGAAAGCGTTACGGAATAACCATCAGTCTTTAAATTGTGATAAGAATTATCGAGTGAGTCATAAATAAAAACATCTTGATTAGAATCAAAATTAATTTCATCAGCCAAATCAAACTTCACTGTGGTATTATCGGTTATTTTTAATCCAAGTGGCAGCCTTTTATTTGTATCAAATTCAATTCCTTGTATGACGTATTTCCCATTTTGTAATACAAAATAAGAGTCGTTAGCTAAATCTGCACCAGCTGGACTTTCAGCATCAATTCCTCTGTCAACTCCATCAGTAGCACCACCAACAAAAGCCAACGCAATCTGTCTAGTGTATAAGCCATTAAAAGAAGTGTTTAATCTAATATGAGAAACTGTAGTATCGCTTTGATTATCAGTCTGATTTATTGAATTACTAAATTTTTCAAAATGAGATGTGGCCAATGTACTTTCTTTATAGTAAAATCTGTGAGAATTCATTAAAGTGATCGAACCATTCGATGCTCCTTTAACCATAAACCCTTGTCCTATTGGAGCATATTTTCTTGAGATAACTAGTCCTGAAGAAGATCCTGTTGTATTAATTGTACCAGAGATAGTATAGGTGTCAAAAGTAGCAGGAACATAAATACCAGTTGAAACTAAAGATACTGGAGAATAAGTACCATAACCACCTTTATAAGCAAGCAAAACATGTGAATTCACCGTTTTATCTTGCTCCCAATAATAAGCAATACCTGTGCATGCAGTATTAGTTGCATCCAATAAAAAAGCATTTACATGCAAAGCTGAAGGATAAGGATTACCTGTTAATGTATAGTTATTTGTTGCAACATTCACGGTTATATTGCCATCATTAGGTTTTCCTCTAAAATCATATCTTTGGGCACTTCCTGGATTATTTAAAGCGGTTTCCCCAACATTTGTAGCATCTGAACCACTTGCTCCTTTCATAGTAAACCCTTGACCAGCAGAAATATTGGTTGTTGCAGCTGACTGTACCCAACCTGAATAATTCGCCTGAGATAAAAATTTAAATATCCAATACGAAGCTATTGTCAATGCACCAGCCGAAGATGATCCATTATAACTTGCACTGGTAATGGTTGCGGCAGTACTTGAAATATTTGATGTTGGCACATTCAGCATAGTAATTCCAAAATCTTCATTTCCAACAGTCGTAGAAGCGTTTCCTACAGGAGAACACCAATAGTTATAGGCATAATTATTTACAGTTCCTTCTTGAAAAACAGAAAATTTACCAAGACCTAAGTTAGTTGACGTTCCTGTGGTGCCTTGGAGAAACTGTCCTTCATTTCTTAAGTAAAAATTACTACTAGCACCATTAAGTTCTAAATTTCCTTTAGAATAAACTACAGTTCCTTTATTAAAAATGTAACTTGTACCTTTAACATAAATCTGCGCAGAAATTAAGTTTACAGAAAACACAATCCAAAAAACAAGCACTACTCTTTTCATAAATTCAATTGTTATATTACAAAAATAGAAATATTTTTATATCTATTTCATTTTCAAACCTAGAAAGAAATTTTTATTTAACAACTCCAAGATTTTTAAAACCGAAAATAAAATCAAATCGTAACTAATTTTATGTTTTTTTAGTTAGTTTATTGATGTAAATAGAGCAAAAATATTGATATACCATTTTTAAAGTTGCTTTTTGTTTTTTGGCTTTGTAAAATTTGAAAGAATAGTTATAATTAAATTTATTTTGTTAAAATTCAAAAAATGCAATTCACCGATAATATTTGTATTATATCTATTTTATTGATTTGCCACCTAAAAAAACACTATTTTTATTTGCTATACCTAATTTAAAAGAAATGTAAGCTACAGAAATTGGATTCAATAACGAATTTCTCCCCCAAACAATAAATGATATATGAAAAAGAACTACTTCAAAAAAAATTCTCAAAAAATACCTAATGAAGTTATAAAAAACATTGTATCTTTTAAAAACATTGCTTTTATAGTTATACTTCTTTGTTGTTTTAGTAATGCCACAGGTCAAGGTGCATCTTGTGCTACAGCTACTGCAGTAAATTTGAATCAAGAATATACAACTTTTTCAATCACAGATGCAACAGTTAATGATCCAACACCAGCTACATGCAATGGACAATCTCCAGTAAGAGACGGTTGGTTTAGTTTTGTAGCAAATGGGACTGAAGCTAACATAATTACTACCGCTACAAATAGAAATCCCATATTGTATGCTTATTCTGGAACATGTGGAGTAGGATTAACATTCATGAGTTGTGCTAATGCAACCACATCAACTGGTGGACATACTGAAACACTGAGTTTATCAGGATTGACTTCTGGCGTTACTTATTATGTTAGAGTTGGAAATTCAACCAATAACAACATGAGTCTTTCATCATTTGTTATTATAACTAATGATAAATGTTCCAATGCGCAATTATTAACCTCCAACACAAGTTGTGTTACTATTAATGGTTCAACTTCTGGGGCTACTGACAACAATGAAGTAGGAGATTGTACAACTGGTGCAGAAAATGCAGTTTGGTTTCAATTCCAAGCAGTTACTACAACACACATTGTCACTGTTGATGGAATCACTGGTTTTGACCCTGTTTTGAGTGTAATTAATACTTGTGGAGTTGCTGGTAGTCCTACAGGTGGAAGTTGTATTGATAATACAGCTGATGGTGGAATAGAAACACTTACTCTAACTGGATTAACAGTTGGAAACTTTTACAAAATACAAGTACACGATTTTCAAGGGGATTTAATTTCTAATGGCTTTACTATTTGTGTTACTCATTCATTACCTCCCACCATAACAAACTTATTGACACCTTCAAGTGGTTGCGTCGGTTCAAGTATAACAATTACTGGAACTAATCTGTTAGGGGCTACTGCAGCAAACGTAAAAATTGGAGGCACTTCGGTTTCATCAATAACATCAAATGACGGAAGTACATTAGTTGCCGTAATTGGTGCAGGAACAACTGGAACCGTCAGTGTAACAACAGCTGGTGGAACTGCAACTAGTATAGGAACTTTTACTGTAAACCCACTACCTGCAAGTATTTCAGGAGCAGCAACTGTATGTACTGGTACAACGACGACTTTAACAAACATAACAGCTGGCGGAACTTGGTCTATCATAAACGGAACTGGTTCAGCATCCATTTCAACAACTGGGGATGTTACAGGTACTACGGCTGGTACTATAACCGTAGTTTATACTTTACCAACGACTTGTAGCGTGACTAAAGCATTAACCGTTCAACAAAGCCCCGGAGCAATTGCTGGTGGGACCGCAACAGTGTGTGTTAGTGCTTCAACGCCTGCTTTCACTAATCCAAATGCCGGAGGAACTTGGTCAGTTACCAACGGAACAGGAACCGCAACTATAACCGCGGGCGGTGTTCTTACCGGAACTGCCGCTGGAACTGTAACCGTGAACTATACCATAGGGTCTTGTATTCCTGCAACATATTCAGTAACTGTAAATCCAATACCGGCTGCTATTGCTGGAGGTGCCGCTACAGTTTGCACAGGAGCAAATACAGTTGCTTTTACTGATGCTACTGCAGGTGGAACTTGGTCAATCACCAATGGAACTGGTTCTGCTACAATTTCAATAGGAGGTGTTGCAACTGGAAGTACTGCTGGTACAGTTAATGTCGTGTATACTTTACCATCAACTTGTAGCGTAACTAAAGCCTTAACCGTTCAACAAACACCAGGAGCAATTGCTGGTGGAGCAGCGACAGTGTGTGTTAGTGCTTCAACACCTGCATTTACTAATCCAAATGCTGGAGGAACTTGGTCAGTTACCAATGGAACAGGTACCGCAACTATATCTGTGGGTGGTGTTCTAACTGGTACTGCCGCTGGAACCGTAACCGTTAACTATACTATAGGTTCTTGTACTCCTGCAACTTATTCTGTGACTGTTAATCCAATACCAGCTGCTATTGCTGGAGGAGCCGCTACAGTTTGTACAGGAGCTAATACGGTTGCTTTTACTGATGCTACTGCGGGTGGAACTTGGTCAATTACCAATGGAACTGGTTCTGCTACAATTTCAATAGGAGGTGTTGCAACTGGAAGTACTGCTGGTACAGTTAATGTCGTGTATACTTTACCATCAACTTGTAGCGTAACTAAAGCATTAACCGTTCAACAAACACCAGGAGCAATTGCTGGTGGAGCAGCAACAGTGTGTGTTAGCGCTTCAACACCTGCATTTACTAATCCAAACGGTGGAGGAACTTGGTCGGTTACCAACGGAACCGGCACCGCCACCATTACTGCTGGTGGAGTTCTAACTGGAACAGCCGCAGGAACAGTAACTGTCAATTATACTATAGGATCTTGTACTCCTGCAACTTATGCTGTAACTGTTAACCCATTACCAACAAATCCTGGAAATCCAACAAGTGATTCTCCACAATGTAATCCTCCTGGTGTGACTTTAACAAGAGCTGCTGCACCTCCGGGTTCTGAAAACTATTATTGGCAAACTGTTTCTTTGGGAACGAATACCTCTAATAGTGCCAATACTTATAATGCAACTACTTCAGGAACATATTATATTAGATCACAGATAATTTCAACAGGTTGTTGGAGTTCAGGCCAAGGTAGTGCAACTGTTGTTGTAAATAACAGTCCAAGCACTTTAGCTACTGTTCCTTCTCCAGCTAACTCATCAACTGGAATTTGTTATTCTGGTTCGGGAGCTATTACAAATGTTTCATGGACTGCAGCAGCTGGTGCTACATCCTACGATGTTTACTTTGGAGCTGGCAGTCTTCCTGGCAGTATAACATCTAACGTAGCCACAACATCATATACAACCGGTGCACTATTAGCTTCAACCACATATTATTGGAAAATAGTACCCAAAAATGCGTGCGGCATTACTACTGGCACTCCTATAACTTGGATCTTTACAACTGCATCTGCAATTTGTTATTGTACACCAACATATAGTAACGGAACTTCATTTGGAGGAGATGAAATTACAAATGTGTCTCTAGGTACACTTAATAATTCAACTGGAGCATCAGCATCTCCATATTATACCTTTTACAACACCGCAACAATACCTAATCTTTCTCAATCAACGACTGCCTCAATATCTATTACTTTTGGTTCGGGCAGCAGTCAATATGCAGCGGTTTGGATTGATTTTAATCAAAATGGGGTTTTTGAAGCTACTGAAGGAGTAGTTTCAACAGTAACAGGTGGATCAGGTGGAACTATAACATTAAATATTCCTGTACCCGCAGGGGCTATACTGGGTAATACCCGAATGAGAGTTAGAGGGGGAGATGACAGTGCCCTTACAACTGCTCAAGCTTGTGGGGTATCAAATAGTTCATATGGAGAAACAGAAGATTATATTGTCAATATAATTGGTTTGACTCCTTGTACTACCCCAACGTCTCAACCTACATCCCTTGTATTGTCATCTATAACTACAACTACTATAGCTGGAGCTTTTACGAATGCTAGCACCATACCAAGTGGTTATTTAATAGTTAGAAGTACTAGTGCCACTCCACCCTCACCTATAAATGGGACAACCTATGCAGTTGGCTCTACAACTTTTGGAGTAGGAACTCTAGTCATACAAGGAAGTGTTGTTGCAAGTACTTCTACATCTTTTTCAGATACTAGTTTAACAAGTAATACAAAATATTATTATTATATTTTCTCATACAATAATGCTTGTTCTGGAGCACCTTTCTATTTCACTACATCACCATTAAGCAACAATGCTATAACATGTGTTGCGGCTTTATCAAGCGCTCCTGTAAATTCAGCTATAACTGGAACAAGTTGTACCATAACATGGGGGGCTTCTCCAGCTGGGGGAAGTGCTGCCACAATAAATTATACCTTGGAAGTTTATAGTGATTCTGGATACTCAACACCTATTTCAGGCTCTCCTTTTTCAGTTGGCACAGCTATAACTTATTCTTTATCTGGTCTAAACGGAGGAACAGTATACTACTATAGAGTTAAAGCTAGCAACGGCAGTTGCGATAGCCCATATCAAACAGGAACAGTAACTACTACAATAACTAATGATAATTGTTCTGGAGCAGTATTATTAACTGTAAATCCAAATTCGACTTGTATAATTAGTTCTACTGGTACTACAACAGGTGCAACACAATCTCAAGTAGGATGTACAGGAAATGCTGATGACGATGTTTGGTTCCGCTTTGTTGCCACTGGGATTTCTCATATAGTAACAGTTACCCCGTTAACACTTAACAATGCCGTTTTTGAAGTATTCAACGGAAATTGCGCTAGTTTAGCATCAACAATATGTGTTAATAACACTTCTGGATCAAGTATTGAGACAACAACCCTAACTGGTTTAACTTCTGGACAAACCTATTATGTAAGAGTATACAGTAACGGGAACGGAACAAATACTGGTACCTTCACAATTTGTATAACATCTCCCGTACCGCCTTCAAATAATCAATGTGCAAATGCAACTACTTTACCTTGTGGCACTTCAAATCTAGCTGGAACAACTGTGCTTGCAGCAAGTTATACGCATGGTACTGGATGTCTTATGAGTAATTATGGTGTATGGTATACTTTTACAGGTGATGGGAATTCAAGTACTATTTCAGTAACTACTACAAATAATGATATCGAATTGTCAATCTCTAGTGGAAGTTGCGGAAACTTAACTAACATTGCTTGTCAGGATTCTGCTCTTTCAAATGGCACCGAGACCTATACTTTTACAACTGCCATAGGAGTTACTTACTATGTATACATTGCCAATTATTATTCTGGAGGCACAAGCTCTGATACAGGAACATTTACCATTTCAAGAACTTGCGTTGTGCCTTATAACCCTTGCACATCAATATCAAATATTGCATCTTGTGGGTCAGGAAACACTGTTACAATTCCATCTGGAATAGGAGGTTACAGCCCTTCTTCGTGCGGATGGACCACCCCTGGAGTAGAAAAAATTTATACTTTCACACCAGCATCTAGTGGAAATTTCACTATCACACAAGCTAGTTCTTTTACCTATATTGACTATCAATTTAAACCAGTCTTATCTGGATGTAGTAGTGCAGGATGGTCTTGTATAGATACCCTGTCAGGAGCGGGAACTACTACTAGTTTTACCTTAACTGCTGGTGTCCAATATTACATTTTATTAGACCCTGAGTCTTCTTCAGGTGGTAGTGTAAATTTTACTATTAATTGTCCAACGCCACCTCTTACAAATGATGAACCTTGTAATGCTATAGCCTTAACCGTAAGTACCACTTGTAGTTATAGTACTTATACTAATTCAGGAGCAGCTGGTACTGGTGGAGTTACTGCACCAGGATGTGCTAATTATGATGGTGGAGATGTTTGGTTTACAGCAGTAGTACCTGCTACTGGAGAACTTGATGTAGATTTACAAAGTGGTGCCATGACTGATAGTGGTATGGCATTTTACTCAGGCACTTGTGGCTCCTTAACCCTATTAGAATGTGATGATGACGACAGTAATAATGGATCTATGTCTTATATCTCGATGAATGGGTTAACCCCTGGGCAAATTATTTATATAAGAGTTTGGGAATATGGAAATGACAATAATGGAACTTTTGGTATTTGTGCCACAACGCCAAGTTGTCCTTCTCCAGCTGATTTGTATGCCAATATTTTATCAACAACAAGTATTACAGTAAACTGGACAGCTTCAACTCCACCTGCTTCGGGCGGGTACCACTATTTTATAAACACTACCGGTATAGCACCAACAGCAGCAACTACTCCAACAGGATCAACTGCTGCTGGAGTAATAGGTGTAACACTTACTGGCTTAACACCAGGTTTAAAATATTATTTCTGGGTACGTTCTTATTGTGGAGGTTCTGATACCAGTGCCTGGTTTGGACCAACAAACTATACCCCATGTGCTGTTGGAAATGGAACCGGTATAACTACAAATCAATGTCCTTCAGTAGTAGCTGGAGGTCAAGGCTTGAGTGGAGCAAACCCTGCAGCTATGATGTGTTCTTCTTTGACTTGCGCTAACTTAGAAGCTACATATTTACAATTAAATCAAGCCACCAATTACAGTGTTGCTTCTATCCCATATTCACCACCTTATCAATATACATGCTTGCAGAATCCAGTAAGTGTCAACGTTGATGATATATGGTCATCTACAATTAACCTTCCTTTTAATTTCTGTTTTTATGGCAACAATTACAATAAATGCCTAATTGGTTCTAATGGGGTTATAACTTTTGACACCACTACCTACTCTCCAGGCGGATATTCAACTTGGTCGTTTAATACTAATTTACCTGATGTTTCCCTTTTTAAGAATACTATTTTTGGAGTTTATCAGGATATAGATCCAAGTAAAGGTGGTCAAGTTGGATGGGAATTAATTACACTCAATACTGGTTGTAGAGCGCTAGTTGCGTCTTGGAATGATATTCCTATGTTTTCATCAAGTTGTAATTCTCAGCTATATACAGGCATGATTGTTCTCTATGAAAACACAAATGTTATTGAAGTTTATGTTAAAGAAAAAAATGTTTGTTCAACTTGGAACAATGGTAATGCTATAGTAGGAATTCAAAATTCAACTGGAACAGCTGCTGTAGTACCTCCAAGCAGAAATGGATTAGATACCAACTGGACCGCCTCAGGTGAAGCATGGCGATTTACTCCAACTGGCCCTTCCTTGACCTCTATAAAATGGTACGAAGGAAACGGTACATCTGGAACGCAATTGGGAACGACAGACACTATAAATGTATGCCCAACTGTTACAACAACTTACACTGCAGAAGTAACCTACGCACTTTGTAGTGGAACCAACTTAAAGTACACTGATAATGTTGTAGTAACTGTTAATGGAAATAAAATATGGAATGGTTCAACTGACACAAATTGGAATGTAAGCTCTAATTGGACTCCAAGTGGTGTTCCAACTAACGCTAACTGTGTTGTAGTGCCTGTAGTTGGAAATGGTCGCTATCCACTAATTTCTGCTGCTCCTGATGCTGTTGGTTATAATTTAGCTGTTTATAGCAATGCATCTTTAACCGTTGGCTCAAGTCAAAATCTGATCATTACGGATAAAATTGATGTTCAGTCACCCTCAACTGGAGCATTAACAGTCAATAATAATGCCAATTTAATCCAGATAAATGACACCGCAGTTAATACTGGTAGTATTTTTTACAAAAGGATAGCACCCAATATTAAAGGTTCTGACTACGTATATTGGTCATCACCAGTATTTAATCAGAATATTGGGTCTATTTACGATATTGGAGCACAGGGATATAGATATCAATGGAACCCTATTTTAAATAATGGAAACGGAGCTGGTGGAAATATAAGTCAGGGATTTTGGGAGTCCGCTAGTGGAATAATGACAAGGGCAAGAGGATATATTATACGTGGTTCAAGTAGCTTTGGTATGCCAGCTAGTAGTATTCCAGTGACATTTAACGGAACACCATTTAATGGCATTATCCCATACACCGTTGAAAGAGGAAGTTACACTGGAGTTCCATACAACGGTGCTAATGGTGTCCAAATAACAAATCTTAATGACAATTACAATTTAGTTGGTAATCCATACCCTTCATCCATTAATGCCTTGAAATTTTTACAACTAAACACTTATGATATCACTACAAACCCAACTGGTCAAATATTAGGAAATGTAAAACTTTGGCTCCATGGAATAGACCCAACTTATGGAGCTGCGAATCCTTTTTATGGTTCATATCTTTACAATTATAGTGCAAATGATTATTTGACATTAAATTATCTTGGTTCAACAACACCAAGTATAGCAGACATTATTAAAGCTGGCCAAGCATTTTTTGTACAAATGGTTGATGGTGCTACTGGATCAGGCACTATTAATTTTAACAATAGCATGAGATATGACGGTTCAATACTTCCTTATAACAACAGTAATTTCTTCAAAAACGGTAATACAATAAATTCTGATTTTTCATTTGAAAGAAACAGAATTTGGCTTGATCTTGTCGATGCAAATAGCCAATCTTCAAGAATACTTTTAGGTTATGCGACAAATGCAACAAACAATTATGACCCATTATTTGATGCAATAACCGCAGTGCCGTCTGGAATGAAACTTTTCTCAATGATTGAAAATGATACCGAAGTATATGAAATTCAGGGAAGAAGCTTACCTTTTGACACAAACGATGAAATCCTCATCGGTATAAAAGCTCCTGTACAAGGAAATTATACTTTTGCTATTGGAGCCTTAGACGGATTGTTTAATACACAAAACATATATTTGAAAGATAATTTGTTAAATATCACTCATGACTTAAAAACAAATCCATATCATTTCACAACTACCGCAGGAACTATTAAAGATAGGTTTAAAATAATCTATATCGATAATGTGTTAGGGACTATTGATTATACAATTGAAAACAATATAAAAATCATAACTAATGAGGAAGTAACAGTAAGTTCAAGTAATCTTGTAATGGAATCAATAATAGTTTACAATGTTTTAGGGCAAAAATTAAACACCTATAATAACGTAAACAGTAATTTCTTAACGCTTTTTGGTCTTCACAAAAACAATAGTACACTACTACTAAAAATAAAATTACAGACAGGTGAAACTGTGATTAAGAAAATTTTATTTTAGAAACAAATAATCTAAAAATTTCCAAAAAGACCTTTGCTTTAAATAGTTAAGGTCTTTTTCATTTGCATAAGCTTCTCGTTCAAAAGATATATTCTGGTAGGCAATATTTTTATCTTGATAGATAATCCATCTGATCAAAAACTCCATTCCGTACCAAATAAAAAAAGGCAAAATCAACATTTCCAATTGCTGCCGAATATGAATTTTTTCATGATTAACCATAACTAGATTCTGCTTCCAATAGTGATCTGCAACAATAATAAAAGGGAAGAAAGTTATCCCTTGATACCCTTTTGGAATTAAATATCTCGAAACGATAATAAACATTTATTATAAAGTCTTTAAATTTGTAGCTATGAATGAGCAAAATAATGAAAATAAATTAATCGAAGGAGAAGATTTTTATATCACTCCTGAAGGTTATAAGTGTTTCACTGAAAAATACCACTTAAAAAGAGGGTATTGTTGCCGAAGTGGATGTCGTCATTGCCCTTACGGATTTGACAAAAAAACAGGAACAATAAAACCAAAAAAATAATAAACTAAACTACAGCATAAATCAAAAAATGACATTTCAAGAACAAATACAACAAGGAATTCCAAGCATTTTACCAGAACCAAAACCCTACGAGATAGAGATAAACCATGCTCCTAAACGAAAAGAAATTCTATCGGAAGAAGAAAAAAAATTGGCTTTAAAAAATGCGTTGCGCTATTTTGAACCACAACATCATGCTACTTTACTTCCTGAATTTAAAGAAGAATTGGAAAAATATGGACGAATTTATATGTACCGTTTCCGTCCTGATTACAAAATGTACGCACGTCCAATTTCAGAATACCCAGGAAAATCAGAACAAGCAAAAGCTATTATGCTGATGATTCAAAATAATTTGGATTATGCTGTAGCTCAACATCCCCATGAACTGATTACTTATGGCGGAAATGGAGCTGTATTTCAGAACTGGGCACAGTATCTTTTAACCATGAAATACTTGGCAGAAATGACAGATGAGCAAACCTTAACCATGTATTCAGGTCATCCAATGGGTTTGTTTCCCTCTCATAAAGAAGCTCCAAGAGTGGTGGTTACTAACGGAATGGTTATTCCAAATTATTCCAAACCTGACGATTGGGAAAAAATGAACGCATTAGGGGTTTCTCAATACGGCCAAATGACTGCTGGAAGTTATATGTATATTGGTCCACAAGGAATTGTTCATGGAACCACCATAACCGTTTTAAACGGATTCAGAAAAATTAAAAAAGCTCCAAAAGGAGGTTTATTCGTAACCTCAGGATTAGGAGGTATGTCTGGCGCTCAACCTAAAGCGGGAAACATTGCTGGTTGCGTAACCGTTTGTGCTGAAGTTAATCCAAAGATCACCCATATTCGTCATTCTCAAGGATGGATTAATGAAATTATAGACGATATCGAAAACTTAGTGCCAAGAGTTAAAAAAGCATTAGCCAATCAAGAAGTAGTTTCTATAGCTTATCTCGGAAATATAGTGGAGGTTTGGGAACGTTTTGATCAAGAAAATCTTCATATTGATTTGGGTTCTGACCAAACTTCATTGCATAATCCTTGGGCTGGTGGGTATTATCCTATCGGATATACCTTTGAAGAATCCAATGATTTAATGGCTAATAATCCAACAAAATTTAAAGAAGAAGTTCAAAAAACTTTACGTCGTCATGCCTCTGCCATCAATAAACACACTGCAAAAGGAACTTATTTCTTTGATTATGGAAATGCTTTTCTGTTAGAAGCTTCTAGAGCTGGTGCCGATATAATGGCGGAAAATCATATCGATTTCAAATATCCAAGTTATGTTCAAGACATCATGGGACCCATGTGTTTTGATTATGGCTTTGGCCCATTCCGTTGGGTTTGTGCTTCAGGGAATCCTGAAGACTTAGCCAAAACAGATAAAATTGCTTGCGACGTTTTAGAAGAAATGATGAAAAACTCCCCTACTGAAATCCAGCAACAAATGGCCGATAACATCCAATGGATTAAAGGTGCCCAAGAAAATAAATTAGTTGTTGGTTCTCAAGCCCGAATATTATATGCTGATGCTGAAGGAAGAATCAAAATTGCCGAAGCTTTTAATCAGGCTATCGCTCGTGGCGAAATTGGTTATGTTATTTTAGGACGTGATCATCATGATGTATCTGGAACCGACTCACCTTACAGAGAAACATCCAACATTTATGACGGTTCGCGTTTTACTGCCGATATGGCAATACAAAATGTTATAGGCGACAGTTTTAGAGGCGCAACTTGGGTTTCTATCCACAATGGTGGAGGTGTTGGCTGGGGTGAAGTGATTAATGGTGGTTTTGGTATGGTTCTTGATGGTTCAGTGGACGCGTCAAGACGTTTAGAATCAATGCTTTTTTGGGATGTGAATAACGGAATTTCAAGAAGAAACTGGGCTAGAAATGAAGGAGCCATTTTTGCTATAAAAAGAGCGATGCAAACGCAACCTTTATTGAAAGTCACCATCCCTAACATAGTTGACGATTCGTTGTTTTAGCTTAGTATTAATTTCTAATTCTAAAGCAAATTTGAACTAGAAATCTTTAATTAAAAATAACTATGAAAACACTAAAATTTTTACCGCTCCTCCTTCTCTTTGCTCTAGCTTCCTGTGATGCTATCAAAGTGAATTCTGATTATGATAAAAAAGTAGATTTTGCCCAATACAAGACTTTTGCCTTTTACAAAAACGGCATAGATAAAGTTGAAATATCTGATTTAGATAAGAAACGAATCTTACGCTCTGTTGATGAAGCCTTAACCGCTAAAGGATTTACTAAAAGTGAAACTCCAGATTTATTAGTGAATATATTCACTAAAGAACGCGAACAAGTAGATGTTAACCATTTCAATGCAGGATGGGGTTACGGATGGGGATATGGTTGGAACCCCTACTTTTGGGGAGGAAATACTTCTGTTTCAAGATATACTGAAGGAACTTTGTACATTGATTTAATTGACGCCAAGAAAAAAGAATTAATCTGGCAAGGTGATGGCGAAGGGGTTTTAACAAAAGACACCAACAAAAAAGACGAAAAAATAAAAGAATTTGTAACCAAAATATTGGAACAATATCCACCACAGAAAAAGTAGGCAGTCAACAATAGTTGGCAGAGAAAAAACAGAAACCGTAACAATCTAGTTGCGGTTTTTTTTGTTGCTTAACAAACCTGAAAAAGTAAATCAGTTGATAAAAATTGTGACAGTTTTAAATCAAAAAAATATTTTGCCACAAGACTGTGACAATTTCAAAACAGAAAAATTTTTTATCACAAGGTTGTGACAAAAAAAATATTTTAAAAAATATTGTCACAATAAATATTTTCGAAAATTTCTAATTAAAAAAACAAATTAGTCTTTGAAATAAGATTGCGAAGATACAGTTGGCTTTTTTTATGATATTTATCATTCTCCTTTCCATTAAGATTAGTAAATTTACCATCACAACAATTTTAGATTTTATGGAAGCACCGTTTGAAAGCAACCCTTTGATTGACCGATTACCAGAGCATTTAAAGCAATTTATCAAGCCACAAGATTATGCAGATTACACTCCAATTAACCAAGCGGTTTGGCGTTATGTGATGCGTAAAAATGTGGATTATCTTTCAAAAGTAGCACACAGTTCCTATCTAGACGGTTTGAAAAAAACAGGTTTGGAAGTGGATAGTATTCCGAATATGTATGGTATGAACCGTATTCTTAAAGAAATTGGTTGGGCCGCTGTTGCTGTCGATGGATTCATTCCACCAAACGCATTTATGGAATTTCAAGCCTATAATGTGTTGGTTATTGCTTCCGATATTCGTCAATTAGAGCATATTGAATATACTCCGGCTCCCGATATCATTCATGAAGGTGCTGGTCATGCTCCCATAATTGCCAATCCAGAATATGCTGAATATTTGCGTCGCTTTGGTGAAATTGGGTGCAAAGCTATTTCTTCCTCTCGTGATTATGAAATGTATGAAGCCATTCGATTATTATCAATATTAAAAGAAGCTGAAGATACTCCAGAAGAAGAGATTAAAAAAGCAGAAGACCAAGTGGAATTTTTACAAAATAACATGGGAGAGCTTTCTGAAATGTCTCGCATTAGAAATTTACATTGGTGGACTGTAGAATATGGTTTAATTGGAACAGTAGATAATCCTAAAATATACGGCGCTGGATTGCTATCCTCTATTGGGGAAAGTGCTTGGTGCATGACAGATGAAGTAAAAAAAATACCCTATGATATTTCGGCTGCCGACCAAAGTTTTGATATTACAAAACCACAACCTCAGCTTTATGTCACTCCTGATTTTGCTCATTTAAGTTTGGTTTTAGAAGAATTTGCCAATACTATGGCACTTAGAACAGGCGGATTATCTGGCATTAAAAAACTAATCCATTCAAACGCTTTAGGAACAATAGAATTAAGCACTGGAATTCAAATTTCAGGTTTATTTACTAATGTTATTGAACATGAAGGAAAACCTGTTTATGTTCAAACCACTGGAAAAACGGCATTATCCTACCGTGAAAAAGAATTGGTGGGTCACGGAACACAATATCATGCGGAAGGTTTTGGTTCACCCATCGGGAAATTAAAAGGCATCAACTTAGCTATTGAAGACATGAGCCCAAGAGATTTGCGCGCTTATGATATTTATGAGGCAGAATCGGTAACCCTTGAGTTTGAAGGCAACATTACTGTTACTGGAGAAATCATCACGGGTTCAAGAAATTTACAAGGAGAAATTATTGTCATCAGTTTTAAAAATTGTACCGTAACGCATAATGAAACTATATTATTCCAACCAGAATGGGGCGTTTATGATATGGCTGTGGGTAAAAAAGTAATTGCTGCTTTTTCGGGCCCAGCCGATGTGAATAGTTTTGATATGGTTAATCATGTACCTTCAACTCATACTATCAAAGCAAAAAAATCGCTTGAACGTGAAGAATTAGAAGGGTTATATAAATCCGTTAGAACTATTCGAGAAGGAAACCAAAACAAGGAATTATTACCAAACATCTTCACTAAATTAAAATCAAGTCATCCAAACGATTGGTTATTATCGGTTGAAATTGTTGAGATCTTAAAAGACAAAAATGAACCAAAATTATTAGAAGAAGTACTAATTCATCTTGAAAACGTAAAACAAAAACGTCCTGAAATTGCTCATTTAATCTCCGGCGGATTGGATTTGATTTTTAAAAAGGAGTTAGTTTAATACACTTAGCCATTTTAAATTACTAAATATAACAAACCCTGTTTCTTAATTGAGGCAGGGTTTGTTGTTTACTTTCAATAAAAAAACCATCCCGAAAAATCGAGATGGTTTAAAAAAAATAAAAAAATTACTAACTACTTTTTGATCACCTTGACTGTCTTAAATAAGTCAGCAGCAGAAACCTTTATCAAATAAGTTCCACTAGCAAAACGAGACATATCAATTTGAATTTCATTGGTGCTATTTTCAACAGACAATACTTGTTGTCCAATTATGTTAAACACTTCTACTTTAGAAATTGAATCATTGTATGAAATATTCAAAAGATCTATCGTTGGGTTTGGATATACTTTTAAGGCCTTCATTTCAAATTCATCATTACCCAAGCAAGCCCCCGTTGTCATCGTAACTGCAGTTCTAACAGTACTTTCACAACCAGATATAGTTTGAGAAGCATAATAAGTAGTTCCCGAAACTATAGGTGTGTTATTAGGAATAACTGTTCCTCCAGTTGCAGCCGTATGCCAAATGATACTTGGTCCAGATGGAATCACTGCAATTAACCCAACTGTTTCTGCATTACAAAATGTTTGAGTTGCATTTGCAATTGGTGGTGCTGTTACGTTAATGGTTGCTGTAATGGCAGTCCTTGCACTTGATAAACAAGTCCCATTAGCTGCTTCAACATAATAAGTAGTAGTTGACGCTAAACTTGGTGTTACAAAACTTGTTCCCGTTGCTATAGCACTTCCTCCTGTTGCTGCAGTAAACCAACTTATAGTTCCTGAATCTGCAGCACTTGTTAGTGTTACACTTCCAGCCCCACATCTGCTGTTTGAACCTGCTACTGTTATGCTTGGTGTTGGAATATAAGTATACGTTACTGGAACTCTTGCTGAAGTACAACTACCAGTTGAAGCTTCGGCATAAAAAGTATAGGATCCTCCACTTACAGGAAGACTTGTTCCCGTATAAAAAGCAGATCCTCCAGTGGCTACACTATACCAATAAACAGTTCCAGCACTCGCTATTGCAGTCAAAGTCCCTCCCCCTTGGCCACAAATGGTCGCCCCAGTGGTAGAAGTAATAGATGGCGTTGTATTTATCGTAGCAACAACAGCTGTTCTTGTTGAAGTACAAGTTCCGTTTACCGACTCAGCATAGAAAGTTGTAGTCGATGAGATACTTGGTGTGGTAAAACTTGTTCCAGTTCCAAGAGCCGTACCCCCTGATGCATTGGCAAACCAACTAATAGTTCCAGCACTTGCTGAAGCTGATAACACAACTGTTCCTGAATCACAACGACTACCCGCTGTTCCTGTTACCGTTGGAGTAGCATTGACTGTGGCAATTACTGGAGTTCTCACGGAAGTACAAGTGGCATTAGAAGCAGCCACATAATAAGTTGTGGTCCCTGTTAAACTTGGTGTAGTAAAACTGGTTCCAGTTCCTAAACTTGAACCACCCGATGCTGCTGAATACCAATTTAAAGTTCCAGAATTGGCTACCGCTCCTAAGGTCACCGTACCGCTATCGCAACGAGTTGCTGGCGTAGTGGCAGTAACTATTGGGGTTGTATTAACCGTTGCAATTACTGGAGTCCTTGGTGAAATACAACTTCCCGTAGAAGCTTCTACATAATAAGTTGTAGTACTACTAATAGATGGTGTTCCAAAATTATTTGTTGTAGCTAATGCTGCACCTCCTGTTGCATTAGCATACCAAATAGTATTTCCTGCACTTGAAGTGGCATTTAAAGTTACAGAACCCGCATCACAACGACTACCCGGAGTAGTTGATGTAATTGTTGGCGTTGTATTAACCGTTGCAACCACAGCTGTTCTTGCTGAATTACAACTTCCATTAGCCGTTTCCACATAATAAGTAGTGGTAGTACTAATACTTGGTGTGGTAAAACTAGTTCCCGTTCCTAAAGCGGAACCGCCTGTTGCAGCAGCATACCAACTCAATGTTCCAGCCGATGCTGTAGCTCCTAATGTTACTGTTCCTGTATCACAACGGCTAGCAGGAGTAGTAGTCGTAACCGTAGGATATGCAGTAACCGTTATCATATTGGTAACTGCTTTAGTATCTAGACCATTAAAATTAGCTGCTTGTAAAGTTACCGTATACGTCCCTACCGTATTGTAAACTACCGTTGGGTTTTGAACTGTTGAGCTATTTGGCGTTCCACCTGGTAAAGTCCATGTCCAAGCTCCTGGAATATTTGTAGACGTATCTGTAAACGTTACCGATTGTCCTACACAAATTGATGTAGCAGAAGCTGTAAAGTTAGCAAATGGCGGTAATGTTGGACAAATTGGAGCTGTTTTATCCAAAGAATAGCCATCACCTTGTCCTCCGAAATAAGCATAGAATTGTGGTGGAAAACCGCATGTTGTATTGCTTATTGTTTCTAGAGCTGATCCGTCATTACTTCCCCCAAAATAGGCAAAGAAAGAGGGTGGTGTACCACATGCAGCAGGATTAAAAGCATCTGTTGCTGATGTATCTCCACTTCCTCCTATATAAGCATAGAAAGAGGCTGGTGTACCGCAAATTGTATTCATCATTGTATCGACACTCGACCCATCATTACTTCCTCCAAAATAAGCATAAAATTGTGCTGGATTTGGACAAGAAGTATTACTCAATGTTTCGCTAGAAAACCCATCGGAGTTTCCTCCTGAATATTGAGCATAAATGGATATATGTGCTAATAAGAATGTTAAGAATACAACTATTTTATATTTAGTTGTTTTCATCTAATTTGATTTTTTAAAATTGTTTATAATTCATTTTAAAATACAATAGAAGGTTTTCTATGTATTTATCAAATCAGATAATTATCTAACACCGCGACCACCAAATGAATATTGTCTTGCAGCATCAGCTGTTGTTGATACTGCTCTGTTAGATGTTTGTTCGTAACCGCTTGGTCCATAATCATTCCATGACCCTCCTTTATAACCTGTACCTAAAGCTGTTGTTGGTGATGGCCAAGTAGCTTGGTTGGCTAATCCAAGAGCAGTAATTGTTCCGTCACCAAGGGTTCCATTGAATGCTGAACCTGATGCATTACCAAGAGACACTACTCTTTCCCATACATTTCCAGCCATTTCCATAACACCATAGTATCCTGCTCCTGATGAAGCTCTTCCCGAACTTCCAGTGGCAAATATTCCGCATCTTAACGGCCCATAACCTACATTTGATGAATTTAATCCATAAGCACACAATCCATTTAAAACACTAGCATAAGACTCATTAGGCTGCAAATTATTTGATGTTACACCGTTGTTAACAGCATTAATAGTAGTACTTCCCCAAACATATTCATTGGCTATACGACCTACTGGTCCACGGCTTATTTTTTCATATTCCATTTCAGTCATAGGACGTAACGCTGCCCAATCTAAATAAGCAGTCAAATCATTCCAAGACAAATTATTCATTGCTATATTTTGTCCATCATTGGTGTTGTTTTCTACACCTGCAGTAGCATCACAAGCAAAAACAGCTGGAATAGCATTGTTGTTTCCTGGCGTTAAAATTCTAATTCCATTTCTGTAATAGTAAGCTGCAAACATGGCATAAGTTCCTGCAACACTAACTGGATCATTTACAACGTGCGCTGCTTGTTGGTCATAGGTTAATGAATTTAAGAAATCAACATATTGCTCTTGAGAGATTTCATATTTCATGCAGTATAAAGAATTATATCCCATTGGAAAAGTAGCTGGTGCAGCTACCGCAGCACCTCCGATAGTAGCTGCAGATAAACCACTAGATTGAGAAGTGGCAGTTACACTGATACTATTAAAAGTAGAAGTAGCAGCACCATCTCCTAAATCATAAGCCGCTTGTGGTACATTTACCATTTCTATTCCAAAAACTTTATAGTTATAAGTTCCTGCTGGAATTGTCATTTTTAAAGTAATAGAAGTAGCTCCAATATTTCCACCACCTAAAGCACTTCTGCGGATGAATACACCACGTCCGTCAGT
Source organism: Flavobacterium sp. N1994 (assembly GCF_025947145.1). Taxonomy (NCBI): domain Bacteria; kingdom Pseudomonadati; phylum Bacteroidota; class Flavobacteriia; order Flavobacteriales; family Flavobacteriaceae; genus Flavobacterium; species Flavobacterium sp. N1994. The sequence continues at coordinate 1,626,452 of NZ_CP109999.1, forward strand.
TACTGTATCCACTTGTAATGGAGAACCTGCAGTATGATCAGCTGAAACGGTACTCAATCCTGCGTGTGCCCAAATTCTTGTATTACAATCTTGATATTTAACAAATACCCAAACGGCATCCCAATTCGCCGGAGCCACATTGGCATTCCAACTGTTTTCCCAGGAAATATCGAAAGTAATATTAGAACCCGATACTGAAGTTCCTGTAATCGTTAAGTTGTTTGCTTTAGCTGTAAAGCCAAAAACTAAAAACAGTATTGCTACTGCCAATTTTGAAAAATAATTTTTTGTTTTCATTGTCTTGATTTTTAAAAGTTATAAGACAAATGTAGCCTACCACTATATGTAAAAAAATACGACAACTGTCGTATTTTTAAGCTATTATAATATGTATTCTTGACTATTCTTTGATAATCTTTTTAGTTGCTACTACTCCATTTTCTAGATAAATTTTACTGAAATAAATACCCGAAGTAAAGACTGACAAATCAATAGTTTCTGAATTCGAATTTTGTGTTAAAATTTCATTTCCTAACATGTCATAAATAGCAATTTTAGTTATTAAACTAGTTGCTTTAATATTTAAAACCCCTTTTGTTGGATTTGGATAAAAGGATATGTTTTTTTCTAACTCAAATTGTGTTGCCGAAAGTGCTGGTTGAGTAAACGAAGCTAGAAAACCTCCTGCACCTGTAACAGTTGCTGCTGATTTACTAAAGCCTGTATCAGTAGAACCCGAAACAGTAATTTTACCTGATTGACTCACAGCAATCGAATAGCCCCATTCAAGACCTGTCCCACCAACTTTTGTTGCCCAAACAAAATTACCATTAGTATCTAGTTTAGAAATATAAGCATCAACATTACTGGGGGTTACTAATGAAGTTCCACTACTAGGATCAAAATCATAGGTTCCGTTATAAATCCCTCCTGTGGTATAAATACTTCCTGCTGCATCTAATGTCATTCCCGTGCCATACGATTGTGCATTTATCGCTGTGGTTATACTTGCGGTGCTTTTTACCCAAATAAAATTAGCAGAAGCATCGATCTTTAATACAAAAGGTCCTGATGTTGAACTTAAATAAGCTGTGTTAGTTCCAAAATCAAAATCGGTTAAGGCACTTGTATTCCCTGACATATAACCAGAAACAATTATGTTATTAGAACCATCAACTACCAAAGATGGCAAAAATTGTAAATTATGATCTCCTATAAGATTGTATGCCCAAACAAAATTTCCTGAAGCATCTAATTTAGAAACATACAAAACATTGGAAGCACTTAAAACGGGATTATCGCTCGTATATCCAACCAAATTATGTATTCCTGTTCCTGGGTCTGCATCGATACCGCCCCAAAAATATCCAACTGAATATACATTCCCTGAAGTATCAAGGTCTAAAGCATATCCTTTATCAACTTTGCTTCCGGTAGTAGTACTATTGTTTTGCAAGGCTTTTGCCCAAACTAAATTTCCAGAACTATTCAGCTTAAGTATAAATATTTCTGTACTTAAGGATGTTGTTCCAGAGGTTAGATTAAAAACTGCGCTACCTGGATCAAAATCGACCGTCCCATTATATCCCCCTGTAGCATATACATTTCCAGAAGTATCTACTTTTATCGATTGTATAGTGTCTAAATCATAAGAGGTGTTAGCTGGATTGTTAAACTGTGCGTTCCAAATATGATTCCCATTTGAATCTAATTTTAGAATATACATTACATAATGACTTGTAGGGTTTGTCACATTTACAATAGTTGCACCAGGATCAAAATCTAAATTTCCGAAGCCAACAATTTTATCAGTACTACCTGATATGTAGATATTATCTAATGAATCAATTGCAATTGCTGTTGCAGAAGTTATCGCATAATTAGTAGGCCCACCTATCTCTTTTGCCCAAATAAAATTACCTGAAGAATCTAATTTAAGTATATACATACTATTAGAAAAACTGCTCATAGTAAAAACCCCTGATCCTGGATCAAAATCACGGGCAGTACCGTCGTAGGTTCCAACGGAATAGATATTTCCTTGAGAATCCGTTGCAATGGTGTGGTTGTTATAGCCACCAGTTGGCAGTCCAGAAGTCCAATTTTGAACCACTTGTGCGTGAGCATAAACAACCCAAAAAAGGGATAATAATAGTAATAGTTTTTTCATAATATATTTTTTAAGTTTTATGTAAATGTGATGAGTTTGAAGTCAAAAAAAAATACGCTAAATAGCGTATTTTTTAAAACTGTGATTTTTTTAAATCAAATTATTATTTCTAGCCTTTTGAATCGCTTCGAGCTTGTTATGAACTTGTAGTTTGTTATAGATATTCTCAATATGCTTTCTAACGGTTCCTGAAGACAGGAAGAGATTATCGGCAATTACATTATAATTTAATCCTTTGCTTAGTTGTTCTAAAACCTCCACTTCTCTTGTGGTTAATTTGATATCCTCATCGGGTTTCAATTCAAAATTTACTGGATTTCTTAGTAGCTTTAAGGTTTTCAAAGCTATAGATGGGTTCATAGCAGCTCCTCCATTTAAGGTTTCTATAATCCCTTGGTAAAGATCTTTTGGGTTTACTTCTTTTAACAAATACCCATCGGCTCCTGCTTTTATGGCATTGAAAATATTTTCATCATTATCAAAAACCGTCAGCATGATGATTTTGATTTGAGGGTATTTGGATTTGATAATTTTTGTGGCTTCAATTCCGTTGCATTCTGGCATTTCGATATCCATCAAAATTAAATCGATGTTTTTGTTTTTTTCTAATTTTTGCTGCAAATCATTTCCTTCGATAGCCGTAAACTTTAATACCAAATCTTCAAAAAAAGAGAGTTTTTCGGCAATGGCTTTTTGCAGAAAAACATTATCGTCCACTATGGCTATTCTTACTGACATTTTTGCTATTTAAATTAAAACTCTTCTATTTCATTACCGTGAAGTTATACAATATAATGATTTAAAAAAAGTCCTTCCCAAACTAAGTTGATATTGCTTGACTAATGCTTAGTTTGAAAAGGACAACAATAAAAAACAAAAGCTGTTTTAAATCATAATAATCAATACCACTTGACCTTACAAATATGGCTAGATAGTAGCAGGAATAAAATACGGCAAATGTCGTATTCTAATAATTTGACCCGTTCTTAAGAAATTTTATTTGGAAATCTGATAGTTATTTCTGTTCCTTCGTTTGAACTTGTTTTGATATTTAAGGTACCATTACAATCGGCAATTCTTTTTTTCATATTGTTGATTCCGTTGCCCAATTCCACTTCTTTGTCTTCAAATCCTTTTCCATCATCGCTAATCACGATTACAATATCATTATCTTGATGTTGTATTGCGATATTGATATTTTGGGCCTCTGCATATTTGATACTGTTATTGACCGCTTCTTGAATAGTTCTGTAAATATTCATTCCTTCAATAGAGGTGAATTTTGAATCTTTTAGACTCTCTTCTATAGTAAAAGTAAAGATGATACTCTGTTTGGCCTCTTTTGCTTTTTCGACGAAATTATGAATGCGAGATTGTAAATCTTCAAAAGTGATTTCGCTATTATTCATGGCCCAAATGGTGTCCCGAAGTTCAATAATAGTGGACTTAGCAAAATTACTAATACTAGAAAGTTTCGCATCGAGTTTGGAATTTTGAAGTTCAAAAGCATATTTTATGTTATCAACGGAGGAGATTATAAAGGTTAGTTGGGAACCAATATTATCATGCAAATCTCTTGAAATTTGGAGTCTTTGTTCCTGTAATTTGTTTTGCGTTTCTATTTTGTCAATAGCCGATTTAAGTTGATATTCTTGCTCCTGTTGTTTATTTTTGAGTTTTTGCTGACGGTAGACTAAGAATCCGATTAATCCAATAAATAAAGCTACTGAAGAAACCATTAGCAATTGATTTCTTGTGTTTTTAATTTGAATTTCTTTTTGAAGTAACAGCTTCTCTTTTTTGGCGGTTTCGTATTTGGTTTTAATTTCTTCAACAGCTTTTAGATTCTCTATATTTAACAAAGTATCTTTAGCTTTCATAAATAACTTATGATAATCATAAGCTTTTTTATAGTCCTTTCTACCGGCATAAATGAGCGAATAAATTTCATAAATTTCTTTTAACTCTTCTTTGCTTTCTGCTTTTATGGCTAAGGCAAATCCTTTTTTAAGATAGCTTTCCGCTTTATCATACTGCTTCATATCTACATAAAGTGTAGCAATATTTTCATATTGAAAAATGATATTGTTTTGGTCATTAATTTTCACCTTCAAATCCAAAGCATGTAATAAATAACCCAATCCTTTTAGTGTGTCTTTTTCATCTTCGACATATACAGCACCGATGTTGTTATAGAGTTTGGCAAGCGTAATAGTATCTGTACCGACATAAGACAATGCTTTTGTATAATTGCTTATTGTGTTTTTGGAATCGTATTTTTCATAGTAACAGTTGCCAATATTGGTGTAAGTATCGGCTACATCTTGCTTTTTATTGAGTTTCAAAAAAACGTTAAGTGATTTGGTATACCATTGTAAAGCAACATCAATCTTTTCCTGATTAAAGAAAACAAGACCAATGTTTTTACCCAAAGTGGCAGCCTCATATTCCAAACCATTTTTTTGAGCCAACTCCATTCCCCCAGTATAAATTTGCATGGCTATTTTTAAATCGCCTTTTAAAAAATAAATATTGCCTTTATTGAGCGTTGACAAAACAGTTCCTCTGTTGTTATTGTCTTTTTTGTAGTATGCTATGGATTGGTCAATGGCAGTGAGTGCTTTCGTTTTGTCTAGTTGATTGAGATAAATATCAGAAGCAATACGGCGGCTAAAACCAAGAAGCGAATATTCGGATTTTTTTTGAAGTATCGGATTCAAAGAATCTAATGTTTTTAGCGCTTTAGTTTCATCCTTGGTAAAAGTATCATCCAAGTTTTTCAGGATTTTAAATACCTTTTTGTGTTCGGGTGTTTGTGTTTTTTGAGCGAAACCAAATTGCGAAATACAACACAATAGTATCAGCCAGCTTTTAATACTTTTTTTATTTTTCATCCACTATTTTTTAGGCAAAAGCAGTATAATTTCGGTTCCATTAACATCACTTTGAATGGTGAAATTACCACCTATCTCCGTAATTCGTTTTTGCATATTGGTTAATCCGTATCCTTCTTCTACATTGTTTTTATCGAATCCTTTTCCATCATCCTGCAATGTAATTTGAATGTTATCGCCTTCTTTTCTCACTTGAATAGAAATATTTTTGGCTTCCGCATACTTCAAGCTGTTATTGATAGCCTCTTGAATAGTTCTGTAAATATTCATTCCTTCAATTGAAGTGAATTTTAACTCTTTCAAAGTAGTTTCGATAAAAAAATTAAAGTGGATATCCTGCTTTACCTCTTTGGCTTTATCAATAAAATTATGAATTCGGGTTTGCAAATCTTCAAAGGATATTTCACTATGATTCATAGCCCATATCGTATCACGAAGCTCAATAATAGTGGATTTAGCAAAACTACTAATACTAGAAAGTTTGTTATCAAGTTTTGAATTTTGAAGTTCAAAAGCATATTTTATATTATCAACAGAAGATATTATGAAGGTCAGTTGTGAGCCAATATTGTCATGTAAATCTCTTGAGATTTGGATACGTTGCTCTTGCAATTTGTTTTGCGTTTCTATTTTGGCAATAGCCGATTTCAGTTGGAACTCCTGTTCTTGTTGTTTGTTTTTTAATCTTTGTTGACGATACACCAAGAAAATGATAATCAAAAGACCCAACCCAATAATTGACATGATGATGAATTGAGTGTTTTTCCTTTTAATTTGAAAGTTACGCTCTGCAATTTCAGCTTTAGATTGTAAAAGTTGTTTTTCTTTTTTCTCATTTTGGTATTTGGCTTCTAACTCTGAAAACTGTTTTGCTCTATCAACATCAAAAACAGAGTCCCTTAATTTGATATAATCCGCTTGGTCCTGAACTGTTTTTTCGAGATTATTTCTTTTTTTATTAAATAGAGAACGAGCCATATATAAATCTCTCAATTTCTCTGCGTTCATGCTTTTTTTTGCTGCGTCCTCTGCTATGGCAAACATTTTATCTGCTTTGGCAAAATCATCAGTTTCATAGGCAATTCTGGCTAAGTTGGTATAATTAGTAGCCAGATCATAATAATAACTCGCATCTTTTTTCCCTCCCTCGTTTTTAAAATTGACTTCATTAATGGCGACCGATGATTTTATCCAACGTTCTGCTTGTTTGTATTTTTTTTGCTTTAACAGGGTATTCCCAATATTATTGTATGTATTCCCAATACTAAGAGTATCGACTCCTTTAATGTATTTGAACACTTTATAATGATAGTATAAAGCACTATCGGGTTTGTTCCAATCATCAAAATTAATGGCAATTACATTTAAAGCTCCAGCAATATTAATCCATGGCTTTTTGTCTAATTTTTTAGCTTTTGCTAAGGCCACCTTTCCATATTCAACCCCTTTTTTATAATCTTCAAAATCATGATAAGCATTTGAAATCGCCGTTGGAAAATATTGAATCCACATTTTGTAATTTTCTTTTTCGGCTATTTTGGTTCCTTCAAAGAACATCTCAATTTCTTTATCGTACTTCCCTTGTTTGTGGTATGTTTTCCCTAAGTTATTTAGAGTGTAAATTAACTTGTTAAAATCTTTGAGTTCCTTAAATTTCTTCAAGGCTATATTCCCATAATAAATAGCACTGTCTGGTATATTGTAGTCGGTGCAACGGGCATTTTTACAGAAATAATATTCCGCTTCATCAGCGGGTGTTTTACAATTTCTTTTGGCTATTTTGAAATAGTAATCGGAAGAGTCTTGAGACTTAAATGCCTTAAGCAATGTTTTTTGAACGTCTTGTGCATTCCCAAAAACAAAGCTAAAAAGAGAGCAATATAAATAAAGTAGTGTTCTTTTCATTTAATCCTTTTGTATTATAAATATAGTAAAAAATAACAAACACACTTATTTGCTAGAATGTATCTCTTGGAACAACTGATAATTTAAATCAAATATTTCTTTGTTTAGAGTAGCATTTACCTCCTTCATTTTAATTTTTAAATCGTTGTTCAATTGCACTTTAAGGCTTTGTTCCTTTTGCTCTTTGCTTAGTTGCAGTAAAAACGCTTCCAAAACGCCAATCTGTTGCTTAAATAGTTTATTGCTTTGACTGAATTGGATTAGGAGATAAACAATCACAAGCGAAAGTAATACGATGATAAAAAGCAGTAGGTAAATCATATTCAATTGATTTTGTTGGCAAATAGTTTTTTCAAAGTTATTGATACTACAAATTTGCTTTCAAAAACAGTTTTATACAATACGACAATTGTCGTATTTACTATGATTTTGAGTTTTGAATCTAAAGTTTTGGGAAATTATAGCGCTATATTTTATAAAAAATTAAAATACAATTTGCGGAAAATCTTGCTGTAGCTGCTTTATTTTTAATTGCAGGTTTTGCAAAAACTTTTGGTGGCTGGCTGAATCGGGATTGAAAGATCGGTGAGATAAGGCCTTTTGAATACTACTGACTTCTTCCATAGTAGCAAAACAGGATTCTAAGATATAATTTTCATAAAAACGGTTCCAGATATACTCTATTGCCATTTTACTTGGATGAAGCATGTCTTCTGTATAAAAACGATAATCTCTAAGTTCATCCATCATGATTTCATAGCTAGGAAAATAATGGTGAATTATAAATTGCGAATTATGAATTGCTATTATCAAATGTGCTTTACTTCTTTGATTCTCCACGAAGCCATCCTTAAGGTGTCGCACTGGTGAAATAGTAAAAATGAAGACGCACTTTGGATTTATTTTTTGAATTAAATCAATAGTATTCTGAATGGATTGCTCTATGATTGCAACAGAAAGTATTTCTTTGTCAAATTGACTTTGCGGCACTTTATGACAATTAGCTACAATCTTTTTAGAGGATTTATTTCGGTAAACCCACGAAGTTCCGTAAGTAATTATAATGTGTGTAGCTTGAGTAATCTGATGATATGTTGCTTCAAGAACTTGATTTAGATTTTGAAGTAGTGTTTCTTTATTAGGATGACTCCACTCGGAATGCACTTCAAAAGAATGCCATAAATCGTTATGAAAGAAAATGTCGTCCTCAGTGAATTTTTGTTGATGGACCACTCTTGAAATTATAGTTTCAATAGAAACAGGATTAAAAATAATCCCAAACGGATTGACCTCATTTTGAAATTTAAAATAACTTAACTTCTCTCCCATATTTTCGGCAAAACAAGAACCCAAAGACAAGATTTTAGAATCATAATCTATAGGATTACTTGATTTGGTAATGGGTATTTTAGTGGTGAAGTTCATTTTTCAAAAATACAAAATGATTTTTAACCATACCTCTCTATCGAATTATAAAGTAATACAATTCAAACCACACCACACTGCCTTTTTATTTTCTACTTTTGGCATTCAAAATTATACTTCATGAAACTACTATACGCTTATCTTAAAAAACACAAACTATTGCTTTTTTTCGCCCTCTTAATGGCCGCTATAAATATCTGTTTCAGTTTGTCCGACTCTGTTATTACGGGTAAATTGATGCAGGATTGTGGTGTAGGTATTGCCAAATACAAAGGACAGGAACTGAACTTTATTAAATCGGTTTCCTTTTGGCTTGGTCTTTCTTTAGGAGCCGCTATGATATCCCGAATTACCAAAAACTTTCAAGATTATTTTACCAATATTGTTATTCAGAGAACGGGTGCCCAAATGTACACTGACGGTATCAAAAAATCGCTGGATTTACCTTTTGAAGAATTTGAAGACCAACGTAGTGGTGAAACCTTAAGCAAATTAACTAAGGTTCGTTTAGATTCAGAAAAGCTAATCACGTTGTCTATTTCGTTGATATTTCAAACAGTCATCGGATTTGTTTTTGTGATTGTTTACGTTTCCCGAATTGATTATAGAATCTCGGTTATCTTTTTAATTACAGCTCCTATTATTGCAATCATAAGCTCTTATTTGGGTAAAAAAATCAAAATAGTTTCCCGAAAAATTGTAACACAGACAAACGCTTTGGCGGGTTCAACCACCGAAAGTTTGCGCAATATTGAGTTGGTAAAAAGTTTGGGATTGACTTATCAAGAGGAAAAACGTTTGAACTTAAATACTTTTAAAATTCTGCAACTCGAATTACAGAAAATTCGTTTCATCCGAAGTTTGAGTTTTATTCAGGGCACTACCGTTCATTTTCTTAGAACATGTGTGGTGTTTACGCTTTATTATTTCTTGTTTGGCAACAAAATTATTGTGGGTGATTTATTGACCATGGTATTCTTTACCTTCTTTATTTTCGGGCCTTTACAAGAGTTAGGTTCGTTTATCATTGCGTTGAATGAAACCAAAGTCTCTATGGAGAATTTCAAAGAATTGTTAAATGCCCCAAAAGAATTTCGCCCAAAAGAGGCTAAAAATGTGGGAGCCATTCAAACCTTACAGTTCTCGAATGTGAGTTTCAAACATAAAACCGCTAAATATCCTGCCGTTGAGCATATTACTTTTGATATAAAGCAAGGTGAAACGGTGGCTTTTGTGGGTCCGTCTGGAGCTGGAAAAACGACTTTGGTAAAACTCTTGGTAGGATTGTATCCACCAGCAATAGGTCATGTAAAATACAACTCCATTGATTCTACCGAAATAGATTTATTGGATTTGAGAAAGCAACTTGGATTTGTAACTCAGGATGCCCAATTATTCTCGGGAACGATTAGAGAAAACTTATTGTTTGTTAAACCATCGGCAACCGACGAAGAATTGCTGAATGTATTGCATAGAGCCAGTTGTGACAAATTATTAGAACGTGCTGAAGACGGCTTAAACTCTACTATCGGAGAAGGCGGAATTAAAGTATCCGGCGGAGAAAAGCAACGTTTATCTATTGCCAGAGCCATTTTGAGGAATCCGAACTTATTGATTTTTGACGAAGCGACCTCAGCCTTAGATTCGATTACCGAAGAGGAAATCAATGCCACTATCCGAAACATTTCAGATAAAAACAGAATCACTGTTTTAATTGCCCACCGATTATCCACCGTAATGCATGCTGATAAGATTTTTGTACTAGAACAAGGCAGAATTATAGAACAAGGCAGACATGAAGCTTTATTAGAAGAAAAAGGCTTGTATTACGCCATGTGGCGTCAGCAGATTGGGGAACGTAAAAAAGAATAACAACTAAAAAAACCTTTCAAATGAAAGGTTTTTTTAGTATTATAAATCATTTATTTAAATAGAAATCTATACAGCTAAATCAGGGCGGTATTACGCTTTTTTATGCTGTTTTGATTCGGAGCAAGTCCATACCTAGTCCATAGCAAGTCCATAGCAAGTCCATAGATTTGTTCTTTTTTATGGACTTGCTATGGACTTGCATTGCATTCGCTATTTACTGGGACAAAACAAGAACCCATAAAAAACCCTTTCAACGTTAAACATTGAAAGGGATTTTGTTTAATATATAATTTGAAATGAATCGTTTACTGAGTTAATTACTTCAAAAAATCAATTGCTTTGGCTAAAGCTTCTTTAATTCCAGCGACGTTTTTTCCTCCGGCTGTTGCAAAGAATGCTTGACCACCTCCGCCACCTTGAATGTATTTCCCAAGTTCTCGAACTACGGTTCCAGCGTTTAAGTTTTTCTCGGCAACTAATTCTTTAGAAATATAACAGCTTAACATTGGTTTGTCGTCTTCAGATGTTGCAATCACTAAGAATAAATTTGTTCCTAACGTACCTAGTTCATAAGCTAAATCTTTGGCCCCTTCTGGATTCAAATCGACTTGTGTTGCTAGGAATTTCATTCCGTTGACATCCTGCAATTGCGAAGCTAATTCACCTTTTAATCCTTTGGCTTTTTGTTTAAGTAACTGCTCAATTTGTTTTCTTAATTTGGCATTATCATCTTGCAATGAAACCACTGCTTTTAATGTATCTTGTGGATTTTTAAGGGTTTCTTTTATAGCATCCAAATCGCTTTCTTGCTGTGCAAAATAGTCTTTTACAGCATCTCCAGTTATAGCTTCTACACGTCTTATTCCTGCCGCTACAGCTCCTTCAGAAACTATTTTGAAATGCCAGATTTCGCCCGTGTTTTTTACGTGTATTCCACCACACAATTCTTTGCTATCTCCAAACTCAATCATACGAACATTGTCTCCATATTTTTCGCCAAACAAAGCCATCGCACCTTGTGCCATCGCTTGTTGAATTGGAATACTTCTATGTTCTACTAATTGCAATTGCTCTTCAATTCGGGCGTTAACAAAATCTTCAACTTTTCTGATTTCTTCATCCGTAACTTTGGCAAAATGGGAAAAGTCAAAACGCAAATGATTGGGATTCACCAATGACCCTTTTTGCTCCACGTGAGTTCCTAAAATGGTTCTCAACCCCAAATGCATCAAGTGTGTAGCCGAATGATTTTTAGACGTTGATGTTCTTAAATCGGTGTTGACTTTAGCCACAAAACTAGCTTCAATATTTTCTGGAAGCTGTTTGGCAAAATGCAAAATCAAATTATTTTCTTTCTTTGTGTCAATGATATCAATGGTTTCGTTTGCCGAAACTAAAGTTCCTTTATCACCAACCTGTCCTCCACCCTCTGGATAGAAAGGTGTGTTGTCTAAAACAATTTGGTATAAAACACCTTTATCATTTTTAATCCTTCTGAATCGGGAAATCTTAACCTCATTTTCCGTTTTATCATAACCAACGAAAGTTTCGACATTGCCATCAATAAGCACCATCCAGTCATCTCTTTCTACCAGCACTCTCCCTCTTCTCCTTTGATCTTCAAGTTCTTTATTAAATTCTTCTTTATTAAAAGTAAATCCTCTTTCGCGTAAAATCAATTCCGTTAAATCTTCCGGAAAACCGAAAGTATCCTTTAATTCAAAAACCTTTACTCCGGAAACTTCATTGCCTTTTGTTTTGGACACAACTGTATCCAACAATTGCAACCCTTGCTCTAAAGTTCTTAAAAATGAAGCTTCTTCTTCTCGGATTACATTGGTCACTAATTGCTGTTGTGATTTGATTTCAGGAAAGAATTCGCCCATTTGATTGGCAAGAACCTCCACCAATTTGTTAATGAAAGGTTCTTTCGTATTCAAAAAAGTAAATCCGTAACGAATGGCACGACGAAGAATTCTTCGAATGACATAACCTGCTCCGGTATTTGATGGCAACTGTCCGTCAGCAATAGCAAACGCTACTGCACGAACGTGATCTACAATTACACGAATAGCGATGTTGGTTTTATTCTGTTCTTCACTTATATTTTTGACTTCATTAGAAGTATATTTTAATCCTGTGATTTCTTCTACTTTTTGGATAAGCGGAGTAAACACATCGGTATCATAATTAGAAGTTACGTTTTGCATAGCCATACACAAACGCTCGAATCCCATTCCGGTATCCACGTGTTGGGCTGGCAGTTTTTCTAAGGAACCATCTGCTTTACGGTTGAATTCCATAAATACATTATTCCAAATTTCAACTACTTGAGGATGGTCAGCATTAACTAGGCTTCTCCCTGAAACTGAAGCTCTTTCGGCATCAGTTCTTAAATCGATATGGATTTCGGAGCATGGACCGCACGGCCCTTGATCTCCCATTTCCCAAAAGTTGTCTTTTTTATTCCCCAGAATGATTCGGTCTTCTGGAACGTATTGTTTCCAAATATCCCATGCTTCTTGGTCAAAAGGTACATTCTCCTTTGGATTCCCTTCGAAAACAGAAACGTACAAACGGTCTTTGTCTAGTTTCAACACTTCCGTTAAAAATTCCCAAGCCCAGTCTAAAGCTTCTTTTTTGAAATAATCGCCAAACGACCAGTTGCCCAACATTTCGAACATGGTGTGATGGTAAGTATCAAATCCTACATCTTCCAAGTCATTATGTTTTCCTGAAACTCGGAGACATTTTTGTGTATCGGCTATTCTTGGGCTTTTAGGAGTTCCGTTGCCTAAGAAGTATTCTTTGAATTGTGCCATCCCGGAGTTGTTAAACATCAAGGTTGGATCGTCTTTTAAAACGATAGGCGCAGAGGGAACGATTAAGTGTCCTTTGGATTCGAAGAATTGTAAAAACTGTTTACGAATGTCTTGTGATTTCATTTTAGATAGTTAGACTGTTAGATCTTTAGATTATTAAATTTAGAAAAAATGGTTTCCCAATTAGCCCTGATAGGAGCAACTACCTTGTAGTGCGTATAGCAGGAAAATGGATAACAAAAATGCCCGATCCTTTCGCTCCTAAAATAAATTTAGGGATTGACTGAAACATTTGTTAAATTTGTTCGTATAACCATTGTTTTCTTAAAACAAGCACAAAAATAGTATAAAATAAAAGATGGCGAAAAAAGTAAAGTATTATTTCGATACCGAAAGTTTAGCTTACCGAAAAATCAAACCTAAACTGTCCAAAAAACTAGGATATGCTGGGTTGTTTTTATTAGCCTCTGGGCTGTTTGGTTTTCTTTGTTTTGTGGCTTTATTAAATACTTCCCTTTTAGAAACTCCCAAAGACCGTTTGCAAGCTCGTGAAATTGAAACCATGAAATTGCGTTATGCCATTTTGAATAAAAAAATGGATCAAGTAGACGAAGTTTTAGCCGATGTGGAGGATAGAGATAATAACATTTACCGAGCTTATTTTAATACTTCTCCTATTCCGGCGGAACAACGCAAGGCTGGTTTTGGGGGTGTGAACCGATATAAAGAATTAGAAGGCTATAACAATTCGGAATTAGTCATCAATACTTCTAAACGAGTGGATGTTATTTCAAAAGAGTTGGCTATACAATCGAAATCACTAGATGAAATTTTGAAATTGGCTAAAGAAAAAAATAAATTATTATCAGCCATTCCAGCTATACAACCTGTAAAAAACGAACAGTTGAAACGCATGGCATCGGGCTTTGGTTATCGTAGTGATCCTTTTACCAAAGTGCGTAAAATGCATGAAGGAATGGATTTTACTTCCCCAACAGGCACCCCTATTTATGCTACTGGTGACGGTATAGTCGTTAGTGCTGACAATTCAAAATCAGGGTATGGGAATCATATTGAAATCAATCATGGCTTTGGATATTTGACTTTATATGGTCATTTAAGCAAATACAAATGCAGAGCTGGACAACGTGTTAAGCGTGGTGATGTCATTGGGTATGTGGGAAGCACTGGAAGAAGTGAGGCACCTCATTTACATTATGAAGTACACAAAGACGGTAAAGTAGTAAATCCGTTGAATTTTTATTATGGAAATATATCGGCTGCAGAATATGTAGTGATCTCCAAAATGGCTAATCAAGAAAATCAATCTCTAGACTAATGCATATAGAACTAAAAGAAGGCAAAAGATATTACAGCATTGGCGAAGTGTCCAAAGCTTTTAATGTGAACACATCGCTAATCCGTTTTTGGGATAAAGAATTTGACATCTTAAAACCCAAGAAAAATGCGAAAGGCAATAGAATGTTTACTCCCGAAGATGTGAAAAATTTACAACTGATTTATCATTTGGTTAAAGAACGTGGCTTTACTCTTGAAGGAGCCAAAACGCATTTGAAAGAAGGCCAAAAGAAAACCTTAGATAAGTTTGAAATCATCAGCAAACTGGAAACAGTAAAAGCACAATTAGTAAATATTAAAAATCAATTATAAATAAATTAAAATAAACAAACATGAACTTTAAAAAATTTTTACCTTGGATTATTGTAGCAGTTGTAGTTATTGGACTTTACAGCTGGGCTAGTGGAATTTATAATAAAGCGGTGACTTTGGAACAAGACGTTAAAGAAAGTTGGGGAAATGTTCAAACTGCTTATCAACGTAGAAATGACCTTATTCCGAATTTAGTAGAAACGGTAAAAGGATATGCCGAACATGAAAAAAGTACATTAACTGCTGTTATCGAAGCTCGTGCTAAAGCTACTTCTGTTACTATTGACCCTAAAAACGTTACTCCAGAACAATTATCTGCTTACAATGCTGCTCAGTCAGGAGTTTCGTCTTCTTTATCAAGATTATTGGTTAGCGTAGAGCAATATCCTAACCTAAAAGCCGATCAAAGCTTTATGAAATTACAAGATGAGTTGGCTAGTACAGAAAACCAAATCTTAACAGCAAGAACTCGTTTTAATGAAGCGGTTAAACCTTATAACAATAACATCAATACTTTCCCAAGAAATATTCTTGCGGGTATGTATGGTCTTAAAGAAAAACCATTTTTCGAAGCTGAAGTTGGCGCTGACAAAGCGGTTAAGGTAAAATTCTAATTGAAAATGTCTAAAGTAGAAGACTTTCTTACTCCTGAAGAAGAACAAGAAATTGTTAAAGCTATTGGTATAGCCGAAAAAAATACTTCGGGTGAAATTAGAGTACACATAGAAAAAGAAAACACCATCGCTCCTATTGACAGAGCGGTGGAAGTTTTTCGCAAACTCCACATGGAGAACACCAAAGAAAGAAATGGCGTTATCATTTATGTGGCGGTAAAAAGCAAACATTTTGCTATTTATGGTGACCAAGGCATTAACGAAAAAGTAGGTGCCGATTTTTGGAATTCTACCAAAAATATTATGGCTAATCATTTCAAAAATGGGGATTTCAAACAAGGATTAATTGAAGGTGTTTTGAAAGCTGGCGAACAACTTAAAGCCCATTTCCCTTATCAAGAGGATGATACCAACGAACTTTCAAACGAAATATCAAAAGGATAGCTATGAGAATCACAAGTTGTAAATTACAAATTACGAATTCTATAGGGGTTCGAGTCCTTTTTATTGCTGTTGCACTGTTTAGTTTTTTACCCTCTTTTGCGCAGTTTGATATTCCAAAGAAACCTGACTTTCAAACTTCGGTTTATGATTACGCCAATCTTCTAAGTGCAACCGAAAAAACACAATTAGAAGAAAAACTGATTCGCTATTCCGATTCTACTTCAACTCAAATTGTTGTGGCTACTATCGAAAGTTTAAAAGGTGAAGACATTGGTATTCTAACGCCAAAATGGGGACATGAGTGGGGTGTTGGTCAAGCCAAAGAAGACAACGGAGTTTTTATCTTAGTTGCAGCTAAAGAACATAAAATTTGGATTTCACCAGGCTATGGTTTAGAAGACCGACTAACCGCCGGAATAAACGGAGAAATCATTAGAAATATAATTATTCCAGAATTCAAAGCGGGAAGTTATTATAACGGACTAGACAAAGGTGCAGATGCCCTTTTTGATGTTTTCAAAGGCAAATACAAAGGCGAAAGAAAGCAAGCAAAAAAGGAGTCCAATTTTCCAATTGTTCCAATAATTATTATCGCTATAGTCATATTCATCATTATTGCTAAGAACAGAAATAACGGTGGTGGTTCAGGAGGTCGCGGAGGCGGTATGGATTTAGTCGATATTATATTATTGAGTAGCCTTGGCAGAAGCTCTGGTGGCAGTGGCTTTGGTGGTGGCTTCGGCGGAGGAAGTTCTGGTGGCGGCGGATTCGGTGGCGGATTCGGCGGTGGTGGATTTTCTGGAGGTGGTGCTGGCGGAAGCTGGTAGATTCTAATCCTAATATTATATATATATATATAAAAGCTCGGTCATTTTAACCGAGCTTTTTTCTTTTCTAATCTTCTATAAATATGCCTCCTTCAGATTTCTTCTTCCCTCCAAATTTTTCAAGCTTGTAAGTTAATGAAAACATCACATACCGTTTTAAAACGGTATTCTGTGCATCTATAATAGCTGTTGATGTTATTGTTCTAGTGCTATTTAAGTTTTGATCTAATAAATCATAAACTTTGACTTTAGCTAAGAGTTGGTCCTTAAAAAAGTTATAGCCCAAACTGACATTCCACAAATAAAAATCTTTTTTAAAGCCTTGAGCTATTCCAGAATTGTAGGTATACCCAAAATCACTCCCAATAACAAAATTCTTTGGAAAATAAGACGTGATTTCAATTTTGCCATAATGTCTAAAAGTATTGGCATTTTCAACAATATAATTTTTAAAATCGGTAGTGGAATAAGTATAACGATAGCTTGGTGAAATGGTAATTAACTTATCAATACTCCAAGACATATTGACTTTAGGGTTGATTTCAAAACTACGCGATTCATACAAAACGGCATTGGTCAATCCTTGTGTTACATTGTAATTGAAATCCATCCCTGTTCCGAAACGCAGTGTCCTTTTGTCTTTTTTAAAGGACTTATTGAAACTAGAACCTAAATAAGCCATCAATCCTTTATCTACATTTTGATAGGTGGTTACTGATTTAAAATTAGCATCAAAAACAGTTGAAGATACTACAGCATCCTTACTTAAGGAAAATCCAGTATATATAAAGTAGCCTGATCTACTTGGATAATCATAATTATTGAAATTGAAATACAAATCGTGTTTTTGTGTCGGACGCAAGTTTTCATTCCCTACAATAGTATTTAAAGGATTGGACAAATTCTCAAAAGGCAAAACCTGATTTCCTTCCGGAACATCCATTTTGAAATCATAATTGACATAAATTGACTTTGATTTTCCAATAGTATGACTAAGAAAACCCTTTACCCTTGGAAACACATAGTGTTTATTTCTATTAGTCAATTGCCCTAAATAAAAGGATTGCGCCTCAAAGTTGACAAATTCCGGACCAAAGTTTATTCTTCCATTTGTTTTTGATTTTCCAAGCAAGATTCCCGTTGAAGGAAAATAAGTACTGACTGTTGAATTGATGTTGCTTGACTGTTGGTCATTAAAATCAGAATAGGCATTTGATGAAGCATTAAAATCATAAGTATTAGTCGTATTCCTATTTTTCTTGTATGTTACTTCAGAAGTTAAACTCAATCGAAGTGAATCGGTCAAAGGTTCTCCGTAACGGACTTCCAATTTGAACAAATCATTCTTGTCTTTTACCAATTGGTTTTGCTTTCGAATATCTGCTGGTGTAGCATTGGCAAAATACGTTTCCGAATTGGTATCTAGAAAATCATCTCTTCTATTAATTTCTGTATTGAAATTGACCACCATAGCTCGGTTTCTCTTATTGAATTTTTTACTGTAGCTAGCTTCCGTACTAAAGGAGGTATTTTCATTTTCGCTGTAATCATCATTACTACTATTATTTAATTCTGCCAAAGCTTCGTTAGTAGTTTTTTGTGTTTTAGTATAACGATTTTTAGAAAGGCCTTTAGTGAATTTTGGATTGATATAAAGGGTTGAAGTAGAGTCAATTTTTATTTCAAAATCAAAGCTCGCCGTATGCCCATTACTAATGGTTTTGTTATAACTATCAGAGTTAGTAAACGTTTTTCCTGAGGGCAACAAGTTAATTCTATCGGTTCTATTGTTGTTTTCAGTCTCCGCATTTGAAAAATAATAACTACCGCTTTCATCTACTTTTTTAAACCATTTATCCTGATAATTGACTCCCACTAAATTGGATTGTGTTATACCTCGATTACCTCCTCCAAAAGTCATATTGTTAATACCAAAACTTCCGTCATCACTATAATAAACAGACGAATTTCTTCCGCCACCCATATTATCAAAAATCTCATCCATAGAAAACCCAATGGAATTAATATTGTTGGAAGATGCCAATAAACTTATCTTACGCTCCCCTTTAAAATAATTGAGCAACAAACTAGATTCATAACGCTTATCCGAACCATATCCGCCAACCACTTTACCAAAAAAGCCTTTATTCTTATCTTCTTGAATCGTAAGGTTTATGGTTTTATTCTGAGAACTTGATGCCTCTCCTGAGATTTCTTCTGACTTGGTTTTGGCATCAACTACCTGCACTTTATCAATGATTTCTGCTGGAAGATTTTGCGTGGCTATTTTTCCATCTTTACCGAAAAATGGTTTTCCGTTTACCAAAATATTACTGACTTCTTTCCCGTTAACGGTGATTTTACCTTCGGGAGATATTTCAACACCAGGTAATTGTTTCAGTAAGGCTTCTACGTTAGCATCCGCTCCTACTTTGAAAGAAGATGCATTAAACTCGAGGGTGTCTTTTTTGATTCTGATGGGTGGGATTTCAGACTTTATTACTACTTCATTTAAGGCATTTACGGCCTCTTTCATTTCAATAGTTCCAAATTCTTTGTCAGCCGTCAATGCAGTTACATCAACTTTATAATCCTGATAAGTCATGTAAGAGACTTTGAGATATAAAGGCTCCTTGTCTTTTTTGATTTTAAAAATAAAATTACCCGTTTTATTGGTAATGGTGTAATCAATTACCGTGGAGTCTTTGACTTTTGTCAGATAGACTGTAGCAGATTCAATGGGTAATTTGGTAGTTTGGTCAATTACTTTTCCCTTCAGAGAAATAGTGCTTTGCGCAAAAGTTAAAGAACAAAATAAAAGGGTACAAAAAAGGAGAAATGATTTTGGCATAAAAAAAATTTAGCTGTTACTATAAGTTCGAAAACAATAATAACGGCTAAATAATGATTTTATTATGCAAGAATAAAATTCTTACGGAACTTTAACGTTTGTGTTATTTCTCTCTAATATAAATATCAATAGGCACTCCTGAGAAATCCCAATTTTCTCTGATTTTATTTTCTAGAAAACGTTTATAAGGTTCCTTAACATATTGTGGCAAATTGGCAAAAAACACAAACTGTGGGGTTGGGGTTGGCAACTGCATACAGTATTTAATTTTCACATATTTCCCTTTCAAAGCTGGCGGTGGATAAGCTTCTATCAATTTCAACATGAAGTCGTTGAATTTTGATGTCGGGATTCGTTGTTTTCTATTTTCGTATACTTTTACCGTTTCTTCTAACGCTTTTAGCAAACGTTGTTTCGTTAAGGCTGAGGTAAAGATAATCGGCACATCGGTAAACGGCTGTAACTCTTCACGGATTTTAGCTTCATAATCTCTTGTAGACATGGTGTCTTTTTCGACTAAATCCCATTTGTTTACCAAAATGATTACCCCTTTTCTATTCTTTTCGGCTAGCCAAAAAATACTTTGATCTTGTCCCTCAAAACCACGAGTAGCATCAATCAATAATATACAAACATCCGAATGCTCAATAGCACGTACTGAACGCATTACGGAGTAAAATTCTAAATCTTCTTTTACCTTAGCTTTTCTTCTAATTCCAGCAGTATCTACTAAGTTGAATTCGAAACCAAAACGGTTGTATCTCGTATCAATTGAATCTCTTGTAGTACCTGCAATATCAGTAACGATATAACGGTCTTCGCCAATTAAAGCATTGATGAAAGAGGACTTCCCTGCATTTGGCCGACCTACTACACAAAATCTTGGCAACACTTCTTCCTCAGTAGTTTCAGGCAGTTCCGGTAATACTTCTACTAATTTGTCTAACAAATCACCGGTACCACTTCCGCTAATACTAGCAATAGTGAAATATTCTCCTAAGCCTAAATTATAAAATTCGATAGCGTCTTTTTCACGCATCGCATTGTCTACTTTATTCACGGCCAAAAGGATTGGCTTTGTAACTTTTCTTAGCAATTTGGCTACTTCAGCATCCATTGGTGTTATACCTTCCTCAACATCTACCACAAAAATAATGGCATCCGCCTCATCTATCGCCAATTCTACTTGACGGCGTATCTCAGCTTCAAAAACATCATCAGAACCTTTGATGTAACCTCCTGTATCAATTACGGAAAACTCTTTCCCGTTCCACTCACTTTTTCCATAATTTCTATCGCGCGTAACACCACTTACCGAGTCAACAATTGCTTCTCTTCTTTGGATTAAACGGTTAAAAAAAGTAGATTTCCCTACGTTAGGTCTTCCTACTATGGCTACAATATTGTTCATAATCATTTTAAATATGGTGCAAAGGTAGTATTAAAGAGCACATTATCAATTTTTTTATTATTTTAGTGTGTGACAAGCTGAAAATCAAAACAGTATGGAAACTGAAAAAAACATTAGATTGCGGTTGCGCTTTTACAAAGATGTAGAAGAAAATGTCAGCGTGATTAGAGATAAATTTGTGAACTACCGAAAAAATTTGTCTCCCGATTTTGTGATGAAAATTAGAAACTACCACATTCAATTCACTATGGCTGGTGAAAAACACGAATATTGGTCGCCCCACTTATCAGTAGAATTGGAAGAAAAAGAAGGCAATGAAAAAAACGCAACTCACATCAGAGGATTATTTGGCCCAGCTCAAACCTTGTGGACGTTTTTTATGTTTTTGCATTTTATAGTTGCTGGAGTATTTTTGACTTTTGCTATGTTTGCTTATTCCGATTACACGCTGAAAAAACCTGTACTGACTGACTTAATCATTATGTTTATCATGACTATCATTTGGTTCCTACTCTATGTATTTGCTAGACAAATAAGAGAAAGAGGCTACGATCAAATGAATGAACTAGAAGCTGTTTTTGAAAAAATTTTAGAAAGCTAATTATTTTTGGTTGTACCCAAAACGACGAAGCTGATAAGCATTACTTCTCCAATCTTTATTGACTTTTACATACAATTCGATGTGGATTTGTTTGCCAAAGAATTTCTCTAAATCTTCACGGGCTTGCATCCCAACTTTCTTTAAAGCGGCACCTTTGTGACCGATGATAATTCCTTTTTGCGTATCGCGTTCCACCATAATTACAGAGCGTATTCGGATGATTTTTTCATCTTCTAGAAACTCTTCAGTTTCAATTTCTACAGCATACGGAATTTCTTTATCGTAATTCAATAAGATTTTTTCACGAATGGTTTCATTTACAAAGAAACGCTCTGGCTTATCCGTCAAGGCATCCTTTGGATAATAAGGAGGTGATAGTGGTAATAATTCTAAGATTCTAGCAAAGACTTCTTTTACATTAAAATTTTCTAAAGCAGAAATCGGATAAATCTCAGCATTAGGCACTTTCTCTTTCCATAAAGCGATTTGGGATTCCAATTCCTCTTGATTCGATTTATCGATTTTATTCAAAAGCAACAATACCGGAATTTTAGAATGGATTATTTTATTGAAAAAGTCTTCGTCTTTTAATTCCTTTTCGCCTATCTCTACCATATAAATCAAGACATCTGCATCTTCAAATGCCGACTTCACAAAGTCCATCATGGATTTCTGCATCTCATACGCAGGCTTAATAATTCCTGGGGTATCGGATAAGATTACTTGAAAGTCTTCTCCGTTAACAATCCCTAAAATTCTATGACGGGTGGTTTGTGCTTTAGAAGTAATAATAGACAAACGCTCTCCAACGAACGCATTCATTAATGTAGATTTCCCTACGTTAGGGTTTCCGATGATATTGACAAAACCAGCTTTGTGTTCCATAATAAACTATTTCGGGTGCAAAGATAGGGCTTATTTTTATTAGAATTTTTATGTTGCTGCTTAGAAACACACATTTGAGTTATTGAACTTGAATCAAAATTTATTTTGGAATTTCTTTCCTAGCATTTATAAACTGACATTAAAATAAAATCGGATTAACTAAAGTAATTATCTTACTTTTTTATTTGTTTCGGAACACTATTTTATTTAATTTTAGCTTTTTATTTACAAATATGTCGATTACTATCAAAAAGCTTTGGCATAAGGATTCCTTTAGGATTGGTGTGTTTTTTAAATACGATGTTGAAAAAATTCAATTTTTAAAAACCATAGGAGGTGTATATAGCAAAACGCACACCTGCTGGCATATCCCTTATGAAAAGAGTGTCTATCAAAAATTGAAAAATCATTTTGGTTCACTTATAATTGAGTCTTTTGAAGAAACCGTTACACCATCGCTACCGGTGACCGGCAAAAGCCGTGACCTTTCACCCATAGCTAAAAGCGACCGTCAGTTAGATTTGTCAAAAGCAAATAATCCTGAACATAAAGCAGCAAACGTGCAGCTTGACCAAAAATTGCGATTGGTGTTGCTAGAAAATATTGGCAAATATTGGCTTTTTAAAATGCAGTATCATCAACAGATAAGCAAATCATTGTTAGCCATAAAAGGCGTTTACTGGAATAGTAATTACCAATGTTTTATGGCTTTAAGGAATTCAAAAGTAAAACAAGCCGTAGAAGAAATACTGGGGGTTTACCCTTTTTTTGGAGATGATTATTTGACCAAAGAAACCACTTACCGTGGAGAAAGCATTAGAATTGCTCCCCATAAAGAAGATTTTGCTTGGATGGAAATTTACATTCCCAAGTTAGTGGCTGTACATGAAAAAATGAAACGGTTTTCGATGGCTAGGTATAGTAAAATCAAAGACTGTTATTTGCTACCAGCTGCTCCAATAGTGTATGAGAGTATACAATTGCAAATGGAAGTGTTACAAATCAAAATTAGTAACGAATTGCCTGCTGCCTATTTACAAGCAAAGCATTTGCCAAACAAAAAGCGGATTGACTTAACAAAAACGAAACAAAATTTACTAGATCAAGTTCCGCCATCTGGCCAACCTTATGTGCTGAATATGCTTGACACCTTGCTAGCCTTGAATTACAGCAATTCCACGATGAGAACCTACACCAATGCTTTTATACAGTTTTTACGTCATTTTGACTTCAGAGACCCTGATATCCTAACGCAGCAGGAAGTTATACGTTTTTTAGGTTCACTAATGGAGCGTGGTCTTTCGGCAAGTACAGGACATAGTATGGTGAATGGTTTACACTTTTACTATCATTATGTCCTTGGCAAAAAAGAATATGATTTTAAGTTACCAAGACCAAAAAAAGAAAAAAAATTACCAGTTGTTTTGACTATGGATGAATGCTTGAGGATATTTCAAGTGGTAGATAACCCAAAACACAAGCTTTTACTATTAGTGGGTTATGGCGCTGGACTCAGGGTAAGTGAGATTGTAACTTTGAAGTGGAATGACATTCTTTTCGATGAATATAAAATTCACATCAAAAATGCAAAGGGTAAAAAAGATCGAATGGTGATGCTTCCCTACTCTATTGTGCAATCTTTAAAAATTTATAAAGAATTGTATAAAGGAAAGCACTATGTTTTTGAAGGGCAATATGCTGGAGAGCCCTATAGTGTAGGAAGTGTACAGACAGTAATGCGTGAAGCATTAAAGCGTAGTGGACTAGAAAAAAAGGCTACAGTTCATACATTACGACACAGTTTTGCAACCCATTTACTAGAAAACGGTACAGATATTAGATACATTCAACAGTTTTTGGGACATTCCAGCATCAAAACCACAACAGTTTACACACACCTTACACAAAGTGCTGTGAATAAAATTCAAAGCCCATTAGACAGATTAGTAGATGAAAACAACAAGAAAAAACTTGATTAGTTATTTGCTACACTTAAAAAAGTTGCATAAACTTGTGTATATTTACTAGTTAGTGGCAAGTTTACCGAAAATCGTGAAAAACTACAACTTAATGCAATTATGAAAAACTTAAATGACTGTTTAATGTTTGTAAAATTTACTCAGAAAAAATATGCAGAAAAGTTAATAAATGGAGAACTATTTTTCAATCTTCCAAATTACTACAATTCTTCTGACAATGAAGAAATTGGTGACCAAAATGAAGGAGCAGAATGGATTGATAATTCAGAAATGAAAAGTATCAGAGCAGAATATCCAGGAAACAAAATTTTTAATTTTACCCCAATTCCAAATTCTATTTTCAAAATAACTCAATATAATGATTATTTTTTATCATTTAGTTTATATACAATTTATAAATCTGCATTTGATGAAAGTGGAATTTTTAAAGTTGATTCAAAAATGAAAAATTCAAAATATGATACGGCAATAGTAATTGAAGACCCATTTGAATTTTTAAAACGAATAGAAAAAAAACTAAAACTTGAAAAAATTAATTATGAAATGAATTCAGTTAGTTACAAAAATTTAAATGTTGGTAAAATAGATTTAACGCCATTTGATAAAAAAATAGAACACAGTCATCAAAACGAATTTAGAATTATAATTGAAAATTTGAATAATTCACCTAAAATAATAAATATTGGTTCAATAGAAAATCTTTGTAAAATAGTTCCAGCAGAAGTAATAATAGAATCTGAAATGAAAGTAACAAACAAGAAATGAAGACGCAAGTTAAATCACTTTAATTAAAATAACCATAAGAAATGAACAATTCAAACAATATTAGAAAAATAAAAAAGATATTTTCATTAACAACTATATATTTATCTGTTTTAATTTTTGTAGGCTGTGGAAAATCAAATAATACAAATGAAAGTAACGAAAACAAAATAGAAACATTTGAAATTCCTGAAATTGAAAAATCTCAAGACCAACAACTTGAAACAATTGAAGTTCCACAAGTTGAAATTCCAAAAAGCAATATTTTTCAATATATCAAAGTATGGAAAGACGGAATTGAAAATGAAACAAAAAAAGTAAAAAGTAAATTAATATTTTCAGAAGATTTATCAAATTTAACATACACTTTGGCAGACAGAACTGTACTTAATTTAAAATGTTTAAAACCATTTGAAACTAATGAAGCTGAAGAATCTTACGCCACTTACATTTTATCTAATGGTAATGAAATTATTGTAGGTTATTCTCCTTTAAGGAGTGTTAAATGGTATGTCAAATTTAAAGATTTGGATGGAAGCGTTCAAGAAGCGGAATTAAGTAACGATAAAAATGCTTGGAATTAAAATGTTTAAAAAGTGAATAATACAATAAATAACAAAACCTGCCACTAACAGCGGTTTCAAGAAATGGCGAGGCTCGGGATTTATCAGAAATTGGAAAGGTTTTTAATTAAAAGTTTTGTTTATATTTGTGAAGGCTTGGTCTTGGTTCATCGCCACTTCTTGAAGCCGCGACACGTTGGCAGACATTTTACCCCAAAACTGCAGAAGAAAAAAACGAAATTAGAAATGAAAAAATAGAAACTATTATGAATCAAATTACAAAAAACAACCTAAATACAATCTTTTTTCTTTTATCATATTTTTATTTTCTTAACACCAATGCACAAACTGTAACTACCTTTGCAGGTAGCACTCAAGGATTTGTTAACGGCACAGGAACAGCAGCTCAATTTTGGAATCCTTCTGGTGTAGTTATAGCTAATGATGGGACTATTTATGTTGCGGACACATATAATAATCGAATTCGAAAAATCACAACTACAGGAGTGGTAACCACTTTAGCAGGAAGTAGTCAAGGTTTTGCTGACGGCACAGGAACTTCTGCAAAATTTTATTCTCCTGAAGGATTAGCTGTAGATATAGCTGGAAATGTCTATGTTGCAGACACCTTTAATAATCGCATTCGAAAAATTACGACAGCAGGTGTAGTTACCACCTTAGCTGGGAATGCTACTCAAGGTTTTGCTGACGGCACAGGAACTTCTGCAAAATTTAACTGGCCTCAAGGCTTGACAGTAGATGCTAATGGAAATGTTTTTGTGGCAGATACAGGTAATGTTCGCATCCGTAAAATTACTACTGCTGGTGTAGTAACTACGATTGCAGGAAGTTCTCAAGGTGTTGCAGATGGCACAGGAACTTCTGCACAATTTGACTCTCCTCAAGGCTTGGCTATTAATAATATTGGGACTATTTTTGTAGCAGACA
The DNA here is from genome assembly GCF_025947145.1 of Flavobacterium sp. N1994. Classification (NCBI taxonomy): domain Bacteria; kingdom Pseudomonadati; phylum Bacteroidota; class Flavobacteriia; order Flavobacteriales; family Flavobacteriaceae; genus Flavobacterium; species Flavobacterium sp. N1994. The sequence goes on from NZ_CP109999.1 coordinate 1,653,096, forward strand.
CCTATAATAATCGTATACGTAAAATTACGGATACAGGTGTCGTAACTACGTTAGCAGAATCAATAGGTCAATTTTATTATCCTCACAGCTTGACAGTAGATTCTACTGGAAATCTTTTCGTAGCAGATACCGAGAATAACCGCATCCGAATAATTACGACTTCTGGAGTGGTAACCACTTTGGCAGGAAGCACTGGTGGTTATGCAGATGGAATAGGAACTTTAGCGCAATTCAATGTACCTGCTGGGGTTTTTGCAGATACTGCTGGGAATCTTTTTGTATCGGATTCTGGTAATAATCGTATACGGAAAATCACCAATGCTTTATCTGCTACTAATTTTCAATTAGAAAATCAAGTTTCACTATATCCAAACCCTGCTTCAACATTTATAACTATTGAATTAAAAGATATAACTGCTTCTAATGTAAATATTTTAGACATGAACGGTCGAATAATCTACTCTGAAAATATTATTGAAAATAATACAACTATAAACACAAGTAATCTTGAAACTGGCATATATCTTATCCAAATAGCCACAGATAAAGGCACAGTTTCCAAAAAGATATTGAAAAGATAATTTGAATAACAAAATTGAACAGAAAATTGAATTAGAATTGGCATCTAACAATAACAAGAATATTTAATCATCTTTAAAAAACACTTATGTTAAAGAACAAAATCACAATTGGACTATTATTCTTTTTAGTAATGATTTTAAGTACTGCCCAACTGAATGCACAAAAAAGATATTCAGGTAGAAGACATACTTCAAGCCACGGAGGACATTATTCAGGAGGACACGGAAGTTCTCATAGAGGCGGTCATTATAAACATAGAAGCACATCTAATCATTACGGAAGACACAGACGCTAAAGAAAAAACGATCTGCCAACAGCCGTTTCTCGCAATTGCGAATTTTGTGGTAAGTTCACGTTCACGTTTCGCAAGAATTTTTATCTTTAACAGAAAATAAAAAGTTCCGAAGTTCGCAACTGACGAGAAGCGGCGGAACGTTATGCGTCACCTTTCGAGACGAAAATCTTAAACGAGAAAATTAAATAGAAATCCAAAATTTAAAATTATGACATTATACAAACTAAAAGCGAGAAGACAATATGGCGATATGCCTGGTGGTTATGAATTTCAAGTTGCTTCTGCAACTATTCCTCAACCAAATGCAGAAGATATTGAAAAGGAAATTAAAAGATTAGGTTTCAATGCAGACGCACAATCATACAGAAGTGCTGGAAACTGGGATATTGTAAAAGTTAGCTAAATAAAATGAGCGAAAAAGAACTTCAGAAAATAATCGTTGAACTATGGGAAATTGTTAACCGTTTAGAAAAAAATTACTTTGAAGATGGTAAAAAATTTACAATCGACGGTCATTTATTAGGCAGTATTGGAGAAGTTTATGCAAAAGAAAAGTTCAAGTTGACACTCTACAATAATTCTGCAAAAACTCACGATGCAATTGATGAAGTAACAAAGAAAGAATATCAAATTAAAATTACCCAACGCAATAAAGTTGGTTTAAGACACGAACCAAAGAATTTAATCGTAATACAGATTGACAAAACAGGAATGCCAAATATCATTTATAACGGAAATGGAGAGCCAGTTTGGAATTTGATTAAAAATAAAAAAGCTGAACAGAAATTTATCTCGATAAAGCAACTTGAAAAAATAAAGGCGAACGCATAACAGCCGTTTCTCGCAATTGCGAATTTTATGGTAAGTTCGCGTTTACGTTTCGCAAGAATTTTTATCTTTAACAGAAAATAATTCGTTCCGCAGTTCGCAACTGACGAGAAGCGGCGGAACGTTAACCCACATTTTTCGCGCCTCGTTTTCAATAGAAATTTAGCTGAATATTGAGGTTTTGGTTTCTAAATGACATTTGAAAATTATCAAAAAGTAATCCGTGAAAACCTGCCAGAAAACTAAAACGAGACAGAAACAAGAAAAAGATAAAAATAAATGCCAATAACTACGATTCACAATTATATAGATAATTATCCAATTAGCCCGAATAGTAGAAGGCTAATAATCGGCACAATTCACCCTCATTTAATTCAGAACTTCAATATAGATTTCTTCTACGGAAACATAGGCAGTTTTTGGGATATATTATCCAATGCGTTTCCTCAAAGACAATTTGGAAATCGTGATGAAATAATTCAAACACTAAATAATTTTAAAGTTGCAATTACAGACATTATTCGACAATGTGATAGAGAGAATGAAAATGTAACAGCCGATTCAAAGCTTTACAACATAATTTTCAATGCACAGCAAATACAAGCTGGAATAGAAAATAGCCAAGTCGACACAATTTATTTTACTTCAAGGTTTGGTAAAAATAATGCCGCAAGAATTTTTGTTAACACATTTAATATTCCTAACAACTTTAATCAAATGACAAGTGAATTTACAATTCCTCAAAATTATTTTGGCAGACAAATTAGATGTGTGGTTTTATACTCACCTTCAAATAATGCTAATAGAGGAATTGCACGTGCAGCAACTTATCTAAACAACATAAGAAACTATCAACAATTTGAACACCCTGTTAAACAATTTAAAATTGAATTTTATCAAAACAAATTTGACTTTTTCAATAATGACAATTAAATCATATGGTTATAAACGAACTTTTTTTTATTTAATAAAAAAACCGTTTGTTAACTTTCTTAATATGCAATAGTTATTCTGTTTAATCTTTTAGGCATCGAACAGATAAACCGTATGTCTTTTTGTAATAGTACTTTTCGACACCCCAGCTATCCCAACTCAAATTCCATTGCCAAGCAGCATCTTTATTAGTAATCTCATCAGTTGAACTCCACCAATAACCATATAAACCAACGCATTTAAATGTACCATTGTCAAAACGTTCACCGCCCGGTAAACCTGTAAACCCGCTACTATTTGTAGCGTCATCATTAGGACTAGTCCAATGGGTTGTACCAGCTTCTTTCATCTTCAACCCAGGTGTGCCACCTTCTTCAATTTTATCACCAATAGAGTTGTCTACACTTGATATGCTTAAATATTCAGTCAGAGCATTCCATTCATCAGCATTAGGTATATGAAACCCTTCAGGTGCTAATCCTCTTGGGTCATTTACTGCGTACCAATTATATAATTTACCATAAACTTTTCCATTAGCAGAATCATTGTTATAATAGCACCAAGCACCAGTTGTCAAGTTCGCCCATTCTGCTGGGTCGGTTACCTCTGGTATGCTTGTCCCGTCTCTATAAGTGGTGACATCGAGATTTTTAATCATCCAGATTTGTTCTTTGCCATCTGTACCTTGTTTGCCTATACTTACAGTTGAATTTGAATTGTTTATGCAAGAAGATATAAGTAAACCTAATAATATAGAAATAAATATTTTTTTCATTGTTTAACTAAATTTGTAAATTAATAATATGTAAATATATAATATTTAATAAAAAGTGGATGAAACAGAAAAGAAACTGTGTCACATTGCGTGCTCAGGTTTTGAAAAAAAACGTGGGTTAACAGCCGTTTCTCGCAATTGCGAATTTTGCTTAAGCCGGTTATCGATTTTCCGCTGGAAAATCTTAATTTAGCAGAAAGTACGCAGTTCCGCAGTTCGCAACTGACGAGAAGCGGCGGAACGTTATGCGTAATCTGTTGGGTTACTGGATATTTTCGCTATGAATTTTCGGGATTTTTTTTGACTAGAAAAAAGGAACTTTTTTGCTTCAAGTCTTTCGATTAGAATCGTGTAAAGTTTCACTTTTAAAACGTTTGACAACGTAAAGACTTGGCGAAGTTATTAAATAAAACGCAACAAGTCAAGCGTTTATATTTACAAATTTCGTTTAGTCATAAAAAAATACCCGAAAAACCCATTTGGACTGAGCAAAGCCGTCTGATCGGTTTTGCGCAATAAAAATGGTTTCATAGAAGTAGAATACGTTGAAAATTATTAGAGGTGAAACCCAAAAGACTCCGTTTGTATTCACTCGAAAACAAAACTACGCATAACACCGGTTTAACGCAATTGGGGGTGCTCTGGTCGATTATCACAATTTTTTTGTATTTTTATCGGATAGTGATAATAGAAACGCCAGAGTCACTAGTCCCCAACTGCGTTAAGCCGGGACCCGTTAGCAGTAATTATTAAGCACATGAATATAAAAGAAGCACAAATTTTCGGAAGAACAAAAGTTGTAAAAGGAACAGGACTAATTGTTGGAATACTTTTAATAATATTTCTGATTATGTCAACCATAAGCGATTTTGGGAATGGAATTTTATTCTTCTTTGAAGCAATTTTAAATATCCATTTTCTTGCTATTATGGCAATATTGTTTGGTTTGACACTTTTGTTTGGAAGTAGTGCAGGAAAAGAAATAATTCTTGAAAAGAAAAATTATATTTTAACGTCAGTTAAATATGTGATTTTAATTATTTTGGCAATAATAATTTATGCTGGAGTTGTAGGTGTTGTAAAAGACAAAACAAATACTCCAGATAATTTCGAAAGACTTATAACTACATATTTTTTAACTCCACTTGTCAAAACAGGTTCGATAACAATTATTCCAATGTTAGGTGTTTGGTTGTGGGCGACAAATCAAATGCAATCAAAAGTTGCGGAAGAGAAACAATAACTACTGCTAACAGCCGTTTCTCGCAATTGCAAATTTTGTGGTAAGTTCCCGTTTACGTTTCGCAAGAATTTTTATCTTAGCCGAAAGTAAGCAGTTTCGAACTTCGCAACCGACGAGAAGCGGCGGAACGTTAGCAGAAAGCTTCAGAACTTCACTATAAAAATGAACGAAAGTATATTACTTCTAGAAGAAAGAAACGAATTTGACAAAGCGTTTGAAGCTTATCAAAAGTTATATTCAAATCAAAATCTTGATTTTGAATTATGGAAACATTTCTTTTTCTTTTTATGGATTTGTATTGAAGATTCGCCTCTTGAATTCCAAGAAAGAATTGATATAAGTAAAGAACTCAAAGAAAAGTTTGTTGAGGGAAAAAAGAATTTTTCAGAATTGGCAGAGTTTAACTTTATTGCTGGTTATACTGTTTCCATTTTTCCATATGAATTTGGAGATTATGATGATTTAGAAAACGAAGGTTCAAAAATGATTTTAAAAGCAACAGAAATAGAACCAGAAAATATAATATACAGAATGGTTTATTTAGGAGATTTACCAAATTTAGACCGAAAGAAATATGAAGAAGCTGTTGTTTCTGCAAAACCAATCGTTCTGGAAAAATTTAATGGAATTGGATTTTTTAATAAGTATTTCAGACAAGTTTTGGCTCGAAAAGTATAAAGCCTTCTGCTAACAGCGGTTTTGCTCAATTGCTAATTTCCTGCGGAAATGACGCAATTGTTTTCTATCTTCGTTCTTCTTAACCGAAAGCAAAGCTTTCCTTCAGTCGCAACTGAAGCAAAGCCGCGGAACGTCAGCAAATAGTAAAAGTCTCTCAACCACCCTTATTAAAGTATAGTAATTTCGAGCTTCGCTCGAAATTTTTTGAGAATAAAATAATGTCTTTAGAAAAAGTAAAGTAAAAAAATTGAGTTAAAAATTAGTCTATTGATAGCGATACCTATATATCCATTTTAAAGACTGTTTTTAAAAGATACCTCCTCGCCTCTTCATCAGTTATCAATAACTTTTTAGGTGATTTGAAAACAATGTTTTGCTTTTTGCAAATCCTCTTTTTTAATAATGCATATAATCGTTCCAATTCCATTTCAGATAGATGAATGGCAATGTTATATACTTCTTCAGCTTTCATAAGGCCATATTAAATTAGTGATTGCTAATTTAAGACATAAAAAAAACTCCAACGAAGATGTTGGAGTTTTTCTTTAGTAGCGGGAACAGGACTCGAACCTGTGACCTTCGGGTTATGAGCCCGACGAGCTGCCTACTGCTCTATCCCGCGCTGTTTCGAGTGCAAATATACAACGGAATATTGTATAAGTCAAGGAAAAGTTTAAAATATATTGTTTTGGGGAGTAAGTGACTGAGTCAGTGAGGGACTAATTATTAAAGAAAAGTTTGCAAGAAAAGCTTCTCCATACATTCCTTCTCGTTGTTGGCAACAAGACAGAACATTCGAAGTATCCTAAGAGTTTGGCCTTCAGATTGGTTTATCCTAATGAGTATCAGGATGTGATTTTTGTTTCTAATACGGTGGACAAAATGTCAAAGCCGCGTCGACAAAATGTTGAAGCGGCTTTGATAAAATGTTGAAGCGGCTTCGAGAAAATGTTGACGCGTTAGCAAAATTAAATTCTAACCATTAGGACTCCCCTCTAGTAACACGAACATCATACTTTAGGATCCTAAAACAAAAATATAAGCCTACCGTTTACATCAGCATCAGGGTGTTTGAATAAAAAAACTCATTTATTTTTAACCCTCACCTTAAATATCTAAAGTAAAGAACTACTTTTGCCAAAAATTTAAAAAACCCATAAAGGGTTATATTCCAGCAAAATGAATACAAAAAAAATTATTGAATACCGAGCATTATTAGGAGTTACGAAGACTGCCACCTTGAAAGAGCTAAAAACTATTTATAGAAACTGTATGAAAGACATTCATCCGGATACTATTCAGGATGCAGCAGAACGTTTGGCAGCAGAGGAGAAAAGCACAGAAATTATTGCAGCATATCATTTCTTAGTAAGTATTGCACCCGAAACTTTAGAGAAAGACAAAGCCGAATACACTCGCATCACTTCAAGTACTAACATTGCCGACTTCTATTATGAAAAAGGAGTGCTTTACATTACGTTCCTTGATGGTAGTGCTTTTGAATACTTTGGTGTTTTAAGACCTATTTATATCAAAATGGTCAATGCTGAATCGCCAAGTCGTTTTGCCAGAAGACACATTTATAATGACTATATCTATAGAAGTACTTCTAAATTAGTAGCCGCTGAATAGACTTTAAATAGGTTTAAAAAAAAGGTCTTGATTTCTCAAGACCTTTTTTAACCTAACAAAATTTAAATTTATAAACACAAAACATTTGAAGTTAAGAGGAGGACTGCCAGTGGCAGTCAGGTATTTTCTCTATCTTTATTTTCTATTCGTCAGCTGCGAAAGCTGAATTTTTATCGATACTTACTTTTAATGTAGTAGCAACACCTTGCTCATTTACCATTGTCATATTTAAAGTATCAAGTTTAGATAAGTTTTTTGAAACTAATCCGTTGAACATATTATAAGAAATATTCATTTCTTTCAAGTGTCCTAATTTTTCTAAATCAAATGGTACTTGACCATCCATTTTATTTTCAAACAAACTCAAGGTTTCTAAAGAAGAAAGATTAGAAACTTCTTTGTCTAATTTACCAGTAAGTTTGTTACTGTTTAACAACAATACTTTCAACGATTTCAATTGGTAGTAAGAAGCTGGTATCTGACCTTCGATTTCATTATTAAATAAAGACAAAGTCTCAAGATTAGCTAAATTCCCAACCGCTACAGGCAATACACCTGTTAAACGGTTCATGTGCATTTCAATTGATTTCAATTGTTTAGCATTCCCTAAAGCTTCTGGTAAAGCTCCAGATATTTGATTGAACGCAATATTCAATTTAGTCAAGTTCTTTAAATTACCAATAGAAGTTGGTAAAGCACCTGTAAGATTGTTTCTGAAAAGATTCAAAACTTGCAATGAAGCTAAATCACCAATTTCTTTTGGCAATTCTCCATTAAGATTATTATTTACTAATTTAATAGAAACTACTTTATCGTTTTGGATTTCTACACCATACCAAGTGGTTACTGGTGATTTCAAATCCCATTTGTTAATCCATTGTGAGCCTTTAGTAGCTTTGTTTAATTTAACTAAAGCATTTTTCTCGGCTGGTGATATTTCAGCAAACAGTGATGCTGAAACAAAAAGCATTGTGATGTAGGTAAAAATTGTTTTCATATCATTTAGGGTTTGTGGGTTATGACGTAGTAAAACTATACAGATACTCGTTTAAAAACAAATAAAATCGACGAAATGCATTATTGAGTTGATTTTTACTGAATTTATCTTACAAGTATGTTAAAATTTCTTATTAAAATTGACTTGCAAATGAGAATAAACACTATTTAAATTTTATTTTTTACATTTGATATACTAACCAATTAATTGTATTATTATGAACATCAATTTTTTAGCATTATTACTTGCTGCATTATCCGCACTAGTTGTTGGATTTATTTGGTACAACCCAAAAGTTTTTGGAAACGTTTGGATGAAAGAAATCGGAATGGAAGAAGAAGAAATGAAAGGAGGCAACATGTTTAAAATGTTGGCTAGCACTTTCATTTATGCTTTTCTTGTTTCATTTGTATTACAAATGGTAGTCATTCATCAATTTGGAGCCTTAGGAATGGTTGGAGGTGACCCTTCAAAAGCTTTACCTTCTTATAATGCTTTTATGGCTGATTATGGAACAGCATTTCGTACATTCAAACACGGAGCTCTACATGGTTTCATTGCGGGATTATTCATGATTTTTCCAGTAATAGGAACAAGTGCTTTGTACGAAAGAAGAAGTTTTAAATATGTTATGATAACGGCTGGATTCTGGATTGTTTGCTTTACGATCATGGGTGGTATCATCTGTATGATGCAATAATTTAACATTTAATTATAAACCAATCGCTCTACATTTGTAGGGCGATTTTTTTTAGCTTATTGGAAACAACTACCTATAAAATATATTCCACTATCTCACAACTTCCCAGCTCTTGGGATACAGTTGCTAGTGAGAATGCCTTTTTACAAACTTCTTATTTGAAAGTGTTGGACAAGTCTGCTCCTACCAATATGCAATGTTTCTACATAGGTATTTTTGAAAATACAGAATTGATTGGGGTAGCCTTGGCACAATATCTTGATGTGAATAAGCTAGAGTCCTTTGGAGAAAGAGATCAATGTCTCAAAACCTATGTTCGGAATTTTGTGTTCAAAAACTTTGCTTCTCATGTTTTATTTCTTGGAAACAATATGATTACTGGTCAAAACGGTTATGTGTTCAATAAAAATATGGACTTTAAAAGCATAAGCGAATTATTAGTAGCCTGTGCCGATGAGATTATTAAGTATTTTAAAAGTAAGAATACGAAAATACATATCGTTTCCTTCAAAGATTTTTACCAACATTGTGCCGATGAACTCAAAAAGTTTGACTTTGCCTCGATGTATGAGTTCAATACACAACCTAACATGATCTTTGATTTGAACCCTAATTGGAAAACCAATGAAGATTATATAGCCGCCTTTTCCAAAAAATACCGGGACCAATATAAACGAGCGCACAAAAAGATTGAAGGCATAACCAATCGAGAATTAACTTGGGAAGAAATTGTTTCAAACGAAGAACGCATTTATGAATTGTACCATCACGTGGCTAAAAATGCTCCCTTTAACACGTTCTTCTTAGCTGAAAATCATTTTTCCAGTTTTAAAAAACAGTGTGGTGACCGATTTAAATTGGTGGGCTATTTTTTAGAGGAGAAATTAGTAGGCTTTCACACCTTACTTTTAAACGGAACCGTTTTAGAAACTTACTTTCTAGGCTATGACGAGCAAGTCCAAAAAGAAAAAATGCTTTATTTAAACATGTTGTACAACATGACAAAGTTTGGCATTGACAACCAATTCAAAAAAATAATTTTTGGGAGAACGGCTTTAGAGATCAAAAGCTCTATTGGTGCTGCACCCTTGCTGATGACAGGATTTATATATCACACCAATAAATGGGTAGATAAATTAATGCCTAAACTATTTCCTCGTTTAGAGCCCACTGTTGTTTGGCAACAACGCCATCCTTTCAAAGAACACTAAACTTTTATATCTTTAACCAAATTTGAGGTATGCTTTTCCAATTTGGTTTTTACAGTTCGTTGCTTCTCATCACTTTCTCTCAAGGGATTGTTTATAGTTTGTTGCTTTTAGTAAAAGCTATTAAAACGGAAACCAATTCCAATTACTGGCTGAGTATCTTTATTTTCTTGTGCAGTCTATTCGTGGCTCCTTGGATGTTAGGATTTGCGGGTTGGTATGACAATCAGCCTTATCGGGATTTCCTATTTTATACCCCATTTCAGCATTTATTCTTTATTGGACCAGTAATCTATTTTTACACTCAAAGTTTACTCAACCCCTCCTTTCGGTTAACCAAAAGAAACTTTTTGCATTTAGTTCCTGGGATTTTGTACTTGTTCTACACCTTATTTATGTGGATTTACGACAAGTATATTTTTAAAGATTATTATTTCTATAAAGATGGTATTGATAAAGATTTTGAAAGTTGGTACCACAATACCGGTATGGTTTCCATGGCAATCTATTTTATAGCTTCTATCCGCTATTATAATTTGTATCGAAAATTAATGTTTCAAGTGGTCAGTTATGCCGATAGTATTTTGTTTCAATGGATTAAAACCTATCTCTATAGTTTTTTAATCATGCTGGTGCTACCGATTGTCTTTGATACCATCACTATTTTTTATCCAGAATTAAATTCCTATACCGGAAGCTGGTGGTTTTTTCTATTCTTTTCGATTGTCATGTATTATATAGCCGTAACGGGTTATGCTAATCCTATTGTAACCAAAATTCCATTTGAAATTTCAGTATTTGATAAAAAGCCAGCTTTACTTTTAGCCAATAATTTCAGTGTAGAAGAAGCTATAATTGATATTGAACATGAAACTTTTGAAGCTCAGACTTCTCCTGAAATTGAAACTTGGAAAAAGAAAATCGAAAATATAATAGCTGAAGAGAAACTTTATCAAAATCCAGAACTTACTTTGACTGATTTGGCTAAAAAGTTAGATACTAATGCTGCAGTAATTTCAAAAGCGATAAACCAAGGGTTTGGATTAAACTTCAACGACTTCATCAACAACTTCCGAATTGAAGCGGTAAAAAGAAGTTTCCAACAAGGAGAACATAAAAAATCGACTTTGCTTGGCATTGCCTTTGATTGCGGATTTAATTCTAAAGCTACTTTTAACAGAGCTTTCAAAAAAAACACAGGGCTTTCCCCAAAAGAATTTATCGAAAAGCTGTAATCTCAGCGATAACAATACTTCCCACTCATTCATCAATTGGTCTCAAATCATAATTTGAAGCGATTGACATATTGTGTTGTTGCATCTTTGCCTCATCAAATAACCAGAAACCTAGCAATCGGTTTCCTAAAAAGTAAAAACATGAGAACAAAAATCACCACCTTTCTTTTAGCGTTAACACTAGCGTCTTGCAGTGTCTTTGGTTCATTAACATCCAATACAACAATTCAACCTAATGACAGCTTTGTATTGGGCAACAACGAACATGGGAATTTTAAAGTAAAACTTAAAAATGTTTCTAATCATTCCTTAAAAGTTTTTATGGCTCCATTGGAAGGCGGAACTCATTCACCAGTTACTGTTAATCCAAATGAATCTGTAACCGTAAAGACCGAACAGAACACAGCACTTATAATCGAAAATAAATCTAACGAAGTAGCTTCAGTAGATTTATATGTAACCGGCGATACAGGTTTATCTATGGGATACAAAAAGTAGTAGCGTTTCAATCATCAAATCAATAAATAAAAATATCATGAAAACAATTCTAATTACAATCGCAATGACTTTAGTAACTATATTGTCATCAGCACAACTAAAAGGTTCAGGAAAAACCATTACCAAAACCTATGATTATCAAAATTTTGACAAAGTGTTTTTTGATGATTTGGATGGAAATCTCCAAATAGAAGTTGGAAAACCATTTAGTATTTCGATTACAATAGATGACAATTTAATAAACTTGCTATCCGTAATTGAAGACTCCTCCAAAAAAGGATTGACCATTTCTTTAAAAGGCAATCGCAATAACAAACTATATATTGAAGATACTAAAATCAAAGTAACAATCACGATGCCCTTTTTATCTGAAGTAAGCAATAACGGGAACTCTGGATTGAATGTTACGAATATTAACAGTAAAAATTTCAAATCCATAAATCCAGTAAACGGAAGTACGACACTATCTGGCATTGTAGATAATTTGGAGGTATTGTGTAAAGGAAATGGAAATTTAAATGCGACCAAATTACAAGCCAAAAAGGCAATTATTGTTTGTAAAGGCAACGGAAACGCAAAAGTAAATGTATCGAACGAGATAAAACAAACAAGATCAGGAAACGGAAATATTCAAAACATTGGTTCGGCAAAAGCTATTTAAGAACCCATACAAATACTATAATCTTCTTAATATGAAACTACTAAAAAGAATTACAACCCCTATTTTGTCACCCCATTGGTCGCAAGATTTCTTATTAGCCATTCCAAGAATCGTTTGTGGCTTTCTATTAACATCTAGTTTTGGTGCTGATAAATTTGGGTTGCCTTGGTCACCCGCTGATAAAAACTTAGGTCTCTTTGAAGTCGCCTTTTGGTTTCCTAATGATGTAGCAGCTTACGGAGGATTATTTGCCATTGCTCCAGCCTTCTTTGCTTGGATGGGCGCTTTTAGTGAAGCGGTTGGCGGTATCTTTTTAGTACTTGGACTCCAAACTCGTATCGCTTCATTCTTAATTATGGGAACGATGTTGGTCGCTATTTTTATGCAACAAATCCATAATGGTATGTGGAATTACTTGCCTGCTATGGGATTCCTGTGGGTTGGTCTTTTCTATATGATTCAGGGTTCTGGCCGATTTGGCATTGATTATTTACTAACTCGTAAAAAAACTTCCTAATGAAAACTATTTTTAAAATAACAGCAGCACTTATTCGTACGGTTAACGGAAACTTTGAATTGCAAAACAAACCCAATAGACGGATTCTCTTCGATACAAAAAAAGATACTACTTATGTCAATTTAGTTTTTAATAAAGAATAAAAAAAGAGTTCCATTAGGAACTCTTTTCAGTTATAAATTATCTATCTCTCCTTGTACGATTTCCCAATCCTCAAGCAGTTTGTCAAGTTCTGATTTCTTTTTGTTGTAAGCGATGAAGAAATTAGCATCTTCTACATGCTTATCATAATTAGAAGCCAAAGCTTTATCATCATTTTGAATATCAATTTCGATTTGTTTGATTTGACTTTCTATTTTACTCAAACGATTTTGTAATGATTTGCTTTTCTTTTGATCTTCGTAGGAGATGTTTTTGGTTTCTTTTGTTGCCGCAACAACTACGTCTTTTTTCTCAATTTCTCGCATGTTAACGGCGTTTCTTTGCTCTAAGAAGAAATTGATATCCCCTAAATATTCTTTAATCTTTTGGTCTTTGAATTCATAAACAATATTAGACATTCCTTGTAGAAAATCCCTGTCGTGGGATACTAAAAGCAAAGTGCCTTCATATTTCTGAAGTGCCGCTTTCAATACATTCTTTGATTTAATATCTAAGTGATTGGTAGGCTCATCCATTACCAATACATTGATAGGCTGTAATAATAATTTGCACAACGCCAGTCGATTTCGTTCCCCTCCCGATAATACTTTGACTTTCTTTTCTACATCATCACCTCTAAACAAAAAAGAACCCAACATATCACGCACTCTAGAACGATTACCATCTGTCGCCGCATTCGTCATGGTTTCTAATAAAGTGATTTCTCCATCTAAATACTCCGCTTGGTTTTGGGCAAAATAGCCTAACTGCACGTTATGACCTAACTTAATCGAACCATCGTATTTGAATTCGTTGACAATAGCTTTGATAAAGGTTGATTTTCCTTGTCCGTTTTGACCCACGAAAGCAATCTTACTTCCACGTTCCACTAAAAGGGAAATGTCTTTTAAAATGACTTTATCCCCATAGGCTTTGGTCACATGCTCTGCTTCGATTACCACTCTTCCGGGTGTTTGTGATAAAGGAAACGAAATGTTCATTACCGAGTTATCATCTTCATCTACTTCGATGCGTTCTACTTTATCTAATTTCTTGATGAGTGATTGCGCCATAGAGGCTTTAGAAGCTTTGGCACGGAACTTTTCAATAAGTTTCTCAGTCTCTTCTATTTTCTTGGCTTGATTCTTTTGAGTGGCTAATTGTTTTTCTCGGATTTCTTCTCTTAATACTAAGTATTGTGAATACGGCTTATTAAAGTCATACGCTTTCCCTAAAGAGATTTCAATCGTTCTATTAGTCACATTATCCAAAAACATCTTATCGTGCGATACAATGACAACAACGCCCGGAAAGTTTCTTAAAAACCCTTCGAGCCAAATGATACTCTCAATATCTAAGTGATTCGTAGGTTCATCTAGTAAAAGGATATCATTAGATTGTAATAACAACTTGGCTAATTCGATACGCATTCTCCAACCCCCAGAAAAAGTATCCGTTTGATTTTCGAAATCTTCTCTTTTGAAACCCAATCCTAAAAGGATTTTTTCGGTGTCGCCTACATAATTATAACCTCCTAATATTTCAAAATGATGTGTAACATCACTTAATTGTTCAATCAAATCAGAGTAGCTTTGACTTTCGTAATCCGTTCGGGTCACCAATTGGTGATTGATTTCGTCAATTTTTAATTCAGCTCTTTTGATTTCTTCAAAAGCTTGATAAGCTTCCTCTAAAACGGTTCTCCCTTTGACAAAATCGATATCCTGACGAAGAAACCCTATTTTAACTTCTTTTTCAGTAGCAATTTGGCCGCTATCTGGCTTAAAATCACCCGCTAAAATCTTGAGCATAGTTGATTTTCCAGCACCGTTCTTTCCCACCAGTCCTACTCTATCTCCAGAACCTAATCGAAAAGTCACCTCTTCAAAAAGATACGTACCACCAAACGAAACCGATAAATTGTGAATGTTTAACATAATGATTTGTTACAAAAGTTACATGTAAAAGATTTCTATAAAGTACCTTTGTAAACCCGAAGTCATAAGACCAATCGGAACAAAAGTTAAAATTTTTGCAAATGTTAAAAAAAGGATCCAAACTAAATAGTATTTTAACAGGAAGTTGTCCAAGATGCCAAGAAGAAAGCATGTATGTGGACCAAAATCCATACAATCTAAAAAATATCTACAATATGCATGAAAACTGCAGCCATTGTGGACTGCATTATCAGATAGAGCCTTCTTTCTTTTATGGCGCTATGTATGTCAGTTATGGTTTAACCGTTGGTATTGGTGTAGCCGTATTTATCATCTCAAAACTAATCCTAGGGTTAGATTTGATTACCACCTTTATCGCCATTATAGTTGGATTAATTGTTTTAATGCCTATTACTGCTAGGATATCACGAAATATTTACATCAATATTTTTGTGGGTTACGACAAAGAAGCCACTAAGAAGTAGCATACCTGTTACTATCAATAGTCTTATCTAACGGTTTCCCGTTTTCGATATAATCATATAAATCGATGGCCATTGCTGGAGCTAGCATAACACCTCTTGTGCCAAGTCCGTTGAGAATGTGAATGTTTTTATATTTAGGATGAGTCCCAAGTAAAGGTCTTCTATCCTTTACTGTGGGTCTTACACCTGCAAAATGTTCAATAATTTCAAATTCACAAGTTATGATTTCTTTGATTCGGTCGATAAGTTCTTGTTTTCCTTCTTCGGTAGGGACGTCCGTTTTGTCCTCCCAGTTATAAGTGGCACCAACTTTAAAAAGGGCATTCCCTAATGGCAAAATAAACACACTAGTATTCACAATGACATCTATATCCAAATCAGGAGCTTTAATAACAAATAACTCTCCTTTTGTACCATCGAGTGGCAAATGCTTAAAAAATGGATTAGCATGCATTCCAAAGCCTTCAGCAAACACAATATGTTTAGCTTTTAAGTTTTGATAGGCTATATAGTCATCAAAAACCTGTAAGACATCATAATCGAAAACCTCTTTTCTAAACCAATTTCGATCATTTAAATAAGCATGATACTGATTTAATAAAGTAACCGTATCAACATAACCAGTATGCAATACTTGTCCGTAACCAAAAGGAGCATCGATTGCTTTATACTTTGTATGAATGATTTCTGTAGAAAGAAAGAGTGCTAAATTAGGTTTGTCTGAGGCAGTAAACCAATTATTTTGTTCTTCTGCCGAAAAAAACTTTCTGTAAATAGGCAATTTAAAATCAACTTGAGTGTTTAGTTTGGCTTCCACACGTTGATAAAAATTATCTGCTAATTCAAGTTGTTGTTTAGCATTCCAAACTTCACTAAACCTTTTTAAGATAACTGGATTGTATAAGCCGCCAGCAATTTTTGTAGAATTTTGAGAATAGTTTTCAAACACTACAAATGATTTATTGTTGTGAAGTAACGTTTCTGCAAAAGCGATTCCGGCTAAACCAGAACCCACAATGATATAATCCACCATATTTGTAAACTAAAAAAACTCTCACCCAAAGGTGAGAGTTTTATATTGTATTATAAAATAAATCTTAGTAGTTCCACATATCTGATTCGAAATCTCGAATCTTTTCTTTGATACGCTCAGATTCTAGCAATTGCGATTGCGCATTATCTTTCATGTACTGTTCAATCATTCTATCGCCATACACATTCTCTTCTTTATAGATTTCACCGTTAAACCTACGGGAATTCAACAAGTGATCAAATGTAATAGGCATGGCTGAATTCTTGTCATTGAATGCTTTCGCTTCATGCAAAATATCTCGAATGGTAGGGAAGTAAACCCAAAATAAGTCAATAACATCTGCTTTGTCATTTCCAGCATCACGTGCTTCTGGAGTAACTGGGCAAATTGCTAATAATCTATATTTCAATTCTCCTTGACGTTTGTCAAAATACCAAAATCCTTTTATCTTATATCCAGAAATATAACTTGCATCTAACTCTTTTTTGTTGATAAATTGAGGATCTAATACTTTTTTTCCAGATTTGTAATCATCGTAATAGTTATTAATCTCATCTTTACCAGCATCAGTAGTATCAATATAGGTGAAAGAAGATTCCATATCCTTGAATGTCTTCTTTGTATTGAAATAATCATCACCATAAATTTCAGTTATTTTACCATTCTTGATGTTTTTTACTAGAACATCAAATAATGATCTTCTTTCTTTTCCAACAAAAGCGGTATCAATAGGATAGTATAAAGGAAAATTAATTCTTTCATCAACATCTACAAACTCCCAAATTGTTTTGCCCATCAATACATCTCTGTCATGAACGTAGCCATAAGGCAATGGTTTATCATTATCAGAAATTAACTGAGCAGGTGTTTTTTTACCAATCTCCTCTGGAGTTTTGGCATTTAACAAGTTTGACTGAGCAAAAGAGGATAAAGTCCATACTACTGCAAAAGCTACTGATAAAAGATTTTTAATTTTCATAATTTATAATATAAGTTATTTAAGTAGGTTTATATCAACTTAAATTATTATTGTACTTCAAATATAACTGGTGAAGCATCTTTAGGAACAATTCCACCAACTCCTACAATTTTAGTTTTGATATCAAAAATTGAAATCTGATCTCCTTTTGATGCTCTTGCTAAAGCTGCTTTACATTTTCCATCAACTTTACTTCCATTAACAATAACGGCAGCTTGTCCAGGAACTTTGAAACTAAATCGTGTTACTTCATACTTTAAATCATAAACAAAGTCTTGAAGTTCAGCAGTAACAGTTGAAACCTCTAAACGAGATTTAGCCCCTTTTTGAACTCCCGTAACTCCACCGATTGCACCAGCTGGGGCAGGAATATTTTTAATTCTAAATACTTTTTTATCTGAAACAGATTTACCATCTGACATTTTACCAGTTGCTGTTACAATAACTTCAGTACCAGATCCAGGAACTAAATTATATTTCCCTTTTCCAACAGATGATAATCCAGGAGCCGAAGCCGTTACGCTATTTTCAGGAATACCTGCAAATGAAATAGTCATTGGGTTTGGTAAACCTCTGTACACTACGTTCATTTTATCTGCAGAAATGTTAGCAGAATTTGGACGCGGAACCACAACATATTTGCCTTCAAATTTTAAAGGCACTGGTTTCCCATCTTCCATGAAAGAAAATGTACCAGTAATATTTTTTTCACCAACACCTCCAGCAGTCATAGAGATAACAGCTTGTCCGTTTTCAATTTTACCTGGTCCAGAAAAACTAGTTGGAACGGTATTAGCGTCATACTTACCTAATACTACTTTACCTTTAACAGTTTCTCCTTCAAAATAAACATTTTTATCTAAAATAACCATTGCCTGGAAATTTTTCAAAGAAGCTGCTTGAGCTATAGTATTACCAATTAAAGCATTGTAGATATCTTGTTCTGTAGATTCCACATCATTTTGCATACTAGTAAGTTTTGCAATAGAAGCTACCGCTGGGAATCCTTCAAAGTGGTAGGCTAAATATTTTTTAGATACACCATCTTTATCTTTAACATCACCTAAATTAAATTTACTGTTGATGTTTTCAACGATTTTTTGGTATTTCACATCATTTCCAAATACTGCAATTACGTCTTTTTTGTATTTTTCAATTCTAGAAACTATTTCATCACCTTTTGGAGAATATTTGTCTCCTTTAAACCAATGTTCATCGATGTAACCACCTTTGTCCATTGCTTCGTATGGTAATTTACCTGTTTTTTCTTCTCTTGGGAATTCTTTAGAAACATCGTCTTTTAAAGACCCTAAATAAGTGTAAAGTTCTTTAGATATTTTTTGTACTTGGTTAGCTTTATCTAAAGGTCCTTTAAAACGAGTCGGATCATCTTCTGCTTTTTGCTCTAAAGATCCTAGTAAACTTTTGTTATATTCTTCTGAAAATTTATTAACGCCTTCAAATTTTTCGTTCATCAAACCAAAAGCGGTTAATACTTCTTTTGACATGTTTAATGCCAACATCGCGATGAAAACCAGATACATCAGGTTAATCATCTTCTGTCTAGGGCTTAGTTTTCCTCCTGCCATTTTTTCTAATTAGTTTAAATTATTATTTTGTTTAAAATATAGTTATAAAACTAATTATCCTTTATTACTCATTGCAGAAAGCATTCCACCATAAACATTATTCAATATAGAAAGGTTAGAAGTTAAGCTTTGCATTTGATCTTTTAATTTTAAATTGTTTTCAGCAACTTCATCATTGATTTTTGCATTTCTTTCAGCACTTTGTAATTGTACTTGGTATAAACCATTCAAAGTTTCTAATTGAGTAGCTGCTTTAGTCATTTCTTCAGCATATTTTTTAGTTGAAGCAACAGAATCAACTGTAGGGGATATAGCTTTTGCAGCACCTTCAAAGTTTTTAATACTGTTTCCTAAACTTTCCATCAAAGCACTGTCTACTTTAGCTTCTTTTAACATTGCGTCTAACTTTTGAGACAATAGACCTTGAGCATCTTTTGGATCCTCAGCTTTTTTTGTTTTTTCTTTAGCTTGTCCTCCTGCTAATTCAGGATATACTAATGACCAATCTAATTCTACGTCCGGTGCATCAAAAGCGGAAAGACCAAAAATTAATGCTTCAGTTAATAACCCAATAATAAGCATTGCGCTTGCTCCTGTCCAGTGTTGAATTTTGAATAATGCTCCTACGATTACAACTGCCGCGCCCATACCGTAGGCGAAATTCATAACTTTTTTTGGTAATAATGCCATAATAATAAAAATTTTAGTTAGTTAAAGTTAGTTAAGATAATTTATTTAAGTTAGTTTGAAATTACTTTTTAGGTGCGCCATTTTTAGTCACTTTTGTTCCCATGTAGTCTTGTACAGTACGGAAACCTATATAACTTCTGGCAGAATCTGCATATTCAAAATCTCTTGTTCCTACTTGCAAGAAGTAAGCAACATCTTTCCATGAACCACCTCGAATGGCTTTTCTCATGTTTTTGTAATCTTGAACATTTGGATTAATTGATGAAACATACTCATAAGCTGCAGCATCATAAGACGAATCAGTCCATTCAGCAACATTACCAGCCATGTTATACAAATTGTATCCATTTGGCTCATAAGATTTTGCTTCAACCGTATACAAAGCTTGGTCAGCAGCATAATCTCCTCTATTAGGTTTGAAATTAGCTAAGAAACAACCTCTATCATTTTTAGCATATGGACCACCCCAAGGGAATGTCCCTGATTCTAAACCACCTCTAGCCGCATATTCCCATTCTGATTCAATTGGTAAACGGAAGGTGTTGATTAAATCATGATGTTTCTTTTTTGATTTAATATAAGAGTTTTTGTTTAATGTTCTCCATGCGCAAAAAGCCTTAGCTTGTTTCCAACTCACACCAACTACTGGATATTGAGCATACGCTTGATGCCAAAAATAATCGTTGTGCATTGGCTCATTGTATGAATAAGCAAAATCTTTAATCCAAACTGTTGTATCAGGATAAACTAATTGTTGTTCTGTTTTTATAAAAGAACTTCTTTTACCTGTTTTAGCTTTAGCAGCTGCCTGAATATCCATCCAAGAATATCTGAATTTCAATTTACGAACGTCAATAGTTCTTAAGCCATTGAAAGATTCTGCAATAGGCAAATACATAGTATCCATTACTTCAGTATAATATTCGTCTGGATACTTTTTAGTGTCTTTAATAAGTTTAATCTTCTTATTCAATCTTCTTCCTGCATAAGGATCATCATCAGTACCTACACTATAATAATTCTCATACATGTATTTATCGTATGGAGTCATTTTTGCAGGGTCAGTATCATTGAAAGCGTAGTCACCAATGCTTCCACCAGTTTTTCCACCTTTACCACCTTTACCACCTTTACCTGAACCAGCAGTTTGACCAACTTCATCGGCAAGTATAGCTAGACGAACTCTAATCGTAGAATCTTTTACCCATTCCACAAATTGACGATATTCACTATTTGTAATTTCGGTCTCATCCATGTAGAATGACCTAACGGTTACTGTCTTAGTAGGCGCGTCTTGCACGTTGGCTGGATCATCATCGGACTTACCCATAATGTATGCACCACCAGGAATTAAAGTCATCCCGAATGGTTTTTCTGGGTGCCATTTTTTTCCTTTAACTCCTACTAATTCACCTTTGTCGCTCGACCCACCACAGCTGGTTAATAAAGCTAAAAATGACGCAAATGTTATGAACTTCTTCATATGTATATTTTGGGGTTATTTGAATATTTTTTTAGGGCGTAAACCTATTTATTATTTTTCAAAAAAGCAATTAATTAATATTAAATTTATTTGTATCCTATTTCATTCTATTAATTGACATTTCAAAAATAGAATTATTGTTAGTAATAAAAAAATATTTTATCGATAAAATGCACTTTTTAACGATAAACTGTTCTTTTTGTGTTGTTTTTGTAATCTTTTTATTATGCTTAATGTGTTTCTATTTAAATAGAATATTTATTACATGAATATTAAATACTATTTTTTCGTTGTGCTTTCCACCATCTTTCAGGTATTTCTTGATTACAAGCAATTAAATATTCTTCATGTGAACAAGGTAATAACGTATTTTTTTTAAGTTTATTGTGCTGACTTGCGAAAAAATTTATTTCTATCCACCATCTCCCTGTTTTATTGCTCTTGTAGAAAACTAACTCTTCACTTTCTAGAGGTACAATGTATTTTAAAAAGTTTTCTCTTGTTCCAAAAGGGTATTCATTTGAGCGGTAATTAACACCTTCAATGAAATACCAAACTATTTGAGCAATTAGAGCTGATTCCTCTCTTGTGCTATTATGATTAAAAACTCCAAAAGAGCTTACTTTGTCACTA
Organism: Flavobacterium sp. N1994; assembly: GCF_025947145.1. Lineage (NCBI taxonomy): Bacteria > Pseudomonadati > Bacteroidota > Flavobacteriia > Flavobacteriales > Flavobacteriaceae > Flavobacterium > Flavobacterium sp. N1994. The sequence continues at coordinate 1,674,848 of NZ_CP109999.1, forward strand.
ATACCAGCATATCTAGCCAAACTACAAATTTCTTTTCCATCAAATCCGTTGGGATTAAAGGTAATGAAATTTCCCGAGTAAGAGGACTTTACAGAATTTAAATCTAAACTAACTATATCAGCATCTCGAAAAACAGGTTCCGCTAGTTCAATATTATTGGACATCTCCCCTAATCTGTAGGCATCAAAATACAGTTTTTCAATTAAATCTATTTCTTCCTGTGAATTAAAGTAGGTTTGGAAACCAACATTACTATAATTAAAAAGATTGTTAGGTTCATCAAGAATTATCTTTGACAAATAGGAATTAGCAGAAATTCCATCCTCTTGTTTGCCTAAATCAAATTTATTATCAATTGAAACCAAGTTGACCATTTGTTCTTGATTATCATAGGCTCTATACAAAGGATAAGTCAAGTCTTGAGACCCGCCAATAACGATAGGTATAATTCCTTTTCTAATTAATCTTGCTGCTACTTTTTGCAAAGCAAAAAAAGTATCTTCTAATGAATTCCCGGGAATAATATCCCCTAAATCAGCTATAGAACTTTGCCAGTTCCCTGGATATAACCCATACAATTCTTTACGAATTGGATTTAAATTCACTTCATCATCTACGTAGCCTACCGCGCCACGGTTTTCTAATACCCCAACGATAGCAATCTTTATTTGATCGATATCTGGAAAATCTTTATCGGTATGAAAAGCTACTTTGCTTCCCAAATGTTGAGAAGAGAGTCCTTTTACAAATTGAATAATTTCATCATCAACTGGTGATAGAAAATCAAATTCCATAGGTTATTTCTTTTTGGCTGGTGCTTTTTTGGTTGTAGTCTTCTTGGCGGTCGTTTTCTTTTCTGGTGTTTTTTTGGCGATCATCTCTTTAACTTGCTCCAATGTCAGTTTAGTAGCATCAACATCTTTGTTTAATTCAATCTTGATTTTACCTTTAGTAATTACTGATTTCCCCCAACGGGCTTTTTCAACTAGAATACCATCCTCAGACCAATTATGAATTACTTTATCGATGTCTTTTTGTAATTTCTCTTCTATTAATTCGGCCACATCAGATTGTGATAAATTATCAAAGTTGTATTTCTTGCTTACATTAATAAATATACCGTTCCATTTTAGGAAAGGCCCGAAACGTCCCACACCTTTTTGAACATCCATGCTTTTATAGACTGCAATTGGTGCATCAGCTTTGACTTTTTCATTAATCAATTCTTGAGCACGTTCCATAGTTACGTCTAGTGGATCTTCTCCTCTTGGTAACGAAATAAATTGTTTCCCGAAACGAACATAAGGGCCAAATCGACCATTACTTACTTCAACATCTTCTCCTTTATAAGTTCCAAGATTTTTTGGCAGTAAGAACAAGTTCAAGGCTTCTTCTAAAGTAATATTCCCAATATTTTGTTCTTGACGTAAGCTAGCGAATTGCTTCTCTTCATCATCTGCTTCGCCAATTTGAGCCATGGGTCCAAATTTACCTAAACGAACCGAGACTTGTTTTCCTGATTTTGGGTCTACCCCTAATATTCTTTCGCCGCTTTCACGGTCTGCATTTTTCTCTACCTCTTGAACGTTGGGATGGAATTTGTTGTAAAACTCCTGCATCATTTTGGTCCAGTTGATATTTCCTTCGGCTATTTCGTCAAAATCTTGTTCTACTTTGGCAGTGAAATTGTAATCGAGAATTGCTGCAAAGTTTTTTACCAAGAAATCATTTACAATGGTACCAATATCAGTTGGAACCAACTTACCTTTATCAGAACCTGTATTTTCTTTTAATATCTTTTCTTCTACTTTGTTGGAAGCTAAGGTTAACTGCACATATTTTCTTTCTACACCTTCCAAGTTTCCTTTTTCAACATAGTTTCTATTAATAATAGTAGAAATGGTTGGCGCATACGTTGATGGACGACCAATTCCTAACTCTTCTAATTTCTTTACCAAAGAAGCTTCAGTGTAACGAGAGGCTGGACGCGAATATCTTTCGGTAGCCACAATCGAATTGTTTAGTAATTTTTCGTTGACTTTTAAGGCTGGCAACATTCCTTCTTGTTCTTCATCGTCATCATCGTTCCCTTCTAAATATACTTTTAAGAAACCTTCAAATTTGATTACTTCTCCGGTTGCTTGAAAAACTTCACTGTGATTATTAGCTTCTATCTTAACATTGGTTCTTTCTAATTCGGCGTCGGCCATTTGAGAGGCTAGCGTTCTTTTCCAAATCAATTCGTAAAGTCGTGCTTGGTCTCTTTCTACATTTACGGTGTGTCGCGACATATCCGTTGGTCGGATAGCTTCGTGAGCTTCTTGAGCCCCTTTCGACTTGGTGTTGAAACTTCTTGGCTTGCTAAATTCCTTTCCGTAATAGCTAGTGATTTCAGCTTGTGCTGCAGCCATAGCTTCTTGAGAAAGATTCACGCTATCGGTTCTCATGTAAGTGATGAGTCCAGCTTCGTATAACCTTTGTGCTATTTGCATCGTGATTCCTACTGGTAAATATAATTTACGAGCGGCTTCTTGTTGCAAGGTAGACGTTGTAAAAGGTGCAGCAGGAGTTTTTTTGGTTGGTTTTGTTTCTAAGTCGGCTACTTTATAAGTAGAACCGATGTTTTTATTTAGAAAATCTTCGGCTTCTTTTTTGGTGGCGAAGTTTTTGGGCAATTTAGCTTTTACTACTTTTCCAGCTTCGTTAGTGAATTCGGCTGTAACTGAGTAGGAGGCTACTGATTTGAACTCTTGAATTTCTCTTTCACGTTCTACTATCAAACGAACGGATACCGATTGCACACGTCCGGCAGACAAACCCCCTTTTACTTTTTTCCAAAGCACAGGTGACAATTCGTATCCTACTAATCTATCTAACACTCTACGGGCTTGTTGGGCATTGACTAAGTTATAGTCTATTTCGCGAGGGTTATCGATAGCTTTTAGAATGGCATTTTTGGTGATTTCGTGGAAAACAATTCTTTTGGTTTTGGCTTTGTCTAGTTTTAATTCTTCCGCTAGGTGCCATGAGATGGCTTCCCCTTCGCGGTCCTCATCGGAAGCTAACCACACCATATCGGCGGTTTTGGCTAGTCCTTTTAGTTTAGTGACCAACGCTTTTTTATCGGAAGAGACTTCGTATTTAGGTTTGAATCCGTTCAAGACATCTACTCCTATTTCTTTAGAGGGCAAGTCGGCAATGTGCCCGTAGCTTGACTCTACTTGGTAATCGCTTCCCAGAAATTTTTCGATTGTTTTGGCCTTTGCCGGTGACTCTACGATAACTAAATTCTTTGCCATATCCCTATTGTTTCTGCGGACAAAAGTAATTGTTTTTTTTAAAAAACCGTTTTATTGTACTTTTTTCACGATAAAATGCATTTTAAATAACAATACTAGGAGTCACTACAGCTAGTAATGACCTAAGGATGAGTTGCGCCGACCTAGAAAGTAGTTGCGCCATCCTAGAAAGTGTTTGCGCCGACCTAGAAACTGCTTGCGCCGTACTGGAAATCATTTGCGCCGACCTAGAAACTGTTTGCGCCGCACTTGAAATGACTTGCGCCGACCTAGAAAGTAGTTGCGCCGACCTGGAAAGTGTTTGCGCCGCACTTGAAATCATTTGCGCCGTACTGGAAATCATTTACGCCGACCTTGGAATGAGTTGCGCCGACCTGGAAACTGCTTGCGCCATCCTAGAAAGTGTTTGCGCCGACCTTGGAACGACTTGCGCCGAACTAAAAATAGAGACATTTCAAAAACCCATTTCGTTGCCTTTTTATTTAATCTTTTGTTAAACCCTTACTGCCATCTTGTCAGATTTTGATTTTTAGTATTATCTTTGCTATCCAGATTCCGAAAAAATTGGAATGACTATTTTAAGGCATGGAAAAAGAAATTGACGAGAAGAAGCAGGGCAACAGTCTTGTTTTGGAACACAAAAAAGAAAACACCAAAAAACTGTATATTGAAAGCTATGGTTGTGCGATGAATTTTTCGGACAGTGAGGTGGTGGCTTCTATATTGACGAATGAAGGATATAATACTACTACTATATTAGAAGAAGCCGATTTGGTTTTGGTGAATACCTGTTCCATCAGAGACAAAGCAGAGCAAACGGTTAGAAAGCGTTTGGAAAAATACAATGCGGTAAAACGTGAGGTGAATCCAGGAATGAAAGTGGGGGTTTTAGGCTGTATGGCGGAGCGATTGAAGGAGAAATTCTTGGATGAAGAAAAAATTGTAGATATGGTGGTGGGTCCAGATTCTTATAAAGATTTACCCAACTTATTGAAAGAAGTGGAAGAAGGTAGAGACGCCATCAATGTGATTTTATCTAAAGAGGAAACTTATGGAGATATTTCGCCAGTGCGTTTGATGAGTAATGGGGTGACTGCTTTTGTATCGATTACGCGTGGTTGTGATAATATGTGTACGTTTTGTGTAGTTCCTTTTACTAGAGGACGAGAACGTAGTAGAGAACCTCAAAGTATTTTGGCAGAAATTAAAGAATTGTGGGATAAAGGTTTTAAAGAAGTGACGCTTTTGGGTCAGAATGTGGATAGTTATCTTTGGTATGGTGGTGGATTGAAAAAAGATTTTGTAAAAGCTACCGAAATGCAGCAAGCCACAGCGGTTGGTTTTGATCAATTATTAGAAATGGTGGCGGTACAATTTCCTAAAATGCGTATTCGTTTTTCTACTTCTAATCCGCAGGATATGCATGAAGAAGTATTGCATGTGATTGCAAAGTATCCTAATGTTTGTAACCATATTCATTTGCCAGTGCAAAGTGGAAGCGATAGAATCTTGAAGGAAATGAATCGTTTACACACCAGAGCAGAATACCTTGCATTGATAGATAAAATTCATCAAATCATTCCGGATTGTAGTGTGACCCAAGATATGATTGCTGGTTTTCCGACCGAGACTGAGACAGATCACCAAGACACATTGAGTTTGATGGAAGCCGTAAAATATGGTTTTGGCTATATGTATGCTTATTCAGAGCGTCCTGGAACATTGGCCGGAAGAAAAATGGAAGATGATGTTCCTGAGGAAACCAAGTTCCGCCGATTACAAGAAATAGTTGATTTACAAAGGATTCATAGTGGCATTAGAACCAAAGAGTTTGTGGGTAAAACGGTAGAAGTCTTGGTTGAGAAAGTTTCTAAAAAATCAGATAACGATTTATCTGGAAGAAACTCACAGAGTTTTATGGTGGTGTTCCCGAGAGAGCATTATAAAATTGGTGATTTTGTGAATGTGAAAATTACGAATTGTACTAGTGGAACTTTAATTGGAGAAGCGGTTGGGTATAGTGAAATGAATTAAAAAATAGTAAGCCACAAATTACACTAATTTTCACCAATTATGGAGTTGTATAGAAAAGAAGAGAATTATACTATAATTGGACTTTGTATGAAAGTTCATAGGATTCTTGGACCAGGCTTATTGGAAATTGTATATAAAGATGCTTTAGAAATTGAGTTTAGAAATAATAATATCCCTTATGCAAGAGAAAAAGAGTTTTTTATAGAATACAAAGGCACTATTTTACCTCATAAGTTTTATGCCGACTTTATAGTTTATGAAGAAATTATTCTAGAAGTAAAATCCGTTAAAGAAATCAACAACGAGCACATAGCTCAAACCATAAATTACATGAAACTTGCTGATTCACAACTTGGGATCATTGCGAACTTTCAGAACAAATCGCTAACACATAAAAGGTTGGTGATATAATAAAATAAAATATGGAAACAGTTCAAAGTATAAAACAACGATTTGAGATTATTGGGAATGACCCAAAACTGAATCGTGCCATAGAAAAAGCCATTCAGGTGGCTCCTACAGATATTTCGGTATTGGTTGTTGGGGAAAGCGGAGTTGGTAAAGAAAGTATTCCACGAATTATTCATTCGCTATCCCATAGAAAACATGGAAAATATATAGCGGTAAACTGTGGAGCCATCCCAGAAGGAACTATTGATAGTGAGCTTTTTGGACATGAAAAAGGATCCTTTACTGGTGCCAATGCTGAACGTCAAGGGTATTTTGAAGTAGCTAATGGTGGGACCATTTTTTTAGATGAAGTGGGAGAATTGCCATTGACTACGCAAGTCCGTTTACTGCGTGTTTTAGAAAATGGAGAATTTATTAAAGTGGGGTCTTCTCAAGTTCAAAAAACAAATGTTCGAATTGTGGCAGCAACCAATGTCAATATGTTTGATGCTATTGAAAAAGGGAAATTCCGTGAAGATTTGTATTATCGATTGAGTACGGTTGATATTATGTTGCCTCCTTTGCGTGAACGAAAAGAGGATATTCATTTATTATTCCGAAAATTTGCTGCTGATTTTGCACATAAATATAAAATGCCGCCTATAAAATTGAGTGAAAGCGCTATTGCTTTTTTACAAAAATACCGTTGGAGTGGTAATATTCGTCAGTTGCGAAATGTGGCAGAACAGATTTCGGTTTTAGAAACTAACAGAGAGATTTCCTTGGCCACATTACAATCCTATCTTCCTATGGAAGGCAGTAGTTTGCCATCGGTTATTGGTGGAAGAAAATCGGATAGTGATTTTGCTACCGAAAGAGATATTTTGTACAAAGTCCTTTTTGACATGAAAAGTGATTTGCACGATTTGAAGAAATTAACTTTAGAATTGATGCAAAACGGAAGCACTAAGGTGCAGGAAATGAATAAAAATTTAATTCAAAAAGTATTTGGGCAAAAAGAAGAAGGCGTTTCGAGTTATGAAGAAGAACATAGAATAAGCAATCTTGCCCCTCAAAACGTTATAGAACAAGAGGAATTTGATGATGACGATGACGCTAATTACTTAATGGCTGAAACCGTTGAAGAAGAAGAAACACTAAAATTAGAACAACGAGAAATTGAGCTTATTAAAAAATCATTAGCCCGTCATAAAGGTAAACGAAAAGCAGCTGCAGACGAGTTAGGTATATCAGAACGTACACTTTATCGAAAAATTAAGCAGTATGACCTGTAATTTTTTTCGTTTTCAAATAACTAGTTAAGTTTACGACACCCAACCTATTAATCATGAAAAATTTAATTTGCCTTTTTATAGTAGCTATCTCATTGATATCTTGCAGTAGTGATTCAACTGTGACACCTACGCAAACTCTCCAAAAAGTTGTTTTTTATAGTGGTAGTGCAAACCAAAGACAATGGAATATCAGTAATGATTTATTAAGAACTATTACTCTTGCCGACGGAACTGTTGTTGAAGAGTTTACTTATGACAATCAGAATCGTGTGGTAAGAGACGTAAAGTACAACAATGGCATCGCTACAGAAACAGACGTCATCACCTACAACACTGACAGCACTATTAATAGTATCAATGGTTTACCTTACTCTTTTGATGCCACAACAAGAACTTATGAGTATACCTACGGAAGTAGTTTTACTATTAGTTGTAAAGTTACTACCGATTTTTTAGCCGAAAATTTCGTGCGAACAGGAACTAACGCAAGTGAATATCATATGACTTATGCTAATGGTGATATGACTTCATTCAAAAAAATAAATAGTGGTTCAACCGACATCATTAAAAATTTCCATTTTGATGAAATTTACACAAACCCTCTTCACAATGCTATTCTAGCAGTAGCAAGAATAAAATCGTTGACTGACCCAAGTTTCTTTAGTGAAAGTGTGGTATCGACAAGAATAGCAGGAGGTTATGACAGAGGTACGTCTGATCCTTATTATTATAGTTATGGTTACTCTTCTTCTACCACTACTAATCCAACTCATAGCACTAAAGATTTCTCTATTGGTATTGAGGTTTTAGACAGCAGTAATAATGCCGTTGACGTTTATTCTTTTGCTGATTATTACTTTCAATAATTAGAAAATCTGATTTAAAAATTATTTTTCTTACTTTTATAGAACTAAATCATTCAATATGAAAAAGTTCTACTTTCTTTTGATTGCCATTTGTGCCTTATCCTCCTGCACTAGTGATTCCTCATCGAACACATCTACTAATCCAAACTTACTGCAAAGAATAGATTTTTATCCTGGTCTTGCTTCAGAGAGACATTGGCTTTTTAATACCCATGGTTTATTAACCCAGATCACCAAAGCAGATGGAACTGTTGTGCAGAATTTTGTTTATGACACTTCTAATCGTTTGACGAGCTCTACTCTATTTAATACTAGTGGAATAAATGAAACCCATACTTTTACTTATGATAACAATGATTTTGTTATTTCAGTAGATGGAGAAACAGTACATTATGATGCTGGGGTAGATGCATATTACACAGGTATTTTAAATGACCGTTATAGACTAACCAAGATTAATGGTGATAAGCTAATAGTTGAAGGAAGAACTGTGATAATAGAAACTGACATAACTGGAACTAATGAAACTCGATGGGCTGAAATGATTGTCAATTATTCAAATAACAATATAATGTCCTACTCTCCTGGTGACAGTTGTAATTCATTTACTTATGATGACAAAACCAATCCTATAAGAAATGCTACACTTGCTATTTGCAAAGCTTTCAGTTTTGTATCGGGTTCTCGATGGATTGATGGTCTTTATAATTCGGCCAATAATGTTCTCACTCATAATTATTGCTCTGAAGATCCTGAAAGTTCTGTTTACCATTACACTTATAACGCTAATAATCTACCTGAAGCTCAGACTCATGATTCCTATTATCACGGAACTTATGAAAACACAGTTGCTTCAGCAAATTATTACTACCAAGGCGATGTACTTCCTTAATTCAAAATAAAGAATTACTTTAGCGACTTTAATTGTTACCATGAAGTTTTTAAAAATCCTATCTATTTTATTTCTTGCCTTAACAGTCAATAGTTGTTCTGTATATAACTTTACTGGGACTGGTAAAATTAACGCGAAGACGTTTCAAGTGAATCATTTTCAAAATAGTGCTCAACTGATTGAACCAGGAATTGATAGAACTTTTACAATTAAACTTCAGGAAATTATTCAAAATCAAACCAATTTGAATTTAGCTAGTTCTAATGGTGATTTGTTATATGAAGGGGAAATTGTGGAGTATAGAATTACCCCAATGCAAGCTACAGCTAATCAAAATGCGGCCCAAAGCAGATTGACTATAACGGTTAATGTACGCTTTAGCAATAAAAACAAAGAAGCTGATAATTTTGAGAAGAAATTTACATTCTACTTTGATTACGATGGCACAACACAATTGGTAGGTTCAAAATTGACAGAAGCTTTGGACACGATTTTTGAACGAATTACACAAGATATATTTAATGAATCACTTGCCAAGTGGTAATTAATTTGAAATGAACATAACGGATTATACGTATTTACTCAACAAACCCGAAGCTATAAATGATAAGCATGCTCAGACATTGGAAAATGTTTTGATGGCGTTTCCTTATTTTCAAAGTGCTCGTGTTTTGAGGTTGAAACATTTGTATAATCAAGATAGTTTTAACTACAACTATGCTTTAAAAGTTTCAGCGGCTTACACTACAGACAGGAGCGTTTTGTTTGATTTTATTACTTCTGATTCCTTTGTTTCTATTCAGAAAGGACTTTACGAAAAGAAATTAGAAGAATTAATGAATATGAGTGTTGTGGGAAGCGAACACCTTATCGTGGAAGCCAAAGAGTCAACTATTGATCCCCTTGAACAATCTATTTTAACCTCAATCAAAGAAGCTACCACAACTGAAGAGCAAAAAGTAGCTGAGAAATTAGCCATCGGTAAACCTTTAGAATTTTCTAGAGATGAAAAACATTCTTTTCAAGAATGGTTACAATTATCAAGGTTCAAACCTATTGAAAGAGCGGAGAACCCAGTTGCTGTTGTTGATGAAAAAAAGAAAAAACTGGCATTAATTGATAAATTTATCGAGAATAATCCAAAAATAACACCCATAGCAAAAGATGCTGTAGTGCCAACAATAGAGACAGTTCCCGAAGACACCTCGTACTTGATGACCGAAACATTAGCGAGAGTTTATCTGGAACAAAAGAAATATTCAAAAGCAATTCAAGCTTATGAAATATTAATTTTGAAATATCCAGAAAAAAGTAGTTTCTTTGCAGACCGAATTTCGGATATTAAAATTTTACAACAAAATAATTAATTCATAATGAGCACATTTTCAATTTTTTTAGTATTAATAACAATAGTTTGTTTTCTATTGATCATCGTAATTATGGTTCAAAATCCTAAAGGTGGCGGTTTGTCTTCTTCATTAGGAGGATCAACACAAATGGGAGGCGTTCAAAAAACAACTGACTTTTTAGATAAAAGTACTTGGACATTAGCAACCGTATTAATCATTTTGATTTTATTGTCAAGTTTAAGTTTCACAGGAAGCATGAGCGATTCTAATTCAAAAATTATAGATGACAAAGAAAGCGTTGCACCAAAAACGACTACGACTACGAATACTCCAGCTAAACCAGTTGAGACTCCAAAAAAATAATTTTTAGATACAAAATATATAATGCCAGCGCTGACATGCTGGCATTTTTTTTAGGAAAAAATGGCAGTTTGAACTGCTTGGCACAGTTTCTGAAAAGCCAAAAGCGAACATTTAAAACAACATAAATTTATTATTATGGCATTAAATATTAAACCACTTTCAGACCGAGTAATTATTGAACCTGCTGCTGCTGAAACGCAAACAGCTTCTGGAATTATTATCCCTGATACTGCTAAAGAAAAACCACAAAAAGGAACTGTAGTAGCTGTAGGAAATGGTAAAAAAGAAGAACCCTTAACTGTTAAGGTTGGTGATGTAGTTCTTTATGGGAAATACGCTGGAACCGACTTGAAATTTAATGGAAAAGATTATTTAATCATGCGAGAAGATGATATTCTTGCCATTATCTAATCCAAAATAACCGAATACTAAAATTATCAAATACACAATTAAAAAATTATGGCAAAAGATATAAAATTCGACATTGAAGCACGCGACGGTTTAAAACGTGGTGTTGATGCCTTAGCGAATGCAGTAAAAGTAACCTTAGGACCTAAAGGTCGAAACGTAATTATTGGGAAATCATTTGGTGGACCAAATGTAACTAAAGACGGAGTTACCGTAGCGAAAGAAATTGAATTGAAAGACCCATTAGAAAATATGGGAGCTCAAATGGTAAAAGAAGTTGCTTCTAAAACCAATGATTTAGCTGGAGATGGAACAACAACTGCAACAGTTTTAGCTCAAGCTATCGTTAAAGAAGGATTGAAAAACGTTGCCGCTGGAGCTAATCCGATGGATTTAAAAAGAGGGATTGACAAAGCCGTTGAAGCTATCGTTGCTGACTTAGCAAAGCAAGCTCAAGTAGTTGGAAGCGATTCTGAAAAAATAAAACAAATTGCTTCTATTTCGGCTAATAATGACGAAGTTATTGGAGATTTAATAGCTACCGCTTTTGGTAAAGTTGGAAAAGAAGGCGTAATAACTGTTGAAGAAGCAAAAGGAACAGACACTTACGTGGATGTGGTAGAAGGAATGCAGTTTGACAGAGGATATCTTTCTCCTTATTTTGTGACCAATCCTGAAAAAATGGAAGTGGAATTAGAAAGACCTTACATTCTTTTGTACGATAAAAAAGTATCTTCTTTAAAAGAATTATTGCCAATACTAGAACCAGTAGCGCAATCAGGAAAACCCTTATTGATTATTGCTGAAGATGTTGATGGCGAAGCGTTATCGACATTAGTGGTAAACAAATTACGTGGTGCTTTGAAAATTGCAGCTGTTAAAGCTCCTGGTTTTGGTGATAGAAGAAAAGCTATGCTTGAAGATATTGCTATCTTAACTGGCGGAACTGTAATTGCAGAAGAAAGCGGTTATACATTAGAAAACACTACTTTAGAAATGCTTGGAACGGCTGAAAAAGTAACTATCGATAAAGATAATACCACTTTGGTAAATGGTGCTGGAACGGCAGACATGATTAAAAATCGTGTAAACCAAATCAAAGGTCAAATGGAGTCAACAACTTCTGACTATGATAGAGAAAAATTGCAAGAGCGTTTGGCTAAATTAGCTGGTGGTGTTGCTGTTTTGTATGTTGGTGCTGCTTCTGAAGTAGAAATGAAAGAGAAAAAAGATCGTGTTGACGATGCACTTCACGCCACTCGTGCAGCTGTTGAAGAAGGTATTGTTGCAGGTGGTGGAGTAGCTTTATTAAGAGCTAAATCGGTTTTAGACAAAATCAAAGCGGACAATGCTGATGAAGCTACTGGAATACAAATTGTATCACGCGCTGTAGAATCTCCTTTGAGAACTATCGTTGAAAATGCAGGATTAGAAGGTTCTGTAGTAGTTGCGAAAGTAGCTGAAGGAAAAGCTAATTTTGGTTACAACGCTAAAACTGATGAATATGTTGACATGCTAAAAGCTGGAATTATCGACCCTAAAAAAGTAACTCGTGTGGCTCTTGAAAATGCAGCCTCTGTAGCTGGAATGATATTAACTACGGAATGTGCTTTGGTGGAAATCAAAGAAGAAAACGCTGGTGGTGGAATGCCAATGGGAGGCGGAATGCCAGGAATGATGTAATCAAAATAGATTATTTATATAAAAAAACGTCCCGATAATTCGGGACGTTTTTTATTCTTCTTGTTTTGGAGACTTCTTGAATATCTTTAGAAAGACAGGAAATGTTGAAATTATGATTATCCCTATAACAATAACTTCAATATGCTTTTTTAAATCAATGTCAAATTTTTCTAAGAACATCCCATATAAATAATGTCCAGAGAATATTAGGATAAATGACCATAAAAAAGAACTAACAATATTATAGAACATGAATTTCTTCTTATCCATTGTAACAATGCCAGCAACGATTGGGGCAAATGTTCTAACAATTGGAAGAAAACGAGCAAAAATTATTGCTTTCCCTCCAAATCTTTCAAAGAAATCTTTAGATTGAATTAGATACTTTTTCTTAAACCAAAAACTATCTTCTTTTTTATATAAATAGTAACCGCTTTTGGAGCCAAACCAATATCCCATCATGTTGCCTAATATCCCAGCAACAGCAATTAATGTTGATAATAACGTAACATTAACCATATCACTTTCGATAAAAGAGAAATTCTCTATCAAATCACGACTGTAAATACCCGACAAAAAAAGTAAGCTGTCTCCTGGCAAAAAGAAGCCTGCAAAAAGACCTGTTTCAGCAAAAACAATAAACAACACAATCCAAAGACCCACCTTTACCCCTCCAATTGACATTGTGATATAAAATTCGGGATTTAATAATTGGGTCCAGTCAAAACTATTCATGGGGTATACATTTTATCGAGCGTGAAATTAATGATATTTTATGATTTATGATTGCTGTACTAAAAGTATTTTATTCAGATTAATAAACCTTGGCTTAAATTACTTTCTTTCATACTTACAACAAGTATGCAATTTTTCGTAGACTTCATCCGTAGCCTTAACATCATCCGTATCGTGACCCGCTTTAGCGACAGCTTTTTTTACATCAAGCAAAGAACATTTTTCTTCATTAATTATTAAGTGCAACATATGGTCATCTATATGCCAATCTGCACTTTTCACTCCTGATACTGAAAATGCTGCTTTTTCAATTCTCTTTTTACATTGTTCACAATTACCATTTACTTCAAACTCGCATTTGGCATTTTTATTTTTTTTCTCTTGTGCTTGAGTTGAAAGTGATACAAAAAGTAACATCATTCCTAAAACTATATTCTTCATAAATTATTATTTTTAAATTATTTTATTTTAAATCGCAATCCTGCATAATACATTTGACCGAACACTGGTGCATATACTATTGAAGTGTCAAAGGTAGATCCAAAAGGATTATTACTTCCCAAAATAGCTTTGTCTTGACGGTAATTTCCAATGTTTTCTCCACCAATGTATAATTCTAATGTACTCGAAAATGTTCTTGTTATTTGTGCATTCATCACACCAAATGATGGTGAAAACTCGGGCAGCCTATCTTGAGATGGATTACTTGCAGTATTTGGCAACTGCTGCTTTCCTAACCAATTGAATGTATAATCAAATTTCCATTGTTTTCCTTTTTCTACAATATGAGTTTCGTATTCTAGGTTTCCAAAGAAACGATGTCTTGCCTGTAATGGTCTTTGAAAACTACCCGAAAGATAATCGGTGGAAATATCATAGTATTTATAAGCCGTTCTCAAATTCAAATGTTTGAGGATTTCCAAATTAAAATCAAGTTGCAAGCTATTGGCATAAGATTTTCCTCTTAGATTGTAGAACAATACTTGTTGCGGTGAATTCATAACATCAACTACAGCTTGGTTTTGAAAATCGGTTCTATAGAAGTCTAATGTAACATCCGCATTTTTTCCAAACAAAATAAAATTTTGAGTAAAACTCACTCCATAATTCCAAGCAATTTCAGGATTCAAGCCATAGATTTTTCCATTGGTATCTAAAACCTGAAACGTTCTAGAACTAGCAAACAAGTTTTGGTTTTCGGCATAAATATTGGCTGCGCGTTTCCCTCTTCCTGCAGAGAATCGCAAGACTGCTTTTTCCCACGGATTATATTTTACATGCAATCTTGGCGTAAAGAAAGCTCCTAATCGGTTATGATAATCAAACCTTCCTCCTAAAATGAAGCTAAATTTATCCAAGTTATCATAAGTATATTCAAAGAAAGTTCCAACCGAATTATCTATTCGACTAACATCCGCTAAATTCACAAACTCAGCGTATTTATCATAAGTAAAATTCAATCCCGTAGAAAATTTGTTTTTCGTATTGTCAATAATCGAACTGAAAATAAGGTTCGAATAATAACTTTGTTGCTTGATATCATATTGATTCAATCCAAAATACGATTGCTGATTGTGATTGCTAAAAGCATTTTGAAAACCAATACTTTGATAAGGCATATCTTTGAAAACATAGCCTACTTTAGAAGTAAAATCAATTCTTTCTGTATTGATTTCTGAGCCCCAATAATTAGTTGTCAATCTATCTCTATTCGGGTCAAAATTGAGTTCACCAGTTTGTTTATTATCTTTCATAAAACGAAGATTCAAAAACGAAACCCAACCTGTCTCTGGGTTAGAATACTGCCAACGATTCGTAATGTTAATTTGTTTGCCCAATGGATTATCTAGAAAACCATCATTATTCATATCATTTTTTGCCACACGAGCATTCCCGTGAACGAATAAACTTGTTGCCCAATAATCAGAGACTTTTTTGTTGAAATGTGTGTTTAATTCAAAACGAGAATCCGTCGAACCATAGGCATTTAGAAAGAAAGGAATGTCTTTTATTGGTTTAATTAATTCGGTATTGATCTGACCAGAAATGCTTTCGTATCCATTAACCACACTTCCTGCTCCTTTGGTGATTTGGATACTCTCCACCCAAGTTCCTGGCGTAAATGACAATCCATAAGCTTGAGAAGCTCCTCGTACCGAAGGAATATTTTCTTCGGTAATCATGATGTATGGACTTGTCAAACCTAACATTTTGATTTGTTTGGTTCCCGTCAAAGCATCGGAAAAATTGACATCTATAGAGGGGTTGGTTTCAAAGCTTTCTGCTAAATTACAACATGCAGCTTTAAGCAATTCTTTGCTTGTCACCACAGTAGTATTAGCAGTTCCCGATAGTGATTTTTTTAATCCTTTTCGTCTAACTTCTACCGTTACTGTTTTTAAAGTATCTTTTTTTAATGTTTCTTGAGAAAACGAAAATACAGTAAATAACAACGTTAGAAATAACAATGTTTTTTTCATTATAAATAAGATTTTAATATTCGTATAAAGTTTTTATCGAATAATAAAATCAGGCGTAAAAGGTATATTGGCTGTACAAGAGATATAATGGCGGGGCATTTGCATCGCAATAGTAAGTAAAAGTATCCCTTGTTTTAAAGTTGAAATTAGAAGCAAATAAAATAGGTTTCCAATCGTAAAATGTTGGAACAAAACCAGAATCAAACGACAAACTTTTAACGAGAATCTGGTCTGATTTGATTTCAGCTTTTATGATTTTATCGTTACAACATTTGGAATCTTTTTCAACAATACCGCAACATGCATCAACTTCATTTTCTACCGAAGGCACTAACTTTAACGATATTGATTCGAATTCATTATCACAATAATGCACATTGAACGCTAATCCTAAATTGGAAACCAACAGGAAAAATGTTAACAAAAGACTGATGTGTTTTCTGAAATTCATAGTGCAAAGCTACTAAAATCGGATTAGTAAAAACTTAAAATCGTATTAAAACTTTATAATTCAAGTTCTTGTCCCATCATAGGAACAGAGCACTCAAAACCATATCGCTCTTGAATTTTAATGCGTAATTCATCTGCAGGCTGATTTTCACCATGAACTAAAAACACTTTTTTTGGTTTAGGATTTAATTCAGAAAGCCAATTCAATAAATCATTTTGATCTCCGTGCGCAGATAAACCTTCTATTTCTACTATTTTAGCCAAAACCGGATAATATTTACCATAGATTTTTAATTCAGCAGCGCCTTCCAAAAGTTTTCTCCCTCTTGTTCCTTCAGCTTGGTAACCCACAATAATAACCGTAGTTTCAGGCAATCCAATATAACGTTCTAAATAACTTAATACTCTACCACCCGTAATCATTCCGCTAGCTGCTATAATCACTTTTGGCCCTTTATCATAAATAGTATTGATGGTTTCCTGATAATCTGTATTCATTGTAAACATCCCACACATTTCTACACAATCATTTTCCGAAAGCTTATGCCAATTTTTATTATTAGTAAAAACCTCCAAAACGCTTATGCCCATTGGGGTATCAATTACATAGGGAATGTTGGGGATTTTGTCTTCTTTTTTCAATTGCCAAAGTAAATACATAATACTTTGGGCGCGTTCTACGGCAAAACTCGGAATGATTACAGTCCCTCCCATTTGAAAAGCATTGTTGATATACGTTTCCAAGGAGAGTTTCACATCTTCATCAGGATGAATACGATTGCCGTAAGTACTTTCCAAAAAAACATAATCGGCCACTTTTGGTTTTACAGGTGCATACATCAACACATCATCATCTCTCCCAATATCTCCTGAGAAAACTAACGTTTTGTTTTCGAGTTTCAATTCAATTGAACAAGCACCAATGATATGACCAGCATTCCGGAATTTAGCTGAAATTTCGGCATCCAACTGAATTTCTGTATTGGGTTTTACAACTCTAAACAAAGGAAAGACTTTTTCTGTTTGAGCCAAATCATATAAAGGTTCTGCTTTTTCATGTTTGGAAAAATGATCTTTATTGGCGCGTTCAGCTTCCTCTTCCTGAATTTTGGCACTATCTAACAAAATCAATTTGGCGATATCTTTCGTTGGACTTGTACAATAAATTTTACCTTCAAATCCTTGATTGACTAATCTGGGCAACCAACCACAATGGTCTAAATGGCCATGCGTAAGCAAAACAAAATCGATGGTATTAGGCAAAATGGGTAGTGGTTCCCAATTCAACTCTCGCAAAGGTTTGATTCCTTGGAATTGTCCGCAATCAATTAGAATTCTTATTCCATTGCTTTCTACCAATGTTTTGGAACCTGTTACCGTTCCTGCTCCTCCTAAAAATTTGATTTTCATTTTATAAGTAATTACAAAGTTCGGAAACTTCTTTTAGTACATTTTTTACTCGGTTAGGACTTAGTCCGATTTTTTCAAGCAATTCTGAGTTGTTGATTATTTCTTGGGCCAAAATAATATCAGAAACCATGAGTTTGTCTTTTTCTGCTAAAGTCAAAGTAGTTAAACAAGTTACTGGGTATAGATGATCCTTGTCTATTCGTTTTCTCAAGCTATTGTTCTCAGGATAATCCCAACTTAAAAGTTGCAAGCCAGAACATTTGGCGAAAGCCATAGCATCAGAGGTGAATCGGTTATTGGTAACTATCCAGCAGCCTGAAATAGTATCATTTTTAGTAAAAATTCGGTGGCTCCTGTCTTTTAAATCGTTAAATCTTGAAAGAATATACATTGGCACTTTTACATCAGAATTGGATTCACTTCGGGCATGAAATTTACATTCAATCATTTCGATATACTTGTTTTTCATGATAGCTACATCAACTTCATGACCCACACATTTACCAGATAAGAAAAGATTAGTTTGTGCCAAATAACCTTCTGAAATAAACAACCTTGCGATGTATTTTTCGAAGAAAAAACCAGCTGGTCCGAGTTGTTGAATAGCAGTTCTTAAATTATATCTTGCTGCATGAGAACTAGAAGATTTTTTGAGTAAACCAAACGCAAGTTTGTAAATTTTGTTAGTAGAAATTCCTTCGTAGATTTGTTTTTCGATTACTTGTAAAACATCTTCTACAACTTTTACGCTTGCACCTGATTTGAGCAAAGAACTTTTAAGTTTATCTCGATTAAAATCAACTATAGAGCCTGAATGCTTTACTATTTTCATGGCAAACTAATTTAAATATAGCCTTTAGAACCAAAGTAAAGTTACGAAAAAACCGCTTACTTTTTGCTTTGTTTTTGGTAATAAAACGCTGGGAGAAACAAAAGAATAAAAATAGGTTGAATAAGAAATCTTCTGATGTAGAACAAAGTCATTTTACTTTCTTCACCAAAGAAATTAAGGGTGAAAATAAAACTTATCATTAAAATGGAGCCTAAAATCATATATAACAATGCCGAGAATTTGACTATTTGAGTGTCTTTAAAAATGACATAAAGTAAAAACAATGAAATAACCGAGTTGAGATAAAACCGTATTCCTAAACTGAAAAATAATTTAAAAATATTGATTTTTGGGAAAGCCAATTGAGAATATTCACTTTTGAAATAATTCAAAAACGGATCGTAAAACAATGTTTCCTCAAAAGCTCTTATCAAAACTAAAAGCAATATCAAAAATATTGACCAGCCCACTTTTTCTTTATTTCTTATCAACTTCTGTAGCATAAAACGAATATTTATTGACCCAAACAACCCATAACAAAAACACAATGCCATATATAACTAAAGGGAAAATTACTCCGTGTAATAAATGTTCAAACTGTGGAAAATGATATAAAGCCACACACAAAAGTGAGATTCTACCAATGTTTAAAACATGAATTAAAAGACTTCCTAAGAGTATAAAAAGTAGGGTGTTTTTGAATTTTCCTGTAAATGCAATTACAAAAGAAATAAATAAAATAATAACACTCAAAGCATTACAGCCTTCAATGATTCGGGAAATATATTTGCCTTTGTAAAACAATTTTACACTTGGCTCTTTCAGATGTGGCATGGTGTAGGATTGCGAATCAAACCAAGTCAATACCGTTGTAGATTGATTAGCGACTAGCTGTGTAAAAGTATCCACTTCAGCATTTTTAGCATCAAAGCGATTCAAATACGATTGATACACCAACGTTAAAACCAAATAAGTAACAATAAATTTTCCTAGAAAAAGCAAAAAGGGTTTGTATTGCAGGAGCAGATTTTTCAAGTGATAATTTTTAACAAATTTATATAAAATAAAAAAAGCGCAGTCGTTACATTTGCATAAAAAATTGAAAATGAATTTTGAAAGTTTAAAATCTGAAGTAATTGCTATTCTTTCTGATGCTAATTCTGAAAGAGATACAAAATTGAAAAACCTTTGTCAATTCCTTTCAGACAAGGTGGAGTATTACAATTGGGTTGGCTTTTATTTTGCAAACCATGAAAATAAAACCTTGCATCTTGGTCCCTATGTTGGTGCTGAAACTGATCATACCGTAATTCCATTTGGGAAAGGCATATGCGGACAAGTAGCCGAATCTAATGCTAATTTTGTGGTACCCGATGTTTCCGCTCAAGACAATTATATTGCTTGTGGCTTTACCGTGAAATCAGAGATTGTGGTTCCGTTATTTGTAAATGGTCAAAACATAGGACAAATTGATATTGACAGTCATGTCATTAATCCTTTCACAGATGCAGACGAGCGCTTTTTAGAGTTTGTAAATGAGGAAGTTGCCAAACTTTTTTAAGTTAACAACATCTTTTTACTTGCCTAATCAAAAAAGAAGATTATCTTTGCACACGAATTGAGAAAACCTTAATTCATACATAATAATCATTTAAAATAATATTAGCATGTACTTAACTAAAGAAGTTAAAGCAGAAATCTTCGCTAAACACGGAGGAAAAGCAGAGAACACAGGATCTGCAGAAGGACAAATTGCATTGTTCACACACAGAATTTCACACTTAACAGAACACTTGAAAAAAAATCGTCACGATTATAATACTGAGCGTTCGTTAGTACTTTTGGTAGGTAAAAGAAGAAGTCTTTTGGATTACTTGAAGAAAAAAGATATTAACAGATATCGTGAGATTATTAAAGAATTAGGTATTAGAAAATAATACATATCTAAAAGAGGTGCTTGCGCGCCTCTTTTTGTTTTATAAATAAAGAGAAAAGTTTCGGTTTTTCATTGGGTTACAAACAACTACTACAACAACTACAACACAACTAACCTAATAGTTTAAACGAATTAATTTTTATGATTCCAAAAGTAACCCAAGAAACAATCGATTTAGGTGATGGAAGAACTATCACAATCGAAACAGGTAAATTAGCAAAACAAGCAGATGGTTCTGTTGTTGTTAGATTAGGCGACTGTATGCTTTTAGCGACAGCTGTATCAGCAAGAACATCAAACCCAGCAGTTGACTTTTTACCATTAACGGTAGATTACCGTGAAAAATTTGCCGCTGCAGGAAGATTTCCTGGTGGTTTTTTCAAAAGAGAAGCGCGTCCTAGTGACAATGAAGTGTTAACCATGCGTCTTGTTGACCGTGTTTTACGTCCACTTTTCCCAGATGATTATCATGCTGAAACTCAGGTGATGATTCAATTAATGTCGCATGATGAAAATGTGATGCCAGATGCATTAGCTGGTTTAGCAGCATCAGCGGCTTTAGCGGTTTCCGACATTCCTTTTTACAACTTAATTTCTGAAGTACGTGTAGCACGTGTGGATGGAAAATTTGTTATCAATCCAAGCAGAGCGCAATTAGAATTGTCAGATATTGACATGATGATTGGAGCTTCTTTGGATTCGGTTGCGATGGTTGAAGGAGAAATGAAAGAGATTTCAGAAGCAGAAATGGTTGAAGCCATTAAATTTGCTCACGAAGCTATTAAAGTTCAAATTCACGCTCAATTAAGATTACAGGAAGCTTTTGGTAAAAAAGAAATCCGTACTTACGAAGGTGAAGTAGAAGATGAAGAAGTTTACAAAAAAGTAAAAGCAGCTGGGTATGACAAATGTTATGCTATTGCTCAAGAAGCTTCAGGAAAAAGTGAAAGAGGTGAAAAATTTGCTGCAGTTAAAGAAGAGTGTAAAGCCTTATTTACTGAAGAAGAATATGCTGCAAATTCTGACCTAGCTGGATTAGTTGGAAAATATTTCTACAAAACCAATAAAGAAGCGGTTCGTAACGTAATCCTTGAAAAAGGAATTCGTTTGGATGGAAGAAAAACAACTGAAATCAGACCTATCTGGTGTGAAATCGATTATTTACCATCTGTTCATGGTTCCTCTTTATTTACCCGTGGAGAAACTCAAGCTTTGGCTACAGTTACTCTAGGAACTTCAAGAGAAGCTAATCAAATTGATTCACCATCAGAACAAGGTGAAGAAAAATTCTATTTACATTATAATTTCCCACCATTTTCAACAGGAGAAGCTAAACCTTTAAGAGGAACTTCAAGAAGAGAAGTTGGTCACGGAAACTTGGCACAACGTGCTTTGAAAAATATGATTCCAGCTGATTGTCCTTATACTATACGTATTGTATCGGAAGTTTTAGAATCTAACGGTTCTTCTTCTATGGCTACCGTTTGTGCTGGTACGATGGCTTTGATGGATGCTGGAGTCCAAATGGTGAAACCAGTTTCTGGTATTGCTATGGGATTGATTACTGATGGCCAAAAATTTGCTGTATTGTCAGACATCTTAGGTGATGAAGATCACTTGGGTGATATGGACTTTAAAGTAACTGGAACTAAAGACGGTATCACTGCTTGTCAAATGGACATTAAAATTGATGGATTGCGTTATGATATTATGGAACAAGCTTTGAACCAAGCTCGTGACGGTCGTATGCACATTTTAGGCAAATTGGTTGAAACTATTGCTACTCCAAGAGCTGATGTTAAGAAACATGCTCCTAAAATTATCATGAGAACTATTCCTGGTAACTTCATTGGTGCCTTAATTGGACCTGGTGGAAAAGTGATTCAAGAATTACAAAAAGCTACAGGAACTACTATTGTGATTAACGAAGTAGACGAACAAGGTGTTGTTGAAATCTTAGGAACAGATCCAGATGGAATTGCAGCAGTATTAGCAAAAATTGATTCTATCATCTTCAAACCAACAGTTGGGGAAGCTTATGAAGTGAAAGTAATTAAAATGCTTGATTTTGGTGCGGTTGTAGAATATACTGCAGCTCCAGGAAACGAAGTATTATTACACGTATCTGAATTGGCTTGGGAACGCACAGAAAACGTTACTGACGTAGTGAATATGGGCGATGTGTTTATGGTAAAATACCTTGGTGTTGATCCTAAAACAAGAAAAGAAAAAGTATCAAGAAAAGCGCTTTTACCAAGACCTCCTAGAGAAGAAAGAAAAGACGCTCCTCAAGGTTAATCTAGATTATATTAATTCATAGAAACCCCCGATTCAAGATTTTTGAATCGGGGGTTATATTTTTACTTGAATGCAGCCCTCACTTTGGGACAAGCAGCTGTAACATTATTATAATTTATTTATTGCTTTATAAATTTAGATTGGAATTTTTGATTACCTGAAAAGGCTTCTATAATATACGTCCCACTTGTTAATAGTTCTACATTAACTTGATTAGAGTATTGCATTTGACTAACAACTGTCTTACCTGTAATGTCTGTAATTATTATTTTATCAAAATTGGTGTTGTTAGGATTTTGAAGAGTTAGGATTGAAAATGCTGGATTAGGAAATACTTTTATTTCTAAATTCGTTGTTTGATTTTGAATCTGCAATGTTTGATTACGGACACAACGCACTGAGTTACCTATTGGTTTATCGATGTAGTTTCTATGAGAAATACCATTAAAGTAATACAAATCATATAGCCAAGATACGGCTGAGGTGTATTCAGTAGCACTCCACCAGTAGCCCTTTTCGCCAATACTATAGAATGGACCATAAGCATATCGATATCCACCCGGAAGGCCTGTAAATCCACTACTGTTAGTTGCGTTATTATTAGGACTTTGCCAGTGAGCCATACCAATTTCTTTCATTTTGCCTCCAGCAACATTTAAACCGCCTAAATAATTAGTTAAAGTAGTCCACTCAGAATCTGTAGGTATGTGCCAACCAGATGGAGCAAGATTTTTTCGTAAAGCTGGATTGGTTGATGAGGCTGCATCGTAAATACCTACAACTGCATACCAATTATATAATTTGCCATAAATGGCACCATTTGCCGTATTATTTTCATAATAACACCAAGCTCCTGTGGTTAGATTACTCCATTCAATATCGTCAGTCACTTGCGGGATGGGTGTTCCGTCGCTGTAGGTTGTTACATCCAAATTTGTGCTTTGCCAAGTTTGTGTTCCAATATTAATACTTGGCAATATTGCTGTTTGAGCTGATAATTTAGTTTGAAAAATTAAAAATAAAACTAATAGAAATATATAATTTTTTTTCATGATTGTAATTTTTAAAATGAATGCTTTATCCTTAACAAGAATTTCTTTAAAATCTTATAAACAACATCTTCACAAAGTAATAGAAAAAAAAACGTTTAATACAAGTATTTTCTAAAAAGAGATATGAGTTATTAATAAGATAAAGAGAAATTAATAATGAATTCCAATAGTTTAGAAAACTCCTAATCAAAATACGAATCGGGGTTTCATTTGATTATTAACACATCTTTTTTAGTTGCATAAGACTATTCATTGAATTTAAATAAAAGAATCTGAAAAAAGTTCAATTATTCATTAGTATTCCGACAGTTATAATATTAATTCCTCTAGCAATGACAGTAGCATTAATATTCAAGACCTAATTTGTACAACAAAAATATTCCGTATTACAATCTCAATTAAATTAAATTTATCTTTTTGTAACTTTTTTGATCTTCTTTACGTACAACCACCTGAACACTTTAAAGTAAAGGAGACACATTAATGAGACAGCTCAAAATCACCAAGCAGGTAACGAATCGTGAAACTGCTTCCTTAGACAAGTACCTACAAGAAATTGGAAAAGTTGACCTAATTACTGCTGATGAAGAAGTAGAATTAGCTCAAAAAATTAAGGCCGGAGATCAACGTGCATTAGAAAAGTTGACAAAAGCTAATTTGCGTTTCGTAGTTTCGGTAGCAAAACAATACCAAAATCAAGGTTTAACACTTCCCGATTTAATTAACGAAGGGAATTTAGGTTTGATTAAAGCCGCTCAACGTTTTGATGAGACACGAGGTTTCAAATTCATTTCATATGCTGTTTGGTGGATTCGTCAATCTATCCTACAAGCATTAGCGGAACAGTCTCGTATTGTTCGTTTACCATTGAACAAAATCGGTTCTATCAATAAAATCAACAAAATGTATGCTTTATTAGAGCAATCTAACGAAAGACCACCTTCTGCTGAAGAAATTGCAAAAGAATTAGATATGACAGTAAATGATGTTAAAGAGTCTATGAAAAACTCTGGTCGCCATTTATCAATGGATGCACCTCTTGTAGAAGGAGAAGATTCTAACCTATATGACGTTTTACGTTCAGGTGAATCTCCAAATCCTGATAGAGAATTAATCCACGAATCATTGCGTACAGAAATTGAGCGTTCTTTAGAAACATTGACACCAAGAGAAGCAGATGTTGTTAGACTGTATTTTGGTTTAGGAGATCAACACCCTATGACATTAGAAGAAATTGGAGAAACTTTCGATTTAACTCGTGAGCGTGTGCGTCAAATTAAAGAAAAAGCTATTCGCAGATTAAAACATACTTCTAGAAGTAAAATATTAAAAACATATTTAGGTTAATCCTAATAACGATAACAACAGTCTGATTAACTGTTCGTTTTTTGATTGATGATTGAAACTCCGGCTGATTACCGGAGTTTTATTTTTTATAATTATCTTTGCTAAAACATTACAACTAATGAAAAATAAACTCATTGCTCCATCTGTTCTTGCTGCTGATTTTGCTAATCTACAAAGGGATATCGAAATGATTAACAAGAGTGAAGCGGATTGGTTTCATATCGACATTATGGATGGTGAATTTGTTCCTAATATTTCTTTTGGAATGCCTGTTTTGGAAGCTATTTCTAAACATGCTAAGAAAACAATCGATGTGCATTTAATGATTGTTAAACCTGAACGATACATTAAGACTTTTGCAGAATTAGGAGCTAATATTTTAACCGTTCACTATGAAGCTTGTACTCATTTGCATAGAACTTTACAAGCCATAAAAAATGAAGGCATGAAAGCTGGAGTTGCAATAAACCCACACACGAATGTTGCTTTATTAGAAGATGTAATAAATGACATTGATTTGGTTTGTGTGATGAGTGTAAATCCTGGTTTTGGAGGGCAATCATTTATTGAAAACACTTATGCAAAATTGGAAAAACTAAAGGATTTAATTATTAGAAAAAATGCAACAACTTTAATTGAAGTTGATGGTGGAGTTACCGATAAAAATGCAAAACAATTAGTTCAGTTCGGTGCAGATGTTCTGGTTGCTGGAAATTATGTATTTAAAGCTGAAAACCCTACTCAAACTATAAAAGATTTAAAACTATTGATTTCCTAAAGTGAGTTTCTAAAAATCAAGCAACTTTCATTTTCAATTTGTTCTTTTCTATTTTCCAAAATCATATTGGCAAGCAAAGTCCCCATTTTACTAAAATCAGTTGAAATTGTTGTTATCCCATTTTCAACAACTTTTTTTAGAGGTGTGTCGTTATAGGAAATGATTCCAAAATCTTCAACTATTTTAAAGTCTTGAGCCTTAGATTGTTCTATTACACTAACCAAATCCCTGTCATTTGGAATAATATAAACTTCGCCTTTTTGAATTTGTCTTTTATCAAAGTTTGCAATAATTTCGTTAGGGAATAAAATAGTTTTGCAAAATTTCTGAAAACCTTCAACCATTCCTAAAGGCTCTTTAAATCCAGGAAAAATGAGTATCAACTTGTTGTATTTACTGATTCTATCTTTCCCTTTTAAAAGGGCTTCATACATGTCTTTTACAAAATTTTGATGCACTGATGGATATTCTGTTAACTCATTATTTGTTTGATCAAGGATATAAACGTCATTTTTAGGTAATGTTTTAATGACTGATGCTGCACCAATTAAATTCGTTGGCATTATTATATACTTAGAATAGTTGCCATTGCTTTCATTAATTAATTTTCTAAACATATCAATATTAAAATGATGAAAAAAAATATCAACCTGAACATTATTATCTACCGCTTTTAAAAATGAATTATAGATATCTTCTTTAAATATATTCAACTCATCAAACAATAAAAAGAATCTTTGTTCAAAGCTAAACTCAACACTCTTGACATAATATCCCTTCCCCAAAACAGCATAAATAATACCTCTCTTTTTTAATTCATCATAAGCTAACAAAACGGTATCTCTAGATATTGAAAACTCTAAGCTAACTTTATTTACTGATGGTAATTTTTCATCTCTTTTAATGCGCTTTTCAGCAATAGCGATTTCAACTGACATCACTATTTGCTTATATTTTGGTTGAGCAGACTGATTATTTATATTTATAATTTTCATTTCAAGAATACTAACTGGTGGCAAGTTATAAAAAAACTGGTAGGTAGTGGTATGTGTATTTAGAATATAATGATAATTTCGTTGTGAGATTATTAAAAATACCATGGTAAAAAATCACATTTCGCAAATATTAAACCGAAAAAACACAAAACCGTTCGGAGTACTAGCCAACAAAAAAGAAGTACTTTGTTATAATTTAACAAATAAAAATGGTTTTGAATTTTCTGTTATAAATTATGGCGCAACGATTACTGACTTAAAAATACCCGTTTCTAATAACAAAAAAATAGATGTCGTTTTAGGATTTGAAACTTTAACAGAGTATATAAATTCGTACTATTTGCCAAGCCCTCCTTATTTTGGCACAACAATAGGAAGGTATGCTGGAAGAATAAATAATGGACAGTTTTTTTTAAATGGAAAACAAAACTATTTAAATAAAAATCACGGCGAACACCATCTTCATGGAGGCATTTTAGGTTTTAGTAGAAAACTCTGGAATGTTAAGTCACTCGTGACAGGAGACAGTTCCTCTATAACACTAGAATATATTAGCAAACATAACGAAGAAAATTTTCCAGGAGAAATAACCGTTCAAGTAACCTATACATTGACAACAGAAAATGAACTTGAAGTCTCTTTTACAGCTACATCTTCTGAAGACACCATAATTAATCTAACGCAACACAGTTATTTTAATCTCGACGGACATTCAAATGATATTGTTAAACAGGAGCTAATTATTAACTCTCAAAAAATTCTAGAAACCAATAACGAACTAATACCAACAGGAAATTATATTGATTTAAAAAATAATGACTTTGACTTTTCTACTTCAAAACCATGTCCTGTATCAATTGATAATACTTTTGTATTAAACAACGAAAATGCTGCAACTCTTATCAGTAAAAAAAACAATCTAAAAATGACGGTTACTACCAATCAACCTGCAGTACATATATATGTTGGAGGGAATTGTTTTAATAAAATCAAAGGAAAAGAAAATGCAAACTATCATGCGTTAAGTGGCATTTGTTTTGAAACACAAAATTTTCCTGACGCTCCAAATCACAGTCACTTTCCGAATGCTGTATTGAAGAAAAATGAAACTTATTTCCACCAAACAAAGTTCAAATTTGAAAACCTATAATTAAAAATGAAAAAATTAGCTTTATTGGCAGTAATAGCAATGGTTTTATCTTGCTCCTCAGATAGTAAGTCTGGTACTCAGGATACTTTTATTCGGGCGGCAGACATGTCCTATTTGCCTTTAATCGAAAGTGAAGGAACTATATACAAACACAACAATGTCGCCGAAGATGCCGTTACTACATTAAAAAATGCAGGTTGTAATACTATCAGAATTCGTCTTTGGCAAAATCCATCTGATGGACATTCCAGTTTAAATGAAGTAAAAGCTTTAGCACTCAGAGTAAAACAGGTAGGTATGAAAGTTTGGCTGACGGTACATTATTCAGATACATGGGCGGACCCAGGAAATCAAACCAAACCAGTAGCTTGGCAAAATCTAAATTATACCGATTTAAAAACTGCTGTTTCAAATTACACCATACAAATTATGACTGAAATCTATCCTGATATCATTCAAATTGGCAATGAAACAAATGATGGTCTACTTTGGCCCGAAGGTAAATTATCAACCAACGAATCACAATATTTAGAATTAGTTTCGACAGCAGTTACTGCCGTGAGAAGCAAATCAACAACAACCAAAATAATGCTACATTATGCGGGAATATCCGGTTCTGATTGGTTTTTTAGCAAGGTAGCTAATGTAGATTACGATTATATTGGTATTTCTTATTATCCAATTTATCATGGAAAAAGCTTAACCGATTTACAAAATAAGATGAATACTCTTGGGCAGTTGTACAATAAAAAAGTAGTAATAGCCGAAACAGCGTATCCGTTTACTTTTGGATACAACGATTACACCAATAATATCTTAGGCCTTTCAAGTCAAATAATCCCTGCTTATGCTGCTTCAAATGATGGACAAAAACAATATCTATTAGCCATCAAAAATTTGGTAAAACAAAGTACAAATGGAATTGGTTTTTGTTATTGGGGTGCCGAATGGGTCGCTTTCCGTGGACCAACATCAACTAATGGCTCTCCATGGGAAAATCAAGCACTTTGGGACTTTACAAATAATTCACTTCCAGCGATGGATGCTTTTAATGCTAACTAATTATGAGAAAATTTTATTTATTATTACTGCTTTCTATATTTGGTTTTAGCCAAAATAAACCCTTTGTTAAAGGTGCTGATGTCGGTTGGTTGCCTCAGATGGAAGCCACAGGTTATAAATTTTATGATACAGACGGAAAAGAAAAAGATTGCCTGCAATTATTAAAAGACCGCGGAATGAACTCCATCCGTCTAAGAGTTTGGGTAAATCCAAATGATGATAAAGCTAGCGGACATTGTAGTAAGGAAGAAACCGTTGCCATGGCATTACGAGCTCAAAAAATGGGAATGCGAGTTATGATTGACTTCCATTATTCTGATTCTTGGGCTGATCCAGCAAAACAATTTAAACCAAAAGCTTGGGAGAAACATACTTTTCCGGAATTACTAAATGATGTTTACCATCACACTTATGATGTAATCAATGCTTTAAAAACAGCTGGCGTTACTCCAGAATGGGTTCAAGTTGGGAACGAAATTCCAGGCGGAATGCTGTGGCCCGATGGAAGCACAAAAAACTGGAAACAGCTAGGTCAATTATTAAACAAAGGGTATGAAGCTATAAAAGCAGTAGACAAAAAAATTAAAGTAATTGTTCACGTCGATGAAGGAAACAACAACAAAAAGTTCCGAGAATTCTTTGACAATGCCACAACTCAAAAAGTAAAATACGATATAATCGGCTTGTCTTACTATCCTTATTGGATAAAAAAAGATTATTCTGAAACTATTGCCGACTTACAATTCAATCTAAATGATATGGCAAAACGGTACGGAAAAGAAGTCATGGTTGTTGAAGTCGGTGGTGAAGATGATAAAGTTCAAAATACTTATGAGCTATTAGCAGCAACAATAAAAGCCGTAAAAAAAGTGCCTAACAATAAAGGATTAGGTGTTTTCTATTGGGAACCTCAAGGTGCTAGAAGCTGGAGTCATTATGCTTTAAGTGCTTGGTTAGAAAATGGTCAACCCTCACCTGCCCTAGATGCTTTTAAAGAATAAGATATGAAACTCAAAAAATCATTATTACTCGGATTACTGTTTTGCTTGATTTCCATGGCAAAGGCACAAGAAAAAATTAGTCTTGACGAAAATTGGAAATTCCATTTTGGTCACGCTGCCAATCCAGAAAAAGACTTTGATTACGGAACCAAATTGTTGCTCCATAAATCAAATGTCTTTGAGACTACAATTATCAGTCCAAAATTTGTGGATACAACCTGGAGTAAAATAAACGTCCCACACGATTGGCTTGTCGAACTTCCTTTTGTTCAATCCAACACACACGAAATGGATTCTCATGGTTACAAACCAGTAGGGCGCTCTTATCCGGAAACCAGTATTGGTTGGTATCGGAAACATTTTACTGTCGATAAATCAAAAAGAGACAAACGTTTCGAAATCCAATTCGATGGCATCTACAGAAATGCTGAAATTTGGTTAAACGGATTTTATGTCGGCACCAACTTCAGTGGATATGTCGGCAATTCTTATGATGTTTCGGATTATATCAATTTTGAAGGCGATAATGTGATGGTCATTCGAGTGGATGCAACACAATCTGAGGGTTGGTTTTATGAAGGCGCTGGAATCTACAGGCATGTTTGGTTAAATATCACCAACAAAAACTTTATCCCTGAAGGCGGATTGTATGTTCATTCAGAAGTAAAAGGCAAAAATGCTACAGTATCCATTGAAACTACCGTTCAAAACAACTCATTAAATGCTTCTTCATGTTCCGTTTACTCCTATATAACAGATAGAAACGGAAAAGTGTTAGCCAAGACATCAGTGCAAAAAGTCACATTAGGAATTCATAAAGACTTCACCTTAAAGCAGCAAGTAAATCTAAACAATGCCCGCCTTTGGTCGTTAGAAGATCCGTATTTATACAAAGTGATTTCAGTAGTCAAGGCTGGTAACCAAATTGTACATCAAACCAAAACCCGATTCGGAATTAAAACCGTAAAATTTGATGCTAATGAAGGTTTTTTTCTTAACGGAAAGCATATCAAAATTCAAGGCACCAACAATCATCAAGATCATGCAGGAATAGGTAGCGCCTTGCCTGATTATTTGCAATACTATCGAATCAAACTACTGAAACAGATGGGCTCAAATGCCTACCGAACAAGCCATAACGCTCCTACTCCAGAACTTTTAGAGGCTTGTGATAGCTTAGGAATGTTAGTGTTAGATGAGCAACGATTACTAAACAGTAGTCCAGAATATACCGATCAATTCAAACGTTTAATTAAACGCGACAGAAATCATCCTTCCGTATTCTTATGGTCAATAGGAAATGAAGAACAAAACATACAAGGAAATGAATTTGGCAAAAGAATTGCACAATCCCTACTAGCTATTCAAAAAGATTTGGACCCAACCAGAACTAGTACTTATGCAGCCGATATGGGTAATGATTTTAAAGGGGTTAATGAAGTAATTCCAATACGAGGATTCAATTACAGAGAATATGCTGTTGCCGACTATCATCGCGACCATCCCAACCAACCTCTTCTTGGAACCGAAATGGGAAGTACAGTTACCACTCGTGGTATTTATGAAAAAGATAGTATAAGAGCTTATGTTCCTGATCAAGACATCACTGCTCCTTGGTGGGCTAGTAAAGCTGAAACTTGGTGGAAACTCGCTGCCGAAAACAAGTATTGGCTTGGTGGTTTTGTTTGGACAGGGTTTGATTATCGTGGTGAACCGACACCGTATCAGTGGCCGAATATCAATTCGCATTTTGGCATTATGGATGTTTGCGGTTTCCCAAAAAACATTTATTACTATTATAAAAGTTGGTGGACCAATGAAGAGGTACTTCACATTTCCCCGCATTGGAACTGGCCTGATAAAATGGGTAAACCAATTGATGTTTGGGTAAATTCTAATGCAGATGATGTGGAATTATTTTTAAACGGAAAGAGTTTGGGCAAAAAAGTCATGCCAAGAAACAGCCATTTACAATGGGAAGTACTTTATGAGCCTGGAACTTTAGAAGCTATTGCGCATAAAAAAGGTAAAAAACTAACCACAAAAATAGAAACAACTGGACAAGCTATAAATGTAGTGCTGACTCCAGATAAAACTATATTGACTGCTGACGGAAAAGACGCAACAGTTGTCAACGTTTCTCTAACCGATGATAAAGGTAGAGAAGTACCAGATGCTAATAACCTAATTAAATTCACTGTCACTGCTGACGCCAAAATCATTGGGGTTGGAAATGGTGACCCTAGCTCTCATGAAGCCGATAAATGCAAGGATGGGGAATGGCAAAGAAGTACTTTCAATGGCAAATGTCAAGTTATCATTCAGGCAGGGGAAACATCAAGTTCCATAAAACTGGAAGCCAAATCAAACGGATTACAATCGGCAACAATTACTCTTATCTCTAAGCCATGAAGAAAAAATTAATTCAACAAACGACAGAACATTTCGAAATAATGTTTCAACAAAAACCTGACTATATTTTCCTTTCTCCAGGAAGAATCAACATTATTGGTGAACACGTTGATTACAATGATGGTTTTGTTATGCCCGCTGCCATCAATAAATACATCTGCTTTGCCATTTCAAAAAATGAAAATTCTAAATGCACTCTCGTTGCGAAAGATTTAAACGATACCTACCAATTTGATATCAATGACGAATTGAAACCCATTGATACAATGTGGGCCAATTATATTTTAGGGGTTTTACAGCAACTCAAAGAGAAAGGATTTGCAATGAGTGGCTTTACCATTGTTTTCAGTAGCACCATCCCAATGGGCGCTGGACTTTCTTCCTCTGCAGCACTTGAATGTGGAATAGGTTATGCCATGAATAAATTGTTTCATTTAGGGTTAACCAAAGAAGATATAGCGCTTATAGGTCAAAAGGCAGAACACACTTTTGCTGGAGTCAATTGCGGCATTATGGATCAATTCGCTTCCGTTTTTGGAAAAAAGAACAGTGTCATTAAACTAGATTGTAATACTCTGGAATATGAATACTACAAAGCTGATTTTAAAAAATATTCGTTACTTTTATTAGATAGCAATGTAAAACACACGCATTTAACATCAGGCTATAACGTTAGAAGACAAGAAGTAGAATTAGGATTATCAATTATCAAACAACATTTTCCAGAAGTTAGAACCTTTAGAAATTGTACTGAAAGCATGGTATTAGAATTGAAAGACACTTTAGGCGAAACCGTTTTCAAACGATGCCATTTTGTGGTAAATGAAATTCAGCGTGTAAAAGAAGCAGCAGAGGCTTTAAATAATTCTGATTTTAAAAGATTAGGTAAATTAATGTCAAAAACTCACGAAGGATTATCAAAAGAGTACGAAGTAAGTTGTGAAGAAATCGACTTTTTAGTGGATGCTGTTCAACATGAAAAAACCGTTTTAGGTGCTCGAATGATGGGCGGCGGTTTTGGAGGATGTTCTATCAATTTAGTGAAAAAAGGCTCTGAATCCAAACTCATTGAGAAAATAACAGAACGCTATCAAAAAGCTTTTGGTATCGAATTAAAAGCATACAAAGTAAAAATTTCTAAAGGCGCTTCGCTTTACAAAAACTAAATCATGACAGCATTCAACAATAACGAACATCCTCACCGAAGATACAATCCTTTGCTAGACGAATGGATATTGGTTTCTCCTCATCGCGCTAAACGACCATGGCAAGGACAGAACGAAAAAATTACTGATGAACATCGGCCTGAACATGATGACAATTGCTATTTGTGTGCGGGAAATGTTCGTGCCAATGGTATAAAAAACGACGAGTATACAAACTGTTATGTCTTTGAAAATGACTTTTCGGCTTTGCTAAAAGAGGAAGTCAATTATACCAATACAAAACATAGTTTATTCCAATCAAAACCTGAAAGAGGCATGAACAAAGTAATCTGTTTTTCGCCCAAACACAACCTCACTTTGCCTGAAATGGAAGTGGAAGATATTGAGAAAGTGGTTCAAACTTGGGCCTCCCAATACATCGAACTAGGCAATCAGGATTTTATCAATTATGTTCAAATCTTTGAAAACAAAGGAAGTATCATGGGTTGTAGTAATCCGCATCCCCATGGTCAAATTTGGGCACAATCTTCTCTGCCAACACAAGTAGAGAAAACCCAAAAGAGTCTTCAAAACTATTACGAAAAAAACAAAACTAGTTTGCTCAAAGATTACTTAGACGAAGAAATAAAGCAACAGGAACGCATCGTTATGGAGAACGATCATTTTGTTGTCTTGGTTCCGTTTTGGGCGATTTGGCCCTATGAAACGATGATTATCAGCAAAAGACATTTCGGTAACATTATCGCAATGAATAAAGAAGAAACCACCGCTTTTGCCGATATCATAAAAGGAATTACAGTCAAATACGATAATCTTTTTGAAACATCCTTCCCTTATTCCTCTGGAATTCATCAAGCACCTACGGATAGAGTGTCTCATCCTGAATGGCACTTCCACATGCATTTTTATCCGCCTTTGTTGCGAAGTGCTACGGTGAAAAAATTCATGGTTGGATACGAAATGCTCGGAGAAGCGCAACGTGATATTTCCCCTGAGCAAAGTGCTAAAATTTTAAGAGATTTACCTAACATTCATTACAAAACTAAAACCAATTGAAATGCAAACCTTAGCCACCAAAGATTATATTGTTTTCTTCCTCTATTTCGTAATCATCGTAGGTTACGGATTTTGGATTTACAACCGAAAAAAGAAAGCACAAACAAGTAGTAAGGATTATTTTTTAGCCGAAGGTTCCCTGACTTGGTGGGCTATTGGTGCTTCCTTAATTGCCAGTAACATCAGTGCTGAGCAGTTCATCGGAATGAGTGGTAGTGGTTTCAAAATGGGATTGGCCATCGCTACTTATGAATGGATGGCGGCAGCAACACTAGTTATAGTAGCAGTGTTCTTTATGCCAGTGTATCTAAAGAACAAAATTTTCACCATGCCACAATACCTTAACAAACGGTACAACAGTAATGTAGCCATGATTATGGCGGTATTTTGGCTCTTGCTTTATGTGTTGGTCAACTTGACTTCGATTTTGTACTTAGGAGCTTTGGCTATCAGCAGTATCTCTGGGCTGAACATTACATTTTGTATGGTGTTCTTGGCGCTTTTTGCTATCATGATTTCCCTTGGCGGAATGAAAGTGATTGGATATACCGATGTAATTCAGGTGTTCTTTTTAATCTTGGGTGGATTGGTAACAACTTATTTGGCTTTGAATTTGGTGGCGACCGAATTTGGTTCTACTGGAGTAATCAATGGGTTTCATTTGATGACTACTCATGCCAATGATCACTTCCATATGATATTTGATAAATCGAATCCCAATTATATGGATTTACCAGGACTTTCTGTATTGATTGGCGGTATGCTAATTATCAATTTAAATTATTGGGGCTGTAACCAATACATCACACAAAGAGCCTTAGGAGCCGATTTAAAGACAGCTCGTGGGGGAATATTATTCGCGGCTTTCCTAAAACTATTAATGCCTGTA
Organism: Flavobacterium sp. N1994; assembly: GCF_025947145.1. Lineage (NCBI taxonomy): Bacteria > Pseudomonadati > Bacteroidota > Flavobacteriia > Flavobacteriales > Flavobacteriaceae > Flavobacterium > Flavobacterium sp. N1994. The sequence continues at coordinate 1,710,476 of NZ_CP109999.1, forward strand.
ATCGTCGTTTTACCTGGAATTGCTGCTTATGTATTATATCAAAACGGACACTTTCACACTGAGATGCTACAAGACGGCAGTGTAAATCCTGATAGAGCCTATCCTATTTTATTAAACTTATTACCTGTTGGCTTAAAAGGATTGTCTTTTGCGGCATTAACGGCAGCCATTGTAGCTTCCTTAGCTGGAAAAGTAAATAGTATCTCAACTATATTCACTTTAGATATTTACAAAACCAAATTAAATGTGGATGCTGATGAGAAGAAACTAGTCAAAATTGGAAAAGCGACCATCTTAATTGCCATGATTGTTGCCGTTATTGTTGCGCCATTTTTGGGCATTGATAAAAAAGGAGGTTTTCAATACATTCAGGAATATACTGGGTTTGTGAGTCCAGGTGTTTTTGCGATGTTTATTTTAGGATTCTTCTGGAAGAAAACCACTTCTAATGCCGCTTTATTTGCTACTATTGGCGGATTTATATTTTCCATTATTTTCAAATTCATGCCCGCCTTTGTGGACTTAGCTTTCTTAAACCCAATGGGATTTGCTGTGCCAAATGCTACTGGTGTTTATGAGATTCCATTTATTGATCGTATGGGATTTGTATTTCTGATTTGCGTAATAGGAATGTACTTTATCAGCATGTATGAAAACCGAAAAGGAGTTCAACCTCATGGTTTAGAAGTGGATAAAACCATGTTCAAAATGTCACCAAGTTTTACTGTTGGAATGTTAATTATTATCGCAGTGTTAGCGGCGTTATATACTGTGTTTTGGTAGATTTTCTATAGTTAAAAACAAAAGCCAGAAGTAAATACTTCTGGCTTTTTATTTGACCTTAAAGAGATTGGAAATTATTCTTTAATAATTTTTTTTGTTGCAATTCCTTTGTCTGACATAATTTTTATCAAATAAATACCTGTTTGTAAATCGGAGACCTTAATTTCTGAATCGGAAGTATTCAAAACCTTCTTAACTATTCTACCATTTAAATCAGATATCTCAATACTATTAATTACAGCATCAGAAACATTTGAAATTGTAATGATATCTTTTATTGGATTTGGATATACTGAAATGCCTACATCTAAACTATTACTGTTAACGGACAAAGTGTTTGCGTTAATTAGAAAAGGTAGCTCCTGAGTTACATCAGGCGCTGTAACTGGATTTCCACTATCTATAATGGGTTTCCATAATGAATTTGATGCTACAAACTGTTTCCCATTTGCTGTAAGTATACCTCTAGACCCCGCAATAGTTACCGAAGGGAAAAATATGCTACCATCGTCAAGGGCATGAACTTGGAAAACTACCCAATAGGTACCTGATGAAATTGAAGTTGTTAAATTACCTCTAACTTTCCATATTTTTCTGGTCGTTCCCGGTACTGTGACAGTAGGAATAGAAGTGTTTAAAATTCTGTAAGCTAAAGCATCAGTACTGTTAGCCATATCATAAACATTTGTAGTCATATCTCCAGCTATTAGTGTACCTCCCGAAGAAGGATCTCCATTATATAGTTGAATTCTAAGGGCATCAATTGGAGGAACTGTTCCAGTATAATTTGTTTGATAACAATAAAAAGAAAAATCAGTTATGTTCCAAGTAGCACCAACAGGCACGACAAAATCATCTGCTAATCGAAAACTTGATGTTTCAGCTGTATTGAAAAACCCAGAAAATCCCAGAGAGCCATTGGATTCTAAAGCATTCCCAACATCAGAAGGTAATTCGCTCCAAGAATACGAAGCGGGAGCCACTGTCCCATTTACAGTTATAGTTCCTGTAGAAATACTACCATTAGTATAGAGCTGAGCGTTACCTATTTGTGTTAAACCTAATAATAAAAATTTAATATATAAAAGAGTAGTTTTTTTCATAATCCATTTGTTAAATTATAAAAACAAACTTATGTACATCTAAAAGGCGAGTTTAAAATAATAGACAAATAGCCATTTTCTGTAGACGAATGGCTTTATTTAACAGTTAAAAAATTTTATCGTCAGTAATTGTATTATTAGCCAGTTCTTTTACTATTAAGCTATCGTTATTAGATTAGTAAACATATTGATAATTAGGTATGGTTAGTTCAATCTCAACAAAAAAAATAGCTTTTGCAACATTTAGTATATAAAATATATTTCAATATCGTTTTAGGCTATTACTTGGATATAAAAAATGATGAGTAAAGTATTTGTACCTTTTAACTTGTACATTTACTTTACTCATCTATTTATTGTGAACTCAGTAGACTTATTTTCAAATCTAACAATAAAATTTCTTGAAAAATTTATGAATTATTAATTAATAAATCATGCCTCATTGTATTGAAGAATAAAATAAAACCATGCATTCATCAGATTTTTATTTAATAAATTAAACCTAACTTATCTCTTAACCACCCTAACGATTTCCACACTATCCTCTTGTGATACAACCACGTTGTAAACACCTGAAGGATATCTGTCTCCGATGGTGGTGTTCTCCATATCAGATACATTAACCTCACGTTGTTCTATTAACCTTCCAACCATATCGTACACTTTTACGCCTACAACTGATTTACTTGAAGTAGTAACATCTAACATAAAGTTATTGGCAAATGGGTTTGGATACGCTGTAGCTTTAAATGGTAATTTAACTGTTCTTGGTGGAGCTGCTGTGAACATATCACAAGCGGTTGAATAATCTCCAAACACACCATTTAATTTAATAGCTACCGATACGTTATAGTTTTTACCTAACTGTGCAATCGAGAATTGATTCAATCTAAAGTTAGAATAAGTAACAATGATTTCTTGTGAATTAACTACATCCTCTCCACTAATTTCATCTAACTTCACTTTATAATTAGGGAAACCTGGGTAAGGTGTAATATTCAACTGTTGTGTTAACGATGTTGCAGTTGACAATCCACATTGTGATGGTACTAACGATGTAGTTGGGAAGAATGGGGTTTGAACGATACATTCTGAACCAAATCCTGACCATACTGTTACACTATTATTCAAAATACTATACTCTACCGCGATAGAATACTGTGTATTGTAAGCAAACGTAATGCCTTGGAATGCTACTAAAGATGAGAATCTGCTAGCATTTGGTAAGGAATAGTAATACGTTGGCGTTGGCCCATTATCAGTAGTCATTCTTATACGGAAACGGTATCCTGTAGCATAAGCTGCTGGACTAGCTGTAATACCTGCATTCAATGTCGCTACTTGTGAACCGCAAGTTGGTGCAGCTAAACCAATCAATGGAATTGATGGAGTTAATACAGTACACTCTGCCCCATAACCTGATTGAACTGGTATACTTGTTAAAGGATCCGTGTAAGTATATTGTACTGCCACTTTATAGCTTGAATTATACTGCAATGGGAAACCTGCAAATGAATTAGCTCCCACAAAACGAGTTGCTGAAGGAGAGAAACCATACGTTGGTGTTGGTCCATTATCACTTGCCAATCGAATACGGAAAGTATACCCTGTAGCATTCAATCCTCCATTAGCCGAAATCGTAGAAGACAAACTAACCAAAGTAGCACCACAACTTGATGAACTCAATGTAATCAATTGAACCGTAGGTCCAGTTACTGTTATAGTATTTCCGTAGAAAGGAACAACTTCATCATTAATCACTGCGGATACTTTAATAGTATAGGTAGCACCATATACATGAAGTGCTGAAGGAATAGTTACATATCGTGAGGTTTGAATAATATCGGCTGAAGTAACATTAGTAGTTACATTAGTGATAGAGAAACGATATTTAATATTTGAAGTTCCTGGATAAGAATACCCTACCGCTGGAATGGCTGTTGATAAGGATACCAAAGTAGTATTGTTGTACGATGGTGTCATATTTACAACTACTGGTGCACATCCTTCAGACATTGCTCCACTACAATTATCATCAATATTGTTATAACAAATCTCTGTTACTCCTGGATTAATAGTGGCCACAGCATCATTACAATCTCCACCTAAAAGACTATAAGCTGGAGCAAGATTAGAACAAGTTACTTGACTAACCGCTGAATTACCATAACCATCACCATCTAAATCTTGATACCAAGTAAGAGCACTAACAACAGATACTATTACTGTAGCAGTATTATTAACTGAACATGGTGAAGTAGCCGCTTGAGTATAAGTATAAGTTCCTGCACCTGCTGGAGCTGGTGACCATGTTCCTCCCGCTGCTGGTGAACCTGTTAAGGCGCCAAACAACATTCCTGTAGTTAAAGTAGTAGTAGAACAAATAGATAATGTTCCGTTACTTCCTGCACTTGCTGGTAAGGCTTGTTCAGTAACTGTTACTGTAGCTGTATTATTAACAGCACAAGGTGAAATAGCAGTTTGTGTATAAGTATAAACCAATCCTATATTAGACCAAGTTCCTCCTGCTGCTGGCGAACCTCCTAAAGCAGCAAATAATTGTGCATTACTTGGTGTTGTACCTGCACAAACAGTTAAAGTTCCATTTGTCCCTGCACTTGCTGGTGCTGGTTGAACCGTAACAACTACCGTAGCTGTATTATTAACAGTACATGGCGAAGTGGCCGCTTGAGTATAAGTATAAGTTCCTGCACCTGCTAAAGCTGGTGACCAAGTTCCTCCTATTGCTGGTGAACCAGTTAAGGCACTAAACAACAGTCCTGTGGTCAAAGGAGTAGTAGAACAGATTGTTAATGTACCATTACTTCCTGCACTTGCTGGTAAGGCTTGCTCAGTAACAGTTACTGTAGCTGTGTTATTAACAGTACATGGTGAAGTGGCAGCTTGAGTATAAGTATAAACCAATCCAACGTTTGACCAAGTACCTCCTGCTGCTGGAGAACCTCCTAAAGCAGCAAACAATTGTGCATTACTAGGAGTAGTTCCTGCGCAAACCGTTAAAGTTCCATTAGTTCCTGCGCTTGCTGCTGTTGGTTGAACCGTAACCACAACTGTAGCAGTATTATTAACTGAACATGGTGAAGTTGCTGCCTGAGTATAAGTATACGTTCCTGCACCTATTGGAGCTGGTGACCAAGTTCCTCCTGCTGCTGGTGAACCACCTAAGGCTCCAAACAACAATCCTGTTGTTAAAGTCGTAGTAGAACAAATTGTTAATGTACCATTGCTTCCTGCACTCGATGGTGCTGGCTGAACGGTAACACTTACCATTCCTGTGACAGTATTATAATTGGTTGTATCAGTAGGGGTAAAAGTATAGCCTTGATTAGCAGTACCAGTACTTGGTGTAGTACTCGGTGTAGTAAAAGCAAATGTACCCCCCACACTAGCAATACCTCCACTTAAAGTAGAAGAGGCAAGAGAATTACCTAAACAGATACTGCTTGCTATAGGAGCAGTAGTAATGCTTGGAGTAGCTTTTGTTACCGTTACACTTACCGTACCTGTAACTGTAGTATAATTAATGGTATCTGTAGGGGTAAAAGTATAGCCTTGATTAGCAGTACCTGCATTTGGTGTAGTACTTGGCGTAGTAAACGCAAAAGTACCTGCTACACTTGCTACACCTCCACTTAAAGTAGAAAAAGCCAATGTTTGACCATAAGTTATATTACTTGCTGTAGGTACCGTAGTTATCGTTGGGATATTTCTAGCCCACTGTGCATATAATGTTATATTGGCGGCAAAGGAATAACTAGCTCCGTCTGCATAAGCTGTTCCTGATCCATTAGCTACAGTATTCCATCCTGTAAAATGATAACCAGTTTTGGTAAAGGTATTGGTTGTTAATGCCGTAGAAGCAGAAGCTACCTGACTGGTCATTGTGCCAGAACCAGTATTATTATCGAAAGTAACGGTATATATAGTACCATATTTAGCTATAAACCCATAGCTCTTGCCTACTTCTCCTGTACTTAAGTTAGTAGTGCCACTACCTGGGTCAAAATCTACTGTGTCCAAAAATTGACCCGTAACCAAAGCATTGCCATCACTATCTAACTCCAGTGAATTTCCTATATCGTTACCAGTTCCTCCCAAACTAATGGCCCATACATAATTACCCGAAGTGTTGTACTTAGCAACAAATACATCATTACTTCCCGCACTTGTTAGGTTGGCAGTACTTGCACTTGGGTCAAAATCAGCTGTACCAGCAAAATAACCAGTTACAAACACATTGTTATTACTATCTACTTTCAATGAATTTCCAACATCTGGACCAGTAGATCCCATATTTTTTGCCCATACATAAATGCCCGAAGAATTATATTTAGCAATAAAAATATCACTACTTCCACCAGCACTTGTAAGGTTTGCAGTGCTTGCACTTGGGTCAAAATCGGCTGTGCCAGTAAAATAACCCGTTACAAACACATTGCCATTACTATCTAATGCCAAGGAATATGCAATATCATAACTAGTACCGCCCATATTCTTTGCCCATACATAATTGCCCGAAGCATCATATTTCGCAATAAAAATATCATTACTTCCCGCACTAGTTAGGTTAGCTGTGCTTGCACTTGGGTCAAAATCAGCTGTGCCACTAAAACTACCCGTTACAAGCACATTGCCATTACTATCTACTGCCATGGAATATCCATAATCAGAACCAGTACTGCCCATATTTTTTGCCCATACATAATTACCCGAAGCATCATATTTAGCAACAAATATATCATAACCTCCCGTACTTGTTAGGTTGGCAGTACTTGCACTGGGGTCAAAATCGGCTGTGCTACTAAAATTACCCGTTACAAGCACATTGCCATTACTATCTACTGCCACGGAATATCCATAACCATAACCAGTACCGCCTATATTTTTTGCCCATACATAATTGCCCGAAGCATCATATTTCGCAATAAATATATCACTAGCTCCCACACTTGTTAGGTTGGCAGTGCTTGCACTGGGGTCAAAATCGGCTGTGCCTGCAAAATAACCAGTTACAAGCACATTGCCGCTACTATCTACTGCCATGGAACTTCCATAATCATAATTAGTACCGCCCATATTTTTTGCCCATACATAATTGCCTGAAGCATCATATTTTGCAATAAATATATCAGTACCTCCCGCACTTGTTAGGTTGGCAGTGCTTGCACTTGGGTCAAAATCTGCTGTGCCATAAAAAACGCCTGTTACATACAAGTTACCTGAGCTATCTTTTACAATATATTTTGAAATTAAACTATTTGAAGAATTGTAATTACCCAAAATACCCGCATCATTATAAATACCATTTGTGGTATAACTCGCTATGAAACCATTTTGTACGGGCGCATTCAAGTTTGCAGTGCTCGTACTTGGGTCAAAATCTACCGTGCTATTAAAAAATCCTGCTACAACCACACTGTTAGTATTCACTGATAATGATAAACCCTGCTCATCACCTGTACTTCCAAAGCTAGTTGCCCCTACATAATTACCCGAAGTATCATATTTAGCAACAAATATATCTTTACCTCCAGCACCTGTTAGGGTGGCAGTGTTTGCACTAGGGTCAAAATCAATTGGCGTAGTTCCATTTATATAACCTGTTACAAACGCATTACCACTACTATCTACAGCTATGGAATTTCCGTAATCATCAGCTGTGCCACCAATACGATTAGACCATACATAATTTCCTGAGGAGTTATATTTTGCTATGAATATATCACCAACACCCGCACTTGTTAGGTTGGCTGTACTTGCACTTGGGTCAAAATCGGCTGTGCCATTAAATACTCCCGTTACCAGCACATTACCATTACCATCCAACGCTAAAGAAATACCAACATCAGTATCAGTACCGCCAAGACGATCAGCCCATAGATAATTGCCCGAAGAATTATATTTAGCTACAAATATATCAATACCTCCAGCCATTGTTAGGTTGGCAGTGCTAGCACTAGGGTCAAAATCTACAGTGCCTTGAAAATAACCTGTTATCACTATATTTCCACTGCCATCCACTGCTAGTGATCTTGCTTCATCAGAACTACTTGATCCTATACTTTTTGCCCAAACATAAGTTCCAACAGTACTGTATTTAGCAAGAAATATATCGTCAGATCCTGACGCACTTGATAGGTTTACAGTGCTTGCACTTGGATCAAAATCTACTGTACCGGTGTAATACCCTGTTATGCTTATATAACCATTATCCACCGACAGGGAAAAACCTTTATCATCACCAGAACCACCTATTTTATTGGCCATTACATAATTACCAGAAGCGTCGTACTTAGCAAGGAATATATCATTACCTCCACTAGCTACAAGGTTGGCAGTACCCGAACTAGGGTCAAAATCTGCAGTGCCGTTAAAATAACCGGTTATATACACATTACCACTACTATCGAGCGCTATGGAATTCCCCACTTCGATACTTGTGCCACCCATTCTAATTGCCCATACATATTTACCCGTTGCATCATATTTAGCAATGAATATATCTGAATTCCCAGCACTTACAAGGTCGGCAGTGCTTGTACTTGGGTCAAAATCGGCAGTGGCAACAAAAGAACCTGTTACATATCGGTTGCCCGATCCATCCAATTTGATGGCATTCACAACAAGAGTACTACCTGTTGGAAATTTGGATCCAATTCCTTTTGCAAAAAGCAAGGAAGGATTTTGTGCTCTAACAAAGCTACAAGACAGCAGCAGCAATAATGTTAAAATACTGATTTGTGTTTTTAATTTTTTCATTTTTAATTTTTTTGATATTTGAGGTTACAAAACAATAGTAAAAATTAACTATATCCAATATCGCCTTTTGGTTTTCCTTGTTTTAAAATTTGATTTCCGTTTATTGGTAGAACTTTATCTTCTTACTAGTTTCTCGGTATGGTAGAAGTTGAGGAGCAAATATAAAAGTCCATAAAATGAGATTCATTTTAGCGAACTCAATTAGTAAAACAAAAACAAATCGTATTTTATAAAAAAAGAAGTTCTATAATATAGCTAAAAAAGAAGTTTTAAGCGCTTATAATATGCTTTTTTCCAATTATTCGGAGGTATTATCCTTTTTATGAGATATTTGGTTTCATTTTTTTTATGATTATTACAGTACTTTTGAAACTTCATTTTAAACAAATATTGAGGTTGAAATAGCGCTCTTCATTTAAAACAAAATTAGCTTTATGTTAAGTAACACTATATTATTAATTACTTCCATATTAGGATTTTTAAGTACTGCTTTAATCTTAATAAAAAATAAAAGCAATGGGAATTCATTGATTAATAAATACTTGATTATTATCACTGCCAATGTCGCTATACGCTTTTTATTTCATTGGATATCAGAATCCTACCCAGAAATGCATATTGGCAAATTAATAACCATAATAGATGTTAGCTTTGTGATGTTGATACCCTGTTATTATCTTTATTTTCAAAACATTATCTATGAAAAAAAGTTTGAATTATCTAATTTGATGCATTTTATATTTCCACTAGTATTAGGAAGTATTTTTATCTCAAATATCTTTAACTCTACTACAATAAAGGAGTTGTTTTTAAAGCTGTTTTTCGTTCTCGCTGTTATATTTTATATTTTCTATGCTATAATTGGGTTCATAATGCTTTATAAACATGTGTGGCGTCGCACAACTCATATTAAGATTATTCAAAAGCAAAATGACCAAATCAAAAACTGGTGTTTGTTTTTGTATTGTTCGTTTGTTTTAATTTTTATCATACGATTAGTTAATATTATAATTGCACATAAAATTGGAAATGTAAGCAATGATAACCTTTGGATGCCCGCTTTAGTTTGGATAGCTATTTTTGTAAAAATAATCTTGAGTCCCGAAATATTATTTGGTTATGACATTTTAAACAAAACTATAAATAGTACTACCGAAAAAATGGTACTCAATAGCGTTTGGAACATTGAAGGTACTTCTTTACCCATTAGCAGCAATAAGGATAAAAAACTGGAAGAAAAAATGAAATCATTGTTAATGGTATATCTGCATCAAATTGAAGAACTTTCGTTTCATACCCATACGTTCCGAAATCCCGATTTAACTATTGACGATATTGCAGCCACGTTAAAAATTCCTAACAGCCATATTCATTATATTATCAAATTTCATTGCAACGAAAGTTTTTCAGATTATAAAAAAATTGTGCGCATTAACGACGCTACCAAATTACTTGAAAATGGCTATCTTATAAATCACACGGTAGAATCTCTTGCATTAAAAGTTGGATTTTCTTCCTATAATACTTTTATTATTGCTTTTAAAACCATTACAGGAGTGACGACACAGGAGTATGTGAAGCGGTTTTAAATAGAGGGTTCGGATTGATCTCTTTGTTTAAAATTAATTTTTTATGTTTGCATTCATAGTTGGTTTCCTTTTTTTACATTAATAATTTTCATTACGTATAAAAGCAAAGCAAGATGTTTTTTTCAATCTTATTTTACTAGGGTTAACAATCATTAAGGGCTTTTTTCTTTACAGAATAACACACCTCTAATTTACCCATTGTCAATGCTAATAAATAATATATTTGTTATGCGTAAGCTTATGTTAGCTTTAGAAAAAAGTACTTCAGGAAAAAAGGAATATAGAAAATCAACGCGTAAATCTTTTAGTTCAAACAGAGTGTTGGAGCATCCTGCAAGAGTGTTGAACCATCCTGCAAGAGTGTTGAAGCATCCTGCAAGAGTGTTGGAGCGTCCTGCAAGAGTGTTGAACCATCCTGCAAGAGTGTTGAACCATCCTGCAAGAGTGTTGAACCATCCTGCAAGAGTGTTGGAGCGTCCTGCAAGAGTGTTGGAGCATCCTGCAAGAGTGTTGAACCATCCTGCAAGAGTGTTGGAGCATTCACGAAGAGTGTTGAAGTATTCACGAGGAGTGTTTTAAGAAATCCCAAAGAAAATCTTGACTCATAAAAAAGCCGAACGCAGAACAGCAGTTTGTAACTACTGCTACGTCTGTGCTTTCTTGGAAAATCCTGCGGATTTTCAAAAGGTATTTTGTATTTGGGATAAGTAGTGATAAATTTACGCAGCAGTCATAAGCTGCGACACGGTATATGAGGAAAATGAAAAATCCCGTATAACCAAAGTTTTACGGGATTTTGTTGTAAACCAAATGCGATGTTGTGACCCCGGCAGGGTTCGAACCTGCAACCATCAGAGCCGAAATCTGATATTCTATCCAGTTGAACTACGGAGCCATTATTAGTATTATACTAAAAGTTTCTTAACAATAGAAGATATAGTTTTCCCTTCTGCTGAACCGCCTATTTGAGCTGAAGCTAGTCCCATAACTTTTCCCATAGAAGCTATTCCAGACGCGCCAGTTTCTGCAATGATTTTAGCAACGATTGCTTCTACTTCATCCTCTGATAATTGAGCTGGAAGGAATTTTTCGATGACAGCGATTTGTGCTAATTCTGGTTCTGCTAAGTCTGGACGGTTTTGTGTAGTGAAGATAGTCGCGCTGTCTTTACGCATCTTTACTAATTTCTGCAATATTTTGATCTCGTCGGCTTCTGTAATTTCTTCTTTTGAGCCTGTTGCAGTTTGCGCTAATAAAATTTCTGATTTGATGGCACGAAGGGCTTCTAAAGCTATGGTATCTTTTGTACGCATAGCATTTTTCATTTCGTCCATTATTTGGGTAGCTAAACTCATAGTTTAAATGTTTAATTTGTTAGATTGTATTCAAATGGTTTGCTTTTTAGCCCCGATGATTTGAAATTAAAAGGAGGACAGCCAGTGGCTGTCAGGTATTTTTACATTATCAAAAAACCTCATTAAATCCTAATAAAACAACAACTTAAAAAGCCATGCGAAGTTAAAAAAAATAACCCGAAAATCTCAAAGAAATTTCCGGGTTACAAATTTTGGGGTTTCCTGTAGATTAATCTACATTATCGTGCAAGAAAGAATTGTTAGAACATTTGAAATTAAAAGGAGGAAGCCCGGTGGGCTTTAGGTAGATGAGTTTTAACTCATTTCTATAAAAAACCCGCTTCTTCCGAAACGGGTTAAAGATTATAATGGATAGCTATAGAATTAATCTACATTATCGTGCAAGAAAGAATTGTTAGATCGCAACTGAGTATCATCATTACTATCGGTTCCTACTGACATTCTTGAGTTGGTATTCCCTTGTGTGTTAGTTGACAAATCCACGCCATTGCGTTTGTAAGCTGGTTCTTTTTCTAGTTCCTCAATTTTAGAAGGATTGTTATGGAACTTGTAATTGAACTCTTTTAATTTTCTTCTTCTATCGTCAGCTCTGTGTTTCAAAGTCTCCTCAATCGTCATTTCCACTGGTGAAATATCTTCAAAATGATTTACTGTTGAAATTGGTTTTTCGACATCCAATTGTTTCATCGTGATGTTCAACTCTTCTGCAATTGGCTCTTCCACTACAACAGCTGCTGCAGGTTTTGAGTTTAACAAGTCATTTTCTAACTCCATGTACTCTTCCAAAGAATATTTGATTATACCTTCCTCATTCAACTCGGTCACTGGAACAAATTGCACTGGTTGGTTTACTTCGATATTATTTGGCGAATCAGACAAATCAAAAACGATTCTACTTTCTTCTACAGCTTCTATTTTTTCAACAGTTTCTACTTTCTCAAAGGTTGGCATAGCCGGAATATCAAAAGTAAAAGTAATTTGCTCTTCTTCTTTTTCGATAGCTTGAGATTCCACCACTTTCATCTCACGAACTTCTGGAGTTGTTACATTGAAGTCGATATCATTTATTGGCGATACGATTTCAAAGGTTACGTCTAAGTTTCTAATGAAATGATTCATAGCAATCAATTCGTTTTCGTCTATAGAAGCAACAACAGCAGGTGCTTCAAAAACAACTGGAGCTTCTACTTCCAACTCGTCTTCGATTAATTCAAAAACGATTTTTTCTTCTTTAGCTTCAGTAACAGGAGTATCAATAATGGTTTGGAAAACATCAACTGACTTTTGTGTTAAATCACGCTCTAATTTATGCTCACCATCTAAGGAATGAATTATTTTCTTAGCTTCTGTATTTACAATTCCATTTTGTTGTTCTACATTAAAACCTGTAGCAATGATAGTAACTGCGATAGCTTCGCCCAATGTTTCATCTTCACCAACACCCATTATAATATTAGCACCATGTCCGGCTTCTGATTGAATATGGTCATTGATTTCTCCAATTTCGTCAATAGTAATTTCGCTAGAACCTGAAACGATAAGCAACAATACGTTTTTGGCACCTGAAATTTTATTATCATCTAACAAAGGAGAATCTAAAGCAGAAATAATAGCGTCTTTGGCGCGATTATCTCCAGTTGCTGTAGAAGAACCCATAATAGCTGAACCACTATTTGACAAAACAGTTTTGGCGTCTTTTAAATCAATATTTTGTGTATAATGGTGTGTAATTACTTCTGCAATTCCACGGGATGCTGTTGCCAACACTTCGTCAGCTTTTGAAAATCCAGCTTTAAAACCTAAATTTCCGTATACTTCTCTTAATTTATTATTATTGATAACAATCAAAGAATCTACTTGTTTTCTTAACTTTTCTACACCTAACAAAGCTTGTTCATAACGCACTTTCCCTTCAAATTGAAATGGTTTTGTTACAATTCCAACCGTAAGTATCCCTCTCTCTTTAGCCAATTGAGCGATTACAGGCGCAGCACCTGTTCCTGTTCCTCCACCCATTCCTGCCGTAATGAAAACCATTTTGGTATTGGTATCCAACATTTTTTCAATATCACCAATACTTTCAATAGCTGATTGTTGACCTACATCAGGGTTTGCTCCAGCACCAAGTCCTTCAGTTAAGGAAACTCCTAATTGAATTTTATTTGGCACAGGGCTATTTTGAAGTGCTTGAGAGTCGGTGTTACAAACAATGAAATCTACGCCTTTGATTCCTTGTTTGAACATGTGATTGATAGCGTTACTTCCTCCGCCACCAACTCCGATTACTTTAATCACATTTGATTGATTTTTTGGTAAATCAAATGAGATGTTTCCAAATTCTGAGTTGCTTATCATACTGCTTGGGTTTGTTAGGTATTATATATTCTAAATTTTATTTTGTCTATCTTACTGTTTTATTCTTCCCGCTTCCAACTATTCCGCGTTATCTAAAAAATCTTTAATCTTTTCGACGTAACGGTCAAAAAAGGATCTTTTTATTTTATGTTCTGTAGTTTCCGTTTCAAGATTGATTTCTTCCTCAATAACATTAGAAACTTCTTCTATTTTTTCTTCTACAACTGGCGTTGGAGCTACTTGTTGAAAAACTACTTGTTTTGGAGCTTCCACAGCCACTTCTTTTAATTCAATTTTGTAGGCACTGTTTGAATTGTTTTCGATACTATTCATTACCAATCCTACTGCTGTTGCAAATAATGGACTTGAAATTTCTTCGCTTGAATTCCCAGCCAAATGTTCGTTTGGATAGCCAATTCTTGTGTCCATTCCAGTAATGTATTCTACTAATTGTTTGATGTGTTTCAATTGTGAACCACCACCTGTTAATACAATACCAGCAATTAGCTTTTTTCTTGGATCTTCATGCCCGTATGCTTTGATTTCGGTAAAAACTTGCTCAATAATTTCTACCACTCTCGCGTGGATAATTTTTGATAAATTCTTTAACGATATTTCTTTTGGATCTCTTCCTCTTAATCCTGGAATCGATACAATTTCATTGTCTTTATTTTCACCTGGCCACGCTGAACCAAATTTGGTTTTCAATAACTCGGCTTGTTTTTCAATAATTGAGCAGCCTTCTTTGATGTCATCGGTAATCACGTTTCCGCCAAATGGCACTACTGCTGTATGACGGATGATACCATCTTTGAAAATGGCTAAATCGGTCGTTCCTCCACCTATGTCTATTAAAGCAACACCGGCTTCTTTTTCTTCTTGGCTTAACACTGCATCTGCTGACGCTAAAGGTTCTAGAGTCAATCCTGATAATTCAATGCCTGAACTTTGAATACATCTTCCTACGTTTCTGATAGAGGATGCTTGACCAACTACTACGTGAAAGCTTGCTTCCAATCTTCCACCATACATTCCAATTGGTTCTTTAATTTCAGATTGCCCGTCGATTTTAAATTCTTGTGGCAATACATGGATAATTTCTTCCCCAGGCAGCATTGCTAATTTGTTTACCTGATCAATCAACAATTGAATATCACGTCCGCTGATTACTTCTTCAGGATTAGTTCTGATTACATAATCCGTATGTTGAATGCTACGGATGTGTTGTCCAGCAATACCGACCACCACATCGTTAATTTTATATCCTGAATTGGCTTCGGCTTCAAGAACTGCTTGTTGAATAGATTGAATCGTTTGGGTAATATTATTTACCACACCACGAGCCACGCCAAGACTTTTGGATTTTCCAACACCCAAAATCTCTAACTTGCCATACTCATTCTTCTTGCCAATCATGGCAACAATCTTGGTTGTCCCGATATCTAATCCTACTGCAATATTCTCTTTTTCCATAACCTTCTATTTAATGCAAACTACTTGTTTGGTAAACTTCAAATTAATTCTCTTGTATTTATTCAAAGTGCTATCTAAAACTGCCTTCTGAAAAAAGGCTTTATAGTTTTTAAATTTCTTCTCGATGTTAATAGTTCTTCCGAAATCGATTTGATAATCGTAATTTCTGTTCTCCATAACCAAGCTACCGTTAGGCAAAACCTGTACACCTATGATGTTTTTTTTCAAAAACTCATCTTGGGTAATCATCTTTAAAACTTCAGATAATTTTTCCTTTTTAACTACATTAATTTCCCCCGAAACTAGTGGAACTCTAGCTGTATAATTATCTGATAACGGCATCTTATTTCCTTCACAATCAATATAGAAAGAACCCGTTTCGTCAAACACTCTTCCAACTGGTGTTTTTTGTTTTACCACCGCTTTTAGAACCCCATCAACACTGACAAACACATCCGCTTTTTGGATCATTTCTTGTTTGTTGATAGAGGACTCCAATTTCTTCAAATCTAAATCAACTTTGTTTAATGTTTTTAGGTCTTGATTTTTTTCTATTAACAATTTATTAACCATTTCTGGCTTTAAAAAAAGTGTGTTTTCGCCAATAAAAATCACTTCTGTTTTCTTGATTTTTCTTCTCTCATTTCGATACGAAGTGAACGAAAACAAGAAGATTACCATGGCAATCATGAGCAATAATCTGATATTTATCCAAGTGAAATATTTCATAATAACGCTTGTTTAATTTTTGGAACTAATTCCCCTATATCTCCAGCACCAATGGTCACAATTATTTTAGCCTCACTTTTTAAAATTGACGGTATTAATTCGTCTTTTGAAATCAATTTTTTATGTTGATTTTCCATTTTAGAAAGCAACCAACTTGATGTAATTCCTTCCATAGGTAATTCTCTTGCCGGATAAATATCCAACATCAAAATCTCATCAAATTGAGATAAACTTTTGGCAAAATCATCGGCAAAATCTTTGGTTCTGCTAAACAAATGCGGTTGAAAAATAGCCAGCACTTTTTCGTTTGGATACAATTCACGAACCGCTTGATGTACGGCATTAATTTCTGTTGGATGATGCGCATAATCATCGATGTAAACTAACTTATCTGATTTGATCTGATACGAAAATCTACGTTGAATTCCTTTAAATGAAGCCAAGGCTCTAGCAATGGACTCGGTTGGGGTACCATAAGTTTTAGCCATTGCTAAAGCCATCAAGGCATTCATTAAATTGTGTCTTCCAGGCAAACCAAATTGTAGATTTTGGATTGTTTCAGATGGCGTTTGTACATCAAAAACATAAAACCCGTTATCAATTCGGATGTTGAAAGCCTTATAAGTTGCTTCCTCATTGATTCCTGTAGTTAAGCCTTCTAAAGGCAATCCTTTTGGAACAAACAAATTATTTTTATCTTCAACTTTATTGGCAAATTCTCGGAACGAATCTTCAATCGCCGCTTTATCGCCATAAATATCTAAATGATCCGCATCCATGGAAGTTACGCAGGCAATATTGGGATGTAAATGCAAGAAGGAACGATCGAATTCGTCAGCTTCAACAACAGTGACAGTCTTTCCGTTTCCAATTAAATTCGAATGATAATTTTCAACGATTCCTCCCAGAAAAGCGGTAACATCGGCGCCACTTTCGTAAAGAATATGACCAAGAATACTTGACGTTGTTGTTTTTCCGTGAGTCCCTGCTACAGCGAAACAAAATGTGTCTTTGGTAATAATACCCAATACTTCCGCTCGCTTTTTCACTACATAATCTCTTTCTAGAAAATAATTCCATTCCGAATGCGAAACTGGAACAGCAGGAGTAATTATGACTAAAGTATTTTCTACATAATAATCGGTTGGAATTAAACTGATATTGTCTTCAAAATGAATAGACATTCCGCCAGCAATCAATTCATCCGTCAACATGGTTGGTGTTTTGTCGTAACCTGAAACATTTTTACCAATGTTCTGGAAATAGCGAGCCAAAGCACTCATTCCGATGCCTCCGATACCAATGAAATAGACGTTATGTATTTGGTTTAAATTCACTTTTGTTTTATCAATTTTATAATTTCTTCTACGATATCTTTTGTAGCATTGGGCTTAGCCAATTTTTTAATGTTTTGACTTAATTCATTTTGCAGATTTTCATTTGAAATCAAATCTGAAAATGTAGTTTCAAAGGATGAATCCAATTCGCTTTCTCTTAATAGAATGGCTCCCTTTTTATCTACAATAGCTTTGGCGTTTTTAGTTTGATGGTCTTCGGCCACATTAGGTGACGGAATGAAAATAGTTGGTTTTCCCACCAAACAAAGTTCAGAAACCGAAGAGGCTCCAGCTCTCGAAATCACAAAATCGGCTGCCGCATAAATCAAATCCATTCTATCAATAAAAGCAACGACTTGTATATTTTCTTTCTCATTAAAATGCTTGTATTCTTCGTAATATAACTTGCCACACTGCCAAAAAACTTGAACATCGCTTTCTAATAGAAAATCGAGTTCTTTAGCTATTAATTGGTTCACTCTTCTGGCACCAAGGCTTCCTCCGAGAATTAATAACGTTTTTTTATTAGCATGCAATTTGAAATAGGATATACCCTCTATTCTTTTGTTCTCAACATCTAATAAATCTTGACGAACTGGATTTCCTGTGAAAACGATTTTATCTTTTGGAAAAAAGCGCTCTAAATTTTCATACGCCACACAAATCGAATTGGCCTTCTTGCTCAATAATTTGTTGGTAATTCCTGGATAGGAATTTTGCTCCTGAATTACTGTTGGAATATTAAAACTATTGGTCGCTTGCAATAAGGGTCCGCTGGCAAAACCACCTGTTCCAATTACTACATCGGGTTTGAATTTTCTAATTATTTTTCTGGAGTTCCATAAACTGCTCATCAACTTTAATGGAAACATCGCGTTTTGCAATGTCAATTTTCGTTGTAACCCTGCAATCCAAAGCCCATTGATTTCGTAACCAGCTTGTGGTACTTTTTGCATTTCCATTTTGTCTTTGGCTCCCACAAAAAGGAATTCTGCATCGGGGAAACGCGACTTTAATTCATTGGCAATAGCAATCGCTGGATAGATATGTCCACCCGTTCCTCCGCCACTTAATATGAATTTTAGTTTGCTCATTCTTATTTTTTATTTAAAACCGCATTCATCGGATTTGCTGAATCCACTATAGAGAAATCCTCTATTTCTGCTGCTTCGTCTTCTTGTAATTGTTTATCGATTAGCTTTTGTAACGCATCTTCCCGTTTTTGCTTTTCAGCTTGTTCTTCGGCAATTTCTTCTTCTTTTTTAGTTACACTCAATATGATGCCAAGCGCAATACAAGTCATCCAAATGGAACTTCCTCCGCTACTGATTAATGGTAAAGTTTGACCAGTTACTGGCAATAATTCAACAGCAACAGCCATATTTGTTATCGCCTGAAAAATGATGGGGAATCCGAGTCCAACGACGACAAGTTTTCCGAAAAGGGAATTGGCTTTATGTGCTGCTACTACAAATCGAAATAGCAATAATAAATACAATCCTAGCACACACAATCCTCCAATCATTCCGTATTCTTCTACAATAATGGCATAAATAAAATCGGAAGAAGATTGAGGAAGGAAATTTTTCTGCACACTTTTTCCTGGACCAAGTCCGTATATTCCACCAGAGGCAATGGCTATTTTTGCTTTTTCGATTTGGTAATCGTCTTCATCAGGTTTGTCGCTGGTAAAGTTGTCTATACGAGCAATCCAAGTATCTACACGATTGGGGAAAGCATTTGGAAAAGCTTTGGCAACTAAAATGAAAAAAGTCAATCCAAGTATTCCTGCTCCTAAAATAATTCCGATGTATTTTAAGGGATATTTCCCAATAAAAACTAACATAACTACCATAGCAAATATTAAAGCTGCGGTAGATAAATTGGCTGGAAGAATAAAAATTAATGTGATAAAAACGGGCGTCCACAATTCCCAAAGCGAGTTTTGAAAAGTTATAGGCGTTTCTCTTTTTTTCGATAGATATCGGGCAACAAAAACATACAATACGATGGAAGCTAATGTTGATGTTTGAAAAGTGATTCCAATAAACGGAATTTGTATCCACCGACTGGCATTGGCCCCTTCAATTATAGTGCCTTTCAACAAAGTATAAATCAGTAAAATCCAAACTACAGGCAATAAAATTTTGGAAATCGTTCTGAAATAATGATACGGTACTTTGTGCACTTTATAAAGAATGAAAAAACCAACTAGCACTTGGGCCGCATGCTTAAGCAAATACGTAAAAGCATTTCCTGAACCATGACGCATGTAAGCCAAATTACTACTGGCACTAAAAACAGGCATAAACGAAAACAAGGCCAACAAGGCAACGAATGCCCAGATGACTTTATCTCCTTTTAAACTGTTTATTAGTTCTTTCATTTTTAACTATTATAAATTCTGAACTGCCGCTTTAAATTGTCTTCCTCTGTCTTCATAATTTTGAAATAAATCAAAACTTGCGCATGCTGGAGATAACAGAACTGCATCTCCTTTTTCTGCAATATGTTTTGCTGTTATAACGGCATCACGCATATTATCAACTTCCACCATCATGTCAACAACGTTTCCAAAAGCATCAATAATTTTCTTGTTATCAACACCCAAACAAATGATAGCTTTAACTTTTTCGCGTACTAACGACATTAATTCGCTGTAATCATTTCCTTTATCGACACCTCCGACTATCCAAACCGTTGGAACCGTCATACTATCCAAAGCAAAGAAAGTAGCGTTAACATTGGTCGCTTTACTATCATTGATGTATTGCACATTTTGGATTTTTAGCACTTTTTCCAAACGATGTTCAACCCCTTGAAAATTGGATAAACTTTCGCGAATGGTCTCCTTTCTGATTTTCATCAGTTGGGCAACAGAAGTGGCCGCCATCGCGTTTTTCATGTTGTGTTTTCCTTCCAAAGAAACTTCTCCGGTTTTCATTTCAAATTCTTCGTTGTTGATGCTAATTTCCATAATGTCATTTTTTATAAAGGCTCCGTTTTCAAATGTTTTGGTTAGTGAAAAGGGAATTAATTGGGCTTTTGTTTTGTTATGTTGGAACCATTCTGAAATCGCTTCGTCATCGGCGTCATAGATGAGATAATCATCCTCAGTTTGATTCATTGTTATTCTAAATTTTGATGCTATATAGTTTTCATATTTATATTCGTATCGATCCAAATGATCTGGACTTATGTTTGTAATTATGGCAATGTCTGGTCTGTAATTTATGTTTCCGTCTAGTTGAAAACTGCTTAATTCCAAGACATAGCAATCATAATTTTCTTCGGCCACTTGCCAGGCGAAACTCTTTCCGATATTCCCTCCCAATCCAACATTTAATCCTCCTTCTTTTAGCAAATGATAGGTCAACATGGTTGTTGTTGTCTTTCCATTGCTTCCTGTAATTCCTATAGTTTTGGCCTTAGTAAAAGGAGCTGTAAACTCAATTTCAGAAATCACTGGAATTCCTTTCTCCAAAAGCTTTTTTACAATCGGAGCTTTTTCTGGAATTCCCGGACTTTTCATTACTACATCAGCGTTTAAAATCAGGTCTTCGGTATGGGTTTCGTCTTCCCATTTAATTTCATATTGTTTAAGAACTTCTCTGTAATTCTCTTTTATTTCTCCGTAATCAGATACAAAAACATCATATCCTTGTTTCTTTCCCAAAATGGCTGTTCCCACACCACTTTCTCCACCACCAAGTACTACTAATCGTTGCATTATCTCAATTTTAAGGTCACAATAGAAACAATAGCTAACAGAATTGCGACAATCCAGAAACGTGTTACAATTTTACTTTCATGATATCCTTTCTTCTGATAATGATGGTGTAACGGCGACATGAGGAAAATTCGTTTTCCTTCACCGAATCGCTTTTTGGTGTATTTGAAATAGGAAACTTGTAAAATCACGGATAGATTTTCGGCAAAAAAGATGGCACATAATACAGGCAACAACATTTCTTTTCGGACTGAAATCGCCAATACAGCAATAATTCCTCCAATGGTTAAACTTCCTGTATCTCCCATGAATACACTTGCGGGATAGGAATTGTACCAAAGAAATCCAACTAATGCTCCCACAAAAGCGGAGATGAATACTGTCATTTCTCCCGAATTTGGGATATACATAATATTCAAGTAGCTAGAAAAAATAACATTCCCCGAAACGAAAGTAAAAATCCCAAGGGCCAATACTGAAATAGCGGAAGTTCCTGCGGCTAATCCATCAATTCCATCAGTTAGATTGGCGCCATTGGAAACTGCAGTGATAATGAAAATTACGATTGGAATGAATACTAACCAAGCCCAATTTTCATAACCGTCACCAGTCCATGCAATGATTTTGGCATAATCTAGTTCGTTGTTTTTTGTAAACGGAATGGTAGTCACAGTCGATTTACTTTCAACAGGTGTTTGAGTAATTACATTTTGAGATTGATTAAACGAAATTGGCGTAGCCGATCTTTCTCTAACGGTAACTCCTGGGTGAAAATACAATACCGAACCAACGATTAGTCCCAATCCTACTTGACCAAATACTTTAAAAATTCCTTTTAAACCTTGTTTGTCTTTTTTGAAGATTTTGATATAATCGTCAATAAAACCAATGGTTCCCATCCAAAGTGTAGTCACTATCAAAAGGATGATGTAGATATTATTTAATTTGGTTAGCAACAAAACCGGAATCAAAGTAGCAATGATGATGATTAATCCACCCATTGTTGGGGTTCCTGCTTTTTGAGTTTGTCCTTCCAATCCAAGTTCTCTTACTGTTTCTCCAACTTGTTGGTTTCTTAGAAAAGTGATGATTTTTTTACCATAAATAGTAGAAATCATCAGCGAAAGAATCAACGCCAAAGCCGAACGAAAAGTAATGTATTGGAAAACCCCTGCTCCGGGAACATCCATTGTTTTGTCTAGGTATTCAAATAAATAATATAGCATAGGTTTATTTGTTTAGCTGTTCTAAAAGTTCTTTTACAATTTGCATATCATCAAAATCATGGCGAACACCATTAATTTCTTGATAGGTTTCATGTCCTTTTCCGGCAATGAGAATAATATCGTTGGAGCCTGCTAATTGACAGGCTGTTTTGATGGCTTGTTTTCTGTCGACAATCGACAATGTTTTTCTTTGATTTTGTGGCTCAACCCCTTTCTCCATCTCCGCAATAATATCTATTGGATCTTCGGTTCTTGGATTGTCAGAAGTTATGATTACTTTATTGCTCATGGTTGAGGCAATATTGGCCATGATAGGTCTTTTGGTTTTATCTCTGTCACCACCACAACCCACAACAGTTATCAATTGTTCGTTATTGGTTCGAATATCATTGATGGTTTTTAATACATTTTCTAAAGCATCTGGAGTATGCGCATAATCAACAATCGCCGTTATTTTACTATCTGAAACAATAAATTGAAAACGTCCTGAAACACTTTCTAATTCAGATAACAAACGAAGTGCTTCTAATTTGTCCAAACCTAATTCAACAGCCGTTCCATAAATGGCTAATAAATTGTAAGCATTAAAAGTTCCGATTAATCGAACCCAAACTTCGCTTTCATTAATTTTCAGCAACAATCCTGATAATTGATTTTCTAGAATTTGTGCTTTATAATTGGCATACGATTTCAAAGCATAAGTCAATTTTCTAGCTGCTGTATTTTGAATCATCACCAAACCATTTTTATCATCGATGTTGGTTAAAGCAAATGCTGATTTTGGCAAATGATCGAAAAATGATTTTTTTACATCGCGGTATTCTGCAAATGTTGGATGGTAATCTAAATGATCGTGAGATAAATTAGTGAAAACACCACCTTCAAAATGCAAGGCTTCGGTTCGTTTTTGATGAATGCCATGGGAACTTACTTCCATGAAACAATATTCCACACCCATTTCAATCATTTCTGCTAGATAATAATTGATAGTTAGTGAATCTGGAGTAGTGTGTGTAGCTTTATATTCTGTGGTATCTACCAAGATTTTTACGGTTGAAAGCAATCCTACTTTATATCCAGCTTTTTGAAACAATTGGTACAATAAAGATGCTATGGTAGTTTTGCCATTGGTGCCTGTTATTCCAACTAATTTTAAATTTTGTGAAGGATTTCCATAATAATTAGCAGCTAAAAATGCCAATGCTGAATTAGTATCTTTTACTTGAATATAGGTCACTCCAGCAACAATGTCATCTGGCAAAGTATCACAAACAATAGCAATTGCTCCTATGCTGATAGCTTTTTCAATAAAATCATGACCATTAGAAACGGTTCCTCGAATAGCCACAAAAACATCATTCTCCTGAACTTTTCGAGAATCAAATTCAATTTTATTGATAGTCATTTCAGTCGAACCTTTTACAGCTTCGATGGCGACTTTGTATAATATGTCTTTTAAAATAATCACGATAATTCTAGTATGATTGTTTTGTTTTTATCTAATGCTTCTCCGGCAGGGATGGATTGTTTTTTTACTTTACCAATTCCGATCACTTTAACTTTCAGTTTTAAATTTTCTAAAAGTGCCACGGCGTCCATACCGCTCATTCCTTTTAGATTTGGGATAACTTTTATTTCTGATGCTGCTTTACTATTATAATTCTCGTAAGCCAGCTCTTGTTTGTTTACTTTTCGATTGATGTTTTTAACCACATTAGTAGATGGAGAATCGGTGAAAATTTTCTGTGCAATTCTTTTGAAAACAGGACCAGCTACATCAGCGCCATAGTAATTATTGCCAGAAGTATTGGGTTTGTGCACTACAACAATGCAAGAATATTTAGGATTTTCAACTGGAAAAAAACCAACAAAAGAAGAAATATAATGTTTATCTGCACCACCATTTGTTCCATAACCTGCTTGGGCTGTTCCAGTTTTTCCTGCCATAGAAAAATCTTTAGAATACAATTTTGATGCGGTTCCTCTTTTGACCACATTTTGCATTACTGCCTTCAGTTTACCAATGGTTTCATCAGAACAAACCTTTGGATTGATGACTTGTTTGTTGTATTTTTTAATCGTTTGATTCCATTCTTTAATTTCGGAAACAAATTGCGGCTTCACCATTTCACCGTTATTGGCTATGGCATTATACAGCGTTAATGTTTGTAAAGGTGTTACAGCAACTCCATATCCATAAGCCATCCACGGTAGTGACAAAGCACTCCAGTGTTTATCTTTAGGTTGTGGAATATAAGGTTTCCCTTCTCCTTGAATCGGTAGCCCTAAAGGTTTATTTAAACCCATTTTATCAATTCTATCTACAAACTCTTGCGGATTGTTTCTATAGTTTTCGTAAACGGCTTGAACCATGACGGTATTAGAAGACACTTCAAAACCTCTTGCCAAAGAAATTCTTCCGTAACCCCCATCATGAGAATCGCGAACTTTTTTTCCTTTAAAAGCTGGATAAGAAATGATTCCGCCTTGAGTGTCATAAGTTTTGCTGGTATCAATTTTATGATCATCTAATAAAGCAATCATATCAACCAATTTGAATGTCGAACCAGGTTCGTGAGATTCTTTTATAGCATAATTTTCTGTTTCAAAATAAGTTGAATCGGTTTCTTTCAACTTTCCTAAATTAGAAATAGCTTTGATTTTTCCTGTCTTGGTTTCCATCACTACCACACAACCGTGATCTGCTTTGTAATCTTGTAACTGTTTCAACAAAGCATGATGCGCAATATCCTGAATGTAAACATCAATAGTCGATATCACATCATAACCATCTTGAGGATCTACTTCATTGACATCTTTAATTGGTTTCCACTGCCCTTTTGCGATTTTTTGTTTTAAAACTTTTCCGTCTTTTCCGTTAAGATACTTTCTAAAAGACCACTCAATTCCTTTTCCAATACGAATTCCGTTTTCATCAATTCGGTCATACCCAATAGTTCTTTCAGCTATTTTCCCGATGGGATGTTCTCTTACGGTTTCTTGCTCAGTAATTATCCCACCTTTATTAGCTCCCAAATTGAACAATGGAAAGCCTTTAATTTTCACGTATTCTGTGTAGCTTAAGTCACGGGCAATTAACAAATATCTGTTTTTATTTAACCTAGCTTTTTTCAATTCAAATTGATAAAAAGAACTTGGTTTCCCCATCATTTTTCCTAAAGAATCAGCCAAAGTATTTACATTCTTTTCGAAGTCAACTGACTTTGGAGCTACTGCATCAAATCGGATATTATAATTGGGAATAGAAGTAGCTAACAAACTTCCGTCAGCTGAATAAATATTGCCTTTATTAGCAGGAATCACAAAATTTCTAACCGTTCTTTCTTTTGCTAATTTTCTATAATAATTACCATCAACCCATTGAATTCTGGTCAACTTTATAGTAATAGCAATAGTCATCAGAAAAATACTGAAGGCTACTAAATAAATTCGGTAAGAGATATGTTTATCTTCTACTGCCATAACTTTTGAAAGAAACTTTTTTCTACTGGTTTTTTAACTTTTATCTTTTGTGGTGGAACCGATGATGGAAGAATTTTTCTTTCTTCCATTTTTTCTGAAACGGTCGATTCCATTTTTAATTTCATTAATTCCGAACGCTTATCTACAAATTCGGAGCGCAATTCCTTTACTTCATTTGTCAATTCTGTGATTCGGAAAACTTTTTGCTCAAATCGGTGCGTATTGGCAATCATCAAAATGGCAAGAAAAATCAGAAACACTATGAATCGCCAGTTTCTTGTAGCGTCTTCATTCACTAAAAATCGAGCTTTTAATATGCTGTAAACTCCTTTTTTCATGCTCTTATTTTTTCTCAGCTACTCTTAGTTTTGCACTTCTTGCTCTGTTGTTTTCTTTTATTTCAGCTTCACTTGGGACAATTAATTTTTCAATACTTTTAAATGGAACTGAAAAATTTCCAAAAAAATCACGTTCTGGTTCTCCTTCAAACATTCCGTTTTTGATGAATCTTTTTACCAATCGGTCTTCAAGTGAATGATATGAAATCACGCTTAATCTTCCTTCTGGCTTTAATATTTCCAGAGATTGCTCTAAAAATTCTTTTAAAACATCCATTTCCTGATTCACTTCTATTCTTATCGCTTGATAGATTTGCGCTAGAATTTTATTCTTGAATTGTTCTGGCAAATATTTTGACAGAACCATTTTTAATTCATCTGTTGTACTGATCGTTTTCTTTTCTCTAGCTTCGATAATTGTTCTAGCAATTGCTGGAGCCGCTTTTAATTCACCATAATCCAAAAACACTCTTTTTAAATTGGCTTCATCATATTCATTGACCACTTTGAAAGCGCTCAAATCATTTTTTTTGCTCATTCTCATATCGAGTTCTGCATCAAAACGAGTAGAAAAGCCTCTTTCTGGAACATCAAACTGGTGTGATGAAACTCCTAAATCTGCCAAAATTCCATCTACACTTTTTACTCCATGAAATCTCAAAAAACGTTTTATGTATCTAAAATTTTCTGGTATTAGCACAAATCTTTCGTCTGGCAAAGCATTGGCAAAAGCATCTTCATCTTGGTCAAAACCGAACAATTTCCCATTTGGCCCTAATCTTCTTAAAATTTCTTTGGAATGACCTCCTCCGCCAAAAGTTACATCCACATAAATTCCGTCAGGTTTGATATTTAGTCCGTCAACCGTTTCTTTTAATAAAACTGGATTATGATATTCCATTGTCATCATCATTTACATTTCCCATTACATCTTCGGCCAAATCTGCGAAATCAATATCATCTCCTGCTATCGACTTTTCATATAAATCTTTATCCCAAATCTCCACAATATTCACTGCTGAAGACAAGACAATATCCTTTGAAATTTTACTAAACGCCACTAAATCTTTTGGAATTAAAAGCCTTCCTAAATCGTCAACCTCAACCACTTTTACACCTGCTGTAAATCGACGAATAAAGTCATTGTTTTTCTTTACAAAACGGTTCAATTTGTTGATTTTTTGCATCATCAAATTCCATTCTGTCATGGGATATAATTCTAAACAGGGTTGAAATACGGAACGCTTCAAGACAAACCCATCTTGCAGAGAGCTAGACAATTGCTTCTTTAACGCCGAAGGAATCATCAATCTTCCTTTGGCATCAACCTTACATTCGTATGTTCCGATTATGGTGTTCAATTGGTTTTGTTTTCGTTACGAGCAAAAATATAAAAATATTTACCACAATTTACCACAAAATACCACTTTGTTAATAAGTTTTACCACTTTACATCTATTTTACATTAAAAACATAAGATGGAATTAATGCGTTAATAAAAACTGGCCAGTTGTATAATTGTTATTGGAAAGAAAAAACCTTAATTAAAAATTATATCTGTTAAACTTTGATTGAAAGGAAAGTCCTAAACTTTTTTTGTGAATTGTTGAAAATTAATTCGTTGGAGATTCCAGAACTTTAGAAGTAAATAATGCCAACATAAAACAGTTTTTATTGATAAAATCATATATTTGTTGCTGAGGCAAAAGTCAAAAAAACAGATGGAAGGAAAATTTAAAAAAGAAGGAAGATATTCTTATTTTGAAGCGGGCGAAGGAACGCCAATAGTTGTTTTACACGGATTAATGGGTGGCTTAAGCAACTTTAATGGCGTGGCCGATTATTTCTCATCTATTGGTTATAAAGTTGTTATTCCTGAGTTGCCTATATACACACAAAACATTCTAAAAACCAACGTAAAAGCTTTTGCTAAATATGTAAAAGACTTTATTAATTTTAAGGGATTTGATCGAGTAATTCTTCTTGGCAATTCGCTTGGAGGACATATTGCTTTGTATCATGCGAAAGTTTATCCTGAAAAAGTCGCAGGACTTGTACTGACTGGAAGTTCAGGTCTATACGAAAGCGCTATGGGGGATAGCTATCCAAAACGTGGTGATTATGAGTACATCAAGAAAAAAGCAGAAGCTGTTTTTTATGACCCTAAAGTGGCAACAAAAGAAATCGTTGATGAAGTATTTTCTGTGGTAAATGATAGAATGAAAGTGATAAAAACGCTAACGATTGCCAAAAGTGCTATTCGACATAACATGGCTAAAGATTTACCCAAAATGCATATGAAAACTTGTCTTATTTGGGGAAAAAACGATCAAGTTACTCCTCCTGAAGTTGCCGAAGAATTCAATAAATTAATGCCAAATTCAAAATTATATTGGATAGATAAATGTGGTCATGCAGCCATGATGGAACATCCTGACGAATTTAATCGTTTGTTGCATAAATGGTTAAAAAAAGCACATTTATAGTCCGAAAGTCCTTTTTTTGAAGGGCTTTTATTTTAAATAAAAATCAATGAAAATTACTTCCGCCGAATTTATTATTAGCAATTCTGATGTAAGCAAATGTCCTTTAGAGCGTTTGCCTGAATATGCTTTTATTGGTCGTTCCAATGTTGGCAAGTCATCTTTAATCAATATGTTGACCAATCATAAAAATTTGGCTAAAACCTCAGGAAAACCAGGGAAAACCCAGCTGATTAATCATTTTAAAATCAATGCCAATTGGTTTTTGGTAGATTTACCAGGTTATGGTTACGCTAGAGTTTCAAAGAAAACCAAAGAAGTTTTCCAACAATTCATTACTGATTATTTTGAAAAAAGAGAACAGTTGGTTTGCGCCTTTGTGTTAATTGATATTAGACTAGAAGCTCAAAAAATAGATTTAGAATTTATCAATTATCTTGGTGAAATTGAAGTTCCGTTTTGCATTATTTTTACGAAAGCCGATAAAATAAGTAGAACTAAAATTGACTCTCACATTGCATCTTATCGAAAAGCACTTTTAGCTAATAACTGGGAAGAAATGCCGCAATACTTTGTAACCTCGGCCACCGAAACTACTGGAAGAGATGTCGTTTTAAATTTTATTGACGGGGTGAATGAAGAAGTTTTTAAAGATTTAAGTCAGTTTTAAACTATTGTTTCAATTCCATTTTTTCGGCAAAATAATCGCAGAAATCTTTCATCGTATCTGTCATTTTTTCATCTTGAGTTGCACGTTGAAATGTATCAGCCATGGCCACTAACGTTTGATGAAAAAACTGTTTCATTTCATCTACAGGCATATCTTTCGTCCATAAATCAATGCGCAAAGTTTCTTTTACGTTGCTATCCCAGATTGAAAGCATCATAGCTTTTGCTTCTTCCTTTTGCACGCCACCATCTTGTGCTGACCAAGTTAACTTTTCAGGAACTCGGTTATGATCTAATTCTACATTGATTGTAATTTCGGAAGTGATGGTATTACTCATTCTTTTTGGGTTTGTATTTTGATTTTTCAAATATTTCTTTAGCATTCATCTTTAACATATCTTGTAAAGAGACTTCGTTGTTTTGCATGAAGGAACGAACAATCTGCCATCCTATCCATTGTCCAACTCTTCCTGGTGACTCGTTATCAATCTCCAAATAAAATTTTGAGAAAGGGGCTAAATTGGTAAAACGACTCGGCAATTTAGAATCGGTGCTATACAATAATTCTTTTTCAATAAAATAGCGCCAAATATAGCTTTCGTTATCTTGACACCAAGTAATTTGTTCTGGTAAATACCCTATTTTTTCAGCATCATTATAGTCAGGCAATAAGGCATCTTTGAGATACAATTGTTTTCCGTAATAAATCATTTCAGCCAAAAGCGTTTTTTCATATGCTGGTGGAATTTTCCCTAATGAAAAACTGGTAACAATATCTGGCATCATTTGTCTTTCCTCAAAATTTTGCTCTAAATACTTAGGAAACTCATAGAATTTATGATTAGCACCAAGGTATAGCTCTAAAGAAATAACAAGTTTATCATTGGCATAAATGGCTTTATTATTATAATCCATCTCAGCAATAACAGTATAAACCTTTGGCATCACTGCATTGGGAAAATAATACTTTATATGTTTAAACAAATCTTCAATTTCAGAAGTTTGTTTACCAAAATTAGAATACTTTTTTTCTACTTCTTGATACAATTCTCTCCACTGTGGATTTTGCATTTTATCTATCCAAACTTTATCTGGTGTTGCTACTGGAAAGAAAAAAGGATATTCTGCTTTAAGGTTAGGTAGTTCGTTTGGTGGCGTTTCAAAAAAAGCTTTATCAAATCGATAAACTTTGAGTTCTAGTGGGATTTGCTCAACGGCCTTTTCAACTTTTGATTTTTTATCACAAGAAGTAAAAGCAACAATTATCAAAAAGGCAAAAATGTATTTTTTCATTTTAAAGAATTTATAGAGACTAAACCAACCCAAAAACCTTATGATTTTTTACTTTTGCAAATATACATTGCAGTTTCTAAAAATTTTCATAACAAATGGCAAAAAAAAGTAAAATCAAGGTAGGGGAAGTAAACACTTACATTGTTACATGGTTGAAGGAGTATGCAACTAACGCAAAAGTGAATGGTTTTGTGGTTGGAATTTCGGGCGGTGTTGATTCGGCAGTAACCTCAACATTGTGCGCTCAAACAGGTTTAACCACCTTATGTGTGGAGATGCCAATTTATCAAGACAGTACTCAAGTGAGTCGCGGAAGAGAACATATTGAACAACTGAGAAAACGCTTTCCAAATGTGTTACATACTGAAGCCAATTTAACTTCTGTATTTGAAGCATTTAAAAATGTTGTTCCAGGAAGCAATGATGACACCAAGTTGGATTTATCATTAGCCAATACAAGAGCTAGATTGCGAATGACAACATTGTATTATTTTGCTGGAATTCATGGTTTACTAGTTGCAGGAACAGGAAACAAAGTAGAGGATTTTGGAGTTGGTTTTTATACCAAATATGGCGATGGAGGAGTTGATTTGAGTCCGATTGCCGATTTAATGAAAAGTGATGTATATGCTTTAGGAACCTATTTAGAAATCCCTAAATCTATACAAAATGCAGCTCCAACAGATGGTTTGTTTGGAGATTCAAGAACAGATGAAGAACAAATAGGGGCCAGTTATGATGAATTAGAATGGGCGATGACTGAAAAGGAAAACAATAAAAAAGCTGAAAATTTCACAGGAAGAGAAAAAGAAGTATTTGAAATTTACAGCAAATTGAATAGAATTAATCAACATAAAATGAATCCAATTCCAGTATGTTTAATCCCTTTAGAATACAAAAAACAGTAAAAATTTTAACATTTTTTCACAATAATTAATTAACTTTACAGAGAATTTCTATTAATTTTTATCAAATACCACAATTATGATAAATGTATGTATTGCTGATAACTTTCCAGTTGTACACTTTGGAATGAAGGCATATTTCAAGGATCATCCTGAAATAAATGTTGTTTCAAACGTAGGAAATTTTTTTATGGTGCCCGATGCATTAAGAAACAAAGAAATTGACGTCTTAGTCATCGATTTAGAGCTTGAAGGATTAAAGAGTATTTATGAAGTCAAGTCAATCATTAAAAATTTTCCAAAAACTAAAGTTATCGTATTTAGTAGCTTGTCTGAGCACATCTATGCACCAAATGCTATAAAAGCAGGTTGTGCTGGTTATGTTCATAAGACATCAAAACTTGAGAATTTAGGTATTGCTATTGTCAAAGTAAACCAAGGGCAAATCATCCTAAATGACGAAATCAAGAAAAACTTAGCCTTAATTGCTAAGCAAAACAAGTCAGAACGTTTGTATCGAAAACTATCCAATCGAGAAATCGAAGTGTTACGTTTTTTAAGTGACGGCAAAAAAAACAACGAAATTGCTAAGATTTTAGCGCTTAACGAAAAAACTATTAGTACTTATAAGCTACGTCTTCTGACCAAGCTCAACGTAACGAACTTGGTTGACCTTGTTAATAAAGCAAAGACTTTAGAAATCGTTTAGAAAATGAACCTCGCACCTGCGGGGTTTTTTTATAGATAAGTAGAACGTATTCTCCCTATTTTGTTCGTCAAATTTACCTTAAGCTTATTATAATCATTGATGGTTGACATGATTTCATCCAAATCGCTTTCTGCTTCCTTGTTATAGCTGCTCATCAAATCCATTATCAGCTTGTTGATTAAATATTCTCTAAGCGAGACAATAGTTTCTGAAACATATTGACTTACATTTTGGTTTTTGGTCTTAACATAAATATGTTTGGTTTCCCAATTGTGAAGCAATTCTTTTTCTTCAGACATTAATATATCCGTTACAATTTGAGAATGCTCAACTGATAATTGCATTAAATAATGCTCAATATTGAAGTCTTCATTTTGATTATAATAGGCAATTAAATCATTATAGATTTCTTTAAACAATGGGTTTGCTAACTCAACTTCATCTTCTTGTAAACTCAAAAAGATACGTTGATGGACTTTAGAAATATTAGTTTCTTTCTCCTCAATCATCTCACCTTCTTCATTTGCTTTCAAAATAAAGTCGTCAAATTCAGCTTCTTGAGAACCATACAACAACAACATTTCAATAATTTTTCTCTCTAATTCGTAGACAATATTGATTTTGTCTTGTGCTATTTGCGTTTCGCTTTTGACAATTTCAAACGGTTTTTGTTCTTGTTTGAGTTTTTTTCCAGCATCAGAAATATCTTTTTGAACCAATTGAGCTAGTGTGTTTAGTAACACCTGCTCCGAAATATCCATAATTCGAGCACATTCCTGAATATAAATTTCACGTTTAATTCGGTCTGGAATTTTAGAAATACTCACTACCATATCTCGAATCAAATCGGCTTTTTTGATAGGATCATTATTAGCTTCATTCATCAAAAGCGAGGCTTTAAACTGAATAAAATCTTTAGCATTATTTTCTAAATACAAGACTAAATCTTCATACGAATTCTTTCTAGCAAAACTATCTGGGTCATCACCATCAGGAAAAGTACAAACTCTTACATTCATACCTTCTTCCAAAATCAAATCAATTCCACGGATAGAAGCACGTAATCCTGCTGCATCTCCATCAAAAAGCACAGTAATATTTTTGGTCAATCGATTGATTAATCGAATTTGGTCAGGTGTTAAAGCCGTCCCAGAAGAAGCTACAACATTTTCGATTCCAGCTTGATGCATTTGAATAACATCGGTATACCCTTCAACTAAATAGCAATTGTTTTGTTTTGCTATAGCCTGTTTAGCATGGAAAATTCCATACAATACCTTACTCTTATGGTAAATGTCACTTTCGGGTGAATTGAGATATTTGGCCGCTTTTTTATCATTAGTCAAAATTCTACCGCCGAAACCTAAGTTCCTTCCAGACAAACTTTGAATCGGAAACATTACTCTTCCTTTAAAACGATCAAAATGCTTGCCGTCTTCTCTAAGGATGGTCAGACCTACTTTTTCAAGGTAATCTAATTGATAGCCTTTAGACAAAGCTTCTTTAGTAAAAGCATCCCAAGTTTCGGGGGAATAACCTAAACCAAATTTAGCAATCGTTTCATTGGTAAATCCTCTTTCTTTGAAATACGACAATCCTATTGCTTTACCTTCTTCGGAATTTAAAAGCGTATCTTGAAAATAGGTTTTAGCAAACTCAGATACCAAATACAAGCTTTCCTTTTCGTTAGCTTCAATTTTGTCTTCTTGTGAGACTTCGGTTTCTTCAATTTCTATGTTGTACTTATTGGCCAAAAAACGAATCGCTTCAGGGTAAGTAAAATGCTCATGTTCCATCAAAAAAGTCACGACGCTTCCTCCTTTACCAGAACTAAAATCTTTCCAAATTTGTTTTACAGGAGATACCATAAACGATGGAGAGCGTTCATCCGAAAAAGGACTCAATCCTTTGTAATTGCTTCCTGCACGCTTAAGTTGAACAAAGTCGCCAATGACTTCTTCCACACGTGCGGTTTCAAAAACTTTATCTATGGTTTCGCGAGTAATCAAGTTTAGATTTTTAGATTTTTAGATTTTTAGAAAATCAAAAAAATGAATGAGTGTAAAAATACATAATTTAAAATGTAAAATAAAAAAAGATGCTCCCTTGCAGAAACATCTTTTTCAAAGTATAAATAACCTAAACAAATTTAATTAAAATCAAACCGAATTCCCAAAGAGACATTGTTTTGCTTAATAAGATTATCTTTAAAGAGCGGGTTCAAATCATATTTCAAATAAAGACTTGTCGCTCCGTAACCAATATAAGTACTCACTCCGTAGATAAAATCGTTTACATTGAAACTTCCTAATGCTTTTTCATATATATCTTGTCCATCTCTTTCGTATTCTATTTTTTGTTTACTTTTTACTCTAACACCTATATAACCTCCTATTCCAAAACGAACACTTTCATGAGTTCTGAATACTTTAATGCCGTCTTTCGTTTTTGCTTTTGTAAAATCAAATTCTAAATGAACAGGTGTAGTGATGTATACATTTCGCAAACGAGATTCATTTAAAGCATAAGGATATACTTCTAGATTGGTTTGATCTCCATTAACGACAAAAACTCTATTGTCAGTTGGGCGAAGGTTGTTATACATAACAGAAAACCCGTATTTCAAATGCAGTAAATTATCGTTTTTGAAAAGGCGTGTATTAGCGGTAACTCCCCATTCATAGAAATGCGAACCCCAATATCTAAAGTCAGAATTAGCAACACTCCCATTAGTAACTAGATTATTTACCCCCGCAGCAAAAACGAATTGTGTTGTTGTTCTTTTTTCACTTCTAATTTTTTTCTTGCGAATATAATTTCTCTTTATTCCTTTGACATCAATATATGTACTATCAATTGTTGAGATGGTTATTTTATAATTTTTACCTTTTACTTTTATGCTGTCAGAACTTTCAATCTTCCCATCTATCTTTTGCTGTACTAAGTCTTTTAATTCATCTTGTAAAGGCGCTACACGAGTTTCAATCTTGGTTGCTCGAGCTTGCGCTAATTTCATTTTCTTATCATCAGCTTGTTCTTTAGTGATCGTTCCTGCTTCTAGTTCCTTATTTACGGCTTCGATTTCCGTTTTTAAAGACGCTTTTTCTTCTTTGGTTATGTTTTCAATTTTGTCCGCTATAACTCTTGCTTTGCTTTCAAATGTTTCTTGTGCCGATAATTTACTTACCAAAAGGCAAGCGGCTAATGCTAAATAAATAGTAAAGTTTTTCATGGTAATTGATTTAAATTTGATTAATGATTTTTATTCTTTGTTTCTATTGGCTAAAGCCACTTTAACTTCTTTATAATTTTTAGATACTTTATTGAGTACTTTTTCTCTAAAAGTATACTCTACTTCACCATCGGCTTGCGAAAGCAAACTTTTAGCATCCACTTTTAGTGTTGATTTTTGGTTGGCGGATTTTTTCGCAACATTATCCAAATCAGCTAACAAGGACTCATCTGATTTGACTTCTTTTTTATTTTCAACAATAATTTCTCTTCTTGTTTCAATTCTTGGCAAATCTTTCAAAGCTACATCTGAAGAGTTTTGAAATTCAATGGCTTTGTCTTTGATAATTTGATTTTGATTGTCATTGCCTTTTTGATTTACTGTTGTTTTTTGATTGATGATTGATTTATTATTTGAGGATTGATGATTAATGCTTGTGGATTGTTGTTCCGATGATGTAGCAACTTCATTTTGCTTTTCAACTCCAATCATTGGTGCGTTATTGTTTTTTATTGGATTACGAGTGGTGTCTTTTTTTATGGTTGTTTCAACAACATTTTTTTGAGGTTCTATTTTGGAATCTTTTCCCATAAACAAAAACATACCAAGTGTGACGAAAACCAAAATGCTGGCAGCAATAAACAAAAAGCCAAAAGGGCGCTTTGTTTTTTTTTCTTCAGCAACTGAAAGCATTGCATCTAACCTGTCCCAAGCTTGAGCCGTGGGTTGAATCTCTCTACTATTTAGTTTTTCTCGGAATTGTTTTTCTATTTTATTCGGTTCCATTATCGTAATTTTTTAATTTGGTAATCTGATCTTGAAGCATTTTTCGGGCATGAGACAATTGTGATTTAGATGTGCCTTCACTAATGTTAAGCATCGCAGCTATTTCCTGATGTTTAAATCCTTCTATCGCATATAAGTTGAAAATCATTTTATACCCTTCAGGCAAACTGTCAATTAAAAACTGAATGTCTTCTACCGAAAATTGACTTTCTATATTATTATATCGCTCTTCAAAATAGTTTTCATCTTCTATGAACTTTACCTTTTTGTCGACTCTAATAAAAGAAATACATTCGTTTACCATAATTCTGCGAATCCAACCTTCAAAACTACCTTTGTGTTCAAAATTTTTCAAATTGGCAAACACTTTCATAAAAGCCGTAATCATAATATCTTCCGCTTGATGAACATCTTTAATGTATTGACGACAAACGCTCAACATTTTTGATGAAAACTTAGAATAAATTTGATGCTGAGCATGTCGATTGTTTTCGGCAGCCAGTTGAATTAATTCGTGTTCTTCTTGATATAAGTTGATTACTTTCAAAACGGTTTGTTAGCGTGTTCTATTAGCATAGACGAGTATCGTTGAAAAATGGTTGCATGGGGACTTGAAAAAATTTCTATTTTAAAATAAAAAGAAGAATAACCCCAATAAAATTAAGGCTTTGAAGCAAATAAAAAAATTACTTTTTTCGTTCAATAACGTAATTAACCATAAGTGAAAGTGCTTCTCTGTAGTCCGATTTTGGAAATCCATTGAGAATTTTGAGCGCTTCTTGCTGAAAATACTCCATTTTTTGTTCGGCATAGCTTAAGCCATTTTTGTCTTTAACAAATTGGATTACTTCTTTGACACGCTTTTTATCTTTATTATGGTTTTTAATAGAATTGATACACCAACTTTTTTCAGAAGAAGAACAATTATTTAGTGTATATATAAGTGGAAGTGTCATTTTTTGTTCTTTGATATCAATTCCAGTTGGTTTCCCTATTGCATCATCCGTATAGTCAAACAAATCATCTTTAATTTGAAATGCCATGCCAATGAGTTCTCCAAACTTTCGCATAGCTTCTACTTTATCGTCATCCTCTGAAACTGATTTGGCTCCTAAGGCACAGCAAGAAGCAATTAAAGTAGCCGTTTTTTTTCTAATTATTTCGTAATAAACATCTTCTACTATATCCAATCGACGGGCTTTTTCAATTTGCAATAGCTCTCCTTCGCTCATTTCTCTTACTGCAACTGATATAATTCGGAGTAAATCAAAATCTCCGTTATCAATAGAAAGCAGTAATCCTTTTGATAATAAATAATCGCCAACAAGAACCGCAATTTTATTTTTCCACAAGGCATTGATAGAGAAAAACCCTCGACGTCTATTACTATCATCTATTACATCATCGTGAACTAAAGTAGCTGTGTGAATTAATTCAATTACACTTGCCCCACGATAAGTTCTTTCATTGACAGTGCCGTCAGAGAGCATTTTAGCAGTCAAGAAAACAAACATCGGACGCATCTGTTTCCCTTTTCGGTTTACAATATAATAGGTGATACGATTCAGCAACGCGACTTTTGAAGTCATCGATTCATAGAACTTTTTCTCAAAAAGCTCCATCTCCTGTTGTATCGGTTTTTTTATTTGCGAAGTGATATTCATCGATTTCAAAGATACAATAAAGCCATCGTATGAAAAAAATATTTATATTTGATTAAACCTTTTTAAAAAACGATGTTCTTACACCCAAAATCTTAAAATCTTTTAAATTATGAAAACAAAGTATTTATTTGGAATGATGGCATTAATAGCTGTTTTTTCATTGAACAGTTGTTCAAAAGACAGCTCTTCCCCAGACTCAAAACTAACTAGTGCTGATGCAGTGGCTACTAACAAAATGGACAAAGCTTCAAATGACATTTCTGATGTTGTAGAAGATCAATACTTACAACTCCCTGGAGCTAACAAAACCTCAAATACTTACACATCAATATTACCTGCTTGCGCAACTAGTGTAGTTAACATTACATCAACTAGTTGGACAAGAACTGTAACATTTAATAATTGCGTATTTAACGGAAATACTTTAACTGGTCAAATCATAGCATCTGGAACTCTTCCTTTGCCTGCTGATGCAAGTACAGGTTATACTATCAACTATCAATTTGTTAATTTCACTCATAATGGAATTTTAATTGAAGGCAATAGATCCATAACTCGTAGATTTGGTTCTAGTGCACTTTTACCTAACACTAACCATCCTATCCACATTATGGATATGAATATGACAGCTACTTTCCCTAATGGAGATGTTTATACTAGAGTTGGTACAAGAACTAGAGAATGTGTTGAACATTTTGGAAATAACGACTTGAGTGATAATGTATATAAAATATACCAATCTATTACTACTACCAGACCTAATGGCTCTCAACATAGTCATGTGGTATTAGTTACATCGCCTCTTGTTTTTGACATGAGTTGTCAATACAGAGTAGTTGGTGGAGTACTTACTATCACAGGACCTACGCATTCAGCCGTAATTGATTATGGTTCTGGAACCTGCGACAATGACGCTACCATTGCTATTGATGGAGGAGCGGCTACAGCGTTTACTTTCGGAAATTAAAAATTGATTATTATAAAAGGAGAAAGCTCCGATACTGAATTAGTGTCGGAGCTTTTTTATGTTTTATTAGCTAATTGACCACAAGCAGCATCTATATCTTTACCTCTACTTCGACGCACTTTTGCTACAATGTCATTTCGTCCCAAAGCTTTAATGTAATTATCTATGGCCTCATCGGATGCTTGCTGAAATTCTCCATCATCAATTGGGTTATACTCAATTAAATTCACTTTACACGGAACATACTTGCAGAATTTTACTAAAGCCTCAATCGACGCTTTGTCATCATTGATTCCTTTCCAAACCACATATTCATAGGTGACTTTGCTTTTAGTTTTTTGATACCAATACTGCAAAGCTTCTTTTAATTCTGGCAATTGAAAATTTTTAGTAAAAGGCATAATTCTATTTCTAGTTTCTTCAATAGCAGAATGTAATGAAACAGCTAACTTGAATTTCACCTCATCGTCTGCCATTTTTTTAATCATTTTAGAAACCCCAGAAGTAGAAACTGTAATTCGCTTTGGAGACATGCCTAATCCTTCTTCAGAAGTAATCATATCAATAGCTTTCATTACATTATTGTAATTCATGAGTGGCTCTCCCATACCCATAAAAACAATATTAGAAAGTGGTCTATTATAATACAAACGACTTTCTCTATCGATAGCTACAACTTGGTCATAGATTTCACCTGGTTCCAAGTTTCTCATTCTTTTTAATCGTGCTGTAGCACAGAAATTACAATCTAAACTACATCCGACTTGACTCGAAACACAAGCAGTAGTTCGAGTTTCTGTCGGAATTAAAACACTTTCTACAATTAACCCATCATGCAAACGTACCGCATTTTTTACCGTTCCATCTTCACTGCGTTGCATAGTGTCCACTTTGATATGGTTAATTACAAAGTTGTTTTCAAGCATGCTCCTTGTTTCCTTAGAAACATTAGTCATATCGTCAAAACTATGTGACGCTTTACTCCATAACCATTCGTATACTTGGTTACCACGAAAAGCCTTATCGCCATTAGCCACAAAAAAATCTCGCAATTGTTCTTTAGTTAAACTTCGGATGTCTTTTTTCTCGATTTTCATGACGCAAATTTAGGGTATTTTGGTTATTTCTTAATTTGTATTTTTGCAAAAAACAAAACCATGCATTTCCTTTCCGAAGAATTAGATATTTACGTTACAAAGCATTCTGAAGACGAGCCCGATTTATTGGCACAACTAAATAAAGAAACCCATCAAAAAATCTTGCAACCTCGCATGTTGAGTGGTCATTTTCAAGGCCGTGTATTGAGTATACTTTCCAAAATTATCCATCCAACCCATATTCTTGAAATCGGAACCTATACGGGTTATGCTACACTATGCTTAGCTGAAGGATTGGCAGAAAACGGAACCATTGACACCTTGGATAACGAAGAAGAACTGTTTGATTTCCAACGCAACTATTTTGACAAATCCATTTGGTCCAATCAAATAACACAACATCTTGGTGATGCTTTGGATATAATTCCAACACTAACTAAAAAGTATGATTTAGTTTTTATTGATGCTGATAAAGAAAATTATATTAATTATTTTCATTTGATTGTTCCTATGATGAACAAAGGAGGAATCATTCTTTCCGATAACGTTTTATGGAGCGGAAAAGTCTTGGAAGAAGTAAAACCAAATGATATCACGACACAAATTCTACTAGAATACAATCAGTTATTAAAAGAAGACCCAAGAGTAGAAACCGTTTTGCTTCCCATTCGTGATGGGTTAACCGTTTCTAGGGTTAAATAGTATTTCGAAGGATATACTTTCGATAAAGTTTATAACAAATAAATCCAAAAGTAGCCCCAAAAGCATAACCAGTAAGTATATCTGTTGGAAAGTGTAACCCTAGGTATATTCTGCTATAAGCAAAGATTAATGGAAATAAAAATAACCAATAACTGTTTTTGTAATATTGCTTTAAAAGACTAAAAGTAAACACTGTCGTCGCCATAGAATTGGCAGCATGACCAGAAAAGAAACTAAAGGACGAACTTTCTTTTACAATTCTAATTATCCCTTTTATTTCGGCATCATTACAGGGTCTCAAACGTTCAAAAGTGAATTTGAAAAGGTTAGCCGTTTGGTCACAAAGCAATACTAACAATGTGGTAAAAAGAACATAATATCCGAAATTCTTCCAACCTATCTTCTTTTGTAGTAGATAAAAAACAAGTAAAAATAAAGGTGTCCAATACCCCGGCTTTGTAATTCCAAGCCAAAATCCATCCCATTGTTCAGAACCTAATCCGTTTAGAAATATCAGAAGTGATTTGTCAAGATGAATGATTTTTTCCAACATTACAACTGCCTTTTGATAGGTCCTGTTAAATCTTCAATATCTTCAGCAGTCTTAGTTACTTCTGGTAACACTTTGGTGTCTAAGTTAGATTTTACT
The DNA here is from genome assembly GCF_025947145.1 of Flavobacterium sp. N1994. Lineage (NCBI taxonomy): Bacteria > Pseudomonadati > Bacteroidota > Flavobacteriia > Flavobacteriales > Flavobacteriaceae > Flavobacterium > Flavobacterium sp. N1994. The sequence goes on from NZ_CP109999.1 coordinate 1,751,934, forward strand.
TTTTCAACCTCATCACTAAAAGTAGAAGTTAATTCATTAATTGACTTATCCAATCCGTTTGCTTCAGCCCCTTTCTGAATTTCACTTTTTATTTCATTCGTAGCGCTTTTTAATTGCGCCATGGCTTTCCCCAAAGTTCTTGCTATATCAGGAATTTTTTCTGAACCAAAAAGCATTAACGCTATGAATATGATGAAAATTAATTCCCCACCGCCAATTCCAAACATAAATTCTAATTTTTAATTGTGTCGCAAAGTTACTTAAATTGCTGTTATTTTTTTAATAATTCCAAATATTTACCAGCCAAATCAGAGAAAACAAAACGGGCCATCATTTTATTTTTTTCTTTCAAAGCGGCTACCAATTTTTCATCTTCTATAGCATAATACCAAAACCCTCTAATATAATCTTTCGGTATTTTGAGATTTTCGGTAAAGTAATCTTCTCTGAACAAATTTTCTATTTTTTGAAGCAAATATTCTTTTCTTTCAATCACCAATTCTTTCTTCAACATAGCGGTCCTTCCTGATATTGCATTTAAAAGGGGGTCTAATCCAACTGAACCACCTGCCATTGTTCCAATATTGGCCGTTGGATAAGCTGCTGTGGCAGTTCTTAACTTTCTTTCTGCAGGAGTGTATACTTTTGCAGGTCTTTCCAAAATGCCCAAGGAAACTGCATTGATGTTTTTATACTGTTTAATTTCTACTTCATCAAGCGGATTTATTTTTGGCTCTAAACTAGTTACATATAGTTGCTTTAAGATATCATTTTCGGTAATGACAGCTTTTTTTGTTACTACTTGTAATCCCGAAAACTTCAAGGTGTCACCCACTTTTACAAACATCGAAAAATTTCCATTACTATCAGTTATAGTATTAGATTCGGAACGAATATTGGAAACATAAATGTCATTTAATTCTTTTATCTGTGACGTCACTTTTCCTTTCAACAAAGTTAGAGTCTGACTTTGAACAAAAGTAGGACCGAAAAATAAAAACAAGATTATACCTTTAAATAATTTCATTATTCTAAATTTACGTTGTAAAAATATCTTTTAGAATTGCAAAAGTTTATAATCTTTTGTTAAACTTGATTCTAACAAAACAAAATTCGTTTTATGAAAAAAATGATTATTGCCAGCACATCCACGCTTCATGGTGGAGACTATTTGGCCTATTTATTACCCTCTTTAGAAAATCATTTCAAAGAGTGTACTGAAATACTTTTCATTCCTTATGCTCGCCCAGGTGGAATTTCCCATGAGGCATATACCGCAACCGTTGTTTCGGCTTTCGCCAAAATAAATAAAACGGTCAAAGGATTACATGAATTCGAAAATCCAATAGAAGCCATTCAAAAAGCACTGGGAATCTTTATAGGTGGCGGAAATACTTTTCTGTTAGTAACTCAATTGTATCAAAACAATGTAATGGAAGCCTTGACAAATGCAATTGAAAGCGGCACACCATATTTAGGCTCAAGCGCTGGAAGTAATATTGCTGGAGTTAGCATGCAAACGACCAATGATATGCCTATCATTTATCCTCCAAGCTTTAAAACCTTAGGATTACTCCCCTTCAATTTAAATCCCCATTATCTAGATGCTGATTTACAAAGCAAACACATGGGAGAAACCAGAGAGACTAGAATAAAAGAATTCCATGCTTTCAACTCAACCCCAGTTTTAGGATTACGTGAAGGGAGTTGGTTAGAAGTCAAAGATGAAAAAATACTGCTTAAAGGCAATTTAACCGCTAGACTGTTCATACAAAATCAAACCCCTGAAGAATTACAACCCGAAACCGATTTGGCCTTTTTAGGAAAATAAAAAAAACCTCTAACAATATTAGAGGTTTTACTTAAGAGCGGAAGACGAGGCTCGAACTCGCGACAACCAGCTTGGAAGGCTGGAGCTCTACCAACTGAGCTACTTCCGCATTACAACGGTGCAAATATATAGAATAACATTCTTTAGATGCAAGTTTTTTTTAAAAAAAATTCATAGAACATCATCTGTAAAGATTTTGTTCACATAAGTCATTTATAATGAAAAATATAGAAAAACTTAAGAAGCTAACTTAGCTAGTATTTCTTGGTTTTTTGAAGGATGATATATAAACAAACATGATTTATCTTTAATCACATTGATTATTTTTTCATTCATTTCAACTGGAATAGCAGGACAACCCTGACTTCTACCTAATCTTTTGTTTTGTTTTATAAAAGATTCCGACACATAATCGGCACCATGAACCACTACGGCTCTTTCTCTTGCGTTATCGTTTAACCCTTTTTCAAGTCCGTCTAATTTCAATGACAATCCATGTTTACCATTATATATTTCTCCAGTGGCATAAAAACCAATACTGCTTTTAAAAGACTCTGCTTGGTTTGAAAATTCATTAGCAAACTCTTCTCCAGTATTTCTACCATGAGCCACTAAAGTTTGGAATAAAATGGTGTTTTTTTCCAAATCTATAACCCATAAGCGCTTTGTATTGGAAGACAAACTGAAATCAACCAAAGTCAAAATGTTCTTGGTAATAAGTCCTTTTTGCTTCAGCAAATAAAACCCCTCTAACGCTGTGTTAAAACAGTCAAAATTAGGCAACACGAATGAATTTGCATCTAATTGGTTATAAATAGAAACATTTTTTGAAACAGAAGAAACAGTTGTCTCAGGGGTAATTGTAGTGGAATTTGATTTGTTAGGAAGACTAGTAAAAGACGTCAACAAAACAACAAAAAGTAACGGAAAAAACTTATAATTCATTGATTTAAATAGGTTTAAAAGTTAGACTTGGTTATGCAAACATAACATAAAAATTAAAAAACAAAAACATTTTTACAAATCTTAAGGAAAAATTAAGCTTTTAACATATTGTGAATGACTATTTTATTAAAGTTAAATAATTGCACTTTTGAATTTAATTTTTACTTTTGTTTGACAAAAAGCAAACCCAATGCCCAAATATTCTTACTATTCTGTATGCCTACTCTTCCTACTTACGGGTACGCTATTTGGACAAAAAAAGTCTCTTCAAACCCAATTTACCGATGAAAAAATAACCATTGACGGTAAGTTTGACGAGCCTGTTTGGGAGAAAGCAGCAATTGCTACTGACTTTGTAATGATTGCTCCCGATAATGGAAAACCTATTCCACCTGAGAGAAAGACAGAAGTAAAAATTCTCTATAGCAATGAAGCCATCTATGTTGCTGCGAAACTCTACGACAATCAACCTGATAAAATATCCCGCGAATTAGCTTCAAGAGATTCCTTCGCAACTGCTGATCATTTTGGAGTAGAACTGAATGGATATAATGACGGGCAACAAGAATTCCGTTTTTTTGTTAGTGCGGCTGGAGTTCAAATAGATGTTTTGTATACCGAAGCGAATGGAGAAGACATGTCTTGGGATGCCATTTGGGATAGCAAAACACAAATTACCGATTTCGGATGGGTCGTTGAAATGAAAATACCCTATGCGGCCCTTCGTTTCTCCACTCAAAAGAAACAAACATGGGGATTAAACTTCTACAGAGAAATAAGAAGAGATAATTATCAATATTCATGGAATTTAATTGACAACAAAATTAAATCAGAAAGCTTACAAGCTGGAATACTCAATGGTATTGAAAACATTAAAACACCAACAAGATTATTCCTTATACCTTATTCTTCTTACTACTTAAATGCAAACAATAATCAGAAAACCATTGGGGAGTTTAAAGGAGGATTAGATATTAAATACGGAATTAACGATGCTTTTACTTTAGACGCTATTTTAATTCCAGATTTTGGCCAAACTAAATTTGACAATGTAGAATTAAACTTAGGGCCCTACCAGCAACTTTTTAATGAGAACAGGGCTTTCTTTACAGAAGGCACTGATTTATTCAACAAAGGAGGTCTATTGTATTCCAGAAGAATAGGAGAAACACCTAAAATTACAGTGGCTGATAATGAAACAGTAGTGGATAGACCCACCTCAATCAAATTGATTAATGCGCTAAAAATTTCGGGGCGAACTAAACACGGATTAGGAATTGGAGTGCTGAATGCCGTTTCTGAAAATACTAGCGTTGTGGTTAAAAACAACGATACTGGACAAACCAGATTACAAACTATTGCTCCATTGACTAATTACAATGTGTTTGTATTAGACCAACGTTTTAATAAAAATTCCTCAATAGCTTTAATCAATACCAATGTAACCCGTAATGGTGATTATAGAGATGCCAATGTTTCTGCTTTAGAATGGGATTTAAACAGCAAAGCCAATTCCTTTCAAGCACAAGGAAACTTTGAATTTAGTCATGTTCACGACGTTGTAAAGAAAGAAGGAATACGTTCTTACGTCGAATTTAATAAAACCAAAGGTAAAATACGTTTTGGAGCAGGTGCCAATATCATAACCCAAGATTTTGATGATAATGATTTGGGAGTTGCTTTTCAAACGGGTTTCTACAATTTCTATTCCAACATTAGTTACCGTATTTTAAAACCAACTAAAAAAATAAATTCTTTCCGAATAAACTTAAACTCTTACAACGAATACCACAAAGAAACGGGCTTTCTTAAAGAGGGGAATTACAATACCAATTTCAATCTAACTACTAAAAAGAATATTGATTATGGTTTAGGAATTAATATTAATCCGTTCGAAAGCTATGAATTTGACCCTCGAATTGGTGTTGATGGCTTCTCTATTAATCCTGCCAAATATGGCGTCTGGTCCTATATCTCTACTAATTACGCTAAGCGATTTGCCTTTGATTTTAATCCTTCTTACACTCTTTATAACGAAAATGGAAGGCATTTATTTGATATTAGTGTAAGTCCGAGGTATCGTTTTAACGACCATCTTTTGTTGATTTATAGTTTTGAAGTTTTCCGATACGATAATGACAATGGGTATGCTACTTCCATTGATACCGATGCCAATCCGTCTACTCCTGACGATGTGATTTTTGGCTATAGAAATGTAGTGTCCTATTCCAATACCTTATCAGGAAAATATACGCTGAATAACAAAATGAATTTGAACCTCTCGGTACGTCATTATTGGTCTTATTCCGAAAACAAAAAATATCTTTTATTACTACCCAACGGTAGATTTGCAGATTATTTAAGCCCTGTACCTAATCAGGACCAAGATTTTAGCACTTGGAATTTGGATTTATCTTACTCGTGGTGGTTTGCGCCTGGCAGTCAGATTACGATGCTTTACCGAAATAATTCTAGTTATTTTAATGATATCATCCAAAAGAATTATAGCGAAAATGTAAAAAGCTTACTCAATAACGAGGCGCTAAATCACGTCTTCTCTGTTAGTATAAAATATTACATCGATTATAATTCTATAAAAAACCATAACCTCTCTAAAACATTTACCAAACCTAAAGAGAGAATCCATTTCTAGTACTTAACTTTAGTGTTATCTTTGTTACAAATAAATTCCCAATGAACAAAAAAGTAATCTTAATGATATTAGACGGTTGGGGGAAATCACCCGACCCTAAAGTCTCCGCTATTGACAATGCCAATGTCCCTTTTATCAATTCGTTATATAAAAAATACGCGAATGCCCAACTAAGAACGGATGGTCTCAATGTAGGGCTTCCCGAAGGTCAAATGGGAAATAGTGAAGTAGGCCACATGAATCTGGGAGCTGGAAGAATTGTGTATCAAGATTTAGCTAAAATAAATTTGGCAGTCAAAAACAAAACGATGAGCACTGAACAGCCTTTGATGGACGCTTTCCATTATGCTAAAACCAACAACAAAGCGGTTCATTTTTTAGGATTGCTTTCCGATGGTGGCGTGCATTCTCATACCTCTCACCTACGCAGTTTGATTGATGCTTCCCAAGATTTTGGATTAGACAAAGTGTTTGTTCACGCTTTTACTGATGGTCGTGATGTTGACCCTAAATCGGGGAAACAATACATACAAGATTTAGAAAATTATATTGAAAAGACTTCCGTAAAATTAGCCTCAGTTATTGGTCGTTATTATGCGATGGATAGAGATAAACGTTGGGAACGAGTAAAACTAGCTTATGATTTAGTAGTAAATGGCGAGGGACAACATTCAACCAATGCCGTACAAAGCATGGCAGATAGTTATGCCGAAAATGTTACCGATGAGTTCATTCAACCTATTACATTGGTGGATGCTACCGACAAGCCCATTGCCACGATTCAAAATGATGATGTTGTGCTTTTCTTCAACTTCAGAACCGATAGAGGACGTGAACTAACTGAAGCGCTTTCGCAGAAAGACTTCCATGAATTCAATATGCATAAACTGAATTTGTATTACGTAACAATGACGAATTACGATGATACCTATAAAAACGTGCACGTCATTTATGATAAAGACAACATCACTGAAACGTTGGGTGAAGTATTAGAAAAACACAACAAAACACAAATCCGTATAGCCGAAACTGAAAAGTATCCTCACGTGACCTTTTTCTTTTCGGGAGGAAGAGAAATCCCTTTTCGTGGAGAAAACCGCATTTTGAGAAACTCTCCTAAAGTAGCCACTTACGATTTACAACCCGAAATGAGTGCCTTTGAATTAAAGGATGCTTTGATTCCGGAACTTATAAAAGAAGAAGTGGATTTTGTTTGTTTGAACTTTGCCAATGGCGACATGGTAGGACACACCGGTGTTATGGCAGCAGCTATAAAAGCTTGCGAAGCGGTAGATGTTTGTGTAAAAGAAGTAGTAGAAACTGCTTTAGCCCATAACTACACTACCATCATCATTGCCGATCACGGCAACTGTGAAACGATGATTAACCCTGATGGGACACCCAATACAGCACATACCACCAACCCAGTGCCTATCATTTTAGTAGACAAAGACCACCTGCCAGTACGCGATGGTGTTCTTGGCGACTTAGCTCCTACGATATTAGAACTCATGGGGGTAGAAAAGCCCGCTGTGATGACCGGTCATTCTTTATTAGTACGATTATAAAAAAAAGCCCCTTAGTTAAGGGGCTTTTTTTGATGTGTTTAATAGGAATAGGCCAGTTCCATTAGTTACATCGCCATTGTTATTAGTTACATTGGCAAATCCATTAGTTACATCGCCATTGTCATTAGTTACATTGGTAAATCCATTAGTTACATCACCATTGTTATTAGTTACATTGGCAAATCCATTAGTTACATCGGCATTGTAATTAGTTACATTGGCATATCCATTAGTTACATCGCCATTGTCATTAGTTACATTGGCAAATCCATTAGTTACATCGCCATTGTAATTAGTTACATTGGCAAATCCACTAATGACTTTGGCAGTTCTTCTTAATGACTCTAGCTATTTTCCTATAAAAATTTAACAAAACTTTATAATTTACAGATAAAAACTACAAGAAATATTCTCTAACTTCGTTTTGGTCAAGTATTTATTAACAACTAAAACGTATCATTATGACTAGAACAGCAGGACGGGTGGTATTATCCAGAAACCCAAAGGAGAATTTAGAGTTAGCTCAAAAAGTGTATGACAAGCATGTATCATTAGGTGCCGATTCGCCACTAAGGCTATTAGAAGATGTAGATTGGAGTATTAGCGGACCCAAAATTGCCGATGCCAAAAGATCGAATGAACAAGCCGAATTTCACAAAGGTGAAATGGAAAAAGAATATGCTAAGCGTGACCTCTTGTTGCCCGAGGTAGTCAATGCCCTTAAAACAAGCATCAAACTACTCAAAGCCAGTTATGGAGGCAACCCAAAAAAATTAACAGATTGGGGCATCTCAATAGATGATACTCCAAAAGCCAAGAAACCCAAAGAGTAATTGTTACACCCACCGCCTTACGAAAGTGAGGCGGTTTTTTTTCTTACAACGGATTTCTATATATTTGACGCTCAAACTATTTTTATGAAAAGAAACAATTTTCTTATACTATTATTAGTCCCCCCGCTACCGCGCGAATCCCTTCGCGTAGTTTTAAAAAAAACCTGCTCCCGTATTATATTATAAAAAATAAAACTAATCTAAATATGAAAAAAGCAATACTAATTCTATTAGTCTTCGGCAAACTGTTTTGGGGTTGTGCTCCGCTGCCCTCCACTACTTTGAAAACGGAGATGAGTAGTTTTAAAAAAGAAGGAATGATAGCAGCTACTTTATCGCTAGAAGACAAAAGAATGATGTCGGAATACACCTTGAAGTATGAGCAAATTAATGGTACTGGGAGCAAGAGCCTATTTGTAGACCAACTGAATTTGAAAAAAAATGACTTTGTATACAACAACGGTCAAGTAAAGTTTGGGTACTCCGCTGGAGATTTCAAAGAAGGCAATAAAGACGTTTATCTTTTCAATATCATAAAACCTGCTGGAAAGTACCGTATTTATGAGCTGGATATATTTCATAACTCGGGCAGTCAGCTCAATCAATACAACTACAAAGTGCCTTTAGATATCACTTTTGAAATTGTAGAGGGAAAAATAAGCTACTTGGGAGAAATCAACATTTTTATCAAAGATAAAATAACAAAACTCATCAATAGCATTGAAAGAGACCGAGTAAAGTTCAGAGAAATAAATCCGAATATTATTTTTTGAGGCTATGGCTTACTTACCATCTACCGTGCGAATCAATTAATGTGGCTTTAAATAAAACCCGCCAAAAATAGGGGCTTTGTTTTATTTCAACATATCATAATACGCTTTTTCAATACTCTCCTGATGTGAAGGGTGGGCTATTCTTACCATAGCTTCTGTTCGCTGTCTTAGGGTTTTACCATATAAATCGGCAATACCGTTTTCAGTAATGATATATTGCACGTGAGAACGGGTAGAAACCACACCAGCGCCTTGTTTTAAATAAGGAACGATTCGACTTTCTCCTCTTTTAGTTGTAGAAGGGAGTGCAATGATGGCTTTTCCCCCTTCACTTAACGAAGCCCCTCGAATAAAATCCATTTGACCTCCTACACCGGAGTACAGGTGTGGACCAATAGAATCGGCACATACTTGCCCAGTAACATCTACTTCTATAGCCGAATTAATAGCTATCATTTTAGGGTTTTTTCGAATGCGCGCGGTATCATTGACCATAGAGGATTCCTTCATTTCGATAAACGGATTATCATGCACAAAATCATACAACCGTTTAGAACCCACTAGGAATGTAGCTAAGACTCTGCCTCGTAGTGTCCCTTTGTAATTACAATTAATGACATCACTTTCGATTAAATCAATAACTCCATCAGAGAACATTTCGGTATGTAATCCTAAATCTTTATGGTTTTTAAGTTTGCTCAGTGCGGCATTCGGAATAGAACCGATACCCATTTGCAACGTACTTTTATCTTCAATTAAAGAAGCAATATACTCGCCTATTTTTTCTTCTTCTTTAGAAAATGAAGAGGGTTCATGACTATAAATAGGCACATCTACTTCAACCAAATAATCAATTTCATCCACGTGCAAAATACCATCCCCAAAAGTTCTAGGCATTTGCGGATTGACTTGCGCAATAACAGTTTTTGCATTTTCAATGGCGGCCACTGTGGCTTCTATAGAAACTCCTAGAGAACAATATCCATGTCTATCGGGTGGCGAAACATGAATGAAGGCAACATCAATAGGCAACACATTTTTCCTGAATAAATGCGGTAACTCACTTAAAAAAACGGGCGTATAGGAACCATTTCCAGCTACTAACGTATGACGAACATTGGCACCTATAAAAAAGGAATTGACATGAAAACTTTCTGCTAATTCGGGTTTAGCATAATGGGCTTCTCCTTCGGTATGTAAATGGCACACCTCCACGTTTCTTAATTCTGAGGCTCTTTCGGCTAATGCCTTACTTAAGATGGTGGGAGCTGCTGCTGCTGCCTGAAGGTAAACTCTATCATTAGACTTTACGACTTTTACAGCTTCTGCTGCGGTAACATATTGGGTCATAACTAAAATTTTAAACAAAGATAAAAGGGTAAGGTAAGGAAAAACATGATAAAACTCATTTGTAAGTTCTGATTATTCAAAATCGGTATAAAGTTGTACTTTTGCCAACTGAAATTAGAGTTATGATTATTCCAAAAACAGCTGAAGAAATTGAATTGATGCGTGAAAGCGCTTTGTTAGTTTCGAAAACATTAGGTGAAGTGGCCAAAGTAATTAAGCCAGGTGTCACTACCTTACAATTAGATCAATTAGCCGAAGAATTCATTAGAGATAATGGTGGAGTTCCTGGTTTCCTTGGTTTGTACGGATTTCCCAATTCGCTTTGCATGAGTCCGAATGCCCAAGTGGTTCATGGAATTCCAAATAACATTCCACTACAAGAAGGTGATGTAATATCAGTAGATTGTGGTGTTTTGAAAAACGGTTTTTATGGAGATCATGCTTATTCTTTTGAAATTGGTGAAGTGGCACCAGAAGTTAAAAAACTTTTAAAGGTTACTAAAGAATCTTTATATATCGGAATACGAGAATTCAAGTCTGGAAATCGTGTTGAAGATGTAGGTAATGCCATTCAGAAATATTGTGAAGGCCATGGTTATGGAGTGGTTCGGGAACTTGTTGGACATGGTTTAGGAACCAAAATGCACGAAGATCCAGAAATGCCAAATTATGGAAAACGCGGTCGTGGTAAACTATTCGTGGAAGGAATGGTAGTCGCTATCGAACCCATGATTAACATGGGGACTAAAAATATCAAGCAACTCAAAGACGGTTGGACTATATTGACTGCTGATGGAAAACCAAGTGCTCATTTTGAACATAATGTGGCATTGGTTAACGGAAAACCAGAACTGCTTTCCACGTTTCAATATATCTATAAAGCATTAGGGATTGTGAGTAATGAAGAAGAGGAGTTTCGAACAGAGCCTTTGGTTCTTTAAGCTATAACTCAGAGAAACACAAAGAAGACACAGAGATTCGCAAAGCAATGGATATAAACGAATTGACTTATAAAGTAATTGGACTAGCGATAGATGTTCATAAAGAACTTGGCCCAGGTCTTTTAGAGTCTGCTTATCAAGAATGTCTTTTCTACGAATTAAAGAATGCTGGTTTACATGTTGAAAAAGAGAAGTCTTTGCCAATAGTATATAAAGAAGTAAAACTTGACCATGGTTATCGTATAGATCTGCTGGTTAAAAATGTAGTAGTCATCGAAATAAAAACAGTTGAGAATTTTACTGATGTTCATTTTGCTCAAGTTTTGACTTATTTAAAACTAGGAGATTATCCCATTGGATTACTTATGAACTTTGACAGTAAAATATTAAAGAATAATATCAAACGATTTATAAATAAAAATTAAATTCTCAGTGTATCTCTGCGATACTCTGTGAATCTCTGTGAAACAACCATGAAAAAAACATTCAAGTTCATACTCAATACGATTCCTAGACCGATTCTTATTCGTTTAAGTATTGTCGTTCGACCTATATTGGCTTTAGCCTTAAAAGGAAATCGATTCACGGATCCTATTGATGGTAAAAGTTTCCGTATGTTCTTGCCTTATGGGTATGGCACCCAAAGAAATAATGTACTATCCCCAAGTACTCTTTCATTAGAAAGACATCGTTTGTTGTGGTTGTATTTACAAAACGAAACTGATTTTTTTACGGCTAAGGAAAAGAAAAAAGTACTGCACTTTGCTCCTGAACAAGAGTTCTATAAACGCTTTAAAAAACAAACCAACATTGATTATACTACGACGGATTTACTTTCGCCTTTAGCGGATGTTAAAGCTGACATTTGTAATTTACCCTTTGAAGACAACAGCTACGATGTTATTTTTTGCAATCACGTATTAGAGCATATTCCAGATGACACTAAAGCCATGCAAGAATTATATCGAGTATTAAAACCAGGTGGCATGGGGATTTTTCAGATTCCTCAGGATTTGTCTAGAGCTACTACTTTTTCGGACGACAGTATCGTAGACCAAAAAGAGCGAGCTAAAATATTCGGACAATACGATCACGTTCGGGTTTACGGCAGAGATTATTTTGATAAACTAAGAAGCATTGGGTTTAAAGTAGTAGAGGAAGATTACACTACTAAAATGACACCTGAACTTGTTGAAAAATATTGTTTAGCCCAAGGCGAAATCATTCCTATTTGTTACAAATAAAAAAACCACCACACTTTTGGTGTGATGGCTTTCCCTTTTATAATTACTAATTTATTCAGGCATTAAGACCCCAATCGTTTTATCTTTAGCTAAATATTTTTTAGCTACTTCCTGAACTTGGGCTACTGTTACGCCGTTAATTTTTGCTTCCATATCTAAAATGTCTTCTGGTTTGGAGCCATTAGTATAACATTTCGTGAAATTAGCCATCCAGTAACGGTTCTCCTTCATTTGTTTTTTATATTCTAGAAGTTCAGCTTGTTTGAATTTATCCAAATCAACTTGAGTAGGACCGTTGGCAATGATTTTATTCAGCTCGCCTAAGGTAGCCGTGATTAGTTTCTCTGTATTCTCAGGTCCACAAGGGAAATTAATATTGAAATTATAAGAACCATTAGGAACTTTATTCATACTACCTCTAGCATTTACAGTATATACCCCACTTTCTTGTTCTCTTATTACTTCTGTTAATTTAATGGTCAAAATATCTCCAGCTGCTTTCAATAAATAAGCCTCATCAGCATTATAGGTTGTATCGCCATAAAACATAATACTCACATTACTTTTAGGGTCTTTCCCTTTGTTCACTACTTTTTTTAGGTCACCTTTTAAAAATCGGTATCCTAAATCTTTTGTTGTTTCTCTATTATCATTGGAGGCAAGTGATGCAATGTACTTTTTAGCGAGATTCTCCATGATAGTATCATCTACATTTCCTACGAAGAAGAATTCAAAATCTCCAGCATTAGCAAAGCGTTCTTTGTATTTGTTATATGCTAATTGATAGTCCGCTTCTTTCCATTTTTCAGCCGTTGGGATAAACCCGTTCCATCTTGGATTTTCTTTATTCAGATAAGTGTATAATTCTTGTTGGAAATAGAAATTAGGCTGTGAAATTAGGTTTTGATAAAAGTTCGATTGTTTTTGTTTGTAGCCATCAAAGGCAGCTGCATCAAAATTCAAATCGGTAAAATAAGCGTGTATCATTTGGAAAGCATATTCCAAATCTTTAGGTGTTGCATTTCCTCTAAAGCCTTCTGTAGCATTAGAAATATAAGGTGTTACACTTGCTATTTTATCTGACATAAATTTCTCAATATCATTTTGATTTAGACCAGAAAAACCAGCTTCAGTAAGCCCATTATTAGCAAACATCGTTTTTTTCATCTCCTCGTTAGTATACAAATTGGTCCCTCCGAAACTTACTGCTTCTAATAAAATCTCATCATTTTTAAAATCAGTTTTCTTATAAGTTACTTTGGCTCCATTTGACAAGGTTAAGGTAGTAGCTCCAATTTTATCATTAGTTTCTTTTTTAACTATACTACCTTCTTTAATAGGGTTTCTCAACAAACTTTTGGCAACAGCCTTATCCTCGTAAGGTTTTAATTCAGCCGAATTTACTTTAATGGCAGCAAGTACTTCTTGTTCTGTTACTTTTTTCAAGCCTTCTTTTTCAGGAGCCGTTATAACAACTACTCTATTATCCTCTTTTAAAAAGTCTTTTATTAAAGCATTAACTTCTGTCAATTTAACCGATGGCAACATTTTTTGAACCGCTGGATAACTCCATTCTATACCTGGCATAGGCTCTTGTTGTAAGAAATTGGATTGGCATTCCCAAACAAAATTTTCAGACTCGCTCTTATCTCTGTCTTTATATTGACTCTCTGATCTAGTTAATACCTCTTTTTTAGCTCTTTCAAATTCCCCAGCAGTAAATCCAAATTTCTTTACTCTTTCGTTTTCTGAAACAAGGACTTTTAAAGCTTCCAATTGTTTGTTTTCGTCAATCATAGCAAACGATTGAAATGCTTGTTTGTTTCTAGCAAATGTTTCTCCATGATAAGTAAAGCCATAAGTAAAAGGCGGTGTTGGGGAATTAACTAATTCGTTCAATCTATTATTTAACATGGTAGTAAATAATACTTCAACTAATTCATCTTTAAGATCATTAATCGTTTTCTTTATTTTACGTAACCCATAATCTTTATATAAAAGTTGCACCTGTGTTTGTGCCGCTTCTTTATCACTTTCTATGGCTACAAAAGTTTCTTTATGATTAGGCACGTCAAAAGATTTTCTAGGTTTTTCGTTGGCCGGATTTTGATATTTTGAGAAATGATCCTTAATTTTTTGTTCCATTTGAGCTACATCAATATCCCCAACCACAATTACACTGATTAAATCTGGTCTGTACCAATCTTTGTAAAAACTCACTAATTTATCATACTTGAAGTTCTCAAGGATTTCCTTCTTACCAATAGGTAAACGATTAGCATACTGTGAGTTGTGCATCATTTTTGGAATATATTTATCTTCCATTCTTTTGTCAGCACCCAATCCTAATCTGTATTCTTCTAAAACCACACCTCTTTCTTTATCAATTTCTTCTGGCGTTAAGTTGGCATTGAATGCCCAATCTTCTATGATTTGAAACCCTTTTTCTAGTTTTTCTGGATTATCCGATGGGATAGGAAGAAAATAAACGGTTTCATCAAAACTGGTATACGCGTTTAAATGTTGTCCAAATTTTACACCGATGCTTTGTAAATAATCTACCAATTGATTCTTAGGAAAACGTTTTGTACCGTTAAAATTCATGTGCTCCATAAAATGTGCTAACCCTTGTTGGTCATCATTTTCAAGTACAGACCCTGCATTGACAAGTAATCTTAAATCTACTTTGTTTTCAGGCTTGGCATTTTTTCGGATGTAGTAGGTTATTCCGTTTTTTAATGTTCCTTTTTTGACATTAGGGTCAAAAGGAATGAGATTGGTTCCCTTCAAATCCTGAGCAAACATTGCTGCTGGAAACAAAAAAAGGGCGAGCGTCGATTTTAAAATGTGCTTCATAAAAAAGTAAGGTTTTAGATGTTAATTGAAAATTATAACGGATTAATATTACATTTATTGTGAAACTACTAAATAAAAATAATTGAGACATAATTTTAACTCAATTTTAGCGTTCTAACTCAAACACATAAAAAGTGGCATAATTAGTGTGGTAATAATTATTATATTTACAGTTCGAAAACGAAAAAAATGAAGAAAAAAAACCTTTTCACTTTCACATTACTACTTCTAACAGGAATCATTTTTTCACAAACAGAAACAGAAGTAATCCCTCCTTATAATATTAAAACGGTCACTTTTGTTCAAAACGGACAGAATACTATACCCGTCTTTCAGTTAGGAGATAGTTTTCAGTTTCAATTTGATGATTTATATGCCACAGAATCCAATTATTATTACACCATTACTCATTGCAATTACGATTGGAAACCTTCACAACTATCCAAATCAGAATACCTTATAGGTTTTGATGATCAACGAATTCAAGATTATACTAATTCATTTAATTCACTTCAAGTATATTCCCACTATAACCTTTCGTTTCCGAGTAAATTGACCCAATTTAGAGTAAGCGGAAACTATGTGATTAAGATTTTAAATGATGACAAGGAAGTCGTTTTTTCAAGAAAATTTATCCTTTATGAAGATATAGTTTCGGTGCCAATACAAGTCAAAAGAGCTCGAAATCTTTCCATTATAGAGCACAAACAAAACTTAGACTTTTCAATAACTTCACCGATTATTAACTTTCAAAGTCCGTTGACCAATGTCAAAGTGATGTTACTACAAAATGGTAAACTGAACAATGCTATAACGAATATCAAACCACAATATACCATTGGCAATGACCTAATTTACAAATACGATACCGAAACACAATTTTGGGGAGGAAACGAATTTCTCTTTTTTGAAAACAAAAACATACGAGCTGCCAATAATAGTATAGCCGCTATAGATTCTAAAGGCGGAATTTACAATGCGCATTTATATACAAATCAATCAAGAGCCAATGCCCCTTATACTTATTTCCCTGATATTGATGGGAATTTTCTAGTAAAAAACATTAATGCACAAAATAACGATATTGAGGCTGATTATTCCTGGGTATTCTTTACGCTATCAGCACCAGCATATTATGGTAAAAAGAATATTTACGTTAATGGAATGTTCAATAATTACGCAATAGGTGATGAAAACAAGATGGATTATAATGCTGAAAAAGGGGTCTATGAAAAGGCCATTATGATAAAACAAGGGTTTACGAACTATCAATACGTAATTGCAGATGACAAAGGGAAAATAGATGAAGAAAATGCTATAGACGGCAATTTCTATCAAACTGAAAATAATTACTTTGTGTTGGTTTATTATAAAGAAAACAATCAACGCTACGACAGAATTATTGGAAAAGGAGTAGCAAGTTCTGTTGATATAACTAACTAAAAATTAACATTAAAATAGTTCATAGAACAGTATTTTTTGTAATTTTGAAATCGATAAACATTTCAAGTTCATGGTAACCCAAATAACAAGAGGTATAAAAATTTCGGTCTTGACTAGTTTTGAAGGCACCTACTTCAAGAACTATAAAATTCACTTTGCCTTTAGTTATGAAATCACCATTGAAAATCACAGCAAAGATTCCGTACAATTAAATTCACGTCATTGGGAAATATTAGATTCCCTTAACGATAAGGAAATTGTTGATGGCGAAGGTGTAGTTGGGAAAAAACCAGTATTAAAACCAGGTGAAAAACACACTTACAATTCGGGTTGTTTACTTTCCTCGCCATTTGGTGCCATGAGTGGTTATTTCAACATGATTAATTTTACTACCACCAAAACTTTTAAAGTGATTGTGCCTTCATTCAAATTAAGTGCTGCATTTGCTTTGAATTAATTTTTGGTTTGACTTCTTATTAAAAATTCAAAATTTCCTTTGTACTTTTGTGTGAAATTTAATAATTCATAGTTAATGAGTTATTTCATTTTCATATTGTCTAATTTTCAAAATTAAATTCCTATGCCAAAAGGTTTTTTTCATGTCCCAAAAGCGGCCAATGAACCCGTAAAATCATACGCTCCCAATTCTCCAGAAAAAGCTGCCGTTCTGGCCGCATACCAAAAAATGTGGAAAGAAACAATTGATGTTCCTAACTACATTGGCAACGAAGAAATTCGAACCGGAAACACTCGAAATATGACAGCGCCACATGATCATCAACATGTTGTTGGACAATACCATTTGGCAGAAAAAATCCATATCGAAAAGGCCATTGCCTCAGCTCTTGAAGCAAGAAAAAAATGGGCCAATATGGCTTGGGAACAACGTGCGGCTATCTTTTTAAAAGCAGCCGAATTAATTGCTGGACCTTATCGTGCCAAAATCAATGCTGCCACTATGATTGCCCAATCGAAAACTGTTTTTCAGGCAGAGATTGATGCGTCTTGTGAGCTAATTGACTTCTTGCGTTACAACGTAGAATTCATGACTCAAATTTATAACGACCAACCTAAGTCAGTTTCCGATGTTTGGAACCGAGTAGAATACCGTCCGTTAGAAGGTTTTGTTTATGCAATAACACCGTTTAACTTTACTGCTATCGCCGCTAATTTACCTGCAAGTGCTGCATTAATGGGAAATGTGGTTGTATGGAAACCAAGTGATAGCCAGGTTTTTTCTGCAAAAATAATAATTGATGTTTTCAAAGAAGCGGGAGTTCCTGATGGTGTTATCAACGTAGTTTTTGGAGACCCTGTTATGATTACGGATACTGTATTAGCTAGCCCTGATTTTGCTGGAGTTCATTACACTGGCTCCACATTTGTGTTCAAAGAAATCTGGAAGAAAATCGGAACCAATATTCATACCTATAAAACCTATCCAAGAATCGTTGGAGAAACGGGTGGAAAAGATTTCGTTTTGGCACATCCAAGTGCTAATGTAAAACAAGTCGTTACTGGAATCACTCGTGGTGGTTTTGAATTCCAAGGGCAAAAATGTTCAGCGGCTTCAAGAGCATATATTCCTCAGAGTTTATGGCCAGCTGTAAAAGAGCAATTAATTACTGATGTAAAATCTATGAAAATGGGATCGCCAGAAGATTTTGGCAATTTTATTACAGCGGTAATACACGAAGGTTCTTTTGATAAATTAGCTAAGTATATTGACCAAGCTAAAAAAGATGCCGATGCTGAAATTATTGTGGGTGGAAACTATGATAAATCAAAAGGATATTTCATTGAGCCTACTATTATTGTAACCACTAATCCCAAATACACTACAATGGAGACCGAACTTTTCGGACCTGTAGTAACCCTTTATGTTTATGAAGATGCTAAATGGAAAGAAACCTTAGCCCTAGTTGATGGAACTTCAGAATACGCTTTAACAGGAGCGATATTTAGTCAAGATCGCTATGCTATTGAAGAAGCTACTTTGGCTTTGCAAAACAGTGCTGGGAATTTTTACATCAATGACAAACCAACTGGAGCTGTAGTTGGAATGCAACCATTCGGAGGAGCAAGAGCTTCTGGAACAAATGATAAAGCGGGTTCTATGCAAAATTTATTGCGTTGGGTTTCTCCAAGAACCATCAAAGAAACTATGGTTACTCCTGAAGATTACCGTTATCCTTTTTTAGGAGAATAAAATTACAGTAGTATTCCATTTGCTATATTTTTAAAAAGTTCAAGTTTTCGCTTGGACTTTTTTTATACATTTGAAATTAATTATTGGATTGTCAACTTCATAAAAAAAATAAACTATGAAAATAAAATTACTTTCATTATTATCCCTAGTTTCTATGATTGGTTTTGCCCAACATCAGGTCAATTCATTTTATGGAACAAATGGTTTTGTAAGCACTGCGGTGACTACTGCCACTGCATTAACTCAAGGCTCGGGTGGTATTGATCAGAACTGGTCGTTTTCAGGCTTCGTTCCTCTTGGCTCCTCAACATACACCTATGTTGCTCCTACAACTACAGAATCTACCACTTATCCAGGTAGCACTAATGTAATTGTTACCACTTCAGCTACAGCTACTGGAAAGATGTTTACAAAAGCTGCTGGGACAACTATTTCGATAACTGGTTTAGATTCTTCAGGATTGAATATCAATTTTAATGGCGGTTCCAATGGAAGTGGTAATGCTACACTAGGAGCTTTCCCGATGGTGTATCCGTTTACTAATACAGACAACAACGTTAGTGGAAATTACGTCTACGGCACTAATTCGGGAACATTTTCAGGAACATTAGTTACATCTGTTGATGGTTATGGCGTTTTGAACTTACCTGATTATGGTTATACTGGTAATGTAACCCGATTAAAAACAGTACTTTCAGTTACTTTATACTTAAGTATTTTTCCAGTAGGAACAGCTTCTCAGACTACTTATGCTTATTATGAAACTAACGATTCGACAAACAATTTTAAATTTAGAAGTCTCAACACTGTTGTGGTATCCTCAGCAGCTGGTATCAACCAAAATGATACAACCTATGAAATAGGTACTATGCCAGTTTTGGGAAATACTTATAATACACTTCAATCGGTTTGGATTCAAAACCCTGTACAAAACACTATTGAAATAAACTCAGGAAATCCTATAGAGAATGCCAACATAAGTATTACCGATATGTTAGGCAAAACAATCTATCAAAGCAAAAACGAAACGATTAACGGAACATTAGATATTCCAATTTCATTAACTAAAGGGATATATCTCATCACTATAGGAAATGAAAACGGAAGTATAACGAAGAAAATTATTAAGAGTTAACACTAAAAAAGTCCCTAGCAGTAGGGACTTTTTTTAAGCTTTAAACTTTAATGGTAAGTGCACTACCTTTTTGGTTTCAAAGAATTCATCCGAGAAGAAATCGGCTATATTATATTCCTTGGCATAGGGAAACGATTTTAATTCTTCTGTTAAATCACCGCCTTTTAAATATAGAATTCCATTTTTCAAAGTGTGTTTGTTTTGCTTTTTAATTTTGTCTTTTATCCAAGAAACAAAATCGGGCATATTCGTTACGGCGCGGCTTACAATAAAATCATAATCCCCTTTAACTTCCAAAGCTCTAATTTGTTCTGCTTTTACATTTTTTAATTCTAATGCTTCGGCAACAGCTTTTACCACATTTATTTTTTTTAGAATAACATCTATCAAATAGAAACGAGTTTCGGGAAAAAGTATCGCTAAGGGAATTCCTGGAAATCCACCACCTGTTCCTACATCAAGAATATAGGTTCCAGGTTCAAAAGCTTGGATTTTGGCTATAGCCAAAGAATGCAAAACGTGTTTGGTATATAATTCATCAATGTCTTTACGAGAAATCACATTAATTTTGGCATTCCAATCTTGGTACAACGCTTCTAACTTTTGAAACTGCAAGAGTTGATTTTCAGTAAGATTAGGAAATTGTTTGATAATTTCTTCCATAACTTGATTTTTCAACAAAAATAGTGCTTTTGGTTAATAATTATGATTTGTTTATAATCTTTAAAATATTATAATAATTATCTTTGGGGAAAATTTGATTAATACTAAATGGAGACCACAACCCCAATATTTTCTAAGAACGACAATTTGAAATTCTTTAGAACCTTAAACTCAAGAGTTAATAATTATTTTAAGGAAAACAATTTAAACAGAACTGGAAATTGGAAATTACACTTGAAAACAGTTGTAATGTTTACCATTTTCTTAACCCCATACTTCATTTTGCTTGCTTTAGACATGCCTTTTTGGGTTTATCTTTTGCTTAATGTTGTTATTGGTATCGGAATGGCAGGCGTTGGAATGAACGTTATGCACGATGGAAATCACGGTGCTTATTCTACTAAATCATGGGTCAACAAATTCATGGGAGGTAGCATTTATATCTTGGCCGGAAATGTCTATAACTGGCAAGTGCAACACAACGTTTTGCATCATACTTATACTAATATTTTAGGTCACGATGAAGATTTAGAAGCGGGAAGAATTATGCGTTTTACCAAAGAAGCCAAATGGTATCGCTTTCACAAATTCCAACAATATTATTCTGTTTTCTTGTATGGCTTGTTAACTTTCAACTGGGCAATTACTACCGATTTCCTTCAAATGAAACGTTATTTGAAACGAAATTTATCTTATGGTGAATTCAAAAAACCTGTAGTTCGTTGGACGACATTGATCATTACTAAAATTATTTATTTCTCTATTTGGTTAGTAATTCCGATGGTTTTAGGCATCACTTGGTGGAAAGTAATTTTAGGGTTTTTGGTTATGCATTACACTGCTGGAGTTATCCTGAGTGTAGTGTTCCAATTAGCTCACGTAGTGGAAGAAACAGAAAATCCAATTCCAGACGATAATGGCGAAATTGAAAATACTTGGGCCATTCACCAACTATTCACAACTGCTAACTTTGCTCCAAAAAACTGGTTGGTAAACTACTATACTGGCGGTTTAAACCACCAAGTTGAGCATCATTTGTTTCCAAACATCAGTCACATTCACTATGATAAAATCGCCGAAATTGTGAAACAAACGGCTGCCGAATGTGAATTACCTTACTACGAATTCAAAACTACAAGAGCTGCTATCATTTCACATTTCAGACATTTAAGGGAACTGGGAAGACAACCGCAATTAACCTAATTTTTAGAAACAGACGCCTTACTTGGCGTCTCTTTTATTTACCATAAATCACACAACCTAATGAGCATCTTATCAGACAGAATTAATAACTTATCTACCTCACAAACACTGGCTATGGCTGCCTTAGCTAGAGAATTAAAAGCCCAAGGAAAAGACATCATCAGTTTAAGTTTAGGGGAACCCGATTTCAATACGCCTGACTTCATCAAAGAAGCCGCTAAAAAAGCTATCGATGAAAACTATAGCACATACACTCCTGTAGACGGTTATGTAGAATTGAAAGAGGCCGTTTGTAGAAAATTCAAACGCGATAATAATTTAGACTATAAACCTGCTAACATAGTAGTATCTACAGGTGCTAAACAATCTTTATACAATATTGCTCAAGTAATGTTGAATGATGGTGATGAAGTCATTTTACCTGCACCGTATTGGGTTTCTTATTTTGAAATCATCAAATTATCAGGCGGAGTTCCAGTTGAAGTTCCGACTTCTGTTGAAACCGATTTTAAAATGACAGCCGAACAATTGGAAAAAGCGATTACGCCAAAAACCAAAATGATGTGGTTCAGTTCACCATGCAATCCAAGCGGTTCGGTATATAATCGTGAGGAGTTGACAGCTATTGGGAAAGTATTAGAAAAATATCCTAACATTTATATCGTTTCTGACGAAATCTACGAACATATTAACTTCTCTGGAACCTTCTGCAGTATTGGTTCAATTCCAGGATTGTTTGAAAGAACGATTACTGTGAATGGTGTTGCTAAAGCATTTGCCATGACGGGTTGGAGAATTGGGTATATCGGCGCCCCTGAATTTATTGCTAAAGCTTGTACTAAAATGCAAGGTCAAGTAACCTCGGGTGCGAATTCTATTGCACAAAGAGCTACGATTACCGCTGTGGATGCTGATCCAAAAGTCTTGAATGAAATGGTAACTGCTTTTAAAAACCGTAGAGATTTAGTGGTGGCTTTAGCCAAAGAAATTCCAGGTTTTAAAATCAATGTTCCTGAAGGTGCGTTCTATCTTTTCCCTGATGTTGCTTCTTATTTCGGAAAAACATTGCGCGGAAAATTGATTAACAATGCCGATGATTTCTCGATGTATTTATTATCTGAAGCTAATGTGGCAACGGTTACTGGAGACGCTTTTGGAAATCCAAATTGCATCCGTCTTTCCTATGCTACTAGCGAAGCATTATTAACCGAAGCTTTCAAAAGAATCAAAGAAGCTTTAGCCTAAATTATATTGTTATGAAAAAAATAGTTTCAATTCTTGTTCTTTTCTTTTGCATTAGTCTTACTGCACAAGAAAAACCTAAAACACAAATTGTAGAAGCCGCTTGTGGTCAATGCCAATTTGGGATGAAAAGCAAAGGCGGTTGTGATTTAGCGGTTCGAATTGATGGAAAATCGTATTTCGTAGACGGAACCGACATCAACAAACACGGAGATGCACACGCTACTGATGGATTTTGTTCTGCTATAAGAAAAGCGGAAGTCGTTGGTGAAGTAAAAAATGATCGTTTCGTGGTCAGTTCCTTTAAATTGCTTCCTGCAAAAGAGTAATCCATGGCTCAAATCTTGGATAACATTTCAAAAATTCTAACGCTTACTCCAGAAGAGCAAGCGTTTTTTTTGTCTAAAATCGAAACTAAACACTATAAAGCTAAAACTATCATTCTTAACGCTGGAGAAGTTTGCAAACATTCCTATTTTGTGAATTCAGGATTGCTAAGAAGCTTTACCATCAATGACAATATTATCGAGCATGTATTGAGTTTCGCCTGTGAGGGTTGGTGGATTGGAGATATGTATAGCTTGCTTTCGCAAAAACCAGGCAATCTTTTTATTGAAGTGTTAGAAGATGCAGAAGTAGTATTGTTATCCAAAGAAAATCAGGAAATACTATATCTCGAAATCCCAAAACTGGAAAGGTTCTTCAGAATTCTTACCGAAAACTCTTTGGTAGCAAATCAAGAGCGCCTGATGGATAACTTGAGTTTAACAGCAGAAGAAAGGTTTGAGAAATTTTGTTCCAAATACCCCTCCTTAATTCAAAAAGTTCCTCAAAAACAAATTGCGTCTTATATTGGAGTTACTCCTGAGTTCTTTAGCAAGATGAAAGCAAGGATGTTGAAAAAATGATTTCTTAATCTACATTAAGTGCACTCCGCTTCCTTGTGATGTAAATTTGTATCATAATAATTAATACATTTATACATCATGACATCGCCACTACAATTCTAATAATTAAAGAAGATAGTAATAGCGATTGCATTTGACATTTAAAAAACAATATTAAAGACAAATGAAAAATACAGTTTTACACAAAGCCAATACTAGAGGACATGCCGACCATGGTTGGTTAAATGCTCATCATACTTTTAGTTTCGCAAGCTACTATGACCCTAACCGAGTGCAGTTTGGTGTTCTTAGAGTCTTAAATGATGATATTGTTGCGCCTGGAATGGGATTTGGTACACATCCTCACGATAATATGGAAATCATTACGATTCCATTAGAAGGTGATTTGGCGCACAAAGACAGCATGGGGAATACAGAGGTGATTAAATTTGGCGACGTTCAAGTAATGAGTGCCGGAACTGGAATTCAACACTCTGAATTCAATCCAAATCAAGATAAAAGAACCAATTTGTTGCAGATTTGGGTGTTCCCAAAATTCAGAAACGTTGAACCTCGTTACCAACAAATCACCCTAGACACTACTGATAGACATAATAAATTTCAACAAGTGTTATCACCTAATGCAGAGGATGGAGGTGTTTGGATTCATCAAGATGCTTGGTTTCATATGGCGAATTTAGATAAAGGGATAAGTGTTGAATACAATCGTAACAAAGAAGGTAACGGCTTGTATGTGTTTGTAATCAAAGGAAGCGTTACAGTAGATGGTCAAGTATTAGAACACCGCGATGGTATAGGAATCACCGATTTTGATAAAGTATCTTTTGAAGCAACATCAGATGCTGAAGTATTGTTAATGGAAGTTCCAATGATTCAATAAATAAAAAAGTAATGAGTGAAGTTCAATTAAAAATCAATGATAAAAATGGTGTGTTTTACATTGATGTAGACGGAAAACACGAAGCCATGATGACTTTTGTATTTGCAGGTGAAGATAAAATCATCATCGACCATACTGAAGTAAATCCTGGCAACGAAGGGAAAGGGTTTGGCAAAAAAATGGTTACTAAAGCTGTTGAATGGGCTCGTGAAAAAGGCATCAAAATTATTCCGCTTTGTCCGTTTGCTAAAAGTGTTTTTTGACAAAGTTCCCGAATTTAGAGACGTTTTGTAATCGCCCCGAAATAGCCTCAATTTAAAAAATAAGTATGGCAAATCTTTTAGAAAATAACGTAGAAGGAAAAATTGGTACACAGAAATATTTGTGTACCATTTCTTGGCGTAATGGTACCTTATTGATGGATGAACCCGAGAGTGTGGGTGGAGAAAATATTGGGCCCGACCCGTTTTCAACATTCCTAGCTTCACTAGCAGGTTGTACTTTATCTACTTTACGAATGTACATTGATCGAAAAGGATGGGACATTCCTGAAATCAATATTTCTTTAAATTTAGCTCAGAGCTTGAATCCTGACTTGGAAACTAGTATTTCAAGAAACATTACTTTCCCAACCAACATTAGTGACGAGCAAAAAGAACGTTTGCTTTTAATAGCTGAGAAATGTCCGATTTCAAAAATTCTGAAAAATAAAATAACGATTAACACCACTATATAACATGGATGCTAAAGACCTCATCAAAGAATACAGCAATGGAGAAGTAACCATTGTATGGAAAAATGCACTATGCAAACACGCCGCCGAATGTGTAAAAAACAACCCCGATGTGTTTAAACCTAAAGAAAAACCATGGATTCATGCAGAAAATTCGACAACAGATAAAATTATCGAAACTGTCAAAAAGTGCCCATCAGGAGCCTTAACCTATTATCTAAATAAAGATAAATAAATGAAAAAAATCATAGCTTTTGGAGGTTCGTCTAGTAAGAATTCCATCAACAAACAATTGGCTATTTATGTGGCAAATCTGTTTCCCAATGCATCGGTAGAAGTCTTGGATTTAAACGACTATGAAATGCCTGTATTCTCGGTAGACAAAGAAAAAGAAGATGGAATTCATCATTTAGCCCATGCTTTTTATGATAAAATAGGAACTGCTGATTTCATTGTGTTATCACTTGCTGAACATAACGGAGCTTATTCCTCGGCGTTTAAAAACACTTTGGATTGGGCATCTCGAATCAACAACAAAACCTTTCAAGAAAAACCGATGTTGTTATTAGCCACTTCACCTGGAGCAAGAGGTGGCGCTACTGTTTTAGAAATTGCCACTAAAAGATTTCCTTTCCAAGGTGCTGATTTGAAAGGTAGTTTTTCGTTACCTACCTTCTATGAAAATTTTGACGCTGTGAATGGCATCATTAATCCTGAACTGAAAAAACAATTACAAGAGATTATTGAGTCCATCGAGATTTAGTTTATTGATTTCTGAAAAAGCTTTCGGGGAAAATTATGATTTTAAAGATATAAATCGGCGCATCAAAAGTATTGGTAAGTGCCGATTTTTTATTAAAAAGACTTCTGTAACCAACTCCTGCACCAGCTCCTATCCAAGGTAAAATTTTGTAATTAACTTGACCTGATATTTCATTTACATACAAATCCAAATTAATATCTTTTACAACATCATTATTAACTTCATGGATAAACGTTGGTTTACCATACCCTACTTGTTCTGTAACAAAACATTCAAAGTGATTATTTTTATAAAGAATCCAATCATTAAAAACACTCACGTACCAAAAATTAATAATGTTTTCACCTGGTAAGTTGGATATCTTATCAATGTAACGCACTGTTACTGGATTAATTATAAAGGAAGCCCCTACTCCAAAACGAGTAAGTTTTTTGTATTGAAGTCCAAACTTACCTCCGAAAATTATAACCTCATCACCATGTATTTTTGAAAATCGATTGTCTAATTGGAAATTGAATCTCCACTTTTTAGGGATTTCAACTTGCGCTTGGGTTTGGGCAAAACAAACAAAAAAAAGGAGAACAATGAAGTGTTTCATTTATATTAAAGGTTTAGGGCAAATACTATAGAACGATGAAAAGTACAAAAGTTTAATTATGCTTGATTTTTTTTAACATTTCTATTAGAAATGTGTTTTTTAGCTACTTTTGCCTCAAATAAAAAGAAGATAATCCTCTAAAAAAGAAGTAATGAAAGCATACGTTTTTCCTGGACAAGGAGCTCAGTTTACTGGAATGGGTAAAGAATTATACGAGAACTCGGCTTTAGCCAAAGAATTATTCGAAAAAGCAAATGAAATTCTAGGTTTCAGCATTACAGATATTATGTTTGAAGGTACTGCCGAAGCATTAAAAGAAACGAAAGTAACTCAACCTGCAGTCTTTTTACACTCGGTAATTTTAGCCAAAACATTAAACATCAAACCTGATATGGTTGCAGGTCACTCCTTAGGCGAATTCTCGGCATTGGTTGCCAATGGAACTTTGTCTTTTGAAGATGGATTAAAATTGGTTTCCCAACGCGCCATTGCCATGCAAAAAGCGTGTGAGATTACACCTTCTACTATGGCAGCCGTTTTAAATTTAGAGGATAAAATTGTTGAAGATATTTGTGCTTCCATTGATGGTGTTGTGGTTGCCGCTAACTACAACTGTCCTGGACAATTAGTAATTTCAGGAGAGTATAAAGCCGTAGAATTAGCTTGCGAAAAAATGAAAGAAGCTGGTGCCAAACGTGCTTTGATTTTACCTGTTGGAGGTGCTTTTCATTCTCCTATGATGGAACCTGCAAGAGAAGAATTAGCCGCTGCTATTGAAGCTACTACTTTCTCAACACCAAGTTGTCCTGTGTATCAAAATGTAACAGCAACCGCAGTTTCTGATGCCAATGAAATCAAGAAAAACTTAATTATTCAATTAACTGCTCCTGTGAGATGGACACAATCCGTGCAACAAATGATAAAAGATGGGGCTACTAGTTTTACTGAAGTTGGGCCTGGTAAAGTTTTAGTTGGATTAGTCAATAAAATTGATAAAGAGGTTGAAACCATTTCGGCATAATAAAATTTAAACAAAAAAATTATGAAAAAAATAATCTTATCCCTAGCATTTATTGCTGTACTAATTTCTTGTCAAGATAAAACGAAAGAAAAATTAAATGAGGCGAAGGATGCTGTAACCGAAGAAGTAAAAGAAACTATTGATTCGGCAAAACTAAAAGCGAAAGCCAAACTAGATTCTGCTAAAGTCAAAGCCGAAGCAAAAGTAGACAGCGTAAAAATTAAAAGTGCTGAAAAAATGGAAGCTGCAGCAAAGAAATTAAAAGAGTCTGTCAAAAAATAATAAAAAAGCCCTCAAAACAGAGGGCTTCTTTTATATTAAAAATTAAATGGTTTAACTTCTAACCTTTTGTTCCCATTTCCAGGCAGAAGCCAAGGCTTCTTCTAAAGAAAATGCAGCTTTCCAACCTAAAACATCGTTTGCTTTATCTGTATTGGCATAAGCCATAATAACATCGCCCTCTCTTCTTGGAACAATCTTATAAGGTAATTTTTGTCCTGAAACTTTTTCGAAAGCATTGATTACTTCTAGGACTGAACTTCCTTTTCCTGTTCCTAAATTAAAAATTTCTACTTTATCTAAATTACGTTTGTTTAATAACCTTTGCATAGCAATTACATGTGCTTTGGCCAAATCAACGACATGAATATAATCACGAATACAAGTTCCGTCCGGAGTTGGATAATCATTACCAAAAACAGACAATTCTTTTCTTAATCCGAATGCGGTTTGTGTAATAAATGGAACCAAATTTTGAGGAACTCCAAGTGGTAATTCCCCTATTTCTGTACTGGAATGTGCCCCAATCGGATTGAAATAACGTAACAAAACAGAATTAAGATTAGTCACTTTAGCTACATCAAAAATGATTTCTTCTCCAATTTGCTTTGTATTCCCATACGGAGAAATAGCTGGTTGTACAGAGGCATCTTCTGTGATAGGCATTTTTTCGGCTTGACCATAAACGGTACAGGAAGAACTGAAAATAAAATTAGCCTGTTGCAATTTTGTTATTTCCTGAAGTACATAAACCAAAGCGTTAATATTATTTTCGTAATATAACAAAGGGTCATCAACACTTTCTCCGACAGCTTTTGAAGCTGCAAAATGAATTACACCAGCAACATCATGGTGTGTTTTGAAAAAATTTTGAACCGCTAATTTATTTCTTAAATCAATGTTTTCGAATAGTGGTTTTATTTTAGTAATTCTTTCAATACCATCGAGTACATCCAATGACGAATTAGAAAGATTATCGATAACTACTACTTCAAAACCTTCATTTTGTAATTCAACAACCGTGTGCGAACCAATAAATCCTAAACCGCCAGTTACAACTATTTTCATTTGTTATTTTAAGAATTCTAAAACGCTATCTGTAATAAATTTTATTTGCTCATCATCCAATTCTGTGTGCATTGGCAAAGAAATCACTTCTTTAACTAATTGATTGGTTACTGGAAAATCTTCTTCTTTATATCTTGAATCTAAATAGGCTTTTTGAGAGTGCAACGGAATCGGATAATAAATAGCGCATGGAATTCCTTTGGCTAATAAATGTTCCATCAAGGCATTTCTATCGGCGTCTATAATACGCAGAGTATATTGGTGAAACACATGACAATCGCAAATATCACAAATCGTTGGTGCAATGATGTTTTTGTGTCCTTCAAAAGCGGACGAATATTTTCTTGCTGCATTTTGTCTTGCTTCGTTATAACTATCTAATAATGGTAATTTAGCATCTAAAACTGCTGCTTGAATGCTATCTAGGCGTGAATTTACTCCAACCACATCGTGATGATAACGAACGTACATTCCGTGATTTACAATACCGCGAATAGTATGTGCCAAAGCATCATCATTGGTGAAAATAGCACCACCATCTCCATAACATCCTAAATTTTTAGAAGGAAAAAAAGAGGTTGATGATACATGTCCAATGGTACCTGCTTTCTTTTTAGTTCCATCAGAAAATTTACAATTAGCACCAATTGCCTGAGCATTATCTTCAATTACATATAAATTATGTTCCTTAGCAATCCGCATAATTGCTTCCATATTTGCCGCTCTTCCGAATAAATGCACTGGGACAATCGCTTTCGTTTTTGGGGTGATTGCTTTCTTAATAGCATCAATAGAAATATTCATATTTACCAGATCAACATCAACCAAAACAGGTGTTAATTGCAATAAAGCAATAACTTCAACAGTGGCAGCAAATGTAAAATCGGCAGTTATTACCTCATCCCCTGGTTTTAGGCCTAATCCCATCATGGCAATTTGCAAAGCATCAGTCCCATTAGCACAAGGAATGACGTGTTTCACATCTAAATACTGCTCAAGATTTTTTTGGAATTCGTGAACTTTTGGTCCATTAATGTAAGTTGTGGTATCTAAAACCTCTTGAATAGAGGCATCAACAGTGGTTTTTATTTTTTCGTATTGACTTTTTAGGTCAACCATTTGAATTTTTCTCATGATCCTAAAATTTGAGCCACAAAAGTAAGAAATTCTAAAGTAGAATTTCATGTTCAGTAAAAGAAACGTACTTTAGCGCAACAAATTTTTTAGGATGCTTTTTCTATACAATGTTTTACTGCTTTTCGCATCACAAATTGTGAAATTATTGGCGCTTTTTAGTCCAAAAATAAAGCTGTTTGTTGACGGTAGAAAGACTGTTTTTGAAGCATTAACCAGCAAAATTAATCCGGAAGATAAAACGATTTGGTTTCATGCAGCATCATTAGGCGAATATGAACAAGGTTTGCCTGTAATTGAAAAAATAAAAATACAGTTTCCAAATCATAAAATCGTGTTGACTTTCTTTTCTCCTTCTGGTTTTGAAGTTCGGAAAAATAATACCATTGCTGATGTCACTATTTATCTGCCATTAGACACAAAATCAAACGCAAAGGAATTTCTGAAATTGGTGCACCCCGAGTTGGTTTTCTTTATTAAATATGAGTATTGGCCCAATTATTTAAACGAACTAAAAAAAGCCAATATCAAAACCTATTTGATTTCAGGCATTTTTAGAGAAAACCAAGCCTTTTTCAAATGGTATGGTGGTTTTTATAGAAATGCTTTAAAGGCTTTCGATTACTTTTTTGTTCAGAATGAAAGCTCCAAATTATTACTTCAAAAATTGGGTTTTACTAATGTGAAAATTTCTGGCGACACCCGATTTGATAGAGTTGTTGCTATTTTAGAACGAGACAATTCATTGGATTTTATCAAGCAATTCAAAAACAACACTACAACAATTGTGATTGGAAGTTCATGGCCAAAAGATGAAAGTTTATTGGTGAACTATATCAATGAAACTGCTGAAAATGTAAAATTCATCATTGCTCCACACAACATTAAAGCCGAACAAATTCAGGAATTGAAAAAATCCATTTCTAAGAAGACTATTTTATTTTCTGAAAAAGAAAATGTTGATTTATCACAATATGATGTTTTAATCATCGACACTATTGGCATCTTGACCAAAATTTACAGTTATGCTGATATTGCCTATGTTGGCGGCGGTTTTGGAAATCCTGGTGTTCACAACATTTTGGAACCCGCCACTTTTGGAATTCCTATTGTTGTTGGGCCAAACTTCTCGCATTTTGCTGAAGCCATAGCTTTAGTTCATCAAGAAGGTTGTGTTTCGATTTCAAATCAAAATGATCTTGACGATGCCTTTTCAAATTTGATTTCAAACGAGGATATTCGTCATGAAAAAGGGCATATTTGCTCCACTTTTGTACAAATGAATAAAGGTGCAACTGATATTATTTTGAAACATATTAATAACAATTGATACAAATCAAATGCCTATAACTCTAAATAGTTACACTATGAAATCCTTAAGATTACTACTCTTATTTGTTTTTATTCAAGGTTCCGCACAACAAGGAGGTATGTGGATTCCATCTTTATTAAAAGGAATGAATGAAAGTGAAATGAAAAACTTAGGAATGAAGATCACTGTTGACCAAATTTATTCCATTAATAAATCGAGTTTAAAAGATGCCGTGCCTCAATTTAATGGGGGATGTACTTCTGAAGTGATTTCGCCCAAAGGATTAATTTTGACTAATCACCATTGCGGATTTGATGCCATTCAGAATCATTCAAGTGTTGAGCACGATTATATTACTGATGGTTTTTGGGCCTACAAAATGGAAGACGAATTACTCAACAAAGGAATGGTTGTTTCTTTTGTTATCAGAATTGAAGATGTCACTTCTAAAATCCTAGATGGAACCACTTCATTAGCTGAAACCGAAAAGCAAAAGAAAATCCAAGAAAATATTGTGAATCTGTCCAAAACGCTACCAAAGGAAGCCTGGCAGGAAAACATTATTAAAACATTTTATTATGGCAATCAATATTTACTTTTTGTAACAGAAACATTTAAAGATATTCGTTTGGTTGGAGCACCACCGAGTTCGATTGGAAAATTTGGAGATGTCACTGATAACTGGGTTTGGCCAAGACACACAGGAGATTTTTCATTATTCCGAATTTATGCAGATAAAGACAACCATCCTGCAGAATATTCTACTGAAAATGTTCCTTACAAACCCAAATATTACTTTCCAATTTCGATTAAGGGATTGAAAGAAAATGATTTTACTATGGTTATGGGATATCCTGGAACAACTCAAGAATATCTTCCTTCCTATGCTGTTGACCAAATTATAAATATCATTGATCCAACTAAAATTGAGCTGCGCGATGTTACATTGAAAGTTCAGGATGGATTTATGCGAAAAGACAATGCTATTAAAATTCAATATGCTGCTAAAAACGCTACCATTGCTAATGCATGGAAAAAATGGAGAGGAGAAATCAAAGGTTTGAAAAAAGCAGATGCTGTTAGTGCTAAACAAAAATTTGAAAAACAATTTCAAGAAAAAGTTTTAAAATCTGGTAAAGAAGCAGAATACGGTAAATTACTATCTGATTTTGAAAAAAATTATTCTGAAATCAAAGACTATGCTTTAGCAAAAGCTTTTTTTGATGAAACAGTGGTAAGAAATGCTGAAATTCTCTCTGTTGGATATAAATTGTATCAATTAGAGCAAATATATAATGTCAAGGGAGAAGATGCTTTCAACGACAGAAGAAAAACTTTGGTAAATGGTTGGGGCGAGTTTTATCAAGAATTTAATCCGACAGTTGACCAAAAAGTCTTGGAACAAATACTTGATATATACAGCAAAAAATATCCCAAACAGTTTTTGCCAAGTTCTTTAACAAATATTGATGCTTTAGCTTTATCAAATGAAGTTTTTACAAATTCAAAATTAGTAAGTTATGATAAAGTTAAAGAATTATTGAACGGTGATAGTAAGACTGTTTTAGAAAATCTAAACAATGACAAAGGATATATAGTTGCAAAAACTATTATTGATTCACATTTGAAAAATGTTTTGCCAAAATACGATGAAATAAATTTAAAAATAACCGCTACTCAAAGAACCTATATGAAAGCTATCTTGGAATTGTTTCCTAAAAATAGAGTATTTCCAGATGCTAACAGTACCCTAAGGGTAACATATGGTAAAGTGAAAGGCTATAAACCCAATGATGGCGTTATATACGAACCATTCACTTATCTTGATGGTGTTATGGAAAAATATATTCCTGGGGATTATGAATACGATGTTTCAAAGAAACTGATTGATTTATACAATACAAAAGATTATGGCATATATGGGGTTAATGGTAAAATGCCTCTTGATTTCATTGCTACAAACCATACCACTGGAGGAAATTCAGGAAGTCCAGCTTTAGATGCTAAGGGAAATTTAATTGGCTTGAATTTTGATAGAGTTTGGGAAGGAACAATGAGTGACATTTATTATTCACCTGAAATCTGTAGAAACATTATGGTTGATATGCGTTATGTTTTATTTATAATAGATAAATTTGCTAATGCTGAAAACATCATTAAAGAATTAAAAATAATCACTCCTGAGAAGAAAAAATAAATTTTTAAGCAAATTTTTATTTTTTGGCACGATTATTGATAAATAGAAAGCGAAGCAAAATATAGGTTTTTTAAAAAAAGTAAAAAAATTATTTTAACCTATCAAAAAATTTATATCTTTGCCTCGAATTAATAATTAACCTTTTATAATTAAGTAAGATGAAAAAAGTATTTTTAAGTTTAGCTGTTATCGCTGCATTAACTGTAGTATCTTGTAAACAAGCTGATGCTAAAGGTGATGCTGCTGCTGACACAACTGCTGTTGAAGCTGTTGACACTACTGCTGCACCTGCTGTTGATACAACTGCTGCTCCAGCTGCTGATACAACTGCTGCTAAAACAGAAGCTCCAGCTGCTACACCAGCTCCAGCTGCACCTGCAAAAAAATAATTAGACACTAATTATTTTAAAAAAATCAAGCCACGCAATGCGTGGCTTTTTTTATGCAATAAATTTATTAGAAAATAAAAACAAAAAAAGCTTCAAACATAGTTTGAAGCTTTTTGTACTCAGAGCGGGACTTGAACCCGCACGAACATTGCTGTTCACTGGATTTTAAGTCCAGCGTGTCTACCAATTTCACCATCCGAGCATTTGGAGATTAAATAAATTTAACTTCCTATGGTAAAGAGCGAAAAACGGGGCTCGAACCCGCGACCTCGACCTTGGCAAGGTCGCGCTCTACCAACTGAGCTATTTTCGCATTATCAATTTTTAAAAGAACCAATACTTCTACCGTATTGCGGATGCAAATGTAATACTAAAATTGAATTATACAAACCTTTTTTTGAAAAAAACTTTTTGAAAATATAATCATCTGATTAGCAAAACCAAGTCCACAAAACTATTTTTTTTGCAGCATCCTCTTTAACTCATTCAACTTCATTAAAGCCTCAACTGGCGTTAAAGTGTTAATGTCTAAATTCAGAATATCTTCCCTGATTTCCTCTAATAATGGATCATCCAAATTAAAAATATTGAGTTGCATTTCATCTTTAGCCGATTTAATACCATTTAATGCATCACTAGAATGATTTTTTTCTAGTTTCTTTAAAAGTTTTTGAGCTTTTTGTATTACCATTTGTGGCATTCCGGCCATTTTAGCTACATGAATACCAAAACTATGAGCGCTTCCTCCTTTTACTAACTTTCTAATAAAAAGAACAGTATCCTTCAACTCTTTAACCGAAACATTATAATTCTGTATCCTTGGTAGTAATTCACTCATTTCATTCAATTCATGATAATGTGTAGCAAACAATGTTTTTGGTCTCGCTGGATTCTCATGCAAAAACTCTGCAATAGCCCAAGCTATAGAAATTCCGTCATAAGTACTAGTTCCTCTACCAATTTCATCCAACAAAACGAGACTTCTATTTGAAATATTATTCAAAATAGATGCGGTTTCGTTCATTTCCACCATAAAAGTAGATTCTCCCATCGAAATATTATCGCTAGCTCCAACTCTTGTGAATATTTTATCCACAATACCCATTCTTACTTTTTCTGCTGGGACAAAACTTCCCATTTGAGCCAAGAGCACAATTAAAGCAGTTTGTCTTAATATAGCCGATTTACCAGACATATTAGGCCCCGTAATCATGATTAGTTGTTGTGTTTCTCTATCTAGAAAAACATCGTTAGCTACATATGGAATTCCAACAGGCAATTGTTTTTCAATTACCGGATGACGTCCGTTGGTGATTTCCAGTTCAAATGTATCGTCTAATATTGGACACACGTAATCATTTTCAATTGCTAATTGTGCAAAAGACAATAAACAATCTAATTGCGCTACAAGATTTGCATTTAACTGAACTGGCTTAATGTAAGTTCCTATCCAAATAACCAATTGTTCGAACAAATGGCCTTCTATTTGATGTATTTTTTCTTCTGCCCCGAGAATCTTGGTTTCGTATTCTTTTAATTCTTCCGTAATATAACGTTCAGCATTGACTAAAGTTTGCTTACGAATCCATTCAACAGGAACTTTATCTTTGTGTGTATTTCTAACTTCTATATAGTAACCAAAAACATTATTGAAAGAGATTTTTAAAGATGTAATTCCCGTTCGTTCTGATTCTCTAGCTTCAATACCTTCTAGAAATTCTTTTCCTGAAAAAGCTATATTTCGCAATTCATCTAATTCAGCATGAACTCCAGTGGCTATAGCATTCCCTTTTGCTATTGCTACAGGTGCATCTTGATTTAATGTAGTTTTTATTTTTTCTCGAAGCAAATCACATGCATGCAAACTGTCGCCAATGATACGAACAGCCTCTTGCTTGCTCTCTAAAGCGATATTTTTAATTGGAATAATAGCGTCTAATGATTCTTTTAGATAAATAACCTCACGAGGAGAAATTTTACAAGTGGCAACCTTTGAAATTAATCGCTCTAAATCAGAAATCTGTTTGATTTGATATTGAATCTTTTGAAGAATCTCCTGATTATCTTTTAAATAAGTAACCACCTCATGACGGCTTCTAATCTTATTGATATCCTTCAAAGGCAAAGCCAACCAACGTTTCAGAAGTCTTGACCCCATTGGCGAAAGCGTTCTATCAATAACATCCAAAAGAGTTACAGCATTATGAGAATGACTGTGGTATAATTCTAAATTACGGATTGTAAAACGATCCATCCAAACATAAGCATCTTCAGCAATACGTTGAATATTGGTGATGTGCTGAACTTTATTATGTTGTGTTTCTGATAAATAATATAAAATGGCTCCAGATGCAATAATACCATCAGGCAATTCTTCAATGCCGAAACCTTTTAAGGAATTGGTTTGAAAATGAGAATTCAAAATCTCATGAGCATAGTCTTCTTTATAAACCCAGTCCTCAAGAAAAAAAACATTAAAATCTTCTCCAAAAGTCTCTTTAAATTGTGCTTTATTATTCTTTTGAATCAAAATTTCACTCGGACTAAAATTCTGCAATAGCTTATCAATATACTCTTCATTGCCTTGAGCCGTAAGAAACTCGCCAGTAGAAACATCAAGAAAAGACACCCCTAATTGCTTCTTGCCAAAATAAACTGATGCTAAAAAATTATTGGATTTTGAATGTAACACCTCATCATTCATAGCAACCCCAGGAGTTACTAATTCCGTCACTCCACGTTTAACAATGGTTTTCGTCATTTTTGGATCCTCTAATTGATCACAAATAGCAACTCGAAGACCCGCTTTTACTAATTTTGGTAAATAAGTATTTAAGGAATGATGTGGAAAACCTGCTAATGCTGTTTCGGTTTCAGAGCCAGCACCTCGTTTAGTTAAAACAATTCCTAGAATTTTAGAAGCGCGAATGGCATCTTCGCCAAAAGTTTCATAAAAATCTCCAACTCTAAATAATAAACACGCATCGGGATATTTTCTTTTTATCTCGTTGTATTGTTTCATTAAAGGGGTTTCCTTTACTTGATTTTCTTTGGCTGACAATGGTTTTTGAATTTAATTATAGTGAAAGCGAATTTAAATATTTTAGAACGATTAGACATCTTATTAAAAAATTAATTTAACCTTAAGACAAAAAAATGCAAGTGAATATATTTTTTGAATAGATTTGTCTCAGAAACTTAAATACTATTAAAAATGAAAAAATTTATTTTATTAGCTGCAATTACTGTTTTTGGTGTTGCAACTAGCAACGCACAAACTGCTAAAAAAACTGCTAAAAAAGCAGATGCTCCAGCTAAAGTTGAAACTCCAAAAGTGGACGGCGCTGGTATGGTTTTCGAAAACGAAACTATCGATTACGGAACAATCCAACACAATGCTGATGGAAAAAGAGAATTTGTTTTTGTAAACAACGGAAACAAACCTTTAACTATCGAAAGTACTCAAGGTTCATGTGGATGTACAGTTCCTACTAAACCAGAAAAACCAATCCAACCAGGAGAAAAAGGTGTTATTGGTGTAAAATATGCTACTGACAGAGTTGGTGCATTTACAAAAACGGTTACTGTAAAATCAAATGCTACAGGACAAGAAACTAAAGTTCTTACTATTAAAGGAACTGTTTTACCAGATGCTCCAGCTGAAGGTGCAACTCCAGTAAAAAGCTAATTTTAGTTAATTATAATTCATGAAAGTCTCGATTTATCGGGACTTTTTTTTTGAATATCTTTGCCCCTCATGACCAAAGGTCAAATTTTATAAAACAAAAAAACATGCGTAAGCTCGAAAATAAAGAATTAGAAAGAAAATCGGTTGAAGATTTTAAAGACGCTACTAAAACTCCAATAATTATTGTTCTAGATGACATTAGAAGTCTTCACAATATTGGTTCTGTTTTCAGGACTGCTGATGCTTTTTTAATTGAAAAGATTTATTTGTGTGGCATCACGGCCATACCACCCCATAAAGAAATCCACAAAACAGCACTCGGAGCCACAGAGACGGTGAGCTGGGAATATCAAAATGATGTTTTAAGTGTGATTGAAAATTTGAAAGCAGAAAATGTTGCTGTTTTTGCAATTGAACAAGTTGAAAATGCTGTTTTTCTCCAAGATTTTAAACCCGAAAATGATAAAAAATATGCTCTAGTTTTCGGCAATGAAGTCTTTGGTGTTGCTCAAAAAGCCATTGAAATTTGTGACGGTTCTATTGAAATTCCACAATTAGGAACAAAACATTCCTTAAATATATCGGTAAGTGCTGGAATTGTAGTTTGGGATTTATTCCAAAAAATAAACTACTAATTGGTAATTTTATTCTGAATTTCATTCAAAACAAAAACATAATCTTCTTGGTTATTCTGAAAATCTCTATTGGTCACATCAATTATTAAAACGTTTAAATTTTTTTGTGATTTGATATAATCTAAGTAACCGCTATTGATTTTTTCGAGATATTCGGCCGGGATTTCTTGTTCGTAGCTTCTGCCTCTTTCTCTGATGTTCTCTAATAGACGCTCAGTACTTTGATACAAGTAAATATATAAATCAGGCTTTGGCATCTCTTTATAGATGATGTCAAACATGGTTTTATACAAACGATATTCATCTTCTGCAAGCGTAACTTTGGCAAAAATCAAAGACTTGAAAATATGATAATCAGCAACAATAAAGTCTTTAAACAAATCAAACTGCGCTAAATCATCGGAAAGCTGTTGGTATCGGTCGGCCAAAAAAGACATTTCTAACGGAAAAGCATACCGACTCTGATCTTCGTAAAATTTTGGCAAAAATGGATTATCAGCAAAACGTTCTAAAACCGATTTAGCATTAAAATCTTCAGCCAATTTATTGGTAAGCGTTGTTTTTCCTGCTCCAATATTCCCTTCAATGGCGATATAATTAAAATGATCAAGTTTCAAACTTGCTAT
Organism: Flavobacterium sp. N1994; assembly: GCF_025947145.1. Lineage (NCBI taxonomy): Bacteria > Pseudomonadati > Bacteroidota > Flavobacteriia > Flavobacteriales > Flavobacteriaceae > Flavobacterium > Flavobacterium sp. N1994. The sequence continues at coordinate 1,791,054 of NZ_CP109999.1, forward strand.
TGGCAATTCTAAATTTTGAATCACTTTGCAATTGCTCTTGTCTTCAGAAAGCAATAACAGTTCATGCAAATATTTTTGTAAAATTGGATGACGCCAATCTAAGTTTAAATCTTTCATCGGCAACAAAACAAAAAGGCGGTTTTGCATTTCCGGATGTGGGATTTGAAGTCTTTCTGAAGCAATAATTTCTTCATCAAAAGCAATGACATCAATATCAATAATTCGAGCTTGATAGCCTTCCACATTTTGACGAACTCTACCTAAAGCTTCTTCGAGCAACAAACATTCTTCCAAAATCTGATGGGCTGATTTATGCGTATTCATGATCACCGCACAATTGCAGAATTTTTCACTTTCAAAGCCCCAAGAAGGAGTTTCATAAAGCTTGGAAACTCTGATAATTGTTCCAATTTCTTTATGCAAATGATCAATACAACGCTCAATATTTTCAAGACGATTGCCCTGATTAGTTCCTAAAGATAAAATGACTTGATGCTGCTTTTTCATGGAAGCACAAATTAACTAAAACTATTTTAGAATAACCGCAAAAAGGAGTAGACTGTTAATAACAATTTCTCAACAATTGGCATTCGATAAAATCATAAAACTTCTATAAATAGTAATTGCTTTATGACTAAAAGGCATTATTTTTGTTGAAGAAACGCGTAACTAAATCTATCTTATCATGTTAAAGAAAATCTTAAAAATAGTTGGAATCATTTTATTGCTGTTAGTCATTTCAGCTTTTGCCATTCCGTATTTTTTCAAAGATCAAATCAAAGCCCGAATTCTAACTTCTATCAATGAAAAAGTAGATGCTAAAGTGGCTTTCGCCGATGCCGATTTGAGTTTATTTAGAAACTTTCCCAATGCAAGCGTTTCGATTGAAAAATTATCCATTATCAACAAAGCACCTTTTGCTGGAGACACTTTAGTAGCATTTGACGAATTGAATCTAAAAATGTCTATCAAAGAATTATTCAATGGTGAAAATGAACCTATGAAGATTGATGGAATCTCCTCAAAAAATGGTTTGATTAATATTATTTTCAACAAAGATGGTATTGGTAATTATGACATTGCTATAAAAGATAAAACGGGAGATAACAGCAAAAGCAAACCACTATCTTTAAAAATAAAAGAATACTCGGTTGAAAATTTCAAGTTTAAATTCACTGATGAAAAATCTAAAATCAAAATGCTTATAGACAGCATTAATCATCAAGGAACAGGAGATTTTGCTGCTTCAAAATTAGATTTGGATACTAAAACTACTGCTAAGGTTTCGCTTGACATGGACAAAGTAAATTACATGAATCATGTTGCCATTTCCTTAGATGCTTTACTCGGGATTGATTTAGACCAAAGCAAATACACTTTCAAAGAAAACAAAGCTAAAATCAATGAATTGCCTTTAGAATTTGACGGCTTCATTCAATTAGTAGAAACAGGTCAACAATATGATTTGAAATTTAAAACCCCAACCTCATCCTTTAAAAACTTTTTAGGATTGATTCCCGCTAAATATTCAAGTAATCTAAAAGAGGTTAAAACGACTGGTGATTTCACTGTTGTAGGTTTTGCCAAAGGCTTGTATTCTAAAACTTCTGTGCCCAAATTCAATATCGGAATCGCCTCAAATAATGCTTCCTTTCAATATCCAAACTTGCCAAAATCAGTACAAAAAATTATCATTGACACCAAGATTATCAACGAAACTGGTGTGATGAATGATACGTATGTGAATCTAGATAAATTGTCATTCCAAATTGATCAAGATGTTTTTAATGCAAAAGCCAATATTAAGAATATCTCCGAAAATGCTTTGGTCAATGCCGCCTTAAAAGGAACCATTAACCTTGGCAATCTTACAAAAGCCTATCCAATAAAACTAGACAAACCGTTAACTGGAATTCTGAAAGCGGATGTCACCACAGAATTCGATATGCAATCCGTAGAAAAAAGCGATTATGCCCGAATTAAAAACGCTGGAACCCTAGATTTAACTGGGTTTAACTATACGGATGAAAACGGCAAAACAATGAAAATTAGCAAAGCTTTAGTTTCATTTGATCCTAGTCGAGTGAATCTGAAACAATTCAATGCTACCACAGGAAAAACCGATTTAGCTGTGAATGGAGTTTTAGAAAACTTCTACGGTTTTGCTTTTAAAAATCAGGAACTAAAAGGAAACTTCAATTTGAATTCCAATCAATTGGCCGTTAACGATTTTATGACTACAGAAACCGCAGCAAAAGACAAGAAAGCCAGCGAGCCCATGAAAATACCAGCATTTCTTAATTGCACTTTAACCGCCAAAGCCAATACGGTTTTGTATGACAATCTGATTTTAAAAGATGTTTCTGGAAAAATTAGTATTAAGGACCAAAAAGTAACTATTGAAAACGGTAAAACAAATATCTTCGGAGGTTCTATTGCTTTCAATGGTGATGTTTCGACTAAAGAAAAAATTTCCAAGTTCAATATGGACTTAGGCTTAAATGGTGTTGACATTGCGCAAACCTTTACGCAATTAGATATGATGAAAAAAATCGCGCCAATAGCCGGAGTTATTAATGGAAAACTGAATTCGAAAATCAAACTTTCTGGAAATCTAAAAGACAAAGAAATGACTCCTGATTTGAATAGTATTTCTGGTGATTTATTAGGACAATTACTTTCAACCACTGTAAATTCAAGCAACTCCGCTTTATTGACCGTTCTTGATGATAAATTAAGTTTTGTAGATTTAAAGAAATTAAATTTAAATGATTTAAAAGCGGCACTAACTTTTAAAGACGGAAAAGTAAACGTAAAACCTTTTGACTTAAAATACCAAGACATCAAAGTAACTGTTGGCGGAACTCATGGTTTTGATCAAAATATGAACTACAATTTGAAATTAGATGTCCCTGCTAAATATTTAGGAACTGAAGCTAATAATTTGATAGCAAAATTATCCCCTTCTGATGCTAAAAAACTTGACAATGTGCCAATCAATGCCATCCTTACTGGGAATTTTAAAAACCCAAAAGTATCAACAGATATTAAACAAGCGACAACCAATTTGGTTACAAACTTGGTAAAACAACAAAGAGATAAATTAGTCAGCGGTAGCAAAGATGCCCTAAACAGTATCATTTCAAATGCCACAAAATCAAAAACAGACAGCACTAAAACGGATGTAAAAACAGATATAAAAACGAAAGCAACCGATTTAATCAATGGTTTATTTGGCAAGAAAAAACCAGAGGATCCAAAACCAGCAACTACAACAAAATAAAAAAGAAACCCTTTCAATAGAAAGGGTTTTTATTTAGATATTGATTTTTACAACATAGCCTTCAAAAGTTCGAACATTGAAAACGGTTCCGTCTTCGAAAATTAGGTACTGTCCTTTTATACCCATTAATCTTCCTGAAAAATTAGGTGACTTATCCAAATTCAAGCTATTGACTTTAGTGGGATAACGCAATACAGGATAATGCAATTCATATAAATCTTCTTTATCAATATGATAAAACTCTTGAACTTCTTTTGGAATTATATATTGTAAAGAAGCTTTTTCTTTGAGCAAATCGACTTGAGGAATATCATTTTTTAGCATTTTTTGCCAATTCGTTTTATCCGCATAATGGTCTTTCAAAGCTACCTCTGTTATTCCAGCCAAATACCTGTTAGGAACTTCTACAATAGGAATGGCTTGCACCGCCCCTTGATCAATCCATCGTGTGGGCACTTGAGTTTGTCTTGTAACTCCCACTTTCACTTCACTTGATAAGGCTAAATATACAATGTGAGGTTGCAATTGCACTTTCTTCTCATATTCTAAATCGCGGTCTTCTATGTCTAAATGCGCAGTGCTTAATTCGGGCTTCATAATCCAATCTCCCGCTGCAGCTGAACTCATAAAGCAATCATAACAAAATCCTTGACGGAATATTTTTTTCTTTTTGCCGCAATTCAAACATTGATAACCAATAAAATTGATTTCTAAAGATTTATCAAGCAACTGATTTAAACTCAAAAAACTATTTTCAAACACCAAATAATACTGAATCGGATTTAAGAATTCCGTTTGCATTTTGGTTAACACTCCTTCGTAGGTCATATTTTATTCTTAAGATTATTTCCTATATTTGGTAAAGTTATAACTCCTAATTCGTAATTCATAATTCCCAATTCCAAAAAATGCCGATTCCTTTAATCAATTCTATCGCTTCTTGGGTTTTGAAACAACGCATTCATCAGATTGAGTTGTTTTTAAAATATCCTCATGAAGTGCAAGAAGAGTTGATGATGAATCTCATCCGTTCTTCGGAAGAAACGGTTGTTGGGCAGAAATATGATTTTAGTAGTATCAAATCGTATCAAACTTTTTCCGAGAGAGTGCCTGTCTCTTCCTATGAAGATTTAGAACCAATGATTGAACTTACTCGAAAAGGAGCTCAAAATGTTTTTTGGAACACCCCTATTAAATGGTTTGCTAAATCAAGCGGAACTACCAATGCGAAAAGTAAATTTATTCCCGTAAGCAACGAAGCTTTAGAGGATTGTCATTACAAAGGGAGCAAGGATTTGTTATGCATGTATTTGAACAATAATGAAAACTCAGATATGTTCTTGGGAAAAAGTTTACGCTTAGGAGGCAGTTCTCAGATATACGAAAACAACAATACTTACTTTGGAGATTTGTCTGCGATATTAATAGAAAACATGCCTATTTGGGCAGAATTCAGCAGTACACCGAGCAGTAAAATATCGTTAATGAGCGAATGGGAATCCAAACTCACAGCTATTATCAACGAAACCAAAAATGAAAACGTAACCAGTTTTGCTGGTGTTCCTTCTTGGATGTTGGTCTTACTCAATCGCATCATGTCGGAAACGGGAAAAGAGAATTTGTTTGATTTGTGGCCTAATTTGGAAGTTTATTTTCATGGAGGAGTTAGTTTTGAACCTTATCGTGAACAATATCAAAAGATTTTACCAAGAAATAATTTCAAGTATTATGAGATTTACAATGCTTCTGAAGGTTTTTTCGCCATTCAAGATTTGAATTATTCCAATGATTTGTTGTTGATGTTAGACTATGGCATTTTCTACGAATTCATTCCGATGGATACTTTTGGTACCGAAAATCAAAAAGTTATTCGACTTTCCGATGTTGAGTTGTTCAAAAATTATGCAGTGGTCATTACTACCAATGCGGGTCTTTGGCGTTATTTGATTGGAGACACCGTTCGATTTACTTCATTATCTCCTTACAGAATTCGTGTTTCGGGAAGAACCAAACATTATATCAACGTTTTTGGTGAAGAATTGATGGTGGAAAATACCGATATGGCATTGGCCAAAACTTGTTCTGCTTTACATTGCGAAGTAAAAGATTATACCGTGGCTCCCGTTTTTATGAAAGGTAAAGAAAAAGGATCCCATGAATGGATGATAGAGTTTAAGAAAAAACCCGAAGACATCGTTTTATTTCAAAAAACGTTAGACGAAAATTTACAGTCTTTAAACTCAGATTATGAAGCCAAACGGTACAACAATATGACGCTAAATCCTTTGGCTGTTAATGTAGCAAGAGAAAATCTGTTTTATGATTGGCTCAAAGAAAACGACAAACTGGGCGGCCAACATAAAATCCCACGTCTTTCAAACCAAAGAGATTATTTGGAACAATTAAAGAATATGCAGCTTGATGTTGTCAAATAATTGTATGAAGAAAATTGTTTTATATTGTATTCTTTTAGCTATTCTAAACTCTTGCGGACCTCATCGAATGCGATGCGGACCAGGAAGAAGATGTTTGGTTGATGTAAAAAAAGAAAAACCGATGATCAACAAATCAACTACTTGAAAACAAAACTCTATCTCTCCTTATTTTGTGTAGCTTTCTTTTGGGGAACTACTTTCTTGGCCATTCGAGTTGCTGTTGAAACTATGCCTCCTTTTCTTATAGCAGGTATTCGGAATTTGATATCGGGATCTATTATATTTCTTTATTTGTTATTCCAAAAAAAATTAGAACGAGTTAATCCGAGACAGTTTTTACACGCTTTTGTTCTTTCACTGTTGATGATTGTCTTGGCCAATGGTTTGACAACCTATTCCGAAAAATATATTACTAGCGGATTGGCTTCCTTAATCTCAACGCTTTGTCCTTTTTGTGTATTGGTTTTGAATTTAATCTTAGGCTATGAGAAACTATCTTTCAAAACAGTTATTGGTATTCTATTAGGGATGTTTGGTATTTTCTTAATCTATCAAAGTAGTTTATCCGATTTGTTAATTCCAGAATACCGACAAGGTATTTTTGCTATTCTTCTAGCTATATTAGCTTGGGCCTTTGGAACCATAATTATGAAAAGAGGTCGTGAAAATGCCTTAACCATGCTGATGAATGTTTGTGTCCAAATGCTGATTGCTGGTGTTATTTTAACCGCCATTCAGTTTAGTTTAACACCCACTATCTCTATGATAGCCTGGAGTACAAAAAGTATTCTTGCTGTGATTTACTTAGCTCTTTTTGGTTCCGTTGCTGGGTATGTTGCCTTTAGTTATCTGTTGACTCAATTACCTTCTACTAAAGTTACGGTGCTCTCTTATGTCAATGTTGTGGTGGCTTTATTTTTAGGCTGGTTAATTCTTGATGAAATAATTACAGGCCGAATTATTTTGGCGGCAACACTAATCATAAGTGGCGTTATTATAGTGAATTATAAAAAAACCAAATAATTTTTTATTGTGACTTGTAACAATTTGTTTGATGCAAAGTCTTATCGACAATCATCAATCAAAATAATCACAAATGAAATCACTAGGCATTACCTTATGTTTACTTGCCACGAGTTTTATATTCGCACAAGAAGCACCGACTAAAAGTCAAGAAACCCCAAAGACAGAATCCAATCCCCCAAAAGAAAAAGCAAACGAACTTTCAGAAGTTACCGTTTACGGCAACAAGAAACAGTATCTCAAAGTAGAATCAGACAAAACTACTATTAATGTCCGAGACAACGCGATGCTTAACAGTGGAAGCAGTTTAGAAGCCGTAAAGAAAATCCCGGGTGTTATCACCTCTCCAACAGGAAGTATAACCTTAAACAGTAAAGGCGTTACCATTTATATTGATGGTTCTCCGAGCACATTAAGCGGAACTGATTTGCAAAATTATCTCGCTACGCTTCCTGCAAATTCTATTGAAAAGGTGGAATTAATTTATAATCCTGGCGCTTCTTTTGATGCGAGTGCTAGTGGTTCTATTATCAATATAATTACCAGTACCAAAAGAAAGAAAGGCATCAACGCTAGTTTTAATATCAATTATAATTTTAATAAATATCAAAAGCCAAGTCCACAAATCTTATTGAACGGGAAAGTTAAAAACTTGAGTTGGCAAACGATGATTGGCTACAATTATATTGATGGAGAAAACAAAACTCAAAACGACCAAGTCTTTACTACTTTTACCCCTAACGAGCATCTTATTCAAGATAATTTGTCAGTAATTACCAATCGTAATTTCTATTTCAGAACTGGTACTAATTATAAGTTGAGTGAAAAATCAAATTTGTTGTTTAATTATAATGTAAACGTAGCCAATGACCGATTTGTAAATACGTCAAGCACTACTGGAACTGGAATTGATTATACCAATAATAGTTTGTCCAAAAACAAAAACAACAATCACGAAATAAGTTTGCAATTCAAGACTAAACTTGACACTATTGGAAGAACATTAGATGTCACTGCTTTCAGCAACTTTTTTGATAAAAAACCACAAACAGAATCAAACGGTTTAAGCAATGGCAATCCTACTTACTACAATGGCGATGTAAACTTCAAATTAGCTAATCATTATTTGAAATATGACTTTGCGATTCCGTTTAATAAGATCAATTTCTCAGTGAATACTGGAGGAAAATTCAATTTGATTAAAGTAAATGATAAAGGAATTTATAATTTGAATAGCCCTGCTAACTCGGTTACCGATTTTGATTTCAAAGAAACCAACCTAGCCTTTTATGTTGAAGCTAGAAAAAAAATCAAGAAGTTCAACTTTACAGCTGGAATCCGTTTTGAGGATTTTAAAGTAGATAGAGCTGCACTTCAGAATAACACAACAACTAATGTGAATTTCAAAAACAGTAACTTCTTCCCAAATGTTAGTGCTTTGTATGAGTTCAATGACAACATAAACCTATCAGCTTCCTATTCGAAAAAAATTCAGCAAGCCGATTATAATACTTTAGACCCTAACAATTTTGCCAACTTTGACCAATACAATTCTTCTAATGGAAATCCATTCTTGGACCCAACGTTTTTTGACAACTTCGAGTTAAAATTGACGGCTTTTCAGTTTGTACAATTGGGTGGTAATTATACTATTGCTAAGGATGTAAACAAATTCATTTTTGATGCCAATCCGGGAGAATTGGTAAGTAATCAAACCTTTAAACAGTTTGACAAAATCAATACTATGAGTCTTTATGCTTCCTTCCCTATTCCTTTAGATTATTTCTTCAAAGGAAAAGAAGAGTTCCAAAAGCGAATGGCTAATATGGACAAGATGAACTACATCTTCTTCAATATCAATTATATTAAATTTGATACTCAAGGGTATAATTTTTCTTTTGACACTAAACCTATTTGGAGTTACACAGCTCAAGCGCAAATTATGCTGCCTTGGGAAATAAAAAACACACTGTCTTATAATTACACTCCTCCTGGCACTTGGGAAATTTATAATATAACTAAGACCATTCAGGAATTTGATATTTCGTTTAATAGAGATTTCTTAAACAAAAATCTTAAAATAGGCTTGCATTGTTTTGATGTGTTTAATACTAATGAAATTAATGCTATCGTTTCTTCCACTAATCTTCAAAGTAAGTTTTATCAAAAGCCGGATTCCAGAACTTTTAGAATTTCGTTAGTGTATAACTTTGGAAACTTAGCTTTGAAAAAAGAAAATACCGATATTGATGTTGATAAGAAAAACTCAGGTGGAGGCTTCTTGAAATAGACAAATAATCATAAAAAAATCCCTCAATTGAGGGATTTTTTTATGATGCTATTTCCAATCGTTTTAATAAGTTTTTAGTCAACGCATCGTGCGTATAATCTAAATCGATGTGCAGTGTTTTTTCATCGGAACTTGGCAAATCATACATCGCGTCTGTGAGTATCGCTTCACACAATGAACGTAAACCTCTTGCTCCTAATTTGTATTCCAAAGCTTTCTCTACAATATAATCTAAGGCTTCGTTAGAAATAGTGAATTTAACATCATCCATATCAAACAGCTTTTCGTATTGTTTGATTAAGGCATTCTTTGGCTCGGTTAAAATCGCACGAAGGGTCTCTTTATCTAAAGGATCCATGTGGGTTAATACAGGAAGACGTCCTATGATTTCTGGAATTAAGCCAAAATCTTTGATGTCTTTCGGGATAATGTATTGCAGTAAATTGTTTTTATCAATGCCTTCCGCATTTTTAGAAGTAGAATACCCGATGGCTTGACGATTCAATCTTTTAGAAATAATTCTTTCTATTCCATCAAAAGCACCCCCAGCGATAAACAAAATGTCTTTGGTATTGACTTCGATGAATTTTTGATCTGGATGTTTTCTTCCTCCTTTTGGCGGCACATTAACCACTGTTCCTTCAAGCAATTTCAAAAGGGCTTGTTGCACTCCTTCTCCAGAAACATCACGAGTTATGGATGGATTATCGCTTTTGCGAGCAATTTTATCAATTTCGTCAATGAATACAATTCCTCTTTCGGCTTTGGCTACATCATAATCCGCGGCTTGTAACAAACGAGTTAAGATACTTTCCACATCTTCACCTACATAACCAGCTTCTGTCAAAACCGTGGCATCTACAATAGCTAAAGGAACTTCAAGCATTCGAGCAATGGTTTTAGCCACCAATGTTTTTCCAGTTCCGGTTTGTCCTACCATGATAATGTTGCTTTTTTCGATTTCAACATCTTCTTCGTGTTGCAATTGCATCAATCTTTTGTAATGATTGTACACGGCAACCGACATCACTTTTTTAGTTTGGTCTTGACCAATCACATATTGATCTAAGAAAGCTCTAATTTCTTTTGGCTTTTTTAAAACTAAATCCGTTGTTGATTTCATAGCTAAAGCCGAGTTCGACTTTAATTCTTCCATCACAATTCCGTGTGCCTGCTCAATACATCGATCACAAACATGCGCATTTACCCCAGCAATTAATAAATTAGTTTCTGGTTTTTTTCGTCCACAAAAGGAACATTCTAAAACTTGTTTTGCCATTATTTTTAGTTAGCAGTTGCAGTTGCAGTCTCAGTCACTTTTCGGTAAACTGAGACTGTAAACTGTGAACTGAATTTATCTTCTTAACACTTCATCAATCATTCCGTATTCCTTCGCTTCATCGGCAATCATCCAATAATCGCGTTCTGAATCTTTGTGTACTTTATCAAAAGTTTGACCGGAATGGTGTGAAATGATTTGGTACAATTCGTCTTTTAATTTCAACATTTCTTTCAAGTTGATTTCCATATCAGTCGCCACACCTGAAGCTCCTCCTGATGGTTGGTGAATCATAACTCTTGAATGCGGTAAAGCCGAACGTTTTCCAGCAGCACCAGCACAAAGTAACACAGCTCCCATAGAGGCTGCCATACCGGTACAAATTGTAGCTACATCAGGTCTGATGTATTGCATGGTGTCGTAAATTCCTAATCCAGCGTAAACACTTCCTCCAGGAGAGTTGATGTAGATTTGGATGTCTTTGGAAGCATCAACACTTTCCAAAAACAACAATTGTGCTTGGATAATGTTGGCCATATAATCGTCAACTCCTGTTCCCATGAAGATGATTCTATCCATCATCAAACGAGAGAAAACGTCTAGTTGCGACACATTCATTTGGCGTTCTTCAATAATATAAGGTGTCATACTACCCACGATTTTATCGTAATATAAACTGTTTACACCGTGTTTTTTGGTAGCAAATTTTTTAAATTCTTTTCCGTAGTCCATTGTATTAGTTATGTATTTTAAGTTTATTAAATCTGTTTTGTTTTAGTCAAAGTTCGTGCCTTGTTTTATAAGGTGACATAGTGTCGGTAAAACCGAAACCCTAGCCCGGATAGGAGCGGCATCCTTTTTATTGTTTAAGGAAAAGCCCTTCGACTGCACTCAGGGTGACAAACAATAAAAAGATATAGCGGATAGCCGGATTAGCTTCAAATAAAAAGCGCCAAATTACTTTGACGCTCAAATATAATAATTATTAGATAATCTTAGTGTTTTAATTCACCATACATGGCTTTGATGAATTCATCATAGCTTACTTCTTTTGATTTAGCTTTTACTTTATCCTTGAATAAGTTTAGCATTTTTTCGTTCATTACTTGCTCTGACAAACGACGTACTTCATCTTGGTTTGACATTACTCGAGCTACAATTCCTTGCACATCTTCATCGGTTGGATTCATTTGCCCGAATTGCGCCATTTGTTTTTTGATTACCTCAGAAGTATAGGCTTTCAAGTCTTCGAAAGTAATTTGCAAACTGTTGTCAGCAATAATTTTTCCTTCGATTAATTGGTAACGTAACCCGTTTTCTGATTTGTTATATTCTGCTTCCGCTTCTTCTGCGTTTAATGGGTTTTCACCTGCTGTTTGAATCCATTTTTTCAAGAATTCAGCTGGCAAATCAAACTTAGTGTTAGCAATTAAGAACTCGGTCACATCGTTTAAGAATTTTTGATCCGCTTGTTGTTCGAATTGTTTCTCAGCGTCTTCTTTAATTTTGGCTTTTAATTCGGCAACCGAAGTAATTACTTTTGGCCCGAATAATTTATCGAATAATTCTTGGTCTAAATTGGCTAGTTCGTGACCTACTACTTCATCAATTGTAAATGTTACTTCAACATCTAAACCGTGAACGTCATCATGACCGATGGCCAAAACGTCCATTAGTTTGTGATCGTCATCAAATAACCCTTTAGTTTTTAAAGTCACTACATCACCTACTTTTTTACCGATGAATGCTTTTGCCGTTTTCTTGTCAGCGAAAGTATCTAATGATAAAGTCGTTCTGTTGTTGATGCCTTTTTCTTCATTAGCAAAAATTCCAGAAACATCGTTTCCTTCTTCAACGGTGTCTTTAGCTATTAGTTTTCCGTATTGTTTTTGGATACGAGCTACTTGATCGTTCAACATTTTGTCATCGGCTACAATTTTGTATTGTACCAAATCATTTTTTGCAGTTAAATCTACTTTGAACTCAGGAGCTAATCCTAATTCGAATTCAAATTTATAATCTTCTACATCCCAATTGAAATCTTCCGTTACTTTAGGTAATGGATTTCCAAGGATATCTAATTTTTCTTCTACTAAATACTTGTTTAAATTGTCTTGTAGCAATTTGTTTACTTCATCTAACAATACAGCTTTTCCATATTGTTTGTGGATTAAACTCATCGGCACTGCTCCTTTTCTGAAACCAGGAATAGCAGCATTTTTTCTATAGTCTGCTAATACTTTCTCTACTTTTTCTGCGTAATCCGATTTAGATACTTCTACAGTAACTACAGCATTTAACGCGTCTACATTATTTCTTGTGATGTTCATTTCTTGTGTTTTTTACATACTAAAATTGGGTTGCAAAATTATAACATTTCTACAACCCAACCAAGTTTTTATTTTATTGATTTTTAGCCTTTTATTTTGCTTCGCCCGTGATTTGATAAACCAGTGATTGCGAAAGCGATAAGATGATACTAAACAACATGGCCGTCCAAAAGGAATTGACACTAAAGCCATCCACAAAATGATCGCAAAGCAATATAATTACGGCATTGATGACCAGCAAAAACAAGCCTAAAGTAAAGAAAGTTACTGGTAATGTAAAAAGTACTAAAATAGGTTTTACAAAAAAGTTAAGTAGTGCTAAAACGATAGCCACGGTAAGGGCTGTTGTAAATTCGTCAACTACAACTCCTTTCATAATATAGGCAATAGCCATAACTAAAAGTGCGGTAATGAATATTCTAATGAGTAGTTTCATAAAGAGGTATTTTATTTTAATTTTTTTACTTTGTCAAAAACCTTGCCGTTGCTTCAAAAAACAATTTTGGGTTTTCGGCGTGCAGCCAATGTCCCACATTAGGAATGGTTGCTAATTCAAAGTTAGGAAAATGCTTTTTGATTTCAGGCAAGTCTGTATCCAAAACATATCTGGAATTGCCTCCACGGATGAAGAGCGTTGGTTTGTCAAATTGATTTTCTTCTGGCAAAGCTTCTCCGATGGATTCAATTTTAGCATTAAAAACGGGTAAATTAAATCGAAAAGCCAATTGTCCTGGTTCTATCCAATATAAGTTTTTCATTAAAAATTGGCGGGTACCAAAATCAGGAATAAAAGGATAAAGCGTTTCTTCTACTGAAGCTCTGTCTGGTTTTGTAGCAAAATCCACGACATTCAATCCGGCTAGAATATCTTGATGATGGGGAGCGTAATATTTCGGACCTATATCGGCAACGATTAATTTGTCGACCATTTCAGGATAAGTTGTGGCAAAAAGCATGGCTACTTTCCCTCCCATAGAATGTCCAATGATATTGATGTTATTCAAATTATGGCTATGACAATATTCCAATAAATCATCGGACATCACCTTATAATTGAAATCATCCGAATGAAAACTTTTTCCGTGATTTCTTAAGTCAATCATATGCACTTGAAACCCTTCTGCTGCATAAAGTGACCCGAAGGATTTCCAGTTATCTGACATTCCGATAAAACCGTGTATGATAATAAGGGGCTTGCCTTCGCCTTCGATTCTGGAGTGTAATAGCATTATTTCAATTTTTGAAGATACATATTCACTACATTATCCAAACCAAGGTACAAAGCTTCTGAAATCAAGGCATGTCCGATGGAAACTTCTAATAAACCAGGAATATTTTCTTTGAAGAACTTTATGTTATCCAAACTTAAATCGTGCCCGGCGTTAATTCCTAGTCCTAAATCGTTGGCCAAAACTGATGCTTTGGTATAAGGTTCAATAGCGCTATGATTTCCTAAACCGTATTGATGTGCAAAAGCTTCCGTATATAACTCGATTCGGTCTGTCCCAGTTTTTTGGGCTCCTTCAATCATTTCCAAAATTGGGTCAACAAAAATGGAAGTTCTTATTCCGTTGCGCTGAAATTCTTGAATTACTTCGGTTAAATACGATTGGTTTTTAATGGTATCCCAGCCTGCAGAGGAAGTAATCGCTCCAATAGCATCAGGCACTAAAGTCACTTGTTCTGGTTTACATTCCAAAACCAAATCGATAAAATTATGTTGTGGATTCCCTTCAATATTAAATTCGGTATACACAATGGGTCTTAAATCACGAGCATCTTGGTAGCGGATATGCCTTTCATCAGGTCTTGGATGAATGGTGATGCCTTGTGCTCCAAATTTTTGAATGTCTTTGGCCACTTGCAATAAATCGGGGACATTGCCTCCTCTTGCATTTCGCAAAGTGGCTATTTTATTAATGTTTACGCTTAATTTTGTCATGAACTTTTGGGTTGTCAATTCTACTTTGAAAATTTGATTACAAAAATACAAAGTTAAGCAAGTCATCATGTCCCAAAATTTGATTATTTTGCAGTCGCTAAAAGATAAAGAATACATGAGACACCTTTCCGAGTATATCAATAACGATTTTAAACCTTTCCCATCTTCAGAGTTTGTGGCAGAGATTCAAGATTTCTTTGCTGACTGTACTTATTCTCATTTCCCTGTTATGGATAATGGGGTGTATTTAGGATGTATTTCTGCAGTAGATGCCGAAACATTCGAAACACAGAAAACCATTGCTGATTACCGCTATGCTTTAGAAGGTTTTTTTGTGAGAAGCTCTATGATTTGGTTAGATGTTTTAGAAGTTATTGCCAGAAATAATGCCAACATTGTCCCTATTTTAGATGAAGACAATAAATACATTGGTTATTATGAAGTAACTGACATCATCAAATTTTTAAATGAGACTCCATTTCTTAAAGAAACAGGAGAGATTATTGTGGTTGAAAAACCAACCGCTGATTATTCGATGAGTCAGATTACCCAAATTGTAGAAAGTAATAATGGTAAATTATTGGGGGTTTTTGTTTCAGAAGCCAATAATGACAAAGTTCAAGTAACCGTTAAAACAACTCCGGGCAGCACGAATGAAATTATCCAATCGTTTCGTCGTTATAATTATGAAATTATTTCGGAGCATCAAGAAGACGACTACTTAAATACCTTAAAAGAACGTTCTGAGTATTTGGATAAGTATTTAAACATGTAAACTATGAAAGTTGCCATCTTCGGACAATATTATCAAAACGACACTCGACCCATTATCAAGGATATTTTTGTTTTTTTCAACAGAAACAATGTCGAGTTGGTGATTGAAGAAAAATTTTTGAAGATATTATATGAAGAAGAGATTGTAGGTAAAAAATACAATACATTCGCTAGCTATAAAGATTTAGACAGTAGTTTTGACATTCTGATTAGCATTGGTGGTGATGGAACTATTCTAAGAGCGGCTACTTTTGTTCGCGATTCCGGCATTCCTATTCTTGGGGTAAACGCAGGAAGACTTGGTTTCTTAGCCAAAGTTCAAAAAGAAAATATTGCGGCATTTCTTCAAATAGTTTTAGAAAAAAAATATACCATCTCCGAAAGAACTTTATTAAGCCTAGAAACTAATCCAGCTAATACAGATATTGACATCAATTTTGCGATGAATGAAGTTTCCGTAAGTCGAAAAGAAACCACTTCGATGATTACTATTGAAACGTATTTAAACGGAGAATATTTAAATTCTTATTGGGCTGATGGTTTAATTATTTCTACGCCAACGGGTTCCACTGGGTATTCCCTAAGTTGTGGTGGACCAATTCTAACTCCTGATGTAAAAGGAATAGTTATCACTCCAATTGCGCCTCACAATCTTAATGCCAGACCACTTGTCATTCCGGATGATACTGAAATAAAACTTAAAGTTTCGGGGAGAGAGGAGCAATACTTGGTTTCTTTAGACTCCCGCATAACTTCAGTAAATAACAATGCTGAATTAATCATCAAGAAAACACCATTCAAAATTAATATGGTAGAAATTCTTGAAGAGACTTTTTTGAAAACACTTCGCAACAAATTACTTTGGGGAGAGGATAAAAGAAACTAAAAAATTTACCCGTTTTTATACTACAATTCTAAAATTTCCGTTTAGAATACAAACCATTGTAACACCAATAATAATCAGTGCTTTATTTTATTTAACAGAAATACAAAAATCATGTTAGATAAGTACTGAGAATTATTATATTTGCACGCTATTTTCAATTTAATGAAAAAGATTTTAGTATTATTTTTTTGTTTGATTTTCCATAATATTTCGAATGCACAAATTCACGAAATTGGTGTTTTCTTAGGCGGAAGCAATTATATTGGAGATGTGGGTAAAACCACCTATGTTGATCCAAATAAATTAGCCTTTGGCGTTTTATATAAATGGAATAAAAGTCCTAGACACTCCTATAGGTTTTCTTATATGCAGTCAACCATTGCGGCAAATGATTTAGATTCAGATGTGCCAGCAAGAGTTCAAAGAGGATATCGATTTGAAAATGATATAAAAGAGTTTTCTGCGGGATTAGAATTTAATTTTTTTGATTTTAATCTTCATGAAGAATTGAAGAAAAAGGTAACGCCCTATGTGTATTCTGGACTTACGTATTTCATTTACAATGAATTATTTGTTTTAAATGGAGAAACTAAGTTTGATTACAGGTCAAGTACATTTGCCATTCCTATGATTGTGGGAGTTAAAAGTAATGTTTTTGAAAATATCGTGCTTGGCGTTGAAGTGGGAGCAAGATATACTTTCACTGACAATTTGGATGGTAGTTTACCTAAAAATAATAATTTAGAACCCTTAAAATTTGGGAATATACATAGTAAAGATTGGTATGTATTCACAGGATTTACAATAACGTACACCTTTGGAGAAAAACCTTGCTATTGTTCTGATTAAATAATGAGCTTACTAGAAACCATAGACAAAAACAATTTACCAAAACACCTAGCCATTATCATGGATGGCAATGGCCGTTGGGCTAAACAAAAAGGGTTACTTAGAGCATTTGGACATGAAAATGGCACAAAATCGGTTAGAGTTACTGTTGAAACCTGTGCTAAATTAGGCATCGAAAACCTTACACTGTATGCCTTTTCTACTGAAAACTGGAACAGACCCAAATTAGAAGTAGATACTTTAATGAAGTTATTAGTCAATTCATTAAAAAATGAATTAGCAACTTTAGAAAAAAACAACATTCGATTAAACTGTATTGGAAACATTGACTTGCTTCCTGAAAAAGCAAAAAAAGAGCTTTTATCCGTTATCGAAAAAACAAAAAATAACAGCAGAATGACCTTAACTTTAGCTTTAAGCTATGGTTCAAGAGAAGAATTGTTAAATGCTGTTAAAATTATTAGTGAGAAAGTTAAAAATAATATAATTTCTATAGACACTATTGATGAATCAATTATAAATGAGCATCTTTACACGCGAAATTTACCCGATGTAGATTTAGTGATTAGAACCAGTGGTGAACACCGGATTAGTAATTTTTTGTTATGGCAAATAGCTTATGCGGAATTTTATTTTACTGAGGTATTGTGGCCCGATTTTAAAGAAGATGATTTATATGAAGCTATCGTTAGTTATCAAAAAAGAGAACGCCGTTTTGGAAAGACAAGTGAACAAATTAAATAAAAATTCAGTGCAGATTAAATCTTTAAAAACATTTCTAACTATACTATTGTTTGGAAGTGTTTTTCAATTACAAGCCCAAGAAAGAATTCCGTTTGATCAAGGTAAAAAATATATTTTAGCTGATGTAAAAGTAAATGGTAAAATTAGTTACAACCAACAAACTGTTGTAACTTTTGCTAGTTTAGAAAAAGGACAACAAATTTCAGTTCCTGGAGAAGAAATTAGTAATGCTATTAAAAAACTAGGGAAACTTGGTCTTTTTAGTGACATTGATTTTTATATCAATAAAACAGAAGGCGATAGTATTTGGTTGGATTTAAACATAGTAGAGCTACCAAAACTGAGTGAAGCGAAAATACGTGGCGTAAAAAAATCAAAGATAGAAGGTCTTATTAAGGACAACTCATTAACAAAAGGAAAAATTGTAAATGAAAATTTAATAACTACCACAAAAAACTATATCGAAAACAAATATAAAAAAGATGGGTACTACAGTACTAAAGTTTTCATCCAAACCATTCCTGATACCACAGAAGGCAATCAAGTAAAAATGATTGTTAATATAGATAAAGGCGATAAGTTGAAAGTTTCGAAAATTAATTTCGAAGGCAACGAAAAATTCTCAGATAAAAGTCTGAGAAGCGCGATGAAAAACACCAAACAAATCAACCCTATTCGAATATTTAAAGCTTCAAAATATATTAAAGAAAAATATCAAGAAGACTTAACTTCTGTTCTTGATAAATATAAAGAAAAAGGATATAGAGATGCCCGTATCATAACAGACTCCGTATTTCTAAACAAAAAGAAAACAAAACTTGCTATCAATATTAAAGTAGAAGAAGGAAGAAAATATCATTTTGGGAATATAAAATTCCTTGGAAATTCTGTTTATTCTGATCAATTATTAAGTAGAGTTTTAGGCATCAAAAAAGGAGATACTTATAATGGTGTATTATTAGAAAAAAGAATTTCTGATAAGAAAAAACCTGACGGGGAAGATCTTACCAATTTATACCAAAATAACGGTTATTTGTTTTCAAATGTTAACGCGGTGGAAGTAAAAACAGCGAATGACACGATCGATTTTGAAATAAGAGTTACCGAAGGTCCAATTGCTTATTTTAATAATATAACCGTTGTTGGGAATGACAAAACCAATGACAGAGTAATTTATAGAGAATTAAGAACTAAACCAGGACAAAAGTATAGCAAGGAAGATTTAGTTAGAACTATTAGAGAAATAGGACAACTAGGTTTCTTTGACCCAGAAGCGATAGATCCTAAATTTAAAAATGTTGATCCTTCAGCTGGAACTGTTGATATTGAATACAATGTTGTAGAAAAAGGATCTAGTCAGATTGAGCTTCAAGGAGGTTATGGTGGTGGTGGATTTATTGGGACATTAGGATTGTCTTTTAATAATTTTTCGGCCAGAAATATGTTTAAAAAAGAAGCCTACAGACCTCTACCAATGGGGGATGGACAAAAAGTATCCCTTCGTTTACAAGCTAGTTCCTTTTTCCAAACCTATAGTTTGTCGTTTTCTGAACCATGGCTTGGCGGAAAAAAACCAATACAATTTTCGAGTTCAATATCACAAAGTAAACAATATCTTTATTCAGGAAGTTCAGCCAATGTAGACAAAAGCAGAAGTTTTAATATTACTTCTCTGTCTTTAGGAATTGCTAAAAGATTAACTATTCCCGATGATTATTTTGTATTCTCAAGCTCTGTAAGTTTTCAATATTACAATTTGAATAATTACAACACTGGTTTATTTACATTCGGTAATGGGTCATCAAGAAATTTAGCGTATACTCTTGGATTGACTCGTAACAATAAAGGCGTTAACCCTATTTTTCCAACATCTGGTTCAGAGTTTAGTCTTACCGCTAAATTTACTTTACCTTATTCTTTATTTAATAATATTAATTATGGTGATTTAGAAAACCAAAAAGATTATAAACTTACTCATACAGAAAATGATGGTTTAACTATTATTCCAACATCTACTGGACAACAAGCAGCCATCGGTGATTATTTAGTTCAAACAACAACATCTGGTGTTTATCAAACAGTGGGCTCAGATTATACTCAAGCAACTGCTGATAGAGCAAAAGTTGACCAAGAAAAATTCAAATGGCTTGAATATTACAAAGTGAAGTTTAAGGCTGATTGGTATTCCAAATTAGCTGGAAAATTAGTATTAAGAACACTTGGTGAATTTGGTTATCTAGGAGCTTATAATAGTGGTAGAGGTTTAGTGCCTTTTGAAAGATTCTTCCTTGGTGGTGACGGATTAGCCAACTATGCCTTAGATGGTAGAGAAGTTGTTCAGCTAAGAGGATATCCAAATCAATCTTTGTCATCGCAAGATGGTGCAACAGTTTATAATAAGTTCTCATTAGAACTAAGATATCCAATAACATTAAAAGCGGCAGCATCCATTTATGTATTGTCATTTCTTGAAGCTGGATCATCTTATAATACCTTTAAAGATTACAACCCTTTTGTCTTACAACGTTCTGCTGGCTTTGGATTGAGAATATTTATGCCTGCCTTTGGATTATTGGGTATCGACTTTGCTAAAGGTTTTGATGCAATTCCTGGTTATACAAATCCAAATGGTTGGGAAACACATTTTATAATTGGTCAACAATTTTAATTATATTTGGTACAATATTTCTAAATCATATATCGAATGAAAAAATATTTTGCAATAACAATTCTGGTTCTATCCTCAGTGTTTCAAATGAATGCGCAATCAAGAGGCATTAAAATTGGTTACATTGACATGGAATATATTCTACAAAATGTTCCAGATTATAGTGAAGCCAAGAGTCAATTAGAGCAAAAAGCTCAAAAATGGAAACAAGACATTGAAGCTAAAAAAGTAGAAATTGCAAAATTAAAAGATGCTTTAAAAACAGAAAGAGCTTTATTAACCAAAGAGTTAATAGATGAGCGTGAAGAAGAAATAAAATTTCAAGAAGATGAACTTTTAGACTTTCAACAGAAAAAATTTGGACCAAACGGTGATTTAATTACCCAAAAAGCTGTTTTAGTTAAACCTATTCAGGATCAAGTCTTTACTGCTGTTCAAGATATTGCCGAAGTAAAAAAATATGATTATGTTTTTGATAAATCTTCTGACTTAACAATGCTTTTCGCTGCTAAAAGACATGATATTAGCGATCAGGTTATAAGAACGATTACTAGAGCTGAAAAAAGAGAACAACTAAGTAATAAGCAATTAAAAGAACAGGCAAAAAAAGAATATCAAGAAGATGTTGCAGATGAAAATCCTACTTTAGTGGCTCGTAAAAAAGCACTAGAAGAAAAAAAACAAGCTAGAGAACAAGCTATGGCAGAAAGAAAAGCCGCGGCCGAAGTTAAGAAAGCAGAACAAGAAGCTAAAAGGAAAGAATTGCTAGAAGCAAAGAATGCGAAAAAAAATGGCACGGTTCCTGCTAGTGATAAAACAACAAATGATAAAATCAACCCTGTTGACACGAAAACAACCAGCGATACAACAGCTATAACAAATAGCAAAGAAGCAAAAGCTGCTGCAAGAGCAAAACTTCTTGAAGACAGAAAGAAAGCTTTAGAAGAAAAAAAGAGAAAAGTACTTGAAGATAGAGAAGCAGCTAAAAAAGCAAAAGAAGAGAAAAATAAAACTAAAACAGAGTAAACTATAAAATAATAATAATTAATACTTTTTAAAATGAAACGATTGAAATCATTACTACTAGCTACAGTGTTATGTTTAGGAACAAGCTATACAATAAATGCACAAGCTAAAACTGCACATGTAGATGTAAATGAACTAATTTCTAAAATGCCAGCAATGATTGATGCTCAAAAACAATTAGAAAAACTGAGCGGAACTTATGATGCCGAATACAAAACAATGGCTGAAGAATATCAAAACAAAATTAAAAAATATGATCAAGAAGCATCAACTGTAACAGATGCAGTTAACGCAACACGTCAAACAGAAGTTCAAGATTTAGTAAAACGTATTACTGATTACAGAGACAACGCTCAAAAAGAATTGCAAAAGAAAGAAGCTGACATGGTAAAACCATTAATGGACAAAATCAAAGCTTCTATTGCTAAAGTTGGTAAAGCTAAAGGATATCAATATGTTTTAAATGTTGCTGATTTACTTTTGGCTGATGGTCCAGATTTAACAGCTGATGTTAAAAAAGATTTAGGTTTTTAGTCAAAACTTAGATTTCAAAATTTCTAAATAATTAAAAAAAACTGCTCAATTAGTTGAGCAGTTTTTTTTTACTTTTGTTATTATGATTAATAATAATCCTATAGGGCTTTTTGACTCAGGAATTGGAGGAACATCAATTTGGAAAGAAATTCACGATTTACTCCCCTATGAAGACACAATCTATCTTGCAGACAGTAAGAATGCTCCATATGGTCAAAAATCGAAAGAAGAAATTATCCAACTTAGTATTAAAAATACCGAGTTCCTTTTGAATCAAAATTGCAAAATTATAGTAGTGGCTTGTAACACGGCTACTACAAACGCAATAAAAGAATTAAGAGCAAAATACGATATTCCTTTTATTGGTATCGAGCCTGCGATAAAACCAGCAGCTCTTAATTCACAAAATCATGTCATAGGCATTTTAGCAACCCAAGGAACTCTGAACAGCGAATTATTTCATAAAACAGCTGAGAAATTTCAAGACACAAAAATTATAGAACAAATAGGACATGGTTTAGTTCCATTAATTGAAAATGGAGATATTAATTCTCCCGAGATGGACTCACTACTTCATCGTTATTTAAAACCAATGATAGACGCCAATATAGACTATTTAGTACTTGGTTGCAGTCATTATCCCTATCTTGTACCACAAATAAAAAAAATTCTCCCTAGAAGCATTGGAATCATTGATTCTGGGGAAGCCGTAGCTCGTCAGACAAAAAATGTGTTAAATGAAAAAGTCGGGTTCAACACCCAAACTGAAAAAGGGAGAAATATTTTTTATACCAATGGAAATCCATTAGTACTTTCTACTATTTTGAATGATAAATTTAAAGTAATAGCAAAAGACTTTTAGAAACCCAACATAAGGCATCTTTTAGTCCATTTTCCTACTGTCCGCAATACAAGGTATAAGCTCCCATCAGGGTTAATCTCAAACTCTTGGCTTTTTATTCTTCTTTAAACCAACTAGAGTACATAACGTAATTATTAGAAATACGCTCAATTTCCCCAGCGAAATCTGATTTATCTATGTCTTTAACTTTCTTAGCAGGAATACCCGCATATATTGTACCCGACTCAACAATCGTATTCTGAGTAACTACAGCACCTGCAGCAATAATAGAATTGCTTTCAATAACACAATTATCCATAACAATAGCTCCCATTCCAATTAGGACGTTATCGTGCACTTTACAACCATGAACAATAGCATTGTGACCGATAGACACATTATTCCCTATTTCTGTTGGGTGTTTTTGATAAGTGCAATGAATAATGGCTCCATCTTGTATATTAACCTTTTCTCCTATTTTAATATAATGCACATCTCCACGAATAACAGCGTTAAACCATACACTACATAATTTCCCCAATACTACATCACCAACAATAGTAGCGTTTTCAGCAATAAAACAATCATCAGGAATTTTTGGACTTTTACCGTTTACAGCTTTGAGTATCATAATTAAAAAAATTGTCCCGATAAATCGGGACAGTTATGTGAATTAATTAATAGCAGGACAATTACAGTGATATTTTTCTGGTTTACAGAATAGATTTAAACCTAACGTTATTTGATGAAATCCTCCAGAATCAAATTTAACTGTTCCTAATAAATGAGAATAAGTATAGGAGAAAACGTAATTTTTAAAATTTATTCCTACTATAGGCGTTATATATTGCAACTTCTGATCGGCAACTCCATTTCCTTGAACATATTGAGCTCCATCAAGACTTCTTCTGTATGATATACCACCCCATAATTTTCCAAAATCCAACTCTTTGTATGCTTTCAAATTTAAATCTATAGTCTTTTCTTGTGTTAAAGTAACTAATTGAAACATAAACGAAGGTTCCCATTGAATTCTATCAACATCTCCAAAAGTATATCCAGCATTAAAAATGGCTCTTTTAAGATTCACAGGCTCACTCCCTGTATATAATTTTCTTTCACTTGCTAATGCATTTTTTACTGTAAAATGAACATAGAAATCAAGGAAATTATAAGATGCTCCAATATCAACATTAAAATAAGTTGACTTTTGAATAGAACCAAAAACTACAGGATCAAAACCAGGATTATTATCATAAAAAGTAGTTTCATCTAAATTACTTTGAACAAATCCTGCACTCATTCCAAAAGAAAGTTGATTTAAATCAACATTATCACGAGAAAACATAATATGATGTGCATAAGTTAACTTCATTCCTGTTTGAGAATGATAACCATTTCTATCATTATAAATAATAACCCCACCACCAGATCTTTCACCTAAAGCTCCATTAAAGCTCAAAGTTTGTAATGCAGGCGCATCTTTTTGACCTAACCATTGTTGTCTTGCGGTTAATCTAAGTTTTGCACAATTAGCTGCACCAGCCATTGAAGGGTGAAGCAAATAATAATTATCCGATAAGTAATCCGAATAAACCGGCAATGATTCCTGCGAATGTGAAAATTGTGCTACAATAAGCAGTGCTAATAAATAAATCTTTCTAAAATTCATTATAACTATCTTTTTAATGAGAAATGGGCTTTAAATTGTTTAGCTGTGGCGTTTTCTATATAATCTACACTAAACCAGTAATCATCTGAAGGTAAGAGATGTCCGTTAAACGTTCCATCCCAACCATCGCCTGTAGAACTGATTTGTTTCAACAGTTTGCCATAGCGGTCAAATATATAAATTTTTGCGTTAGGTTGTCCACCTAATCCAACAATATTCCAAGTATCGTGTATTCCATCGCCATTCGGGGTGAAGTAATGTGGGTAATCAATGATTTCTACGTTTGGTATAACAAGCTCCTCACAACTATAAGCTATGCCGTCTTCTGTGTCCCAAACATGAATTACATGGGTTCCTAACGAAACACTGTCAAAAATAGTGCTCGCCTGTCTTGGTCCATCATCCAAACTGTATTCATACGTTCCATATCCTTGAATAAGTACCGTAATAATTTGTTGTTCAGTAAAGGCATTAGTTACTGTATACCCAATAGTTCCAGTCGGAATAGAAGCTTGCCCTGATTGTATCACCGCAAACGAGGCCGAGGTAGTATCACAAGCCAGTGCACTATTACTAGTAACATGCACCGTATAATTTCTAGTAGCTCCCGTTGCCGATGAAGTGTTCACCGTATACGTTGGTCCTGTTGCCCCTGCTATCGGAGTAGTGGCTGCATCCTCAAACCATTCAAAAGTATAATTCCCGGGATTAGCAATACCACTATCTAGTGTTAATGGTCTTACTACTGCGTTGGTATCAAAGTTAACACAAATCGTATTCACACCATTATCCGTTACGATAATAGGATTAGGATAACGCTCCACGGTGATATCAATAGTGGTAATAGCATAACATAACGGTGTAATGGTATTACTGCTGTTCTCTACCTTAACCCATATTGTATCGGTATCTGGGTCGGTTTGATAGGCTTGAGCTTGGGCTAGTGTTAAGGCATTTGTCCCTGCTGTAGCGTCTGCCAAACTAGTATAATAACTTACTAAGAATACCGTTGGGCTTTGTCCATTAAGGATAGCCGTAGCATATTGAGTCAAGTCAATTTGGTGGATACCATCATAAGGGTCATTATAATTATCACATTCTGCAAAAGTTTGTGCCCCTGTAGCGGTAGCATATTGTTCTACGGCTAAAGTAAGTACTCCTGTATTAGTACATCCTGTGGTATTGTTTACTACTCTAATGTAGATGTTTTGTGAATTGGCAGTAACATTAGTATACGGAGATACTAGCGGTAGTTGTCCTGTATTAGTCAGTGGATTAGCGCCTGCTGCTGTTAAGTAGTAGCTTATCGTAAAGTCTGTAGTAGCTTGTGCTGCTCCTAGTATCTGTGGGGCTAACAATGGGTTAGTCAAATCAAATGGGGCTAATCCATCGGTATCATTATCACATACTCTATAAGGAGCTAATGGTTGTACTACCGTTGGCAGTGGATTCACTTTCAAAGCTTGTTCAACCAGTACATAACAGTGATTCCCTTGATAGTCCACTCTGGTGTTCTCTACTCGTATCCAAACATTAGTCCCCACTAAAGCGTTGGTTGGGGTTAGTATTTCGTTGGCTACAATATTATTTTCTGCATCTGCTTGTGTTGGGAAGTAATGGAAACTTAAGTTCGGGTCATTATTTCTAATGTAGCTTTCATTAACCGTTAAATCAAAATACTCCAACATATCTCCTGGATTGTTATCATCACATTTTGGTGCCAAAGCTGGTGGATTGGTATTTGGAGTTGGAATTGGTAAGACTCTAATATCCAAGGTCGTGATACTTTCACAATTCGCCGGTGCTGGACTACTCACTACTACTCCCAAGGTTTGTACCGCTGGATGTAATAGGTCGTTTTGATACGCTGTTGGTGTAGTAATTGGATTAGTATGGGTTTGTGCTTCTAGTAAACTTGGATAATACGTTACGGTATATCCTAATAATCCTTGGGTGATTTGCGCATTTTTTACCGTTAAATCAAAAGTATGGTATTGATTGTTTGGATTCGCATCATCATCACACAAACTAAGCGGAGTGGGTGTAGTAAGCAACAGTGGAGTGTTAATATGCAACAAGAAGGTGCCTATATTATAACAATGGGTCACATTGTTCTCTACTCTAACCCATATTGTCTGACCATTACTGCCAACATAGTTCGTGTCTGGTATAATCGGTGCGGTTCCTACTTGGGCTAAAGCTAAGCTGGTGTAATACGTTACACTATAGGCTGTAGCTGGCAAAGGTTGTTGTGATAGAACACTAGCGGTTAACTGTGTTAAATCAACTCTTGTACTTGCATCTTGTGGATTGTTATCTGTATCACATACCGTAATATCAACTAAAGATACTGGCGTTTTTGGACTCGGATTAACATCCAACTCTATGGGAATAACACTAACGCAGTGGGTTAAATTATCTTCCGCTCTTACATAAATAATCTGTACAAACGGATTGATATTAATATACTGCGCCGGATTAGGAATCGTAGTACCATGACTAGCAGCATCTTGTGGCGTTTCATGGAAACTTACCGTATAAGTGGTAATCGAGTTTAATAATCCTGGTAACAAACTCGTTAAATCAAAAGTAGTAAACCCATCTTGATCATCATCACAAAGTGTGTAAGGTTGTGTAAGTGGAATTAAACTTGGTAAAGGCTCTACTCTAATATCCATCGTAGAGATAACAGAACATCCTGTGGCATTATTGGTAATGCTTATCCCTAAGGTTTGAACATATTGTATCTGGTTTTGGTATAATAAATTAGTGATTTCATTAGTCCCATTCTGAGCATCCCCTAAACTGATATAAAACCTAACCGTCATTCCCGTTTGTCCCAATAAAATATCATTGATCTTACTACCTAAATCAAAGGTCTCAAAGCCGATATTACTTTGGTCAACATCACAAAGAGAATACTGTGGGTAGTTCGGCTGAAGTGAATTCGGTATCGGATTCACTACTAATTGCAAGGTTACTACATCATAGCATCCCGTAGCGATTGTCTCCACTCGAACATAAAGCGTTTGGGTGTTTGGACTAGCATTCACATAACTAGAAATACTAGTGATAGCATTGGTTCCTGCATCAGCATCTGATTGACTTGTGTAAAAAGTTACTGTGGTTAATGCTGGGTTGATACTGCCCAATATCTCATTAATTTTTGTGGTTAAATCAAAAGTCTCAAATCCAACTGCTCCTGTGTAATCACATAAAGCATAAGGCGTTGGTTGGGTCGCAACTGGAGTCTTGTTGACTATTAATTGGAGTTGAACATAATTAGCACAACCTGTTAGGGTATAAAATACACGAACATATATTGTTTGAGTATTAGGTTGAATATTGGTGTAGGAGCTTGGTAAAGGGTTAGCTCCTATTAAAGCATCATCAGGTGTTTCATGATAAGTAACGGACACTCCAAGAGGTAGAGGCGCACCCGGAGGTGTTCCTGTTATTTCATTGGTAGCATCTGTTAAATTGAAGGTGCCAAAACCATCATTATTCGGATCACATATTTGCAGTGGTGTCGGAGTAATGGCCACTGGCCCTTGAGTTACGCGTAATAATTGTGTCGTGGTAGCATAACATCCTGTAGCATTATTCTCTACTCGTATGTATACAATCTCTGTATCAAATCCTAAATAAGTCTGTGGGGTTGGTATAGGATTGGTAAGAGTTTGTGCATCAGCAAGTGAATGGTAATAGGTTACCGTTACTCCTGTAACGCCACCTGTTACTGTTCCTTCATTTACAGTCAAATTAAATACTGCTGTTGGAGATATTCCATTACTACATTGAAAGATAGGCTGTGGTAAAACCGCCACTGGTAATGGATTAACAATCAAGTTAAAGAAACCTGTCGTATTACAACCTGTAATATTGTCACTAATGTTTATCCAAATCTTTTGTGGATTACTAATGTTGGAATAAAAATTAGGCAAAGCATTAGTTTGAGCTTGAGCATCGGCTAAGGTTTCATAATAACTTACTGTTACTCCTAATTGTCCATTGGCAACTTCCAAACTTTTGGTTCCTAAATCAAAAACCTCTACTCCATCACCCGGATTGTTGATATCACAAAGTAGATAATCTGTGATGTTTGGATTAGGTAGTGGAATAGGATTAACTATTAGATTAAAAGAGGTCGTCGAATAACAACTCGGTGAACCTAAATTATATGCTCTAACATAAATTGTTTGAAATCCAGCATTATTAATATTACAATACGGACTTGTTAGTGGATTGGCTCCTGTTTGAGCATTGGTTGGGGTCTCGTGATAGGTAATAACAACATTAGGATTAGTACTTATCTCTATGTCTTTTGTTGTTAAAGTAAAACAATAAATACCATCATTATTTAAACTGTCATCACAAACTACATAATCTGTAGGGGTGGTAATAACTGGTGGTGGTGTTACTGTGATTGTAGCAGAGCCAGTTTGATTTTGCACACAAGTAGGAAATCCTCCAGAGCCTGCTACACTTACTAATTGATAAGTAAAGGAGCCTATAACTGAGGTAGAATATGGAATTGAAACACCACTACCAGTAACATCAATAAGTGTGGTTGACAATCCATTTGGATCTAAAAAAGTAAAAGTATAAGGAATAATTCCGTTTGACCCTGTAAAGGTGATAGAAGGGCTTGGTGAATTTTGACATACGGTAGTTGTGCCAGAAATTGTAGCTGTTGGCATTGGATTTACAGTAATTGTAGAAGAACCAGTCTGTGGTTGTGAACAAGCTGGTGTAGTAGAACTTGAGACACTTACTAGTTGATAGGTAAACATACCGGCTACTGCAGTGGATATGGGAAGTGCAATGCTATTATTACCAATGGTGGTTGAAATTGTCTGGGATACTCCACTAGGATCTAAATAAGTGAATGTATATGGCGCAACTCCATTAGACCCGGTAAAGGTTATGGCAAGATTGGGGGTATATTGGCATGTAAGAATATTTGAAGAAATCGTACCATTTGGTATAGGATTAACCGTTACAGTTGCTGAACCGACTTCTGGCTGAGTGTTTGTTCCAGCTGGAGTTGTTATAGTAACACTTACTAAATTATAAACGGTGGTTGCATTAACAGATGCAATAACATCGGTATAATTTCCTGTTGCATCTAAAGTAATTTGTCTTGGATTTCCTCCAACTGTAAAATTAACCGTTGCATTTGGTGTTCCTGTAAAGGTAATGTTAGCTGGACTTCCACTACAAATGGTAGTTGTACCTGAAATGGATACAAAAGGCAATGCAACAACAATCAACTGAAAACTAGTAACTGCAAAATTTGTTGGAGTAGCATTCTCCGATAAAACAGCATAAATTCTCTGCGGATTTGATGTGTTTACAAATGAACCAATATTTACAATTGGATTTGTTCCTGCATTTGCATCTGTTAATGTGGGATAATAAGTAACGGTATAATTAGCTGGAGCATTGGCCCCATAAATTATTGAAGTTTGCGGATTAAAATTAAATGTTGAAACTCCCGTATTACCAGTTGTTTCATAGCTATACAAATCGGGAGGAGTTCCAGGAATAGGTAGGTTAGTACATAAAGCTGGATTAATATGTAAAGTAAATTGCTTTGTAAAGAAACATCCTGTGTCAAAATCTTCAATACCTACATAGATTATTTCTCCATCAACACCATTATAGTTTGTAACATTTACTATTGAAGATAATGCAAATTGCTCTGCTTCTAATAAAGTATGGTAATACTTAACAGTGTCAGAGGATCCATTTAAAATAGTGGTAGTATTATTTGTAAAATCAAAAGGAGCACTGCACTGAGTTATATCGTTTGGAGTACCAATTGCATGTGTAGCAAGATATTCAACCACCATTGAATCAGACTGTTGACATCCTCCTGGATAGGTAATTGTAATACCATAATTACCCGGTTGAGTTATAGTATAATTATAGGTGTTGCCTCCTATTGGATTCCCGTTTAATGTCCAAGAATATGTTGCACCAGGAACTGACGCTGAACCTGCTTGTACAACTACCGTCTTTGAACCACAAATTGCTCTTGGTCCTGAAAAATCTGTTTGTCCTTGAAATTCTGATCCTGTTCCACTGATGTCGGGCGATCCAATATCAAAACTTCCTCCTGCTAAAAAAACAGCTGAATCATATAAACTATCATCTCTATCGGCAACGATAAGTTTAATATGGTATAAATTATTTGGAATTACAGGCGATGAAGCCGTCATCAAAACCGTCTCTCCATTAAAATTTGTCGCAGAAGTCCCTGCATTAGTTCCGCCGTTAAAATTACCAAAATAGTTTGCATTTAAGGAACCACAATTGGTGCCAAATCCTGTATAATACTGACCATCTCTAATGGTTACAACAGAAATTGGAATAGTAGTATTGGGCACTAATGCCAAATTGGTAGTAGGTGTCCCTGCCGTTACATTGGTTAAGAAAAAAGCGAAAGCATCAGAATAACCACATTGATAATCTCCGTATTCTTCAGAAGCAAAGAGAAAATCAAAACTCATATTAGCAGTAAAAGGAGTAAAATCAAACTCTAAAATTGTAGCATCATTATAATCTGTTACAGTAATTCCCGCCGCTTGCATATAATCTAACAATTCTTGATCCCCAGGCCATCCTAAATCCAAAAAAGTACCAAGATCGGAAGTATTTGGACCTGGTGTTCCTGTTACATCACCTGAGCTCAAAATAACACCAGAAGTTAATGGAAAACTAGGATTCGTATTGGTAAAATAGCCAATACCATTTGAGGAACCAAAATCAGTTCCTGTACTCCAAGTTATATTGCTAATGGTTCCAACACAAGAAGAACTTCCCCCTGATGAAGGAGCAAATAAAACATCTTGAACAAGTTGCGGAACAGTATAGGTTGAAGTATCTACAGTAATGGACTGAGAAAAGGAATTGAATCCTGCAAGAAGAGTGAAAAATAAAAATAAAATACGTTTCATTAATACAAAATGGTATGAGTGTTTCTAATTTTAAAAATCACTGTAAATGTTAATTAATTGTTTAATTGCCAAATATAAGTATTCACAGAAAATAACTTTGTTAAATTTGCAGAAAAATATACCTTTCTGATGAAAATTTCGATAAAAGAAACACAAAATCCGACCATAGTAAAATTTGTATTCCCAAATTTTATAACTGACAATCAAAGCTTTGAATATAAAAACATAGATGAAGCCAAAAATTCCCCTTTAGCACAACAACTGTTCTACTTGCCTTTTGTAAAAACAGTATACATTTCAGGGAATTTTATTGCCATTGAAAGATACAGTATCGTTGAATGGACTGATGTTGAAGAAGATGTTGCTGAACAAATTGAAAATTATGTCAATAACGGAGGAATCATTGTATTACCAAATGAAAATCCAGTTAAAAAACAACCTATTAGTGTTTATGGAGAAACCACGCCAAATCCAGCTTCACTTAAATTTGTAGTCAACAAAGCACTAACAAAAACAGCTGCCGAATTCAAAAATATTGATGAAGCCAAAGCCTCGCCATTGGCACAAGAACTATTCAAATTTCATTTTGTAAAAGAGATTTTTATAGCCGAAAATTATATTTCCATTACTAAGTACGATAGTATTTCTTGGGATGAAATTACTCTGGAGTTACGCACATTCATCAAACAATTCATTGAAAATGGGGGAACTGTTATTGACGAAAGTCAAATTGTAAACAGTGAAAAACAGGAAAAACAACAAATTAAAAACTTTGATACGCTTGATACTACTTCACAACAAATCATCAATATCTTGGAAGAATATGTAAAGCCTGCCGTTGCTGCCGATGGGGGTAATATTCTTTTCGATTCGTATGATGAAAATGAAAAACGAGTAAAAGTAGTACTTCAAGGAGCATGTAATGGTTGCCCATCTTCCACTTTTACTTTGAAAAGCGGCATCGAAAACATGCTAAAAGATATGCTCAACGATAAAGATATTATAGTGGAAGCGTTAAACGGATAACAATTTTTCCAAAATAAAAAAGTACTTTTAAGCGTCTGAAATGAGACGCTTTTTTTGTCAAAACATGAACGAACTACAACACGAAACCAGTCCTTACCTACTCCAACACGCCAACAATCCTGTTCATTGGAACGCTTGGAATCCAAAATCATTGGCAAAAGCCAAAGATGAAAACAAACTAATCATCGTTAGTATTGGCTACTCCGCTTGTCATTGGTGTCATGTGATGGAACACGAAAGTTTTGAAAACGAAGAAGTCGCAGCCGTGATGAACGCTCATTTTATCAACATCAAAATTGATCGAGAAGAACGCCCCGATATTGATGCTGTGTATATGAAAGCGGTTCAACTAATGACCGGTCAAGGGGGTTGGCCCATGAATGTAGTGACTTTACCTGATGGAAGACCCGTTTGGGGCGGCACGTATTTTAGAAAAAACGATTGGATTAATACTCTCGAAAGACTTCAGGAAATTTATACACAACAACCTGAAACCATTTTAGACTATGCTCAAAAATTACACGACGGATTACAATCTATAAGTGTTATTGCAACAAATGATTCGGATACTAATTTTGATTTTGAATTACTTTCAACATTGGTAACCAAATGGGAACGAAGTTTTGATTGGGATTTTGGAGGCATGGCTAGAGCTCCTAAGTTTATGATGCCTAATAATTATGAGTTTTTATTACGCTATGGCTATCAAACTAAAAACCAGACTGTTTTGGATTTTGTAAATCTCACCTTAACCAAAATGGCTTATGGTGGCTTATTCGACACTGTTGATGGCGGATTTTCTCGCTATTCTGTCGATATGAAATGGCATGTCCCTCATTTTGAAAAAATGCTTTATGACAATGGACAATTGATTTCGCTTTACGCGAATGCTTATAAATTGACCCAAAACAAACTGTACAAAGAAGTCATTGAAAAAACCTTGACTTTCGTCGAAAAAGAATGGTTGACCCAAGAAGGAAGTTTCTATTCTGCGCTTGATGCCGATAGTTTAAATGCTGAAAACCATCTAGAAGAAGGCGCTTTTTATGTTTGGACCAAAGACGAATTGCAAGCCTTACTTGAAGAGGATTTTGAGTTGTTTTCAGCCGTTTTCAATATCAATGAATTTGGATTTTGGGAGCAAGAACACTATGTTTTAATTCAAAGTCAATCCTTGGAAACCATTGCAAAAGAGTATTCCATTCCCATAGAAAAATTGGAACAAAAGAAAAAATCTTGGGAACAACTGCTTTATGTGGAAAGAGAAAAAAGAAGCAAACCCAGATTAGATGACAAAAGCCTAACTTCATGGAATGCCCTTATGCTAAAAGGTTTTGTAGAAGCTTACAAGGCATTGGGCAACCCAAACTATTTGACCATTGCTTTGCAAAACGCTAATTTTATCATCAAAAACATATGGAGTCCAGAAGGCAATTTGAATCACAGTTACAAAGACGGAAAAGCGACCATTAATGGTTTTCTAGAAGATTATGCTCATGTCATTTCCGCTTTTATTGCAATATATGAAGTAACATTTGATGAAGCATGGTTGCAAAATGCCAAGCAATTGACTGATTATACTTTTGATTATTTTTATGATGAAAAAGCACAGTTCTTTTCGTTTACTTCTCATTATGATGATGATTTAATAACTCCTTATTTTGAAGTAGAAGACAATGTGATTCCAGCTTCCAATTCGGTTATGGCGGATGTTCTATTCCGATTAAGTATTTATTTTGGCAATGCGTATTATGAGAAAATAGCACAACAAATGGTTCAAAATATCATCTCAACCGTTGAATATCCCTCTGCGTTTTCTAATTGGATGACTGTGTTATTGCATTTTTCAGAACAAAATAAAGAATTGGCTATTTGCGGTAATAATGCTTTGGATTATTTGCAAAAGATAAATCAGACTTATATCCCGAATATCATCATTGCTGGAAGTCAAGAGAATTCCAAACTTCCTTTCTTGGAAAATCGATTTTCTGAAAAGGAAACTTTATTTTATTTGTGCCAGAACAAAACGTGTCAAAAACCAACTGATAATTTTGATGAAATCATCAAGGAAATGGGACTATAATCAACGAAAATTCGTAATATTGTTATTATTAACCATTTAAAATATAACGTCATGGCATTAGGAGATTTTTTTAAAAAACTATTTGGTTCTTCTACCAAAGAAATGGCAGATAAAGCAGAAACATTTGCCGAAGAAACATTTGAAAAAGCTAAAGTAGCCGCTGCTCCCTTAGTGGATAAAGTAGAAGATTTTATAGATACGGCTAAAGAAAAAGTTAGCGAACACATTCCCGCTGCAAAAGAAGCAGTTGAAAATGCTGTAGAAACGGTTAAAGAAAAAGCAGCTGATTTAGCAGACAAAGCCGAGAAAATAGCACATGATACTGTGGAAACCGTTAAAGAAAAAGCAAGTGCTTTTGCTAATGATGCCTCTGAAGAAGCTGACGAAGTAAGAACAAAAGCAGAAGATATTGTAAAACCAGCAGATGAAAATGCGGATTAATTTTTAAAATTATTATTTTTGTACTCTAATTATCCCGATACGTCGGGATTTTTTTATCTCGTTATGGAAAAGAAAGAACTGCACTATATTCATTCATCAGCAGAATATGTAGACCAATTTATAAAATTATTGATTGATTATTCTCCCAAATTAATTTCGGCATTAATCATTCTTTTTATTGGATTGTATGCTATTCGTATCATTAATCGTTTGGTAAGACGAATCATGGTGAAGCGAGAATTAGACCCAACCTTATCTACCTTTTTAGCTGATAGTTTGCTTTGGGCTATGCGCTTTTTACTATTCATAACCTTTATTTCTAAATTAGGAATTGAAACTTCTTCTTTCGTAGCTATTCTTGGAGCGGTTGGTTTAGCGGTAGGTTTGTCTTTACAAGGTTCGTTATCCAATTTCGCGGGTGGTGTGTTGATTATTTTATTCAAGCCATTTAAAGTTGGAGATTCGATAGAAGCGCAAAACGTAGCAGGAACCGTAAGTGAGATTCAGATTTTTGTTACCAAATTAGTCACCGGAAACAATCAAACTATTTTTGTTCCAAACGGTATTTTGTCTAATGGCGTCATCACCAACTTTTCTATAGGAAAAAATAGAAGAGCCAACTTACTTTTCAATATTTCCTATGAAACGAATATAAAAACGGCTAAGGAAATTGTGATGCAGGTATTAGAAAACCACCCAAAGGTTTTAAAAACACCAGCACCAACAGTAGTAGTCAATCTTTTAACCGACTCTGCCATACAATTAGCGATTCGCCCTTGGTCAAAAAATATTGATTTTAGCGATATGTGTTCCGATGTTTTAGAGGAATTTAAAGAAGCGTTTGATAAAGCCGGTATAGTGATTCAGCCTTTTGTGAAAGAGGCTTCTAAGAAGTAATTTTCTTTGCCACCATAAAATCCTTTAAATAAAAAGGCTCAAAATACGCCACATCCTCAAAGTCATTTTTGGTAAACTTTTCATAGCTCAAGGCACTCATTTCTTGGGCTGAAGGAAAAATGATTTCGGGAAGGAAATGGAAATTATCTTTTAGCAAAACCGTTTGGCATTTCTCTTGACAATCCCCAATAAAGTAAATAGGTTCTGTTATATCGCTATAACTTTCCTCGGTGAGCACTTCTGCTTGGACTTCCATGATTTTGGTGTGATTGGCATCAAAAACAGCGCTGTACACTTCCATTCTTCTTGCGTCAATCATTGGGACAATTAATCCGGTTTCAATTATAACTTGTTTCGCCAACGCCTGCAAAGTATCCACAGAAATCAGAGGAATTCCCAAGGCGTAGCACAAACCTTTTGCGGTAGAAACGCCAATTCGTAAACCCGTATAAGAACCTGGCCCTTTACTTACCGCAATAGCTTTCAACTCATGAACGGCAACTCCTGTTTCTTTTAAAATTTCTTCAATAAAAACATGTAGTTTTTCGGCGTGAGAATATCCTGCTTCTGCGATTTCTTTACACAAAATAGTGTCGCCATTCTTGGCCAAAGCCACCGAACAGTTCTTAGTGGCCGTTTCTATGTTAAGGATATAAGTCAAAGGGAAGTGATTTATTTTTTCTCTTTATCCGATTTTTGCAAAGTGACCTTGTCGCCCGAATTGAGGTCTTTGGTAACAGTGGTATAAGGTCCTGTAATGATGACATCCCCTTTCTTTAGGCCGGAAATTATTTCAATATTAGTATCATCTTGAATTCCAGTTTTCACCACTCTGATTTTGGCTTTATTTCCCTCTTTTACAAAAACACATTCAAATTTTTTATCGCTTTTAGAAGCTACTTTTTTGTCTTCGCTTTCGTCTTTTACTTCGTATTTTTTAGTGGCTGCTGTATCTGCTTTGATAACTACAGAACTTATTGGCACACCAATCACTTTCTCTTTGCGTTTTGTAATGATGTCAACCGTTGCGGTCATTCCTGGTCTGAAAGGCGAATAGGTTTCTGGTTTTCCTGCTAATAAATCTTGGTAGGATTCTTTTAAAATTCTAACTTTTACTTTAAAATTAGTCACCTGATCCGCTGTAGTTGCCGTACTTGCCGAGTTAGAAATGCTGGTTACAATTCCTTTAAACTCTTTTTTCAAATAGGCATCAACTTGAATTTTAGTGCTGTCTCCGATATTAATTTTTACAATGTCATTTTCATTCACGTCCACTTCCACTTCCATATTGTTCAAGTTGGCCACTCGCATTAACTCGGTTCCCGTCATTTGTTGCGTTCCTAAAATTCTTTCTCCTAGTTCAACGCTCAACTTAGAAATAGTTCCATCGGCTGGCGCATAAATAGTGGTTCTTCCTAAATTATCTGTAGATTCTTTTACCGTTGCTGAAGCACTTTGCACATTGTAATACGCCGATTCTTTGCTGGCTTTAGCTACTTCAAAAGAAGCAGTAGCTTTGTCCCAATCAGATTTAGAGATGATACCTTTGTCAAACAACGTTTTGTTTCTTTCGAAGTTGGCTTTAGCTTCTTTAAAAGAGGCATCGGCTTGACTTAAACCAGCTTTAGTTCCAGATAAATTCGAGATAGAACGTTTCAATCCTGAAGTATATAAATCGGGATTAATTTTTACCAAAAGTTGTCCTTTTTTGACTACTTGTCCTTCTTTTACAGGCAGATCAATAATTTCTCCCGATACTTGAGAGGATATTTTAACTTCTATTTCAGGTTGGATTTTTCCTGTTGCAGAAACGGTTTCTACTATGGTAATTTCATCTGCTTTAGCTGTTTCAACTTGTACAGAATTATCATTACTTCCAATAATCCCTTTTGATTTTAATGCAACAAGTGTTATAATTAGTACGATAACAACTCCAACTAGTATATAAATTCTCTTTTTTGACATGATTTATTGTTTTTGAATGATTGGGATTCCAAAATAAAGTTCTACTACTTTCATTTTAAAGATGTAATCGTATTTGGCACGAATAGCATCCGATTGTGCTGTTGAATATAGGGTTTGTGATTGATTAAAATCGAAGGCATTCATCATTCCCACAGCATACTTTTCTTTAGCATAATTAAAAGCTTCTTGTCTTGCTTCTAACGTTGCTGTTGAGGATTCATAAGTTTTCAAAGCGCCTTTAGCATCTGAAATGGCTTTATACACATTGGTTTTCAAATCAATTTTGGCTTGTTCAAAGGCATTTTTAGATTTTTCGTAACTCACTTTGCTTCTTTCTAAATTACCTCTGGCAGAGAATCCATTGAAAATCGGAATTCTTAACTCCAATCCAAAATTATGTCCTTTGTTGTTGCTAAACTGATCAAAAACGGGAGCGGCTTTACTGAAAACAGGTAAAAAATTAGGTTCGATAACGTTTTGTCCTGTTCCTTCAACCTGACCAATTATTGACGTTGGATTGGCTAAATTAGGAGTAAAACCAGTAACTCTGTCGGAATAACTCGCTCTGGTACTGAAGCTATAAAAACCTGTCAAAGTGGGTAACAATGCCCCTCTTGCTATTTTTACATTTCGTTCTGCTATATCAATGTTCGCCTGAGCGATTTTGATTTCAACTCTAACCTGATTGGCTTTCTCAACAATAGCCTGAGGTGTTTCTAACATCACTGGACTTGGTTTTGCTTCCAAATCAACATCGGCTATATCAAAATTTTCAAAATCATCTAAAACCAACAGTTGCGCTAAACTTAATCGGGAGATTAGCAAACTATTCTCGGCAGCTACTACTTTTTGTTTATCCGCTGCTAGTGTTGCTTTCATGTCTAACAAATCGCCTTTCGGCACAGAGCCAGCATCTACTAATTCCTGTGAACGAACTAATTGTTTTTCAGCATACGCCAACTGCGCTTGTTGCACTTTTAGATTTTCTCTGTTGAATAGAATATCTAAGTAAGCATTTGCCACATAGAGCGAAATATCTTCCTGCATTTTGGTCAACTGATATTGTCCTGCTAATTGGGAAAGCTTTGCTTTTCTTAAACGGTTTTGATTTTGCAACCCTTTATAAATGTCAATACTAGAATTTAAACTAGCAGAAGTATACTGAATCGTTTGATTTTCTAAAAGACCCGTGGTGATGTTTTGGTTTAAACCAATATTCCAGGAATGAGAAGCACCTCCGTTAAGAGTAGGCAGAAAACTACCAACCGCCATTTTTTTATCGATAGCCGCTGCTTTTAAATCGAGTTCTGACTGTTTGATGGAAATATTGTTTTTTAAAGCATATTCTACACATTCCTGCAAGGTCCAATTTTTAACTTGTGCCTGACTAATGAAGCCTGAAATAAGTATAGAAAAGAAAAGAATTTTTTGTATTATATTTTTCATAATAATCAGGTTTGCTAACCTTACTTTTTCTAAGAAACAAAGATATGATTTTTGCGTTTCAATTGCCTATTGAAAGACATACAACTTTAGTCCTACCTTTTTTGATAATGTTACACCATTTTACATTTTTTACTTTTATTTTTGCCGAAAATATATTTCAAATGAAGTCTTTCCTGAAATCTACGTTCCCTCTTGTTGTGATTTCTATCTTGTACACAAGTTGTTCTACCACTCAAAAAATAGAAGCCTTAAAGCCTTTGCCTTCTGATGATGCACCCATGGTTTATAACACCAAAACATCATTCGTGAACATGCCTTTGCAAATTACATTGAAGGAAATTGAAAACCAATTGAATAAAACGTTGAGTGGAGAAATTTATAACGATTCTGATTTAGAAGACGATAAAACCGAAATGAAAATCACCAAAACAGGACCAATCCGATTGGTAGAAAAAAATGGAAAGATAGAAACTATTTTACCTTTGAAAATTTGGTCAAAATTTAAATACGGCACCGATTTCATGGGATTAAATGATACTCGTGAAGTCAACTTAAACGGAACCTTTACTTTACTTAGCGATGTGAAGTTATCGAATTGGAAGATGTCAACCACTTCAAAAATTGAAGATTTCTATTGGGTCGAAAGTCCATCAATACTAGTAGCCGGAAGAAATGTTCCTATTACTTATATCATCAATCCAACACTTTCAATTTTCAAATCGAAAATTGCCAAAAAAATAGATGAAGCCATTGTAAATTCCTGTGATTTCAAACCTTATGTTTTGGATGTTTTGGAAAAAATGAGTACGCCTTTTTTAACTAGCGAACAATACCAAACTTGGTTTAAGCTAATTCCGATAGAAGTGTATGTTACCGATGCTGTCTTGGATAAAACCCAAATCAATATGGATTTAGGATTGAAATGCAGTATGCAAACGATGGTGGGTTTAAAACCAAAAAATAGCTTTGATAAAAATGCAGTTCAGTTTAAAGCAGTATCTAAAATTCCAGAAAAACTAACTGCAAACGTAGCAGCTATCTCTACTTATGAAAGTGCTTCACAACTTATCTCTTCTAATTTTCAAGGAAAAGAATTTGTCTCTGGTAGTCGAAAAATTGTAGTGCAAAAAGTAGGTTTGTGGCAAAGAGATGGTAAAATCATTATTGCGTTAGACATGACCGGAAGCATCAATGGAACCATCTATTTATCTGGGATTCCTAATTATAATGCCGTAACGAAAGAAATCTATTTTGATCAAATGGATTACGTTTTAGACACCAAAGGGCTTCTAACCCGCACCGCTAACTGGCTATTACAAGGTGTGATTTTAAGAAAAATTCAGGAAACCTGTCGTTATTCTATTAAGCAAAATTTAGACGAAGGCAAGAAAAGTTTACTTCCTTATTTGAATAATTTCTCTCCAATGAAAGGCGTATATGTCAACGGAACTATGAGTGATTTTGAATTTGAAAAAGTAGAAGTGACCAACAAAGCCATCATTGCTTTTATTACGACAACTGGAAAAATGAGTGTGAGAATTGATGGTATGGATTAAATTCAGAATGCCGATTTAGAAATACCGTTTATTTCTTCTTGTAATACATTTTATAAATCACAAACCCAATCACAGCCACCAAAATATAAGGAATCGCCATAAGGAAAACGATACCATCATTTACGGCTTCTACTTTAGTCTTGTTGCCTTCACTTTCTAAGGAAGCACGACACATAGCACATTGGGAGAAAGAGTTTAGAGAAAAGAAGCAAGAAATAAGAAGCAAGAAAAAAATGTTTTTCAAACTAAATGGTCTTATCGGTTGTCTCTTACTTCTTGCTTCTTTAATTG
The DNA here is from genome assembly GCF_025947145.1 of Flavobacterium sp. N1994. Taxonomy (NCBI): domain Bacteria; kingdom Pseudomonadati; phylum Bacteroidota; class Flavobacteriia; order Flavobacteriales; family Flavobacteriaceae; genus Flavobacterium; species Flavobacterium sp. N1994. The sequence goes on from NZ_CP109999.1 coordinate 1,832,297, forward strand.
GCATAATACGGAGAAATCATTAAGTATACCACAACTCCCGTAACAGCCACATATAACCAAAGTGGAAAAGTAAATTTGGCTAATATTTTATGTTTATCAAATGTTTTAGCTAGAGCTCTTACATAGGTAATTAAGACCAAAGGAATAATTGCAACCGATAACAAAATATGGGTAAGCAAAATAAATAAATAGACATTACGAGTAGAGCCTGCGTTTACTTTCTCTATTGCATCTAAAAATCCATTACCATCAACATCACCATAAATAGTAGAATCTGTCGTCATGTGATAAGCCACATACATTACAAGAAAAACTACAGAACAGGCAATTGCCATCGTCATCAATCTTTCATGCACTTTTTGATTCCCATTTTTAATAGCCAATACAGCCATGATTAAAAGTAATGCCGTAAGACCATTGATAGAAGCATAAATAGGGGGTAAAAAAGATAGAGGTTCTACTATGACCCCAAAATCTTTTAGTTTCACAGAGAACAAAATAGCAACTGCCACTGGAATTAGTATGGATACAAAAATTATGGGTGTTCTAAGTCTCTTTTCTAAGGTTGTTGTATCTGAATTATTCATTTAGTAATTTTTTAATGTCTTCTGTAATTGCTTTAACTCCTTTTTTTTCTAAACCGTCGTAATATAAAATAGGGTTCCCAAAATCATCTTCTCTGCATCTTATATTTCCGTTTTTATCAATCAAAGCAAAAAGCCCTGAATGTTCAAAACCACCATTTACATTTTTATTTTCGCCAGCATACAAATTAAATCCTTTGTTGGCAATATTGAAAATATAATCTTTGTCTCCCGTTAATAAATGCCAGTTAGAAGATTTTACTCCCAATTTCTGAGCATGTTCTTTCAAAATAGCTGAAGTATCATGTTCTGGGTTTATGGAAATAGAGGCGATACCAAAGTTAGGATTGCCAAAAAAAACATTTTGAATATCTACCATATTTCTATTCATTATAGGACAAATAGAAGGACAAGTTGTGAAGAAAAATTCAACCAAATAAACTTTCCCTTTATAAGTTTCATTAGTGATTTTTATTCCATTTTGATCTGTTAATTCCCATTTAGGAGCTGGGCCAATTTTTCTAAGACCTGTTTCTGGATTTTTGTGATTAGAAATGGCATCTATTCGATCGCCTTGTACTACAGTATTGTTTTTTATTCTTTCAATAATTTTTGGAATGAAAATGATTCCAAAAACTAATACGATAAAGGATAAGCCTATATAGGATTTGCTTTTCATGACAATAATCTAAATTTCTCTTGTGGCGTTATGATTTTTTTTAAGTGCGGCTCTATATTCATAAATGATGATTTTCATGTCATCCATCATCTTATTATACAAATCCGATACATAAATGGTGCTATACCCTTCTTTGTATTCAGGTGTCCCTTTTTGGTCTTGCCCTTTTCTTCCTCTCAAATTTCTTTTCTTATCAACAATAAATACATTTGGAGTAGCTAGGGTATTATCAAGTTTACCTACCAAGTGAAGTTTGTCATAGAACGCTGTTATTTCATTTGGCGAAGCAAATACAAAATTCCATCCTTTATGGGTTCCTAATTTTTTAATGTCTAATTTTAATAATTCCTGAACCTGATTTTGTGTGCCATCAGGAAGAACCATTATCACTTGAAAATCTTTAAAATCTTTATACTTATCATAGATGATTTCATAAAGGTTAAAAAAATTGCCTTTGTGTTTCATTACATCACTTCCAATAAATCCAAGTATAGTGATTTTATTGGTTAACTTAACTTGTTTATTGTCTAAGGTTTTCCAAGAAGTTATTTCAGGAATATCTTTGGTGATGGTAGGCAAAGAAATAAAACTATTGACACCCGAAGCAAAAAAAAGATACGCAACAATAGGTAGAACAAACAGTACAAAAAGGACAATATTTTTTTTCATTTTCATAGTGAAAAACAGTTGTACAAAAATAAAAAAATCCCGCCTTGTATTATAAACTAGACGGGACTTTTTTTTGAATTAATATAGTGTTAAAAATTCCATTTAATGGTAGAATTTTTAAAAACCTCAAAAACGTAATTAGCTTCTACTAAAAGGATAAATAATAAATACAATACTAGGAAGATTACCGTTCCAACTACGGCCCATCGTAAAGTGCTTTTTTCACCTTCCATGTGCATGAAAGCCCAAACAATATAATAAGCTTTGTATAACGTTAGTATGATGAATATCCAGTTTAATAAATTCATGCTTAAAAAATTGTTCATGAACAAAGCTTCTGGTCTAATAATCCCTAAGGTTACCTCTACTGTAGTTACAACAGACAAAAGGGCAAAAACCAACCAAATTCTTTTTGTATTAGATACGTGCTCGTGTGCGTGATCGTGTGACATAATATAAATTTTTGTAAAAAATTAAACTAGGTAGAAGAAAGTAAATACGAATACCCAAACTAAATCGACAAAGTGCCAATATAATCCCACTTTCTCTACCATTTCGTATGTTCTTCTTTTCTCGTATGTTCCTAAAACAACATTCAAGAAAATAATAAAATTGATAATAACTCCAGAAAATACGTGGAATCCGTGGAATCCAGTAATAAAGAAGAAGAAGTCAGCAAATAGTTTACTTCCGTATTCGTTATGTTTTAAATTAGCTCCTTCAACTACATTAGCAGCATTTCCAACTAAAATATCTGACTCAGCTCTAGTTAAGATTTCTCTGTGTTTGTTATGATTTAAACCTGGTTGAAGTTTAGTGTTTTTTCTATCTTCTTCAGTATCTCTGTATATTTTTTCAGTTCTAACTAATAACTCAGGATGTGCTTTGTATGCAGCTTGAACTTCAGCAACAGAATAAGTAGGAAGTGCATCTTCATCTTGCATAAACCATTTTCCTTTACTTCTTGTTAGCGGTTCTCTTTGGTCAGGCAAATGCGTTACAAATTTATCTAAAGCTACTCTTTTACCTGCAGTATCTACGAATTGGACAATACTTCCTCCTTTAGTTTCAACGGCACCATATTCACCGTGTATGAAGTTTTTCCATTCCCAAGCTTGAGACCCAACGAAGATTAAACCTCCAACAATAGTCAATAACATATAGAATGCTACTTTACTTTGTTTCATTTGGTGTCCAGCATCAACGGCTAATACCATTGTTACGGAAGAAAAAATCAGGATAAAAGTCATCAACGCCACATAATACATTGGTGCTTCCACCCCATGCATAAACGGAAAGTGCGTAAACACTTCATCGGCTAAAGGCCAATTATCAATAAATTTAAATCTCGAAAAACCATACGCAGCAAGGAATCCAGAGAAAGTTAAAGCATCCGATACGATAAAAAACCACATCATCAATTTGCCATAACTAGCTCCCATTGGCTCATTTCCGCCACCCCAAGTATTCTCAGTATTATTTCCAGTAGTAACTGTAGCTCCCATAAAAGTTAAAAGTTAAAAAGTTCCCAAATTTAGATTTTTTTTCTTATTTAAAGAAATATAAAAACAAAAACAAACAAATCCACAAGAAATCAAGAAAGTGCCAATACATCGCACCTAGTTCAATTCCAAGCGTTTGAGTTGAATTGTATTTTTGTTTAAAATGATTATAAATTATGATTAAAAGCGAAATTAATCCTCCAGCAAGGTGAGCCAAGTGAACTGTGGCAATTACATAAAGAAAAGTCGTAGCAATATTACTCTCTGGACCTGTGAAAAAATAGCCACTTTCCATCAATTGTCTAAAACCTGTAAACTGACAAAGTACAAAGCCAATTCCTAGCGCTAAAGTAAGTAAAAGAAATAATGTTGTTCCTTGACGATTGTCTTTTTGAATTGCTTTTTTGGCCAAATGAAACGTAATACTACACAAAATAATAGTAGCCGTACTGAAATAAAATGCCGTTGGCAAATGAAAATCCTTCAACCAATCTTCTCTTGATTTACTTACTACAAAAGCACTCACAATTCCTGCAAACATCATCGTCATGCTTCCCATGGCGAACAACAAAAGTAGTTTGTACGATCTTGCAGTTCTTTCTTTATGTTCTTGAGCGGTCATTGTCATACCCATCTATCTTAAAAATTTATCTATAATATATACTAATTGCAGCAAAGATATATAAGAAACACTAACTAACATCAATGTTCTGGCTGCTTTTGCAGTTCGTAACTGATATAATTTTATGGCGTAAAAAATCATCCAAATACCAAGCAAAAACACTATCCCTGCCGCAATTGGCGAAAGGAACAATCTTCCAGTATATCCTATGCAAGGCAACAACGAAGCCACTAACAACCAAACCGAATAAAGTATAATCTGCAACGCTGTAGAGTTGTCTTTTTTTCCAGTAGGCAACATAAAGAAACCTGCCTTTTCATAATCATCATATAAGAACCAACCAATGGCCCAAAAATGAGGAAATTGCCAAAAGAATTGTATCAAAAAAAGCGTTCCCGCTTCAATACCAAAATTATTAGTCGCCGCAACCCAACCCAACATAAACGGAATCGCGCCTGGAAAAGCTCCCACAAAAACTGAAAGTGGCGTATATTGTTTTAACGGTGTGTATATACTAGTGTAAAGAAAAATCGAAATCGCGCCAAACATCGCCGACTTTGGATTGATTAAATACAATAGTATCAAACCAACAATAGTCAACAAACTCGCAATAAACAAAGCATGATTCGGTGACATTCTCCCAGAAGCTACCGGACGATTTTTAGTTCTGTCCATCAAAGCATCTAAGTCTTTTTCTATCACTTGATTAAACGCATTAGAAGCCCCTACCATACAATATCCGCCGACAGCCAACATCAATAAAGTCGTCACTTTTAAATCATGAAAATCAAGTACTCCAAGAAGATACCCTGCTATTGAAGAAAACACCACACTAATCGCCAAACCCGCTTTGGTGATTTCTTTAAAATCAAGGGCAATTTTTTTGAAAGAAAATGGAGCAGCGATTGCGTTCATCAGTAGTTTTAAGACTGCCGCAAAGGTACTTTATAGAAAACGATTTGACAAAAAAATATTGAGGATATATTTGGGGAATTATCATTATTTTTAGAAGCAGCTGTTTTGTCTTTCTATCACGCATCCTCCCGCTATCCGCGCTACACGGTAGCTAGCTCCTATCGGGGCTATAATCACAAATATATTATCTATCAAATAACAACTCCCAACACCATAAAATTCTAATGTTGGGAGCGTATTTATATATTACCAAGATAATTTTTGATGCTGTCAGTTGTCTAAAATTGACAAAATTCTAATAATCAAAATACCAATTGAAAATATCACAACGTAATCCAATAGAAACCCAAGTAGTACTCTCTTTAATAGCCGTTGCAGTCTCGGTAGCTGGATTAAAGTTGCGGTAAATGAGACTACCATACAGTTTCAAATTGGTGGCAGGATTAATCAAATAACCTGCTTGCATATCTGCAATAAAAATGCTGGTGGTATTTCCTTGTCCAATAACCACGCCAGTATCATAAGGTCTGTTATCATTATAACTTAAATAAATATTACTTCCGTAGTTGTAGTTATCTGTTCCATTGTTGAAATCCAATCCGCGTTTTCCAACAGTAAATTTAGCATCTGCAAAGTATCTCCCATTATGATAACGAGCAATAGCGATAAATTCTTTGAAATTCCCTCCCCATTGGTGTCCCAAACTTTGATTGTTGTGACCATAATTGGTAATCGCTTCGCTATGGGAATACACATAAGGGCGAACTTGGTTATACTCAACTTGCAACAATAAATTTTTGATATGGAAGGCATTGTAGTATTTCGCACCAATCTGGTAACCAAATTTATTTTTCCAGCTATTGTTTCCAGCCTTAACATCTTGCAATGAAAACTCATCTAACAAAAACTGTCCGTAAAAATTAACTTGATTACTCCATTTAAATTTAGAAGTTAAAGCCAATAATGCATTACCACTTCGTGCCGATGAAGTAAACTCAACCGTACGATAAAAAATAATCGGATTGACAAAACTCATATCAAAACCACGGTTGTTATTATTAGTCCAAATTACAGATTCAAAAAGACCTAAATTCCAACGATTGGTAACATTCAAACTCAAATAATGACTTGCTGCAAACTTCGTAGCATAGGTTCTATCTACAGTTACATCAGGTCGAACATCTTTCAGCCAAGTATAAATATTGGTATATTTTATTTTCCAAAAAGTAGTATTCAGTTTTAAATAAGGATACGGACTAGCACCATCACTTAAAATTAACGAACGATAACCATCGCCAATAAAGTTCTTTCCGTAACCCAAATTCAAATTAATAAACTTACTAGGCGTAAAGGACAAATTAGCTTCTGCCATAGGAAAATCATAGGCATCTGTTTTGAAGGGTTTGGCAATTCCAATTCCTGGAATAATTGCTGGGTCACCTCCGTCTGGTTTAATAGATTCTGCATATCGATTAAAATAATCGGCAAATCTACCTTGACTTTCATAAATGGTAGTAGTAAAATTTAATTCTTTTCCTAAACCACCATTAAACTGAATTCCTCTAGTATTAATAAAAGTACTTTTGGCTACACTTGGACTACTTTTTCCAAACTGCAAATCAACAATTGGGTTTAAGGTAAACCAATAATCCTCGCCTTGCACTTCGACTAAATTTTCATTGAACAACTTTCTGCTCAACCAGTCTTGCGATTTCTTTGCTAATTTTTTATTCTCAGCATCAAGATCATAATATTTTGAAACTTCAGCATACGAGTAAGGTTTTGAACCAGTATGATTGTTAGCACCAACTTGATTCATTTCATCATCAAATTGCGAGTAATAGCTATGTGAAAACGGAATATTGATATGGCTTTTGAGTTGTGGATTATCAAACTTTTTAAGTTTTAAATCACTCAATTCTGTCAACTCTTTATTGTTGGGTTTGAATTTTGTAGAACTTTTTTCAGCTAGAACTTCTGTTTCCTTTTGAGCTTCAACTTCGGCAGCACTTTGCAACGGAATTGCTATTTTAATGGTGTATTTGGCATACGTTGGAGTACCATTATAAGTGGCCGGTTTAATTTTAGGAAGTTGACCAAATACTCTTTTACTTTCTGCTACCAAAGACTCATCATTGGCATCTACATAAATTACTCTAAAGCTTCCTGTATCGGCTACTTCAAAAAGGACAATCACGCTGCCTTTGAAATTATTTTGTTTTAAGTTGTCGGGCACTTTGAAATTATTGAAAACAAAATCCTGAACTTGGTTATAAAAACAAGTTTGCAATGGCAGATATTCTAATCCTTCACAAGAAGGAAAAACAGGAAATTTTTCGGCTGTATTTTGGATAACTTGTGATGATGCTACACTAGTTAAAAAAAGTAATACTAAAAACGGAATTGTTTTTTTCATATTATTAAGATATCGATTCAAGATATTATTGCTTTTCAGTGGGTAAAAGTAAAAAAAATCCCGATGTAAATCGGGACAAAGTTTATTATCTAATGGTTACTCGTTTTGTTTCTTTTTATTTAGGTAAAGAAATACGCCTAGTGCCATTAAAGCTCCTATAGTATTTGCGGCCACATCCATAATATCAGCATGTCTTGTGGTGGTAAATTCTTCCTGCAAAAACTCAATTAGAATTCCGTACCCGACAGATATTAAAAAGATGTTTCGTATATTTTTGATTTCAATTACACCTTGTTTTTCCCAGGAGTAAAATCCCCAAAGCATTGTAAAAACAAAATGAAATGTAATATGAACGTATTTATCTACGCTAGTTATAGAAATACCAATCGATGGAAAATCATTTACTTTTACTAAACACAAAAAAGCTATTATTAAGGTCCAGCCTATGGCAAAAACCAAACTGACTTTTTTAAGCCCCAATAAGCTCTTTGTAAGCATCACTCGAAAGCAATTCGTTAATTTCAGAAGCGTTGGCTATTTTTAATTTAATCATCCAGCCTTTTCCGTAAGGATCGCTATTTACATCTTCAGGATTTGATTCTAAATCTTCATTAAATTCAAAGATTTCTCCAGAAAGTGGTAAGAATAAATCTGAAACTGTTTTTACGGCTTCAACGGTACCAAATACTTCGTCTTTATCAAGGGTTTGGTCCAAAGTTTCCACTTCAACATAAACAATGTCGCCCAATTCTTTTTGAGCAAAATCAGTGATGCCAACAGTGGCAACATCGCCATCAATTAAAACCCATTCGTGGTCTTTTGTATATTTTAAATTGCTAGGTATATTCATTTGATATTAATTTTAAGACGGTAAAGATAAGATTTGAAATTGTAATTTTATTTAAAACAAAGGTTAGTTTCCAAAATTATATCGCAATGTAAAACCAGCTTTAATATTTGTTAAAGGGAATGATGTTGAAATCACTGGTTTTGAGAACGAATGATCATAGAAGAAAATAGCCGTTAGGTTTTTACTAAAGGAATAGTCTGCTGTTAATTTGGCTGACCAGATATTTTGTCCTCCTCCAATTTGGTTATTATCATAATCTAAGTAACGAACTATCGTTTTATTGTTTCTGTAAGAGAAATCGATTTTTAGATTAATATCACTTTTAATAATTCCAGTTGGATTGTCAGCCAATTGTGATGAGAAAATAACATCTTTAAAACGATATCCTATACCAATGATATATTCTTTTCCTTGAACTTCGGTCAATAAATTATTGTCAAAACTCATAGATAAACTTCTGTCCTTTTTAATTTCGGCTAAAATTTTGAAGGCATTTTTCATTTCAAAATCAATTCGAATTAGCGGATTAAATTGTTCCACTAAATTGATGTTTCCAATGATTGTTTTATTATAAAAGTTTCCAAATCCTCCGTTATCTTGAGTTGGTGAAGTTGCACTATAATCAAGATTAGAACGGAAAGTATTGATAGTATATGACGCTCGGTAAGCATGTTGAATTGAGAATCGTTTAAAATGCTCTTTGAAAAAGGCATAACGCATCAAACCAGTGTACTTAATATTCCAGTTAGGAATTGGGAAATTACGAAACGCGTCTAAGGAAACGCCTTGACCTGCCTCACCTGCTTTATGGTCTAAAACTCCAAAACCCGTGTAGGCTGACAAGAAAGCTGGAATCAAAACGGCCTGATTATTTTTTCCAAAACCAATAGGAAAACCAGCATTCGAATTGTAGAAATTATATTTTGGGTCATTTACATCCGTTGGAATTGGGTTTGCGGCATCACCATATCTTGGTATTGAACCACCACCATAATATTGAGCAGCTAATCTATCAGCTATAAGAATTCTATTTTCTCTAAAATCATCAAAAGCTGAAGAGCCGTTTTCATCACTTGCCTTAAAGGATGTTTTTAGCATGACCGTAGAGATAGAGAAGTTACCAAAACTATAAGGAGAACGAGGATTATATTGTCCTGTCCCTGGCGTCACATCATATTGTTCTGAAAAGTTTTCAGAATAGGTTCTGTTGGCTGTTAAATCAATTTTAAAATCTGGGAATAAATCAATATTGGCAGTAGCTTCTAACGTTTTTGTGGAAACTTGAGTAAAACTTTGATTAAAATCTTGATAGGTTGTTAACCAACCTCTTTTCGCCGCTTCATATCTCACATCATCTTGGGAACCAAAAACGAAACCTAATGTTGGTCTTGAGGAACCAAAGAATCCTAATCCTGGTAAGTAACCTGGAAGCAATGTTCCTTCATTTTTAGTATAATTAATTTGTACATTTTTTATACTAGTCAAAACACCAAGTAATCCGTCTACAAAAACGTTACTGTTTTTAGCAGGCTGTGCTTTAATTGCCGTTATTTTTTCACCAGGTTTTGGCAATGCGGCTGGCTTTTGTGCTGGAGCAACTGGTTTTTTACCTAATCCGATATATTTGTAAAAAGACTCCATGTTTAATGCTGTATTCAAACGATGTGATCCTGCATTTTGAATGGTGTTCCCTAAATCTTGTCCATCAACTGATGCTAATGCTAAAGATGGCTTTTGCCAACTATAATCTCCTGTATACGTATAGGTTGATTTCACAAAAGACAAGAATGGAATTTTATTAATTGGTAAATCGTAATTCACAACAATCTGTTGGTTGTGTTGATTTGGGGTTCCAATATTCCAAAAATCTGTCCAAATAGTATTAGTATTATCTGGAACATTATTAATGTCCATATAAGTACGAACGATATTATGGGAAGCTGCCGTAAAGTTTACTTTTAGGGCTTTAGTAATGTTATAATTAAATCCGTATTGATAATTAAACATATAATTTCTTCTGAACAACGGATCTATACCAATTCCAGCCACATCAACTTGTCTGAATTGTTGTTTGTTGTATTGTCTGATAATATTACTACTGAATGAGATACTTGCCGGAAGATAATTAAAGTTAAAATCACTTAGCAATTTCCAATACGAGCTTTTCTTAAACATTTTAGTTTTCTTAAACGGCTCTACTGGTTTGTTTTGGAAAGAGAAAGTATAATCAACTGTTGTACTTACTTGCTGATCTAGATAATTTTCTATTTCGTAATTGTGTTTTTCAACTTGATTAAAAGAATAAGAAAGCGTTAAATTCTCAGGGTCATAAATATGTGGTTTTTGCTCTGGTGCTCTTTCTTTTTTAACTCCAATAAAGTTAATGCTCTTTCTTTTGGTGAAATCAATGGCTCTATTTCTAACGTTGTCTCTTTCGGTAGCATCAGTAGTATTGTCCAATAATTGTTTTAATCGAATATCTTGATTAAAAGGATCATACTCCGGAGTAATTAATTCTTCTCCAACTGCATAATTGAATGGCAAATTAACCCCCCATTTCTTAGGTAATAATTTACCCAAACTAAGATTAGTAATGATGTTAAATTGCTGCGTGTCTTCTCTACTTCTTTCCTGTGGTCCTTGTTCTAAAGTTCCAAAACCAATGGTACTCATTCTACCGGTTGCTGATAATGTTGCAAAGTCAGCCAAGTTAGTATCCATATTAAGAATGGCGGCCATACCTCCTTTATTGTCTAATCCTGCCAAACGTAACTCATTGAACCAAACTTCTCCTCTAACTTTTTGAGTATGATTATTTCTAATACCAACCATTAAGGTTCGAACCAATCCGAAATTTGGCGTTCCTTTTATACCCAGTCGTAGTGGACCTCGATTTGCAATAGAAGCCAATGAAGGATCTAATTCAACATCGTTTTTATATAAAACACCATTCACTAATTGAGATGGAGTGGCGCTAAATGACAACACTTTTAATTGAGTCAAAAGAGCCAACGGTATATCCATTTCATTGATTTCAGGCCAAATTTCTGCCGCTGTTGTGGCATTTTGCGCTGTAACTTTTAGCGGTATCTCTACTTCATAATAGTTATCTGTAAAGTCATTTCCAAAACGAATAAAAGCAGTCATTTGATTGTCTTGTAATGGCGTAGTATCTGTAGGCAAAGCTTCAGCGTGTAAAAACATTTTTAACTTGCTGTATTGACGCATATCAACATCCACATTTTTAAACACGGCTCTTGCATCTCCAACTTCTAAGCCATCGCCTGCTGCTGCCCCTGAAACTCGTAAAGAAAGTGATTGCTCATTTTGAGCTATAATTTGATTATTGGTACCTACTTGTTCTTGAACAACTCCTGGCGGGGTCACATAATGTATAGGAAAACGGGCTCCATTTTGTTGAAGATTCACCGTAAGCACATCAAAAGTAGTGGTCAAATCACTTGTATCTGTATCGGTTAGAGCATCAAAAGGTTTGTCATATCTTCTCCATTCGCCACGAACTAAATCTAAAGTACCAAAACGAACCGTAATTGGTTTTGTAAATCCTGTCATAAACATTCTCATAAAACGAATGGAACGAAAATCGGAAATACTACCAACAACATTGGTGGGTTGTGTTACAGGAATTTTAAATTGAATCCATCTAGCACGAGTAGCATTTTGATTTGGAATATTGGTACTAGGAACTTCTGTTTCTACCATATCCGTAATAAAATTACTTCCAACTTGCATTGTGACTGGTCCATTTGGTGTAGCAATAGTTGAATTATATGGAGCCATTTCTATTTTATACTCATAATAGGCATTAGCCTCGTTCATGGTATTATCTCTATTGATATCTTCTACATCAGGTAGTGTGGTAGAGCCTCTGTTATCGTTATTGATATCTACTGGTGAATTGCCTTCAACACCATTGTAATTTTTATAACATCCTTGTACCGTCGTTTCTGTAGAATTTAAAAAATATTGGTAATTATCCCCGGCAGGGTCGTTTAAAGCTGCAAATCCAGGGGCAACACCCGAAAGATTTTTTTCATCAGCATCTCCTACACCATCAAAACCAACATCTTGAGCTCCTCTATTGGCACCATCTACATCAAAAGCATAAATAAGCGATTGAGATGATGGAACTTTCCCCCATACCGTTGTGTGAGTCAAGGTATTCGAAGTACTGGTAGAAGGCAAACCGTTTTCATATTGTTTTCTTGAATCCTTCAAGACATCTTCTGAAATTTCACCTAGGTTAAAATAAATTTGACCTGTATTATTATGATCTGTTTCTGCTGTTGGATTATTAAAGTCATAGTAAGGGTCTAGCATCCAAAACTGGATATACTCCACATTACTCTGTTCAAAATTGGTAGAGTTTATAGCACGCATAATACCTCCAAAATTATTCTTAGCATCAGTATTACTAAATCCAGTAAGAGCTGACGGATTATAATTATAAGGCCCTCTCTCCTCAGGATAATACGATAAATCTAAAGTGTTAATTACGGTAGACTGTCCTATAGCAATTTGAAGGTTAGGGAATAATTCTTGGCTAAATATTCTTCTAGTACTATTAGTCGAAATCCCATCCTGACCAATATTTCCTGGTGTTTGAACATAAATAGTTGGGTCAATAGAGTACCAACTTAATTTACCTCTTTTATAGCCATAACTTAAATCAACAGCATTAGAACCAAAATCAGGATACGTCGCTCCAGTTGTTGGTTGTTTTGGAGTGGAAGACAAGCTCCATGATTGTGCCGAACGCATATCAATGGTGGTTTGTGAACCTTCAAAATTATCTACATAAACGGTAGATTCTCCTCTAAATTGGTCTGCTTTTGGTGCATCTGGTTTTAAAAATGCTACTTCCCCTCTTAGCGAGAAGTTAGAAGGAACATCAGTATCGATATTAGGTAATTTGTTAACTAATCTAGTTAAAAAAGGAACTTCAGTTGAGTAGTTGGCATTGAATCCAAAAATGGTATTATTTACTGACTCTTGACCATAATTTGATTTGTTAGTCAATGGTCTTTCGCTCATTTGAATTAAAGTGGCACCAAGTAAAAATTTATCAGAGAATTTGTGCTCAATATTAAAGCCCATAAATCTTCTAGTTTGTTGCCCAAAAGTAGAATTGTTTTCAACAGAAACTTGTATTGGTGTATTAGAAGCTTGCAAAGATGGGTCTAAAATTTGAACTCTTCCTGCTTGATAATTTACACTATAATCAATACCTTCTTGCAACACTCTTCCTCCTGCGGTTACTACAACCGAACCTCTTGGCACATTATAAGCTCCAATTGGAATTCCATCACCTCCTGAAGATTTAAATCTTCCTTTTAATAGAAACTTATTTTTTTCAGCATCTTGCAAAGCTGCCGCTTGGGTGTTGGCATACATGCTTCGGAAAACATATTTCTGTTGGTTTCCGTTGTAAGTAGTTGTATTGTAATAATCCTCAGTACCATTTAGTTTTAATTTATCAAAAATTAATTTCCCAAAAGGTTCCACCGTAGTAAAAATGAGTCGTCCATTAGTTTGATCTACCGTTAATCCTGGTAAGAAATCAAAAAATCCATCTCCTCCTGTTTGTGGGTCGTTATTGTAGTTTAATTTATCAACATTAAAGACATTTAACAGTGGGGTTTCTGTAACTTGATTGCCAGGAAGTGGGTTGGTTGGAAATGGCACTCCTGCAACTGGACTTATGTAATTAATTGGTGAAGGATCAGAATACAATATATTGAATCTAAAATCTTCTCTTTGCAATTGGTAACCTCCTTGAATTTGATAAATGTTTTTCATCATCAAATTCCAAATTGGTTTTTGAACATTTGTCAAACTACTTTTTAGCATTTTCAAGATCAAACTCTGAGATGAAACCTCCTGATTAGTTGCTCCGCCACCTGTAATTACTGTAGCATCTACTCCGTCTGTTCCAAATTCCCCAACTTGGTATACATTATCACCAATGGTATATTGATAAGCAACTGCTAAAACTTCGTCATTAGACAAACGTTGTTGCAACGAAATGTAACCTAATTGTGGATTCAGTGTGTATTCATTTGACGCTAATTTTCTAGCATTTTCTAGTTTTGAAAAATCAGTCCCTTCATCAACTGTATTATTAAAACCAGCTGTAGCTGTGACAATATCCCTAACATTTGAATTCAACAACCCGCCTCCAGTAGTAATTAACGCTGGGTCATATTTGTTGTTTTTATTATCTGATGGTACATTGCCATTAGAATCAGGTGGTGTTACAGTTGAATTGTAAACAAAGAAACCTGGTGGCTGTGGTGTAATAGCAACTAGTCTTGGATCAGGAATTCCCGAATATTGTGATTCCCCTAAATCTTGAAGAGCAATGATGTTTCTCAAGTTATTATTGGTGGTACTAACTCTGTTTTGTCTGTTGGTTACCCATACTTCTATTCTTGTAATTTGAACTCTACTTCGAATTACTGGGTAATCTTGCAACGCTTCATCATACTTATTTCTGAAGTATTGCGATAAGAAAAAGTGTCGGTCGGCATCGTAATCTAGACCATATAATTGAAAATTTTGTATCGTTCCGCCGCCTTGAGCTGTGACTGATTTGGTTTTTGATTTTTGTTCTGAGAAAACACCGGTTACTGTAGTTTTTCCAAATTGTAATTGCGCTTTAACCCCAAATAAACTTTGAGCACCACGAATCAAAGAATTACTCGTTGGCATACTCACATTTCCGACTTCAATTTTTTGAATGATGTCATCTTCTGTTGGTGCATACTCTAACTTGATAAGATTTTGAAAAGCAAAAGTAGATTGGGTATCATAATTGGCATTAACGCTCAATCTTGTTCCCACTTTACCGTTCAAACTCATGCTAATTCTTTGAGCAAAATCAAAGGAAGTTTGGGATCTATTTCTTGGAGAAAAGGCCGGATTGTCTTGTTTAGTATAACGAACTCCCAAATCCATTTCTACAGAACCTGTGGGCTTTACATCAATGGTATTGGACCCAAAAATAGACTCAAAGAAACCTGAGTTTACATAGTATCGAGGTAATAAATCTTTTTTCTTTTGATCACTACCATCTTTTTTTCCATCAATCGCATCCGATTTTTGTTTGAAATACTCCCGCATCGATTCTCGAAGCACTAATTCTTCGTATTCCTTTGGGGTTAAAATAATAGGGTAATTGATATTAAAACCATCAACGGAACTGGTATAAATATATCTGTTTGTTGCTGGATCATAGGTGTAAGCATTAACAATACTATTTGGATTTTTTATCTCCATTTTCCCTTTTGAATAGCCCAAACTGTCTTTAGGCGTTTCATTAATCTGAGCATAAGTCGTAGCGCTTAGTAGCAAAACTAATCCTAAGATTAACTTCTTCAAGTTTAGAAATGATTTTGTAAAGTATTTTGTTTCCAAGAACTATAAATTTTTTAAAGCTTGTTTGATTATTACTTCTACTCCTGCTTCAGGGTTTTCTTTTAGGATTTTATCCACTACTTTTTCGGCATTCTTTCTAATGAATCCCAAAACCTCTAAGGCAGATAACGATTCTTCTCGATTAATATTGTGCTGTGAAGTAGAAATTTCACTTAAATCATAGATTTTTAACACTTTTTCTTTTAAATCCAATATAACCCGTTGCGCCGTTTTACTGCCGATTCCTTTGATCGATTGAATTGTTCCAACATCAGCACTAGCAATAGCCTGTATGATTTGTTTTGGATCTAAAGAGGATAACATCGTTCTAGCAATACTAGCACCAATTCCTGATACGGTAAGTAATAATTTAAACAACTCACGTTCAGATTTTTCTACAAAACCAAACAAAGAATGAGCATCCTCCTTGATTTGAAGATGGGTAAATAACTTAATAAAATCGGAATTGGGAAGTAATGAAAAGGTATGCAAAGAAATATTTATGTGATAACCAACACCATTGCAGTCAATTACAACCTCGGTAGGTGATTTTTCAATTAATTTTCCTTGAATGTGTGCAATCATTTTTTACTGAAATCTAATTCCAAATATAGCAAAATTCTTTAACTGGAAGAATCTCTTTGCAATATCTCTAAAATAATACAAAACTATTTAGGGGAAGCCGCTTTTTTTCTCTTCTCTTTTTCTTGTGCATCCACAACAGCAACTGCTACCATATTTACCATTTCTTCTACACTGGCGCCAAGCTGAAAAATATGAACTGCTTTTTCCATACCCAACATAATAGGCCCAATAGAGTCTACTTTATACAATTCTTTCAATAGTTTATAAGTGATATTGGAAGCTTCTAAATTAGGGAAAATTAGTGTGTTCACTTTTTTGCCTGCTAATTTTGAGAAAGGAAATTTAGCTTTCAACATTTCGGCATTTAAAGCAAAATCGGTTTGGATTTCCCCATCCACAATTAAGTCAGGATAATATTTATGCAAATAGGCTACAGCTTCTCTAACCTTGTTAGCACTTTCATGAGCCGACGAACCAAAATTGGAAAACGAAACCATGGCAATCACCGGTTCTATTCCAAACATTCTAGTCATTTTTGCCGTCATCAAAGCAATTTTAGCCAATTCATCTGAAGTTGGATTTGGATTAATGGCCGTATCCGATAAGAACATTGGTCCTCGGTTCGTCATCATCATATTGGCTGTAGCAATTAAAGTAATCCCTGGTGCTTTTCCTATCAATTGCATCAAGGGCTTCACTGTTGACGGATAACTTCTAGAGTAACCCGAAACCATGGCATCAGCATCGCCTTCATTAACCATCATTGCAGCAAAATAGTTGCGCTCTCTCATCCATTTTTGGGCATCGAGTAATGAAATTCCTCTACGTTGTCTTGACTTCCAATAAATATCGGCGTATTTTAATCTTCGTTTGTCTTCTTCTTTCGTTTTTGGATCAAAAATTGGGACATCAACATCAAAACCAATTTCTTCTTTGAGTTCCAAAATCAATTCTTTATTTCCTAACAATATAGGATGAGCAATGCCTTCTTCGTAAGCAATTTGCGCTGCTTTCAAAACATCCAAATGATCCGCTTCGGCAAAAACGACTCTTTTAGGTTCTGTCCTAGCTCTATTAGTTAATAATCGAACCAATTTATTATCAGACCCTAATCGCTCTAATAATTCTTCTTCATATTTATCCCAATCGGTAATTGGATGTAAGGCAACTCCCGATTCCATTGCGGCTCTTGCTACTGCAGGTGGAACTTTTGCGATTAATCTTGGATCGAAAGGTTTTGGAATAATATACTCTTTACCAAAATTCAACTTGGTTTCTCCGTAAGCAATATTCACTTGCTCTGGAACGGACTCTTTGGCTAATTCGGCTAAAGCAATAACTGCTGCTTTTTTCATTTCCTCATTAATCTTAGTCGCTCTAACATCTAATGCGCCACGGAAAATATAAGGAAAACCAAGTACATTATTCACTTGATTAGGATGGTCAGAACGACCCGTTGCCATGATTATATCTCTTCTGGTTTTAATAGCCAAATCATATTTTATCTCAGGATTTGGATTGGCCATCGCGAAAACGATTGGGTTTTTTGCCATCACCAATAACATTTCTGGCGTAACTATATCTCCAGTAGACAAACCAACAAATACATCACAACCCACCATAGCATCGTGCAATGATTGGAAGTTTTGATCGGTGGCATATTTTCGTTGATTATCTGAAATAGCAGGATCGTCTTTTCTAAGCGCCCCTTTGCTATTGAACATTACAATATTTTCTTCTTTTACACCAAAAGAAACATAAAGATTAGCACAAGCAATTGCCGCTGAACCAGCACCAGAAATCACCATTTTGACTTCATCCATTTTTTTTCCAGCCAATTCAACCGCATTGATTAAAGCTGCCGAAGAAATAATAGCCGTTCCATGCTGATCATCGTGCATTACAGGAATATTCAATTCTTCTACCAAACGTCTTTCTATTTCAAATGACTCTGGTGCTTTAATGTCTTCTAGATTGATTCCTCCAAAAGTTGGTGCTATATTTTTTACCGTTTCAATAAAGGCGTCAATGTCTTTCGTCCCTACTTCGATATCAAAAACATCAATATCAGCGAATATTTTAAAGAGCAGTGCTTTTCCTTCCATTACGGGTTTAGAGGCTTCTGGACCAATATCACCCAATCCTAAAACAGCTGTTCCATTAGTGATAACCGCTACTAAATTTCCTTTGGAAGTATATTTATAGACATTGTTTACATCTTTGGCAATTTCCAAACAAGGCTCGGCTACTCCAGGGGAATAGGCTAATGATAAGTCTCTTTGTGTTGCGTATTTTTTGGTGGGTACAACTTGTATTTTTCCAGGAGTTGGCTTCGCGTGGTATAAAAGTGCTTCTCGTCGTTTACTATCTTTATGCATTATCGTTTGGTTTGATATATACAAAGGTATAAGACTAAAGGTAAAAAGGAAATTTTTGTGGATTTCTTTTTCACTTTAAGACAACTGAGCAATGTCTATTTCAAAAAATTAATGTTTCGTTTAAATCCTTCAAATTTGGTTCGCTTCACTGCCGAGTTTTTGAAGACCTTTTGAAAGGTTTCTGCTGTGATTTCTTCCCAATCTTTTTTGGTAAAAGAAAGTAATTCTGGAGTAGCAGAAAAAAGCGGTTCTTTATGTGCTTTTGAAAACCGATTCCATGGACAAACATCTTGACAAACATCACAACCAAAAGCCCAATCATCGAATTTGCCTTTCATCTGCATCGGAATATTGTCTTTTAATTCGATGGTAAAATAGGAAATGCATTTGCTACCGTCGACTACATAGGGAGCCACAATAGCTTCTGTTGGACAAGCATCAATGCAAGCGGTGCAAGTTCCACAATGGTCAGTAGTAGCGTGGTCGTATTCTAAATCTAAATCGACAATTAATTCGGCAATAAAATAAAAAGAACCTACTTGTTGCGTCAATAAATTGCTGTTTTTGCCAATCCACCCCAAACCACTTTTAGCGGCCCATGCTTTATCTAATACAGGTGCCGAATCTACAAAGGCTCTTCCCGAAACTTCACCGATTTCAGTTTGAATGGTATGTAAAAGTTCTTTTAATTTTTCCTTGATGACAAAATGATAATCCTGACCATAAGCGTATTTAGAAATCTTATAACTTTCTTGATTTTGAAATTCTGACGGATAATAATTCAGTAATAAGGAGATTACACTTTTAGCATCGTCAACTAGTAGCGTAGGATTTAATCGTTTGTCAAAATGATTTTCCATATACTTCATTTCACCATGTCTGTTTTGGTTTAACCAATTTTCCAATCGCGGTGCTTCTTCTTCTAAAAAACCAGCCTTAGAAATTCCACAAGACAAAAAGCCGAGTCGTTTGGCTTCCGCTTTTATAAGTTTAGTATAGTGCTCTTTTTTAGAATCGAGAATCATCGTTTGGAAAATTTCACAGTAACACCCACTGGTTTCAAAGTTATCAAAGGATTAAATTGAATGTTTTGATGTTGGGAGGTAATTGTATATTTTTTTACAATATAAGAAAGGGCTAAACACATCTCATAAATGGCGAAACCAAATCCGATGCACATTCGGGGTCCAGCTCCAAAAGGATAAAAATAAGTCATGGACTCCTTTTTTTGTTCTCCTAAAAAGCGCTCTGGATTAAAAACTTCTGGGTCTTTCCAATACTTTGGATTTCGATGTAATTCATAAAAGGAAATTCCAATTAGTGTTCCTTTTTTAATAGGAAATCCTAAAAGTGTGTCATCTTCAACATTTTCTCTATCCGTAATCCAAGCAGGCGGATACAGTCTCATAGATTCATTAATGACTGCGTTGGTATAAGTCATTTTTTGAAGTTGTTCGACTACATCGTTGGTTTCAGCATCGATAGCTATAAGTTCTTCGTGAATTTTTTGTTGTACTTCTGGATGATTAGCTAAAAGATGCAGGGTAAAAGTTAAGGCGTTAGCAGTGGTTTCATGACCCGCAATAAACAGAATTTTAATTTCGTCAATCAATTGTTGCGTGGCCATTCCTTCTCCAGTATCTTCATAACGGGTTTCGAGTAACATATCCAACAAATCGTTATGTTGCTGATTTGAATGTTGTCTGCTGGCTATAATTTCATTGATAATAGCATCACTTTCTAATGCTAACTGCTCATGATAGTGCACCTGACCGCTAATTTTATACCACCAAGATTTATAAGGTAATCGTATTTCTTTGATCACAAAATCTTGAACTTCTTCAATAATAAATTTCAATCGGTTTAATTTCTGTTCTATAAAAGAAATATGAAATAAGGATTTCGCCACTACATTAAATGCCAAATTATTCATTATTGGAAATAGTGCCATCTCTTTCCCTTCGGGCAACTCTTTTAATTCAAAAGCAATGGCTTCTTCCATATTTTGAACCAATTGATTCATTTTTTGTTTATGAAAAGCGGGTTGAATGAGACGGCGTTGTTTTAACCAAAAATCGCCATTAACC
Source organism: Flavobacterium sp. N1994 (assembly GCF_025947145.1). Lineage (NCBI taxonomy): Bacteria > Pseudomonadati > Bacteroidota > Flavobacteriia > Flavobacteriales > Flavobacteriaceae > Flavobacterium > Flavobacterium sp. N1994. The sequence goes on from NZ_CP109999.1 coordinate 1,853,021, forward strand.
GTGAGTAATCCTTTGCCCAAATATTTAGACAAGAATTGGGTTTGTAGTTTCGACTTCTGATATTTTTTTTGATTCTTCTGAAGAATATATTCCGCAAGCTCATTATCTCTCGATAATATAACGTGTTTATTTTTTCCTATACGCAAAGAAAAAGTATCTCCAAATTCATTAAAAAATTTAGTATGAAAAGGGATTGGATTTTTTCGAAAACTTTCTGCTTTTAATAAGAACCTAACTATCGAAAGTTGCACCGGATAATTGTATTTCTTATTTTCTGCCATAGATTATAAATTAAAAAAGCCCTCCTTGAATATTGGTTTTGATTCTTCCTAAGTGAATGTAAGCTTTCTCAGTAACTTCTCTACCACGAGGAGTTCGCACGATAAAACCTTCTTGAATTAAGAATGGCTCATAAACTTCTTCGATGGTTTCGCCACTTTCGGAAACCGCTGTAGCCAAAGTAGATAAACCAACTGGCCCTCCTTTGAATTTATCTATGATAGTAGTGAGGATTTTGTTATCCATTTCATCTAATCCGTGTGCATCAACATGTAATGCTTTCAGTGAAAAACGAGCAATTTCTATATCAATTTTTCCGTTGCCTTTGATTTGGGCAAAATCTCTAACTCGGCGTAAAAGCGCGTTGGCAATTCTTGGTGTTCCTCTGCTTCTACCAGCTATTTCAATGGCAGCTTCCATAGTGATGGGCATTTTCAAAATAGTAGCACTACGTTGAACAATGGTGGTTAAAAGTTCGGTATTGTAATATTGTAATCGACTTTGAATCCCGAAACGAGCTCGCATTGGAGCTGTTAAAAGACCTGAACGAGTAGTAGCACCAACTAAAGTAAACGGATTTAAATTGATTTGAACGGTTCTTGCATTTGGTCCTGATTCAATCATAATATCAATCTTGAAGTCTTCCATAGCAGAATACAAATACTCTTCCACTACTGGACTTAAACGATGAATCTCATCAATGAATAAAACATCTCTTTCTTCAAGGTTGGTGAGCAATCCTGCTAAATCTCCGGTTTGTCTAAAACAGGTCCGGATGTTATTTTGATTCCAACTCCTAATTCATTAGCCAAAATATTAGCCAATGTTGTTTTTCCTAATCCAGGAGGTCCGTGAAAAAGAGTATGATCTAGAGCTTCATCTCTTTGATTAGCTGCCTCCACAAAAACTTTTAGATTTTCCAAGACTTGTTCCTGTCCTGTGAAATCATCAAAAGTTAAAGGTCTTAACTTTTTTTCAAGGTCAAGTTCTTCTGGATTAAAATTAGAATTGGTTGGATTGAGATTTTCGTTCATACCACAAATATAAGATAAAGTTGGTTGCAAATAAAAATGCCTTTCGATAAGGAAAGGCATTTGTTATATTTTATAAAAGGATTAGTGATGTAACACTTCTTCTCCTTCTTTCATTGGTACGTTTTGAGGAACAAAATCTTCATCGTGACCTGGTTTGCTATAATCATAAGGCCATCTGTATACATGAGGAATTTCTCCTGGCCAGTTACCGTGGATGTGTTCGATTGGGGCTGTCCATTCCAAAGTGTTAGATCTCCATGGATTTTGAACTGTTTTCTTTCCGTAGAAAATACTGTGGAAGAAATTCCACAAGAATACCAATTGGAAAACACCACCTACTAATGCAAAACTAGTAATGATAACATTCACATTTTGCAAATCATCAAATAATGGGAAGTTCGTATTAGTATAATATCTTCTTGGTAAACCTGCCATTCCAATAAAGTGCATTGGGAAGAATACTCCGTATGCACAAACTGCTGTTACCCAAAAGTGAACATAACCTAAATTTTTGTTCAACATTCTTCCGAACATTTTTGGGAACCAATGGTAGATTCCAGCGAACATTCCGTAAAGAGCAGAAATACCCATTACTAAGTGGAAGTGAGCTACAACGAAATACGTATCATGAACGTTAATATCAAGCGTACTATCTCCTAAAATAATTCCGGTTAATCCTCCTGTTATAAAAGTAGAAACTAGTCCAATAGAAAATAACATAGCAGGATTTAATTGCAAGTTCCCTTTCCATAAAGTGGTGATATAGTTAAATGCTTTTACAGCAGATGGAATCGCAATCAATAAGGTTGTAAAAGTAAATACAGAACCTAGGAATGGATTCATACCTGAGATAAACATGTGGTGACCCCAAACAATAGTGGATAAAAATGCAATCGCAATAATTGACATAATCATAGCTCTGTAACCAAAGATAGGTTTACGAGAGTTAGTAGCTATAACTTCAGATGTAATACCTAAAGCTGGTAATAATACGATATAAACCTCAGGGTGACCTAAAAACCAGAATAAGTGTTCAAATAATACTGGAGAACCACCTTGGTAATGTAATACCTCACCAGCAATATAAATATCAGATAAAAAGAATGATGTTCCAAAACTTCTATCCATGATTAACATTAAAGCTGCAGAAAGTAATACAGGGAAAGAAATTACTCCAATGATTGCAGTAATAAAGAATGCCCAAACTGTTAGAGGCAATCTTGTCATCGACATTCCTTTTGTTCTTAAGTTAATTACGGTAACAATATAATTTAAAGAACCTAATAAAGAGGCGGCGATAAATATTGCCATAGAAACTAACCATAAAGTCATACCTGTTCCAGAACCTGAAATAGCTTGAGGTAAGGCACTCAATGGTGGATAAATCGTCCATCCTGCATTAGCTGGTCCTGATTCTACGAATAAAGAACAAACCATAACAACACTTGAAAGGAAAAATAACCAGTAGGATATCATATTCAAAAGTCCAGAAGCCATATCTCGTGCTCCAATTTGAAGTGGAATCAAAAGGTTACTAAAAGTACCACTCAAAGCGGCTGTCAACACAAAGAATACCATGATGGTTCCGTGTATAGTAACTAATGACAAATAGATTTCATTTGACATTACTCCATTTGGAGCAAATTTATCACCTAAAAGGAAATTAAATATTTTGAATGATTCTTCTGGCCAAGCCAATTGCATTCTGAAAAGCATAGACATCCCAACACCGATGATTCCCATGAAAATACCTGTAATTAGATATTGTTTAGCAATCATCTTGTGGTCAATACTAAAAATGTATTTAGTAATGAACGTGTCTTTATGGTGATGTTCGTGATCGTGATCGTGTCCGTGATCGTGAGCTTCTGCTGACATATAAGTTAACTTTTAAATTTTATAATTATTTCATTTCTACTTTAGCAACTACAGTAGAGTCGGTGCTTTTAGCAGAAGTTGAATCTTTTGATTGTGTTTCATTTCCATCAGCTGCTTTTGCCTCTGTAGCAGCATTTTTAACAGCTTGTACAATGGTTTTTGGAGCATTCTCTTTTAACCAAGCTTTATATTCTGATGGTGTATCAACTACAATTTTCATTTGCATATTGTAATGTGAGGCACCACAAATTTTATTACATAATAATAAGTAATCAAAAGTATAAGGATCAAGTGCTGGTTCTCCTTTTGCCACTAATTCGGCACTTTTCTTAGTTCTTATGTTATTGATATTGGCTACTTTCTCAACCATCTCTGGATTCTCTCTCATTTCAGCAGTAGTTACTGTTGGAATGAATGAGAAATTTGTTACCATTCCAGGAACACAGTTCATTTGTGCTCTAAAGTGTGGCATATAAGCTGAGTGTAATACATCTTGAGAACGCAATTTGAAAATAACTCTAGTTCCTTTTGGAATATGCAATTCAGATGTCATAAAATCATCTTGAGCATTTGGATCTGATAAATCTACTCCTAAGTTATTTACTCCTTCAATATATCTTACGTTAGCTTTTCCTAACACATCATCAGCACCTGAGTATCTTGCAGTCCATTTGAATTGTTGTGCATAAAGCTCGATAACAATAGCATCTTTATCGTCTTTTTCGTTAACAAACATAATGTTCGTCCAAGCATACAATCCATAAAGAATTAGAACTGCTAATACTATAGCTGGAATAATACTCCAAATAAATTCTAATTTATTACTGTCCGCAAAATAAAGCGCTTTTTGACCTTGTCTTCCTCTATATTTAAAGGCGAAGTAATGCAATAAAGCTTGAGTTATAGTTTGAACAATAAATATAAGAACCATAGTAATAACCATCAGGTTATCGATTTGTGGTCCGTGTGCTGATGCTGAACCTCCAATTAATGGAAATTTACCATAGTTTACTAGACAAAAAATAGTTGTAATGTAAATGAAAACAAGGAAACCAAACATCAAGTAACCGTTTACTTTATTATCATTATCATTGGCCACTTGCGTGGTATTAACATTTGCGCCAACTTGAGTTAAGTCAAATATCTTAGTTAACTGCCACAGGGCAACTGCCAATAAAACTACAACTATAAGTACCAAAAGAGTTGTCATTTGTAATTTACTTTAAATATTAATAATGAAAATGTTTACTTTCCTCAATAAATGGATTTCGTTTTGGAACTAACGGTGCTTTTGTAAGAGCACTGAAAACTACATAAATGAATAATCCTAAGAAGAATGCTAATGATGAAATTTCTGGTATTCCAATAAACCATCTATCTCCAACTGTTGCTGGCATAATCATATTAAAGAAATCAATATAATGTCCAAACAAAATAACTATTCCAGCCATTACAATAATCCAAGCAATACGTTTGAAATCAGTATTGATTAAAAGTAATATTGGGAAAACAAAGTTCATTGCCACTGCACCAAAGAAGGTAATGTTATAATGCTCAATTCTCATAACGAAGTAAGTAACCTCTTCTGGAATATTGGCATACCAAATCAACATGAATTGTGAGAACCATAAGTAAGTCCAAAATACGCTAATACCAAACATGAATTTTGATAAATCGTGAATATGACTTGAGTTTACATTTTCTAAATACCCTTTAGATTTTAAGTATAAAGTTACCATCTGAATAGCTGTAATACCGCTTACGAAGAAACTTGCAAATACATACCATCCAAACAAAGTACTAAACCAATGTGGGTCAACAGACATAATCCAGTCCCAAGACATTATAGATTCTGAAACTATAAAGAATACTAAGAATGCCGCAGACATTTTGAAATTCTTTTTGTAATAACTATTGTCATTCGATTCGTCTTGAGCCAAACAGTTTTTTCTAGAAAAAAATCTGTAAAGATTCCATACGGTTAAGAATAATGTAGCTCTAATAATCCAGAATGGAAAATTCAAGTATCCTGCTTTACCTTTTATGATTTCATCTGTAGCTCTCACTTTCTCATCCATCCAAATAAATAAATGATTCATGTGGAAACCTGAAGCCAAAAGAATGATAAAGAAAATAATAGAACCTGGCAATAAATAAGAAGTAATCCCTTGCATCACTCTGAATAATACAGGTGACCATCCTGCTTGTGCCACTTGTTGAATAGCATAGAAAGCTAAAGCTCCCATAGTAATCAACATAAAGAATATACAAGCAACATATAACGCTGCCCATGGTTTATTTTGTAATTGACTTAAAACGTGCGCTGCGTGTTCCTCATGCTCTTTTGCAGGATCAACAACCTTTTCAGTAGCAACTTCTGGTTTAGCAGCAACTACAGGGGCAATAGCTTTAGCGATAGTATCATGAGATGTTGAATCTACAACCGTTTTAGCAACTTCTTCATGGTTAGCAACAGCTTCTTGTGCTTCTGCTTTAGCTTCATGATTTACTGCTGCTGCTTCGTGACCTTCATGAGATTCTTCAGCTTTCAGAATAGTCTCAACGTCTTGAATTGTTTTGGGTGCAGTTAAAAAACCATAACCAATCCCAAGAATTCCAACGATCATTAAGACAAAGGAAAAGGTTTTTAATTTACTTGAAAATGTATACATATTAATAACAATCAGTTTGTTCTACAATTTATAATTTGCTTTTAAGTTCAAGAACATAAGCAGCAATCATCCAACGCTCTTGTTGAGTCAATTGATTCGCATAAGAACCCATTGAATTTAAACCATATGTTTCAACATGGAAAATACTTCCAACTGTAACTTGTCTGTCTTTGTAATTTGGAACTCCAAGGAATTTTTGTTGTTTTACTAATTTTCCCATTCCGTCTCCAGCTGTTCCGTGACAAATAGCACAGTATATACCGAATAATTCTTCAGCCTTTTTCATATCAACAGCTGTAGAATCTAAAGGTGATTTTACAATTGTTTTAGAAAAATTATACCCTTCCGTCGTATTTGGGATTTCATAAGGAACAAATCCTCTTTTGATTGATCCACTTGGAGGAAGTTGACCTTCTTTACCTTTTAATCCTGTCGGAGAATTGAAAGCGCCAGATTCTGAATACGTTTCATAAGCTACAGATTCATACATGTTTGGCATATATTGGTAGTTAGGTTTCTTATCATCTTTACAAGAGGACAGAGAAACTACTATACCTAATACTATTGCTATTTTAAATAAACTTTTCATATCTATTTTAATGCTTATCAATTACTTTAACTTCTACTGCACCTGTACCTTCGAAGAATTTTACCAATTCTGCTTCGTCACCTTTCACAGCTACTTCCATCAAAAAGTGGTCATCTGTAGTTCTCAAATCAGGATTTTCAGCTTTTTTAAATGGCCATAATTTACTTCTCATATAAAAAGTAATAACCATTAAGTGTGCTGCAAAGAATACAGTCATCTCAAACATAACCGGAACGAATGCTGGCATATTTTGAATATAACTGAAACTTGGTTTACCACCAATATCTTGTGGCCAGTCTTGAATCATGATATAATTCATCATAGTCGTTGCCACTGACAACCCAATACATCCATAAATGAAAGCACAAATGGCTAACCTTGTTGGTGCAATTCCCATAGCTTTATCCAAACCGTGAACTGGGAAAGGTGTAAAGACTTCTTCAATGTGATGATGAGCGGCTCTTGTTTTGTGAACTGCATCCATTAATACATCATCATCATTGTATATAGCGTGTATAACTTTATTACTACTCATAGCAATTATTAATGTTTATCTGAATGATTATGACCTTCTAATTCTCTTTGTCTTTTGAAATTCTCACCAGAAGATTTCAAAATAGTTTTAACCTCTGCTTGAGCAATCACAGGGAATGTTCTAGCATATAATAGGAACAATACAAAGAAGAAACCAATAGTTCCGATGAATATTCCAATATCCACAAATGTTGGTTGGAACATCGTCCAAGATGATGGTAAATAATCTCTGTGCAATGACGTTACGATAATTACGAAACGCTCAAACCACATACCAATATTTACAACAATCGAGATTATAAATGAGAACATAATACTAGTTCTCAATTTTTTGAACCACATAAATTGTGGAGAGAATACGTTACAAGTCATCATCGACCAATAAGCCCACCAGTAAGGTCCAGTAGCTCTATTCAAGAAAGCATATTGTTCAAATTCAACTCCAGAATACCAAGCTACAAATAACTCAGTAATATAAGCAACCCCAACGATAGAACCTGTAATCATAATTACAATGTTCATCAATTCGATATGTTGAATAGTGATGTAAGCTTCAAGATTAGACACTTTTCTCATAATAATAAGCAAGGTGTTTACCATGGCAAAACCTGAGAATACCGCTCCAGCCACAAAGTAAGGAGGGAAAATTGTAGTATGCCATCCAGGAACTACAGAAGTAGCAAAGTCAAAGGATACAATCGTATGTACAGAAAGTACAAGTGGTGTAGCTAACCCTGCCAGTACCAAAGATACTTCTTCAAAACGTTGCCAATCTTTAGCTCTTCCACTCCAACCGAAACTTAAAATAGTATAGATTTTTTTAGCAAATGGTGTTACAGCTCTATCTCTAAGCATCGCAAAGTCAGGCAATAATCCAGTCCACCAGAAAACTAATGATACAGAAAGATAGGTAGAGATTGCAAATACGTCCCAAAGTAATGGTGAATTAAAGTTTACCCATAAAGAACCAAACTGATTCGGAATTGGCACTACCCAGTATGCTAACCAAGGACGACCCATGTGAATGATTGGGAATAAACCCGCTTGGATTACCGAGAAAATGGTCATCGCTTCCGCAGAACGGTTAATCGCCATTCTCCATCTTTGACGGAATAATAATAATACAGCGGAGATTAATGTTCCTGCGTGCCCGATACCTACCCACCAAACGAAGTTAGTGATATCCCAGGCCCAACCAACAGTTTTATTTAAACCCCAAGTTCCAATACCAGTTGAGATGGTATAGATGATGCATGAAATTCCCCAAAGGAAAGCTACTAATGCGATAGAAAATACAGTCCACCACTGTTTATTGGCTCTTCCTTCGACTGGAGCAGCGACATCTACAGTTACATCGTGATAAGATTTATCACCTATAACTAATGGTTTTCTAATGGGTGCTTCGTAATGAGACGACATAATCCTTTATTTCTTAATTAATTATTATACTACGTATTTCTAACTTTAACGTGATAAAACACATTAGGTTTTGTACCTACACTTTCTAATAAGTGGTACATTCTCTTATCTTGAGCCAATTTGGCCACTTGACTTTCTTTATTGTTCACATCTCCAAAAACCATAGCGCCTGTTGAACAGGCAGCTGAACAAGCCGTTTGGAATTCATCAACAGCAACTTCTCTTCCTTCACGTTTAGCAGTAAGGATGGTTAATTGTGTTTTTTGAATACACATTGAACATTTTTCCATTACCCCACGAGAACGAACGTTAACATCTGGATTAACAACCATACGACCTAAATCATCATTCATATGGAAATCAAATTCGTCGTTATTATTGTATAAGAACCAGTTGAAACGACGTACTTTATACGGACAGTTGTTAGCACAGTAACGAGTACCCACACATCTGTTGTAAGCCATCATATTTTGACCTTGACGACCGTGTGATGTTGCAGCAACTGGACAAACAGTCTCACAAGGAGCATGATTACAATGTTGACACATTACAGGTTGGAAAGATACTTGTGGATTAGCTGCAGGATTTTCCATTTCACCAAATCCTCCTAATGAACCTTTTTTACCAAATAATCCGTCGAAGCTTTCTTTTTTCTCGTTATCTCCAGCAAAAGTATCTTCTGATGAATAATATCTATCAATACGCAACCAGTGCATATCACGACTTCTTCTGATTTCTGCTTTTCCTACTACTGGAACGTTATTTTCTGCATGACAAGCAATAACACAAGCACCACATCCAGTACAAGCATTCAAATCGATTGACAAGTTAAAGTGATGTCCTACTGAACGATCAAATGGCTCCCATAAATCTACTTTAGTAGCTTCTACTTCTTTGTGATCCAAAGAAACCATAGCAACCGAGTTCCATACTTCTGGCTCGTCATATTTGGCATTAAATATCTCTAGAGAAGTTTCTTTAATAATATCCCCTCTACCCATCAAAGTTTTTTGTGACTGAACACAAGCAAACTCATGTTCTCCACTTCCTTTAGCAATAGAAGCTGATTGTACATTATTGAAATTAGCATAGAAAGCATAAGCATTAAGCCCAACTTGCATCTCTTCTTTCAATCCTGTTTTTTTACCGTAACCTAAAGCCAAACCTAAAGTTCCTTTAGCTTGTCCTGGTTGAACGATAACTGGAACATTTTCCAATTTAATTCCGTTAACCGTTAGTGTTGCATAACTTCCGTTAAGACCACCATTGGCCACTATTTTATTTTCTAAACCTAATGCTTTAGCATCAGCTTGTGAAACCGTAACATAATTATCCCAAGAAACTCTTGTAATTGGATCTGGAAACTCTTGCAACCATGGGTTATTAGCTTGTTGTCCATCCCCTAAACCAGTTTTGGTATACAATACTAATTCATATCCTTTAACAGGTGCAGATGCCGCTAAAGCACTAGCCGCTGCTGCTGCATTAGCAGAACCACCAGATGCCGCTCCAGAAACACCAACAGCAAGACCATCATGAACCGTTTGATTCCATGATTTTCCGCTAGTATAATTTGCTGCATTGGCTTTCAAATAATCGTAGTATGCTGCACCATTACCATTCCATGACAATAATCCTTCTTGGAATTGTTTAGAACTGAATAACGGACGAATAGTAGGTTGTGTTAAAGAATAAGTTCCTTTAGTCAACTCTAGATCATTCCATGACTCTAAATAATGAGGTGCTGGAATAGCAATATTGGTTATAGAAGCTGTTTCATCTTCTCTCAAAGAGAATGCAGCTGATAATTTTACTTTTTTCAATCCGCTTACGAATTTAGCCGAATCAGCTAAAGTGTATACTGGATTTACACCGCTCATGATTAAAGTATGAACACTTCCTGCATTCATATCAGCAATCAATTGCGCTACTTTTTCATTAGAACCTTTTCTAATTTGACGAGTTCCTGAAGTTGAAAATGCCTCACTAGCTAAAGCTTGATTAATAGCTAAAACTACTAATTGTGCATTTTTATCTTGAATTCCAGAAACTAAAAGTCCTTTACTTCCTGCAGCTTTCAATTGTTGTGCTGCTTTTATAACTACATCTTCATTATCCACTTTTCCTGTAGATATTGCAGAACCTGTAATTACATTATATATTTTAACTAAAGCTTGTTTTTGATTAGCAACAGTCATTGGAACTCTCTTATCAGCAGCTGCACCAGACAATGTCATATTAGCTTCAAACTGATAGTGTTTTGACATTTTTCCTGCTTGAGGAATTCTTCCTTTAGCATAGCCTGAATCAAAACTTCCACCTTGCCAATCTCCTAAGAAATCTGCATCTAAAGAAACTATCGTATTTGCTTTTGAAAAATCATAATCTACCAAAGCTCTTTCGCCATAAGCTGCTTCAAAAGCATCTAATGCCGCAGACTCAGAAACAGCATCATAAACAACATGTTTCGCAGTTGGATTTTTAGCAATAAACTCAGCAATCAACTTTTCAGTAGATGGACTTGCCAAAGTGTTAGTCAATAAAACGATTAGACCTCCTTTAGCTTTAGCCTCAGCTAAACTTGCTTTTATTTTCAAATCAGCTTCTTGCCAAGACGCTTCTTTTTGTCCAACTTTAGTAACTTTCAAACGCATACTATCATATAATGATAATACAGAAGCATGAACTCTTGCATTGGCAGCAAACTTAGCACCAGCAATAGTATTGTTTTCTATTTTAATTGGACGACCTTCTCTTGTTTTTACTAACAAATTAGCAAAATCAAAACCATCAAACATAGAAGTTGCATAAAAATCGGCAACACCTGGAATGATTTGTTCAGGTTGTAAAACGTAAGGTATTGATTTGTGTACTGGACCTTCGCAAGCCGCCAATGTAGCAGCCGCTGTACTGAATCCAACGTATTTCAAGAAATCACGACGAGTTGTTGAGGATGAGGATAATGAGTCTTTATCAGATAAAAAATCCGCTGTTGGAATTTCTTCTACAAATTCATTATTTCTAAGCGCCTCAACAATAGAACTATTTTCGTTTAGCTCCTCAACACTTTTCCAGTATTTTTTGTTCGATGACATCGTATATAAATATTAGCTTCTTAATAAATTTATTAGTAGTGACACTTACCACATTCTAAACCTCCCATTTGTGCAGCAGTCAATTTGTCTACTCCATATCGTTTAGAAAGTTCTGCGTGAATTTTGTCATAGTATTTGTTACCCTCCATTTTAACATCAGTTTCACGGTGACATTTAATACACCATCCCATAGTTAAAGGAGCAAATTGTTTTTGAATTTCATAGGTTTGAACTGGACCGTGACATTTTTGACATTCAATACCTGCAACAGTTACGTGTTGTGAGTGATTGAAGTAAGCAAAGTCAGGTAAGTTGTGAATACGAACCCATTTCACAGGACTTGTTTTTCCAGTGTATTTAGCTCCATCCCAACCAACAGCTTTGTATAATTTTTGGATTTCTCCATCATAAAATGCTTTTGAATGCTCAGGCGTTGCTGTAGTATCTGAAACCTCAGCAATATTTTTGTGGCAATTCATACACACGTTTAATGAAGGTATTCCAGCATTTTTACTAACTCTAGCTGCAGAGTGACAATATTTACAATCGATCCCGTTACTTCCAGCGTGTATTCTGTGAGAATAATGGATTGGTTGAATAGGCTCGTAATTTTGGTCGATACCAATTTGCATCACCCAACCGTAGAAGAAGTATCCACTAGCCAATATCAAAAATACTGTAGATACAAATACCAAGAATTGATTTTTAGCAAACGCTCTCCAAATAGGTAATGTTGCTTCTTTTTCTGCTGCTTCAATGCCATTCGCTTTAGCTACTTTAGTCAACACATTGTTCACAAAGAACAACATGATTACTAACATCAACATCACTAAAGATAAAGCTCCTAAAATAACATTGTTGGAAACACCATTATCGGCTGCTGTAGTTCCTGGAGGCCCTGCAGTAGTTGCGGTTTTTGGCTCTTCTTTTGGCGTATCCGTATAAGCCAAAATATTATCCACATCTTGTTTAGACAATTGTGGGAAAGCTGTCATTACAGATTGATTATTTTCTGCAAACAATTTAACCGCATCAGCATCGCCTGATTTTATCAAGGCAGAACTGTTGGCAATCCATTTGTAGAACCAATCTTTGGCATGACGTCCTGTTACTCCTCTTAAGGCAGGACCTGTCATTTTCCTGTCTAAATTATGACAAGCTGCACAGTTGGTATTAAACAAAGCTTTTCCAGCTACTGCATCACCTCCAGTGGTTGCGGCTGGTGTAGCTGCAGCTGGAGCGGCTGCCGTTGTAGTGGCAGCTGGCGGTGGTGTTGCTTGTGAAAATGAAGTGAAGGAGAATGTTAGCATTAAAGCTAAACAGAAGAGTATTTTCCTTGAAATCGAATTATGGTTACCCACTTTTTTCATATAATATAGTGATTATCTACTAATGTTGGCATGATTTTTTCTGAAAGCAATTCAGTTTAAAAATCGACACTTTATTAAAAACTTGCACAAAAATACGACTTATGAACTATTCTCAAAACCTTAAATATATCTTAAATATCAATTTATATTAATTCTAAATAACATTTAAGGTTTTGTTTAATTTATTAAGTTTTACATTTGTATAAAAATCAAATCATTATGCCAAATTTATCCCAATTAAAAGTTTTTTTAGCGCTACCTTTTCTTTTATTATTATCACAAAAAAGTCATTCTCAAGACGGAAAAGTGACTGTAACTCAAGATCCGAAATTTGAACAACTACTAAACGAAAAAAGAAAAATAAACAGCTCTATAACCATAAATGATCGTTATAAAATTCAAATTTTTAACGGGGATACCGAGAATTCTAAGAAAACGTTGCTCGATTTTAAAAGAGACAATAAGAATATGGATGCTACTATTGTTTTTAGCACTCCTTTATATAAGGTATGGGTCGGCAATTTCAAAACCCGAATTGAAGCCGAAAAAAACCTAAATGATCTAAAGAAAAAATATCCAAATGCTTTTTTAATTAAGCCGAATAAATAAAAAAGCCCCCGATATAATCAGGCCTTTTTTATAGACCATGAATCCGCATGTAAAATAGCTTTTTATCTGCCGGTGTTCTTTGCGTCTTTTTATATTCTTTCAATAATTCTTTATTTGATTCTAGTATTCTTAAAATATATTTATCAGAGAGAAAAGTTGGCGTACCGTTTACCCTATCAAGAACTAACGGTATTTTTTTTAGTTCAGAAGTGTTGTTTCCGTTACTGATTAAAGTCATAGCCAAAGCACCTCCGAGTCCACCAATCATTCCTCCATAAGTCACATAATATCCCCCAAAATCGAGATTACTCTCGAACACTTCATCAATAAAGTAGCGGTCACCCATAATTTCAGTTTTCAAATAATACCGAACCGTTGAGAATTGAAATAAATTGATGTAAAAATTTTGCCCATCACTAAATCCATAAAATGCAGTTTCTATCCTTCCGGTGACTCTGTTTGTAAGACAAAAACCCTCCTTATACTTAGTGATAGAATAATCTTCCAGACTTAGTGCGTGTTGGTTAAAAACATCCTTATAATTAAGATAAACCCCTTCTTTGATGTTTGTATTTTTTGTATTAACAGGCTCATCTTGGTCAAAAGGAATCGGTGTTTGATAAACTTGTTTGGAATTTTTATAATTCTCAAAAGTATTTTTTATAGCTGCAGTAATTAATGCAGGGTGCAACTTAGTTACATCTGACCGTGTATTTTCTCTAGTTGCAAAATAAGTTCCTAAAATATATTCTTTCCCATCTGCTCCTTTTTCAATGATATCCAGAACAACAGTTGCCGAAGCCAATTCCTTTCTATTTGTTTCTGTATTGGCGCTTGCTTCGGTAATATACAATTCATTAATCCTGACTGAAATAGGCTTTATATTATCTTTTTTTGGATACAATACTGCAAACAACGACCGCAGTTCTTCAATAAAAGGCTTTTCAAAATTGGCAGGAACCTTATTGTTGAAAAGCTCATAAACTGTACCTATATTTTCAGTTACTTGTCTACCATCGTATATATTTTCAATATAGAAATCACTATCAATGGCAAGGTTATTTTTGTTTGCTAAAGAAATTAAATGAACCTCATTGTCTTGAGCAAAGGCTCCAAGAGTAAAGAACATGTAAAAAGTAAATATCGTTTTTTTCATAAAACTGCCTTATTTGTAGCTAAAATAAAAAAGTCCCGATTAAATCGAGACTTTTTATTATTATTTGATCTTTTTCTTCACTTCCACTTCTTGGAAAGCTTCGATGATATCTAGTTGCTCAATGTCGTTGTAATTCTTGATTTGCATACCGCAATCATAGCCTTTAGAGACCTCTTTAACATCGTCTTTAAAACGTTTTAAAGTAGCTAACTCTCCAGTATAAATTACAACGCCTTCACGTATGATACGTATTTTAGAGTTTCTAAAGATTTTACCATCGGTAACCATACATCCAGCGATAGTTCCCACTTTAGACACTTTAAATATTTCTCTGATTTCAGCCGTTCCAGTAATTTCTTCCTTCATTTCTGGAGAAAGCATTCCTTCCATAGCATCTTTCAAGTCATTGATGGCATCATAAATAATAGAATAGTTTCTGATATCGATTTCTTCTTTTTGAGCCAGTTGACGTGCATTTCCAGCCGGACGAACATTAAATCCAATAATAATCGCATCCGAAGCAGAAGCTAACATAACGTCAGTTTCTGTAATAGCACCAACTCCTTTATGGATAATGTTGATTTGAATTTCTTCTGTAGACAATTTAGCGAACTCACTAGAAAGTGCTTCTACAGAACCATCCACGTCTCCTTTAAGGATAATGTTCAATTCTTTAAATTGTCCTAAAGCTATACGACGACCAATCTCAGCCAAGGTAATATGACGTTGTGTTCTAACCGATTGTTCACGCATTAACTGAATACGTTTAGTAGCAATTTGTTTAGCTTCTCTTTCGTCTTCAAATACATTAAACTTATCTCCTGCAGTTGACGCACCATCCAAACCTAATATAGATATTGGTGTTGATGGACCAGCCGTTAAAACATTATGACCTCTTTCATCATGCATCGCTTTCACTTTACCATGATTTTTTCCTGCCAATACATAATCCCCCACTTTCAAAGTCCCCGATTGTACCAAGATAGTGGACACATATCCTCTACCTTTATCTAATTGAGCTTCAACAACAGTTCCAACTGCTGGTTTATTTGGATTTGCTTTTAAGTCTAATATTTCAGCTTCAAGCAATACTTTTTCTAATAATTCTTTAACTCCAGTTCCTTTTTTAGCTGAAATATCATGCGATTGGTATTTACCACCCCAGTCTTCTACTAATAAGTTCATGGCTGCTAATTTCTCTTTGATTTTTTCAGGATTGGCTCCTTGTTTATCAATCTTGTTAATAGCAAATATCATAGGAACATTAGCCGCTTGCGCGTGACTAATAGCTTCTTTGGTTTGTGGCATGATATCATCATCCGCAGCTACTACAATAATAGCGATATCGGTAACTTGAGCTCCACGAGCACGCATAGCGGTAAACGCTTCGTGACCTGGTGTATCCAAGAATGTGATTTTTTGTCCTCCATCTAAAGTAACAGCATAAGCTCCGATATGTTGTGTAATTCCTCCTGATTCACCTGCGATTACATTTTCTTTACGGATATAATCTAGTAACGATGTTTTACCGTGATCTACGTGACCCATTACAGTTACGATTGGCGCACGAGATACTAAATCTTCTTCTCTATCTTCAACAATTTCAATTGCGTCTTCGATATCAGTTGTTATGAATTCAACTTCAAAACCAAATTCATCTGCAACAATAGATAAAGTCTCAGCATCCAAACGTTGATTCATCGTAACCATGATTCCTAATGACATACATGTTCCTATAACTTTAGTAATAGGCACATCCATCATGGTCGCTACTTCTCCAACAGTAACGAATTCTGTTACTTTGATAGTTTTGCTTCCTTCCTCAAGCGCTTGCATTTCTTCCTCACTTCTTTGACGGTGAGAATCACGTTTATCTCTTCTGTATTTAGCTGCTTTAGATTTGTTTCCTTTACCTTGTAAACGCTCTAAAGTTTCTTTAATTTGATTTTTAACTTCTTCTTCAGTAGGCTCTACTTTTTGAACTATAGCAGGACGATTTCCTTTTTGGAAACCACCGCCTCCTGGTTTGTTACCTCCTGGTTTATTAGGCCCAAAAGCATTACTTCCTCCTCCACCAGCAGTAATAGCCGGTTTGCCTGCTTCTCCAGCTTTAGGCAATATTCTTTTTCTTTTGTTTTTATTCGCGTTATTATTTGCTCCTGCATTTTGTGCGTTTGCTGGAGTTCCAGCAGCAGGCTTATTGGCGTCTTTTTTGAACTCTTCTTTTTTCTTTTTAGGCTTATTAAACTGAGTTAAATCTATTTTTTGTCCTGTTAAGACTGGCCCAGTAAGATTTTGATATTGTGTAGTGTGTGTTTCGTCTACAGGTGCTTCTTCTGCAACAACTTGTGGTTTTTCAACTGCTTTGATTTCAACTGCTTTAGTTTCAACTGGAGCAACTGGTGGAGCTATAACTTCTTTTGGCGTTACAATTTCTTTCTTTTCAGCCGTAATTTTTGGTTCTTGAGCCGGAGGAGTTGGAGTTGCTTTAGGTTGTAAATCGATTTTTCCAACTTGCTTGGGACCCGTAACAACCGCTTTTGCTTTAATCAACTCTTGTTGTTGTTGACGCTCTTCGTCTTGTTTGCGTTTGTCTTCGATTTCTTTTTCTCTTTCTATTCGAAGCGCTTCTTTTTCTTTTCTAATTTCTTCACTTACTCCTTTTGAAGCTTCTTTATTGCCTTTGTCTCCGGCAAATTGTCCGCAAAGAATAGTATATACATCGTCGGAAATTTTTGTGTTGGGACTTGCTTCAATAGCAATACCCTTATCCTTAAGATAATCCACAGCTCTTTCCAGAGAAATATTTAACTCTCTTAAAACTTTATTAATTCTAATATTTCCTTCAGACATATAATCTTTTTAATGTTATCAATTTTGGGTGAAAAAATTAGTCCTCAAACTCTTCTTTCAATATTCTTATTACTTCTAAAATAGTTTCTTCTTCTAAATCGGTTCTTCTTACTAAATCAGCAACATCTTGATTCAAAATACTTCTAGCAGTATCCAATCCGATTTTGGCAAACTCATCAATAACCCATCCATCGATTTCGTCTGAGAACTCAGTTAATTCAACATCATCTTCTTCAATTGCACTTCCTTCTCTGATTACGTCTAATTCGTAACCTGTTAAAAGCCCAGCTAATTTGATATTGTGTCCACCACGTCCTATTGCTTTTGATACTTCTTCTAATTTCAAGAATACTTCAGCTCTTTTTTTCTCTTCATCAATTTTAACGGAAGATACTTTTGCAGGACTTAAAGCTCTTGTGATATACAACTGCAAATTAGTAGTATAGTTAATTACATCAATATTTTCATTTCCTAATTCGCGAACAATTCCGTGAATTCTAGACCCTTTCATACCCACACAAGCTCCAACTGGATCAATTCTATCATCATAAGAATCTACGGCTACTTTTGCTTTTTCTCCTGGAATTCTTACTACTTTTTTAATCATGATCAAACCGTCAAAAACTTCTGGAATTTCTTGTTCGAATAATTTTTCCAAAAATTTATCTGCCGTTCTCGACATGATAATTTGAGGTTTATTTCCTTTCAATTCAACGCTTTCAATAATACCACGAACGTTATCTCCTTTACGGAAAAAGTCAGATGGAATTTGTTTTTCTTTTGGTAAAACAATTTCGTTTCCTTCGTCATCAATCAAAATTACAACTCTTGGACGAACATGGTGTACTTCTGCAGTGTAAATTTCACCTATCAGATCTTTAAATTGTTTGTAAAGATTGGTATTGTCGTGTTCGTGAATTTTTGAAATCAAGTTTTGGCGTAAAGCTAAAATAGCTCTTCTTCCTAAATCAATCAATTTTACTTCTTCAGAAACTTCTTCACCAATTTCAAAATCGGCTTCAATTTTTCTTGCTTCTGTTAGGGTAATTTCTTCGTTTTCTAAATCTAAATCGTCATCAGCAACAACAATTCTTCTTCTCCAAATCTCCATATCTCCTTTATCAGGATTAATGATGATGTCAAAGTTATCATCAGAACCGTATTTCTTTTTCAATGCATTTCTAAACACATCTTCCAAAATCGCCATAAGCGTTACTCGATCAATAAGTTTATCGTCTTTAAACTCTGAAAACGAGTCGATTAATGCAATATTCTCCATGCCTAAATTTTAATTAAATATTATTGTAACAATTGCTTCTTTTATCTCTGAATAAGGAAGAGTTAACGTCTTCTGAACCGTTTCTTTTCCTTTTCCTATTTTTTTTGGTTCTCTTGTCGTCCAACTTAGCACTATGCTTTCATCAGAAACTTGTTCTAAAACTGCTTCTATTGTTTCGGTAGCGGTTTTTACCTTTAAAGTTCTTCCAATATTTTTCTTATATTGTCTAACCATTTTCAAAGGGGTTGAAACTCCTGCCGAAGCTACTTCTAGTGAAAAATCTTGTTCTTCACGGTCTAAATTATTATCTATAGCTCGACTGATATCAATACAGTCTTGCAAATTTACACCATTATCTCCATCCAAAGTTACGGTAATTTTATAACTGTCTGAAATGTTTAAATCTACAAGAAACAAAGAAGGTCTTTCTTGTAATCCTTCCTCTAATAATTGCAAAACTTTGTCTCTAAATGCCATAGGTTGTATAAAAAGAGGGAAGCAATGCTTCCCTCATTATTTAGTTTGAATGATAAATAACGGGGCAAATATAGTTATTTTTTTATAAATCAAAAAATGTTGTTGTATCAAAAAAAAAATAATACCTTTATTGTCTTAAAATTTACAATCCAAAATTTACTTTTTATATTATGAAAAAAATCTTAGTCCCTACCGACTTTTCAGATCACGCCTATTACGCACTAAAAGTTGCTTCACAAATTGCTAAAAAAAATGGTGGAGAAATCATATTATTACACATGTTAGAATTACCTCATCAGGCTGGTGATGCTATAGGGAGTGGTCATGATTTACCTGAAATAATGCTTTTTAAAAACTTTGCCATCAATAGACTTGAGGATTTAATGGATGATGAATGTTTAGAAGGATTAAAAGTTTCTGAAATTATACAGTTTGAACTAGCATTCGACGGCATCCTGAATATTAGTAGAAAAAACGAAGTTGATTTAATTGTAATGGGTTCACATGGCGCCAATGGTTTCAAAGAAATGTTCATTGGTTCAAATGCTGAAAAAGTAGTCAGAAATTCTGAAGCACCTGTTTTGATTATTAAAAAAGATGTTGGACAGTTCAATGTAGACAAATTTGTATTTGCCTCTGACTTTTCAGATGAAATTAAAAAACCTTTCGCCAAAGTAGTTGAATTCGCCAATAAATTTGATGCAGAATTACAATTAGCTATGATTAACACTCCAAGTAGTTTCAAACCAACTCATGTTGCTGAAGAAATTATGAGAAATTTTGCTTCCAACTTTACTATTAACAAATATTCTATTAATATTTATAATGATGTAAATGTTGAAAACGGAATATTAAACTTTTCAAACCATATTGATGCAGATTTAATCGGTGTTAGTACACATGGCAGAAAAGGTATTGCACACTTTTTCAATGGTAGCATTAGTGAAGACTTAGTAAATCATGCTTCGCGACCTGTAGTTACTTTTAAAATATAATTTTACAGCTACTTCTAAAAATAAAAAAGCCTCTCAAAATTGAGAGGCTTTTTTTGTTGGTCTACAAGGACTCGAACCTTGAAAGACTGCACCAAAAACAGTTGTGTTACCATTACACCATAGACCAGGTTTTGCTTAACGCGAGTGCAAATTTAGTACAAATTTTATTTTACACAAATAAATAAGTATAAAAATTAAAAGTAGTTGCTTAATTCTTTTCTTTTACGGTCATAATAAACTTGAACTTAAATCGTTAAGTTGTTTTAGAAAATTTTGTTAACGCAAGTAAACTTACGTTGAAAAAAATAGTTTCTTTGTAGCATCAAAATAAAACCCTTCATTTCATAGCTATATGATGAACTTCAATTTCAACAAATGGAACACCATCTTAGGATGGGCTGCATTTACCATTGCCTTAGTTACCTTTTCATTAACTGTTGAACCTACCATGAGTTTTTGGGATTGTGGCGAGTACATCTCCACCTCAGCAAAATTAGAAGTAGGTCATCCACCTGGAGCTCCACTATTTCAAATTCTTGGAGCCTTCTTCGCGATGTTTGCCACCAGTAAAGAAACCGTTGCCTTAATGGTTAATATGTTATCCGTATTCTCAAGTGCCTTTACTATATTATTTATGTTTTGGTCTTCCTCTATATTGTTGCGAAAAATTGTTTCTCAATATACTGAAATTGATAAAAGTAAAGCTATTGTAATTTTAGGAAGTTCTTTTGTAGGTTCCTTAGCGTTTACTTTTTCGGACAGTTTTTGGTCGAGTGCTGTTGAAGCAGAGGTCTATGCCATGGCTTCTTTGTTTATTGCTATATTGTTTTGGTTGGGATTGCGTTGGGAAGAAGATATGCATACCCCGAGAGGTAATCGTTGGTTATTGTTGATTTCATTATTAGTTGGACTTTCTTTTGGAGTTCACTTTATGGCTTTATTGACCATTCCTGCCATTGGGTTTTTATATTACTTCAAAAACTACAAAACCGTTACCATCAAGAATTTTATTCTGGCTAACATCATTATCGTTGCAGTTTTATTGTTTATTTTTAAATTATTATTGCCATATACCCTAGCCTTCTTTGGAAAGACTGAGATCTTCATGGTAAATAGCTTTGGGTTGCCTTTCAACTCAGGAACCATCTTTGCGTTGTTGTTGATTATAGCTTTCTTTTATTTTGGATTACGCTATACCCGTCAAAAAAACCATCCACTTTTGAATACGGTTTTATTATGTATTCTTTTTGTACTTATTGGTTTTTCAACATGGATGATGTTGCCAATTCGTGCCAATGCCAATGTGGTTATTAATGAAAACAAACCTTCCGATGCTGCCGAGGTGTTAGCTTATTATAACCGAGAGCAATATGGAGTAAATCCATTGTTTTATGGTCCGCAGTATACGGATACTTTTGCTGGTTTGGATAAAGATGAACCTTATTTAGACAAAGCCCCTAACTACGAGAGAGATTACAAAACAGGAAAATATGTTATTGTAAACAATTATAAAAATGCTGAGCAAAACAGTGATAATTCCCAAAAAGCAATACTTCCAAGACTTTGGAGTACCGATAATATTGATAACTACATTCAGTTTACAGGAGTTCCTAAAGTGGAGCTAAGAAAAGATTATCCATATGAAGAGGATTTAGCGCAATATGGCGTTAATATTGATAGTCTTAGTGAAGAACAAGTTACCATGGCTGTGGGTCAATTGAAAGATGAAATGCAAAAAACAGTTTCTGAATTTAAAACGGCTTATGCTCAGAAAAAAATTGACAATGAGGACTATGTTTCGTTTTTGAAAAAATACAGCGACTATCTAACAGTTGAAAAACCATCCACTTGGGACAATTTAAGTTTCATGTTTGAATACCAATTTGGCTATATGTATGGTCGTTATTTACTATGGAACTTTGTGGGAAGACAAAACGACGTTCAAGGGAAATATGATAACTTAGATGGAAATTGGTTGAGTGGCATCAAATTTATTGATGAAATTCACTTAGGTAAAGGTTCTCAAGAAAATTTACCAGATGATGTTAAGAACAACAAAGGAAGAAATCTGTATTACTTCTTGCCTTTCTTTATTGGACTAATTGGACTGATGTACCATGCTCAAAAAGATTTGAAAAGCTTTTATGTGCTTTTGGCCTTGTTCTTATTTACTAGTATTGCTCTAAAAATATTCCTAAACGAAAGACCTTTTGAGCCTCGTGAACGAGATTACGCCTTGGTAGGTTCGTTTTATGTGTTTGCCATTTGGTTAGGCTTTGGGGTCTATGCTATTTATGAAATGATTTCAGAAAGGGTTAAATCTAAATTGGTAGGACCTATAGTAATTGGAACTTGTTTACTTGCGGCACCGGTCTTGATGGCTTCTCAAAACTGGGATGATCATAGTCGAGCTAAAAAATATACGGCTATTGCTATGGCGAAAAATTACTTAGAGTCTTGTGATGCTAATGCCATCTTGTATACCATTGGGGATAACGATACTTTCCCGCTTTGGTATGCTCAAGAGATTGAAGGGGTTCGAACTGACATCAAAATTGTGAATACCCAATTGTTTATGACGGATTGGTATATCGATCAGATGAAGTTTAAGACTTATAAATCAGATGGATTGCCTATTTCATTTACTCATGATGAGTATGTGGGGGATAAATTAGATTATGTGGCTCATATTCCGAAAACGGAGGCGCGTTGGGATTTAAAAGCTTGGATTAATTTTATAAAAGATAAAAGATCTACGGTGGAGATGGGCAATGGACAAACCATTCATTTCTATCCAACCAATAAAATCAGAATTCCTATTGACAAAGCGGCCATCATCAGAAACAAAGTGGTGAATCCAAGATACTATGACTCTATTGTGCCTTATATCGATTTGGACATCAAAGGCAGTGCTTTGTATAAAAACCGTTTGATGGCTTTGGATGTTTTGGCTAATAATGATTGGAAACGTCCTATCTATTTTACGGGAGGAAGTTTTGGGGATGACGATTATCTTTGGATGAAAGATTACCTGCAATTGGACGGATTAGTTTATAAATTGGTTCCTGTTAAAACGCCTATCGATAAAGACAATCCTTATGATATGGGGAATATTGATAGCGATAAGATGTATAACTTGGTCATGAAATGGGTTTGGGGTAATGGTGACTTAACGACTATTTACCACGATCCTGAAACTCGTAAAAACAGTATTTCGTACCGCACGAACATGGCGCGATTAATGGAACAGTTAATCAATGAAGGGAAAACTGAGAAAGCGAAAAAGATTATTGAGGTAGCTTTAACCAAAATGCCAATGGATTATTATGGCTATTACACTATGGTGGAGCCTTTTGCCAGTGGGTATTATGAATTGGGTGAAAAAGCTAAAGCTCGTGAGTTGTTAGAACGCTTGATGACTAAATACAAACAAAGTTTAACGTATTATTCCGGTATTCAACCTTCTGTTCAAAACGGTATTGCTTCTGATATTATTACCGACATTGAGCGCTACCGAAGTTTATTAGTGGTAATGAAAGACCACAAGGATCTTGAATTCTATAACAAAAACAAACCTGCTTTTAATGCTTTAGTACAACGCTTTGGTCGTTTTGGTAGAGATTTAGAATAAGGTTACTTTAAAAATGGAAGATGTGCCAATTGGATAGTTCTTATTGGCACATTTTTTTTATATTTAAACTATGAGTTTTTGGGTCAAGATAAATCCGTTTATTAAGTTGCTTTTTCCGAAGTACGTTTGGGACATTCCTAACCGTGAGAAGAAAGTCTACTTAACTTTTGATGATGGCCCGACACCTGAAATTACAGCTTGGACTTTAGAACAATTGAAAGCCTATGATGCAAAAGCTACTTTTTTTTGCATTGGCAATAACATTGAAAAACATCCCGCTATTTTTGAACAAGTAATCGCTGAAGGACACGCTATTGGGAACCATACTTTTAATCATGTTAAAGGTTGGGAAACGGATACTAAAGACTATATTGAAAACACAATGAAGTGTTCGATGCTTATGGAGAAGCAAGAAGCAAGAAGCAAGAAGCAAGATAAAGAGTTGTTTAGACCTCCTTATGGGAAAATTAAACCGGCTCAATCTAGGATTTTGCGCAAGATGGGGTATAAAATTATTATGTGGGATGTGTTGAGTTGTGATTTTGACCGAAGCATTACCCCAGAACAATGTTTGGCAAACGTACTTAACAACGTCACCACTGGTAGCATTATTGTTTTCCACGATAGTTTGAAAGCCGAGCCCAATCTTCGGTATGTGTTGCCTAAAACCTTGGCGTATTTGAAAGAGCGGGGATTTGTTTGTGCTAAAATAGAGTAATCGGTACTTTATTTTTCAAATTTAAGCATTGCTTTTTCAAGAACTTTATGTTGCAGTTGCAACAACTCTTGGTCTATAAGTAATACACTCAATTGCGAATTATTTTCATTGTAATTCCTAAGGGCTGTTGCCGTTATAGCCTCTAAAACATTTGGCGCGGCTGCTTTGGCAACTTGTTCTGGCAAATTTAAAAAGTGCATTAGTTGAACTGCCTTAGCATACTTGGCTACTTTTTCCTGAGTTGCAGTTATTTTTCGAGCAATGACCTGCAATTGGTATTCATTTTCTTTAAGTCGTATCTCAAGGATGTTTTTTATTTTGCTTTCCTCTTGTTTCTGATTAGGAAGATTTTGCAAGGCTTGAGCCTCGGGGGTGAGCATGTAAAGCATCATTTCTTGCAACCTTAAGTTCGCTGCAGACGGCAAATTTCTTCTGTTGCCTTCATGGTGGGACAAGTGACTGCGGCTAACATTTAATATCAAAGCGATTTCCTGCTGTGTAAGCCCAAACATTAATCTGTTAGAATGGGCTTGACGTAAACTCTTTCTCTTCATGATTTTTTTTTATAAATTACAATAAACTTAATGTCACAATTTTTTTTGTCACATTTATTTTTGCGACAACTTTCTTTGTGACACTTTTTCTTATCAAAAATTTTGCCAAAGTTTTTAAAATCAATTTTCGAAACCTAGAAGAGGCATTTGATGAATTAAAAAAAAGTACATTTGAGAGTACCGTGATGAAAAAGTATTTATCAAAAAAACAAAAGGCGAACCATTTCTGATTCGCCTTTTTTATAGGGTGGTAAGTGATTACAATTGTTCTTGCACGAGTCCAATAATGGTATTGGCATCTAGTTCTCCGGATTGTCTCCAAACCATTTGACCTTCTTTATAAATCATTAGAGTTGGTAATCCTTTGATACGTAATGCATCGGCCAATTCCTGATTTTTATCTACATCAATTTTTATCACTTTTGCTCTATCGCCAAGTGCCGCCGCTACATCTCTAATTACAGGGTGCATTGATACGGATGATTCGTTCCACTCAGTATAAAAATCGATTAATACTGGAACTTGAGCATTGATTAATTCTCCAAATTTTGACATAAAACCAAAACGTTTTTACTTAATTACTATAGTTTCAAAAGTAAATTAAAGCACAAATGTAGCATTTTTAACTAATTATGCCACATTATTGCCTTTTTTTAGTTCAAAAACCGTTATTTCGGGCATAATACCCACACGTCCAGGATAAGCATGGAAGCCAAAACCGCGATTGACATAAATATATCTTCCAAATTCTTGGTACAATCCTGCCCATTGTTTGTACATGTATTGGGCTAAACTCCATTTAAAATAGCCAGGGATTTCAATTCCAAATTGCATTCCATGAGTATGACCTGAAAGCGTAAGTTGAATATTTTTCGGATGCCGTTTTACAATGTATTCCCAATGACTTGGATCGTGACTCATTAGGATTTTGAAATCGGATGCCGCTAGGTTTTCAGTGGCTTTGTCAATATCACCAAATTCTCCAAAATGTTTTCCCCAGTTCTCTACGCCTACTAAAGCAATTTCGTCAGTTCCTTTTTTGATTTTTATGTGTTCGTTCAACATCAATTTAAAATCAATTTGACGGTGTAAGTCTTTGATGGCGGTAAAGTTTTCGGCTTTTTCTTTTTCTGATTTCCAATCTAGATAAGCTCCGTAATCATGGTTCCCTAAAATGGAATATTTACCATATTCGTATTTTTTGATGCCTTTAAAAATGTCAATCCACGGATGCATTTCATCAGCTTTAGCATTGACAATATCTCCGGTAAACAAAAGTAAATCGGCTTCTTGCTCGTTAATTAAATCGATGGCGTATCTTATTTTTTCTTCGTTATCAAAACTGCCGCTATGTACATCTGAAATTTGCGTCACTTTAAATCCATCAAAAGCATTT
Organism: Flavobacterium sp. N1994; assembly: GCF_025947145.1. Classification (NCBI taxonomy): domain Bacteria; kingdom Pseudomonadati; phylum Bacteroidota; class Flavobacteriia; order Flavobacteriales; family Flavobacteriaceae; genus Flavobacterium; species Flavobacterium sp. N1994. The sequence continues at coordinate 1,879,559 of NZ_CP109999.1, forward strand.
GGTAAATCGGGGAAGTATAAAGTTTGACGAAGCACTTTAAAATTGTATTTGCCAACGGTCATTCCGTATATCAAAGAAAGAAAAGGCACTGCTGCTAATCCAAGCGCTACTTGGCTGACGAATTTTCTTCTGTGAGGCAGAAAACTATCGGAATTATGTCCCATAAAATGCGTAACGGTTCCCATTAAAATTCGCATCACATCTTCTAAGAGCATTATGAATGATAGGACAATTTTTGGCAACAACACTAAAAGCAATAAGCCCAAAGTGATTAGCGTCATCTTGGTTTGGCCTACACTTCTATCAAATTTCATAAACTGATAGGCAATAAAAAGAATAGCTGCCACCGAAATAACAACATAACTTATTAGAAACCATTTGGACTTGGTTACTGTTTTTATTGCTTGAAAAGCATAGACTTCCACTATAGCAACGATTAAGAAAAGAAGGAGTAAGCGAAAAGCCATTTTTAAATTTTTAACAAATTAACAAAGAAAGTTGTTTTGAACTTTTGTTTTTGGAGAATTTTAACTTTAGTTAAAGCAAAAAGACCAATGGAGATTTCCATTGGTCTTTTCTCAACTAACGTCTTGCTTGACTACTTTTTTACAAAAGTTTTAGTTATTTTTTTGCTGGAGCAGCTGGAGCAGCTTCTACTTTTTTAGCTGGAGCCGCTTTTTTAGCTTCTTTTTTCTCAGCTTTTTTATCCGCTTTTACTTCTTTAGCTGGAGCCGCTTTTGCATCTTTAGCTGGAGCTGTTTGAGCGTTTACCATAACTGTTGTTCCTAGAACTACTGCTACTAACATCAATACTTTTTTCATGATTTTAAGTTTTAAAAATTAATTATTTATTATTTACAAGACAAATGTACCATCGTTAAATGAAGATTAAATGAAGATTTACGCCTTTTGAAAAGTTTAACAAACTATTTTGATTTGGCTTGATTTCTGTTATTTTTCTAACCAAAAAAAGCTGACTCACATCAGCTTTTTCCGGAATTAATAACTACTCACTATAACTTTAAGAGTAAGACTCAAAGCTATTTCCTTTTAGGGCCTATTTTTTGGCTGGTGTTTCGGTTTTAGCACCTTCTGTTTTAGTTGCTTCTACTTTTTTGGCTTTGCGATGATGTTTTTTGTGGTGTTTTTTAGCAGGCGCTTCTTTTGTTGTTGGAGTTCCTGTTGTTGGAGTTTGTACTCCATTTGCGAAAGCTGTTGTTCCTAGAACAAGCAAAGCTAACATTACAATTTTTCTCATGATTTCTATTTTTTTTGAATTAATAAATAACACTATTGTTATTATTGTTACCCAAAATTATAACTGTAAAATGAAGAGAAAATGAAGAAATACCCTTTGACAAAAAGTTTAACTTTTCTTTGTGAGAGTGACTGGAAATTGAATAACAAAAGTAGTTCCAACCGTAACTGTAGAAGCCACTTTGATTTCGATATGATGAAATTTAGCAATACTATCTACAATGGCTAAGCCTAAACCTTGTCCTTCTTGTTCTAAATCGATTCGGGTAAAACGATCAAAGATTTTGGTCAATTGGATATCCGACATTCCTTTTCCTGTATCGGATATCGTTAACCAATAGTGGTCTCCCGAAAAATTGGTATTCAGTATAATTTTACCATTTTGAATATTGTATTTAATAGCATTGAGCAACAAATTATAAATCATTATTCGGATGAGTGTTTTGTTGCCTAAAAAGATGAAGTCTTCCTTTATTTCATTTACAACAGCAATTCCCTTTTCTTCAATTCGATCCTCAAAGTCATCCATGATTTCCTGCACTAATTCTTTAATGGATATCTGTTCGTTATTGACAAACTGATTGTTTTCGATTTTAGAAATCAGCAATAGATTATTGATTATTTTTTTTAGCAAATCTAACGTTCGGAGGGAACTCGCAATTTTATCAATCCCTTCATCATTTATCGATTCGTTTTGAAGTAAATTCTCGAACCTGTTTTTAAGTAAGGCTATCGGACTCATTAATTCATGAGAGACATTGGCAATAAATTGTTTTTCGTTGGAAAAATGCTCTTGTATTCTTTTCATCATTTGATTGAGCACTTCATCCAGTTCTTTGAAATCAGTAGAATGAGATTGAATGGTCGTATAATCAAATCGTTCGGGAGCATTGACATTTCTGATTTTTTTGTTGATGATTCGGTAAAAAGGTTTTAGCAAATATTCCACAAAAACGGTATCCACCAAAAATGTAAACACCACTACAATGCATAATACAATGAGAATGAACAAGCGAATAACGAAAGTCAAATCTTTAATTTCATCAAGACTAATTCCGATTTCTAACTTGTAAGTTGTGTTTTCGTATTCGAAAGTATAGTATAGAATTCGGTAATCGTTTTGTTCTTCCTCTATGATTCGGGATTCATTTTTGAAGTAGGAATCCGTTTGAACATACTTTTCTTTTGACTGGTATAACTGCAAGAATTCGTTGTGAAGCGTTGAGAAACTGGAATAGGTTTCGGTGGAGTCATTTCGAGTAATGAAATCGTTGATTTCTTCTTTGTCAAGATGTTCAATGAATTTCTGCTTTTTTTCTAAAAGGGTTTTGTCGATGTGTTTGTAAACTACTTTTTCAATCAGTATAGGCAATGAAAACCACAACACCACAATAATTAATAATCGTGTTAAGGCATTGAAAATAGCTAACTGATGTTTTATCCTCATGCTAAATATTTATACGGTAACCCACATTTCTAACGGTTTCAAACCAATCTATTTTGGTAAATTTTTCCAGTTTCTTTCTTAAATTTCTAACATGAACATCCACAAAATTAGAATCTGAATTTAATTCTAAAATATCGCCCCAAACGTGTTCTGTCAATTGTAATCGGGTAATGACTCTGTTTTTATTCAAAACCAAATACTGAAAAATATCAAACTCCTTTTTAGTCAAGCTAAGAGGAGAATCTTCAAACGTAATTTTATAATCTTGAAGCTGAATTTTAAAACCGTGCACTTCCATTTCATTAGTAACAAATCCGTTCATTCTTCTGATTACAGCGTACAAACGAGCTGCTAATTCGGTAAGTGCAAACGGTTTTGTTAGATAGTCATCGGCTCCTAATTCTAATCCATTGATTTTATCATCTAATTCACCACGAGCTGTAATGACAATAACTGCCGTTTTAGATTGTTGTTTTCTGATGCTTTTTAAAACTTGAAATCCATCGCCATCAGGAAGTCCCAAATCTAAAAGCATAGCATCATAAGTATTGACATTCATCTCCTCTAAGGCATCTTCGCAATTAGCCACCCATTTACACAAATAGCCATTCTTTGACAAGAAGTCCATAATTTCATTGGCCAATTCTTTATAATCTTCAACAATTAAAACTTTCATGAAAATCTTAGTAAAATGTTACGTAAATGTAATCAAAAAGCCGGCAAATCCCTTCACCGACTTTCATCAACCTACAACTCTAAAAACACAAATCAATTATCTTTCGGGACCATTTCTAAAAAATCTCCTTCTTTATCAAAAAGAGCATCAACCCAATTGTTATTTATAGTAATCCCTATTTCATATGTAATTTTATTGCTGTTGGTCATTTGTTTTGCTGCTTTTTGTATTTTGTTTTTGGGATAATTTTTATCCATATAATGAAGAATCTTTTCTGGAATATCGGCTGGTTGAATTTCATACTCTAAGAGTTTAAAAACTCCGATAGCATTATAAACCGCTGTCATATTAGTATTGTTCAAAACGAAATCAGCTTCATAACTTAATTCCTCTTTAGTATCCCCTGTAAATTCTTGTCTCCAAACGGGTTTGATTTTGGGAAATTCTTTTTGAAACGCTTTTTGAACTTCCAATGTTGGCACAACTTCTGTTTTGGTTTCAACCGTTTGCGATTGCAGTAATAAAGTGCAAAAGAAGGATAGTATTACCACTATTTTTTTCATAATTCTTATGGTTTACGTTTAATTTGAAAGCAAAACTAAATCCTTAAAATGAAGATTGAATTAAGAAAGAACCATTTAAAAAAGTTTAACTTTAGTTTATGATTTTACCAAAAGATATACATCAAATTCCTATTTTTACATTCTTATAAAAATTGATTTCATGTCACAAAAACGCCTTTTTCTCCTTGATGCTTATGCTTTAATTTTTCGCGGATATTATGCCTTTATAAAAAATCCGAGAATCAATTCGAAAGGAATGGATACCTCAGCTATTATGGGGTTTATGAACTCTTTGATGGATGTTATCAAACGAGAAAAACCAGATCATTTGGCGGTAGCTTTTGACAAAGGCGGTAGCGATTATCGTTACGAAATGTATAAAGAATACAAAGCCCACCGTGATGAAACTCCAGAGGCTATAAAAATTGCGGTTCCTTATATCCAAGAATTATTAAAAGCCATGCACATTCCGATTATGGAAAAAGCAGGTTACGAAGCTGATGATTTGATTGGCACCTTAGCTAAACAAGCTGAGAAAGAAGGTTATCAAGTTTTTATGGTTACACCTGATAAAGATTTTGCACAATTGGTTTCTGAAAATATTTTCATGTACAAACCCGCTCGTATGGGGAATGATATTGAAATTTGGGGAGTACCTGAAGTCTTAGCTAAGTTTGAAATTGAGGACCCTTTACAAGTAATTGACTTTTTAGGGATGATGGGAGACTCTGCTGATAATATCCCTGGTTTGCCTGGCGTTGGGGAAGTAACCGCGAAGAAACTTTTGAAAGAATTTGGTTCGATGGAGAATCTTTTGGCCAATACCGACAAGCTGAAGGGTGCCATGAAAGAGAAGATTGAAGCCAATGCCGAACTCGGAATTTTATCCAAAAAACTAGCGCGTATTTTACTAGACTGTCCCGTGACTTTTGATGCCACTGATTTTGAATTATCCAAACCCGATGTGGAGAAAACAGATGCTTTGTTTCAAGAATTGGAATTCCGTCAAATGAAAACTCAATTTGATAAACTCTTTGGAACGGGTAAAGAATACGATGAGATTGATTCGAATGGTACTAGTTCTGAAACAGCTGCATCTCCAGAAACTAAAAAAGCTCCCGTAAAAAAATCCAATCAAGATCAGTTTGATTTATTTGGATTTTCTGATGATGAAAGTGATGAACCGAAGCCACATTCCTATTACGCCACTTTAGAAAACACCGATCACAATTATATGATTGTTGAAGGAGAATTGGGTACGAAATTGTTTTTGCAAAATTTAATGAATCAAACTTCGGTTTGCTTTGATACTGAAACTACTGGAATAGATGCTTTAAATGCTGAACTGGTTGGCATGTCATTTTCATTTGAAAAAGGAAAAGCCTTTTATGTTCCGATTCCTGAGAATCAAGAGGAAGCTCAGATTTTAGTTGATAAATTCAAGCCTTTTTTTGAAAGCGAAACTATTGAAAAGATAGGGCAAAACATCAAATACGATTTGAAAGTGTTATCGAATTATGGCATTCAAGTGAAAGGAAAACTATTCGACACCATGATTGCGCATTACCTCATCAATCCAGATATGCGTCATAATATGGATGTGTTGAGCGAAACCTATTTGAAATATGCGCCAAAATCGATTGAAACTTTAATTGGTAAAAAAGGGAAGAATCAATTGTCTATGCGAGATGTTCCTTTGGAGGACATCAAAGAATATGCTGCTGAAGATGCTGATGTTACGTTACAATTAAAAGAGGTATTCAGTCCCATTTTAGACAAAGCAGAAACCAAAAAATTATTTGACGAAATCGAAATTCCATTAATTCCTGTTTTAGCCGCTATGGAAATGGAAGGCATCAATCTAGATGTTGATTTCCTAAAATCGATGGCGGTAGATATGCAAAAAGAAATCGATTTATTCGAACAAAAAATATATGAAACGGCTGGAGAAAAATTCAATTTAGCTTCACCGAAACAGCTTGGCGATATTTTATTTGATAAATTAAAAATCGGCGGTACCAAACAAAAGAAAACCAAAACAGGTCAATATGCTACTGGGGAAGAAGTTTTATCCTATTTGGCTCATGACAATCCGATTGTAAAAGACATACTGGATTGGCGTCAAATGGTAAAATTACAAAGTACTTATATTGAAGCATTACCAAATCAAGTAGATAAAAAAACCAAAAGAGTTCATACGGATTACATGCAAACGGTAGCGGCAACAGGTCGTTTGAGTTCTAATAATCCCAATTTGCAAAACATTCCGATTAGAACCGAGAGAGGTCGATTGATACGAAAAGCATTTATCGCTCGTGATGAAAACTACACCTTACTTTCTGCCGATTATTCTCAAATAGAGCTTAGAATTATTGCTGCTTTATCTGGCGAAGAAAACATGATTAAAGCTTTTCAAAATCATGAGGATATTCACAGAAGCACTGCAGCTAAAGTTTTCAATGTTCCTTTGGAAGACGTTACGAAAGAACAACGAAGCAATGCCAAAACAGTCAACTTCGGAATTATTTATGGCGTATCCGCATTTGGTTTAAGTAACCAAACTTCATTATCTCGTTCAGAGAGTGCCGCTTTGATTGATGCCTATTACAAAACGTATCCCAAACTTAAATCCTACATGTCTGACCAAGTGGATTTTGCCAGAGAAAATGGTTATGTGCAAACGGTTTTAGGAAGACGTCGTTATTTGAAAGATATCAATTCGGCTAATGCCATAGTGCGTGGAGGGGCTGAACGAAATGCCGTCAATGCTCCTATTCAAGGTTCGGCCGCTGATATCATTAAAATTGCGATGATCAATATTTATAAAAAATTATCTGCTGAAAATTGGAAATCAAAAATGCTGTTGCAAGTCCATGACGAGTTAGTCTTTGATGTACACCTTTCAGAAATAGAAAAGATAAAACCCATGATCAAACACGAAATGGAAAACGCTTTTACTTTAGCCGTTCCTCTAGAAGTGGAAATGGGAATGGGCAGAAATTGGTTAGAGGCACATTAAATTAACGTCCCTTTTAAACAAGAAAGTTTAACGATTTAATTAAAAGAAGTTATCCTTTGAAAGGAAGATGTTAATTTAATCTTACTTTAGAAGTTAATTTATTAATTTTACTGATATAAGTACTCTCAACTAACTAAAAAAAATGAAATGAAAAAAACATCCCTAACAATTTTATTTACAATAGCACTTTCTTCTAACTTATTCTCACAATCACAGCTACAAGTATTAGAGGTTATTGGAGGAGTTCAAGCAGGTACTTTTTATAAACATGAATATACCGTTGTACCTTTGAATGAAATAGAAGGAACACAATTTATAAATGATAATTTTAAACCTGCCAATATCGAAGGAGTTGTAGACAATGTTATGGTTCGATATAATGCTGCTACAGATGAAGTTGAATTTAAAAAAAATAATGATGTTTATAATTTAATAAAAAACTCAACTATAACTTCCGTTTTCATCAAGGATTTAAATTACAAATTAAGACATGTAAATTATACCAATTCGGATAAAAAACAAATTGATGGTTATTTAGTTGAAGTAAAATCCGAAAATGGAATCACGCTTTTAAGAAGAGATAAAATAGAATTTTTAAACGCAAAACCTGCAAGAAACACCTATAGTGAAAGTATTCCTGCAAGGTTTCAAAGAGTTCAAGACGAATATTATTTAGAGTTAGCAGATAAAAAAATAATCTTATTTCCTAAAAACAAAAAGGAGCTTATAATTCAATTCCCTATCCAAAAAGATAAAATCGAAGACTTTATTAAAAAGAATAATTTTTCATTTAAAGACGAAACAAAATTAATTGAATTGACAAAGTTTATTGCTACTTTTTAAAACATCATAAACCTAAAATAAAAAAGGCTAGAAAATTTATTCTAGCCTTTTTTATTATTGATAACCCTTTTATTCTATTATCAATGTTTTGGTTGCATTTCCATAATCTGTTCTTATTACAACTAAGTATGTTCCCGTTGACATATCAACAGTATTGACATTATTTTCTGTTTTGGTAATGGATTGATTTTTAACTACTCTTCCTAAATTATCATAAATTTTAACTTGTGCTTCATTAATGTTTGTAGGCAATTCAATTGATGTAAACCCTTTAGCAGGATTTGGAAACAACTTAAATGCTTCAATATTAAAATCAGCATTTCCTAGGGTAAAATTAGCAACAGTGGCGCCACAACTTCCTGCACCATGATAATTGACTGAGAAATTTGCCAGTTTACGAGCCCAAACTATATTTAATGCTTGAGCACTAGCACTAAAAGTATAATCATTTGCGTCTCCCGTACTTCTTGCTCTTGTTCCAACAACAGTTCTTACTCCGCTTGTAACAGTATTTGAAGTTACTGTCCAATTTTGAATAGCGTCTAATGGCGGAACAATACCTTGTCCGTCAAAAGTTCTGTCTGATAAATTTGTGCCGTCAAATAGGACTACATCATTTCCGATGTCATCCATTTGTGTTGAGTTGAATGATATTCCCAACCAACCTGTAGATGGCCCTATTAAAGTTAAAGTAACTTGTGAATCCGTGACATCAATTTTACCTGAGTATCCAGAAGTAAAATTAATTAAACCTGTAGAGTAGGTTTGACCGTAAAAGAATGAGGTAATCAGTAAAGCAAATAATAAAGTAATTTTTTTCATGTTATTTGTTTTTAAGTATTTCTATTAATTCATCATCATTTGCAAGAATTGCATAATCTATGGCAGAGTTTCCTCTATTGTCTTTCATTTCTGGATTAGCATTTGATTTTATAAGTAAACTTGCTATTGTTTTGTTTTTGAAAATTGTGGCATATAACAAAGCTGTTGTACCATTATTGTCAGCTGTGTTTACTTCTGCTTTTTTATTTAACAATAGTGTTACCATTTCAACATTCCCTTTGACAACCGACGCCATTAAAGGGGTTCCCATACTGCTTTTTTGATTGATATCACAACCTGTTTCTATGAGCAATTTGGCAACTTCGTTATTACCTCGATAACAGGCTAATGTTAAGGGTGAAAACCCATCACTATTTACGGTTTTAAAAGCATTTGGGTTTGCGTTAATAATAGCTTTGGCTTGTTCTACAGTTCCATTTCTGGCTATATCAAACACATCTTGGCTCGCTTGACAGAAAGCCGAGTTCACGGTAAGAAAAAGTAATATGCAAAATAAAGAGTGTTTCATGTCTTAATTAAGTTACAAATGTATTTTAAGCTATAACACCAAACAACAAATCAAGGTAGACAAAAGGTGAACATTTCCCTTTTTGCAATACTATTTACAGGCTTTTATAATTTTTTGGTAGAATCACGCTGACGTAACTCTGTTTTTATAGTTGTTGTTGAAAACGTAAAGATTTCTTCTGTGCTTTCTAATTTGTCAATTAATAATTGGGCTGCCACTTCACCAATTTCAGGTCCGTGCTGACTTACGGTTGACAAACTTGGGGTCATTCTGCGCGACCAAACACCATCGGCAAAACCTATTATTGATAAGTCTTTCGGAATTTTATATCCATTTTGAATTCCTAATTTAAGAGCCGTTACTGATGCATGTTCATCAACAGCAAAAACGCCATCAGGTTTGTTTTTGATAAAAAAGCCTCCAATTTTTGAATTGAACTCTTCATTATTATTGGTTAAAATAACCATATTCTCGTCAACTTTTAGACCATTGTCTTCCATGGCTTTATAGAATCCTTGAGCTCTTAATTTACCAACACTAAGATTGTCAATGGCAGAGAGCAAGGCTATTTTTTTACATCCTGTTTTAATCAAGTGTTGTGTAGCATTCATTGCCGATTCGTAGTCGTCTACTATTACTTTATCACAATTCACTTCATCAACGATTCGGTCAAACATTACAATAGGAGTCCCTTCATTAATAATTGTTGTGAAGTGATCAAACTTTCTTAGTTTTTGAGATTCTTCAGCAATCGAAAGAATAAAACCATCAATAGTTCCATTACTCAACATTTCCAAGGCATTGATTTCTTTTTCAAGGGATTCGTTAGTAATACAAGTAATTACCTTATACCCTTTCTCATCTGCTACCTTTTCTATGCCACTAAAAACTTTAGCAAAAAAAGAATTTAAAATATTCGGTATTAAAACACCGATCGTTTTTGTTTTTCTGTTCTTTAGGTTTAATCCAATAACATTCGGCTTGTAGTTTTTTAATTTGGCATATTCCTGAACGCGTTTTTTGGTTGGCTCACTTATTTCCGGGCTACCATTCAATGCTTTAGAAACTGTGGAAACAGAAACTCCTAACTCTTTTGCAATTTGTTTTAATGTGGCTTTCGATTTCATTTTATATCGGTTTAAGTGTAAAAATAGCAAAAAAAAATCTGCAACCTCTCAAATAATAAGTAAAGTTATAGGTATTTTATTAAAAAGAGGCAAGTCATTTATAGCAAAAAATAGAAGTTTTGACCCTATTAAGCCCATTGATTAAAAGGATTTTAAGCAAATTTCTGTGCTTTATAAAAATATTTAAAAAAACGTATTTGCTTTATTAATAAATAATTGTACTTTTGCGCTCCCTTTATTGGGAATGGAATGTTTAATTAAAAAAATATTATGGACGCATTAAGCTACAAGACACAATCTACAACCAAAGCCACCTCTGGAAAAGAGTGGATCATTGTAGATGCTGATGGTCATAACTTAGGTCGTTTTGCTTCAAAAGTCGCGATGCTTTTGAGAGGCAAATACAAGCCAAGTTACACACCTCACGTCGACTGTGGAGATAACGTAATTGTTATTAACGCAGAGAAAATCAATCTTACAGGAAACAAGTTAGATGACAAAACGTACATCAGACACACAGGTTACCCTGGAGGACAAAGAAGTTTGACTGCAAAGGTTTTGCAATCAAAAAATCCTGCTTTGCTAATTGAAAAAGCAGTGAAAGGAATGTTACCTAAAAATAAATTAGGAGCAGAACTTTTCAGAAATTTAAATGTTGTTGTAGGAACTGAGCACAAACAAGGTGCGCAAAAACCTAAAACAGTTAACCTAAACGATCTTAAGTAATGGGAGTTATTCACAAAATCGGTAGAAGAAAATGTGCTGTTGCGCGTGTTTATGTTTCAGAAGGAACAGGAAAAATCACCGTAAACAAAAGAGAGTTCAACAACTATTTCCCAACAGCTACTTTACAGTACAAAGTGTTGCAACCAATGTCTATGACAAACAATGCGGACAACTTTGACGTAAAAGTAAATGTATATGGTGGTGGTTCAACAGGGCAAGCAGAAGCTGTGAGAATGGCTATTGCAAGAGCAATGTGTGAAGTGGAAGCTGAAAACAGAGCTATCCTTAAACCAGAAGGATTACTAACAAGAGATCCAAGAATGGTAGAACGTAAAAAATTCGGTCAGAAAAAAGCACGTAAGAGATTCCAATTCTCTAAACGTTAATCTTCAGAATTTTTACAAATTAAAATTGAAATTAATAAAGTTGTCGATATTCCTTATAAAAAGGGAATTAGTTTAGCATCTAAATTTTCAAGACTAACGCAAGTGACTACTTGGAAATTGCTATAACACGGAACGTAAACTATTACACAATGGCAAACAAAATTGACGTTAAAGAATTATTAGAAGCAGGTGTTCACTTTGGACACATGACTCGTAAGTGGGATCCAAACATGGCCCCTTACATCTATATGGAGCGTAATGGAATTCACATTATCAATCTATATAAAACCGCTGCCAAAATTGAAGAGGCTAATGAAGCCATGAAAAAAATTGCAGCATCTGGTAGAAAAATACTTTTCGTAGCTACCAAAAAACAAGCAAAAGATATCGTATCTGAAAAAGCATTAGCTTGTAACATGCCTTACATCACTGAAAGATGGCCTGGTGGTATGTTAACCAACTTTGTTACTATCCGTAAAGCTGTTAAAAAAATGGCTTCTATTGATAAAATGAAAAAAGATGGTACTTTCATGACTTTGTCTAAAAAAGAAAGATTACAAGTTGATCGTCTTCGTGCCAAATTAGAGAAGAACTTAGGTTCTATCGCTGATATGTCAAGATTACCTGCTGCTTTATTCGTAGTAGATATCAAAGCGGAACACATCGCAATCAAAGAAGCACAAAAATTAAACATTCCAGTTTTTGCAATGGTTGATACTAACTCTGATCCACGTGAAGTAGATTACGTTATTCCATCCAATGATGATGCTTCAAAATCAATTGATAAAATTTTAACTTTAGTAACTGACGCTGTAAAAGACGGATTAGCTAACAGAACTTCTGATGCTGATATCGCTCCTGAAACAGAAACAGAAGAAGTAGCTGAAGTAGTTGCTGCTGTAGAAGCACCAGCTGCTGAGGTTGTAGAAGTAGAAGCTGCTCCAGAAGTAGAAGCTGCAACTGAAGAAACTTCAACTGAAGAATAAAACAAAAAAATAATTACGAATTACAAATCATGAATTACGGATTATTTTCTCTCGTAATTACCAATTTGTAATTCGTAATTTACTTTTAAAAACTTTTAAATAAAAAATATTATGTCAACAATCACAATTACTGCTGCAGACGTAAATAAGCTAAGAACTATTACTGGTGCAGGAATGATGGACTGTAAAAAAGCTTTAGTAGAATCAGAAGGAGATTTTGATTTAGCTATTGAAAACCTTAGAAAAAAAGGTCAAAAAGTAGCGGCTAACCGTTCTGACAGAGAATCTACTGAAGGAGCTGCTATCGCTGCTGTTAATGCTGACAAGACTTCTGGTGTTGTTATCACATTAAACTGCGAAACTGACTTTGTTGGAAAAAATGAAGGTTTCGTAAAATTGGCTACTGATTTCGCTAACCAAGCGTTACACTATGATACTAAAGAAGCCTTTTTAGCTTCTGATTTTAATGGTATCACAGTAGCTGAAAAATTAATCGAGCAAACGGGTGTTATTGGAGAAAAAATTGAAATCGCTTCTTTCGAAAGATTGAATGGTGCTTTTGTTGGTTCTTATATCCATGCTGGAAACAAAATTGCTACTTTAGTGGCACTTTCTGCTAACGTTGCTGGTGCTGAAGAAGCTTCAAGAAACGTAGCGATGCAAGCTGCAGCTATGAACCCAATTGCTTTAGATGAAGCTGGTGTTGATGCTGATACAGTTGCTAAAGAAATTGAAATTGCTAAAGATATGTTACGTCAAGAAGGAAAACCAGAAGCTATGATTGAAAACATTGCTAAAGGAAAATTGGGTCGTTTCTTTAAAGACAATACTTTAGTAAACCAAGATTATATTAAAGATAGCTCTATGAGCGTTGCTGCTTATGTTAAAACTGTTGACGGTGGATTAACTGTTACTGGTTTTAAAAGAGTTGCTCTTGGATAATTTATTCTGAAACATTTTCAGAATCTCATAAAAAAACCCAAATCGTTTGATTTGGGTTTTTTGTTTTGTTTTATTTCTTCACTACTGTAAATCCTCTTGCTCTCATTAAAGCATCTGTCTTTACATCTCGACCACGGAACTTTTTATAAGCAATTTCAGGGTCAATAGTGTTACCTATACTAAACACATTATCGTATAATTTTTTAGCTACGTCTTTGTTGTAAAATCCTTCTTTAGTTTCTGTAAAGGCTTCGGAGGCATCCGCACTAATAGCATCAGCCCACAGATAACCATAATAGCCTGCTGCATAGGCATCATCTGAAAAGATATGGCCAAACTGTGGAATTCTATGACGCATTACGATTTCGTGTGGCATATTCAATTCTGTTAAGGTTTTCTTTTCAAACTCTTTTGGATTGATATCCGGATTGGTTAACAAGTGTAATTTCATATCTACTAATGCACTTGCGATAGTTTCTACCGTTGAGAAAGCTTCGTTAAAAGTAGCTGCCTTTTCAATTCTATTTACTAAAGACATTGGCATGGGTTCTCCTGTTTTATAGTGCAATGCAAATCGATTTAGTACTTCTGGAGTGGCTAACCATCTTTCCATAACTTGAGAAGGAAATTCTACGTAGTCTCTCGGCACGTTTGTTCCAGATAAACTTGGATAAGTTACATTCGAATTCAAACCATGTAAAGCATGTCCAAATTCGTGAAATAAAGTACTAGCATCTTCCCATGAAATTAAAATAGGTTCGTTATCATTGCCTTTGATGAAATTACAATTATTGGATACTATCGTAATTACATCGCCATCTACTCTGCTTTGTTCTCTGGTGGCATTCATCCATGCTCCTGAACGTTTCCCTTTTCTTGCATAAGGATCGAAATACCAAACACCTACTACTTTACCAGTAACCGAGTTAGACACTTCGAAAACACGTACGTCTGGATGAAATACAGGAACGTTGTATACTTGCTTAAACTTCAAGTGAAACAATTCGCCAGCTACCCAAAACATGCCTTCTCTTAGTTTCTCTAATTGAAGATACGGTTTTACATCGTTTTGGTCTAAATCATATTTAGCTTTACGCACTTTTTCAGAATAATAACGGTAATCCCAAGGTTCTATTTGGAATTTTCCTCCTTCGGCATCTACCATTTTTTGCATTTCAGCAACATCAGCATGTACTTTTTCTACAGCGGGTGTCCAAACCGACATCATCAAATCTAAGGTTTTCTGTGGTTTTTGCGCCATAGTATTAGACAAACTCCAGTCGGCGAAAGTCGCAAATCCTAATAATTTTGCTTTCTCAGCACGAAGTTTTAAGATTTGTACCAATGTAGCGTTGTTGTTATTAGCATTGTCATTGTCCCCACGGCTTGTCCAAATTTGAAATGCTTTTTCTCTCAAATCTCTTCTGTTTGAAAAAGTTAGAAAAGGTTCCATTGACGAACGCGTATTAGCAATACAACCCATTATGTTTAGTTTTCTGTCTTTAGCTTCAGCAATGGCTGCATTTTTTAATTCATTTGGTAAACCATCAAAATCGGCTTCCGTTTTTAATTCCAAGTAATAATTGTTTTCATCGGCTAATTGATTTTGAGAAAACTTGGTAAACAACCCTGCTAATTCTTGATTAATTTGAGCAATTCTTTCTTTGCTTTTCTTATCGGCTTTGGCTCCTTCGCGAACAAAGTTGGAATAGTATAACCAAACCAAACGTTGTTGTTCTGGAGTTAATTTTGCTTTTGCTGGCGAATTATATACGGCTGAAATCCTTTTAAATAATTTTCCGTTTTGGTACACTTTATTGAAAACTTCGGAAAATTTAGGAGTCATTTCTGATTCGATAGGTTCAAATTCTGGACTGTTTAGATTAGAGCTATAAATACCAAAAATAACATACACTTCATTCAATCGTTTACCCGCTTTTTCCATAGCTACTATGGTGTTATCAAAAGTGGCTGGTTTCGGATTATTGGCTATTTTATCTACTTGTTTCAATTTTTCCTGAATGGCAAATTCGATAGCAGGTTTTAACTCATTTAATTTATAATCATTGAATGCTGGAACTCCTCCGTAAGGACCAGCCCAATTATTCAAAAATGAATTTTGGCTTTTTTGTGCATTTATAACAAGCAATGGTGCGCTCATAAGCAAGGTTAACATTAGTTTTTTCATTAGTTACTTTATTTGATTTATCAAAAGTAATGAAAAATCAATTCCCAGAAGTCATTTGAAAATCATTACAGATAATTCTATAAATTTGAGAAAAATACAACCCTATGTTTCATTCCAAAAAAGATACCGTTTATGTTGTTCTGGCTGGTATATTTATAACAAATGCTGTTGTTGCCGAATTGATTGGTGGAAAGTTAATCCATGTAGGATCTGCGGTAATGAGTATTGGTATTTTGCCTTGGCCCGTTGTTTTTGTAACCACCGATTTAATCAACGAATATTTTGGACAAAAAGGCGTTAGAAAACTATCACTCATAACCGCAAGTTTAATTGCTTATACTTTTATCATTCTATATTTGGCGATGCAAATTCCGGCCGTCAATGGTGAAAAACTAGTTTCTGATGAACAATTCAATGGAGTCTTTGGGCAAAGTATGTGGATTATTGTGGGGAGTATTACTGCTTTTATGGCTTCTCAGTTGATTGATGTTAGTATTTTTCATTTTGTTAAAAATAAAACGGGGGATAAAATGATTTGGTTAAGAAGTACGGGGTCAACGGTGATTTCGCAATTGTTCGATAGTTTTATTGTGCTTGGAATTGCCTTTTGGATGACAGGGAAAATGGATACCCCAACCTTTATTATTTCTGCATTTACCGGCTATACTGTAAAATTGATTATTGCCGTTTTAATGACACCTTTGATTTATCTTGGCCATTCCTTAATTGAAAAATACATTGCAAAAGATGGAAAATAAAATGCGTTGTGCCTGGTGCGAAAAAGACGATTTATATCGTGATTATCATGATAACGAATGGGGGAATCCCGTCTATGATGATGCTACATTATTTGAATTTTTAGTCTTGGAAACTTTTCAAGCAGGGCTTAGTTGGTATACCATTTTGAAAAAAAGAGATAACTTCCGCAAAGCATTTGATCAATTTGATTATAAAAAAGTGGCGCAATACAAAGAATCCAAAATTGAGGA
Source organism: Flavobacterium sp. N1994 (assembly GCF_025947145.1). Taxonomy (NCBI): domain Bacteria; kingdom Pseudomonadati; phylum Bacteroidota; class Flavobacteriia; order Flavobacteriales; family Flavobacteriaceae; genus Flavobacterium; species Flavobacterium sp. N1994. Next base: position 1,896,059 of record NZ_CP109999.1, read on the forward strand.
ACTGATGCAAGATGCAGGGATTATCCGTAATGGTTTAAAAATTAAAGGGACAATTGCCAACGCTGTAGCCTTTATGAAAGTTCAAGAAGAGTTTGGCAGTTTTTCCAAATACATTTGGAATTTTACAGGAGGAAAACCTATTGAGAATAACATCAAAAAAATGAGTGATGTAAAAGCTACTACTCCTCTTTCGGATGAAATCAGTAAAGATTTAAAAAAACGCGGATTTAAATTTGTTGGCTCTACTGTAGTTTATGCTCACATGCAAGCCACCGGAATGGTAAATGATCATGTTGAAGATTGTTGGAAAAGGAGTGTTTAATTTTTACTCTAGGCTCAGTCTTAAATTTGTACCTTTAGCTTAAATTTTAAAGCTATGTTTCGGCATAAAGGGAGTCGGCGAACATTTTCTCACAATTTGCGATTAGCATCTACTTTATCGTTTATTGCTGGGATTGTTAATATTGCTGGTGTATTGTCTGTTAGCACATTAACCACAAATGTCACGGGGCATTTCGCTTTTTTTGCCGAACAAATTTCACTGAAGAATTATTCCAAAGCGCTTACTTTTATTGTCTTTATTTTTTTCTTTTTGGCGGGTGCTTTTGTTTCAAATTTTTTAGTTGAGATTGTATCTATAAAGAAACCAAGAATAGCTCATGCCGTTCCGATGTTTTTGGAAGTAATACTGCTTTGTGCGGTTGGCTTATCTCAAAACTATAATCCCGAATGTGTTGCTTACACTTTGCTTTTTGCCATGGGTTTACAAAATGCTTTGGTGACAAAAATTTCTCAGTCAACAGTAAGAACCACACACTTAACTGGCTTATTCACTGATTTAGGGATTGAGCTTTCCCAATTGTTCTTTTATAAAAAACCTATTGAGTTAAAGCGTTTGTCTGTTAGCATTTCGTTGAGACTTTCTATTATTTTGTTTTTCTTTATTGGAGGGGTTTTAGGGGGCTTATTTTACAAAACCTACGAATTAAAAATATTGCTTTTTGCAGCATTTGTACTCGTAATAGCCTTGGTTTTTGATAATATCGTGGTGTATTATCATATGACCAAAAGAAAAATAAAATCCAGTTTTAAAAACTAGATTTTTCCGATTTTAAAACTTTCATAAACGTTTCTCTCGAAATCTCAAATGCCCCTAATTTTTCCAAATGATCATTATGAACTTGACAATCCAATAGTTTATAATTGTTGTTTTTTAAATGTTCTATAAGTGTGACAAAAGCTATTTTACTGGCATTAGAAACTATTGAAAACATACTTTCCCCACAAAAAATGTGTCCTAAATCAACGCCATATAATCCGCCGACTAATTCCTCATTTTGCCATACTTCGACTGATTTAGCAATACCCATTTCGTGAAGCTTGGTATAAGAATCGACAAAATCATCAGAAAGCCACGTTCCATCTTGACCTGGACGCTCAATTTGCTGGCAACCTAAAATTACATCCTTAAAATTCTGATTGAAAGTAACTTTAAATTTATTCTGATTAAGGAGATTCCGAATACTTTTAGAAACCTTGTATAACTGCGGTGCAACTACCATTCTTTCTGGAGGAGCCCACCAAAGTATGGGTTCGTCTTCATTAAACCAAGGAAAAATTCCATCACGATAAGCCAATAACAAGCGCTCAACCGACAAATCGCCTCCAATAGCAAGAATTCCTTCGTAGGAAGCTTCATCAACAGGAGGAAAATAGAGTTCTTTGGATAGAAAATACATATTTAGAAAATAGAGAAAAGAAGCAAGAGAAAAGAAAAAGGATTTAAATGAAAAAACCATCCCTACAATTACTGTTAGAATGGTCTTTGTTCTTTCTTCTTTACTCTTTCTTCTTAAAAAGGTAAATCGTCGTGTTCTTCTTCGTTGAAGTTGGTTGCTGGAGCAAATGCTTCTGCTGGTGGCATTGGAGCCATTCCTGCTGCTGGAGCTTCTGCTTGTAATTTTTCAATTCTCCAACCTTGAATATCGTTGAAATATTTGGTTTCTCCTTGTGGGTTTACCCATTCTCTTCCTCTCAAATTGATGGCTACTTTTACCGCATCCCCTACATTATAATTGTTCAACAAATCACATTTGTCTTGGACAAAGTTGATGCTGATAAATTGCGGATATTGCTCTTCTGTAGCCACAACCAATTCTCTTTTTCTAAAGCTAGCACTCACTTGTTGCTCAGCATTTACCACCTTAATTTTCCCGGTAACTTCCATAATTATTGTTTTGCTAAAAGCACTTTCCAAGCAGAGAGTGCGTCATTATTATTTAAATATTCTTTTGCTTTTTGGTGAATTTTCTTTTCATCATCCGAACTCAAAACTCCTTTAACAGCAAAATTTTGTTGTACAAATATAGTAATTTCTTCTTGTGTTGGCAATGCTTCAACATTTCCTAATTTACCTAAATCATTCCCGTCAAAAACAGGACTTTTTTTGACAAAATCAGGAACTGAATCTACTCCAATTCCCAGAGTTGTCAATGGTTTTTCGACTTCAAACAGCCCTTGATTAGAACGCGAATACCAATTCCCTCCTAAACGAGAAACTAAATCAATTTTATTTTGGTCAATCCTATTTTGAGCATCTAGGACCTTTTCATTGATGTGAATTTTAATCACTTCGCAGATAATTAAATTTCCAGCTCCTCCTTGATTTCCCAAGGCTATAATTTCATTGACTTTGCATTCCATTTGTACCGGACTTTCGGCAACACGATAAGGTTTTACCATATCCGAATGAAGCATCGTCAATCCCGATTTTACAAACTCATTTACTCCATCAGGATATTCCGTACTCGACAAAGAAGCTTGTTGTACAATATCGTAATTTACCACATTGATTACGACTTCTTTTGTGGTTTCACAATTTTCTAGTGTATGTTTTGTAGTGTTATTTCTAACGCGTCGTGCTGGAGAAAAAACCAATATTGGCGGATTAGAACTGAACACATTAAAAAAACTAAAGGGTGACAAATTAGGTTTCCCGTTTTTATCCATTGTACTGGCGAAAGCAATTGGTCTTGGGGCTACAGCACTTTGCAAATATCCTTGTAATTCTGCTGGTGACAATGTATGTGGTTCGAAACTAAGCATGATATTTTATTTTTCCAAAAATACAATTTTAATTGATTTTAGGAGCGGTTGGTTTGGGCATTCTTGCCATCCTTATTCCTGCTGTTCGCTTTTACATGGTAACCACTACCATCAGGACTAAAGAGGATTCTGTATTGCTCTTTTCAAACTTTGGTAGTTTTGTCTATATTTATAAAAAATTTCACAATGCAGTTTTCCGAAAAAAGAAATATCTCCCGTTGGATTATCATTATGACCTCATTCTTTATTGTGGTTTTGATTCTTTGGAATACCTATTCTTTTTTTCAAATTTTTAAAGACGAAGAACGTATTAAAATGGAAAATTGGGCCTTAGCTCAAAAAAAAATTAATAGCGCTGATCCCAATGCAGATGTTGATATGGAACTCCCTTTTCAAATTATTCGGGAACCTAATATTCCTATCATTGTAACTGAAAAAGATTCTATAATTAATACCAATAATATCGATCCCGATATTTTAAAAGATAAGGTTAAACTTTATGCTTTTTTGCAAAAATTAAAAAATCAAAATGAGCCGATTGTGATGCGGATTTCTGAAAATCAGACGCATAATCTGTATTATGGCGATTCTTCTTTGCTCAACAAACTGAAATACTATCCTATTGCGTTGCTTTTGATTATTTTTCTATTTGGCGCTGTTGTTTACAACTTCTACAAAAGCACCAAAATGGCCACTCAAAATAAGCTTTGGGCTGGAATGGCAAAGGAAACAGCACATCAAATTGGCACACCTTTATCTTCCTTATTAGGTTGGCTCGAAATTATGAAAGCCGATAATGTGGATGAAACTACGGTGAGTGAGATTGAGAAAGACATTAATCGTTTACAGACCATTGCCGATAGATTTTCAAAAATTGGTTCAGAACCCATATTAGAACCTAAAGATATTATTGCTGAAACTGAGCAGTCGTTTGATTATTTGAGATCGAGGTTTTCAAAACAAGTTACTTTTACTTTTGAAGCTCCAAAAGAACCTATCATGGTTTCACTCAATACGGCATTGCATAGTTGGACAATAGAGAATTTAGTCAAAAATGCCATTGATGCGATGCGGGGAAAAGGCAGACTATTAATAGTAATTGAAAATGAAAATAATTTGGTAAAAATTATAGTGACAGATAGCGGTAAAGGCATCCCAAAAAAACAATTCAAACGTATTTTTGAACCTGGTTTTACTACCAAAAAAAGAGGTTGGGGATTAGGACTCTCTTTAACCAAAAGAATCGTTGAAGAATATCACAAAGGGAAAATAAAAGTGTTGAATTCCGAAGTTGGAAAAGGCACCACCATACAGGTTTCTTATAAAAAAATTAGTGGTTAATTTTTGGTATTTATCATAATCTTTCTCCCTATAAGTCCTTTGCCCAGATACTCTGTTACAAATTTATCTTCTATCGCAACTTGAGTAAGAGCGTCTAAAATCAGTTTTTTTAAATTCGCTAAATTATTGATGTTTTGCTGACCAACAGCACCCACAGTATAAACCTCATCTCTACAAGTAACCAATTTATCCTTAATGTCGGTTATCATTTTTTTGAGTATATCATCTGGTTGAGTAGGCTTGAATTTCTTGCTTTTAAAAATAAAAAAATCATTAAGAGAAGCAGCTGCTTCATTATAATTGGCTGTAATTCCGTTTAGTTTTTCAATATTTTGATTTTGATTGTATACGGTGAACTCGTTTTTTTTATCCTTTAATTGTTCTGATATTAAATTATTGAGCACTCCATTTTTTTCAATTCTCTTTGAAGCTTCAAAAGCCTTTTCACCATCGGGCAATTTTTCATACTTGTCGATTTCGGATGGGTAATCAAAATTTATTTTAGGTTTTTTGGCATCTGACTTCCCACTAACAAACTCTTGATTAGTCAACGGAGCGTTTAGAAACTGCCATAAATAATCAAAAGGCATGTGCGATGCAATCATCTTACTAGGCTCAACTTTAAAGTAAGTAGTATTGAATTTCTTCACAAATTTTTTCCCATCAACATAACCTGAGCCCCAAGTAGGATCGAACATATACCATTTTCCGTCTATAAATGAAGCACACCAAGCATGAGAAATAGTAGCGATAACTCCAAGTTGTTTAGTATATCCGCCAATGATATAGGTTTTAATACCTGCTTTGTTAGCAATATCATTAAAGACTTCAGCATAATGAATACAAACCCCTTTTCTAGATTTTAATGTATTGGTGATTTTTACTTGTTGTGAATCCAAATAATTGGGTTCATACATATTAGGAACGTCATAAGAAATGTTGCTTGCTGTCCAATAATATACCGCTCTAATCTTTTCGTTTTCGGTTTTGAAATTGGCAGTGATATAACTTGCAATTTTGGAAGTTGTCGTAGTTAAGCTATCTGGTATTTTAGCAATGGTTTTGTCAATATTCAAATAACCCTCGCTAGTTTGCCCAATGGAAAACTGAGTTAGAAATAAAAATGAAAACACTAAAATGAGTCTCATATAGCTAATTTGATACTATGAAAAAAACCTGCAAAATTATAGAACTTAGCAGGTTTCCTATTTTGTAATTAAAATAAGGTTATAAATTACTTCGAATATCCGAAACTAACTTTTCGAATTCTTCTTGACTTAAAGCAACTTTTCTTTGAAAACGCATATCATCCATATCATGAAGTGGAATCAAGTGTACATGAACGTGAGGCACTTCAAGTCCAACTACCGCCACTCCTATTCGTTTGCATGGAACCGTTTTTTCAATGGCTTTGGCAATTTTTCGGGAGAATTTCATTAAGCCTAAATAAAGAGTTTCCTCCATATCAAAAATCTTATTGATTTCTTGTTTTGGAATACAAAGTGCATGTCCTTTTGCATTCGGATTTACATCCAAAATGGCTATGAAATTATCATCCTCTGCTATCTTGTAGCAAGGAATTTCTCCAGCAATTATTTTGGTAAAAATACTAGCCATATTAGTCTCTAGAAATCTCTAAAACTTCGAAGTTTAATTTTCCATTTGGAACAGTAATTTCAGCTATTTGCCCAACAGATTTCCCTAATAATCCTTTCCCAATTGGAGAAGTAACAGAAATTTTTCCTGTTTTCAAATCTGCTTCGCTTTCAGCTACTAAGGTATATTTCATTTCCATTCCGTTTTGCTGATTTTTGATTTTAACATTAGATAAAACCAAAACTTTAGAAACATCAAGATGTGTTTCGTCAATCAATCTAGCATTGGAATGAATTTCTTCCAGTTTGGCGATTCTCATTTCAAGCATTCCTTGAGCTTCTTTTGCAGCATCATATTCTGCATTTTCAGACAAGTCTCCTTTATCTCTAGCTTCAGCAATGGCTTGCGACGCTTTTGGTCTTTCTATACTTTTAAGTTGGTCTAATTCTTCTCTTAATTTTTTTAATCCTTCTGCTGTGTAATACGATACTGTGCTCATGTTATCCTGTTTTATATAAATAGAAAAAATCCCATCGGAACGGGATTTCTTTTTGCAAAGATATTATTTTAATTTTATTTTAAATTTAATTACGTTTAGTAACGCTTGTCAAAGTTAATTAAATTAAATTTGTTTCGCTATGTATTTCAAATAATTTTACTATGAAATCGAAGATTCACGAACTCCCGAAAAACAAACTACTACTTGTGAGTAAAAGGATTTTAATCTTGTTGGTGTTTTCTCCTTTTATCTTTTGTTGTGACGGAAGTAGGATTAATTACAACAATCCTAATATTCCAAACTATCCCGTTAATTTACAACTGAATTTAAATCTGCCTCAATATAACAATCTTAAATTTCCAAGCAATCATATCGTTGATTATTCTCAAGGGGCTCGTGGAATTGTGGTTTTTAATACGGGTAGTAGTTTTAACGCCTTTGATTTAGCTTGTCCGAATCAAACTTTTTCTAGTTGTACTTCTCCAATGAATATTAATGGTATCGATGCAAAATGTGCTTGTGATAATGCCGTATATAGTCTATTCTCAGGACAAAGTCCAGGTAAGCAATATACCATGAAACCTTATCAGGTTGAAATAAGTGGTGATAATTTAATCATATACAATTAAAAAAGGCCCAAAATATGGGCCTTTTTTTTATTCTAAAATTTCAATGTTAGTCCAGCTAAAAAATGAATTCCCGCTTGCGGATAATAATAAGGAGTAACATCATACATATAGCCATTGGAAACATAGCGTTTGTCCAAAATATTATTCACTAAACCTGTTAATACAATAGATTTAAAAATGGATTTGGGTTTAATTTCATAAGCCACATTAAAATCGTTTACAAAATAGTCTGGTAATTTTGCTGCTGGTAATTCAATGTTATTTAGGTATTGCTCCCCTACAAATTTTGAAAGCCAAGATAGCTGCAAACTTTCTAAAGGTTTATAAACTAAAATATTTCCAGCAATTACTGAAGGGGAATAGGCAATGTTTTTGGTGCCAACATCATTTCCTAACACATTCAAATCCAGATTTTTATTTTGACTTAAAGTGAAATTCGGACGAATAATTACTTGTTTTGAGACGGCTATTGTGGCATCTATTTCTAAACCTAGTCGGTAGCTTTTTTCACTATTGGAACGAATTGGATTGCCAACATTATCCAGATTTCCAGTCAAAATTAATTGGTCTTTATAGGCCATGTAATAGAGGTTGGTATTCCATTTTATTTTTTCAGAAGCATATCTCCAACCTAATTCATAATCATCCAACTTTTCGGGTTTTACATTTCCTCCTTCATAATCGGTTCTATTAGGCTCCCGATTAGCTTTGGCATAAGAGAAATACAACGTGTTCTTATCATTAAAACTATAATTCAATCCTGCTTTTGGATTGAAAAAACGGAAAGTATCGTCAACCAAAACAGGTTGAACTCCATCAGCACGATAATTGACCATTCTATATTGTAAATCACCATACAAGCTCAACTCTTTGGTCAATTGATAATTGGCTTTAACAAAAATGTTATTGTCTGTTTTGGTCGCATTGTCATCATAGTAATGATCACCCAATTCAGAATTTGAGGCATATCGAGCCCAAATCACTTTTCCAAAATGTTTGCCTTCATATTTATTCCAACCACCACCCGCAATTAAATCAAGTTTGTCTTTTTTGTAATTGATAGAATATGTAGTGCCATAGAAATCATTATCCAACCATTTTTGACGCACTAAATCGGTGGTGTTGATAGTAGTTCCGTCAATAACTATTGGTGTTAGATTATAATCGGCAAAGTTTTGTGCGTTTTGATATTCTTCATAATAGCCTTTCCCTTTGGTATAGTGCAAAGCGACATTCGTACTCCAGTTTTCAGAAACTCTTTCACTCCAGTGCAATTGATAATGATCTTGCTGATAATTATCGGTTTGATTATCATAAAAACGCGTGTTGCCAAGAGCATCTGAATACATTCCAGCATAATTGAAAGTTCTGTCATCGGCCATCGTTTGAGCATCTATACCATACCAGGACTGATAGGTTTTTTCGTTTCCGCCAAAAACTAAGGTTTTAATTAAAGTGGTTTTTCCAACATAAGTTCCTTGCAAGAAATACGATTTCAAACTTGATGTAGCTCGGTCAATATAACCATGCGAATCAATATTGGACAATCTTCCTGCCAATTCAAAATGGTCGTTCAATAAGCCCGAACTAAATTTAACAGTATGTTTTCGGGTATTAAAACTTCCGAAAGAATTTGAAATCTCGCCACTGCTTTCTTTGGAATAGCTATCGGTCAATAAGATCAAACTCGCGCCAAAAGCTCCAGCACCATTAGTTGAAGTCCCTACGCCACGTTGCAATTGCATACTTTGCACTGATGAAGCAAAATCGGGCATATTTACCCAATAGGTTCCACTACTTTCGGCATCGTTGTATGGAATTCCGTTAATAGTTATATTCACCCGAGTAGCATCGCTTCCGCGGACACGTATTCCTGTATACCCCACACCATTCCCAGCATCTGAAGTGGTAACAACTGAAGGCATGTAGTTCATTAAAATTGGAATGTCTTGTCCTAGATTTCGGAATTTGATTTCCTTTTTGTCCAGATTGCTGAACGAAACTGGTGTTTTTGAAGTAACCCGAACTGCGGAAACCAATACTTCATCGAGTTGGTTGACTTTGGCAGAATCTTTTACTTTTTCTTGAGAGAAAGAGAAAAGTGGAAAGAGACAAGAGTAAAGAAAAAAACCAGTTACAATCTTGTTTCTTGCTTCTTGCTTCTTGCTTCTAAATTTGAATAAAGTTTTCATTCGTAAAATAGTTTACAAATAAAAAGAGGTAATTATTCTTTGTTAAAAATTAAATTGATACTCCTGACGTACGACTAACGTGCACTTTAGCTTTTCGTCAAATCCTTAAACAGCATTACCTGTTCTAAGTTCATTGGGTATAATCTCAGCTCGTTATTTAGAGCACCCCTTTTGAGACGGGACAAAAGTAAAAAAGATTTTTAGATTATTGGATTTTTAGACTGTTAGATTTTACAGTTCCGGCTTTTTCCGGTTTTGTTTTATTTCCGAAAGGGTGGATTTGTCTTTTAATCGCTTTTCTACAACCGACTTTGGAATCTTAGTAGGTTTTCTTTTCTTTGGAACTAGTAAAGCTTTTTCTATTAGGTCTAAAAATCGTTTGGTTACGATAGTTTTATTCTTTAACTGACTTCTATCTTCATCGCAGTTTAATATTAAAATGCCTTCTAAAGTAAGTTTCGATTTTAATTTTTTTATGGCTCGTTCCTTTTCCTCTTCGTCAAGTGCTGCAGAATTCACTAAATCAAAAGTCAGCACCACTTTGGAAGCCACTTTATTTACGTTTTGTCCTCCTGGTCCCGAACTTCTAACGGCTTTGAAGCTTATTTCCGTTAGTATCTTTTCAGTTTCCATATTGAGGTTGATGTGCGGGTTTAAGTAAGTCGTTCACGGTTTTCACTGGATTAAAAGTAACCAAGGGTACTTCAACAAAAACAGTAATCCATTTGGCCATGGCTCCATTCCAAAGTCCGGGTAATTCATAGCCTTTTAAGTCTTTCCCTTTATTATTTTTTTGTACTATAAACCCAGTACTATGGTCTATAAACTTTATCAAATCGAATTTATCGCCTTGATAATTTTTGGTCGCACATACTAAATCTACTGGGTTAAAATGAGTGGCTTTGGCTAAAATCTGAGCTTGCTCTATATTGTTGGTTTCAACCTGTGAGCTTTCTACTATTTGCAAGGAAACATTGCCCTGATAACTTCTCACCCAAAATGGGCCACCTCCAGGTTCTCCTTCATTTTTCACCATGCCACAAACTCTGATAGGACGATTCAACTTGTCTTTTATAAAAGCTATTTTATTCTCAATAGTATATTTATAGAAATCTTCTAATACATCAATATTCAACTTTTGTTTCATGAAAACAATGATGTCTGGAATATCGTTTTCTAAAATGGTATTGTTTTCAACTGCTCTCAAAATTTTGAAAATCTGCTGTTGTAAGTCGAGTAACAATCCCGCCAATGCCTTTTTATATAAGGTAATTTCCTGAATGTGATTCTGAATTACATTATCAATATTCTTAATGAATAGTATATCTGCTTCAAGGTCATTCAAATTATTGATCAATGCGCCATGCCCGCCTGGTCTAAAAACTAATTGCCCATTTTCACTGCGAAAAGGCTCATTGTTGGGTGTAACGGCAATCGTATCTGTTCTTTTATCTTGATGAGAATAACTAATATGAACTTTGGTTTTAGTCTTATCTTCAATCTTTTGCTTTACTTTTTCAATAATGGTTTCAAATAAATTTTCATGGTGATCTGAAACGGTAAAATGCAAATGAGAAACCGAGTTAGAACTAGCATAATAAGCACATTCATTGAGATGTTCCTCTACTGGAGTTACAATTTCTGTTTTGTATTTATGAAAATCTAAAACCCCTTTGGGTTTGTTGGCAAAATCAAAATGCTCTGAAGCCAACATCGTTTTAATGAAATGATAACTTTTTTCATGAGTTTCCATCTTATAGTAATTCTCATGGAGTGATTTTAGTTTCGCTTTTACTTCATCATAAAAAGGAAACTTTTCGATTCCAGCTAAGAACGTGGGAAGGTTTTTGTCTCTTTTTCTATTGATGTAAGCGTTTATGGTTTCGTTTTCATGGTCAAAATCATTCAGGAACTCACTTAAAAACTTAAACATTCTACTAGCAGCTCCAGAAGCTGGAACAAATTTTTTAAGTTTTAATCTGTCTTTCTTGGCGTCAAAATAATCCGAATAGCTTTGAAAGTCTTCGTTCGATAATTTTACAATACCATCATTAATGGTGGCTGGTCTTTCGAGTGTGATTTTTGGAATGCCTAATTTGTACAACAAAAGTTCTCCTTCGATTTTATCCAAAGGAATCCCTATAGCTTTTATTTGCTCAAAATCTGATTCTGTAAAACCGTGCTTTTTCGCTAAACTATCTTTTGTTGTAGTGTTTTCTTCCATTCTATATAGCCATAAATGGCAATGATTGTAAAAATTAAATATTGGATACTCGTAAACGAATACCCTTTGACAAAATACATTGGGATAGAAATGATATCCCCCACAATCCATAAAATCCAGTTCTCTATTTTCCGTCTTGCCATTAACCACATTCCGACAAAGAAAATTCCAGTAACTATCGTATCAACGTAAGATGTCCAGTGGGTAAATTTATCAAAAAATGTATAAACCGCCACCACAAATAGCACTGTTAACACAAAAATCACAAGCGACCATTTCTTTTCTGACAAAGTCATTCTAGAAATTGGGAATTCCACTACATCTCCTTGCTTACGCGTCCAGTGATACCAACCATAAATGCTCATCACTACATAATAAAAATTAATCATCATGTCGCCTAGCAAAGACCATTTCCAAAGCAAATAAGTATAAATCGCGGTATTAATAATCCCTGTGGGGAAAACCCAAATGTTATCTTTCTTAGCAAACCAAACACTCAACAATCCAAAGAGTATGGCACCCACTTCCAATACAATTTCATGCATCGGATAGTCTTTGTATTGTGAGAAGAGGAACTCCAGCATTAGTCAAAAAAGTTTATATCATTTTCAAAGGCTGTCCCAATCACTACCATATCAGCTCCTGCTGCGTAGGCTTCGTCTATTTGCTTTTTGGAACGAATACCGCCTCCAACAATCAAAGGAACCGCAATACTTTTTGAAACCATTTCTATTACTTCTAAAGGAACGGCATTGGCTGCTCCACTTCCTGCTTCCAGATAAATAAGTTTGTTGCCTATGAGTTCTCCTGCTTTTGCTGTTTGCGCAATGTACTCGGGATTGTTTCTTGACAACGGTTTAGTTTGACTCACTCTTTCCACAGCCGTTTCACTGCCGCTTTCTATTAAAATATAGCCTGTTGAAATGATTTCGAGTTGGGTCTTTTCCAAAATAGGTACCGCATTGATTTGGTGTTCTACTAAATAATCTGGATTTCTTCCTGAAAGCAACATCAAGAATAAAATGCCGTCGGCTTCACCTGAAATCTGGGATGGATTTCCTGGGAAAAGTAAAATGGGCAACTTTGTATGTTGTTTTAAAGCTACTATAATGTCATCCAAATGATAGCCTTCAAACGAACTTCCTCCCACAAAAATATGAGTCGCTGGCGATTGATTAATTTTTTCTGCTAAAAGGGAAATATCAGTTATCATCACTTTATCGGGATCGATTAAAATGGCTAATAATTTTTGGTTTTCTTTTTTGGCCGATACCATTTGGTTATGCAACATCTGCAGTCTTTTTTTATAGGTGGGTAAAGGTAACCCTTTTTTAAACCTCCGAAAAAAAATTCAAAATATGATTTATGTCATTTTTTTGGAACGCTAAGTGCGATAGCTTTGCTCTTATAACTCATAAAATCGCACGATTATGACACTTTATCAAAAAACACTTCATGATTTCCAGCAAAGTTATGTTGGATTTGCCGCTTTGATTATTATCGGTCAAAGTTGTTTAGGCGGAGCTGCCGCTATGTATATTTTGGAAAACGGAAACTCATTGGTACAAATGATTCAGTTAGCTTTTGTAGCTATTACTTGCACTGTAGTTAATGTAGGTATCTTGGCGCAGCTATCTCCAAAGACCGTTTTTAACATGACTATTTTTAGTGTAATCCTTAGTGTTATTGCTATTACACTAAATGTGTTTTTCATTTAACTAGCTTCAAAAGCACAAACAAAAACATAGTTTTTAATAAAGTCGAATACAATATCGAAGTGTTCGACTTTGTTATTAAAACGCAGTTCTACACTACATTTTTTATCAGATAAGTTAAATTCGCTTTCGAAAATATCATCTTTAAAACTAATGCCAATCTCATTTTTGATTTTAAAGACAGATTCTTTTATCCCCCAAACCACAGTAGCTTTTATCAATTGATCTTCGGCAGTAAGGTTTGCCAAATGCGAAACATCCATAAATCTTGGGGCTAATTTCAAGGTTTTATCTTTTAGGATTTCTAAGTCGGCACCTATGTTTACATCGCTTAAGACAATTACTGAAAAGTCATGTGAATGCGAAATAGAGATATGTTTAGCTCCTGTATTCTCTCTTGATTCTTGTTTCTTGCTTCTTGCTTCTTCCCTCAAATGCGGTTTCCCAAATTCATCGTAGTACAAATCAAAATCGGTGTAGCCGGCCTCCATTAACAACCTTCTTACGCTTAGGAAACCTTTTTGATGCCCTTCGGATTTCATGTTTTCTACTCTGGCCAAAGAAACATCCTTTAAGGCAACGCTCTGAAACAGTTCATCAAAGGTCTCGGTGATTTCCCAAACCCATACTTGTGTGGTGGCATTTAAATCTTTGACTTTGAGTAGTGGCATAGTGATTTTTAAATTATCTGTTTGTTTTTCAGAAAATTAAGTACTTTAACAAATCATAAAAAAGCAAAAAACGTTTTTTTAATTCTATCCTATTATGTAGCTTTGCACCGAAATTAAAAAACAAATATACATAATAGATGAGTACACAAACATTACCTTTTGTAGCTTACAAAGTTAAAGACATTAACTTGGCAGCTTGGGGAAGAAAAGAGATTGAATTGGCAGAAGCTGAAATGCCAGGATTAATGGCACTTCGTGCTGAATATGGTGCAAGCCAACCTTTAAAAGGAGCTCGTATTGCAGGATGTCTTCACATGACAATTCAAACTGCGGTTCTTATTGAAACATTAATCGCTTTGGGAGCTGAAGTTACTTGGTCTTCTTGTAACATCTTCTCTACACAAGATCAAGCGGCTGCGGCTATTGCTGCTGCTGGTATTCAAGTATATGCTTGGAAAGGTCTTGACGAAGAGTCTTTTGACTGGTGTATTGAGCAAACTTTATTTTTTGGTGAAGACAGAAAACCATTGAACATGATATTAGACGACGGTGGTGATTTGACTAACATGGTATTCGACCGTTACCCAGAATTGATTCCTGGTATCAAAGGATTATCAGAAGAAACTACGACTGGTGTTCACCGTTTGTACGAAAGAATGAAAAACGGAACGTTATTCATGCCAGCTATCAACGTTAATGACTCGGTTACTAAATCTAAATTTGATAACAAATACGGTTGTAAAGAATCAGCTGTAGATGCTATCAGAAGAGCTACTGACATTATGTTGGCTGGTAAAAGAGTAGTAGTTTGTGGATATGGTGACGTAGGTAAAGGTACTGCTGCTTCTTTCAGAGGTGCAGGTTCTATCGTTACTGTAACTGAAATCGATCCTATCTGTGCTTTACAAGCAGCTATGGACGGATTTGAAGTTAAAAAATTAAACACTGTAGTAGGAAATGCTGATATCATCATCACAACTACAGGAAATAAAGATATCGTAATGGGAAGCCACTTCGAGCAAATGAAAGACAAAACTATCGTTTGTAACATTGGTCACTTTGATAACGAAATCGACATGGCTTGGTTAAACAAAAACCACGGTGCTTCTAAAGTAGAAATCAAACCACAAGTTGACAAATACACTATCGCTGGAAAAGACATTCTTATCTTGGCAGAAGGTCGTTTGGTAAACTTAGGTTGTGCTACAGGTCACCCAAGTTTTGTAATGAGTAACTCATTTACTAACCAAACTTTAGCACAATTAGAGTTATGGAATAACAGTGCGGCCTACAAAAACGAAGTGTATATGTTACCAAAACACTTAGATGAAAAAGTAGCGGCTTTACACTTGGCTAAATTGGGTGTTGAATTAGAGACTTTAAATGATGAGCAAGCGGCTTACATTGGGGTTGAAGTTCAAGGACCATTTAAACCAGAGTATTACAGATATTAATCAGACTTTTTATTATTAGATTGTTAGATTATTAGCATATTAAAAAACCCTCGCATTACTGTGAGGGTTTTTTCGTTTTTGGAAGAGATTCTTCCTTCGTCAGAATGACAAGATTGTTTAGATTACCAATCCTTTTACTAGGTTGTATTCTGTGGAGTCTTGTCCGTATTGTGATAAGACCATGTCTTTGATCCTTTTGGCGGTGGCGGAGAGTTGTTTGAAGCCATCTCTTCGTGTTGCTATTAATGGTTTGTAAACAGCGAGTTTTTGAGAGACTATGTTGGTCGCTGCTGTTGCTTTGCTTAGCAATTCTTGCATCGTTGTTATTTTAATTCTATCGTTGATAGGGGCATAATCTGTGTCGAACTTTGTTAGGAGCGTAATCATGTCTCCGAAATAGATTAGGCGGCTACCGAAAGAGTTTTCACAACGGCTGATGGTTTCTTCTTGAGAATTCTCTGTGACTGTGATTCTTCTTTGTCCTCGTATCTTTTTTACTAGAGCGCTGATGTCGTGGTATTGTTGGGAATCATTTCCTAGTTTGGCCCGAACATTGGCTCCAATTGGTGAGAGGAGTTTTGAGATGGAATTGTTTTCGTTGTCAAAGAACTTGCGGCGGTCTAGAGCTGCTTTTGAATACTCGAAATGTTTTGAAGTGTGTTCTTCTTGCACTACATGTAGTGCGGAAGTTTGGGCTTGAAAAGCTGATGCGGTAAGGGCATCATCACCAGGTGCATAAGCGGTGAACGTGTTTAGGTACTCAATTAGTTTTTCCCCTTCTGTTAAACGTGAGCTAAAGGAAGCTCTGGAACTTGAACTCATGATTTCTACTTTTATTGATTAATAGTATTTTCTGAAAATCAAATTGTATGCCAAAAATGTAGGAAATACCGTTTTTAAGAAAACTTTAACTCTTGAAGATTAGCGTATTATGGTTATAGGAGCCGTGTTTATAAGGGGTGGAAGTGTATTTAAGTCTTCAGGAGATGCATTAATAAAGTGAGCGAGTGTATTTAAACGTTCAGCAGGTGCGTTAATGCACTAAGCAGGTGTATTTACAAACTCAGCAAGTGCATTTAAAAGGTGAGCGACCTCATTAACACGTTCAGCAAGTGTATTATAACGGTCAGCAGGTGTGTTAAAGCGTTCAGCAGGCGTCTTCATAGTCTGGTGACATTGCGGAGTGGGGTGTTGTCAGTAAAGTAATTTTTATTTTGTAATCTTTTTTATTTATTTTTGAACACATACAACTAAAATAAACTTTTGTCGGTACATGAAATATGGGTATTTACATGGAAGTTTAGTAAAAATCTAAAAGAATACAGATTGCAATACAAAACCTAACAAAAAAAGATGAAACAAAATTACTTACTTCGAAATAGCATTATTACTATCCTTATTTTTTCACTAATTTCCTCACCTCTTTATGCTTGTACAGGCATTACTTTGAAATCAAAAGATGGTGGCGTCATTGTTGCTAGAACTGTAGAATGGGCATTAAATGATGCTCAACATAACCAACTATTAGTTGTTCCAAGAAACAAGGAGTTTAAAGCACAGACCCCTATGGGATTTAATGGCAAGAATTGGAAGGGTAAATACGGTTTTGTTACCCTTACTGCTTATGGTCAGCCTTATGGACCAGATGGGCTAAATGAAGAAGGTTTATATGTAGGGGTTTATTATTTGCCTGGATATGCGGAATATTCTGTATACGACAAAACTAAAGCCTCGAAATCAATGAGTGTTGGTGATTTGATGCAGTGGATGCTATCTTCTTTTAAAACTGTAGACGAAGTTTTAGCGCACTTAAATGATGTTGTTGTTGTGAGTGTTGAAAACAAAGACTTTGGTGGAGCAGAACTTCCTTTCCATTTTAAAATAGTTGATCCTAGTGGAAACAGTAGAGTCATTGAAATAGTAAATAAAGGTGAAGTGAAAATTTACGACCCTTATTTGGATGTTATTACAAATTCGCCTACTTATGATTGGCACATTATTAATCAGAGAAACTATCTGAATCTGTCTACTTCACCGAACCAACAGCAAAAGTTTGGAAACTATGAATTAAATCCAACAGGTGGTGGGTCTGGTTTTTTAGGCATCCCAGGTGACTTTACACCTCCATCAAGATTTGTCAGAGCAGCTGCATTTACGGCATCATGTCGACCCTTATCAACCTCTACAGAAGCTGTATTTGAATCGTTTAGAATTCTAGATAATTTTAACATCCCGCTTGGAGCTCAAGTTCCTTCGGATAAAATGCCAAGCGATATTGTTAGCGCAACACAAGTTACTTCCTCTTGTGATTTAAAGGAAAAAGTATATTATTACCATACCATGTGGAATAGGGAGATACGGAAAATAGACTTGAAGTCGATTGATTTTTCTGAAATTAAAGAGCAAATCATTGATGATGACGTTAACAAGGAAAACTCTGTAAAAGATGTAACACCACATCCAAGGAAGACAAAAAAAAAGTAACCCCTTTAGTTCCCTAATTAAATTAAAAAAATGAATATTATAGATAAAGCCCTTCACATAGCAGAAAAAACAATTTATTATACCCTTTCCATTCTACTATTTTTGTTTGTTATTTATGAGATACTTGACCTTATTCATTTATTCTACGTTGAGGTTTGTGATGCTTCCATTTTGGGTAATAAATCAATAGCGCTTACTGGTGTTCCGTTATTTTTTAACATTATCATTGCATTAGAAATTTTGGAAACCTTCAAAGGGGCTAATGAAAATGTCTTGCGTAAAGTCAAACTAATTCTGCTTATCGCATTAACGGCAATATCTAGAAAAGTTATTATTATGGATGTTAAACATATAGAATTTAAAACTGAATTGGGTATTTCAATTTTGATATTGACAATTTGTGTTGGTTATTTTCTACTTAATGATAACGTAAGAAGAAGAATTACTAAGCAAAAGGAATAATTCAACTTTTACTTTTCTGTCAAAGTAATAGTAGGATATCAATTAATTTGGATATAAAATGTCATAACCAAACGAAATAGATGCTTGGAAAACATCAATACCACAGCCTTAGTATCTAAAAACTAGCAGTCTACAAACCCGTAATCGCATCAAGAAGAGACGGTTTCAAACAATTATCTGCAACCGCCCGCCGAATCAAAGACATGGTATTATCACAATACGGTCAAGACTCCAGCGAATACAACCTTGTAAAAGGATTGGTAATCTAAACCATCTTGTCATTCTGACGAAGGAAGAATCTTTCTAAACACTAACCCTCACAGAAATGTGGGGGTTTTTTATTATACCATCCCTAAAGGGATTTCATCCTTGTAATACCTTTTTCAACCCATATTATATCCCTAACGGGATAATATAAAAAAGATGACAATACTTTTGGGATTTTGTATTTGACATCCTATTCGATATAACATTAAAAATAGAATATTCATCAGAAACTATTTAATCCCTTTAGGGATGCAATATGGGTAGCAAATAAATTAGCACAAAAGAAAAAATCCCGTTAGGGATGATATAAAAACCATTGTATTGTCATATCCCAAGACCAACACATGAGATTCCTACGGAATGACAAACTGGATGGGGAAATTATTCTAAAAACAAAAAACCCGCTCATCACTGAGCGGGTTTTGTATATAGTAAGAGTTATTCTTATGCTTCAAAAGGAAGGATAGAAACATATGATTTGTTTTCTCCTTTTTTCTGAAATTTCACAATCCCATCTACTTTTGCATGTAAGGTATGATCTTTACCCATGTAAACGTTTTCTCCTGGATTATGTTTTGAACCTCTTTGTCTAACGATGATATTTCCAGCAATAGCCGCTTGACCACCATAAATCTTAACGCCTAAACGTTTTGATTCTGATTCTCTACCATTCTTAGAACTACCGACACCTTTCTTGTGAGCCATGACGTATAAGTTTTAAATATTAATTGTTTTCTTCAGTTGTGGTTTCTGTATCAGCTTTTTTTGCTTTTGGTGCTTTAGGAGCTTTTGGCTCTGCTGCAACTGCTTTCTCAGCTTTAGGTTCTGCTACTGCTTTTTCAGCTTTAGCTGCTTTTTTACCACCGGTAGCAGAGATTCCTTCAATCACGATTTGTGTTAAAGACTGTCTGTGTCCGTTTCTTTTTTTGTATCCTTTTCTTCTTTTCTTTTTGAAAACGATCACTTTATCTCCTTTTAAGTGTGATAACACTTTGGCTTCTACTGAAGCACCTTCTATAGCTGGGGCGCCTAAAGTAATGTTTCCATTATCGTCTAATAGAAGAACTTTGTCAAAAGAAACTTTTGAACCTTCTTCATTAGCCAAACGGTGAACATAAACCTTTAAGTCTTTGCTTACTTTGAACTGTTGCCCTGCTATCTCTACGATTGCGTACATAACAATATTGTTTAGTTAATTTTTTAAGTGTGCAAATATACTACTATTTATTTTACACACAACACTATCGGCAAAAAAGTTTACCATTGTTGTTCAACCCTTTAAAGACCCTTAGATAAAGTTTTAGAATCCCAAGGAAATTAAATAAAAAAAAGTATTTTTGGTGTAACAAAATTTAACCCTTGTTTACTAACAAGGCAATCAACGAAAAAATTTCAATTTTTTATGAAAAAATCACTAATCGCTTTAAGTTCAATGCTTATGCTTGGAGGAACAGCTCATGCCCAAAAGGTAGCTTTTGAGGAGTACGATTTGCCAAATGGTCTTCATGTAATTTTACACAACGATCCGTCTGCACCAGTTGTAGTTACCTCAGTAATGTATCACGTAGGTTCAAAAGACGAACAACCAGACAGAACTGGATTTGCACACTTCTTTGAACACTTATTGTTCGAAGGAACAGAAAACATCAAAAGAGGAGAATGGATGAAAACCGTAACTTCTAACGGAGGAACGAACAACGCCAACACTTCGGAAGACAGAACGTACTATTTTGAAGTATTCCCATCAAATAACACCGAACTAGGTTTGTGGATGGAATCAGAAAGATTAATGCACCCAGTTATTAACCAAATTGGTGTTGACACGCAAAACGAAGTAGTAAAAGAAGAAAAAAGACTTCGTGTAGACAACCAACCTTACGGTCAGTTGATTGCAGAAGTGAAAAAGAATATGTTTAAAGTGCACCCTTACCGTTGGGCAACTATTGGTTCTATGGCACACTTAGACGCTGCGAAATTGGAAGAGTTTCAAGCGTTCAACAAAAAATTCTATTCACCTAACAATGCGGTTTTAGTAGTAGCGGGTCAAATCGACATTGCAGCGACTAAGGCTTGGGTTGAAAAATATTTTGCTCCAATCCCAAGAGGAGTGGAATTGAAAAAACAAACTTTTGTAGAAGCGCCTATCACAGAAACGATTCATGCTACTTACGAAGATCCAAACATCCAAAAACCAATGGTGGTGGCTGCTTACAGAATCCCATCTATGAAAACTCGTGATGCTAGAATCTTGGATATGATTTCTACTTATTTAAGTAATGGTAAAAGTTCTAAATTGTACAAAAAGATTGTTGACGATAAGAAAATGGCTTTACAAATTGGAGCCTTCAATTACGCTCAAGAAGATTACGGACAATACATTCTTTACGGAATGCCACAAGGGGATTTTACTTCAAACGACTTAATCAAAGAAATTGATGAAGAAATCGTGAAGTTACAAACCGATTTGATTTCAGAAAAAGATTTCCAAAAATTACAAAACATCAATGAAAGTAATTATGTGGAAGAAAACTCAGGTATCGAAGGAGTTGCTGAAAACTTAGCTACATACTATTTATTATATGGTGATGTGAATTTAATCAACACCAATATCGATATCTATCGTTCTATCACTCGTGAAGAAATTAGAACGGCTGCTAAGAAATATTTAAATCCAAACCAACGTTTGATTTTGGATTATGTACCTGCAAAAGACAAAGCTGAAAACAAATAAAATTACTACGATGAAAAAAATAATCATATTATCAAGCTTGTTTTTAACTATTACTATGCAAGCACAAGACAGAAAACAACCGAAACCAGGTCCTTCACCAACAATCAATATTAAAAAACCTGAAACTTTTTCGTTACCAAACGGATTAAAAGTTTTAGTAGTAGAGAACCACAAACTACCAAGAGTTGCTTTCAGTTTATCAATTGACAACGCTCCGTTTGCAGAAGGTGCAAAAAAAGGAACCGATGATTTAACGAGTAGCTTGATCGGAAACGGTTCTACCAAAACTTCGAAAGATACTTACAACGAAGAAATCGATTTTATGGGGGCTGATATTAACTTCAGTTCTTCAGGAGCTTCTGCTAGTGGATTGTCAAAATATTCAGGAAGAATTCTTGAATTAATGGCAGAAGGAGCTTTAACTCCCAACTTCACTCAAGAAGAATTTGACAAAGAAAAAGACAAGTTAATTGACGGTTTAAAAGCTCAAGAAAAAAGTGTTACTGTAGTAGCGGGAAGAGTTGAAAACGTATTGGCTTATGGTAAAGATCATCCTGCTGGAGAATATTTATCAGAAGAAACGATTAAAAATGTTTCACTTGCTGATGTAAAAGAAAACTACAGAACATATTTCGTTCCAGAACACGCTTACTTAGTAATTGTTGGGGATGTGAAAACTAAAGACGTGAAAAAAATGGTAGAAAAACTATTTAGTTCATGGACGAAAGCTACTGCACCAAGATTAACGTATTCTAATCCAAGCAATGCGCAATACACACAAATCAATTTTGTGGATATGCCAAACGCTGTTCAATCTGAGATTTCGTTGATTAACACGGTAAACTTAAAAATGTCAGATGCTGACTTTTTTCCTGTGATTTTGGCTAACCAAGTTTTTGGTGGTGATTTCAACAGTTATTTGAATATGAACTTAAGAGAGAAACACGGTTGGACTTATGGAGCACGTTCTAGTGTAGGTTTTGACAAATTTATGTACAGTAAATTCAAAGCAAATGCACAAGTAAGAAACGCTGTTACGGATAGTTCTGTGGTAGAATCTTTAAAAGAATTAAACAAAATCAGAACTGAAAAAGTAACTGACGAAATGTTGAACAGTGTAAAAGCTGGATACATTGGACGTTTTGTAATGCAAGTGGAGAAACCAGCTACCGTTGCTCGTTATGCTTTGAACATTGAAACAGAAGGATTACCTGCTGATTTTTATGAAAACTATATCAAAAATATCAATGCGGTTACTCCGGATGATATCATGAGAGTGGCTAATAAATATTTCTTAGCTGACAATTTAAGAATTGTTATTACTGGTAAAGGTTCAGAAGTTATTGCAGGATTGGAGAAATTAAAAATCCCAATGTTCTACTTTGATAAATTTGGAAATCCTACTGAAAAACCAGCGATGAAAAAAGCAATTCCAGCTGGAGTTACTGTAAAAACAATCATTGAAAGCTATGTAAAAGCAATTGGTGGTGATAAAGCGATAAAAGCAGTGAAATCGGTATCTTATGTAGGTTCTACTAAAATCCCACAAGCGCCAATGCCATTATCATACAATTCAAAAACTGATTCAAAAGGAAGAATGATGGTTGAGCTTTCTATGGCTGGTATGGGATCTATAATGAAGCAAGTGGTAAACGGTAACACGGGTTACGCTATGCAACAAGGTCAGAAAAAAGTATTAGAAGGAGATGATTTAAAGAAAATGAAAGAGAATGCAGTACTATTTAATGAAACTTTGTTAAGCACTAAAGCAGGAGTTACTGCTACTGCCATCGAGCCAATCAATGGTTCTGATGCTTATGCCGTTGTTGATGGTGATACTACTTACTACTTCGATGTAAAATCAGGTTTAAAAACAGCGGAAGCTACCACAGAAGATATGGGTGGTAAAAAAGCAACCAGAGTTACTAACTTTAATGACTATAGAGATGTAAAAGGAGTTAAATTCCCATTCAATACCATTATGAATGTAGGTTTTGAGCTTGATATCAAAATGTCGGAAGTAAAAGTAAACGAAGGTGTTTCTGATGCTGACTTCCAATAATTAAATCAAAGTATTTGATATAGAAAGACCGCTTTACAGCGGTCTTTTTTTATTTCTTGTTGGCCATATAAACTCCAACCAAAATAATAAAGGCCCCGAAAAATTGTAAAGGCGTGAGCATTTCATTATCTAAAATCCCCCACATAAAAGCCACAATCGGAATCAAGTAAGTAACCGATGAAGCAAAGACTGGAGAAGAGATTTGAATTAATTTATAAAAAATAACATTGGCTACTCCCGTTCCTACTATCCCTAAAATCATTACGAATAACATCGCATGATGGGTAACGGGTAAGTTCACTTTACTAGAAAAATCAGTACACAACAAAATCACAATGGCTGGAATCAGCATTACTGTGAAATTCCCGGTGGTAATACTCAAAGGTTTCACATCGGATAAATATTTTTTTATCAAGTTTACATTCGTAGCATAACAAATGGTGGCGATTAAGACCAAAACCGCATAAGAATAATTTTCTGTTCCTTCCGAGTTGTTTCCATTAAAGATTAAAATAGCAGTGCCTATTAGTCCAATCAAAATTCCCATGAATTGACTTCGTTTAAAATTCAATCCAAAAACAATGGAACCTAGAATCAATGTGTTCAGGGGTGTTAATGAATTTAGAATAGAACAAATGGAACTACTTACTTTCGTTTCGGCAATGGCAAACAGATAAGCGGGAATAAAAGTTCCAAACAATGAGGTTAGAGCAATATATTTCCATTGATGTTGGGCGATAGCGGTTAAACTTTTAAATCCAATTAGTAAAAGAAAGACCGCACAAAATATGATTCGCAAAGAACCTAACTGGAAGGGATTTAACCCAATCAATCCTTTCTTAATTAGTATAAAAGAACTGCCCCAAATGAGAGCTAGCGCTATAAGAATGACCCATTTTAAAGTTTGTGATTTCATACTCGTTTTTTGAATAGTTCAAATTTTGTAATTATTTTAAGAATTATCACTTTTATTTTTCATTATTTTGTTCTTGAATTTTTGAGGACAATACAACAAACCATTTAAATATAAAATACAGCATTATGAATTTCACCAAATCAATATTAACCTTCGGACTTGCTTCATCATTGCTATTTAGTTGTAAAGATACGGCAAGCAAACCTGCAACAGGAACTTCAGCAGAAGCCACTGCAACAACAACTAAAGCTCCTGCGGTAGCTTCAAAACCAGAAACAGCCAGTTTTAAAATTGATGGTATGACTTGCGCCATTGGGTGTGCCAAAACCATTGAAACTAAATTATCTAAAATGGATGGTGTTCAAAAAGCCACCGTTGATTTTGATAAAAAAGAAGCTACAGTAGAATTTGACGGAGCGGTTTTAAATGCAGAAAAGTTGACTAAAGCAGTTGAAAGCACTGGCGATGGAGAAACCTATAAAGTTTCGGAAATGAAAACAAAAGGATAATGCAATCTTACTTAATTATAACAAAAAAGGAACTCAATGAGTTCCTTTTTTTATTTCCATTTTAACGTTTCTATAATTCGCTGCATGTCATTTTTTACATAACTAGCTGCTGGCATTATTGAATCAAAATTAGGCTTAGCATAAAAATAAATCGAACCTGTAACAAAATGTTTGATGCTGTCTGTAGCATAAAAAAGGGAGTTGGTGGCTGCATTTCCGTCTACACGATAGAACATTCCGTATACCTTTTTCTCTTTGTTAATATAGGGTTGTTCCAAAATATCATCTGCTTTTATCACGTGTTTATAGGTTAGCGTTTGCGCGTCTTTCAACAAGTCATTCAAGTTGTTATCTACCGTTTTGTAGTTTAGGTAAATAGTAGCTTTCATTTTTGGATATTGTATCATAAACCCACAATTCTTATCCTCTTTAATAACTGCTTCTTCATTCATTTCAAATTCAAATGGACAGTGATTACTAAAGTTGGCATATTTAGCCACAGGATAATCCAATCGCAATTGGCTTGCTGGTTTAGGTATTGGATCTTTTTTACAACTGATAGTAACTACTAAAAGGAATACAATTGAAAGACCACTGATTATTTTTTTGCTCATCATTAATTTATTCAAGAGTTACTTTTAGTTGTTTTATTCTTTTTTTGTCTACTGTTTCAATGGTGAAATGTACATTTGAAAAATGGATTTTTTGTCCTTTCTTCGGAAAATTGCCTAGAATTTCTAAAATAAAACCAGCTAGTGTTTCGGCTTCTCCTTTGCTACTTTCAAAAGTGTTTTCATCTACATCTACAATTCGGTAAAAATCTTTTAAGTTGATCTTGCCTTCGAAAAGGAAGTTTTTATCGTCTATCTGAGAAAAATTAATGTTTTCATCATCAAATTCATCCGATATATCGCCAACAATTTCTTCAATCACATCTTCTAACGAAACCAATCCTGAAGTCCCGCCATATTCATCCACTACGACAGCTAAGTGACTTTTTAAACGTTGAAAGTCTTTAAGTAAATCATCCAACTTCTTATTCTCTGGCACAAAGAATGGTTCTCTTACGAGTTTGTTCCAATCAAATTCTTTTTTGTGAATGTGGGGAATCAAATCTTTGATAAACAAAATCCCTTCAATATGATCGATACTTTCTCTGTATACTGGTATTCTGGAATAACCTTTATCAACTATTTTCGGATAAATTTCAGCAAAAGTCTCGTTAACTTCGATAGCAAAAACATCAATTCTTGGGCTCATGACTTGCTTTGTATCAGTATTCCCAAAAGAAACAATACCTTCTAAAATTTTTTGTTCTTCAGAAGAAGTGTCATCAGTAGAAGTCAATTCTAAGGCTTGTGATAATTGGTCGACCGATATATTTGATTTTTGTTTTCCTAATTTTTCATGAAGAAAGACTGTTACGGCTCTCATCGGCAAACTAATTGGAGAGAGTAACTTATCTAAAAGCGTTATCGGAGTTGCGATAAATTTTGAAAATTTGATATTATTTCGGCTGGCGTAAATTTTTGGTAATACTTCACCAAATAAAAGGATGAGAAAAGTGATTAGTATAACCTCAACAATAAATTTTAGAATAGGAGATTCTATTGATGAAAAAAGATTGTTTCCAACAAAAGAGAAGATAATTACTACTCCTATATGACTAAAATTATTGGCTACTAATATAGTGGCTAATAGTTTTTTAGGGCGTTGGAGTAATTTTGAGATTAAGTTGGCCTTTGATGCATCTTCTTCGGCTAATGTGCTGATGTCTTTTTGCGAAAGCGAAAAAAGGGCCACTTCTGCTGCTGAAACCATTGCAGAACAGAACAAGAAGAAAGCAATGGCTAAACTCCCGAAAAGTAAATGGGTATCAATACTGGCAAAAGAATTTAAACTGGGCTCAGAGTCCAATGGAGTCAAGGTTAGTTAAACAATATCAAAACGGCAAATCGTTTTCAGGCGTTCCAGAATTTGATGCTTCAAAATTAGTGTTTTTTGTTTCTAAATTTTGGGGTGTTTTTAAACCATCCACTTCTTTTTTGGTGGTCAAAAAGGTAAATTCTGTCACTTGTATTTCGGTAGTGTATTTTGTAGTGCCATCTTCAGCTTGCCACTGGCGTGATTTTATTCTGCCTTCCACGAATATTTTGTCGCCTTTAGAAAGGTAACGTTCACATATTTCAGCGGCTTTGTTTCTTACTACTAAGTTGTGCCATTCAGTAGAAGCAATCTTTTCGTTAGTTTGTTTATTGATATACACTTCGTTTGTAGCCAAAGGAAAACGACCAATGCAATTTCCGCCTTCGAAATAATGCATTTTGACATCATCACCAAGATGACCAATCAACATAACTTTATTTAATGTCCCGTTCATGTTTTCAAGTGTTTGTTTTTATTCCGTTGCTCTACCTACAATTCGGCTTGACCTCACGTTCCTCAAATTTACTACTTTTTTTGAAATTTAAAACCAATCTTTTTCAATAAAATTATAAATAACAATTGGAAAAGGCATTTTCTTAGCTGATTCCCAGTTAATTCCGTTTTCAAGTTTCCCTTGTGTCTTAATTTTCCAGAATTTGATATTCAAATGTTGATGCGAAAGTTTGTGGATGATAGTTTGTGGATTGTATAAAATAATTTCTTCTATGTCATTGGTAACGAACTTTTGATTTTGAATTAATTCCAAAATAGCTTGTTCATTTTCTTCCAGTTCCGTTTCTAATAAGGGAAACTCATATAAGTTATGCCAAATTCCTTTTTGAGTTCGTTTGTGAAGTAGCGTGTTGTTATCCTCATCTGAAAAGACTAAATAATTAAAAAAGCGAGGTCTCACTTTTAATTTCTTTGATTTCACTGGAAGTTGTGCTACTTTTTTCTTTTGCAGAGCCAGGCAGCTATCATTAAAAACACAGTTTTGACAATCTGGATTTTTAGGCACACATTGCAGGGCGCCGAATTCCATTATAGCCTGATTGAATATATTGGCTTTCCCTTTTGGCATTAATTCCTGAGCTAAAGCTGTGAATTCTTTTTTGGCTCCTGTCGAAGCGATATCGGTTTCAACATCAAAATAACGAGACAATACTCTAAAAACATTCCCGTCAACTACAGGAACATTCTCGTTGTAGGCAAATGAAGCTATAGCAGCTGCAGTGTACTCGCCAACTCCTTTTAGCTTTAATAAATCGGCATAGTTTTTTGGGAATTCTCCGTTACGTTCAAAAGCTACTTCTTTGGCTGTTTTGTGTAAATTTCGAGCCCGTGAATAATAGCCAAGTCCTTGCCAGAATTTTAAAACTTCTTCTTCAGTAGCATTAGCTAAGTCAAAAACTGTGGGAAATGCTTCAGTAAAACGTAAAAAATAGGGTAATCCTTGCGCGACTCTCGTTTGTTGGAGCATGATTTCTGAGAGCCAAATGGTATACGGATTAGTGCTGTTTCGCCAAGGCAAATCGCGTTTGTTTTGTAAATACCATTGTATTAGAATTTTAGAGAACTTCATAGCTAAAATGTGGTTCACAAAAATAATTCTTTATGTGATTAAATTTTAATAGATTATGCTTGAAATATTGTTTTTTTAATTCATATATTTGCAACCTCAAAAAAATTACATAATAATATTAAATACGAAAGAAAATGACGAAAGCAGATATCGTAGCAAAGATTTCAGAAAAATTAGGACTTGAAAAAGGAGATGTTCAAGCAACAGTTGAAGCGTTTATGGAAGAAGTGAAAACTTCGTTAGAAACTGGTGACAATGTTTATTTAAGAGGTTTTGGTAGTTTCATCATCAAAACAAGAGCTGAAAAAACTGGAAGAAACATTTCAAAAAATACAACTATCAAAATACCTGCACATAATATTCCTGCATTTAAACCTGCAAAAGTATTCGTAGAAGCAATAAAAACAAATACTGAAGTAGCAGTATAAAACTTATTTATTAATAACCAAAAACCAGATTGTATGCCAAGTGGTAAAAAAAGAAAAAGACATAAGGTAGCAACGCACAAACGTAAAAAACGTGCGAGAGCTAACCGACACAAAAAGAAAAAGTAGTTTATAACTACTTTTCTTTTTTTAGAAAACGTTCATTGAAATTGAGAAAAGAAACAAGAACCAAGAGCAAAGAGCCGAGACGAAATGTCTTTCTTCTTGCTTCTTTATTCTATCTTCTTTATCTCGCCGGGTAACAATACCTGTTTAAAATGTTTAATCCATCCTAACAATTCAGTTCCGTGTTACATAACTCGAAACTAAAAAGTTTGGATAAAAATTTACAAAGTGAATAAAGAACTAATCATTAGATCTAGTGCTGACGCTGTAGATTTTGCCTTATTAAAAGATGGAAAACTAATTGAATTACACAAAGAAGAAGAGACAAGCAATTTCCAAGTTGGTGATATTTTTATTGCCAAAATAAGGAAACCTGTTGCTGGATTGAATGCTGCTTTTGTAAATGTAGGCTATGAAAAAGATGCCTTTTTACATTATCATGATTTAGGTCCCAATTTCGCTTCTTATTTGAAATTCATAAAACTTGTAAGCGCAGGTAAATTAAAAGATTTCTCCCTAAAAAACTTTCAGTTTGAGAAAGAAATTGATAAAGATGGTGCCGTTGCAGATATCCTCAACGCCAATCAATCAATATTAGTACAAGTAGTCAAAGAACCTATTTCTACAAAAGGTCCGAGAATAAGCTGTGAGCTTTCTTTCGCCGGACGATTTTTAGTTTTAGTACCTTTTTCCGATAGAGTTTCTGTTTCGCAAAAAATAGAATCGAAAGAAGAAAAAGACCGTCTTAAAAAACTAGTACAATCCATCAAACAAAAAGGTTTTGGGGTTATTGTGAGAACAGTAGCCGAAGGCAAAAACATAGCCGAATTAGAAAAAGACTTGCAGAACTTAATGAATAGATGGACTGCAATGAGTAAAAAATTACCAACCGCACATCATCCGTCAAAAGTTTTAGGAGAGCTTAACAAAGCTTCTTCTATTCTTAGAGATGTATTCAATGATACTTTTACTAGTATTCAAATAGATGATGAAGAGTTGTACCAAGAAACAAAGGACTATTTAGCCGAAATAGCTCCAGACAAACAAAAAATTGTTAAGTTTTATCAATCGAAAGACACCCCTTTATTTGAGAAATATCATATTGAAAGACAAATAAAAACCTCTTTTGGACGAACCGTATCGATGAGTAAAGGCGCTTATCTGATTATTGAACATACCGAAGCTTTACACGTTATTGACGTGAATAGTGGGAACCGTTCTAACAAAGCCAATAATCAAGAAGATACGGCCATGGAAGTAAACATGATTGCTGCAGTAGAAATTGCAAGACAATTACGTTTGCGAGATATGGGTGGGATTATCGTAGTCGATTTTATCGATATGAAAGATCCTGAAAATCGTCAAGTCTTATTTAATTTCTTAAGAGATGAGATGAGCGATGATAAAGCCAAACATAAGATCTTACCGCCAAGTAAGTTTGGACTAGTTCAAATTACAAGACAAAGAGTAAGACCAGAAGTAAATATTGAAACAAGGGAAGAAAATCCGAATAACTTGAGTGGAGATGTAGATGCTCCTATTCAAATTATTGATAAAATTAACTTTTCTCTTGAAAAGATTGCCAAAGACCACAGCGGAGTGAAATTAAACGTTCATCCATTTGTGGCAGCATACCTTAAAAAAGGTTTTCCATCATTACGTTCAAAATGGTTTTTTGAACATAAAAAGTGGGTGAAAATCATACCTCGTGACGCTTACACGTATTTAGAATACCGATTCTTCGATAAAGAAGGAAAGGAAATCAAGGAATAAAGAAAAGACCATCCTGTTTTAATAACACGGATGGTTTTTTTATGATTTTTTGCTAAAGCAAAAATACCTGAAGCCCACTGGGCTTCCTCCTCTTAATATCAAATCTCGTGACGCTTACACGTATTTAGAGTACCGATTCTTCGATAAAGAAGGAAAGGAAATCAAGGAATAAAGAAAAGACCA
Source organism: Flavobacterium sp. N1994 (assembly GCF_025947145.1). Lineage (NCBI taxonomy): Bacteria > Pseudomonadati > Bacteroidota > Flavobacteriia > Flavobacteriales > Flavobacteriaceae > Flavobacterium > Flavobacterium sp. N1994. Next base: position 1,926,931 of record NZ_CP109999.1, read on the forward strand.
TCCTGTTTTAATAACACGGATGGTTTTTTTATGATTTTTTGCTAAAGCAAAAATACCTGAAGCCCACTGGGCTTCCTCCTCTTAATATCAAATGATAAAGAAGGAAAGGAAATTAAAGAATAAAGAAAAGACCGCCTTTCGAAAGACTGGCGGTTTTTTTATTAGTAGCTATTTCCAGCTATACGTTGCAATCTTTTATTTTTAATAAAAATAAAAGGATTTCCACTGCTATCTGGGCTAGGGCTTTGCATTAAATTTCATATATTTGAGTTCTAAATCATTCATTATGAGCAAACTTTACTTTTTTATTGCTTTTGCATTTACCGGACTTGTAAGTTCTGCTCAAACCATTACCATTCCCGATACCAATTTTAAAGCAAAGCTATTACAGGCAAGTACCACTAATTATATTGCTACCGATTTCTCTAATAATTCGATTAAAATTGACATTAACGATGATGGTGAAATACAACTCAATGAAGTATTGGGTGTGGAAGATCTTAATTTAGATTCTTGTAACATAAGTTCCTTTGAAGGCATTCAAAACTTTTCAAATCTAACCGTATTAAGATGTTCCGATAATCTTATGAGTGAATTAAACCTTTGCGGAACTTCTGTTTTTTACCTTTTTTGTGATAATGCTCCCAATTTGACAACAATAAACCTGAAAAACAATGTAATTTCACAAACTGCCTGGCAGGAACCGCCATTTCCACCATTTTTTGTTTGGAACTTACCATCGCTCCAATACATTTGTGCTGATGCTGCTGAAATGGCAGAAGTTTATGGTTATTTCTCAACAACTACAACTAACACTCTAACTTATAGTTCTGATTGTGATACGACAAACTGTTCTAGTTTATTGACTACTTTAAATCAAGTTCGAAATTCAGTCATTTCTATTTATCCGAATCCTGCCACTACTGTGTTGAATATTAAGCTAGACGCGGAAATAAAATCAGTTAGTATTTATAATACCTTAGGACAAATAGTGCAGGAGCATTTAAGTTCAAATAAAACTATTGATGTTTCAGTGCTGAAAACAGGAAGCTATTTTATTAAAATTATAAGCGATAAAGGAACGGTTAGTTCGAAGTTTATAAAAGAATAAAAAAACCGAATAGACAAGGCCTTTTTTAATCCCTAATAATCTCAATCCTTCTTTTAATCTCATTCCCATAGTCATCTTCAACGGTTATATAATGAATTCCCGTTTCGGCTTCTATCTGCATTTCGTGGAAGGTTTGTGTGGTGCCTTTATAGACGTTATCTACATACCAATACAACTTCGCTTCCTTATTAGAGTGTGCTACTTTGAGAATCACAGGCTGAATCTTACTATTGAAATCTTTGGCTAGGTAGATTTTGCTGTTGGTTTTGGGGTAGATAAAATCCATCGCTGCTTTTTGATCTTGCTGGCAATCCTCCCGAAACGGCGGTAGAGGTTTGTAATCAATATGCAAACTCTTATAATACCATTCCATTACCGGTGGTAGCACAAACCATTTTTTGGTTACAATTTTATCCACATCTTCACAACTACTATTTACTCGGTATTGTTCTGTTGGGTCTAAATGTACTAATTTGTGATAAGGACATACGGCTGTTTTCTTGCCGTTTCTCGGAATTAATTGTTTGGTTTTTGGACAATCGTCTTGTGCTAAATGGCCGCTTAACGTACACACCTCAGCATATTCTAAATCGTTTAAGGGTGCTTGAAACCAACGTTTTCTGGGCAACAAATTGAATACATCAAACAATATAGGCGCTGCGCTTCCTACTCCGGTTAGCTCAGGTCTTCCTTCTCCACTAGCATTGCCTACCCAAACGCCTACCACATAGCGCGAATTAGTACCAATAGCCCAGGCATCACGGTTTCCGAAACTAGTTCCCGTTTTCCAAGCTAATTCTAACGAAGAGTCATAAAACTTCCACGCTTCATCGCCTTCTGGACGATTGACTTCTTTCATGGCGTTATAAGTCAGATAAATGGAACCTGCTCCCAATATCGTTTTCTGATAACTGTCCGCTCCATAATCCTGTTGAAAGCCATAGATATAATTGAGTTCGGCAAATTCTTTAGTTCTGTATTTCCCATCGGAAGCATCGAAATAGTTGATGGTAGAAGACAGGTTAGCATAAGTATGACACAAGTCCCAGAGGTTGCTTTCGGCTCCCCCTAAAATTAACGATAAACCATAATGATCAGGATGTTGGTTAATATTTTTGAGCTTGAACTTTTGTAATAATTCATAGAAATTATTCACTCCATGCTCTTGCAAAAGAAGCACCGCAGGAATATTTAACGAACGGGATAAGGCTCGTTGTGCTGGAACGGCTCCATCAAAAGTTAGATTGAAATTCTGTGGCGAATAGCCTGAGATTTGGGTGGGAATATCGGCTACTAAAGTATTGGGCAAAATCTCTCCATCATCCAACATCGAGGCATAGAGAAGCGGTTTTAAGATACTCCCTGTACTTCTTGGGGCTGCTATTATATCTACATCTTTATCGTGGTCTTTATCGGTGGGTGAATTGCCAACGTAGCTGATGATATTTCTGTTTTGAATATCAATTACAAGTATCGCCATGTTGTGTACTTCGTTTTGTTTGTACTGATTGTAATATTGCTTAGCGATTTGGTTTACACGGTTTTGTAACGAAATATCAATCGTGGTTTTAATTCGTTTCCCTTCCTCTGTTTTGGCAACTCTTTGTAATAAATGAGGAGCGATTTGGGGAAGATTATAAGGCTTTTGCGGAAGTGGCTCTTGAATGGATAGGTCATAAGTCATTTTATCAATGATCTTTTCATGATATAATTTTAGCAACAGACCATTTCGCTTTTTGAGCAACTTAACCTGATTTTTTCCAGGATAAATCAAACTTGGAGCATTGGGTAACACTGCCAATGTAGCACTTTCTGCCCAAGATAATTGATGGGATTGCACACCGAAATACCTCCAGGAAGCCATTTCTAAACCTACTACATTCCCACCATAAGGAGCATGAGCAGCATAGAGTTCAAGGATTTTTTCTTTCGAGCAACGTAATTCTAATCTTGTTGCCAAAATCATTTCAATTCCTTTTTCGAAATAGGTTCGCTTTTTGTTTTTGCGTGATAACCGAATGACCTGTTGGGTTAAGGTACTTCCTCCGCGAACCACTTTACCAGCGTTTCTATTTTGTTGAAAAGCCTTGACCATCGCTACAGAGTTGAATCCCGGATGATAATAAAAATGTTCATCTTCAAAGTACACAATACATTTCTTGAACTTGTAAGGAACGCTGTCTTGAGCTGGAAAACGCCATTGCCCATCGCGTGCAATTTTGGCTGCTAATAGTTCGCCATCACTGCTTTCAATAACGGTGGCGTAAGGTTCTTCAAAGAGGGTTCTTGGCAACGAAAAGTAGTAGACCACCAATAGCACAAAAACTAATGCAGATTTCTTTGGGTTCCGTTTTATATAATTAAGAATGCGTTGGTATAACGCTTTTAGTTTAGCTTTCACGATTGATTCCGATGAATTAGTAAACCTGACAAGTTTTAAAAACCTGTCAGGTCTAAATTTACTTCACTACTTCGACCCATTGCCCTTTAGTTCTTGCCAAAAAATCGTTATCATACATGGCTTCGCATTGTAAGCCAGGCAAATAATATTTCCCTAAATAGGAAGCGTTCAATAGTATTTTGAACTTACGAGTCTCGGCCCCTTTTAAACTGAAATAGTAATTGGCTCGGTCATCTCGAATATCAATATAATCCGCTACATTACTAGTAGCGTCCCCAAAATCGGTGTATCGTGTGTTAACAATTTCAAATCCGGATGGCAATATTTGTGATAGTGCAATGTTCTCTACTCGTTCATTTTTACGATTTGTCAAGGTCACTTCTGCATAGAATTCGGTTCCTTGTGCTATTTTGGAAACGTTAATAGCTTTGCCTTTTCGGTCTTTGAAAACCACATTGGCCGATACATTATTTTGGATCACTTTCTCGCTGCCCACTGGCAAAATCCCACTATTCAATACCCGAACAAACAAGGTGTTCTTTTTATTGTTTTTAATAGTAATCGAATTAGCGCCTGTTTTTACCACCAAGTTCCGTTGTGCTACTGATTTTGCTGTATTGATGATTTCTGGTTTAGTACCGTTGGTAAACTGTGCAGCAACTCCTTTACTTCCGTTGGATTTGGCAAATTTTGCCATCGCATACAATCCATAAGCGGTAGTTTGCGTGCTCATCCATTGTTCGCTTGAAAGATTTTTGGCTAATTTCGTGGCCATTGCAAAGGCTTTTTGTTTTTGTCCTAATAGAATTAGCGTCTCTAAAGCCATAGCACGATTTCTTTCTGCCGAACCATAATAGTAATAATAGTACTCATCGGTTTGCTCATCGATAAAAGATTTGCTTAATAAAGCTAAACCTGCCGCATTTTGTTTTACAATAGCATAAGTAGCTGCCAAACGCAATTTACTTTCATTAGAGATGCCCACCGTTTCTCGTAAGCGATTCATAGAAGCTAAATCGGCAGAACCAGCAATAGCCAATGTATATAAGCGATACGCTTGTGCCATATCATTTCCATATCGTTTTTCAAAACGCCATTGTTTGGCTTCTTTTTGTTGGTAGGAAATCCATTTTTGTTTGAAGGCGATTGGTAAAACATACCCTTTTTTTTCTGCTTCAATCAAAAAATGTCCCGCATAAGAACTTCCCCAATCATCCGCTTCACTTTCGCCTGGCCAATAGGCAAATCCACCACTAGGGACTTGGAAGTTTCCTAGTTTTTGAATGGCAGCTGTTACATTTTGTTGGATATTCTGTTTGCGAACGGCATCTAAATCCATAACATCTGTCAAATACAATTGTGGGAAAACAGAAGAAGTCGTTTGTTCAACACAACCGTGAGGATATTGAATCAAATAATCCAATCTTCGACTAAAGTCAATCGTTGGCATAGACGAAATTTCGACTTTAGCTTTATTGCTTCCAACGACTCCAAAGGTTTTCCAAGGAATGGTTTTAGAACTATTAGACTCAATAACAATATCACTATAAGCATTCGTTACCGGATTCGGATTAGTCACATCAATCTCTACAAAGTAGGTTGATTTTTCTTTTCCAGAGGTTGCGATAATATCTATTTTTCCAATACCTGTAACGCTTCCTACTTCTAAATTGAAGTAAGCCATTTTTTCATCTGTTTCAGTGAAGGTTACTTTTTGAATGTTGCTTCCAATAACTTTTACGCTACTATTGGTTTTAATTTGAACCGTTACATTTTTAATTTGTTTCTCAGTAGCAAAAAGCGTCACTGGGATGGTTACTTTTTCTGATGGTGATATTTTTCTTGGCAACGAAGCTAAAACCATTAACGGACTTCTAACTTGTGTTGCTTTTTCAGCCATACCATAAGCACTAGTAGTTGCATCAGCAGCCACAACCATAGTTCGAACAGAACCAATGTATTTAGGGAGTTTAATTTTGTGCACTTTGGAAGCTCCTTTTTCTAATTCAAATGGACCAAAATACATTACTACTGGTTGAAAACGATTGGCTTTTTTGGCTTTACCACCACCTGAATCAGCATCCCCGCCTATACTAAATACCTGATTTACTTTTCCACCATAAGCTCCGATGACATCATCATAAATATCCCAAGTTCTTACGCCCAAAGCTTCACGAGTATAGAAACTATCCCATGCGTTAGGTGTTTTGAATCGGGTTAAATCTAATAATCCTTCATCCACCACGGCGATAGTATACGTCATTCTTTTTCCGTGTTTTTCAGAAACTTTTACGTTTACATTTTGCTCTGGTCGTAGCACATCTGGCATAGTTAATTGTGGTTCCAATACCGTATTTTTATCCACTACTTCTATCGGAACGATACCATACATTCTGATAGGGGAATCATTTTTAGTAGAAGCGTGCGGTTGTAAAAGCGAGATGTTGATGTACACATTAGGTGCCATATCTCCAGTAATAGGAAGCTCTACTTTTGTTTCTCCTTTTTGGGTTTTAGCCCAAAGGGTTTTCAACACTTTAGTTCCGTTTTCAATAGAAATCAAAGCTCTTCCTCCTTCGCTTGACGGAAAGAAAATCTTGGCTTTATCGCCAACAGCGTAATTGGTTTTATCCGTTGAAAATCGCAACATGGTAGCCGATTCACCATCCGTATTTCTGGATTTAGCAGACCACCAAGGCATATCGATGTAAACTCTAACACCAGTAGCATGGCCATCTGTTGGGTCGGAAGCTCTAATTAAATAATTCCCCCATTCTTCATCTCTAACTGAAAACGCAATACTTCCTCTACCAGATGCATCCGTATTGATAGTGAAATTTTTATAAGCAATGGTTGAATTCGCCGTATTATAACTTGACAAATCATCGTGTGAAGCATCCCACCACCAACGTGTTTGTAGTTTATAAACGCGAACATCTAAATTTTTAACCGCTTTTGGACGACCATTTTCACCCACCGTTACGAAATCAAAACGGTTGTTTTTTCCGGTTTCAATCATACCATATTTATTAGGCTCAGGCGATTTTACTCCCACATAGGTTTTGTATGGTGAATAAGAGGTGGATGCCACATCGGTACTTACATCTCCTCCGTTTTCATATACTTTAGTAATGAATGCCGCGCGTAACATCCCTGGAGCTTGCCCTTGAATAGTTGGTTTTATTGGAATAGAAGCTTTGCCGTTAGCATCTACTTTTCCTGAGAAAATATTCACCTCTTCTGTAGAAAAACTTCTAGTTGGGTCATCAAAAACATATTTGTCAAATCCTTTGAATGTAGTTACTTGTTGCGAAAACTTCGCTTGTACTTCAGTCTTTAAATCTTTAGCCACAGCGCCATGCAACCATAACACTTGAATATTATTCACATTCTCTTTACTAGCCGAAAGTACAGGCTCATTAAAACTGTTTTTGATTTTTAACCGATTGGGCTTAATGGTTTCTATCTTGATGTTTTTATAAAAACGAGCGCCACCAATACTTATCACAGCTTCCCAATTCCCTGTTGGATCAACATCTTCGGTTGGAATGATAAATTTATAATGATTGAGTTCATTCATTTTTTGAACACACTCGTACACAGTTTTTCCGCTAGGGTCGTTCATTTTTAATTTAATCGGATGTTTCGAAGGCAATTTATTGGCATTATCATTTAAGATGAAGGACAAATAAATGGTATCCCCCGGACGCCAAACTCCTCTTTCTCCGTAGATGTATCCCTTCAAGCCTTTTTGCAACGTTTCCCCAGCCACATCAAAATTACTTACTGATAACGAAAGCTCATCATCTAATTTTACGTAAGTGCTTTGGTCACCATCCGAAACAATAGCGAAATAGGCATATTTTTCCAATTGAAACGAAGCCATCCCATCACCATCGGTGCTACAAGAGGCAATTTTTTGTTGTTGGTAATTGTATAAATCTACTTTAGCTCCCGAAACTGGTTCTGTTGAGACGATATTACTAACTGCCACCACTATCGATTTATCTGTTCCTCTTTTGGCAATAACTCCTAAATCAGTGGCTAAAATATTAGTTCCAATTTTAGTGTTATAAAAATAATCGCTAGAGCATGGATCTTGTTGTTGACGCCAATCATAATCCTGCTCGTAATAGTAATTGTAGCCACTATTACTGTAATTCACATCGTTTTCATCCACTTCCTCCTCATCGTCATTGTTACTGCTTTCATCTTCTTCTTCATCGCTTGAAGTAGTCGTACTGCATTTATACATAGAGTATTTCTTTTTATATGAAAACTCCACACGGTAAATAGCTCCTGGTTCTGGTTTGATAATTTTGGAAATATCTAAAGCATACGTATTCCACTTAGTGTAATCCAACAAATTGTTTTGCTTTAAAGGGATGGTAGTTTTGGCTATCGCCTGACTAACTTGTCTAAGGTTTTCAGTCCCGTTCAATTCATTATCCTGCAAAAACTGCATGATATTGTTTTTGTAAATTTTATACACTTTTACATCAACAGCATTCAAATTAGCCGCTTGAAAATTAATCTTCAAATTATTAGAACTTGGCAAAATGGTACCGCTTTTAACCAATTTTACTCCAGGTTTGATTTGCTCAAATAATAATTTTTGCGAATAATTATTCTTCATTTTATAACCGTCTATGTTTTCAATACCTTGAAAAACTTCGACTAATTTACTTCCTGTAAAAGACTGCTCTACGGCACTTACTACTGCTGCTACTTCTTCCGTATCGACAACTTCAGTAGTGTCAACAGCTATTGCAGTAGTGTCAACAGCAGCTACATTAACGGCTTTAGCGGAGGCTCCTTTGTCTACCACAGACTTTTCGGGTTCTTTGTTGTAAAATACTTTCAACACGTTCCCCATAGTGCTAAACTTTAAATTGCTGGTACCTTCAATCGCTACCAATCCTTTGAAATCTTGGTCTTTCTTTAAAGGATCGGAGAAGTTAATTAAAACCGATTGATTGTTAACATCGCCCACTTGAATAGTCAAAACTTTAAACTGATTTTTTCCAGGTATGGGGAATTTGACGCTCCCTTTTTGGTCAATATCAACATCATCACCATCCCAATTAATATTGATTTCGCTATCATTATCAAAACGTTGGATACTGTCAATCATGAATTTAAATTCGGTTGCAGTGCTGGTTGCTTTATCGAATTTAATTTTTAAGTCTTTATCGTTTTGTGTGGATTTAATAATCTTTTGGGCGTCTTCAAAACTCAAGTTGTCTGCTGTTTTCAAAGTACCATTCAAGTAATACCAATCTTTGCTGTAGGATTGTAAATCTTGCGTATTGACAATGAAATCCTGTTTAATCGTCTTAACCGAAAAATTGAAATTGGCCAGTTCTTTGGGTACTTTATTAGTAATATCAGAAAGGTGTAAGGTGATTTGGTACAAGGTGTTTTGTTCCAATTTATCTTTAGGAATGAAAGCAATGGTATTACTGGATAAAGCCACTACTTTTCCGCTAACGCTAGGAGAAATATCAAACAAATCCTCATCCAATTCCTGATTGGGTTTCCAATCTGTTTTATTGAAAGCCAATTGCACCCTAAAATCCGAGTGGACCGAGACGAAACCAGAAGAAAAACTTGTAATGTAATCTTTGTAAAGAGATGGGTCTGAATCAAAATCGGAAGCCGATTTTTTTGAACAGGATTGCAACAAAAGAATTGCAACGAACAAGCCGAAAATCTTGCTGGTTTTCATGGATGTAATAGAGTTATTTGTTAGAACTTATTCCTTGGAAATTTTTCCCAATTAGCTATATAACGATAAAAGTAACATAATATTATATCAAACAAAAAATATTATTTGGGAATATTTTCCTGTAAAATTATTTGCGTTTAGAGGCAAAAAATCGCACCATTAAATCCGATGCTTCTTGCGCTAAAACCCCTTTAATTACTTGGGTTTTTGGGTGAATGGTAGTCCCCAAAGTTTCAAAGCCTCTTTGCTCATCAGATGCTCCAAAAACAATTTTAGAAATCTGACTCCAATACAAAGCTCCTGCACACATTTGGCAAGGTTCTAAAGTGACATATAAAGTACAGCCTTTTAGATATTTCCCTCCTATGAAATTTGCTGCCGAAGTAATCGCTTGCATCTCGGCATGAGCAGTAACATCGTTGAGCATTTCGGTAAGATTATGGGTTCTGGCAATGATTTTATTATCGATTACAATCACGGCACCAACAGGAATTTCCCCTTTATCAAAAGCTACTTCCGCTTCTTGCAAAGCTTTCTTCATAAAATACTCGTCGGTGAAAGGGTTTTCCATAAAACAAAAATACAATTTCAATTCGTTACCTTTGTCGCATGTCAAAAAAATTGCTAGAACATATCCATAATCCAAAAGATTTACGAAAACTTGACGTGGCTCAATTGGCTAAATTGGCTAAAGAGTTACGTGAGTTTATCATCGATATCGTTTCGGTAAAAGAAGGCCATCTTGGTGCTTCTCTGGGAGTCGTTGAATTAACGATTGCTTTGCATTATGTTTTTGATACGCCCAACGATTTACTAGTTTGGGATGTAGGACATCAAGCCTATGGTCATAAAATCTTGACCGAACGCCGCACTAAATTTGACACTAACCGTCAATTAGGTGGAATTTCAGGTTTTCCTCGTCGTAGTGAAAGTGTCTATGATACTTTTGGAGTGGGGCATTCCTCTACTGCTATTTCAGCAGCTTTGGGGATGGCGATTGCTTCTCAGTTGAAAGGCGAAAACAAACACCATATTGCCGTGATTGGCGATGCTTCTATTGCTAGCGGAATGGCTTTTGAAGGCTTGAATCATGCTGGTGTTACGGATGCCGATTTGTTAGTAATTTTAAATGATAACGCTATAGGAATTGACCCTAGCGTTGGTGCTTTGAAGAATTATTTGACGGCAGTCAAAGAAGGCAAAAACCCCAAAGACAACAACATGATGAAGTCGCTGAACTTTGATTATTCAGGACCCATTGACGGACATGATTTGCCTCTTTTGATTAAAGAATTAGAGCGATTAAAAAAGGTAAAAGGACCCAAGTTCCTTCATATCATAACCACTAAGGGCAAAGGATTACAACAGGCTGAAGAAGACCAAGTAAAATACCATGCCCCAGGAAAATTTGATGCCACTACTGGAGAAATTCACAAGAAATCAGAGGAAAATTTACCGCCAAAGTTTCAGGATGTGTTTGGATTGACCTTAGTGGAATTGGCTAAAAATAACGAAAAGATTATTGGTATTACTCCAGCTATGCCTAGCGGAAGTTCAATGAAATTTATGATGGAAGCTTTTCCGAAAAGGGCTTTTGATGTGGGAATTGCGGAACAACATGCTGTAACCCTTTCAGCCGGAATGGCCACACAAGGGATGGTGGTGTTTTGCAACATTTATTCTACCTTTTTACAACGCGCTTACGACCAAGTAATACACGATGTGGCTTTGCAAAACTTGCCTGTGATTTTCTGTTTAGACAGAGCAGGATTAGTAGGGGAAGATGGCGCTACACATCACGGTGTTTTTGACTTGGCTTATTTGCGATGCATTCCGAATATGATTATTTATGCACCAAAAGATGAAATGGAGTTGCAAAATATCTTGTACACCGCTTCTTTAGGTTTGAAACATCCTATTGCCATCCGTTATCCAAGAGGTCGAGGTAAAAATGCCGATTGGAAATTGCCTACCGACTTCCAAAAAATAGAAATTGGGAAGTCCCAAAAACTGAAAAAAGGCAAAAACGTAGCCATCTTATCTACGGGAACTATTGCCGATAATGTCACTGCTGCCTTAAACGAGATGGAAGACTCAGAAAACCATTTTGCACACTATCATTTTGGTTTCGTAAAACCTTTAGACGAAAAGAAATTGCATAAAATCTGCGACAAATTCTCGACCTTAATCACCGTAGAAGATGGGGTAACCACAGGAGGTTTTGGTAGCGCTGTCCTTGAGTTTGCTGCTAAGAATGATTATGTGAATGAAATCTTCCTTTGCGGCGTTCCCGATTATTTTATAGAGCACGGCACGGTAGATGAACTCCAACAATTCTGCAACATCGATGTGGATGGCTTAAAATCGCTATTTTCTGGCTTACTGGAAGAAGAGGAAGAAGAAGATTAAGCCGTTACGATTTGGTTCAACTGGACCGCTTTTCCATCGGTTAGCATGGAGATGAAATGACAAATGTGAAGCAAACGTTCGTACAAACTTTCTTTTTCTAGATGATGTTTCTCGGGTAAAATTTTCAGAAGTAATTTGTCGTAATTCGTAGCTTTCCCTTCGTGGTTATTGTTGTAAGCCGTGATAAATTTGTCTAATAAATTATTGATGATTTGGTAGCCCGACAATTCTTTTTCAATCACTTCCCGACTTTGGTAAATGTTCTTTACGCTCAACTTGATGATATCGTCCATTTGGGCTTTGTACTTGCTTTTATCCGTTAGAGCAAAATGGAATTTTCCTTGCAGAATAGCTTCTTCGTTTTCTATGAAGATTCGAACAGCATCGTTAATCAGGTTTCCAATAGCCAACGCACGCAAATAACTGATGCGGTCTTCTTTGGTGATTAATGTTTGGTATTTCCCAGCATCAATGGTGTCTTTGACTAATTTGATTAAGTATTCCAAAGCAAAATCTTCCGAGACTAAGCCTAGATTGATACCGTCTTCAAAATCGATTATTGTGTAACAAATATCATCTGCCGCTTCGACTAAAAATGCCAAGGGATGACGCTCGTAACCAATATCTTCTCCTGTTTTATTGGAAATCATTCCCAACTCTTCAGCCACTTCTTTGAAGAATTCCTTATCCGATTGGAAGAATCCGTATTTTTTATCGGCTATATTCTTGGTTGGCTTTTTGGGTAAACTTTCTTTAGGATATTTAGTAAACGCTCCCAAAGTAGCATAAGACAAACGCAAACTGCCTTCTATACCAGGGCGTGAACTTGTCAGTACCGAAAACCCATTAGCATTCCCTTCAAAATCAATTAAATCCTGCCATTGTTTATCGGTTAACTTGTCTTTGTATTGTTGTCCTTTCCCAATAGAGAAATATTCCCCAATTGCTTTTTCTCCAGAATGTCCAAAAGGTGGATTCCCAATATCATGCGCCAATGCTGCTGCTGCAACAATTGCCCCGAAATCATTCATGTGATAGCCGTGAACTTCTTTTAAATGAGGGTATTTTTCAATGATTTTTTTCCCGACTAATCTTCCGATGGAGCGTCCTACTACGGAAACTTCTAAACTGTGAGTTAGTCGCGTATGGACAAAATCGGTTTTAGAAAGCGGGATAACTTGGGTTTTATCTTGTAAACTTCTAAAAGCTGAGGAAAAAATAATACGGTCATAATCGACTTCGAAACCGAGACGCGTATCATCTTGCTCTATTCGTAATCTTTTGCTGGTGTCGCCTTGGCGTTTTAGAGATAAAAGTTGTTCCCAGGTCATAATCGTTTGGTGGTTTTTGGGTTCCGAGTTTAAAACTCAAATATACAGTTATTTTAAATGTTTCTCCATACAAACACTATTGGCTACACCTTTGTATTGTCCAAAGTTTTCAATCACGATGTATCCTAATTTTTGGTACAAACCAATGGCGTCTATTTGCATGAAGCCCGTTTCCAGAATGGCTTTAGTATAGCCTTCTTCTCTCGCCCAATGTTCTAATTCGGTTAAAATGGCTTTCGCAATTCCTTTGCCTCTGTGTTCTGGCAAGGTATACATGCGTTTCATTTCAGCAACTTTGGGTTCAAATTCTTTGTATGCACCAATACCCACTACTTTGCCATCTTCATAGCAAACTAGAGCGTTTTTCAACAAATTGCTTTTATTGAATTGGGCATAAAAAGCATGATCTTCACCGTCAAGAACTGCTAAATAGGCATCCAATTGAACCACCAAATGGCCAAAATCTTCGTTATCAGAGGTAGTTCTTATAAGCGTAAACATGGTTTATTCTTCGGTTGTTGTTTCTTGTGCTGTGTAAAACTTTCGTTTAGCTTGTTCTAGCGCTTTTTTATCCACTACATAGGTTTTAGAGAGGGTATCGTGCCAAGCTCTTGTTTGCGAAACCAATAATGACAAGGGATCAAAAGGAATTAAGCGGCATAAAGACCGTATTAAAATCGTTTCCTGATGGGGTTTTTCGCCATTAGCATCAACGACTACGGTTTGAGTTATGAATTTACCAATGGTTCTGGCGAATACAATTTCAAAGAAATTATAATATATTAAGGCGATAGCATAGCAAATAGTATAAAGCGCAATAGTATTTTTATCTATAGTAGCAAAAAAAGTTACTACACTTTTATTGCCAAATAAACCAGCTACTATAGAAGCTATTATTGCAAATACCATTATTAAAAGTAGCTGCATAATCATATCTAAAAGATAATTCAAAAATCGTTGTCCTATAGACGCCAAAACCTCATCGGTTACTTGGTATTGCTTTTTATTGCTTAGGCTCATCCTTTTTATTCTTTTTGATTGGCTAAAAAGAAGTTGCGCGACTTCTTAGGGTATTGGTTGTAACTCTTATCGCTTGGGTTTGCGATTACGGTTTTGATGTTGATTTCGTCACCAATTTTAAAACTTGCTTCCGTGTATTTGTAATCTAACAAATATTCTCCGCAGAAATAATTACCGTCTTTGTCTTTTTCTATAATTCCGGTGTAAACTCCTTTTTCTTTTGACATAGTATTTTTTATTTAAAAATCAAAACAGCTATCATGTAGACAGCTGTTTCGAATTATTATATTTTTATTGCATTTCCTTCTAAGACCCACACATTTCGCAATCATCTGGACCTGCATTTCTTGCGCGTTCTACCATTGCGGCAAAATCTTCTGCTGTCATTTCACCGTTTTCAGTTGGCTTTACAACTTCAACGGCTACTGGCTCGGGAACTTGCGCTGTGGGTTCTGCTTTTTTATCGTTATTTAAAGTGAACTTGATGGCATCTACCGCCGCTTTAGTTCTCAAATAGTACATTCCTGTTTTCAAACCACTTTGCCAAGCGTAGAAATGCATTGACGTAAGTTTCGCATAATTCGCATCCTGCATAAACAAGTTCAACGATTGCGATTGGTCAATGAAATACCCTCTGTGTCTTGACATATCGATGATGTCTTTCATAGACATTTCCCAAACGGTTTTGTACAACTCTTTCAAGTCTTCCGGAATATCTAAATCTTGAACTGAACCGTTGTTACGCATTAATTGTTGTTTCAAATCTTCGTTCCAAAGTCCACGTTTTACTAGGTCTTCTAGTAAGTGTTTGTTTACTACAATGAATTCACCTGATAATACACGACGAGTGTAAATATTTGAAGTATACGGTTCGAAAGCTTCGTTGTTTCCTAAAATTTGTGACGTTGAAGCGGTTGGCATTGGCGCCATTAACAAAGAGTTACGCACCCCGTGTTTCATCACTTCTTTTCTTAACGCTGCCCAATCCCATCTTCCTGATAATTCTTCGTCTTTGATGTTCCAAAGATTGTGTTGAAACAATCCTTCAGAGATTGGTGATCCTTTGAATGAAGAATAGGGTCCTTCTGTTTTGGCTTCTTCCATGGAAGCAGTAACGGCAGCGAAATACATCGTTTCGAAGATTTCCTGATTCAATTTCTTAGCTTCATCGCTGGTGAAAGGCATTCTCAATAAAATGAAAGCATCGGCTAAACCTTGTACACCCAATCCAACAGGACGGTGACGAAGGTTAGAGTTTTCAGCTTCTTTTACAGGATAGTAATTTCTGTCGATTACCTTATTCAAGTTGCGTGTTACTCGTTTGGTAACGTTGTATAACAATTGGTGATTGAATTCACCATTTTCCACAAACATAGGTAATGATATTGAAGCCAAGTTACACACTGCAATTTCGTCTGCAGAAGTGTACTCCATGATTTCGGTACATAGGTTTGATGAACGAATAACACCCAAATTCTTTTGGTTTGATTTTCTGTTCGCGGCGTCTTTATACAACATGTATGGCGTTCCGGTTTCGATTTGTGACTCTAAGATTTTCTCCCAAAGTTCACGTGCCTTCACCGTTTTTCTTCCTTTGCCTTGCTCTTCATAAGAAGTATATAATGCTTCGAATTCGTCACCGTAAACATCGCATAATCCTGGACATTCATTTGGACACATTAAGGTCCAGTGCGTGTCTTCTTGAACACGTTTCATGAATAAATCGGAGGTCCACATGGCGAAGAATAAATCACGCGCACGCATTTCTTCTTTTCCGGTATTCTTTTTCAAATCTAAAAATTCGAAGATGTCAGCATGCCAAGTTTCTAAGTAAATAGCGAAACTTCCTTTACGTTTTCCGCCGCCTTGATCTACATAACGTGCTGTGTCATTGAAAACTCTCAACATCGGAACAATTCCATTTGAAGTTCCGTTAGTTCCGCGAATATAAGAACCTGTTGCACGAACGTTGTGGATTGATAATCCAATTCCACCTGCTGATTGCGAGATTTTTGCGGTTTGTTTTAGGGTGTCGTAAATTCCGTCGATGCTGTCGTCTTTCATGGTTAATAAAAAGCACGAAGACATTTGTGGTTTTGGCGTACCTGCGTTGAACAACGTTGGCGTAGCGTGTGTGAAGAATTTTTTTGACATCAAATCGTAAGTTTCGATTACCGATTCCATGTCGTTTAAGTGAATTCCAACCGCTACACGCATTAACATGTGTTGAGGACGCTCTACAATCTTACCATTGATTTTTAGCAAATACGAACGCTCTAAGGTTTTGAAACCAAAGTAATCGTAGTTAAAATCACGGTTGTAAATGATGTGAGAATTTAAAAATTCAGCATTGGCCTGAATAGCTTCGTGTACTTCTTGGGACAGTAACGGCGCTTTTTGATTGGTTCTTGGATTCACATAAAAGTACATTTCTTTCATGGTTTCCGAGAAGGATTTATTGGTGTTTTTATGCAAGTTAGAAATCGCGATACGCGCTGCTAATTGAGCATAATCTGGGTGAGCAATGGTCATGGAAGCGGCAGTTTCTGCTGCTAAGTTGTCAAGTTCTGAAGTAGTTACACCGTCATACAATCCTTCGATTACACGCATGGTTACTTTTACAGCATCCACTAAATCGTTTAATCCGTAACATAATTTTTTAATTCTGTCCGTGATTTTATCGAACATTACCGGCTCTTTGTGACCGTCTCTTTTTACTACATACATACGCTTGTCAGTTTTTGAAAATAGAAAATCCCTTTACCTATTTTCTGGTTATTTGTAAATTGTTTTGTTAAGTGCTATGGTTTACTTCCTAGCCCTGATGGAAGTGGCACGAAGTAGAGCGGACAGCAGGAAAATGGTTTCCAAGAATGCCCGAACGATTCGCTCCTAAAAGTCTGCGTCGAAACTGATTTTCCCTGCTTCTGAATCGGTGTTCATTACACCCGCTTTTTGATACTCGGCAACACGTTTTTCAAAGAAATTGGTTTTCCCTTGTAACGAAATCATGTCCATGAAATCAAAAGGATTACTTGAATTGTAAACTCGTTTACAACCTAATTCTACCAATAATCTATCGGCCACAAATTCTAAATATTGAGTCATCAACGTGGCATTCATTCCAATTAAGCTCACAGGAAGTGACTCGGTAATAAACTCACGCTCAATATCTAAAGCATCGGTAATGATTTCTGTAATTCTAGATTTTGATACTTTGTGAACCAAATGATGGTTGTGTAAATGCACCGCAAAATCGCAGTGAACCCCTTCGTCACGAGAAATCAACTCGTTGGAGAAAGTAAGACCCGGCATTAATCCGCGTTTTTTTAACCAATAAATGGAACAAAATGCACCAGAGAAAAAGATTCCTTCTACTGCTGCAAAAGCTATTAATCTTTCGGCGAATGAATCAGAGCCAATCCATTTTAAAGCCCAATCGGCTTTTTTTCTGATGGCAGGAAATACTTCCAAAGCGTTGAAAAGTTTGTCTTTTTCTACTTCGTCTTTAACATAAGTATCAATCAAAAGCGAATAGGTTTCGCTATGAATGTTTTCCATCATGATTTGGAAACCATAGAAGAATTTTGCTTCTGGATATTGCACTTCATTTACAAAATTCTCAGCTAAATTTTCATTTACAATTCCATCAGAAGCGGCGAAGAAAGCCAAGATGTGTTTGATGAAATATTTCTCATCTGCATTTAATTTATTATTCCAATCGGATAAATCTTGGTGCAAATCAATTTCTTCTGCGGTCCAAAAACTAGCTTCCATTTTTTTGTACCAATCCCAAATATCATGATGTTTTATTGGAAAAATCACAAAACGATTTTTGTTTTCTTGTAAAATTGGTTCTATACTAGCCATTTTGAGTTTGTGTTTTTTATTATTTTGAGGAGATTTTTATTGCATTCTGTCTGTTACAAAGATTGTCAAACGAAACGTAAAAAGAAAGCCAAACTTATTCACAATCAGCTTTAGTTTTTAACAAAACTGCTGTTTTGAGCGCTTTTTTCTGTTTTGTTCAACTATTTGATTTACAACAATTTAAAAGTTTTATTTTTTTTAAAAAGCCCTAAAACAAAGGAGATTAAGAATTTACTGATAGTAAAATTTTAACATTTATTATCTTCTGAAAACATCATTTTTGAACATAAAAAAAGAGCCGTTTTCTAATTGAAAACGGCTCTAAATTTTAGCTTTGCGTTTTTATTCTTCTGCGTCTCTATCTATATAGGTTTTGTTACCATTTTTATTGATGTAGTATTTACCACCTCTTGGCCCTGTGAATACTTTTTTGCCTTTATAAGTACCTGTTACTTTGTCAGCGACTTTCTTCTCAGCAGCTTTTGAAGCGGCTGTTTCTTTCATGTCTTCTTTTTCTTCTGCCGCCGTTTTTTTAACTTTTGCTTTCGCATTGTCTTTTACTCCTGTTGCTGCTTTTTCAGTTTTTGTTTTAACCTCTTTGGTTTCTTTGGTAGCTGCGTCTTTAAAACGTTTGTCTGGCGTTCCATCTTTTTTTAATGGTCCTGAAGCTTTTGTATCTTTGAAACGCTTATCTGGTGTTCCATCTTTCTTAGTTTTTGATGCTTTCTCTACTTCTTTAGTTGCTTTTTCTTTAGTAGCCTTGGCTTTCTTTTCTGTCTTAGCCGCTTTTTCTTCCGTTTCTTTCTTAGCTTTTTTGGCTTCTTTTGCTGCTTCTTTTTTAGCTTTTGCTGCATCTTTTGCCGCATCTTTTTCTTTTTTTGCAGCTGCTTTTTCAGTTTTAGCTTTGGCTTTGGTTGCTTTTTCTTTTACAGATTGAGCAAAAAATGTATTTGAGAAAACAAATACCATGCATAATAAAATTAGTTTTTTCATGTTTATTAAAATTTTGTTTATTGAATTAAAATTAGTGATTTTTTTAACATAAAAAGTATTCCATTTAAAAATATGCTCTTAGCTGAATGTTACCTGTATGAATGACTTGACTGGTCTCTGTTTTTCGACCTTGGTAGCTAAAATTAATATCTAGAAAATCTGTCAATTTATTCTGCAACAATAATCGCCAAGTCATGTTTTTTCCTGGCTGCAAACCTTCGAGCATTTGAAAAGCTACCGGAGATTGAGCATCACCAATAAATTCATTTTGATACAAAGAGAATTCTCCATTCATAGTGAATTTCTTTTCACTTGCATAAGAGAAGGATGTGCCAAATCGGTCTTGAACCAATTTTTCAAAACCTCCAATCTTATTGTCCTTGTTTTGATGTTCGTAGAAGATATCCCAACTAGCATTTTTATTGAATAAATAAGCGATTTTTGGATTGATTTCAAATGCAATTACTTTGTAATTCTTGCTGCTATAGTTATCTGAAGATAAATCGGTTTGAGAGGATTTTGTTCCCAATGTAAATAACCATGTCTTGTGCAGCAAATGAGCATATTGCAATTGATGTGTACTATTATCACTTTGTTGTGTCCCGACAGAAAGTAAGCTTTTCAATTGATTACTGATAAATGTATACGTAACCGAATGCTTTTGTTTTCCCCGATTATAGAACAAACTATTTCTAAAACTGGTGTTCAATCCTAACATATTAGCATCAGAAGTGGAGAACGGATTTAAATCAAAATTATCTCCGTCTCGTTTTATTTTTCGTACGATTATAAAGGAAGTTTGGTTGTAAAAATGCGATAAGACTTTTTTGTACCCAGTTGTGTTTTGCCATTGACTTGGATTTAAAGTCAGCGATTGTGAAAATTTATTTTGGTGTGTTTTTATAAAAATTTGGTTTGGCAAAAACACCCTAATATACTTCGCTTGATCAGGAAATGGAGCTATTTCAAATTCTTGTAACTCCTGAATTCCGTTGCCATTATAGTCAATCCAAGTATAAACACCTAGACCTGGATTCACCTCAAGATAGGTATATTCTTGTTGCGCGATGGTTCCTGAAGTAGTTTCATAAGCCGTTGTGACTTGCATTAATTGATTAAAATATTGATCATTGTACAACAATCTAGAGTTTAATGAAGGTTCATTTTGACGAGTGTTATCAACATACTTTAAGTTTCTATAATTGACAAACAATGACAAATCACTTTTTTTGGTTTGAATTAGTTTCGATTTTAAATAATAAGATTGTGAGGTGTTTACTTTTTGTAAAAACCCATTTTGCAAACTATCATTTAACCGTTGTAAGTATCCTAATTCTACAAAGACTTTAGTGCTATCGCCTCGACCAACAAAAGCACCATACTCAGTAAAACGTTGACTTAAAGTAGATAATTGTTGCGTTGCTACTAATTTTTCTTTGTTGTTTTCTAATCTCAAACTACCGCCAATCCAATTCTTTTTAAAATTGTAACGAACTTGAGACTGATTCCTAATAAAGGTAGAACTAGCATAACTACCATTGCTGTTTAAATAACTACTGCTTTGGAGGATGTTCCAGTTTTTGAGTTTAAAATTTCCATTTATAATATGACGACTGCCAGAAAAACTTTGTGTGAAATCTAGCTTTTCAAATTGATACGTAAGTTTTCCTTTTTCAGGCAAAACAAAATCTAATCCATTTATCAATAAACTTTGATTGCCTTTAAAACTAGTTAAATTCCAATCCCGATTGAACTCGATGGTAAATAAACGTTCTATCGTTTTAAAATTTTCTTGTACATATTGATAATTCCCAAAAGCATCAATTTGCCATTTTTTAGAAAACAATCGTTGTTTAAAATTCAGTTTTCCCGCAACTCCATTATTGTCTCCATCGTCTATTGAAGAATACAAATTCAAATCGTTATTGCTTACACCGACTTCAAAATCTATTGCCGTTTTTTCATTGGGTTTGAATTTTCCTAAAACCGTCGCTATTTGGATTTTTGTAGGGGCAACTAACCGAATTATGGGTTCGTAATTCCCTTGTGGAATGCCACCTATCGGGTCAACATATTGATAAATTTTACCAATGGCGGAGGAATTTGTCAATACATAATTCCCTAAATTATTTCCCACTAAAGTAAATTTCACATTATACAATTCATCCGTTGAAACATTAGAATATTGAAAAACTTGAATGCCATTTACGATGATTTTTTTGTACAAAATTTTATTTTCTGAATAGGTATCTAAATAGGCTGATGGCGCATTCATCAAGTTAACATTGTCTCCTGCATTGCTTAAAATGGCCACTTGTTCTGATGATAAATTTTGCTGCAAAGGTTGATTCTTTACATCACTTTCTGAATACAAATATCCTCCCAAACTCCATGTCTTAGCTTCATGATTCACTCCACCATAAGTTACAAAACGAGTGTAATTTCGGTCTGAATATTGGTATTCAATCACAATTCTCATTTCGGAAGTGATGGGAAACAGTGAAGTAAATTTTATTTCTCCCGCATTATAATCAATGACATAATCGTTGTTTTCTCCGCGTTTTCTCAAAATCCCATTGACATAAACTCGCTCTGAACCCGAAATTACCAAAACATACAATTCGCCATTATTGCCACGCAACTTATAAGGCCCTTGATTTCCTTCCTGTCCTGTGAACGAACTTTTAGCATATTGCCCTCGAACTAAAGCAGCGGAAGCAAAAATATCCGTTTTGTTTTCCTCACCACCAAAAGTAAAATGAGTAGAAAGTCCCTGTACTTTTTTATTGAAATTCAGAAATCGAGATTGTCGGTTTTCAAGAAATAAATCTCCAGCCCTAATATTCCATTTATCTGTAAAAAGCTCGATGAAAATTTGGTCAAATTGATCTAGTTTTTGAGAATAACCTCCATCTTGTAGGGGAATATTAGAATCTTGAATGGAAGCACGAAGCGATACTTTATCTGAAATTTTTCCTGTGATTTGCAAATCGAGATTGGACGTCACGGAAGCATTTTGATTGTTCCCAATAGTGACACCGCGTGTAATACTTCCCGAAGTATTCAGTCCATCAAAGGGCACAAACTTTTTTACTGAGCGATTGACTTTGTACAAATTACTTTCGCCTTGTGCTACAACTCTGTCTTGGTCGTAAATGCTGTAGGTTTTCGTTAATTGTTCCGGATATTTAAAGTAGCGAATGGTCAAACTATCTTGAGAAGTGAAACCATTTTTAAAGACCAACTTGCCTTTTTTGAAATCAACTGTGTAGAATGTAGAATCTACAGCGACTCCATCTTTATTTAGTAATTTGAAAAAACTGGGGCTAATGCTTACTTTTTCAATTTCGATAGTGTCTTGAGAAACAGCAACTTTTTTATTTTGATACAATGATTTGATTTCCTGAGCCGAAAGCTTAGAAAAACTGAGGAGTACCAACAATAAAAGAAGTCTTTTCAGCATACATATAATAACGAGAAAAGTATAAATGTAGTATTTCTATTTTTGTGAAATTACTCCTTTGTCACAATCTGCATCGTGTCTCTTGAGATTTGTTTAACCAAAACCGTTTTGTCTTTCTCCACTATTTTGGCTGCTTTTTCATCAAAATGGCGAATAGTATAAAGCGACACATTTTCGTTGTAAGCAATTTTGAACTTTTTAGAAAGTATATTTTTAACCTCATTAAAATTGCCAAATTTATCTTCTAAACAAACGGAAAAACTTATGGCCGAATTCTGAATTAAGCTTGTTTTGATTTTGTATTGATGAAGCAAAGCAAAAATTTCACTGATGTTTTCTTCCATAATGAAAGAGAAATCAATAGATGAAAGCGACAATAATAATTGCTCTTTTTTAACTATAAAACAAGGCGTTAAAGGTTCTAAATCTTTTCCTTTTGAAACACTAGTGCCAGGCAATAATGGGTTAATGAACGATTTAACATACAACGGAATCTCTTTTTTTTGAAGAGGTTGTAATGTTTTTGGATGAATAACAGACGCTCCGTAAAACGCCAACTCGATAGCTTCCCGATAGGAAATTTGGTTTAGCAAAACAGCATTTTCAAAGTAACGCGGATCCGCATTCAAAACTCCAGGAACGTCTTTCCAAATTGTTACACTTTCTGCATTTAAGCAATAGGCAAAAATGGCTGCTGTATAATCCGACCCTTCTCGACCAAGAGTTGTTGTGAAATTATTTTCATCCGAACCTAAGAACCCTTGCGTAATGTTGAGTGCTTTTTTCTTTACGCCTTTTGAAATGAACTGTTGTGTTTTTTCCCAATCCACATCGGCGTCGCGGTAATTATTGTTGGTTTTGATAAAATTTCTAACATCAATCCAATTATTTTTCAAACCTGCATGATTGAAATAATGACTAACAATTGTAGTAGAAACAATTTCTCCATAACTCACCACTTGGTCATACACAAAATTATAATTCGGAGATTTATTACTTCTGATAAAATACTCCAAATCGGCAAAATGACTATTCACGGCATAAAAAACATCGTGCTCTTCGTCATCGAATAAATCTAATAAAATTTGGTTGTGGTATTTCTTAACATCTTGCAATGAAGAATGTAACTCATTGGACTTGTCAAAATAATTTTTGATTACCAATTCTAAGGCATTCGTGGTTTTTCCCATAGCAGAAATTACCAAAAGTGTGTCTTCATGACCTACTTTTTCCAAAACACTAAATACATTTTTAATACCTTCAGCATCTTTTACGGATGCACCACCAAATTTAAATATTCTCATTACAACTTACTTAAAAATTCATTTATTCCGTTTTCGTCCATTTGCGCCACACGCCAGTCGTTTAATACTTTGGCTCCCGATTTTATGTAGAAATCTATGGCTGGTGTGTTCCAATCGAGAACTGCCCATTCTATGCGTCGCACTTGATCTATTTTTCCTTGCTCAATAATTTTGGAATACAAAGCAAATCCCAAACCTGCACCACGCATTTTTTCTTTGACAATTAAATCTTCTAAATGGATGGTTTTCCCTTTCCAAGTAGAATATCGATAATAATACAAGGCAATCCCAACAATCTCATCTGCAACCTCTGCAACGAAAGTATGAAATAAGGGATAATTTCCAAAACCGTCTCGCTCTAAATCAGCAACAGTTACCACAACAGCATCGGGTTCTTTTTCGAAAGTGGCTAATTCTTGAATCAGTTCCAGAACCGCTTTCATGTCTTTTTTTTCTCCTTTTCGGATGTTCATTTGGGTCGAAATTTCAACAAAAATACAATTAATAATTTCTTGGCGAAATAGATTTTTTCTTTGCCAAATTTATCGATATTTGCACAAACAACTACAACGATTTCTTAATGGAAGAACGCAATAAAACATTAGGTGAATTTATCATCGAAAAACAAGAGGAATTTCAATTTTCGTCTGGAGAATTATCAAGAATTATCAATTCGATTAGGCTTGCAGCCAAAGTCGTAAACTACAAAGTAAACAAAGCTGGATTAGTAGATATTGTGGGTGCTGTTGGAGAACAAAACATCCAAGGGGAAGACCAGCAAAAATTGGATGTATATGCCAATGAAGTCTTTATTCAAACTTTAATCAACCGTGAAATTGTATGTGGCATTGCTTCAGAAGAAAGTGATGATTATATAACAGTAGCCGGTTCGGATAAAAGTCATAATAACAAATATGTGGTATTAATGGATCCTTTGGATGGCTCCTCTAATATTGATGTGAATGTTTCAGTTGGAACTATTTTTTCGGTTTACAGACGAATAACTCCTGTTGGAAGTCCTGTTACTTTAGAAGATTTTTTACAGCCTGGCACCAATCAAGTAGCCGCAGGTTATGTAATTTATGGAACTTCAACAATGTTAGTTTATACCACAGGTCATGGAGTAAATGGATTTACTTTGAATCCGGCCATAGGAACTTTCTATCTATCGCATCCCAATATGCAGTTTTCAAAAGATGGAACTATCTATTCTATCAATGAAGGAAACTATGTTCATTTCCCACAAGGCGTAAAAGATTATTTAAAATATTGCCAATTGGAAGAAGAAGACAGACCTTATACTTCACGCTACATAGGAAGTTTGGTTTCAGACATTCACAGAAATATGATTAAAGGAGGCATTTATATATACCCAACAAGTTTAAAAGCTCCAAAAGGGAAATTGCGTTTACTTTACGAATGCAATCCCATGGCATTTATAGCGGAACAAGCTGGAGCAAAAGCATCAGATGGTTTCGGAAGAATCATGGAAATTCAACCTACAGAATTACATCAAAGAGTTCCTTTCTTTTGTGGAAGTTATAACATGGTTGAAAAAGCGGAAGAGTTTATGGCAAAATACAGTTAAAAAAAAGTCCCGATTTCTCGGGACTTTTTTTATTTATTCATGTGAGTCATCTCGTAAACGAAAGTATCTAAATCTACATTGAGCATTAATAAAGACATTGCTTTTTCTACAATAAACTTAACGTTGCCTGGTGTAAAACCTAATGCTAGAGCAAATTTAGTAAGGATTTCTTTTTGTTTTGGTCCAAGAATATGATCGGCATAAACCATTCTTGACAAATCATACAAACGCTCTAATCTTTGGGCATGTAAATATGGTGGATTAATTGGGTATTTTAAAGGATTTTCCAAAATCTCTTCATATTCTGCTGGCGAAATTTCTAAACGAACCGCAAGTTTATCTAAAAATTCTTTTTCTTCTTTGCTCATAGCTCCATCTGCAGTAGCAACACGAACAATGGCAGAAAAATGCCCTTTATTTCTGGCTTTGAATTCGCTATCAAATAATTCTGAAAATGACATATAGTAATTGTTTTTATACTGCAAATATAATTCAATAAAACCTTTTTTGGAAATGCAAACCAAAAATGTTTGGTAGATTTTAGAGGTTATTTTTTAAAGCAAAACAAAATAAATTGTAAGTTTACGTTCCTAAACTAAACTAATGCCATGTCAGATTTCTGGATTTACTTCAATTCTGGACTAAAACATTTTTTACATTTTCATGTTTATTTAGATGTTTTATTCCTTCTAGCTCTTACAGTCCCTTATGAATTTAAATCGTGGAAAAGAATTTTAATTCTTGTTTCTTTATTCACCGCTGGACATGTTTTAGCATTGCTACTTTCCGTATTTAATATTGTAAGCATCAAAGCAACATATGTGGTTTTTTTAGTTCCAGTAATGGTTTTAATTGCTGCATTTTACAACATTATAATCGCAGGGAAGTCAACCAAAAAAGAATCCATTACCTTTATTGCAGTGGTCAGCTCTGTTTTCGGAATTATTCACGGATTAGGTTATGCTTCCTATTTTAATAGTTTAGTTCCGAACAAACCAACTGACAAATTATTACCTCTTTTTGAATCAGCAATTGGTTTTGAAATATCGCAATTTATTGTGGTGACCATTGGATTACTAATTGCTTATGTTATTCAAACCCTTTTCAAATTCACTAAGCGAGATTGGATATTAATCGTTTCTGCTTTCATCATAGGAATTGTTATCCCAATGATTATTCGAACTGAAATTTGGTATAAATAATTGTTTAGAAGCGAAAGGTTTGGGTATCTTTGTTATCCTTATTCCCGCTCTACGCTCTACTTCGGTGCCGCTACGATCGGGGCTAGAAGAAAAACCATTTGATTTTTTGTGATGAAAGAAAAAAAACAACTCAAATACGACATTGCCTACTTAAGAATTGCTGCCGAATGGAGCAAACTTTCTTATTGCAAACGCAAACAAGTGGGTGCCATAATAGTACGCGACCGAATGATTATTTCTGATGGGTATAACGGAACACCAACTGGATTTGAAAACTGTTGTGAAGACGAAGAAGGATTAACCCAATGGTTTGTACTACACGCCGAGGCCAATGCGATTTCAAAAGTAGCCCGTTCCACTCAAACTTGCGAAAATGCGACCTTATATATCACGCTTTCTCCTTGCAAAGAATGTAGCAAACTCATTCATCAATCAGGCATCAAAAGAGTAGTGTATCAACATGGCTATCGTGATACTACTGGACTGGAATTTCTACAAAAAGCAGGCGTTGCTGTTGATCAAATTGAAGATTTAGACTAAATGAAATCAAAGGAAAAATACTTGCCATTACTCCTCTTCTCATGCATAGCTTTGGGAGTGGTTATTGGCGGAATGATTAATTTCCCTAAACCATCGATTTCAAAACAAAATGCTCGCAAAATAAAAATCGAAAGATTGATTGATTTTATCAACGAAGAATATGTGGATGATGTCAATTCCGATTCTATTGTTGACATGACGGTCAATAGTATTTTGGCTAATCTTGATCCACATTCCATCTATCTTCCTCCCAGTGAACAATCCTCTGAAGCGGAAATCATGAAAGGTGATTTTGTTGGTATTGGAGTTAACTTCTATATGTTTAATGACACGGTTACTGTTGTAAAACCTCTAGAAAATGGCCCAGCTGAAAAAGCAGGAGTCCTCTCTGGAGACCGAATTTTATACGCCGACAAAACCAAACTCTTCGGTAGAAAATTACCAACTGATAGCTTGTACAATAATCTCAAAGGAGAGGAAGGTTCAAAAGTAACGCTCACTATTTTCAGAAAAAGTACCAACAAAAAACTAAAACTTACCGTAGAACGAGAAGTAGTTCCAATAAAGAGCGTTGATACTTATTTGATGCTTAACAAAACTTCGGGCTACATCAAAATCAATCGTTTTGCTGAGAATACCTATGATGAATTCCGAGTTGGTCTAGAAGAATTAAAAAAGAAGGGAATGACGACGTTAGTTATTGATTTACGCGATAATGGAGGTGGTTATTTAGAAAAGGCTGTCGAAGTCATAGATGAACTTTTAAAAGACAAAGAGCTAATTGTATTTACAAAAAACCGCAAAGGAACTGTTGATAAAACCTTTGCAACGGAAGGGGGCATTTTTGAGAATGGGAAAGTATTTGTTTTAATCGATGAAAACTCTGCTTCAGCAAGCGAAATTTTGGCGGGTGCTATTCAAGATAATGACCGAGGAATTATTGTGGGTCGTCGTTCTTTTGGAAAAGGATTGGTTCAACGCGAAATGAACTTTGATGATGGTTCCGCCGTTAGGTTAACTACTTCAAGGTATTATACTCCAAGTGGTCGTTCTATTCAAAAACCTTATGTAAAAGGGGAAGGAGAAAAATACAGTCAGGATGCAGAAACTCGTTTTGAAAGTGGCGAACTCTATGAAAAAGACAAAATGAAAATTGCCGACTCATTAAAATTTAAAACCAAAAAAGGTCGAACTGTTTATGGAGGTGGCGGAATTGTTCCTGATATTTTTGTGCCTCTAGAAGTTAAAAAAGGAGAAGAAAGTTTAGCATATATCTTGAATTCAGGGCTTGTGGGTCATTTTGTTTTTGAGCAATTAGACAAAGATAGAAAAGCCTTTAAAGGATTAAAATTTGAACAATTCATGACTAAAATGCAAAAGGATGATAGTTGTATCCCAAAATTTGAAAGCTATCTGAAAGGTGCCGGATTAGAAATGAAATTGGCGGATAATAAAACGCTAGTTAAAAAATACATTACTGCTGAGTTTGCACGACAATTATTTGGCGAAAACTACTATTACAACATCATTCTAAAAGAGGATGCCATGTTAAAAGCAGTATTGAAATAAACTATTTTTTTATGGAATCGTGGCTTTGAGAAGAAATACCATTATTCCACAACGTTAGAATATCGGTTGCAACTGCTGCTCCACTTCCTGCTGCAATAGCCAATTGACTTCTCCATCCAGCCAATGTCCCAACTACATAAATGCCATCCGTGACTTTGTGGTCTTCGTTTTTTAACTGAATCCGTTGTTTCTCAGCTAATGCTTTTTTGTGTGGTTCAACATAGTGTACTAATCCTTCTACATCAAAAGTGTTAGAATACCCTATTGCAACTACAATATTTTTCGTTTGATAAGAGTTTTTATTGGTTGTAACCGTAAAATTTGGAAATGTCCCCGTCACTTTCATGACTTTTTCTCCTTCAATTTGGGTTACATGAGGATATAATTCTTGTAGTTGTTCTGTGCTTTCTGCTAACAAATCTGAACCTAGTTTTCCTGGGGATACTCCATAAGCATTGTAAAAGATAGCTTCTTGAAGTGAAGATGTTTTTTGGTGTGTGATAATCCCAATTTTTTTATCTTGAACAAACGGTTTTTTATGAGCCGAACCCAAAACCAAAGCACATGACATGCCCGAAACGCCGCCACCGATTATCAGAACATCAAACATGGTTTAGTTTTTAAGTTTTTCTTCAATTTTTTTAGACATTCTAAAAATCAGTAGAATAAATAAAGCGCATAAAGAAGCAACAATGCCAATTAATGCCACCATACTATCGCCTTTCATTGGATCCTTATAATCTAACATGGTAAAATTGAAAACAACTAACCCAAAAGCAATAACCATCAATATAGTAGTGAAAATTTTCATGAAGTGTATTTAGAGGACAAAAATACTAAAATTTGGTCTTACACAAAGAGTCCTTTAACATTAGCTGCAAATAATTTAACGGCAATGGCTAAAAGGACAATTCCAAAAACTTTTCTAATGATGTTCAACCCATTCTCACCAAGCATTTTCTCAATTTTTGCAGAAGATTTTAAAACTAAATACACCAAAATAATATTCAGAAATATCGCTATGATAATGTTGATGGAATAAAATTCTGCTCGCAAAGAAAGTAAAGTTGTCATCGTTCCAGCCCCAGCAACTAGCGGGAATGCTATTGGAACAATAGAGGCAGAAGTGGCTTTATCTTCTTTATAGAGTCGGATACCTAGAATCATTTCTAAAGCTAAAAAGAACAAAACGAATGAACCAGCTACAGCAAACGAATTAGCATCAATGCCGATTAATTTCAGTATTTCTTCACCAACAAAAAGAAAGGCAATCATAATTCCAGCCGAAACTAAAGAAGCTTTTCCCGATTGAATATGGCCAAATTTAGCTCTCAAACTAATAATCACAGGAATGCTTCCGACGATATCAATCACGGCAAAAAGAACCATGGTAGCAGTGGCTATTTCTCTAAAATTAATGTTCATTCCTTTATTTTTTTACAAAATTAGGTTTTTAATCGTTTATAATGATTTTAGATTTTACCTTTGCATTGAAAATTGAGCTTTTTGGCTTTTGATCATAGCAAAAAAATTATAATTCATTTTTAAAAATCCGTGAAGCCCACTGGGGTTCCTCCTCTTACTATCAAATGTTTCAACTAGGAAAAACCATCGTTTCAGAAGATATTCTCGAAAAAGATTTTGTTTGTAATCTTTCAACTTGTCATGGCGCTTGCTGTGTAGATGGTGATGCGGGGGCTCCTTTAACACAAGAAGAAACTAAAATCTTAGAAGCTATTTACCCTAAAGTGAAACCTTTCCTCCGTAAAGAAGGTATTGAAGCTATTGAAAGATTAGGCACTTGGGTAGTGGGAACCGATCAAGATTTGGAAACCCCTCTTATTGACAACAAAGATTGTGCTTACGTTATTTTCGATGGCAAAACTGCTCTTTGCGGCATAGAACAAGCCTACAACCAAGGCATTGTAGATTGGAAAAAACCAGTTTCTTGTCATTTATATCCAATCCGTGTTAAAGATTTTAGCGAATTTGCTGCCGTCAATTACGACCGTTGGGATATTTGCAATCCTGCTTGTTCTTTAGGAAAAGAGTTGGAAGTTCCTGTTTATAAATTTGTAAAAGAAGCTTTAATCCGCCGATTTGGACAAGATTGGTATGCCGAACTAGAAAAAGTAGCCGAAGATTTGAAGAATGGGAAGTGATTAAAATTTAAAGAAAAATAAAGATGCTTTCTTATTGACTTTTATTTCTATAAAATTATATATTTGTGCAACATTTATGGGGGATTAGCTCATTTGGCTAGAGCGCTTGCCTGGCAGGCAAGAGGTGGTCGGTTCGAATCCGATATTCTCCACAATAAAGTAAAGCCTTCATTATTGGAGGCTTTTTTATTTAAACAATAGTAATCCATTTGAAAGCGTTTTAAGATTTCTTATCTTTACATTCAAATACAACTATTATGGCTGATACTGGTTCCCTTTCCATTACTATTGAAAATAAAATTGCTACCATAACCTTTAGTCATTCTGCTAGCAATTCGTTTCCTAGTGATTTATTACACAAACTTACTTCCGAATTAAATCAAA
The DNA here is from genome assembly GCF_025947145.1 of Flavobacterium sp. N1994. NCBI lineage: Bacteria > Pseudomonadati > Bacteroidota > Flavobacteriia > Flavobacteriales > Flavobacteriaceae > Flavobacterium > Flavobacterium sp. N1994. The sequence continues at coordinate 1,958,006 of NZ_CP109999.1, forward strand.
TTTCTCTCAATGCTGATGTAAATGTTGTGATTTTACAAAGCGAAGGCAAAACGTTTTGTGCAGGTGCTTCTTTTGATGAATTACTTTCGATATCCGATTTTGAAACAGGAAAGAAATTCTTCTCAGGATTTGCGAATGTGATTAACGCCATGCGGAAATGCTCTAAAATCATCATCGGAAAAGTACAAGGAAAAGCTGTTGGCGGGGGTGTTGGTTTAATATCAGCATGCGATTTTGCTTATGCTTATCAAGATGCTGCCGTTAAATTATCTGAAATTGCTATTGGAATTGGTCCGTTTGTAATTGAACCTGCTGTTTCTAGAAAAATTGGGAAAACCGCAATGACAGAACTGACTTTACAACCTACTAATTGGCAATCGGCAGATTGGGCAAAAGAAAAAGGTTTATATGTAGATCTTTTTGATAGTCAGGCAGAAGTTAGCGAAGCGGTAGATCATTTGGCAACAAAATTAGCCTCTTATAATCCTGAAGCTTTAGCAGAAATGAAAAAAGTCTTTTGGAAAAATACTGGAAACTGGGACGAGCTTTTATATGAAAGAGCCGCTATTTCAGGTAAATTAGTGCTTTCTGATTTTACAAAAAAAGCCTTAAACGAATTTAAAAAATAAACCTCATGAAACTGATTTTGCTTTTGCAACAAGCTAACATCAATGAAAAGATAAAAAATGCTCCTGATAATGGGTATTTAATTGGGGTATGGATTGGGTATATTCTCCCATTTATAGTATTGGTTGGTCTTGCTTATTTAATGTATACTCGAGCCAAAAAAAGAGAAAACGACCTATAGTAATATTTTAGTAAATTTGCCCAGTAAAAACTTCTTTCATGAGTAACATCAGAATCACTAAACAATTTTCATTCGAAACGGGTCATGCTCTGTATGGGTACGACGGCAAATGCAAAAATGTACACGGACACAGCTATAAATTATCGGTGACTGTTATTGGGAAACCGATTACGGATACTTCGAATGTGAAATATGGCATGGTGATTGACTTTTCCGATTTGAAGAAAATTGTTAAAGAAGAAATTGTCGATATTTTTGATCATGCTACTGTTTTTAATCAAAATACTCCTCATATTGAATTGGCTAACGAATTAAAAAGCCGAGGACATCACGTAATTTTGGTAGATTATCAACCTACAAGTGAGAACATGGTGACCGATTTTGCTCAAAAAATAAAAAGTCGTTTGCCTTTTGAGATCAAATTACATTCTTTAAAACTACAAGAAACCGATACCTCGTTTGCCGAATGGTATGCTTCGGATAACGAATAACCTCAATCTTGATGACAATATCTCCTAACAAAAAAATATACTTTGCTTCTGACCAACACTTTGGTGCGCCTACGCCTGAGCTTAGTTTTCCTAGAGAACAAAAGTTTGTAGCTTGGCTAGATGAAGTAAAAAAGGATGCTGAATGTATTTTCCTCTTAGGCGATTTATTTGATTTTTGGTTTGAATACAAAACAGTAGTTCCTAAAGGCTTCGTAAGAGTTTTAGGGAAGCTAGCAGAAATCAGAGACAGCGGCATTCCTATTTATTTCTTTGTTGGGAATCATGATTTGTGGATGAGCGATTATTTCGAAAAAGAATTGAATATTCCTGTTTACAGAGACAATCAAGAATTTGAATTTAATGGCAAGACCTTCTTAATTGGTCATGGTGATGGCAAAGGTCCTGGAGACAAAGGCTACAAACGCATGAAGAAAGTATTTACCAATCCGTTTTCAAAATGGTTGTACCGATGGCTGCATCCTGATGTTGGGATGCGATTGGCACAATACTTATCGGTAAAAAACAAATTAATCTCGGGCGATGCTGATGTGAAGTTCCTTGGCGAAGATAATGAATGGCTCATCTTATATGCGAAACGCAAACTCGAAACCAAACATTACAATTACCTTATTTTTGGTCATCGTCATCTTCCGATGGTAGTATCTGTGGGAGATAACGCTGAGTATGTCAACCTAGGGGACTGGATAGGCTACTTTACTTATGGTGTTTTTGATGGTACTCAATTCGAGTTAAAGAAGTACTAATCCTTTTCTATTATTCTTTACTTTCTATTCTATCCAATTGTACTCAATGTTTGGATAAAGTAGTAACACTATTTTCAAAAAAAGTAATAAACTTATCAAAACTAGAAACAATATTATATAAACTAGTAGTGAGCAGTAATACTATAGTAAGTTTTTTGTATAAACTAGTAAGTGTTTTGGATAAAGTCGAATGTAATTTGAATAAACTCGAATGTAATTTGCATGAATACGAAAGTAACTCGATAAAAAGCGAAAGTATTTACTTTAAATCCTTCAAACGTAACTGTACAGTTGTAGTACCATTGAATTCGTTTTCGTCAATGCAATACACAGCATCGAAGGAGTTTTGATTTTTTACTAAAGAAAGTTTATCGCCTAGTCCGAAGCCAATAGCACCAAAACCTTCGCTTCCATTTTGTTTGACGAATAATTTCAAATGATCTTCATTGGCACCTATACCTTTGGCATAACCTGAATCTTTTAGTTCTTTAGTCATAAAAACGGGAGTCATATTCTGTGGCCCAAAAGGCTCAAATTGATTTAAAATCCGAATCAGTTTTTCGTTGATGTCTTTAAGACTTATTTCGGCATCTATCGAAATTTCTGGTATGAGTAAATCAGGATGAATGGTTTCTTGGACTACTCTTTCAAAAGCTTCTTTGAAGGCAGCGTAATTTTCTTCTTTTAAAGTCATTCCTGCAGCATACATGTGTCCGCCAAATTGTTCCAGATGTTCCGCACACGCTTCGAGAGCGTTGTAAATATCAAAATCTTTTACCGAGCGGGCTGAGGCTGCTAATGTATCACCACTTTTGGTAAAAACAATCGTTGGTCGGTAATGCGTTTCGGTTAATCTTGAAGCAACAATTCCAATAACTCCTTTGTGCCAGTTTTCATTGTAAACTACTGTAGTGAACTTTTCCTGTTCTCCATTTTCTTGTATTTGCGACAGTGCTTCTACGGTAATTTGTTTGTCTAAATCTTTTCTATCCGTGTTGTATTGTTCAATTTCGGAAGCGAATTGTTCGGCTTGGTCTAGATTGTATTCGGTTAATAAGGCTACCGCTTCGTTGCCGTGTTTGATTCTTCCTGCTGCGTTAATTCTGGGAGCGATGATGAATACCACATCTGTAATCGTTAATACTTTTTTCTTCACATTTTGAATCAAAGCTTTGATGCCTGGGCGTGGTTTTGAATTAATAACTTCTAATCCAAACTTAGCCAACACTCTATTTTCTCCTGTCATTGGAACAATATCTGCGGCGATGGCAGTGGCAACTAAATCGAGATAAATTAGTAAATCATCTATGGTTTGGTCTAGGTTTTGCGCTAAGGCTTGGACTAATTTAAATCCGACGCCACATCCGCATAATTCGTCGTAAGGATAATGGCAATCTTCCCGTTTTGGGTCGAGTACAGCTACTGCTTCGGGCAACATATCACCAGGTCTGTGATGATCGCAAATAATAAAGTCGATATTTCTATCATTGGCGTAAGCGATGTGTTCAATAGATTTTATACCGCAGTCTAAGGCTATAATCAAAGTAAATTCGTTGTCTTCGGCAAAGTCGATTCCTTTATAAGAGATGCCATAGCCTTCATCGTAACGGTCGGGAATATAAGTGGCGACATTAGGATAAAAACTTCTCAAATAACTCGACACCAAGGAAACAGCAGTAGTCCCGTCGACATCATAATCTCCAAAAACTAAAATGTTTTCACCATTCGCAATCGCAGTTTCTATTCGGGTCACCGCTTTATCCATGTCTTTCATAAGATAAGGGTCGTGCAAATCGGCTAAACTGGGACGGAAAAACTGGCGCGCTTCATCAAACGTTTCAATCCCCCTTTGTACCAAAAGAGTAGCAACTAACTCGTCAACATTGAGTTGAGAAGCTAAGGCTTTTACTTTATCCGAAGAAGGTTTTGGTTTTAAATTCCAGCGCATGATGAATTACGAATGATTGCAAACAAAAATACGGGAAAGGTGCTTAAAAATAGGCTACTTTTTGTGTATATTTTATACATAAAAACCAAAATAATATTTGTTACTTTTGGAGTATCAAAGAAATTCAAAATGCAAATTCAAGGTCAGATTGTAGATATTCAAAACAAACGCATTTATTCGGGCGAAGTTACTGTGGCAAATGGTAAAATCACTTCCATAATAGAGAAAGAACATAACGTCAAAACCTATATTCTTCCTGGTTTTATTGATTCCCATATTCATATTGAAAGCTCGATGTTGGTTCCTTCTGAATTTGCAAAATTGGCCGTACTTCATGGCACCGTTGGCACTATTTCTGACCCCCATGAAATTGCAAATGTTTTAGGGAAAGAAGGTGTGCATTATATGATTGATAACGGGAAAAAAGTGCCGTTGAAGTTTCATTTTGGCGCCCCTTCTTGTGTTCCTGCTACGTTTTTTGAAACAGCTGGAGCGGTGATTGATTCAGAACAAATTAAGGAATTAATGGGTTCTCCGGATATTTATTACTTATCGGAAATGATGAATTATCCGGGCGTTTTGTTTGATGATGAAGAAGTATTGAAAAAAATCGCTTGGGCGAAACATTTCGATAAACCAGTTGATGGTCATGCTCCTGGATTGCGAGGCGAACCGATCAAAAAATACATCTCTGCCGGAATTTCAACCGATCATGAATGTTTTACCTATGATGAAGCCGCTGAGAAATTATCGCTGGGAATGAAAGTTCTTATTCGGGAAGGAAGCGCTGCTAAAAACTTTGAAGCCTTGATTGATTTGCTCCCAGAACATTATGAAAACATGATGTTTTGTTCCGATGATAAGCATCCTGATGATTTGATTGTGGGCCATATTAATTTGCTTTGTGCTAGAGCTATTGCTAAAGGCATGGATATTTTTAAAGTGTTGCAAGTGGCTTGTGTTAATCCGGTGCATCATTATAAAATGAACGTTGGATTATTGAGACCCAATGATGATGCTGATTTTATAGTTGTGGAAGATTTGACAAATTTCAAAGTAAAACAAACTTACATCAACGGAGCATTGGTTGCCGAAAACGGACAATCTTTTGTAAAACATGTCGAGTTTGAGAAGCCTAATAACTTCAATACTTCTCCCAAAACCTTAAGTGATTTTGAAGTACCAAGTGCCGCCAAAACTATTCGTGTGATTGAAGCTTTGGAAGGGCAATTAATTACTAATGAAATTCATCATAGTTCTTTATTGATTAATGGGAAATTAGTCGCTGATACCGAAAATGACATTTTGAAAATGGCGGTGGTGAATCGTTATCAAGATGCAAAACCAGCAATTGCTTTTATCAAAAACTTTGGATTAAAAAAAGGAGCCATTGCCAGTTCCGTCGCGCATGATTGTCATAATATTGTGGTAGTGGGCACTTCGGATGAAGAGATTTTAAGTGCTGTAAATTTACTAATTGCCAATACTGGTGGAATTTGTGCCGTTAATGGTTCCGATAAAAAATCATTAGCATTACCCGTTGCCGGAATCATGAGTGATCAAAATGGCTGGGAAGCTGGGCGTTTGTATCAAGAAATTGATGGGATGGCGAAAGAATTAGGTTCTGGTTTAAAAGCTCCGTTTATGACGCTTTCGTTTATGGCTTTACTCGTTATTCCTGATTTGAAATTATCGGACAAAGGCTTGTTCAGCGGGAATTCGTTTTCGTTTGTGGATTTGGAAGTGAAATAGAAAAAAGACCGCTTTACTGAAAGAGGCAAGACCGCTTCGCTCAAAGAAAAATAATTATTCTTCTCTTGCTTCTTGCTTCTTGTTTCTTGCTTCTAAAATCTTTCCCCCAACTACAGCTACAATTTCTCCTTTTGGAGGTTTAGCTTCAAAATGATTGAGCACTTCTTGTGCTGTTCCTCGTATGGTTTCTTCGTGTAATTTGGATAATTCTCTAGAAACAGAGACAGGTCTGTCAGCACCAAAATACTGAACAAATTCGGCTAAAGTCTTTACTAATTTATGAGGAGAAACATAGAAAATCATGGTTCTGTTTTCTTCGGCTAAAGCCAAATATCTGGTCTGTCTTCCTTTCTTTTCGGGTAAAAATCCTTCGAATACAAATCGGTCATTAGGTAAACCGCTATTCACTAAAGCGGGTACAAATGCAGTTGCACCAGGTAAACAATCGACTTCAATATTGTTTTCTACACAGGCTCGGGTTAATAAAAATCCGGGGTCAGAAATGGCTGGAGTTCCTGCGTCTGAAATTAATGCTATGGTTTCGCCAGCTTGCAAACGCTTAATCAGATTTTCAACGGTTTTGTGTTCGTTGTGCATGTGATGGCTGTGCATGTGCGTGGCGATATCGTAATGTTTGAGGAGTTTGCCACTAGTTCTTGTGTCTTCTGCCAAAATTAAATCCGCTTCTTTCAAAACTTTAATCGCTCTGAAAGTCATGTCTTCAAGGTTGCCAATAGGCGTTGGAACTATATAAAGTTTGGCCATTTATTGGAATTTTTTCTCCACAATTTCCATAAAGCGTTCGATGTAATCTTCTTCACCCACCCAATAGTTGTAATCAGGAATCACCATTTCGTTGATGAAATTTTTGGCTTCTTCAAACGTATCAAATGTATTCAATTGAGAAATCACTCTATTAAAATCTTCATTGCTATCGTTAAAAAGATGTTGCACAAAACCAATTCTGTCGTTCAATCCAATGGCGATTGATTTTGAGTGCCCTTCGTTTATAGTAGTTGCTTTTGGTTCTTCTTTAATCTCACTTACTTTTTCACTTTCTGTTGATTCTGTTCCAAATAAAGAAACTTCATTAGGTTTTACAAAAACAGGGTCTTTATAATCTCCTAAAAAATCTTCAAGAGCTACTGGTTTATCTTCTGGTTTTACTTCAGAAGCTGTTTCTGCTGGTTCTATTTCTTCTTCTTCTTCAACCTCTAATTCAAAAATAGGCTTGAAAGAGGGTTCAGGAACAACAACTGGTTCTTCTTCTTCAGCAACTGGTTCTTCTTCTACTGCAGGTTCTTCCTCAGTTAAAACTTCCTCTTCTTCTATGGTGGCTTCTGGTTCTTCTGAAACAATTACTTCTTCTTCCGTCTCAGGTTCTGGTGCTGCTTCAGCTTCTAAAACTACTTCTGGTGCTGCTTCCACTTCCACTATTGGTTCTATTATCTCTTCCTTCACTTCCACCACTGGAGCTGGAGCTTCTTCCGCTTCAAGAGATTGTTCTAGTTTTTCTTCTAAAACGTCTTCAGTCACATCTGATTTTACCGATTCAAAATTGTCTTGATAAAATTTTAAAACAGACAAGGTTTCGTATAATTTTTGAGTTTCTTTATACAATTGGTCGACTTCCGACTTGTTTTTTAGCTTTAAAATTCGGTGCGCAATGCTGATTAATTCGGATTCTAATCTTTTTTTCATCTTGTTTTGAAATTGCTATGCTTTAGTTAATTTTCTCCTTAGCCATTTATTTAATCATGGGAAGAAGTTACCTTAATTAAAAATTTTCTACATTTGAATCGACGTAAAAATAGGAAAAATTTAAGTCGTTTGGTTTCCGTCACAAAGTAATAAAAACTATTCATTTTTAGCGCAAGAAAAATACAAAATGTTTCTCGAAAATACAGTAAATCATAAAGAGCAATTTGGTTGGATTGAAGTCATCTGCGGTTCGATGTTTTCGGGTAAAACCGAAGAGCTAATCAGACGATTAAAAAGAGCCCAATTTGCCAAACAAAAGGTAGAAATTTTCAAACCTTCTATCGATACGCGTTACGATGAAGAAATGGTTGTTTCGCACAACAAAAATGAAATTCGTTCTACTCCAGTTCCTGCCGCCGCTAATATTAGAATTTTAGCCCAAGGTTGTGATGTGGTGGGTATTGATGAAGCACAGTTTTTTGATGACGAAATTGTAGCCGTTTGTAATGACTTAGCCAATTCTGGAATTCGAGTAATCATCGCTGGTTTAGACATGGATTTTAAAGGAAATCCTTTCGGACCCATGCCTGCTTTAATGGCTACTGCCGAATATGTAACCAAAGTACACGCTGTGTGTACAAGAACCGGAAATTTAGCGCATTACAGTTTCCGAAAAAACGATAATGACAAACTCGTTATGTTAGGCGAAACCGAAGAATACGAACCGTTAAGCCGTGCCGCCTATTTCAACGCCATGCGCCAAAACATGGAAGTCAAAGACCCTGAACATCTGTCCAAAGACGGAAAATAACCTCTCATCGTGACACTAACCATCCGAAATATTATTCCCATCATCAAAGCCAATTGGGTTGGTTTAAATGATGTGGCGGTAATCGATTATATTTCCATCGATAGCCGCTCATTACAGAACGATGAAAACACCTTATTCTTTGCACTTTCCGGACCTAATCATGACGGTCATCTATACATAGAAGAATTGATTCAGAAAGGCGTTCACCATTTTGTAGTAACCCAAATTCCTGAAAACGTTAAAGGCAAAGCCAATTTTTTACTAGTAGAAAACACACTCGAAGCGCTTCAGAAGTTTGCTGCCTTTTACCGCAGTCAATTTGATTTCCCCGTTATCGGAATTACAGGAAGCAACGGAAAAACCATCATCAAAGAATGGCTAAATTTTCTGTTAAGCCCCGATTTCAATATAATTCGAAGTCCGAAAAGTTACAACTCACAAGTGGGTGTTCCGCTGTCTATTTTAGGCATCAATGAAAAGCACAATCTCGGCATTTTTGAAGCTGGAATTTCGCAAATGCACGAAATGGAAAAACTGCAAAGGATTATCCAACCCACCATTGGGATACTCTCTAATATTGGTTCGGCACATGATGAAGGGTTTTCAAGCGTTGCCGATAAAATAAAAGAAAAACTCAAACTTTTTATTTCAGTCAACGTACTGATTTTAAATAAAAACAAAACCATTTGCGCTTTCGTGAACCCCAAAATAAAACTCTTCAGTTGGTGTTCCGATGATAAAAGTGCAGATGTCTTTATCACCAAAAAAAACATAGGGGAACTTACCGAATTACAAGTTACTTACAGAGAAGATACTTTCCCGATTACGATTCCTTTTCAAGATCAAGCCTCAGTAGAAAATGCCATTCACTGTATGATGGTCATGCTCTATTTTGGATACAATCAAAAAGTAATTCAAACTAGAATGGCCCAATTGTATCCCGTTGAAATGCGACTTAAAGTAAAAAACGGAATCTACAATTGTACGCTTATAGACGACAGTTATAGCTCTGATTTCCAATCGTTGAAAATTGCGCTAGACTTTCTAGAAAATCAAAAACAACACAAAAAGAAGACCTTAATTCTTTCTGATATTTTTCAAAGTGGTTTAAGTAACGACGAGTTATATTCTCAAGTTTCTCAATTGATTATTTCCAATAAAATTACCCGTGTGATTGGCATTGGAGAAACCATTTCTCAGTATAAAAATAAATTCATCAACAGTGTCTCTTTTAAAAATGTTTCCGAATTTAAAAATGCTTTTGATAATCTGAATTTTGAAAACGAAACCATTTTAATTAAAGGCGCTCGTGATTTTCATTTTGAAGAAATTGTTTCCATCCTCGAAGAGAAAACACATGAAACCGTTCTAGAAATTAACCTAAATGCTATCAGTCATAACCTGAATTTTTTCAAATCAAAGTTAAAACCTAAAACCAAAATGATGGTCATGGTTAAAGCCTTTGGTTACGGAAATGGTGGTTTTGAAATTGCCAAATTGCTTGAACATCATAAAGTAGATTATCTTGGTGTGGCTTTCGCCGATGAAGGAATTTCACTGAAAAATGCTGGAATCTCTGTGCCCATTATGGTGTTAAATCCAGAGACGACGAGTTTTGCAGCTATTATTCAACATCGTTTAGAACCCGAGATTTATTCAATCAAAGGATTAAAAAGCTTTTTAAAAATTGCCGAACAAAAGAAACTAAAACATTTCCCAATCCATATCAAAATAGATACAGGCATGCACCGCCTAGGATTTGAAGAAGAAAATATAACCGATTTAATCCAAATTCTAAAAGGCAACGAAACGGTACAAATCAAAAGCATCTTGTCACACATGGCAACGAGTGATGATTTAAAACACGATTCTTTTTCAAAATCTCAAATTGCCTTATTCGAAAAACTGTCTTCCAAATTGATGGCTGAACTCAACATAAAACCTATTCGCCATATTTTAAATACATCGGGCATTACCAATTATACCGAAGCACAATACGATATGGTCCGTTTAGGTATTGGACTTTACGGAATTTCCAACGATTCCGAAGAACAAAAAGAATTGCAAATTGTCGGCACCTTAAAATCGGTGATTTCCCAAATTAGAACTATCGATGCTAATGAAAGTGTAGGCTATGGCAGAAGGTACATGGCTACTGAAGCCACAAAAATTGCCACCATCCCTATTGGTTATGCAGACGGTATCAGTAGAGCTTGGGGCAATGGTGTTGGCTATGTTTTGATTAACAATAAACCTGCCAAAATTGTAGGAAGTGTCTGTATGGACATGCTAATGGTTAACGTAACTGACATTGATTGCAAAGAAGGTAACACCGTTATCATTTTTGGTGAAAACCCAACCGTAAACTTCATGGCAAAACAATTGAATACTATTCCTTACGAAATCATAACCAGTATATCGCAACGGGTTAAACGTGTATTTTTTAGAGAATAATTTAAAAATTGTTTTCAAATGTTAAAATTTTCTATAATTTAGTTATCAATTAACCAAATAAAACAAAATAATTATGGGATTTTTTAGCGATTTCAAAGCGTCACTAATGAAAGGCGACGTATTAAGTTTAGCAACAGCGGTAGTAATCGGTGGTGCTTTCGGAAAAATTGTAGGTTCTGCAGTGGATGATTTGATTATGCCACTTGTGGGTTTAATTACTGGAGGCATTGATTTTACCTCGAAATTTATCTCTTTAAATGGACAGAGTTATGAGAATTTAGAAGCTGCCAAAAAAGCGGGGGCTTCCGTTATGACTTATGGAAATTTTGTTCAAGCAGTCATTAATTTTATCATTATTGCTTTCTTTATTTTTGTGGTTTTAAGAGCTGCTGAAAAAGCTAAAAAGAAAGAAGAAGCGGCACCTGCTGCTCCAGCTGGACCTTCACAAGAAGAATTACTTACTCAAATTAGAGATTTGTTGAAAAAATAATACCGCTACATTATATATTCTTAACCAAACCGCTTCATACTTGAGGCGGTTTTTCTTTTTTAGGAGCACAACGTTTATTTTATTTAGGATAATCCCTCCCGCTATCCGCTTTACTTCGGTGCCGCTTCTATCGGGGCTAAAGAGGACGTTTATGTTTCTTTAGTTCGATAAAAATACCTGACTGCCACCGGCAGTCCTCCTCTTAATATCAAATTATCGGGGCTAACGACAACGTTATCTGCATTTTCAGATTTTTTCTTTTTTCTTTCTTCTTTGCTCTATTTTCTTTTTTCTACATACTTTTGTACTTCAAAAATATAAATCGATATAAATATGAAAGTTGCTGTTGTTGGCGCAACCGGAATGGTTGGCGAAGTAATGCTTAACGTTTTAGCTGAAAGAAATTTTCCAGTTACCGAATTAATTCCTGTGGCTTCTGAAAAATCAGTAGGAAAAGAAATTGAATTCAAAGGAAAAAAATACAAAGTAGTGGGGCTACAAACCGCAGTAGATATGAAAGCTGATATTGCTTTGTTTTCAGCTGGTGGACAAACATCACTTGATTGGGCACCAAAATTTGCCGCTGCTGGAACCACCGTTATCGATAATTCTTCTGCATGGAGAATGGATCCAACAAAAAAACTAATAGTCCCAGAGATCAATGCTTCTGAATTAACGAAAGAAGACAAAATCATAGCCAATCCTAACTGTTCTACGATTCAAATGGTAATGGTTTTAGCGCCTTTGCACAAAAAATACAATATCAAACGTGTCATTGTTTCCACTTACCAATCCATTACTGGAACTGGTGTAAAAGCAGTACAACAATTAGAAAACGAATACGCTGGTGTTCAAGGAGAAATGGCGTATAAATATCAAATTCATCGCAATGCTATTCCACAATGCGACAGCTTTGAAGAAAACGGATACACCAAAGAAGAAATGAAATTGGTTCGTGAAACTCAAAAAATTATTGGCGACAAATCCATAGCCGTTACTGCTACAGCTATCCGAATCCCTGTTGTGGGCGGTCATAGTGAAGCGGTGAACGTAGAGTTCTCCAATGATTTTGATGTGAATGAAGTTCGCAATATTCTACATCATACCGATGGCGTTGTTGTTCAGGATAATAATGATTCTTATACTTATCCTATGCCATTATATGCTCAAGGAAAAGACGATGTGTTTGTAGGTAGAATTCGTCGTGATGAAAGTCAACCCAATTCATTAAACATGTGGATTGTATCTGACAACTTGAGAAAAGGTGCTGCTACAAATACGATTCAAATTGCTGAATATTTAGTAGCAAATAAATTAGTGTAATAGATTTCCGCCTACGCGGAAATGACAAAATAGAAATCCGTTTGGTTTTTGCAAATCCTAAAATTTGTTAAAATCAAACGGTTTTTCTTTGAGCATCCCTTACATTTGTATGCGATGAAAAACAAAATCTCCATAATAAGTATATCCTTTACCATCATGGTAATGGGAGCTCTTTTATTGCAATCCTTGCACTCCTTTCATCACCTAGAAAAACATATTGCCGAAAAAAAGTGTCATCATAAATACACTTTAAACCAATCCGAAATCAATCATCAACATCACGATTTTGATCATTGTTTCGTTTGCGAATTTGCGCTAAGCAATTATACTCCTACCCATTTTTACTCTTTTGATTTCAGTAAAACAGAAGTTCTTTCTTCGTATACTTTTTGCTATTCTAAAGAAATAACCCAATCGTTTCGTGGTGCCCTCTTTGCACTTCGAGCTCCTCCCAAGATTATTGTTTAACTGTTTTGCCAATCTTTTGGCTAAAAATTTTTACAATAATTAAAATCGAAAAACATGAAATTATTTTATGTCGCCTTAGTATTAGGGTGCTCCTGCTTTATGACAGCACAAAACAAAATCTCTGGAATTATTTCTGATAAAGAGAACAAACCCTTATCAAATGTTATAATTGTCATCCCCGAAATTCATAAAGAAACTATCTCAGATTCGGATGGAAAATATACTTTAGACAATTTACCGAATGGTTCTTTTAAAACTGTCTATTCGTTAGTAGGCTATTCCACCAAAATACTTTCTATCGCTATTTCAGAAAAAGAAAGTACCCAAAACATTACGTTAGAAGACAATATTGTCCACATGGATGAAGTGATAGTTTCGACTGCTTTCAACAAATTGCAATCGCAAAACGTCATGAAAGTGGAACACCAAAGCGTCAAATCGCTGCAACAAAAAGGAGCAGCAACACTAATTGAAGGCTTAGCAACAATTCCAGGAGTTTCTCAAGTTTCTACTGGAACATCCATTGGGAAACCAGTAATTCGGGGATTAAGTGGCAACCGTGTATTGGTCTATTCACAAGGGGTGCGATTGGAAAACCAACAATTTGGTGAAGAACACGGATTAGGGTTGAATGATGCTGGTGTAGAAAGTGTAGAAGTGATTAAAGGGCCAGCTTCTTTACTTTATGGCTCTGATGCTCTCGGTGGTGTTTTGTATTTCAATCCAGAAAAATTTGCTAATCCGCAAGAATTTAAAGCTGATTTCAGTCAACGTGTTTTTTCTAATACTCTAGGAAGCAATACCTCGTTAGGATTAAAAACATCAACCGAAAACTGGAAATTTTTAGCGCGAGGAAGCTTCAACACTCATGCTGATTATCAAATACCCGATGGTGACAGAGTGACCAATACACGCTACAATGAAACCGATTTGAAAACTGGGATTGGGTATAGCAACTCTAGTTTTTCTAGTGTGTTGCGATACAATTTTAATCGATTAGATTTAGGAATTCCAGAAAACGGAATAGGTGAACAATCTACAAACCATTCTACGGTTTATCCTAAACAAGCAGTGAACAATCATATTTTAAGTCTGCACAATAATTTTTATTTCAAAAACTCAAAACTCGATGCCGACTTAGGTTATATTTTTAATGATCGAAGTGAATTTGAAGACAGCAATGTAGCTTCTTTACACATGAAATTAAGAACAGTAAACTATGATTTGAAATACTATTTGCCAAAATTGGGAAAAATAGAAACTATCGTTGGTCTTCAAGGAATGCATCAAACCAACACTAATTCGGGAGAAGAATTACTTATTCCTGACGCTACTACAAATGATTTCGGAGTTTTTGGGACAGCCAATTATGAATTCGGAAAAAATGTTTTACAAGCGGGATTGCGTTTTGACAATAGAAAAGTTGCTTCTGAAACCTATGGAATAGTTGGTCAAGAAGGTTATTTTGAAGCCATTGATAAAAGTTTTAATAGTTTTAATGCTTCGTTAGGTTACAAAACCAATTTGGCAGATGATTTTACTCTCCGCTTGAATATCGCTTCTGGTTTTAGAGCGCCGAATTTAGCTGAATTAACTTCCAACGGAGTTCATGAAGGTAGTAATCGTTACGAAATTGGAAATTCCAACTTAAAAAACGAACAGAATTTACAAACCGATTTGAATTTGGAATACAAAAGTTCTCATTTTGAATTATTTGCCAATGGTTTTTATAATCACATCAACAATTACATTTTTATATCTCCCAATGGAAATATCATTGATGGCAACAATGTATACGATTATGTTCAAGCCAATGCAAAATTATATGGTGGCGAAGCAGGCATTCATTTTCATCCTCATCCATTAGATTGGTTGCATTTAACTAGTAGTTTTGAAACTGTCATTGGTAAAAAAGATGATGGCAGTAATTTACCTTTAATTCCTGCCAATAAATGGAACAACAATTTACGGGGTGAGTTCAACATCAAAAATTGGTGGAAAGAAGGTTTTGCTACACTTAACATCGAAAGCACTTTTGCTCAAAACAACAACAGTGAATTTGAAACTCGAACTAATGATTACACTATAATTAATATAGGTTTAGGCGGAAAAATTACGATCAACAAAACAACATTCAACATTAATTTGAATACCAATAATTTATTTGATAAAACCTATGTTTCTCACTTATCTAGATTAAAATCGGATGGAATTCCTAATATTGGTAGGAATATTGTTTTGGGGGTAACCTTTACTATCTAAAATTGATTAATTTCTAAAAAATTTATTCATTGTTTATAATTACAACAAAATTTTAAACAATAAAGTGTTTTTAATGTAAATAATTTGTCCTATTTTTACGTTATTACTAATTAAAAATCAACTTATATGAATTCAATGTTTACGAAAATCGTTAGATTAGCTTTAGGATTAGCTTTAGTTGTTTTTGGAGCTAATATGATTCATCATTTTATCCCAATGGATCAACCAGATGGCACTACTGCTGCTGGACAATTCATGAATTCACTTGGTGCAACTGGTTACATTTTTCCAGTTGTTGGGGCATTAGAAGTCCTTATTGGTGTAATGTTATTATTAAAAAAATGGGTTGCTTTTGCTTTAATATTATTAGCGCCAATATCCATTAATATTTTACTATTCCATTTATTTTTAGACATCCCTGGATTATCGGTTGCCCTTTTGGTAATGGTCTTTAATACTATTTTAATATTTAAACATTGGCAACAATACAAGCCTTTATTTTATTAAAAATATTTTTTAAAATAAAAAAGCCGTCCCAATTATTGAGACGGCTTTTTTTTAATATTTTATTTTTCCTAGATGCCGCATCACTTTCATGATTTTATCTTTCCTATTATTTATATAAGGAGAAGAGTTGGATGCCTGAAATTTTCTTGGATTTGGTAAAATAGCCGCAATACCAGCCGCCTCTCTTGGCGTTAAATCTATTGCCGTTTTACTATACCAATGCCTTGACGCTTCCTGTGCACCATAAACTCCATTCCCCATTTCTATGCTATTAAGATACACTTCCATAATGCGTTCTTTGCCCCATATTAGTTCGATCAAAACAGTAAAGTAGGCTTCTAATCCTTTACGGATGTAACTTCTGCCTTGCCACAAGAAAACATTTTTGGCAGTTTGCTGCGAAATGGTACTTCCTCCTTTAAGCTTCTTCCCTTTACTATTATTTTTAAATGCTTTTTGCATGGCTTTAAAATCAAAACCACTGTGTTTTAAAAAGTTTCCATCTTCACTAGCAATCACTGCTTTTTGCAAATTCGGAGAGATTTCTTCAAGCGGAACCCACTTGTGACTATAAATAGCAACATCACCATCTAGTTTAAATTCAATAATCCTTGTAATCATCAAAGGTGTAAACGGAATGGGAACCCATTTGAATAGAATCACCGATAAAATGGAAAGTCCAAAAAACCAAAGCATCGCTTTCCAAATCCAACGAAAAATTTTTCTTATCATAATTTATTTAACTAAATCTGCTAGTTCTTGACCTATTAAACTGCCTATAGCAACCCCCATCCCCCTAATCTAACGCCACAATAAACATTTTTAGATAATTGTTCAACGATAGGTTTTTTTGTCGAACCTAACCCCATAATACCACTCCAACGGTGAGCAATTTTAAATTCGGTATTGGGTAAAATTACTTCTTTTAACAATTCCTCCAAACGATTTTGAATTAATTCTGTTTGACCAAGTTCTGTAGTAGTTTCCGTTTCAAAGGCTAAGTTTCTTCCACCACCTAATAAAATTCTATCATCAATATTCCTAAAATAATAATACCCTTTGTCTATGTGGAAAGTTCCCTTAATCTTCAGATCTAGTATGGGCTCTGTAATCAATACTTGAGCTCTTGCTGGTTTTACTCTATTTTTGGTAAGCTCCTCTGCAAAACCATTGGTAGCAAAGAATAGTTTTTTTGTATCAAAACTAAAATCAGAAAACCCAACTTCTACGCTCTCATTTTTGTCATGAAAGGCAGTAACTTCAACTTGATTCAGAATTAGAATATCGTTTGCAAAGGCTTTTTGCAACAAAGCATTCATCATTTTTCCAGTATCAATATGGGCTTCAAAAGGATTAAAAATAGTATATTCCTGTAGGCCTTGAAAGCCAAAACTATCTGCTTTTTTAGCAAAAACATCATTCTTAAAAAGTGGTCTTAGTAAGTCATTAATATAAGGTAGCTTTTGTAAACAATCTGTGTAAGTACTTTCATCATTCTTTAGAAACAATTCATAACCACCATAAGGCTTTAAATCGATAGCATGATCCCCAAGATTTTTACGCAACAATTGCAAACCATCCCAACGCTTTTGGATTAGTTGAACAACCTCTTCTTCGCTGTGCGATTTTAAATCATCTAGTATTTCCGAAATACTTCCAAAACAAGCAAAACCGGCATTTTTTGTACTAGCCCCTTGAGGCAACATTCCTCTTTCTAAAACCAGTATTTTACTATTTGGGAAACGCTCTCTTAATGCCAAAGCACAATGTAACCCTACAATTCCACTTCCAACAATAGTAAAATCAATATTCGTAAACCAATTTTTGAGTTCCCAATAACTAAGATTCATGCTGTTATTTTTTTTAAAATTAATTTTTTTCAGATAATACTTAGAACAAAATTTAAAATATTTATTATTTTAATACGAATTATACTTATTTTATATTGATATTATAATGTCTAACACCATTGTTTGTTTATTTGTTGATAGTTTTAGCAAATAACTTGATGAAATGACAAAAATAATTTTATTTTTGGTGCACTATTTTTAACAAAACCAATAATTATTATGAAATTTAAATTACTCATTGTTACTTTGTTAGTGGCCTCAAGTTTTTCTTTTGCACAGAACAAAAGCTCAGTGTGGACTGCTACTACAAAAAAGAGTAACATGGTTGCTCTTGAATCAAGAATGCAACTTCCAGAAAAAAACCTTTTTAACTTAGACCTTCTAAGCTTAAAGGCAAGCTTAAGTAATGTACCATCTAGAATGGCAACCTCCAAATCAAACACCATCTTTTCTATTCCAAATGCTGAAGGTGTTTTAGAAAATTATCGTGTTTATGAAAATTCCAATATGGATCCTGCGTTAGCTGCAAGATATCCTGAAATTAAATCTTACATCGGAATCGGAATTGATAACCCAACAGCTAAAGCTTATTTTAGTGTTTCTCCATTAGGTTTCAAATCTATGGTAATTTCTGGTGATAAATCTGCTGTTTTTATCGAGCCTATTTCTGCTGATTTAGGAACTTACACTGTTTATAGAAAATCAGATAAAGCACAATCACTTACTCGTTTTGAGTGTAGCGTTATAGACGTAGCTACTCCACAAGTAAATGCTAGTACTGCAAGACCAAATGCTGACGATGCATTAATGAGAACATTCCGTTTAGCGATGTCTTGTACTGGAGAATACACTACTTATTTTGGTGGAACTAAAGCATTAGCCTTAGCAGCAATCAATAATTCCCTAACAAGATGTAATGGCGTTTTTGAAAATGATTTCGGAGCACGTTTGGTTCTTATAGCAAATACCGATTTAGTGATTTATACTAATGCCTCAACAGATCCATATTCAGCAGCAGCTAGTATGTCAAGTTGGAATTCACAATTACAATCAACACTAACTTCTGTCATTGGAGAAGCTAACTACGATATCGGTCACTTATTCGGTGCTTCTGGTGGTGGTGGAAATGCAGGCTGTATCGGTTGTATCTGTGTAAACGGTTCAAAAGGAAGTGGGATCACTTCTCCTGCAGATGGAATCCCTTCTGGAGATAATTTCGATATTGATTACGTAGCGCACGAAATGGGTCACCAAATGGGTGCTAACCATACTTTCACTCACAGTAATGAAGGAAGTGGTGTTCAAATGGAACCAGGCTCAGGATCAACTATCATGGGATATGCTGGTATTACTTCATTAGACGTTCAACCTCACTCGGATCCATTTTTCCACGCCGTTAGTATCCAACAAGTAACTAACAACATTAAAGCCAAAACTTGCTCGATAAACATTGCTACTGGAAATGCTATTCCAACAGCAAACGCAGGTTTAGATTATACTATCCCTAAAAGTACTCCATTCATGCTAACAGCTTCTGCTACTGATGCTAATGGAGACGCTCTTACCTATAACTGGGAAGAAATGGACAACCAAACTACTTCTGCTGCACCAAGTGCTACTAAAACAACTGGAGTAGATTTCAGATCTTATAATTCTTCAGCTTCTCCAACGAGATATTTCCCAAGAATGGCTTCCGTTTTAACAGGAGCAACAACAACAGCTGGAACTGAACTTACTGTAGAAGCTCTACCATCTGTAGCTAGAACATTAAACTTTAGAGTAACCGTTCGTGATAATCACGCTGGTGGACCTGCTAATAATAGTGACGATATGATTGTTACTGTTAATGCAACTGCTGGACCTTTTAGCGTAACTTCTCCAAATACTGCTGTTTCTTATGCTGGAGGAAGTTCTCAAACAGTAACTTGGGCTGTAGCAGGGACAACGGCAAACGGCGTAAACTGCGCTAATGTTGATATTCTTTTATCTACTGATGCAGGAAATACTTGGTCTACTTTATTAGCGGCTACTCCAAATGACGGAACAGAAGCAGTTACTATTCCAAATACTCCTGGAACAACAAACAGAATCATGGTAAAAGGAACAAATCATATTTTCTTTGACGTTTCTAATGCTAACTTCACAATTACAGCTGGTTCAACTGATACAGTAGCTCCAACTGCTCCAACTTTATCTGCTTCAGGAACTACTCAAACTACAACAAATTTATCTTGGTCTGGTGCTACTGATAACGTAGCCGTTACAAGTTATGATGTATATAAAGATGGTGTTTTATTAGGATCAACTGCTTCAACATCTTTTGTTGTCTCTGGTTTAGCTAATACTACTACTTATGTTTTCACAGTTAAAGCTAAAGATGCTGCAGGTAATGCTTCAGCTGCAAGTAACGCAGTTAGTGTAACTACATTAGCTCCTGCTCCTGATACAACAGCTCCAACAGCTCCTACATTATCAGCTTCTGGAACTACTTTAACTTCTACCGTTTTATCTTGGTCAGGTGCTACGGATAACGTTGCAGTAACTGGATATGACGTATACCAAGGTGGAGTATTAAAAACTTCAACTACTTCAACTACACTTACAGTAACTGGATTGTCATCTTCTACAGCTTATACATTCTATGTACAAGCTAAAGATGCTGCTGGAAATATTTCTCTAGCAAGTAATACCGTTACAGTAACCACCTTAACTCCTGATACAACGGTACCAACGACACCAACATTATCAGCTTCTGGAACTACTGCAACTACAACTAATCTTTCTTGGACTGGTGCTACTGATAACGTAGCCGTAACTGGATATGACGTATATAAAGGTGGCGTTTTCTTAGCTTCAACTACAACGGCTTCTTATGCTGTAACTGGCTTAACTGCTTCTACAGCTTACACTTTCACAGTAAGAGCTAAAGATGCTGCAGGAAATGCTTCTCCAGATAGTAACTCAGTAAGTGTAACAACTCTTGCTAATACAGTAACCTATTGTGCTTCTACATCAAGTATCACTACGGATGAAAGAATCGGAAAAGTGGTTTTCGGAACCATTAGCAATACTTCAACAGGAACTGCAGGTTATGAAAATTTCACAGCGCTTTCAACAAATGCCGTTAGAGGTACTGCTTACACTATCACAATTACACCAACATGGACTAGCACAGTATACAAAGAAGGATATGCTGTTTGGATTGACTACAACGGAAATGGTGTATTCACTGATGCTGGAGAAAAAGTTTGGACAAAAGCGGCTTCTACAACAACTCCTGTAAGCGGAACATTTACTATTCCAACTACCGCTACTTTAGGGGCAACAAGAATGAGAGTACAAATGAGTTACAATGCCACTCCTACTTCTTCTTGTCAGTCTATCACTTACGGTCAAGTAGAAGATTATACAGTAAACATCACAGCTACTGCTAGAATTGATGAAACTGCTAACACTGGAATTTCATTCAATCTTTATCCTAATCCTGTAAAAGGAGATATGTTAAACATCTCTAATCTTGAAGCTCCTTCAACTTACAGAATCTTCAATATGATGGGGCAAGAATTAGGAAATGGTAAAATTGAAAATGATGCAATTTACGTGGGTGGATTAAAAACAGGAACGTTCTTAATCGAAGTATCTAACGGATCTTCATCTACAACAAAACGTTTTATCAAAGAATAATTTTTTATAAAAACTTAAAAGCCATACTTTTCAGTATGGCTTTTTTTGTTAATTAATTTTGCTACTTTTAGACCTTCAATAAATTATCATACCAAAATGAAAAAACTCCTTTTATTAATCATTAGTACAATGAGCATAACCGCATCAGCACAACAAGTTTTATCTCCAGAAGGATTATGGAAAATTGGCAGAGTATCTCCTCTCGGAATTTCTAAAGACGGAAAATCTATTGTCTACAAAGTAGCATCTCCTTCCGTAGAAGAAAATAAATCGAATTCCAAATTCTATACTATACCCGTAACTGGCGGAACTGCAGTAGAAGTTAAAGAAGAACAAACCAAAGAATTACTAAACGATAAAAACGTTTCCCCTGACGGAAAATATATCCTTTCCAATCAAGAAGTGAAAACCGAAAACGTATTAGGAAAAGATTTTTATCCCGAATTAGACAAATCAGAAGCTCAAATCTACGACGGACTAGATTACCGCCACTGGGATACCTGGAATAACGGAACGCATAACCATGTTTTCTTCGCTATCAACAAACAGAATGCTGAGCCTGTAGACATCATGAAAGGGGAACCATACGATGCTCCTCAAAAACCTTTTGGCGGCGATGAAGATTATATTTGGTCTCCCAACAGTAAAAGCATAATCTATGTTTCCAAAAAGAAATTCGGTACTGCCTATGCAATCTCTACGAATACCGATTTGTATGAATACAATATCGAAACAAAAACCACAAAAAATCTAACCGAAAACAATCCTGGTTATGATACTAATCCTGCCTTTTCTCCAAATGGCGATTTAACCTGGTTACAAATGAAACGCGATGGCTACGAAGCGGATAAAAACGACATCATCGTTAGTTTCAAAGGAATGAACATGAATCTAACTGCTAACTGGGATGGTTCTGTAGAAAGTTTTAAATGGAGTCCCGACGGTAAAAAAGTATATTTTACGGCAGCCGTTGACGGAACGCTACAAGTATTTGAAGTAAATTTCCCAGGCCTAACCAAAATAGCCGTTACCGTAAAACAAGTAACCAATGGTGATTTTGATGCACATGATATAGTAGGTTTCTCTGGAGATAATATCATCATTTCAAGAACCGATATGAATCATGCCGCAGAAATTTATGCCTATAACCAAAAGAAAAAAGCATTCACGCAATTAACCAAAACCAATGACGAGTTCTACGCCAAATTAAACTTACCAAAATTCGAGAGAAGATACGTAAACACTACCGATGGTAAAAAAATGTTAGTGTGGGTCATTCTACCTCCTAATTTTGATAAAACCAAAAAATATCCAACCCTATTATATTGCCAAGGCGGACCTCAATCTCCTTTAACACAGTTCTACTCTTTCCGTTGGAATTTCTCTTTAATGGCTTCTCAAGGCTATATTGTAGTAGCTCCTAACAGAAGAGGAATGTACGGACATGGTCAAGAATGGAACGAACAAATCTCTAAAGACTGGGGCGGACAAGTAATGAACGATTACCTTTCCGCTATTGATGATGTGGCCAAAGAAAACTATGTAGATAAAGCTCGTTTAGGATGTGTTGGCGCAAGCTATGGTGGATATTCTGTATTCTATCTTGCCGGAATCCACAACAACCGTTTCAAAACTTTTATCGCTCATGACGGTGTATTCAACACACAAAGCATGTTCGGAACTACAGAAGAAGTGTTCTTCAACAACTGGGATTTCGGTGGCAATTATTGGGATAAAAATAATACGGTGGCCCAAAAAGCATACAACCAATTCAATCCTATCAACTTCGTAGACAAATGGAACACGCCAATCCTTATCGTACAAGGAGGTAAAGATTACCGTGTGCCAATAGGACAAGCGCAAGAAGCCTTCCAAGCAGCTCAACTACGCGGCATAAAAAGTCGTCTACTTTACTTACCCGAAGAAAACCACTGGGTACTAAAACCTCAAAACGCCATAGTGTGGCAACGCGAGTTTTACAAATGGTTGAAAGAAACTTTATAATAAGCAATCCCATTAGTTTTGATAGTAAGAGGATAACGGAAATTCGGTTTTACAATCCCGTTAGATTTGATAGTAAGAGGTAATGTCCGGTGGACATTCGGTTTTAAAATCCCGTTAGGGATTAAATATCGGTAGAAAAACAATCCATCAAATCACAAAAATCCCGTAGGGATGATATAAAATAAACTACAAAAAGCCCAACTCAATCATAAGTTGGGCTTTTTGTTTCTATTATAAGTATATCCTTCAGTTCGAGTGATTTTGACAAAGTCAAAATGGAATCAAGAACCTTCAATCATTCTTATTTTGCTAATTTACATTCGAGTTTATACAATTTAATTTCAAGTTTTAATACAACAAATTCTAGTTCATTATAAAAAATTTCATAACTGTTACTCCTCACTACTAGTTTGTAAATAAAAATTACTATAGTATACAAGCTCACTACTAATTTATTCAAAAACAGTACGTTTTTTTAAATAATTAATGTTAGTTAATACAACTTTATTCCCTCTTTATAAAAGCCTTTCAACAATTTGGCACACAATTTGATATTTCTCAAACAATCAAATAACACTAAAACTAATCATCATGCTATTCCTAAACATTACCGAAGTATGTAAGGTCCGCCAAATCGAAAGACCATATTCCTTTTTAGTCAAAGTGGGTATATCTCCACACACTGCCAGTGATATTGTAAAAGGGTATTCGCGATCCATCCGAATGGACCACATTGAGAAGATATGCGAAGCACTGCACTGTGAACCTAGCGACCTATTTGCATACAAACCAGACAACACTAACAAACTAGCCAAAAACCATCCGCTAAATAAACTAATCCAAAAAACTAACGATGTCAATTTACAGCAACTGCTCAAAACAATACCGCTCGAAAAACTAAAAGAATTTGCAGAGTCTGTTAAAAACTCCAAAGAAGAATAAAGTAAAACCGTCAGTTCGAGTGGTTTTTACGAAGTACAAATGGTATCGAGAACCTATATAAAAAAAGCCCCGCTTCTCAGCAGGGCTTCCTATTTATTCCGGATCGTTCATCTTAAAACTCTCCATAAATTTCGTAGTATAATTTCCAGCCACATAATCTGGTTCATCCATCAACTGTCTGTGAAACGGAATCGTAGTTTTAACACCTTCAATGTAAAACTCATCCAAAGCACGCTTCATCTTATTGATAGCTTCTTCTCTAGTTTGTGCTGTAGTAATCAACTTAGCAATCATAGAGTCATAGTTTGGCGGAATCGTATAACCCGCGTAAACGTGAGTATCTAAACGCACTCCATGACCTCCTGGCGCATGCAAAACCGTAATCTTACCTGGCGAAGGACGAAAATCATTATAAGGATCCTCAGCATTAATACGACATTCAATCGAGTGCAACTGTGGTAAATAATTTTTACCCGAAATAGGCACTCCAGCCGCCACTAATATCTGCTCGCGAATCAAATCATAATCAATAACTTGCTCCGTAATAGGATGCTCCACTTGGATACGCGTATTCATCTCCATAAAATAGAAATTTCTATGCTTATCCACTAAGAACTCCACCGTTCCAGCGCCTTCATATTTAATAAATTCTGCCGCTTTAACTGCAGCTTCACCCATCTTGTGACGCAATTCATCAGTCATAAAAGGAGACGGAGTCTCCTCAGTCAATTTTTGATGACGACGTTGAACAGAACAATCTCTTTCTGATAAGTGACAAGCTTTTCCATAAGAATCACCCACTACTTGTATTTCAATATGACGAGGCTCTTCAATCAATTTCTCTAAATACATCCCATCATTCCCAAAAGCAGCCGCCGATTCTTGACGAGCACCTTCCCAAGCTTTGAGTAAATCCTCTTCTTTCCAAACCGCACGCATTCCTTTTCCACCACCACCAGCTGTTGCTTTCAACATCACAGGATAACCCATCTCTTTAGAAAGTCTTTGGGCTTCTTCAAATGATTCTAATAAACCTTCAGAACCAGGAACACACGGAACTCCAGCAGCTTTCATAGTAGCTTTTGCCGAAGCTTTATCTCCCATTCTATCAATCATCTCAGGCGAAGCACCAATAAATTTGATACCATGCTCTTGACAAATTTTAGAAAACTTAGCATTTTCAGATAGAAAACCATAGCCAGGATGAATAGCATCTGCATTAGTAATTTCAGCAGCCGCTATGATATTTGACATCTTTAAATAAGAAAGATTACTTGGAGGAGGACCAATACAAACCGCTTCGTCAGCAAATTTAACGTGCAAACTCTCAGCATCCGCTGTAGAATAAACCGCTACGGTTTTAATGCCCATTTCACGACAAGTTCTAATAACGCGAAGCGCTATTTCTCCTCTATTGGCAATTAATATTTTTTTAAACATCTTATGATTATTTTAAATTATAAATTATAAATTTTAAATGATTTAATTGAATTATGAAGAAATTCATAATTCAAAATTTAAAATTTAAAATAATTATGAAGGGTCAACTAAGAATAAAGGTTGATCAAACTCTACTGGTGACATATCATCAACCAAAATTTTAACGATTTTTCCGGAAATTTCAGCTTCAATTTCGTTAAATAATTTCATAGCCTCAACCACACAAAGAACATCTCCTTTACCAATAGTACTACCCACTTCAACAAAAACAGGTTTGTCTGGTGATGGTTTACGATAGAACGTTCCAATCATCGGTGATTTTATAGTAACATATTTTGAATTATCATCAGCAGTAGGAGCAGCAGTAACCGGAGCGGCAGCAACTGGAGCAGCAGCAGGAGCAGCTATAGCTTGTTGCATTGGTGCTTGTTGTACATAAGTTATATCGTGAGAGTTACCTTCTAATGTAGTTCTGATGGTAATCTTTATATCGCCCGTTTCTAATTTCACTTCTGCAACTCCAGAATTGGATACAAATTTGATTAGGTTTTGAATTTCTTTTAAATCCATAATTAGTTAGTTTTAGATTAGTTTTATTGTTTGTTGTATGCCCATTTCAAGTAGATAGAACCCCACGTGAATCCACCACCAAATGCTGCAAAAATTAAATTATCTCCTTTTTTAAGTTTATCTTCAAAATCACTCAACAACAAAGGCAATGTTGCTGAGGTAGTATTTCCATATCTATGGATGTTTACCAATACTTTATTTTCATCCAGTCCCATTCTACTGGCAGTAGCATCAATGATTCTTTTATTTGCTTGGTGGGCAATTAACCAATTCACATCATCTTTAGTAAGATTGTTACGTTCCATGATTTTCTCACTCACATCAGCCATTCCTGAAACTGCATATTTAAAAACGGTTTTACCATCTTGAAAAACAAAGTGTTGCCCATTAGCAACCGTTTCAGCAGAAGGAGGAAGTATCGATCCACCAGCATCTATTTTAAGATACTCTCTACCAATTCCGTCACTTCTTAAAAACTCATCTTGCAATCCAAGACCTTCAGTATTAGGCTCAAATAAAACAGCTCCTGCTCCATCTCCAAAGATGATACAAGTAGCTCTATCCGTATAATCGATAATAGAAGACATTTTATCAGCCCCAATCAACAATACTTTTTTGTATCTCCCAGATTGAATATAAGCAGCAGCATTTGACATTCCGTAAAGAAAACTAGAACAAGCAGCTTGCAAGTCATAGGCAAAAGCATTTACTGCACCTATTTGAGAAGCCACATAAACTCCCGTAGCAGCTACAGGCATATCTGGCGTAGCAGTGGCCATAATGACTAAGTCTATTTCAGCAGGGTTGATATTGGCTTTAGAAATTAAATCTTGAGCGGCTTTGATAGCCATAAAAGAAGTGCCTTTTCCTTTTTCTTTTAAAAGTCTTCTTTCTTTGATTCCTGTACGAGTGGTAATCCATTCGTCATTGGTATCAACCATGGTTTCCAGTACTTGATTTGAGAGTACAAATTCTGGAACATAGGCTCCAACTGCGGTTATTGCGGCTGTAATTGTAGTCATAAAAGTGGTATTTTTCTAGTCGTTTTTTTCAAAACGAAAAGTTGTGGAAATTACAAAAAAAATTTAAACCTAACTTAATTAGGAGGGGATATTTATTAAATTTCTTAAAACAAAAAACTCCCACAAAGTGAGAGTTTGTTTTGTAAAAAAACTTTAATTAGGCAACAGCTACTGATTTATCAATAACTACTTGTCCTCTGTAATACATTTTACCTTCATGCCAGTAAGCTCTGTGGTATAAATGCGCTTCACCTGTTACAGGACAAGTCGCAATTTGAGCAACAGTTGCTTTATAATGAGTTCTTCTTTTATCTCTTCTTGTTTTGGAGATTTTTCTCTTAGGATGTGCCATTTTACTATATTATTTATCCGTTAATAGTTGTTTTAATTTGTCCCAACGTGGGTCAATATCATCTTCTTTTTTTTCTTCTTCTTTTATTTCTTTGACTTGTAACTCATTCAGTTTTTTCAATGCTTCTGTTTGTAAAGTTCCGTCTTTCACGCCAGGATGAACTCTTTTATGTGGAACTGATAATACAATCATTTCATAAATGTATTGAGACAAATCAATTTGATGTTCACCATGTGGCAGTATCAATAATTCGTCATTATCATTATTGAATTCGTCACCAAACTGAACCACCAATTTTATTTTACCTTTAATTGGCAAATCAAATGGCTCTCCAGTTAAATCACACGGAACGTTCACTGTTCCAGTATGTTTAAAGTTGATTTCCAACATGGTAGTCTTCTTTTCCAAGACAACATTAACTGTTACATCACAACTTTCGAATTCATCAAAACTAAATTCGTCAAAGAACTTTTTGCTTATTTTAAATTCAAACTGATGCTTTCCTAATTTTAATCCTATAAAAGGAATTAAATATTCATTCATACTTTTCATCTAAACAACAATTTGAGCCCCAATTAGGGTGTGCAAAGATATAAAATTATTGCAATTCCAAAAGCGTTATAAACATTTTTTTGTTTATAACTGTTTTTCTTTGGTTTTCAGTGGGTTTTTGCTTATTTCTTGATACTCATTTCTTGAATTATAAATATCAATCGCTAAGTAAACCGCTTCTTTAAACGAATTATAATCAGCAATTCCTTTTCCAGCAATTTCATAAGCAGTTCCATGATCTGGTGAAGTTCTTATTTTATTTAATCCCGCCGTGTAGTTTACACCATTTCCAAAAGATAAGGTCTTAAACGGAATTAATCCTTGATCATGATAAGTGGCAATAACCGCGTCATATTTTTCATATTGCCCACTACCAAAAAATCCATCCGCGGCATAAGGGCCAAAAACTAAGGTTCCCTTTTCAAATAATTTCTTTAATGCTGGTTTTACTATTTCATCATCTTCCTTGCCAATAATACCATTGTCTCCAGCATGTGGATTCAAAGATAAAACGGCAATTTTGGGTTTGTTAATGCCAAAATCCTGAATCAAACTATGTTTAATGGTTTCTATTTTTTGGAAGATTAACTTTTCTGTCAAATGTTTGGCTACTTCATTCACAGGAACATGATCCGTTAAAAGTCCAATTCTTAAATTATCCTGAACCATTAGCATCAAAGCATTTCCTTCAAGTTCTTTGTCCAAATAATCAGTATGCCCAGGAAATTTAAATTCTTCTGATTGAATATTATATTTATTAATAGGAGCCGTAACTAAAACATCTATTTTATTTTCTTTCAATGCTTTTGTTGCTGCCACAAATGATTTAATGGCGTATTTACCAACAGCATCATCGTTCTTTCCGAAATTTAAATCTACTCCTTCTTTCCAAATATTAAGCACGTTGACTTTACCAAGAACCACTTGGTCGAGTTGGTCAATACCATGTAACGGAGTTTCAAATTCCAAAGTCTTTTTTATAAAAGACATTACTTTAACGTTAGCAAAAATAACAGGCGTACAAAGTTCTAACATTCTAGAGTCATTAAAAGTCTTTAGAACTACTTCACTGCCAATTCCGTTCAAATCACCGATAGAAATTCCGACAATGATATTTTCTGCTTTTTTCATAAGAAGAACAAGTTATTTATTGCTAATTTTGAAGTGCAAATTTAGTAAAATAAAACCACAATGTTTACAGGAATAATCGAAACCCTTGGAATAATAAAAGATTTAAAAAAGGACAATGATAATCTACATATAACACTCTCTTCAACTATAACCAACGAATTAAAAATTGACCAAAGTGTGGCACATAATGGAGTTTGTCTTACTGTAGTCGCCATAAATAATGACGAATATACGGTAACTGCGATCCGAGAAACTATTGAAAAAACAAATTTAGCCGATTGGAAAATTGGTGACATTGTTAATTTAGAACGTGCTATGAAACTTGGCGACCGTCTTGACGGACACATTGTTCAAGGTCATGTAGATCAATTTGGTATTTGCAAATCTATTGAGGAAGCTAACGGAAGTTGGTACTTTACTTTTGAATACGACA
Organism: Flavobacterium sp. N1994; assembly: GCF_025947145.1. Lineage (NCBI taxonomy): Bacteria > Pseudomonadati > Bacteroidota > Flavobacteriia > Flavobacteriales > Flavobacteriaceae > Flavobacterium > Flavobacterium sp. N1994. Next base: position 1,987,765 of record NZ_CP109999.1, read on the forward strand.
GTAAATTAAATAACATTACTATTGAAAAAGGTTCTATAACAGTAAATGGTGTAAGCTTGACAGTTGTCAATTCTAAAGCAAATGAGTTTAGTGTTGCCATCATTCCATATACATACGAACACACAAACTTCAGCACTTTTAGTAAAGGCACAAAAATTAATTTAGAATTTGACGTTGTGGGAAAATACGTTGCTAGACTCTATGCTTTGAAACAATAAAGGATTAGATAACGTTTATAAAAAGGAAAAGCTTCAAATTAATTTGAAGCTTTTTTTATGTTTTTTATTCTGTTTAATTTGTAAATGCCATAGCACAACGAAGCTATCACCAACAAAAACAAACCTGCGTCCAACGGTAATCCTGGAGGAGGCGGTGGTGATGATGGTGGCGGCGGTCCTGAAGCTGCAAAAACATTAGTTTGTTGCAAGAAAAACACAACCAGAATAATAATAATTCTATTCGGGACAATTTTCATAGTGCGTAAAAGTATAAAAAAAAACTAATCGTCAAAACTAAATATAAATATAATCGACAACTTAACTCAAAATTAATGATTAAAAGCACTATTCCTAAAGTGGTATTGCCCATTTATTAAAAAACAAACTTTATCCTATTAACGGTGTTTTTAATTCTTTGGTTTTTATTTTCAAAAACAACAAAGACCTCAAAAGAGAGGTCTTTGTAATGTGGTCCCACTTGGGCTCGAACCAAGGACCACCTGATTATGAGTCAGGTGCTCTAACCAACTGAGCTATAGGACCAGTTTTGAGGTTGCAATATTAGCACTATTTTTTGTTCATTGCAACTATTTTGATGGGATTTCTTGACAAAGTTCAATCAAAACGCCATTTGTCCCTTTTGGATGTAAAAAAGCAACTAGTTTATTGTCTGCTCCTTTTTTAGGAGTTTCGTTTAAAATAATAAAGCCTTCTTTTTTTAACCTGTCCATTTCTTCTAAAATATTCTCAACATCAAAAGCGATGTGGTGAATGCCTTCACCTTTCTTTTCAAGGAATTTTGCAATAGGACTTTCTGGATTCGTTGCTTCAAGGAGCTCGATTTTGTTTGGACCATTAATAAAAAAAGATGTTTTTACTCCTTCGCTAGCCACTTCTTCTTCTTTGTAGGGTGGGTTTCCAAATAGTTTTTCAAAAAGTAAATTTGAATCCTTTAAATTTTTTACAGCAATGCCAATATGTTCTATTTTTCTCATGACTTTCAATTGAACTACAAAGGTAACAAAAATTCAAATGGTTTCTCCTTTAGCCCTGATGGGAGCGGCACCGAAGTAGAGCGGACAGCAGGAATATGGATTACTGAAGTGCCAAAACTTTCGCTACTAAGCATTATAAAAATTTAAAATTGTATTTTTGCAGCATGGAAACGAACAGACAGAAAAAAATTGGCAGTGTATTGCAAAAGGATTTAGTAGATATTCTTCAAGGAGAAATACGCAAAAACGGATTGACAAACTTGGTAATTTCCGTTTCTAAAGTGAGTGTTACTACTGATTTGGGTGTGGCTCGCGTTTATTTGAGTGTCTTTCCACAAGAAAAAGCTGCCGAAATTTTAGCCGCAGTTAAATCGAATATGCCCTTGATTAAGCACGATTTATCTCAACGTGTTAAATTGCAATTGCGTAAAGTGCCGAATTTAGCTTTCTATATTGATGACTCTTTGGATTATATAGAAAAGATTGATAATGCCTTAGCAGGTAAAGAAAACCCAATTGAGAATCGTGACCTTTTAGACAAACGCAAGAAATTTTAAAGTTGAACTTCCCGCTTTATATAGCCAAACGATACCTTTTTAGCAAAAGTAAAAACAATGCTATCAATATTATTACGGGTATTGCTTCGGTTGGTATAATTGTTGGCGCCATGGCTTTGTTTGTGGTATTGTCCGTTTTTAGCGGCTTACGTGATTTTAGTTTGTCTTTCTCTAATGACTTTGATCCCGATTTAAAAATCAATCCTGTATCTGGAAAAACATTCTTCATCTCTCCTAATCAGGAAAAAGAAATCAAAAATACAGTTGGTATTGCTTCCTACAGTAAAGTTGTTGAAGAACGTGCACTTTTCTTTTTTAAAGGAAAAGAATTGGTTACTTATTTAAAAGGTGTCGATAGTAATTTCACTAAAACTAATGTGGTTGTAAAGAATATTTACAATGGCCAATGGTTGAAACCCAATAGTTATCAGGTTGTTGTAGGCTATGGGATTGCAGATAAATTATCCATGGGTCTTTTTGACTTTAACAATCCTTTCGAAGTATATGTTCCTAGAAAAGGCAAAGGTGTTATTGAAAGTGAAGCGGAAGCTTTTTATAAATCAGATTTGATTCCGATTGGGATTTATGCCATCAGTGAGGATTTGGATAGTAAATATGTGTTTGCAGACTTATCATTGGCACAAGAATTACTAGAACTGAAACCTAATCAACTTTCTGGTATCGAAATTAAGTTAAAACCTAATTCAGATGAATCCCAAATCATTTCGAAACTGAATACTATTTTCCAAAATAAAGTTGAAGTTAAAACACGAGCCCAATTAAATGCTACGCTTTATAAGATGTTGAACACTGAGAATATTGCTGTGTATTTAATTTTTACTTTGGTGATTATCATTGCGCTTTTCAACTTAATTGGCGCTTTGATTATGATGGTTTTGGATAAAAAAAGCAATTTAAAAACGCTGTTCAATTTAGGTTCTGAAATCAAAGATTTAAAGAAAATATTCCTTTTACAAGGTAGTTTATTGACCGTAATTGGTGGAGTTATTGGGTTGTTTTTGGGAATAATCATCGTGTTACTACAACAACATTACAAACTAGTTATGATTACGCCATCATTAGCTTATCCGGTTGTTTTTAGTATTCAGAATGTGTTGATAGTTTTCGGAACGATAGTAACACTTGGCTTTATTTCTAGCTGGATTGCTAGTTCTAGAGTGACCAAAAAACTGTTGGATTAAACAAACTGATAATCTGCGTACACTTCTTGAATTTCATTCAAAATTTTGAATAACCCTTCTGCGTCATCCGTGGTTACTAATCTTTGTTTGTATTCTTTAAAGGAATGCACATTTTTGAAATAATTGGTATAATGACGGCGCATTTCTACAATTCCAACACGTTCTCCTTTCCAATCCATTGACCAAGTTAAATGATTTCTTGCCGCTTCCACTCGGTCAAGCATTGTAGGTGCAGGTAAATGTTCCCCCGTTTTGAAGTAATGTTTGATTTCGTTAAAAATCCACGGATAGCCAATGGCAGCACGACCAATCATCATTCCGTCTAAACCGAATTTATTCTTGTATTCCAATGCTTTTTCTGGAGAATCAATATCTCCGTTTCCAAAAATAGGCATTGTAATTCTGGGATTATTTTTTACTCGGGCAATGTGTGACCAATCCGAATGACCTTTATACATTTGGGCGCGAGTTCTAGCATGAACGGTTAACGCTTGTACTCCTATATCTTGTAATCTTTCGGCAACCTCATCAACATTGATGGAATTTTCATCCCAACCCAATCGCGTTTTTACAGTTACTGGAAGATTAGTTCCTTTGATAACGGCTTTGGTCAATCGAACCATCAAATCTACATCTTTCAAAACTCCAGCGCCGGCTCCTTTACAAACCACTTTTTTTACGGGGCAACCAAAATTAATATCAACTAAGTCAGGCTGAACGGCATCAACTATTCGAGAAGACATCTCCATTGCTTCTTCATCACCACCAAAAATTTGAATTCCGACAGGCCTTTCGTAATCGAAAATATCCAACTTCATTCGGCTTTTCATCGCATCGCGAATTAGTCCTTCTGATGAAATAAATTCCGAGTACATCAAGTCAGCACCATGTAATTTACACAGTCTACGAAATGGCGGATCGCTCACGTCTTCCATAGGTGCAAGTAACAAAGGAAAATCCGGTAATATGATGTTGCCTATTTTGGGCATTAGCTATAATTTTTGGCAAAAATACTAATTTTTGTTGGTTTCGGCTTCCAAGACTTTTAAATCAAAACTTTGCGTTATATTTGCCGATTAAATACGAGAGCGTTTTTGCCCAAAAATTGACAGATACAGAAGATGAAATGCGAAGCATTACATGTTTCCAAAAAGACAATATTAAGTTTACATGAAACATATTAGAAATTTTTGCATTATTGCACACATTGACCACGGAAAAAGTACGCTTGCGGACCGACTTCTAGGGGCTACTCAAACTGTTACGGCTCGAGAAGAAAAAGCTCAGTTGTTAGACAACATGGACTTAGAGCGTGAGCGTGGTATTACGATTAAGAGTCACGCTATTCAAATGGAATACAAATATAAAGGGGAAGATTATATCCTAAACCTTATTGATACTCCTGGACACGTGGATTTCTCCTATGAAGTTTCCCGTTCGATTGCTGCTTGTGAAGGTGCTTTATTGATTGTAGATGCAGCACAAAGCATTCAAGCACAAACGATTTCAAATTTATATTTGGCTTTAGAGAATGATTTGGAAATTATTCCAGTATTGAATAAAGTTGATTTACCTAGTGCCAATCCAGAGGAAGTTAGTGACGATATTATTGATTTATTAGGTTGCAAATTAGAAGATATTATACACGCTTCTGGTAAAACTGGATTTGGTGTAGAGAATATTTTGGCAGCCATTATTGAAAAAATTCCAGCTCCAAAAGGAAATAAAGACGAACCTTTACAAGCTTTGATTTTTGATTCTCATTATAATCCGTTCCGAGGAATTGAAGTTATTTTCCGTGTAAAAAATGGAGAAATCAGAAAAGGGCAGAAAATTAAATTCATGGCTACTGGGAATGAATATTTTGCTGATGAAGTAGGAACATTAAAGTTAAATCAAGTTCCAAAAAATGTGATTTCTACTGGAGATGTTGGGTATTTGATTTCTGGAATTAAAGAAGCGAAAGAAGTAAAGGTTGGTGATACCTTAACAGATGCTAAAACGCCAACAACTAATATGATTACGGGATTTGAAGATGTAAAACCGATGGTTTTCGCCGGAATTTATCCTGTTGACACGGAAGATTATGAAGATTTGCGTGCTTCGATGGAGAAACTGCAATTAAATGATGCTTCGTTAGTTTTTACTCCTGAAAGTTCAGCCGCATTAGGGTTTGGTTTCCGTTGTGGATTCCTAGGAATGTTGCATTTAGAAATCATCCAGGAACGTTTGGAACGTGAATATGATATGACTGTAATTACTACGGTTCCCAACGTTTCGTATTTGGCTTACACCAAAAAAGATCCAGAGGTTGGTTTTGTAGTAAACAATCCATCGGATTTACCAGAACCATCAAGGTTAGACCGCGTTGAAGAACCTTTTATAAAAGCAACCATCATTACCAAATCAGATTACGTAGGGAATGTAATGAGTTTGTGTATTGAAAAACGTGGAGTTATTACCAATCAAACTTATTTAACTACTGAAAGAGTAGAATTAAATTTTGATATGCCTTTGGCAGAAATTGTATTCGATTTTTATGATAGATTGAAAACGGTTTCCAAAGGATATGCTTCTTTTGATTATTCGCCAATTGGTATGCGAGCTTCTAAATTAGTTAAATTAGACGTTCTTTTAAACGCACAATCAGTAGATGCCCTTTCGGCTTTAATTCATGAAAGTAATGCGTATAACATTGGTAAAAAAATGTGTGAGAAGTTGCGTGAATTAATCCCTAGACAACAATTTGATATTCCGATACAAGCGGCTATTGGTGCTAAAATCATTGCCCGTGAAACTATAAAAGCCTTACGAAAAGACGTTACTGCTAAATGTTATGGTGGTGATATTTCACGTAAACGAAAATTATTGGAAAAACAGAAAAAAGGAAAGAAAAGAATGCGTTTAGTGGGGAATGTAGAAATTCCACAAGAAGCTTTTATGGCGGTATTGAAATTAAACGATTAATTTTTGACAAACAAATACATAGAAACCCAATGGCGAAAGTTGTTGGGTTTTTTATTGCAATGCTTCAAACAATTTTAGAGCGTCTTCCTTTTTAAAAAGTTGCGTTCCTTCGTTCATAGTTGCTGCAGTACCACAGGCTACTCCCCATTGAATAACTTCTTTTAATGTTTTATTTTGGGACAAAGCCCAAACCATGCCGCCAACCATGCTATCTCCAGCTCCCACTGTACTTTTCTTTTCGACTTTTGGTGCAGCAACAAATTCGGTTTGGCTTTTGGAAACCAATAGAGCTCCTTCTGCTCCCAATGACACCACAACTATTTCTGCGTTACCATTATTAATTAAAGTTTTAGCGGCTTTTTCAATGTCGTTTTGTTCTAAACGTTGGACACCTATTAATTTCGCTAATTCTCCTATATTGGGTTTGACCAAATAAATACCGCTTTCTAATACTTTTTTCAAGGACTCACCTGATGTATCTACTACTACTTTTATTCCTGAGGATTTTGCAGTTTGAGCAATTTGTTGGTAGAAATCAATTGGTAAACCTTCATTCAAGCTACCACTTATGACTAAATAATCCGTTTTAATTTCTTTTACTGTATTGATAATGTCCTTTTTTTCATCCTCTGACAATTCATTTCCAGGAAAACCAAATCTATATTGTGCTTTAGTTTCATTGTCAAAGGCAATAAAATTTTCTCTGGTCCAGTTTTTAGTTCGAATGACATTGGTTTCGATATCCTTATTTTGGATTAATTCTTCAAGCATTTCACCAGAAGAACCCCCAGAAGTGAATATACAAAGTGAGTTTCCGTCAAGTGCTGCAATGGCTTTTGAAACATTGATTCCTCCTCCGCCAGCATCATACTGAGGTTTTTCACAACGTATTTTTTGCTCAGGTATCAATCCTGTAAAATGAGTGCTTTTATCTAATGAAGGGTTTATGGTTAAGGTGGTAATTTGGTTTGATTTCATGTCAAAAATTTATTCCTATAAAGTTGCGAATAATCAATGAAACTATGCGCAAACTATGGCTAAAAAACTTTGTAACTTTGCAATCTAAAATTCAGCAATTATGTTAGAAGATAAATCACCACAACGCACTTCGTTATCGCAATTAGGAGAATTTGGTTTAATTGACCATTTGACCAAAAACTTTGATGTAAAACAACCTTCGACTTTGAAAAGTATCGGAGATGATGGAGCTGTTTTGGATTTTAAAGATAAAAAAGTAATTGTTTCGACTGATTTATTGATTGAAGGTGTTCATTTTGATTTGTCCTATATGCCTTTGCGTCACTTGGGTTACAAGGCTGTTGTTGTAAATGTCTCTGATATTTGTGCGATGAATGCTAAGCCTACTCAGATAACCGTTTCTGTAGCGGTTTCAAATCGTTTCCCTTTAGAAGCTATGGAAGAATTGTTTGATGGAATTACTTTGGCAGCAAAATTCTATAATGTAGATGTTATTGGGGGAGACACAACTTCGTCTCAAAAAGGATTGATTATTTCGATTACGGCTATTGGTGAAGCTTCTGAGTCGGATATTGTATATAGAGATGGCGCAAAAAACGGAGATTTATTGGTTGTTACTGGAGACTTAGGTTCTGCTTACATGGGATTACAAGTTTTGGAAAGAGAAAAACAAGTATTTCAAGTAAATCCAAATAATCAACCCGATTTAGATGCCTATACATATTTAATAGAACGTCAATTAAAACCTGAGGCTCGTCACGATATCAGGGAATTATTATCAAAATTGGAAGTAAAACCTACCTCAATGATTGATATTTCTGATGGTTTATCTTCTGAGATTATTCATATTTGCAAACAATCGAAAGTGGGTTGTAATTTATACGAAGAAAAAATTCCGGTAGACCCGCAATTTATCAATGTTTGCGAAGAATTTAATATTGATTCTACAACCGTTGCTATCAATGGTGGCGAAGATTATGAATTGTTGTTTACGATTGCTTTAGAGGATTTTGATAAGATAAAAGCCAATCCCAATTTTACTGTAATCGGACATTTAACACAAGAAAGTGAAGGAATACATTTGATTACAAGAGCTAATACCAAAATTCCATTAAAAGCAAGAGGCTGGGATGCTTTAGAAGCATAAACGATTTAGGGTTTACTAAAATCTTATATAATCCCTTTTATTTTGGCCTCGTTGATTAAATCGGTTTCTGTTCCGCCTTTTACTTCTAATATTTCACTGATGTTTAGTATGCGTTTTTCAACTGCATTTAAAGAAATTGGAATATATTGAGGTAAATCTTTGGATTTAACCCCTTTTGATAGATGAAACAATATTTGTTTATCAAAAGCATCTAATTCAATGTTGGTGTATTGTGCTTGACCCACTAATTTGATAACCGTTTGACTATAGTAGCTTTGATTGTTTATAATCTTATCGAAGGCAAAAATCAATTCATCAAAAGTCAAATCGTTTTTAATAATTAATCCACTTGGGTTAATGTTTTTAATGATGTTGTTGATTTTTAGTAATTCAGAATGCATGGTTAACAAAATAATTTTGCAATTAGGCATTTCTGTTTTGATCAATGCGGCTAAATCTTCGCCTGAGTAAATTCCTTTTTCTGCATATTCTGGCATACTGATGTCAAAAAAAGCAACATCAAAAGGAATTTTTGCTTCTTTAATACTTTCATAACCTGTTTTGCAACTATTGGCTTGTGTAACTGCAAACTCAAATCCTTGTTGGCTGTATTTATCAAGTGCATTTTTATAGGCCTGAATTATAAAAGGGTGATCATCTACAATTAGAATATTGATTGGGTTTGTCATGCTTCTTGTTCGGTTATTTGTTTAGTTTGTATAGGTATTGTGATTACTATTTTGGTTCCGTTGTCTTTTTTAGAATTAATATCTATGATACCTTGACACTCTTTGGTTCTTGATATCATATTTTGCATTCCTATTCCTTTGCTTTTCTTATTGACATCGAAACCGATTCCGTCATCTTTAATTTTTAGATATACATTTTCGTCATCGCCTTTGATTTCTACATTAATATTCTTGGCGTTAGCGTATTTATTGATGTTTTGCAAACCTTCTTGCAATATGCGATACAAATTAATTTTGATGGCATTTCCTATTTTATCCCAATTAATAGTATCATCAATATTATAATTTACATTAGCATCATGCATCGATTTTTGTTCTTCTAGTAAATTATGAACGATGGAAACAAAGTTATTAATTAAAACTAATTTCTCTCTATTCAAGTCATGTGAAATTTCACGAATATCTTGCTCAATTGTTTTTAGTTCGTTTAACAATTCATGCCTTTTTTGCACGGCATCTTCCTCAGTACTTGAATTTAAACTGTCTAAATTTAATCGTAGCCCAAACATTCTTCCTAAAATACCATCGTGAAGGTCTTGTGCCAAACGTTTCTTTTCTTTGCTTCGACTTTCGTCTATAATAGATTGTTGAGACATCATCAGGTTGTAGATGTCTTCATTGGCTTTTTGTTGTGCTTGCTTGTATAATAATTCTCTTGTTCTAGCTCTTTGTGCACGAACTACAAATAAAAGTATTCCTATTATGACTGAAATAACAAAAAAGTATAGTAGTTTTCTGTTTCTCTCTGCTAGACCTTTGTTTTCACTGATGATTTCATCTGTTTCGAGTTGCATACGATTAAACCGATCTCTCGATTTACGTTCAGCAATTTGAAGACTATCATTTATTCTAATATATTCATCAGTATATTGAAAAGCTTTCTTTTTATCAACAATTGAAGATTGTTTAAGTGCTAAAACAACATTTAAAGGCACTTTTGATTCCTTTGCAACAGATAGAGACAATAAGGAGTATTTTATTGCCTGATTAGAATCCCCACGTTTATTAAAATATTCAGAAATATGAATATAACTTCCAACCACGGCTGTTGGATTATTTAAATTTTTTCTAATTTCTAATGCTTCAAAAAATAAAGGTGAAAGATCAGTATTTGCAAGTTTATTGATAAATAATTTGCAATATGCTAAATTATCAATTAGATTTGAATATAGTAATGGGTCATCATTTTTAATAAGTTTGTTTTTTAAAGCTTCTTCAAAGTAATAAGCTCCTTTTTCAAATTCTCTTGATTTTAAATAAAGGTATCCAATATTGTTTTGACAAACAGTTGTGTAGTATTCTCTATCTTCTTTTGAAGGCAAATCTTTAATTGCTTCTAAAGCTTCTTTGAAATAAAAAATCCCTTTTTCATATTCTTTTAATTCAGTTGAAACAAGACCAAGTTGATCTAAAGACCCATAAATTCTATTATAAACATTAGTGTCTTTAAAAATGGAATGAGCCTTTTTAAGTGAATATTCAGCTCCTAAATAATCCCCTATTGAATATTGAACAATTCCTTTATTCATTAGGATATTAGCATAATTTTTTCTGTCTTTTAGCTTAGCATATATTTTTTCTGCTTTAATACAAAAATAATATGAGCTATCAAGTTTTTGAATTTTGAAGTAAAAATTGCCTCTTGATCTGTATGCCATTCCTAAGTTTAATGTATCATGTCCAGAAATTGAAAGGTCAAGTAATAGTTTTGAAGACTGGTCTAGCTTTATTTTATCTCCATTTTTATAAAATTCAAACACAATATCTGATAGTAGATTTCGATTGTTTAAATTGTTTTCTTCAGATTTTAATGATGATAAAGCCTTTATTAGATATATATCATTATTATTTTTACCACTATTTAAGTTTCGTTTATAAGTTTCAAAATATGTTTTTGCATTAATCTTTTTACTATTAATAGTATTAGCGCTTTTGTTTTTTGAACAAGAGAAAATTATAAGACATGAAAGTAATAAAGTACTAAATTTCAATTTAAGAAAGAATTAAAAATCGAAAATACAAAAAAAAGGCTGTCAAATTAATGACAGCCTTTTTTTTATAAATTAAATTTAATATCTATTTAAAGTGTAATTGTCAAACCAGGTTCTTGACTTCTCCCTCCAATTGTTAAACCAGGCTCTTGACTTCTTCCTCCGATATCAAAACCAGGCTCTTGACTTCTTCCTCCGATATCAAAACCAGGTTCTTGACTTCTCCCTCCAATTGTTAAACCAGGCTCTTGACTTCTTCCTCCAATATCAAAACCAGGCTCTTGACTTCTTCCTCCAATTTCAGATGGAGTTGTAAAAGACGTCACGATAAGCATTAATGCTAATAAACCGAATGTAGTTGCTAATTTTTTCATAATTTGAGACTTTTTATTTTAATGTTTTTGTTTCGTTTTTTGTGGTGTGTGCCTTAGTTGTGATTTGAGGCTATTGCACTTTCACGATGTAAAACTAAAAAGGATGTCTCTGTGAAGCCCTATATATATTGGTGTTTATGGTAGAATGACCTCGTTTGATAGTGAATGATAGGCAAATCCGGGTGGATGATTTTGGTGATTTTTATCAAAATGTTGATAATTGAATCCAATTGTTGATAAGATGGATTAAACACAAATTGTTTCCTTACCGTTTTAATTTGTAGCGGGCAAGTAATATGATTTCAAAAAATGTGAAATGTCATGATGAGGATAACCAAAAATTATTTAACGGAATAGCAATGTTAATGGAAGTGCTTTTTTGTCTTATTGAATTGATGGTGATTTTTCCTTTAAGCAAATTTACTCGCATTTTCATATTTTGAATACCTATGCCTTTTGGTGTAGCTTTGGTATCAAAACCAATTCCATCATCTGAAATAGACATACAGATATTCGGATAATCTAATAACAAATTAATCATTGCATTTTTTGCTTGCGAATATTTATTAATGTTTTGACTTGCTTCTTGAATGATGCGATATAAATGCATTTTTAATTCACTAGAGATATTATTCCAATCTATCTCCTGATCAAATTCTAATTTATATTGGGTTTTACTGGTTTTATTTTGTTCGATGACAAAATCTTCCAGCATCCTGATAAAACTATCTTCTTTGCGAAATATTTCATCATTTAAATCATGTGATACGGATCTTATTTCTTGCTCTATTTTATAAATATCTTTTACATAAGTAAGACATTTTTGAATAGTGTCTTTATCTGCTTTATGTGACAATACAGCTAAATTAAGTCTGGTACTAGATAATTTATTCATTATCCCATCATGAAGTTCAAGTGCAATTCGTTTTTTTTCAGTTTGTCTGACTTGTTCTTCTTTTGCTTTTTGAGTAAACATTAAATGGTATATTTCTTGGTCAGATTTTTGCTGTTTTTGGTGCATTCTTAACTCTTTTTGCTTTGAACGTTGCCAAGTAATAATAAGAATTAATACAACAATCAATATTACTACAGCTGATATTCCACTTATAATCCACTTTTGATTAATTGCTTTATCTTTTTCTTTCAAAATTTCATCAGTTTGAAATTGAATTTTATAATATTGATTTCTAGACAATCGTTCTGCAAAAACAATACTGTCATTTTTTTTATGGTATTCTTTAATATATTCTGATGCTTTGCAGCTATTAATAAATCCTGCATTACTCAATGCTGTTAGGAAATAGTAGGAACCTTTAGTCTCTTTGGCTAATTTTAGAGCCTTTTCAGAATAAGTAATTGCTTTTAGAGTATCTTTTTTGACAAAATAATAATTAGACAAATAAATATTACTTACAATAATTTCCTTTTTATCAATATCATTTTTTAAAAGTTTTATAGCCAAAAATAAATTATTTGGAAATCCATTGTGTTTTTTTACTGCTAACATACAGCATGCTAGGTTATTCAAAAGTATTCCATACAGTCCAGGTGACCTTTTTATCAAGTCTTTTTCTTTTAAAGCCTTTTCAAAATAATAAATAGCTTTTATGTATTCTTTTTTTTCTCTATGAACATTTCCAATATTATTTAAACAAATTCCAACATAACATTCTCTATCACTCTTTAAAGTAAGATTTTTTGAAATTTTAAGAGCTTCATTAAAATAAATTATTGCATCATCATATTTCCTCATATTATGAAAAATGTTTCCTAAAGAATTTAATGAATTATAAATATTTTTATAATCATTAGTTTTTTTGAAATACATCAATGCTTTTATTTCTGATAACTCAGCACCTAAATAATCATCTTGAAAATATTGAGCTAAACCTTTATTAAAATATATTTTGGCTAAACTAAATTTTTCAGAAGTCCTTTTATATAGCATTTCAGATTTACAATAATAATAATATGAGCTATCATAAATACCACGTTTTATATAATATCCGCCATAGTAATTATAACATCTAGCCATACCTAAAGTGTCATTTGTAATTTTGCTCTTTTTAAAATAAATGTTTGTAACTGCTTTGGATTTGTTCAAGCTTAAATTAGTAAGATACACACAAACGATTTTACTTAATTGATTTTTAATAATACTATCATTCTTATTCAAATCAATTATCGAATAAGCTTTGTCATTATATTTTATCCTATCAGCAAATGGCAAAGTGTCATTGCTAGCTAAATCGATGTATTTCTTAATTGAATCATTTTTTGAATCTGAAGCTGTTGTTTGCGTTTTTGGAGTACAGCTATAAAATATTATAAATAAAAGGAAACTTGTAGGAAGGAGTTTTTTAATCATAAAGTCAAATTAATTATAAACAAAAGTGAGTCTTAACTTTTAAGTCAAAACTCACTTTTGCTATTCTTGTTTTATTGTCATTACTATGTCTTCATCGAAATTATATTCCCCTTTTTTGTATACTTCTTTGTTGGAGAGTGTAATTTCGTATGTGTAAATACCTTTTGGCACTAATAAAAGGCATTCTTTTCCATCTTTTGGGATAACAAGTTCTTTTCTAATTTCATCTCCCTCCTCGTTTTTGCCTACAAGTTTGAAAGTTATTTTATCGGTAAGTTTGTTTTTCACACATAAACTTTCAATCACTTTACTATTCGCTTTTGCACCCGATTTTGACATTTTGAGAATGGATAAACCACTCAAAAGCATTTCACCTCCTTTGATGGCGTTCTCAAGATCGGACTGTGCGAAACTGAAATTGAAAAATAAAAGTAAAATAAAAGTTATTCTCATTTTTTTATGCTTGAAATTAACATCTCATTTGCTACTATATCCCTAGTATAATCATTAATCAATATGTTATGACATCCATGAACTCCTTTACTTTTGAGCTCCTTTAATCCTTCAAAATCCCCCCTGAAATATTCAGTTTGAGAACTAGCACTTAAACTGAAAAAAACTGTAGCAATAATGCCTAAAACTAATTCTTTCATAATTATCTAGATAATTTTTAATTATTTCAGTCCAACTTTGTGTCGTCCAAAACATATAAAGGCTGGACTATATTTTTTTTGGTTGGTTTAGTCTTGATTTCTGTTTAATAACAAACCTCTAAAATAAACAGAAAATTAAATTCTTTTTCAATATAAAGTTTTTATATCGAGTCACTTTATGGTGGTAAGCCACTTTTTTAACCAAATCTTTGTTTTTAAATTAATTAACTTATTTTTGATGTTATAAAATTATATATTTAGCCATCCCTTTTGGTAGTCAAAAAGTGTACATTTTCTATACCCTATTTAATGGTAGAAAGTAATCTATTCTGTAATTTTATAGCTTCTTCTACAATTCTTTCATAGTCTGATGTTAAGCTGTCTTTATAGATTGCAGAAGTAAACTCATCAGAAATAGTTAAAGAAAATTCAATAGCTATTTTACTGTTCAGCTTCTTGTTTTTTTCTTCATTTAAAGTGCATTCCTCTAATAATTCCTCTAAGTTTTCTTGAAGGTCTCTTATACTATCGAATTTGTATTTAACAACTTCATTTTCTGATGAAATCGATAAATAGACCAATTCAATTCTTCCTTTTTTCTCTATGTAATCTTTATCTTGAGGATAACTATTAAATGAAAATAAAAGCAAGGCCATTATTCTAAATACAAAATTCTTCATGTCTAAAAGCTATTAAATAAAACAACCCTACTTAATATTATTTAATAAAAAGTGAGGGCTGCTTTTGTTTGTTTATTTCTTTGCATCTGTTTAACAACAAATCTTAAAATAAACAGAGAAATTTCTATTGCTTTTACCAATCAAAAATACCACTTAATGAATGAAGCAATTTTAGAGAGGATATACCTCCTTGTTTAACCGTTTGTATTTACAGTTTAACATGTGTAAAATTAAATAGTGGGGAAAAGATATAGGTACACAAAAAGTGTACATTTTTAAAATGTTGATGAATTAAATATTTTTTTGATTTAGGGGTTGTTTTTAAATCTAAATAGTTTTTAAATCAAGCCTTGCTTTCTTGCTTCAGTTAAAATATCTTCATCATTCCCTTTATCAATGCCTAAATAATCTTTAATCATTGCTTTTCTTTTGTCAATAGCACTTTTAGAAAGATGCAATTCTTCTTGAATACTTTTAGTTTTTTTTCCTTTTGAAATTAAAATAATAATTTGACGGTTGTAATTATCTAAAAGTTTAGTAGGTATCTGTGAATCAAGTTTTATAGTTTTTATAGAGGGACTGTAATAACGAGAGCCTTTGACTATAGTATCAAAAGCAAATAAAAAATCATCGGGAAGTATATCACTTTTTACTAATAACCCTTCTGGATTCTGCTCTTTAATAATTCCATGAAGAACAAGAGATTCTGAATGAGAAGTTAAAATCACAATTTTTGAGTTTGGCAAATGCTTTCTAACAATGGCAACCAAATCAAGTCCTGAATTAATTTTTTTTTCAGTGTAAGGTGGTAAAGTGACGTCTAAAAAAACAATGTTATAGGAAATCGAGGTAGTTGTTATTATTTTGTATGCGGATTCACAACTAAAAGCCGAAGTAGTAGCAATGGAATAACCATAAGGGTTAAAAGCCAATATAGACTTATATCCTTCTATAATAGGTGGGTGGTCATCAATCATTAATACACTTACTTCCATACATATTTTTTAGTAAACGTATTATTTTTCTTCTAAATATCCAAATAATTTTATGAAGCTATTCGGCTAATAGTAAATCTATCTTCTCTTTATCGGTTTTTTAAAACGGTAGTTTAGTTGTCAGGATTTTGTGTATTTTTGGGGACTAACCGCAAAAATTTGAAAGAGATTTTTGGATTTCTTTTTACGTTTTTTGACTAAATTCCTGAAAAAGACAATGGGTATGTTTGTAATAAGCAAGCGACTTAATGGTGACTATAAGTTTATTTTTGCTTCACGAAAAGGTAAAACAATCTTCACCAGTATAGGTTGTAAGCATAAGTCGGATTGTGAGCAAATGATTGCCGCCTTTAAAGAAAATGTAACCTTATTTGCCCTCACTCAATATAAAAAGGGGGCGGACAAACATTTTTTTAGAATTTCGAAAGATGGTTTAGTACTAGCCAATAGTAGAAAGTATTCTACAGCGCTTATGTTGGCCAAGGGTATTGATGAAATTAAGAAATATGCTCCCACTGCGGAAGTGCTAGATTTTTCTGAAAATGATGCGGTTTTTCCTGAGACTGAAAGTGTAATGATAGGCAACGACTAGTGTGTTTAGTACTTGACATCTCTTCTTAAAGACTAAGTACCAAAAGAAAAGGAAGTAAACTTGTCACCATTATATCTCCAAATAATTTCCTGAAGCTATTCGGCTAATGATTAAATCAACGTTCTCTTTATAGGATTTTGAGAATGGAAGTTTGGTGGTGGAATTCTTAATATAACACACCGTATTCCCCGTATGGATTCGGGAAACTTGGTTGACATTGATGATGTAACTGTTGTGAATACGGAGGAATTGGGTTGACGGTAACACCGTTTCAAAATGTTTTAAGGTTTTGAATGCCGTAATCATTTCCCCATTGTTCAAATGAATATCGGTAGAATTGTTATCGGCTTCAAAATACTGAATATCTTCCGAGTCAATGTATCGGTAATCACCATAAGACTTAACACAAATCACCAATGATTTTTCTTGTTGAATTACTGTAGGTTTTTCTAATGTAATTGGCGTGATTTTAACCTCAATATCATTTACATTTTCATCTACTTTCTCTTCATCAAGAGTTTCCGTTTCGTCTAAGACTTCGTAGGTCGCTACTGGATTTTTTACCTCCATATGTGGCAAATCCGATTTTATGGCTCGGTCAAATTTTAGAATTGCTTTTCTAAAATCGTTGATATTTAACGGTTTTAATAAATAGTCTATTACTTCATATTGTAAAGCATCATAGGCCAAATCTTTTTTGCTTGTGGTAACAATAATTTTAGGAACCACCGGTAAGTAGCGATATAACTCGTTAATTAAACTAAGGGAAAGGTTGCTTTTTTTGTCGGATGGATCTATTTCTAAAAAAACGAGATGCGGTTGGTGCTCCAATATTAAATTAACCCCATCATCATAGGTATTAGCGGATGCTAGAAAAGACAAATTACGAAAACGCTCAGCAATGGTCTGAGTTTTCGTGACATCGTCCTGGGTATCATCAATAATGATAAAAGTATGACTCATTTAGCTTTTCCTTTGATTTAGGGAAAGCATTGCAGGTGGTAAAGGGGTAGTTTTGGGGAAACTATCTGTTTAGCTAAAGATTATAAATAAAATTTAACCACAAAAATAAAAACGACTAAACGTATGTATTTTCGTTATAACGAAAGTAAAATTTTTGAGTTTTAGATTATCAAAATTGTTAATAGATACTTACATCTTGTTAATATGTCGTTATTTATTCGGACAAATGCTTACAAAAACGAATGCCCCAAACACTTTTCAATGTTTGGGGCATTTTATAGAAAAATACTTTTTTACATTTTCATCAACCAGTTTCTCATAGAGACTTCGTTACCAATAATGGTTTTTAAATCTGCTATTTTAACACGGTCTTGTGCCATTGAATCTCGGTGACGAATGGTTACTGTTTCGTCTTCCAAAGTTTGGTGATCTACCGTGATACAAAATGGAGTTCCTAAAGCATCTTGTCTTCTGTAACGTCTTCCTACTGCATCTTTTTCATCGTAAGCTACATTGAAATCCCATTTTAGTTCTTCAATGATTTTTTGAGCCACTTCCGGTAATCCATCTTTTTTAACTAATGGTAAAACAGCTGCTTTAGTTGGTGCTAAAACTGATGGCAAACGCAACACTGTTCTAGTCGAACCATCTTCTAAAGTTTCTTCTTGTAAAGAAGTAGCAAAAACGGCTAGGAACATTCTATCTAAACCAACTGAAGTCTCTACCACATAAGGCACATAACTTGAGTTGGTGTCGTTATCAAAATATTGTAATTTTTTACCTGAATACTGTTCGTGCGCTTTCAAATCGAAATCGGTTCTCGAGTGAATTCCTTCCAATTCTTTGAATCCGAATGGGAAATTAAACTCAATATCAGCGGCAGCATTAGCATAGTGTGCTAATTTTTCATGGTCATGGAAACGATAATTTTGTTTTCCTAAACCAAGAGATAAATGCCAGTTTAAACGAGTAGTTTTCCAGTATTCATACCATTTCATTTCTTCTCCAGGCTTAACAAAGAATTGCATCTCCATTTGTTCAAATTCTCTCATACGGAAAATGAACTGACGCGCTACGATTTCGTTTCTAAAAGCTTTACCAGTTTGGGCAATTCCAAAAGGGATCTTCATTCTTCCTGTTTTTTGAACATTTAAGAAGTTAACGAAAATCCCTTGTGCTGTTTCTGGACGTAGGTATAAATCCATAGCATTCTCAGCAGAAGCCCCTAGTTTTGTGCCAAACATTAAATTGAATTGACGTACTTCAGTCCAGTTTCTTGAACCTGTTTCTGGGTCAGCAATTTCCAATTCTTCAATTAAAGCTTTTACATCTTCTAAATCACCAGAGCCTAAAGATCGTCCCATTCTTTCTAGAATTTCTCGCTCTTTACCAAGATATTCCATTACACGTGGGTTGGTGGTTTTGTATTGCTCTTCATCAAAAGAATCCCCAAAACGCTCACGAGCTTTTTCAATTTCTTTTTTGGCTTTCAGGTTTAATTTTTCGGCATAATCCTCAATTAAAACATCAGCTCTGTATCTTTTTTTAGAGTCTTTGTTGTCAATCAACGGGTCGTTAAACGCATCAACGTGACCAGAAGCCTTCCATGTAGTAGGATGCATCAAAATAGCGGCGTCTAAACCGACAATGTTTTCATGCATTTGCACCATGGCTTTCCACCAATATTCTCTAATGTTCTTTTTTAATTCTACTCCGTTTTGCGCATAATCATATACTGCGCTTAACCCATCGTATATTTCGCTTGACGGAAAAATAAATCCGTACTCTTTTGCGTGCGAAACTACATTCTTAAATAAATCTTCTTGTTTTGCCATAATGGTGCAAAAATATAAAAACGGAATGTAAAAAAATGATTTAAAAACGCTTAGAATACATTTTTTTTATAATTTTATGTAAGAAATTTATCTTTTTATGTGGAATCATCTTCTAAATTTATTTTTTCCAAAGTCTTGTGCGGGTTGTCATTCGATATTATTAAGCGATGAAAAGGTAATTTGTACCCAATGTCGGCATGAAATTCCGTTGACTAATCATCACACCATTGAAAATAATGAAGTGATACAAAAATTTTATGGAAGAATTCCTTTAGAGTTTGGTGCCGCGTTGTTTTATTTTCACAAAAAAGGGATAGTCCAAGAGATAATTCACAAATTAAAATACAAAGGGCAAGAAGAAATCAGTGAAACTGTGGGTCATTGGTATGCTTCTGAATTAAAAGATTTAGAACAACTAAAAAATATTGACTACATCATCCCAGTTCCTTTACACCAGAAAAGATTACGCGAACGAGGTTATAATCAAGTAGAAGGTTTTGGAAATGCCTTAGCTGCTGATTTGAAAATTCCTTTTGATGAAAAGATTTTATTCCGAAAATTATATACTAAGACTCAGACCAAAAAAGATCTTCTTGGTAGAGCAGATGTCATTGCCACTGTCTTTGATGTTGATTTTAACGAGAGTCATCACGGCAAACATTTTATGTTAATTGATGATGTCATTACTACGGGTTCAACACTCGAAGCTTGCAGTCGAGCCTTGTTAAAAATTCCTAACGCCAAAATCAGTATTGTTTGTATGGCGATGGCGCATAGTTAAATGTTAAGTTTCCTCAAAAAGATTTCATTCACACTAAATATAATCGTTATTTTGTGCTTTGAAAAAATGCTTTATGCCAAAAAATAGTTTAAAATATTTTTCTTTACTGATGCTGCTTTTTATCATTAGTTGTGCTAAACGTGGCACTATAACTGGAGGCTCTAAAGACACTCTGGCCCCTGTTTTGAAAGCTAGTTATCCGAAGAATTTTACAACAAATTTTAATGGAAAAGAAATCAAATTGGTTTTTGATGAATATGTAAAACTAAAAAATGTCAATAAGCAGTTGATTATTTCTCCACCTATGAAAAATCAACCAGATATTTTACCACAAACTGCAAGTAAACTATTGACTATAAAACTTAAAGATACTTTGAGACCCAATACAACGTATAGTTTCAATTTTGGACAAAGTATAGAAGACAATAACGAAGGCAACCCTTATCCACAATTTAAATATATTTTTTCTACCGGAAGTTATATTGATTCTTTGGCGGTTAGTGTGAAAGTGAAAGACGCATTGGAGAAAAAGACTGATAATTTCGTTTCTGTAATGCTATACGAAATCAACGAAAAGTTTAATGATTCTACTATTTATAAAGAAACTCCAAGATATGTTACCAATACTTTGGACAGTCTAAAAATCGTAAAACTGGAAAATATAAAGGCTGGGAAATATCTTTTAGTAGCATTGAAAGACAACGGGAACAATAAATACAATCCCGAATCAGATAAAATAGGGTTTCAAAAACAATATATTACTATTCCTAATGATACCATTTTTGAAGTAGAATTGTTCAAAGAAATTTTACCTTTTAAAGCTATTAAACCAACTCAAGCCTCGAAAAACAGAATTTTGATGGGCTATGAAGGCAAAGCTAAAGAGGTAAAAGTGACCTTAAAAAATGGCGAAGAAATTATACCTTCATTGGTTACAAATTACCCGAAAAAAGACTCTTTACAAATTTGGTTCAAACCTGTAAAATCGGATTCCTTGCATGTAACCGTTCAAAAAGAGAATTACAGTAAACAATTCACGGTGAAATTTAAAAAACAAAAAGCAGATACTTTATTTATAAGTTCTGAATTTACTGGAAATTTACCACTTCGGGAGAGATTTAATATTACTAGTGCTACGCCTTTGATAAAATTTGATAAATCAAAAATAGCTGTATTCAATAAAGATTCTATCGCAGTTCCTTTTGAAACCGAGTATGACGAAATGAATCAAAAACTCTATTTGAATTTCAAAAAAGAACCTTTGGAAAAATATAAAATCTCTATGATGCCAGGGGCTTTAGAAGATTTTTACGAACATAAAAGCGATACCTTAAGATACAATATCACAACCAAAAATGATTCAGATTATGCCAATATGAAAGTAGTATTGGAAAACTTAAAACGTTTCCCAGTCATTGTGCAATTAACGGATAAAGATGGCAAAGTTAAAGCAACAGAATATACTGAAAAGGAAACAACCATTAACTTTGAAGCTTTAGAACCAGCCCCTTATACATTGCGGATTATTTATGACGATAATAAAAATAAAATCTGGGATACTGGAAGTTATCTAGAAAAACGACAGTCCGAAGAAGTCATTTATTTACCTAATCCTATTGATCTTCACGCCAATTTTGATTGGGAACAATCATTTGATGTAAAAAATCCGAAGTAGTATATTTCTAACTTATTTTAAACTCATCTTTATCATTCAGAAAAGCCAATTTGTTTCGTGTTTCTAGCAAATTTGCCTTGTTTAATTCTACAATAAAAACGGCATCTGCTTCTTGTGGCTCCAACAAATAGTTGCCAAGAAAATCTACCACTTGAGAATGTCCAACATACTCATGATGGTTATCATCCTTACCAATGCGGTTTACTCCAATAGTATAACACATATTTTCGACAGCTCTTGCTTTTAGTAAAATATCCCAAGCATTGACACGTACTTTAGGCCAGTTAGCAACATACAGCAACACATCATAATCTTCTACATTTCGCGAAAAAACTGGGAAACGCAAATCGTAACAAACCAACGGACAGATTTTATATCCCTTATATTCTATTACCAATTTATCTTTTCCGGCGGTATAAAATTCATTTTCGCCAGCCAGTGAAAACAAATGTCTTTTATCATAGGTTTTAATGTCTCCATTAGGAAAAACAAAAACCAACCGATTATAATAATTGCCTTTTTCTTCGATAACTAAGCTCCCTGTGATGGCGCAATTTTTGGCTTTTGCCAAATGTTGGAGCCAGGAAACCGTTTCTCCTTCCATCGTTTCTGCCACTTGTTTTGGATTCATAGTAAACCCTGATGAAAACATTTCGGGAAGCACAATCAAATCAACGTCTTCCATAAAGCCTGTAATTTTTTGTGCCAAATGGCTTCGGTTTTCAATTGGGTTTTCCCAAGCTAACGAGGTTTGAACTAAGGCTATTTTCATGGTTATTTGATTGAAATTTCGTCAACAAAAATAAAAGCATCACCGCCAAAACCCTGATGCCATTCGGGTAGTTTCCCAAAATTATACGCTTTGACTTTTACGTATTTAGCTTTGGTGCTATTATTAGGGTGAAAGATAAATGTTTTGATACGATTTTCTGTTTCCTTTGGATCAATATCATTTAAAATGGTTCCTGCTAAAGTAAAATTGATATTATCATTCGAAACATAATAATCCACTCTAGTTGGCATCAATATCCAAGAACGCGAATCCTGAAGAAATCTGGAGTTAAATTCTTCAATCTCCTTTTCTGTTTTTAAATCAATCACTGCTTCAAAATCCTGCCCTTGATACCCCTGCCAATCGCCTTTTCTCCAGTTTTCTGTTCCAAATATCCCATCAATCAACCCTTCTGGACCACCAGCATGATATTGTGGATTGTAGGTTGATTTGATGTCGATAGTGTAATTGTTAGGTTTTTTGAAGAAGGTAGATTTTACTATATTGCTTTCTTTCCTATCATTGATACTTTTTGCGAGTATTTCAATTGTTTCATTAACAACTATTGGTTTTGTGTATAAACTCCAAACTTTATCTTTTGCTGCATCATTATTTCCGTTTATCAAATAGTAGATTTTAGCATTTGGGTTTTGAGAAATTATTTCAATAGTCATTTTATCCTTAAACGCTTTGCTTTCTGCCTGAATTACTGGAACAGTAACAATATTTGGAGCATAATATTTGTTATCTCTTTTAAATCCACTTTCTGATTTATCACAAATCAGTATTTCCTTTTTATTAGTTTCTTCTCCTGTTATTTTTTCATAATTAATCTTAACACTTTTAAAAAGTGATTTAGTATCGTCCCAGTATGGCAATCCGGGAGTAACATCATAAAATCCCATAGAGCTTAGCACATACCAAGCACTCATTTGTCCGCAGTCTTCATCACCAATCAAACCATCGGGAGCATTTTTATAGAAATTATTTAAAATGTAATGAACTTTCTCGGTTGTCTTTTCTGGCTTACCAACATAATTATACAAATAGGCAATATGATGACTTGGCTCGTTCCCGTGAGCATATTGACCTATTAATCCGGTAACATCAGCTTGTTCGCGACCTGTTGTTTTGCTTTCGCTGTTGAACATTTCGTCTAACTTGGCTTCAAATTTTGCTGCCCCGCCGTAAGCTTCAATCATCCCAGGAATATCTTGTGGAACGAAGAATGAATATTGCCAGCTGTTGCCTTCTGTAAAGTTATTGTTGATTTCCTTTGGGTCAAAAGGTTTGTCCCAACCCCCATTTTTCTTAGGTCGCATAAATCCTGTATTCCAATCAAAGACATTTTTCCAACTTTGAGAACGTTGCATGAAGTAGTCGTAATCCTCTTTTTTATTTACAATCATTGCCATTTGCGCAATACACCAATCGTCGTAAGCATATTCCAAAGTTTTAGAAACACTTTCATGTTCGTCATCCATTGAAATAAAACCTTGCTTTTTATAGGCATCTAAACCTAAATGGTCTAGCATAGCCGAATGTTTTGCCGCCTCAAAAGCTTTTTCATAATCAAATCCTTTGATCCCTTTTGCCATAGCATCTGCCATTACAGAAACCGAGTGATAGCCTATCATACAATCAGTTTCATTGGAAGCCAATTCCCAAACGGGTAATCGTCCGCTTTGTTCATATTGAGCTAAAAATGTATTGATAAAATCGGCAGTGCGTTTCTTTTCAATTAAAGTATACAACGGATGCGCTGCTCTAAAGGTGTCCCAAAGCGAGAAAACCGAATAGTAATCAAATCCTATCGCTTGGTGAATTTGGTTGTCTCTCCCGCGGTATTTCCCATCTAAATCTTGAGCAATGTTAGGTTGCACCATGGTGTGGTATAAAGCGGTGTAGAAAATGGTGTTTTTGTCTTTATTGGTTTCTGTTATTTCTATTTTGGAAAGTTGTTTGTCCCAAAGTTGCTCGGCTTCTTTTTTGACTGTTTCAAAATTCCAGTCTTTGATTTCGGAACTATTTAATTTGGCACCATCATAAGTGGTTGGAGAAAGAGAAACTTTAATTAAGATTTTTTCTCCTTTTTTGACCTGTTTAGAGAAACTCAAGGCTAATTGAGTTCCGGCAAAGAATGTATCAGTTGCTTTAGCAGGAGCAAATCCGTTATTTCTAACGTTGTTGATTTTCATAGGAACGTTGAATTCTATTCGGGCATAAACATATTGGTCTTTGGCCCAAGCTTCACTTCTCCGTAGAACTTCTATCGTTTTACTATCAATGATTCTAACTTCACCTTCCAACAATTTATCTCTGTGATTTAAATCCAGAATAATATTGGCTTGACCGCTTTTGTTGAAGGTATATTCGTGAAAACCTACTCGAGTTGACGTTGTTAATCTGACATCAATATTGTGTTTATCTAATTTCACAGCGTAAAATCCGGCAGATGCTTTTTCATTGGAATGAGAAAAAGTAGAGTTGTATTCTTTAGGATTCAATGTAGGTTCACCCATAGTTGGCATCAACATAATATCCCCAAAATCAGAACAACCCGTTCCGTTTAAATGCGTGTGAGAGAAGCCATAAATTATGGTGTCATCATAATGATATCCTGAACAACCATCCCAGCTACCATCAATTCTGGTATCAGGAGACAATTGCACCATCCCAAACGGAACTGTTGCTCCAGGATAAGTATGACCATGACCTCCTGTTCCAATCATAGGATTTACATATTGATGATACTTTTGACCGAAAACGGAAAAAGATAATAGTAATAGTAAACCTGAAAGTTTTTGTTTCATTGTAGTAAATAAAAAGCTTAATTATATTTCAATTCAACATAAACTGGCAAATGATCCGATGGATATTTCAAGTCTTTAGAATCACTCAGCACTGCGTATTTTGTTACTTTAAAAGGATTCCCTTTAGATAAAAAGATATAATCTATAAGTGGCGTTACAACTTCATTGTGTTTAAACCCATTAAAGGTTCCCGATGGTCCAAAAGGGTTCTCTTCAGATATCTCTCGGCTGTCGTTCATTTCTTTTTTTAAATTGATGATTCGCTCCTCTTTGGGTTCCGAATTAAAATCGCCCATTAAAAATACTGGATAATTGTTGGTGTTGAGTTCCTTTATTTTGGATAGAATTAAAAGAATTGAATTTGTTCTAGCCAATTCTCCTTTATGGTCTAAATGCGTATTGAAAACCCAAAACGTTTGTTTGGTTACATCATCTTTCAACAAGGCATAAGTGCAAACTCGGTTCAGTGCCGCATCCCAACCTTTCGAAATTTTATCAGGCGTTTCAGATAGCCAAAACGTATTTTCTTGAAGTACTTTAAATCGGTCTTTTTTGAAAAAAATATTGGAGGATTCCCCTTTTCCGACTCCGTCTCTTGCTATTCCTATATGATTGTATTTTGGTAATGCGTTAGCAATATCTTCCACTTGATTGGGCAATGCTTCTTGTATTCCGAAAAGATCTGGTTCGTAAAAAGCCATTTGAGAACACCAATAATCTTTCCTGTTGGGCCAAGCATTCTCTTTATCATTCGGAGTATCAAATCGAATGTTATAGGTCATCATTTTTAACTTTTGTCCTGAAGTTATTGTGGCAAATAGCAAAAGTATCATCAATGAAAAGAAGCCTTTTTTCATACGAATCAAAATCTATAATTAGTTACTGTAAATATAACTCAATAGATTTTATACTATAAAAAAACGCACCCAAAATTGAGTGCGCTTTGTATAATTTAACGAGAGTGAATTATTTCAGACTTGCTGCCAAATATTCTCTGTTCATTCTAGCAATGTTTTCGAGAGAGATTCCTTTTGGACATTCCACCTCACAAGCTCCTGTGTTAGTACAATTTCCGAATCCTTCTTCGTCCATTTGACGTACCATATTTAAAACTCTTTGTGTAGCTTCTACTTTTCCTTGTGGTAATAATGCATATTGAGAAACTTTGGCTCCAACGAATAGCATAGCCGAACCATTTTTACAAGTCGCCACACAAGCACCACAACCAATACAAGCCGCTGCTTCAAAAGCTCTATCCGCATCGTGTTTTGGAATTGGAGTGGCATTAGCATCAATCGTTCTACCTGATGTGTTTACCGATACGAATCCTCCCGCTTGTTGAATTCTATCGAAAGCACTTCTATCAACTACTAAATCTTTTACTACAGGGAACGCTTTACTTCTCCATGGTTCGATATAAATAGTGTCACCGTCTTTAAACTTACGCATGTGCAATTGACACGTTGTAGTTCCGGTTTCTGGTCCATGAGCTCTTCCATTGATATACAATGAACACATTCCACAGATTCCTTCACGACAATCATGGTCGAAAGCTACTGGCGATTTTTTTTCATTGATTAATTGTTCGTTCAGTTGGTCTAACATTTCCAAAAACGAACTTGCAGTTGAAACATTATCTAATTTATAAGTTTCCATGCTGCCTTTAGATTTAGCATCTTTCTGACGCCAAATTTTAAGGTTTATATTGATATTTTTTGCTGAAGACATAATGTATATTATTTGTAATTTCTAGCTGCAATTTTTATAAACTCGTATTTCAATTCCTCTTTGTTCAGAATCTCTTTGCTGATGTCGTAGCCCATATATTCCCAGGCACTAACAAATGAGAAGTTTTCGTCATCACGAAGTGTTTCTCCTTCAGAATCCTGATACTCTTCACGGAAGTGACCTCCGCAAGATTCATTACGTTGCAAAGCATCCATAGCCATTAATTGTCCTAAGTCGATAAAGTCGGCAACTCGCATTGCTTTTTCTAACTCTTGATTCAATTCATCCGCACTTCCTGGCACGTAAACGTCTTTGTAGAATTCTTCTTTTAAAGCGGCAATTTCAGAAATGGCTTCTTTCAAGCCTTTTTCGTTTCTTGCCATCCCCACTTTATTCCACATAATCAAACCTAATCTTTTGTGGAAATGATCTACCGATTTAGAACCGTTGTTGTTCAAGAATTTATTGATGGTTTCTTTTACACTGTTTTCAGCTTCAGCAAATTCAGGTGAATCTGTTGAAATTTTCCCAGTTCTGATTTCATCCGCTAAATAATTCGATACGGTGTAAGGCAATACAAAATAACCATCGGCCAAACCTTGCATCAAGGCAGAAGCTCCCAATCTATTCGCTCCATGGTCAGAAAAGTTAGCTTCTCCAGCAACGAAACAACCTGGAATGGTGGATTGCAAATTATAATCTACCCAAACACCACCCATAGTGTAGTGAACGGCTGGATAAATTTTCATTGGCGTTTCATATGGATTCTCGTCGGTGATTTTTTCATACATCGCGAAAAGGTTACCATATTTTTCTTCCAACCAAGCTTTTCCTAAACGAGTAGTTTCTTCAGGAGTTGGATTATGATTTCCTTGTGCGTAAGCTGCTTGTTTCCCTTTGCTTTGAATCTCGGTAGAGAAATCTAAATAAACACCTTCATTGGTGTCATTTGCTTCAATTCCATGACCTTGGTCACACATTTCTTTAGCAGCTCTGGAGGCTACATCACGTGGCACAAGGTTACCAAAAGCAGGATATCTTCTTTCTAGGAAATAATCCCTTTGATCTTCACTTAATTGTGTAGGTTTTAATTTTCCTTCGCGAATGGCTTCGGCATCTTCTTTTTTCTTTGGCACCCATATACGACCAGAATTACGCAACGATTCTGACATCAAAGTCAATTTTGCCTGATTAGTTCCATGTACTGGAATACAAGTGGGGTGAATTTGTACAAAACAAGGATTAGCAAATAAGGCCCCTCTTTTGTGCACTTTCCAACCTGCAGTTACGTTACTTCCCATGGCATTTGTAGAAAGGAAATACACATTTCCGTAACCTCCAGAAGCAATAACTACCGCATGAGCTGAGTGTCTCTCTAATTCTCCAGTAACTAAATTACGAGCAATAATTCCACGAGCTTTACCATCAACTTTTACTAAGTCTAGCATTTCATGACGATGAAACATCTGAACTCTACCTAATCCTATTTGTCTTGACAAAGCTGAATAAGCACCTAATAATAATTGTTGTCCAGTTTGTCCTGCTGCATAAAAAGTACGTTGAACTTGAGTTCCACCAAACGAACGGTTATCTAACATTCCACCATAATCACGAGCAAAAGGAACTCCTTGAGCCACACATTGGTCAATGATATTAGCCGACACTTCAGCTAAACGATGAACGTTCGCTTCACGTGCTCTGTAATCACCCCCTTTTATGGTATCATAAAATAATCTATATGTACTATCACCGTCATTTTGGTAATTCTTAGCGGCATTGATTCCTCCTTGAGCTGCAATAGAGTGAGCTCTTCTTGGTGAATCTTGGAAACAGAATGCTTTAACATTATACCCCATTTCTCCCAAGGAAGCAGCAGCAGAAGCACCAGCCAAACCAGTTCCCACAACGATAATATCGATTTTGGGTCTGTTGTTAGGCGCCACTAATTTTAAATGATCTTTATAATCGGTCCATTTGTCCGAAATTGGACCTTCAGGTATTTTTGAATCTAGTTTCATTTACTTGAAATTATTGATTAAAATGATGAAACAATGCAATAAAAATAAATCCGAATGGGACAATTATTGCAAACGCATATCCTAGTTTATGAAGTGCTCTCGAAAATTTATTGTTGAATCCAACGGATTGGAACGAAGAATTGAATCCATGCCATAAATGTAAAAACAATAAGAAGAAAGCCAAACAATACAAGCCTGTACGAATTGGACTTTCAAATTTGTGAACTAATTCTGGATAATATCTTGTAGCATCTAACGGATTGGCTTCAACGTATTTGTAAACCATTTCAGGAAACCAAAAATCATAGAAGTGTAATCCAAGGAAAGCTAAAACTACAGAACCCGAAATAATCATATTTCTGGATGCCCAAGAAGAATTAGCTGCCCCATTGTTTTTAGCATAGCCAATAGGTCTTGCGCTTCTGTTTTTAAAATCTAAAACGAATCCCATCACAAAGTGAAAGACAACTCCTGCTGCTAAAATAGGTTGCATGACAAACTGAATCAACGGATTGTACCCCATAAAATGAGAACAAGCATTGAAGGTGTCTGCGCTAAATACCGAAGTTAAATTAATAGTGAAATGAAGTGCTAAAAAAGATACTAAGAAAAGTCCAGAAAGTGCCATGGCAACTTTTTTTGCAATGGACGAACTCAAAATAGAAGATTTTGCCATAAGAATGAATAATTTATTTAAAAAAATCAAACAAAAATACAGCTATTTGACCTTAACTACAACCTTTTCGGAGTAATTTATAATCAATTTAAAGTAGTTTAACAGTTGTTGATTTACAACTATTTAAATGATGTTTTTTGAGCCAAAATCGTTAAACAAAACTATTTCACATAGGTCGGAATCAGTCCTCGCAACCCCATGTCAACCACATTTTCTCCTGCTGCAGGTTCATATTTCCCATCAGCATTAACTTCATGCCATTCAAAACTGTGATTAATAGATAAGGATAGTGTAACGGTTACATCTCTAGTCTCAGTACCATCAATCACTAAATTTGATGCAAATCTTCCAGTAACTACGCAGGAATTAAGTGGAATTGGCGAGGTTGAATTGATTGGATTTGGAACGGTAGTGGCACCAGCTGGTGCTTGCCCAGAAGTAGAATACGGCTGATCATTCAAACCAAAAGCCCAATACCCTTGTGCTCTGTTCCCATTTACAGGAAAGATATTATTGCCGATGTTAAACGTGGTTAAATAAGTATTAAATCCAACAAAACTAGCTAAGGTTCCAGCATAATCTACTCCAGCACTACGAACATTTATCTGATAATTTTGATATGCTAAAGACACACGAATCCATTCATAACTTCCTGCCGTTACTTGGCTTAATGGAATTTTTAAGAACACTTCATCTTGAGCTACAATTTTTTCTCTCGAAAAATCAATGGCATTGCCACCACCAATAGTAGTTTCAGCTCCGTGGTAAACAATGGTTCCTTGCCCTAATTGGGTGTTGGCATTCGGCGCTAATTCTATATAATGTGAACCAAGTGTATTAAAAATGGGTGATTGTGCAGCATTGCCAGCAGGAATGGTTGAAGGTTGCCCAAAGTTATTTAACCTGGCTTGATTGGGGTCAAATTTAAACTTGATAATCAACATAGGCTCACTTGCCGATTCACTAGTACAGGAATAAAGTGAGACCATGGTAATAACTAACAATAATAAGATATAGGATTTTTTCATTTTGAATTTCTTTGATGCTTGGACGAAAATAATCGATTTATGTTAAATGATAACGGCAAAAAGCTATTTTTATTACATTTGAAAAGAATAAATCAAGAATCAATTTATCCAACAATCTAATTATCTAAGAAGTCTTATAATGAAATACCATCAAATAGACCGCCAATTGTTTATCAAAAACAGAGCAAAGTTTGTAGCACAAATGAAACCTAACAGCGTTGCTGTTTTTAATTCTAATGATATTTACCCTGTTTCTGCCGATAGTACTTTACCTTTTGCACAACACCGCGACATCTTTTATTTAAGTGGCGTCGACCAAGAAGAAAGCATCTTATTGCTTTTTCCAGATGCTCCTTATGAACATTTGAAAGAAGTTTTATTTCTAAAAGAAACAAACGAACACATCGCGATTTGGGAAGGAGAAAAACTTACTAAAGACCGTGCTTTTGAAGTATCGGGTATTAAATCTGTCATTTGGCTACAGGATTTCCACAAGACTTTGAAAGAAGTTATGGCTTACGCGGAAACGATGTACATCAATACCAACGAACATTACAGAGCTGCTATAGAAACGGAAACTCGTGAAGCCCGTTTTGTAAAATGGTGGAAAGAAAATTATCCGGCACACAAAGTAGAAAAGTCGAATCCAATACTACAAAGATTGCGCTCTGTAAAAGAAAGCGAAGAGCTAGATTTAATTCAAACAGCCTGCGACATTACCGAAAAAGGATACCGAAGAGTATTGCAATTTGTAAAACCAAGCGTAATGGAATACGAAATTGAAGCCGAGTTCGCTCACGAATTTCTTCGCAATCGTTCCAAAGGGTTTGCGTATACACCAATCATTGCGTCAGGAAACAATGCCAATGTGTTACACTATATTGAAAACAACCAACAATGCCATGCTGGCGATTTAGTCTTGCTGGATGTAGGTGCTGAATATGCCAATTACTCTAGCGACATGACTCGTATGGTTCCCGTATCAGGCAGATTTACGGATAGACAAAAAGAAGTTTACAACGCTGTCTTGAGAGTGAAAAACGAAGCAACAAAAATGTTGACCGTTGGTAATTTATGGAAACAATACCATGTAGAAGTAGGTAAAGTAATGACATCAGAACTACTAGGCTTAGGTTTAATTGACAAAGCTGATATTCAAAACGAAAACCCAGACTGGCCAGCGTATAAAAAATATTTCATGCACGGCACGTCTCACCACATGGGATTAGACACCCATGATTATGGCTTACTTCACGAACCGATGCAAGCCAATATGGTCTTCACAGTAGAACCAGGTATCTATATTCCAACAGAAGGTTTCGGAATTCGTATTGAAGATGATGTGGTGATCCAAGCGAAAGGCGAACCTTTTAACTTAATGCGAAACATTCCTATTGAAGTGGAAGAGATTGAATCAATTATGAACTCTTAATTAGAAAAAAGATAATAGACGGCTCACGAAAGTGGGTCGTTTTTTGTTACCAATAGTATTGTCATTCGGACAAAGGAGGAATCTCCACAAGGATAATGAAATGCTTCATGCGTCAGCATCACAAAGTATGAAAGTTATCTTTTTCCTTGCTTCTTTCTTCTTTTCTCTTAACTTCCTTTTATTCTCAACAAAATCTCATTCTGAATCTTCAGCACTTTGTTTTCTTCTTGTAGCTGGGCTATTAGAGCGTCTTTCTCGGTAATCAAGGTTTTGTCATCACGTTTCGTTTCGGTGTAGGTTTCAGGAAGCAGGTTGGCAATATCTTTAAAAAAATTGTGTTTTGTGGCTTCGCAAATATTCCATAAAATATGGGTTCTGATGTTGGTGCTTCGGGTGTAATTTAAAATAGAAAGTCCGTTTCTTCCAATTTTTTCTCCCAATGCTGATTTTGATACCCGATTATTAGTGATATACTCTTGTAACATTTGTCCGGTGTCTAACATAGTATGATGGTTTTTAAGAAATTATAGTATAAAAATAATAAATTATATATAAATAGGTGATTCTATTATATAAATATGTCAATATAATACATAAATATGTATTTGTATTATACAAATATGACATTACATTATAAAAATATATCATTTCATTATATGTATATGACACAATACTAAATAAATATAACATTTTAATAAATTTATTTGTCATATAATGATATGTATATGAGGTATTATGACATAAATACTATCTAAGTTTTTTATGGTGTGGTTTTTGATAAAAATAAAGCGCATTGTGGATATAATTTTTTATGCATTTTCGTTTTACTTATAAAAAAGCAAAAACGGGCAAAAAAGATTGTGTAAACAAGTTTTTCTTTTTATTTTTCTGACAATGATTAGGTATAAAACAATAACTCATAAACTTTAGAAACGTGCGTTTTATTATCCATAGAAATTTAAACACTAAGTCTTCCGGAGATTCCTATAATCTTGGAAAAATAATGCTCTATGCTTTGGGCGAAAAAATACATCTGTCAGGTATAAGCGAATATAATTATTTTATGCTTGAAGCACATGATAAGGAAGACAACGTACTATTTATGCTAAGTTATTTAATAAATAGTGTGGACGAAGAGGCAAAGCAACAGTATCGGGATGCGATGAAAAGCATAAAAGGGTATCAGCAAATAAAAAACAAAGATTCCAAAGTAATCATCCAGTATAATCTTCTAAAAAAAGCGATTCATAATCATTTTGAAGTTGCCATAAACGAGTATTATCAATACTTAAATAAATCTTTTGATCTGGAACATTTCAAAGATTTGATAGAGTATGAACAAGTTAATTTTTATCATCTAAAGGATTTGGATAGCATTTACAATAATCCCAAAGTGACCCCATTAACAGCGGTTTTGTCATTACAACTGCCCGAAGAAGAAGGGGAATTTCCTATCCTTTTTTTGACGAATGAAGATATTGATAGTCAACCTAATTTAAAATTGAAAACCTTTTCGCCTAAATCGAAAGCTGCTGAAACATTGATCAACAGCTATGTAACCGATGTATTTCAGTTTCCCTCAGTAGTTAGAGTTCCTGCTACCATGATGAAATCTTTGGCTTCTGAATTTTCAAAAAAAACGAAAGACATTAAAGAAAAACTAAACCAATGGGCCAAACTATGTTTTGACAATCCTAACACCAACGAAGGGTTAACATTTTTTAGAGCGCAAGTACTACCGCTTATTGAAGAATATAAAAAGACAGCGCTAGACACTCAAGTGGGTAAAGAACTCATAAAGGTTAATTTGCCTGGTAACTTTGGGTTTTTACAATTTGGGGAAATGCCCGTTGAAAAAATTTGGGAACTAATGTTAGCCAATGACAACTGTACAGAAGAAGAATACCAAGAACTGTTGAAACTAAAAGAGACTCAGGCACCAAAGTATGATGGCCGATGGCCTGTAGTTTTTTTTAGAGAAGAAGGCATCAAAGAAATTAAAAGAGAAGAAGAATTGGCAAAAATGCCCAGTACCAGAAAAACATTAGATATCGATTAAACTTATAATTTATGAAAACACAAAACTTACAGTATGTTACCGCCGATTTGTCGCTAATAGCAAACACTATCGAAATCAAAGCCATAGATGATTTTTGTCAACTAATAGAAAAGCATCATGTTAGAGAAGTGTTTTTGGATAGTAATCTAGACAACTTTGCCATTGCTTACCATAATTTTTTGCTAGCTATACCCAGAAAAGAATTTAAAACGCTAGACGATTATCGCAACGCCGCCATTTATAATTTTGAGCGGGCCAGTGACTATTATGAGGCACAATTACTCAACATCAAAACCTATGAAAATTTCGAATTATTGAAAACTAGTGGCGTTCAAGATCCCGAACTTTACAAAACTATGGATAGTAAAAAATTCATGGAGGGCTACCAGCAAGTAGTTGCTTATCTTGATCAAATTCAGGACAAGTCACACTCATTTAAAAATCCTTATGAACTCTATACTTTTGCCACTGAAAATCAATTTGAAAACTTTGACCAATTTTTTAATGCTTTTCAAAAAGGATTTACGAATTTACACGAATTTGAAATAGCTAAAGAGCGAGGATTTACAGTAGCATCTGAATACAAAGAGGCGATGAATAATGGTTTTAGAGATTTTGAAATCTATAAAGAAGCCCAAGATATGGGTATTACAACCATTGATGAATATGAACAAAAGTTTCATTTAGAAAATAATGATGAGAACTGTATCCACGACCAAAAAGTACTGCTATTATTATTGAGTAAAATTGATCAAGGCAAAAAAGTGGGGCTAAACAAATTAAAAACGCTCTTTGAAGAAGAATTAAAAGCCTATCAAAATCAAGAAAAAAAGTTACCTTCTTGGTTTACAACTACACTAAATGATACTGAATCATTAATAGCGTTTTTAACCAAAAATGAAAAAGCCATCAAACTAGGAGATTATGATGCCGACGGAGAATACTTTGAAATAAAACCATTAAATGACAGGAATGTAGTAATAGATGCTAGCAATGTAGCCCACAACAGTCAAGGCAATAAGGATAGTAAACCCACTATACAAAACATTATAACGATGGTTAAATTCTTGAAGACAAAAGGCTTTACAGATATTGTTGTTATTGCCGATGCCTCTTTAAGACACAAAGTGACCGATAAAGAAAAGCTGGAAGAACTAGAAAAAGAAGCCACATATTTCGTTGCTCCTGCCGAAACTTCTGCAGATACTTTTCTGCTTTCTATGGTCAAATCAAAACACTGTTTGTTAATTAGTAATGACACTTTTAGAGAGTATAAAGTAAAAGACTCTTGGCTGGCAGCCAATATTGATTATTTCAGATTAACGTTTATAATTACTCCAGAGGGAGTGATTATGCCCGAATTAGAAAAACAAAAAAAGTAACTTGTGACTAACACAATTCGTGACTTCTGAATTCATTCGATTCTTTGTGGTTAAATAACTTAACCCTACTTTTGTAATCATGGAAGCCTTGTTATACAAAAACACTAAAATCTCCTATACCGACGAAGGTAAAGGCACCGCTGTGGTGTTATTGCACGGTTTCCTAGAAAACAAAACCATGTGGAAGGCATTTGTACCCGAATTATCCAAAAAACATCGTGTTATCACTATTGATTTGTTAGGCCATGGCGAAACAGAGTGCCTAGGTTACGTGCACCTGATGGAAGACCAAGCGGATATGCTTCATGCTTTATTGATGCATCTTAAAATTAGAAAAGCGGTTTTAGTAGGGCATTCAATGGGAGGTTATGTGGCTTTGGCTTTCGCCGAATTACACCCTGAATATATGAAAGGATTGTTTCTTTTGAATTCTACTTCCCGCTCGGATAGTGACGAACGTAAAATCAATCGCGACCGAGCTATCGTTTGTGTGAAACAAGATTATACCAACTTCGTACGCATGTCTATTACCAATCTCTTCAGCGAAGACAATCGAGAAATATTGGCAAAGGAAATTGAAAAAGTAAAAAAAGAAGCACTCAAAACTCCGTTACAAGGTATTGTAGCTGCTCTAGAAGGGATGAAAATTCGAAAAGACCGTGAAGTCCTGCTGCATTTTGCGCCATATCCTATTCAGTTAGTGCTTGGAAAGAAAGACGGTGTCCTTGTTTACGAAGACAACATCGACCAAATAGAAGACACGAAAGTAGCCTTAACCACATTTCCTGACGGACACATGTCGCATATTGAAAATGAAAAAGCATTATTGAAAGTGTTACTAGATTTTTTGAAGAAGGTTTAGTTTAGCTTTTCCTCAAATGGAATTTCTATATTCAGAATTTCTTGAAGTAAAATAACTATTTGTTCCAAATAATCATTCATGATCTCAGGAGTAACGACTTCTATAGCCTCTTTATCTTGTTTAAAATTGAAAGGCAAGAATCCTGATTTTAAGTTTTTAAACGAAATGATTCCGGCTTCTATTTCTAGTCCTTTGGCTTGTTCTTCAAACATAAAAGCATATGCTAACACCTGAATGATTTTGTCGTTTTTGATGTCTTCGGTCAAACCGTTCCAATCTTTTAAAGTAACACTTAGTTTATCTACTTTTCCTGTCTTGTAATCAATAATTCTGATTTTGCCGTTTCGCTTTTCAATTCGGTCCACATTTCCTTTAATCAGCACAGGAAAAGGCAAACGAGGGTCTTCTAGGGTTCTTTCAAAGGTTTCTTCTAAGGCTATGATCTGAACTTCATCTCCCTTTTCAAGAGCTTCTTGTTCGAGTTTTAGGAAATTGGACACATTTCTTTTAGCTACTTCATAAGCCAATAAGTTTCGTCCTTTTTTGATTTCTCCTTCTTTGTAGACCAGCTTGAATTGGTTCAACACCTCATCATCTATCTTTTGAAAACAACTTTTAATATCATCGACGGTTAACAATCTTCCAATGAAAGGTTTATACAGCTCCTCCAAAGCCCCGTGAATAATCGTTCCCAAAGTATTCACAGCTATGTTTTCTTCGACCTCATCTGTTTCCGAAATACGCAAAATCCTTTGAAAATAAAACTGTATCGGATTTCTAATATATGTGGTCAACGAAGATGGTGAAAATCCTTTTTCCGCTATTTCTCTTAAACGTGTCAATACACTTTCTGTTTTAGGAACCACAATAGGTAGGTGTGCAATATTGGGCACATTAGCATTGTAGTATTGAAAGGTCAGATTGTGATTAGTTTGTTTTTCTACCTCCAATTGTGTAATGAAACGACTCTTTTCACCCGCATCAAATCCTTCGCTATCCGAATTGTAAATCAGATAAATATTTTTGGCGCGTTGTAACAAATGGTAAAAGTGATAGGTATAAATGGCGTCCTTTTCTTTGAAAGTTGGCAATCCATATTCGCGTTTTACATCATACGGGATAAAGGAATTAGTGCTTTTCCCTGCTGGAAATTTCCCTTCATTTACCGAGGTGATAATCACCGTTTCAAAATCGAGTACACGGCTTTCAAGCACTCCCATGATTTGCAAACCGGTTAGTGGTTCTCCTTCAAAAGAAACTTCGGCTACATCAATCACTTGCTTATAGATGGCTTGGAGCGTTTTAATATCATCAATTTTTTGGTGTTCTGAGAAATACGAAATCATTTTATTAATGACTTTAAACACTGAATATACAAAGGCATTGGTAATCTTTTCTTCTTCATTGTCATAACTCAGATTTCCTTTGACTTTAAGCAGAATTTGCGAAAGATTTTCTAAGACATTTACAGAAGTAGTATCCCATTTTTGAAATAACAATTGAAACAATTCATTGTTTTCGGGATGCAATTCTTCTAGTTTCTTATGGGTAATGAAAGTGTAATTGTTTTTGTTAATTCGGGTAACCAATTCCCAACAATTGACGTAAGGTTCAATCAACGGATGCGTCAATATATCCAACACATCTTTGTAATACATCACATAATTGTTGGCATTTCTTGACAACGCATTAGTATGCAATTTGAAGAGTTTGCTAATCAATAATTGGGCAGGATTATTTTTGCTTGAGAATCCCATAGTAATATTCAAGGCATCCACACTTGCGGGTAATGAATGTAAAATAGGCAACAACAGACTTTCTTCGCCAAGAACCAAAGCCACGTTCTGAAGATTAGCATCAGATGCTAAAGTGTGCTTTTCAATAATACTTCCGGCTATTTTGGCTTGACCAATAGATTTGGAAGTAGCGATAACATGAATGTTCTTTTCTTCCTTAAAATTGTTTACAATCCATTCATAAGGATGTGTTTTATAATGAATCCATTCTGATTTAAACTTCCGTTGAAACAATCCTGCGTCGTGAAAAGAATCATGAAGTAACGATTCATCAATATCCCAATAGATTTTGGCCACATCTAAAGCTAAAAGGTGTTGGATAATCTTTTCTTCTGCTTGGTTAAGTGCATTGAATCCCGCAAAAATAAAGTGCTGGGAATTATTTTCCGAAAAATGGTCAAGGTTTCCAACGGCTTCACGATAAATCAATCCTTGATAACCAACTCCTTTATTGAGGAGAGAATCGTAAAGTGCATGATAATAGGTTGGGAGTTTTTTCCAGAACGCTAAATAGTTTTCTATAAGATCCGTTCGTTTGTCTATATCCACCGACCAATGTTCTATTTCCTTAATATTTTCAAGGTATTTTAGAATATCATTGGGATTTAAAAGATATCGGTCTATTTCGTTGAAATCTTGTAGTAATGTCTTGGCCCAATTGGCAAAAGTTTCAAAAGAATCAGGCTCTTCATTTTGGGTTATCTCAAGATAGACTTCATAAAAATCGAATAATAGTTCAACACTATCTATAGAACGAATCCCAGCAATGTCTTGAATAAAGTCTTCAATGCTTATGATTTCAGGGGCAAAAACATTCTTTGAAATTAATGTCTTTAAGGCATCTAGCAGAAATACTTTGGCTCTTTTATTGGGAAGAACAATCGTCAATTCTGAAAAATTATCAGAATGCAATTTTATAATTTCTTGAGCTAGTTGATGTAGAAAAGTGGATTTTGACATTCTATAAAAATAAAAAAACGCCCCGAATATCGGAGCGTTTTCTTAAAATATTTTAAAGGAAATTATTTTACTAATTTCACTTCTACTCTTCTGTTATTAGCTTTACCAGCTTTAGTTTTATTAGTATCGATTGGTTTAGATTCACCGAAACCAACTGAAGATAATCTTGAAGTTGCAATACCGTTTTCGATTAAGTAATTTTTAACCGCAGCAGCTCTGTCTTCAGATAATTTTTGGTTAGTAGCATCTTTACCATCGCTATCTGTGTGACCTTCGATAGAGAAGTTTGAAGATGGGTACTCTTTCAAGATAGCAACAATAGCTTGTAATACTGGGTAAGTTTGTTGTTTAAATGAAGCTTTTGCAGTATCAAACAAGATTGTTTTAGCATAGTCATTTAATCTTTTTACTACCTCATCAGATACTTCTGGACAACCATTATTAGCTACAGTTCCTGCAACATCTGGACATTTGTCATCTTTATCTAAAACTTTATCTCCATCTCTATCTGGCCAAGGACAACCACCGTTTTCTTTTGGACCTTTAACATCTGGACATTTGTCTGATTTGTCAGTAACACCGTCACCGTCAGCATCTGGACATCCACCTAAAGATTTTAAACCAGCAACATCTGGACAAGCGTCATCTTTGTCAGCAATTCCATCTCCATCAGTATCAGGACAACCATTGAATTCAGCTGGACCAGCAACATCTGGACAAGCATCATCTTTATCAGCAATTCCGTCAGCATCTGTGTCAGGACAACCATTAAATTGTTTTAAACCTGCAACATCTGGACATGCATCATCTTTATCATAAATTCCGTCTCCGTCTGTATCTTTCCCTCCAAATTTGAATGTAATCCCTGCAAAATGTTGCATGTGAGATGGCATATCTTCACGAACATCTTCGTATGATTGTTTGTAAGTTGAACGCCAAGACAAACCTACAGTTTCAGTAAACCAGTAAGTTAAACCTAAACCTCCGTTTAATGTTCCTGCATGTAAATCATCACCTAGCCAAGTATAACCTCCACCAATATGAATAGATGGGTCAATCGTTTTAGATTTGATTAAGCTCATTAAACTATAGTTAATAACTGCATCTACAGCATAATAATTTAAATCTCCTGGATTAACTACTGTATATGGACCATCAGCAACTCTTGGTAATACATACTTAGAAATTTTGTTAACAGAACCTGTAACTCCAAAAGAAAAATTACTTCCAACGTATTTAGATACGTTTAAATAAGAGACAGAAGAAATCATATTCCAATTGTCTTTTGCATTAAAAAACTGAGATAATTGATCCTCTAATTTAGAAGCAGCACTTACTCTTGTATCTACTGCGTTAGCCCCAAACGATATCGCCCAAGGGTTGTTACTGTCTTGAGCCTGTGAGCTGAATCCAGCTAACATTACCAAAGCAACGAATAATTTGTTAAGATGTTTCATACTTAATTTGATTAGATTATAAATGGTTATAATGGGCAAAAGTAATACCTATTAATATAATATCAAAATGTTATTGTTAAAATATGGTTAATTAGATGATATTTAGTGCATTTCCAACCTCGGTAAAGGCTAAAATTGCCTTATCAAGATGCTCTTTTGTGTGAGCTGCAGATAATTGCACTCTGATACGAGCTTTGTCTTTTGGCACCACTGGATAAAAGAATCCGATTACATAAATCCCTTTTTTAAGCAATTCATCAGCCATAATTTGCGATAATTTAGCATCATACAACATCACTGGAACTATGGCGGAATCACCATCAATGATGTCTAAACCAGCTTTTTTCATTCCAGCTTTGAAATAGTTAGTATTCCATTCCAGTTTATCTCTTAAAGTGGTATCCTTTTCCAATAATTCAAAGACCTTGATAGAAGCTCCAACAATAGCAGGAGCTAAAGAGTTTGAAAACAAATAAGGACGAGAACGTTGACGTAATATTTCAATCACTTCTTTTTTTGCAGTGGTGTAACCTCCCATGGCGCCTCCTAATGCTTTTCCTAAGGTTCCAGTAATGATATCAACTCTGCCCATAACTCCTTTCGCTTCTAAAGTGCCTTTCCCTGTAGTGCCTATAAATCCTGCAGCATGACATTCATCTACCATTACCAACGCATCATATTTATCAGCTAAATCACAGATTTTGTCTAATGGTGCTACCAATCCGTCCATAGAAAATACCCCATCAGTTACTATTAACTTGAAACGATGACCCGCTTCTACTGCTTTTTTTAATTGATTTTGTAAATCTTCCATATTGGAATTCTCGTACCGATAACGCGCTGCTTTACATAAACGCACCCCATCAATAATAGAAGCATGATTCAAACTATCGGAAATAATACAATCTTCTTCTCCTAATAACGGTTCGAAAACACCGCCATTAGCATCAAAAGCGGCGGCATATAATATAGTGTCTTCGGTTCCATAAAAATTAGCTATTTTTTGTTCTAATGTTTTATGAATATCCTGTGTTCCGCAAATGAAACGTACAGATGACATTCCGAAACCATGAGAATCCAAAGCATCTTTCGCTGCTTGAATCACTTCTGGATGAGAAGACAATCCCAAATAATTATTAGCACAAAAATTTAAAACGGTCTTACCATTGACTATAATTTCAGCTCCTTGTGGTGAAGTGATGATGCGCTCTTTTTTGAAGATCCCATTTTGCTCAATGGTGTTCAATTCATTTTGTAGGTGTTGTTGAATCTTTCCGTACATGTTTATTTTTAGTTGTTGTTTAAGTTTACAAATTTACCACTTCCAAAGTTTCTCCAATATATACTAAAGCCTTTTTAATGACTTTGAATCCCATTTTTTCAATGGCGCTTTGGTAGTTTTCTATTTGCTTTGTGTATTTCGCTTGATGTGCCCCTGTTTTATAATCGAGTAAATAGATTTCATTATTGTTGTTAATGACCATTCTGTCGGGCTTCACCAAATTTCCTTCTTTCTGCAAAATGGTCTTTTCATTTAAGACCTTGTTTTGATTTGAAAAGTAGAAGTGTAAATCAGGATGGTTGACAATTTCCTGAATCGTGGTTTCAACTTCTGTTCTTTGTGACGTTATAATCAATCCGTTTTCAATAGCTTTGATTAGCGCTAAGTCGATATCTTCTTTGGTTTCGACATAAGACAAGATTTCGTGTAAAACATTTCCAAACGCTATAGCTTCCTGTTGTTTGGTATTCCACATCAAACTTTCACGCTGAGCAATTTTAATACTTCTTGGATTCAGCGTTTCTGAAAGTTGTGGAATGGTTTCCGTTTCCTCTTTCAATTCTTTAGTTTCAGATAGCTTTTCGGCTTTGCCAAAAGAATAATCTAATTTT
The DNA here is from genome assembly GCF_025947145.1 of Flavobacterium sp. N1994. Classification (NCBI taxonomy): domain Bacteria; kingdom Pseudomonadati; phylum Bacteroidota; class Flavobacteriia; order Flavobacteriales; family Flavobacteriaceae; genus Flavobacterium; species Flavobacterium sp. N1994. The sequence goes on from NZ_CP109999.1 coordinate 2,030,361, forward strand.
CCTTCTTCAAATCCTTTCCCTTCTAGAAATTGAATAAAAAAAGTGGCCATATTATTGGGATATTCTCCTTTATTGTTCCTAGTCTGCATCCCCGAAATAATATACAATTGCTCCTCTGCTCGAGTTAACGCGACGTATAGAACATTAATATTGTCTAATAATTCTTCTTGCTTTTTTTGTTGGTAAATTACATTTGCTTCCTCCCCATACCCTTCTACTTTATTGTTTTTATCTACCAAAGCTTTCGGCAAACCCATAATCTCTTCATCGGCGTTGAGCCACATTTTCTCGCGAGGTCCTTTGCTGTAATCTTCCTCTGCAAAAGGAAATATAACTACTGGAAATTCTAATCCTTTCGATTTGTGAATCGTCATTATTCTAACCGCATCATTCCCTTCTGGTGACGGAATGCTTAATTTTTGGGAGTTGTTATCCCAATAATATAGGAAATCTGAAATCCCAGCTTGGTTTTTTATATCACGCTCTAAGACAATATCCAAAAAGTACTGCACATAAGCATTCCGCTTTTCAATAGGCAACACTTTGGTAATAATGATTTCGGTAGCCTCATACAGAGATTTTTTTCTAATATTTTGAAACGAAAAATCAATACTAAAACCAATCAACCATTGTTGAAAATCCACTTCATTGACTTGCGCCATCCCTTGAGCGATAAAATCATGAATGGCTAGAATAGTTTGTTGTGAAGCTAAATAATAAAGGAAGTTAGCTTTTGATTGTAAGTCGTTGTTGTTTTTTAAGTAACGTAAAACATTCACAATGCCTTGCACTTCAGAAGATGCACCAAGAAGTAAGCTCTCAGAAGATAAAATCGGAATTCCTTTTTGGGTTAAATAATTGGCTACTTCCGTGCCATGAGTTTTTTTACGGGTTAGAATTACAATGTCTTTGTAGCGAAATCCTTTTTGCTTTACCTCAACAATCTTTTGCAAAGTAGCTTCTAAATACATTGCAGTTTTATCTAAACTTTCATCATCCGAAGCTTCCATTTTTGGGGTAAAAGAGATGGAAACATAGCCTCCCGTTTTTGAATTAAATTCTTGATGACTATGATTTTGGTACAAGTCTTTATAATCTTCATTCGAAAATTGTTGCGATAAGAATCCAAAGAATTGATTATTGAAATCAATAACTTCAGAATAACTTCGATAATTGGTTCCTAGAGAAAAGAGTTTTTTATCAGGATTAACAAACGGATTTTTAGTTTTACTTAACTCAATAAACTGCTCTGCTTTTCCACCTCGCCAGCGGTAAATCGATTGCTTTGGATCTCCCACAATCATCAACGACCCTTGTTCGCCATTCAAATCTTCACTCGAAAGCGAATTATCAATTAACGGAATCAGGTTTTGCCATTGCATTTCGGAAGTATCTTGAAATTCGTCAATAAAGAAATGGCGGTATTTTTCACCCAAACGCTCATAAATAAAAGGCGCTGGTTGGTTTTGAATTTGGTCGTTAATTAATTTATTAAACTCGGCTATAGAAAGGACATTTTGTTCTTTTTGAATCTTAGCCAACTCATTACTTACCGTATTCAACAAAGAAAGTGGTGTAATATTTTTTAAGAACGCTTCATAGAAATTTTTCTTTTCAAATTTTTTATAGATAGAAGCCAATATTTCAAGCAGATTGGGAATGATATTTTCAATAATGCCTTTGTCAGATGCTTTGCTATTGATTTGAATATCTTCAAAAGCATGAAACATTTTATTATTGGGATTGAAATTTTTATTTTTAATGCTATTCAAATGATTCGAAAACGTTTGTCTGGAAAATGAAGCTAAGTCAATTCCGTTATTATCAATCAATACTAAAGCTTCTGTTGCCAAATCAACTGTTTCTGATTCCAATTGCACAGCCAATTCAGCCAATTTGTTTTTGATTTCAATAAACTCGGCAATGGTCTTGTTATGAAAATGTGTGATTTCCTCTCGATTGTTTTCGTTTAAAATCAACCTCCCCGTTTCCATAATATCGCGAGACACATCCCAAGATTTATCATCATCGGTTTTCTCCATGGTGAAATCTACTAGTAAATTAGTCAAGGTTTCATCTTCTCCGGCTTGCGCAATAATAGCATCAATTGCTTCGGTCAAAAGGGTTTCTGTATCGGTAGTGGTTTCGAAGGTAATAGGCAAATTCAAATCGTGTGAAAAAGCGCGAATAACTTTTAAAGTAAATTTATCAATCGTCGAAATATCAAAAGCGGCATAATTGTGAATCAAGTTTTTGATAATGGCTTTGGCCTTTTCGGTGATTTTAGACAATGACAACCCAGTTTCTATTTGGATGTCTTGCATTAATTGAACGGCTTTCTCCGATGGTTTTTCCTTGGCAAACTCTGATAAACTCTCGACCACACGGCTTTTCATTTCGTGTACTGCTTTATTGGTAAACGTAATGGCTAGAATATTGCGATAAGCATCTGGCTTTTTGGAAAGCAAAATTATTTTCAAATATTCTTTAACCAAAGTATAAGTCTTACCTGAACCCGCCGATGCGTCGTATATGGAGAAAGCTGGTTTTTGCATTAGCTTTTTTGGATTAAATAAACAAAGTTCAACTTTGAGTCTTCGCCATAATATTCCACTTCATACTCGTCTACTTTTATAGCTCCTATTTTTTCAATCGCTTTTTGTGAACGATAATTGAACGCCCCTATGTGAAAATATACTTTATCCACATATTGAAAAGCGTAATCAAGCATCAGCTTTTTTATGGCTTTGTTGTATCCTATTCCCCAAAAAGGTTTTCCAATAAAAGTATAGCCAATTAAAATTGAATGATCATCTTCATTGTAATCATAAAATCTACTACTCCCGATGACACCATTGGTTTTGGTATCACGAATTAAAAAGGCTCCTTTAGAAAGCATAGCTCCTTCAAAATAATTTTGAAAAACATCCCGTTGATAACGCAATTTATTGGGGTGCTGTTCCCAAACCAAAGGATCGGAAGCTACTGCATACAATTCCTCAAAATCAGTTTCCTGTAAAGGGACTAATTGAATCATTTCGTTTTTTAAATGGACCGGCTGAAGGGGAAAGCTCATTAAAGTTTTGATATTGGTTTTTTCAATGGAATTATATAAAAATAGTATTTCTTTATACAAAGTTAAATGTATAAATTTGAATTCGTTTTAATACTAACTAAATATAAAAATATCATGGCTTTTGAATTACCGCAATTACCTTATGCTTACGATGCATTGGAACCTTATATTGATGCTAGAACAATGGAGATTCACCACTCTAAACATCACAACGCCTACACTACAAATCTAAATGCTGCTATAGCTGGAACAGATTTGGAAGGAAAAACAATCGAAAATATTTTAATAAATCTTGATATGAAAAACGCAGCCGTTCGTAATAACGGTGGCGGGTTTTATAATCACAATTTGTTTTGGAGAGTGATGGCGCCTAATGCTGGTGGAAAACCTTCTGGAGAATTAGCAGATGCTATTGATGCTGCTTTTGGTTCGTTTGACGAATTTAAAGCACAATTTGCAAAAGCGGGTGCGACACGTTTTGGATCGGGTTGGGCTTGGCTATCAGTTCACAAAGGAGGAAAGTTAGAAGTTACTTCTACTGCCAATCAAGATAATCCTTTGATGCCCGAAATTTCAAATGGTAGTTTCCCAATTTTAGGTATGGATGTTTGGGAACATGCTTACTATTTAAATTATCAAAACCGTCGTCCTGATTATATTGAAGCTTTCTTTAATGTAATTAACTGGACAGAAGTAGCCAGATTGTACGCTACAGAAAAATAAAAAAGAGATTCTGAATCAATAGACCGACTGTGAGAGCAGTCGGTTTTTTTATTGGGTATAGGCCTAAAAAATAAACAGGCGGAATCTCTTCCACCTGTTTGCCCCAAATCTACCATAAACTTAACCTACTAAATACTATGGTAACACAAAACTAAGCACAACTTGTTAAAAAACAAGGTTTTTTGTTAAAAATATATTGGGATGATAGGCAAATGAGAGTGAAATCTCTAATTTTCAATGATTATAGCGCTTAAATAAAATAAAAAAGGTGAAGTAAACTTCACCCTTTTTGCCCCAAATCTACCATAAACTTAACCTACTAATGCTATGGTGAAACAAATATATAAGGGATAGAATGCTATAAAAAAATATTTCGGATGAACTACATCAAAAATCGTTAAAGTCAATAGTATTGTTTATTAAGAGGAATTTACAGCTTGTAGAAAATAAAAAAGGTGAAAATTTCTTTTCACCCTTTTTGCCCCAAATCTACCATAAACTTAACCTACTAATGCTATGGTCCAACAAATATATAGGAGATATATTGCCCGAAAAAAATATTTTAGATGAATGACGTTAATAGTCGTTGAAGTCAATATTGTTCTTTTTGGAGAGGAATTTGAAGCATGTAGAAAATAAAAAAGGTGAAAATTTCTTTTCACCCTTTTTGCCCCAAATCTACCATAAACTTAACCTACTAATGCTATGGTGGAACAAATATATAGGGGATAGAATGCTAGAAACAAATAATTTAGATGAACTACATCAATAATCGTTAAAAGACAAAAAATGTTAAAATTTTAATACGCTCGTGCATTTTTCCCTTCGTAAAAGTTCATAAAGGCCTTGTTGGCCACCCGATTCCCCCTGGAGTTGGATAGTCTCCTGTGAAGTACCAATCTCCTAGATTTTTTGGACACGCTCTGTGTAAATTTTCTACGGTTTGGAATATGATTTTTACTTCCGCCTTAATATCTTCTGATTTCAATAGTTCGGCTATCTTATCTGATATTTCTTGGTCTGTAAAAGGCTTGTAGATTTCAGTTACAAAATTAACAACATCGGTGTCTTTATAATTAACTTGAGCTTTGCATTTGGCATAAACTTCATCTACAATGTGATATAAATTGCGCTCTTTCAACAAGGCTAAGGTAGCCTGAAAAGCTACTAGCCCTTCTAGTTTTGCCATATCAATACCATAACAATCAGGGAAACGAATTTGGGGTGCTGAGGAAACTACAACAATTCGTTTTGGATGTAATCGATCCATCATTTTGATAATCGACATTTTTAAGGTTGTACCTCTAACAATGCTGTCGTCAATAATTACCAAATTATCCGTTGGCTTAATTACCCCGTAAGTAACATCATAAACGTGAGCTACTAAATCATCGCGACTGCTATCTTCGGTAATAAACGTTCTTAGTTTAGCATCCTTAATGGCTATTTTTTCTGTTCTAATTTTTACTGAAAGGATTTCTTCTAGTTTTTCTTTAGTTAATGTTTTTCTATTATCCAGAATAAATTGATTTTTTCTTTGATTCAGAAAATCATTAGCCGCTTCTACCATTCCATAAAAAGAGGTTTCAGCCGTGTTGGGAATATAAGAGAACACTGCATTATCGGTGTCGTTTTCAATGGCTTCTAATACCGCTGGCAGAATTAATTTACCTAACTCTTTTCGTTCTTGATAAATCTCGGCATCACTCCCTCTGGAAAAATAAATGCGTTCAAACGAGCATGCTTTTTTAATCGTTGGCGTGATAATTTCTTCTTCTGTAATGATTCCGTTTTTCTTGATAATTAAAGCGTGCCCTGGTTGTAATTCCTGTACTTTTTCAAAAGGCACATTAAAAACCGTTTGTATGACGGGTCTTTCCGAAGCCACTACAACAATTTCATCATCCTCATAAAAATACGCAGGCCGAATTCCCGCAGGATCACGAAATACAAAGGCATCTCCATGTCCTAAAAGTCCAGCCATAGCATAACCGCCATCCCAACCACGAGATGCTTTTTTTAGAATAGTCCCTAAATTTAATTTTTCGGCAATAACGGGCGAGGCTTCTCTTTTTGATAAGCCGTTGTTTTTACATTCTTGGTACAAATCGGTAACAGCATCATCTAAAAAGTGCCCTATTTTTTCCATGACCGTAACGGTATCCGTCATTTCTTTGGGATGTTGGCCTAATTCTACCAAACTATTAAAAAGCTCAGTAACATTTGTCATATTAAAGTTCCCCGCCAAAATCAGGTTCCTATGCATCCAATTGTTTTGACGCAAAAAGGGATGAACACTTTCCAAACTATTTTTGCCAAAAGTACCATAACGAACATGCCCTAAAAACAATTCGCCTATATAAGGAATATGCTCTTTTTGCAATGCAATGTTATCTTGGTATTCCGGATGAAGTTGGAGTTCTTCATTAATTCTTTCATTAATTTGGGCAAAGACATCTTGAATGGCTTGTGTTTTGTTAGAACGCACTCTACTAATATATCGATCTCCAGGTTCTACATCAAATTTTATGGAGGCAAAGCCAGCACCATCTTGTCCACGGTTGTGTTGCTTTTCCATTAGCAAATACATTTTTTGAATGCCGTAGAAAGCCGAACCGTATTTTTCTTTGTAGAATTCTAATGGTTTTTTTAATCTTAAAAGTGCAATTCCACATTCGTGTTTTATGGCGTCGCTCATTGTTGTAGTGTGTTAGTTGTGTTGTTGTATAAAATAAAAATGCCCCGAAAATTCGAGGCATAAATTTAGGACAATTCTATATCAAATTGTGTTAACGCTTTGAATTGTTTTAGTCGTTGATTCACTTCTTCTTTTTTCAGTTCTACCATTCTTTCGGTTCCAAATTTCTCTACGCTGAACGACGCTAGATTAGAGCCTTGAATGATAGCGGTTTTCATCGTTTCAAAAGAGATGTCTCCTTGTTGTGTAATGAATCCTGCAAATCCACCAGCAAAAGTATCTCCTGCTCCTGTTGGATCAAATACATCGGCCAAAGGCAATGCTGGAGCAAAGAAAATATGCTCGTCATGGAAAATCAACGCTCCGTGTTCTCCTTTTTTAATCACTACATACTTTGGACCCATCGTGTGAATCTTAGCCGCTGCTTTTACCAAAGAGTATTCTCCCGATAACTGACGAGCTTCTTCATCATTGATAGTAATAACATCCACACGTTGTATTACGTCTAACAATTCTGGTAAAGCGCAATCCATCCAAAAGTTCATAGTGTCTAAGACTACTAATTTTGGTTTTTTGGTCATTTGATTCAATACGCCTGTTTGTACTATCGGATGTAAGTTGCCTAACATCACAACATCAGCATCTTTGAAGTTTTCAGGAACAATCGGATTAAAATCGGCCAACACATTTAATTCGGTAGCCAAAGTATCTCTTGAGTTCATATCGTTATGATAACGACCGCTCCAAAAGAAAGTTTTTCCGCCTTTAACTACTTCAAGTCCAGAAATGTCAATGTTTCTTGAGGTCAATAAATCTAAATATTCTTGTGGAAAATCATCTCCAACTACAGAAACGATAGCTGATTGTAAGTTAAAATGCGAAGCAGAAAGTCCAATAAATGTTCCTGCGCCACCTAAAATCTTATCTGTTTTTCCGAAAGGGGTTTCGATAGCGTCAAAAGCCACCGTCCCTACTATTAAAAGTTTGTTCATTATCTGAGTTTCAAATTAAAGGCGCAAAGATAAGTTTTAAGTTTTAGAGTTGCAATGATTATCAAAAAGCAATTTACAACAGCTTCTGTTCTTCTTTTTCATAAAAAGCGTCTACAGATAAATTGGGTAAACCCGAAGCATAAACAGCTAATTCATCACAACGCTCGTTTTGCGGATGATTATTGTGTCCTTTTATCCATTTGAAATCGACTTGATGCTGACGGTAAATCTTTAAGAAGCGCATCCATAGGTCGGGATTTTTTTTGTCTTTAAAGCCTTTTTTCTCCCAACCGAAGACCCATTTTTTCTCTACTGCATCCACCACATATTTCGAATCAGAAATGACAAGAACTTTCGTATTTGGGTTTTTAATTTTCTCTAGACCTACAATTACTGCTAATAATTCCATTCGGTTATTGGTAGTATGCCTAAATCCTTCGTAGAATTCTTTTTTGTAATTCGTTCCTACTAATTCCATAACGACTCCATAACCCCCGTTTCCTGGGTTTCCTTTAGCAGCGCCGTCGGTGTAAATGTGGACTTGGTGTGTCAAAGTTAGAATTTAGATGTTAGAAGTTTTTCTATTATTTGAGGGAAATGTTTGTGTTCTAATTTATGAATTTTTGCAGCAATATCATCTGCTAATGCGCAATCATCTATGGCTACTTTTTCCTGAAAAATGAATTCCCCTTCATCATAATGTTCGTTTACATAATGAATAGTGATTCCTGTTTCTATCTCTTTGTTTTCCAAAACCGATTGATGAACCTTCATTCCGTACATTCCTTTTCCACCATATTTTGGCAATAACGCTGGATGAATGTTGATTATTTTATTGGTATAGGCCGCCACAATTGATTCAGGCATTTTCCAAAGAAATCCAGCTAAAACAATTAAATCAGGTTTAATTTCGTTGATTTTAGCTAAAACAGAACCTTCGTTAAGTTCTTCTCTGTTAAAGATTACTGTTGGGACATAATGCTGTTGGGCTTTTTCTAAAACTTTGGCATTCGGATTGTTTGTAAAAACTCCAACTACTACAATATCCTTGTTGTTTTTGAAGTATTGGATAATATTCTCCACATTGGAACCCGTGCCTGAAGCGAAAAGCAATATCTTTTTCATATGGATACACTATTGTTTTTTAAAGGAATATGTAATCGCCATCATATTATTGTTAATTGGCTATGGCGATTTCAGGTAAAACAAAATTACAGCACAAAAAAAGAATAAATACTTGAATTAAAACCCTGATGTTACAAGATTTTGAAATAAATTTTTTATTTTCGTTGCCACATTTACTAACAAAAGGGTTGTTTTAAAATAAAGTTTTTTATTTTTGCCAACAAATTTAAATTAAAAAATAGAAATTATGTCAGACATTGCATCAAGAGTTAAAGCTATTATTGTAGACAAATTAGGCGTTGATGAAAACGAAGTTGTAACAGAAGCAAGCTTCACCAATGATTTAGGAGCTGATTCATTAGACACTGTTGAGTTGATTATGGAGTTCGAAAAAGAATTTGACATCCAAATTCCAGACGACCAAGCTGAAAACATTGCTACTGTAGGTCAAGCTATTTCTTACATCGAAGAAGCAAAAAAATAATAATTACGAATCCGTGAAACTATAACCAGTTTCACGGATTTTTATTATTTTTACTAAAAAGTAAAAACTGATTGACATTCAATCTCAAAATATTGAAATACCCTTGTCTCTTTAATGATTACATTTGAAGAAAACATGGGTATTATTTGTTTAAATACAATTGTAAAAAATAAATTATGACGTTAAAGCGAGTAGTAGTAACAGGTTTAGGTGCGTTGACACCTATTGGGAATTCCATAGAAGAATATTGGAATGGCTTAGTCAACGGAAAAAGCGGCGCTGCTCCAATAACTTATTACGATACTGAAAAACACAAAACAAAATTCGCTTGCGAAGTAAAAAACTTCAATATCGAAGATTTCATGGATCGTAAAGAAGCCCGAAGAATGGATAAATTTGCTCAGTATGCTGTTGCTGCTAGTGAAGAAGCCATTAAAGATGCTGGAATTACAGATTCTAACGTTAACAAACAAAGAGTTGGTGTGATTTGGGGAGCCGGAATTGGCGGATTAGAAACTTTTCAAGAAGAAGTTATTAGTTACGCTCAAGGCGATGGAACTCCAAGATTTAATCCTTTCTTTATCCCTAAAATGATTGCTGATATTGCTCCTGCTCACATTTCTATGCGAAATGGTTTTATGGGGCCTAATTATACTACCGTTTCAGCCTGTGCTTCATCAGCCAATGCTTTGATTGATGCTTTCAACTACATTCGTTTAGGAATGTGTGATGTTATTATCTCTGGTGGTTCAGAAGCAGCGGTTACTATTGCTGGTATGGGTGGATTTAACTCGATGCAAGCCTTATCTACAAGAAATGATTCTCCTGAAACGGCTTCAAGACCCTTTGATGCCACTCGTGATGGATTTGTACTTGGCGAAGGTGCTGGTGCTTTAGTGTTAGAAGAATACGAACACGCCAAAGCTCGTGGGGCAAAAATTTATTGTGAAGTTGGTGGTGGTGGAATGTCATCGGATGCTTATCACTTAACGGCTCCTCATCCAGAGGGAATTGGAGTTATAGCCGTAATGCAAAACACTTTACGTGATGCAGGAATGTCTCCAGACCAAGTAGACCATATCAATACGCACGGAACTTCAACACCTCTTGGAGATGTTGCCGAATTAAAAGCCATCAGTGCTGTTTTTGGTGACCATGCAAAAAACATCAATATCAATTCAACTAAATCGATGACTGGCCACTTACTAGGTGCTGCCGGTGCGATTGAAGCTATTGCTTCTATATTAGCGATGAAACATGGTATTGTACCTCCAACAATTAACCATACTGTTGTAGATGAAAACATTGACCCAAGTTTAAACTTAACGCTGAACAAAGCTCAAAAAAGAGAAATTAATGTCGCGATGAGTAACACTTTTGGTTTTGGTGGACACAACGCTTGCGTTTTATTCAAAAAAATTGAAGCTTAATCTCTAGATGAAAATTCTAAAAAATATATTTAAAAATTCCCGTTCCTCAGAGGACGGGATTTTTTTTAAAGAAATTCAAAACATAATAGGATTTAAACCCCAATCTATTATTTATTACCAAAAAGCTTTTACCCATCGCTCTACTAATCAAATAGATGGCAAAGGCAACCCCATGAATTACGAACGCTTAGAGTTTTTAGGTGATGCTATGCTAAGTGCTGTAATTGCAGCTCATCTTTACAACAAAGCACCCGCTGGTGACGAAGGCTATTTGACCAAAATGCGTTCTAAAATTGTTAGTCGGGAACATTTAAATGAGTTAGGAAGAGATTTAAACTTAATCCGATTTGTGGAAAGTAAAGTCCCTACACAACATTTTGGAGAAAACATTCATGGTAATATTTTTGAAGCTTTAGTAGGTGCTATTTTCTTAGACAAAGGCTATGACTATTGTGAACGATTTATTCAAAAAAGCGTTATCATCCCTTATGTTGATATTGCCAAGTTGGAAGGAAAAGTAATCAGCTACAAAAGCTTGTTGATAGAATGGTGTCAAAAAGAGAAAAAATCATTTTATTATGATGTTTTTGATGACAATGGAAACGACGGGCAAAAATATTTTGGCGTAAAATTGAGTATCGACAATAAAGTAATTGCCAAAGCAAGAGCTACTTCAAAAAAGAAAGCAGAGGAAAAGGCGTCACAAAGGGCTTATTTTGTATTTCAAGAAAAAATAGATAAAAAATAAATCAGATTCGCAAAAAACTACAACGATTTCGTTCATAAAATAAAGTTAACCTAAACCGTTGTTTGTGAAAATCTGTGACAGATAAACTATATTTACCACAAATTTTGCAATACTATGGCGGTTCACAAATTGCATTTGGATGAGTTTGACAAAATAGATTATCAATTAATAGCTATTCATACATCGCTTGAAGATTATTTACTAGCCTATTCGATTAATCAAAAATTACCTGTTATTCTCAAAAAAAGCGATTGTGATATCCACATCAGTAACAAAGAAGGAGAAACTCAATTTACAAGGTTTATTTTTGAAGATAAAGAAACGGCTGTTGCATGGAATTTAATTCAAAATAAGAATGATATTTTACTTTCCGAGGCAAGAGTAAATCAAGGTTTATTTGCTGAAAACAACAGCAAATTCTCAACAAAAGCCTACTTTATTCCTGAGTTCAAAAAAGTAGATTATTTTTTAAAAATTGAAAATGGGGAAGATTATATTAATGTTGCCAACATAACCAATGAACTAAAAAAAATTAACCGTATAAGCACCCTTTACCCGGTTGATGTAGAAAAAATAAAGTCAAAAAATAATTTAATTTTTTAATTAAAATGCCAACAAGAAAAAAAACTAAGATTGTAGCCACACTAGGTCCTGCATGTAGTTCGAAAGAAGTAATAAAAAAAATGATTGATGCAGGAGTGAATGTCTTTCGTATTAATTTTTCTCATGCTGATTATACTGATGTAAAAGAGAGAATAGATATTATAAGAGGTTTGAGTGATGAATTTGGTTACAACACCTCCATTTTAGCCGATTTACAAGGACCAAAGTTACGTGTTGGGGTGATGAAAGAAGATGTCGTTGTCAACCCAGGAGATATCATCACATTTCAAACGGCTGAAGATATTCCTGGAACAAAAGATCGTGTTTACATGAACTACAAAGAGTTCCCTAGAGACGTTAATCCAGGAGAAAGAATATTGTTAGATGATGGAAAACTAATGTTTGAAGCTTTAGAAACAAATGGTACTACCGAAGTGGTTTGTAAAGTAATACAAGGCGGTCCATTGAAATCAAAAAAAGGAGTTAACCTTCCTAATACAAAAGTATCTTTACCAGCTTTGACTAAAAAAGACATCAAGGATGCTTTATTTGCAATTGAACAAGAAGTAGATTGGATTGCGCTTTCTTTTGTTAGAACTCCTGCTGATTTAGAAGAATTACAAGATTTAATTGCCAAACATTCGGCTTATAAAATTCCAATTGTGGCTAAAATAGAAAAGCCAGAAGCCGTTGAAAACATTGATAAAATTGTTGCTTTTTGCGATGGTTTGATGGTAGCTCGTGGGGATCTAGGAGTTGAAATTCCGGCTCACGAAGTGCCTTTAATTCAAAAGAAATTAATTCAAAGAGCTAAAACAGCTCGTATCCCAGTAATCGTGGCTACTCAAATGATGGAAACGATGATTACTAGTTTAACGCCAACGCGTGCTGAAGTAAATGACGTGGCCAACTCGGTAATGGATGGTGCTGATGCCGTAATGTTATCTGGAGAAACTTCGGTTGGAAATTATCCTGTCGAAGTAATCGAAAAAATGACTCAAATTATTGAAGCGGTTGAAGACTCTCCTTTAATTACTGTACCACAAAATCCACCTCACGTTAGAACGAAACGTTTTATTACCAAATCGATTTGTTATCACGCGGCAATCATGGCTAATGAGATTAAAGCAAAAGCCATTTCAACGTTAACAAACAGTGGTTATACAGCATTTCAGATTTCAGCTTGGAGACCTTCTGCGCATATTTTAGTGTATACTTCTAACAAAAGAATCTTGACCCAGTTGAGTTTACTTTGGGGAGTAAATGCTTTCTTTTATGACAAATTTGTAAGCACTGATGATACTGTTGGAGATGTAAATGATATTGCCAAAAAAAGAGGATATGTAAAAAAAGGCGATATGCTTATCAACCTTGCCGCTATGCCCGTTGCTGATAAAGGGATGGTGAATACATTACGTGTATCTGAAATAGAATAATTATATTTACTTTTTAAATTAATTACTTATGAACTCAAACAATCCGTTTTTTAAAACAAACGCTTTTAAGGAAAACAACGAAGTAACTCATGATGCTGTTATCATTGATTACAACCAAACTATGACCGTTTCTGGAACTGTTAATAAGAGTTTCCTAATGATCATTTTACTAATTGCTAGTGCTGCTATAACTTGGTCTATGCCTAATCCTATTGGGTTTGCTATTGCTGGAGCTATTATAGGGTTTGTTCTAGTGATAATTTCAACTTTTAAACCTCAACTTTCGACTTATTTAGCACCAGCTTATGCAGTTTTCGAAGGTCTTTTTATTGGGGGAATCTCAGCTATTTTCGAATACCAATATCCTGGAATTGTGATTCAAGCGGTTAGTTGCACTTTCGTAACTTTTATGGTGTGTCTTGCCTTGTACAAATATGAAATTGTAAAAGTGACCGATAAATTTAGATCGGTTGTTCTTGCTTCAACCATGGCTATTGCAACCTATTATTTGATTTCTTGGTTGTTTTCAATGTTTACTAGCTTCCAACCGGTTCATTATGGAAACTCTATGATTAGTATCGGAATCAGTGCTTTTGTAATTGTTATTGCGGCCTTAAATTTATTTTTAGACTTTGATCAAATAGAAAAAGGAGCCCAAAGCAAATTACCAAAATACATGGAATGGTATGGCGCTATGGGATTAATGATTACTTTAGTATGGTTATACATTGAATTCTTACGATTATTATCAAAACTGAACAGAAAATAATCTTCCCTGATACAAAAAAAAGAACCAGCTATATTGCTGGTTTTTTTATGTTTAAAAATCAAACTTCAATTGCACAACTACCGTCTTTTTGACTTCGGTATTTAGGTTATTTAAAGAAATACCCAACAAGCGGACTGATTCTTTCATTCGTTCTTGAAATAGGAGCTCTTTTGCCACCTCTAAGAGCAATCCTTTGTCGGAAATAAAGTAAGGCAATGTTTTGCTACGCGTTTGTGTCGTAAAATCGCTGTATTTGATTTTTAACGTTACCGTTTTTCCTGAAATGTTATATTTCTTCAAGCGGTTTTCTAATTCATTGGCTATCCTTTCTAGCTTTTCAATCATAAAGATTTCGGAAGTCAAGTTTTCATTAAAGGTATGTTCGGCTGCTACTGATTTTGTAATTCTATTGGGTTTTACTTGACTGTTGTGAATGCCGCGCACGATGTTGTAAAAATGCAAGCCACTTTTGCTAAAGTGTTCTTCAAGAAACTCTCTTGATTTTGATTTTAAGTCTTTGCCTGTAAAAATGCCTAAGTGATACATTTTATCCGTGGTAACTTTACCAATACCGTAGAACTTTTTGATGTCTAGGTTTTCCAAAAAACTTTCTACTTCCTCAGGATTTACGGTTTTTTGGCCGTTAGGTTTGTTATAATCGCTGGCAACTTTGGCAACGAATTTATTTACTGAAATTCCTGCAGAGGCTGTTAACCCAACTTCTTCAAAAATTCGTTTTCTAATTTCTTGGGCAATTAAGGAAGCGCTGGGATTCCCTTTTTTATTTTGGGTAACATCAAGGTAGGCTTCGTCAAGCGATAACGGTTCTACTAAATCGGTATATTCATGGAATATTTTTCGAATTTGTTTTGAGATCTCTTTGTAGCGTTCAAATCTTGGGCGAACAAAAATCAAATCAGGGCAATTCCTTTTGGCTTGAACACCACTCATAGCAGAACGAACTCCAAATTTTCTAGCTTCATAACTGGCTGCTGAAACTACTCCACGAACTTCACTTCCGCCAACAGCTAAAGGTTTTCCTTTTAAATCTGGATTGTCCATTTGCTCTACAGAAGCATAGAAAGCATCCATATCGATATGAATAATTTTTCTGTATGAGATTGGTTCCATCATCTCACAAATTTATAATATCTTTAGCTACAAATTTGTTACTAATGATAGAAATAGAACGTAAATTTTTGGTGCTTTCTGATAGTTTTGTAGCAGAAGCTTTTTCTAAAAAACGAATTGTCCAGGCATATATCAGTTCCAATCCGGATAGAACGGTTCGCATCAGAATAAAAGGTGACAAAGGGTATATTACCATCAAAGGAAAAGGAAATCACAGTGGCACCACTCGATTAGAATGGGAAAGAGAAATCGGTTTATTAGATGCTGAAACGTTGCTTACCATTTGCGAAAGCGGCATTATAGAAAAAGTACGACATGAAGTAAAAGTGGGACAACATGTTTTTGAGGTCGATATTTTTTCGGGAGAAAACGAAGGATTAGTAATGGCTGAAATCGAACTAGAAGATGAAAACGAACCTTTTGAAAAACCTAACTGGCTTGGGCAAGAAGTAACCAATGACGAGCGGTATTACAATGCTTATTTGAGTAAAAACCCTTATAAAAAATGGTGATTATTTGGGCTCAATAACTTCTATAGTAACTATAACCACACCTGAATTCTTGTTAGAAGCAATCTCCATAAATGCTTTTTTACTCAAATCAATTTCTCGCACTTTTGAAAACGGTCCGCGGTCAGTAACTTCAACTATTACGAATTTACCATTGGCTTCATTAGTCACTTTTACTTTAGTCCCAAACGGTAGTTTTTTATGCGCTGCAGAATAGCCGTTGTTATCAAATCTTTTCCCGCTAGCTGTTCTTCTTCCGTTGAATTTACTAGCATAATATGAGGCGTGGGCATTTTTTTTTAGGAACTTAAGCTTTAAATTGGCGACATCTAAAGTATCTAATTCTGTCACCTCACTTTTAAGCTTTATTTTTGCAGTGTCTACTTTAGTAGTAGCCATTACTTTTTCGTGTTCTTTATTTTCGTTGGCTTTTACTTTTACTGCCTTTTCTTTGTTTTTATCTTTTTGTTTGTGCTTGTGTCTGCTACCACTTGAAATTGTCATATTTAATGACGTTAACAAGGATAAAAACAGTATTAGAATTTTAGTATTCATGAATAATCTTTTAATGTGAATGGTATTTTACAAAACGATACCTTGATAAAAAAAGCCCTATAGAGGACTTATTATTTTTTTAAAACCAAAGATTCCAAGGTATTCGACTTAGAATAAATACTAATCCCAAAGCGTAAAAAATCGCAATGGATTTGAATTTGGCTTCACTTGTAGTTGCTTTTTTGTGTTTTGACCAACCAATGGTAATAAAAACTATAGCGATAATATTTACAAGAGGGTGCTCTATAGCCGTTAAACGAAAAGCGGCGTCTTTTATTAAATCTAAAGCTTCTTTACCCAGTGGTGAAACAAAATAGAGTATCAAGCCTACCACTAATTGTATGTGTGTGGCAATTAATCCAAACAAAGCTATTTTTCTGTCTTTTGGTGTAAACTCCTTTTTAGAAGACATGCCTATCCATGAGTTGATTATAGCAAATACTAATAATAACAAAGCTAAATATGCCCAGCCTGAGTGAAATTTTTGAATAAAATGATACATAGATTATTTTTTAGAGTAACAAATATAACTAAAAGGCATAAAAAAACGGCAACTTAAATTGCCGTTTTGAAAATTATTTGTTTTTCAAAAAGTGCTTCAGTAAAAACGTTGTAGAAGAATCGTGTTGGTTTACTGAACCAGAATTTATTTCGTCTAAAATAGAATTCGCTAATTGTTTTCCTAATTCAACGCCCCATTGATCATAACTGAAAATATTCCAGATGATTCCTTGTACAAATATTTTGTGTTCATATAACGCCACTAAAGAGCCTAAAGATTTTGGAGTGAGTTGCTCTATTAAAAACGTATTGGTTGGCTTATTGCCTGTAAAAACCTTAAACGGCAACAAGAAAGTTGCTTTCTCTTCAGTTACATTTTGTTTTTCAAACTCAGCTTTGACTTGTGCATCTGTTTTCCCGTTTAATAAGGCTTCTGTTTGGGCAAAAAAGTTAGACATTAACTTGTCATGGTGATCTTGATTTCCGTAAAGTGGTTTTACAAAGCCTATAAAATCCGTTGGGATTAATTTAGTTCCTTGATGAATTAATTGAAAAAAGGCATGTTGTGAATTGGTTCCTGGTTCACCCCAAATAATTGTTCCTGTTTGATAATTTACTGGTTTTCCGTCACGCCCAATACTTTTCCCATTGCTTTCCATTATCCCTTGTTGCAGATAAGGTGCTAACTTTTGAAGATATTGAGTATAAGGAATTAATGCTTCGCTTTCGGCACCAAAAAAGTTGTTGTACCAAATACTAAGTAGTGCTAAAACAACTGGAATGTTTTTATCAAAATCAGCTGATTTGAAATGTTCATCCATTTCGTGAGCACCAAGTAGTAGTTCGTCAAAATTATCAAATCCAACGGCTAAAGCAATCGACAAACCAACAGCGCTCCAAAGTGAAAATCGTCCACCTACCCAATCCCACATTGGGAAAATATTCTCCGGGTCAATTCCAAAATGGGTTACTTTTTGAATGTTTGTTGAAACCGCAACGAAATGTCTAGCTACATCTTCTTGTTTTGCTGATTTCAAAAACCATTCCCGAATCGTTTCTGCATTTGAAAGCGTTTCCTGTGTAGTGAATGTTTTAGAAGCTATTACAAAAAGAGTAGTTTCCGGATTTAATTTCTTCATCACTTCATTCACATGGTCTCCATCGACATTAGAAACAAAATGAAGATTCAAATGATTTTTGTAGAATTGTAACGCCTCAACTACCATAGCTGGTCCAAGATCAGAACCACCAATACCAATGTTTACTACATCTGTAAAAGGTTTTCCTGTATAGCCTTTTCTTGTGCCTGAAATAACCTCAGCTGTAAACTTTTTGATTTTATTTTTTACTTCAAAAACTTCCGGTATTACGTTTTTACCATCAACCAAAACGGTTGCGTTTCTAGGGGCACGTAAAGCGGTATGAAGTACAGCTCTATCTTCTGTTTGATTGATATTCTCTCCTGAGAAATAACTTTTGATAGCAGATTTTAAATTTGCTTCTTGTGCTAATTCTTGTAGCAAATTTAAAGTCTCCTGATTAATGATGTTTTTAGAATAATCTACTAAAAAATCGTTCCATTGAATATGGAATTTTTCTGCTCTTGTCGTATCCTTCAAAAACATTTCTTGCATAGAAACATTTTTCATTTGAGCATAATGCTGGTTCAGTTTTTCCCAAGCAGAAGTACTGGTTGGATTTATATTGGGTAAAGCCATTTTTAAGATTTTGAATGCCAAATTTACAAATATGATTGGTATAAAATACAATACTATTTTACGCTAACGTTGTAGTACTAAAAAAAGTAGTAATTATTTTAAAGCACTGGCTGAAGCTACACTATCCAATTCTCTTTTGATAGGCTTCATATATTCCATGAATATTTGTCTGTATTTTGAATCCATTGGGGTAGATGTTGGTAGTTTTAGTTTTAAGGCATCTACTTGCACCCCATTTTTCCAAAAACGATAGCATACATGTGGGCCAGTAGCCAATCCTGTGCTTCCTACTTTTCCGATAATTTGACCTTGTGTAACTCTTTGTCCTCGTTTGACCAATATCTTCGACATATGCAAATACTGCGTTGAAAAGGTTTTGTCGTGTTTTACTTTTACAAAATTTCCATTACCCGTAGTAAATCCGGCTTGTTCAACAACTCCTGCAGCGGTTGTCATAATGGGAGTGCCCGTTGGAGCCGCATAATCTGTTCCTTTGTGGGCTTTCCAAATTAATTGCACTGGATGAAATCTGTTTGCTGAATAATGCGAAGTTATATTCACAAATTTTAATGGTGCTTTTAGGAAAAAATTCTTCAATGTTTTTCCTTCTTCATCGTAATATTGCTGTTTTTTGGTGTTAGCATCAGGAGCAAAAGGGAAAGCATAAATTTTCTTGCCTTTGTATTCAAAAAAGGCGGCTTTCAAACTATCAACACCATCATAAACAGTATCATTGATATACCTTTCTGTAAACTTTAAGCCAAATTCATCTCCTTTTTTTAGTTTGAAAAAGTCAATGGACCAAGCGTATATTTTGGCAATTTTTGGAGCTAAGGAAGGATCTACTTTTAAATTTTGAAGTGTTTCTGACAAGGAACCGTTTAAAGCGCCAGCAATTGTTCTTGTTTTAAAAGTTAAAGGTCTTGTTTTTTTATAGGCTACTATAGAATCTCTAAAATCAACCACATAATAATTCAATCTATCTGGTTGATAGATAAAAACCTGAATTTTATTGGTTCTGTCTTTGCTTCGAAGGATGGTAAAAGGTTTGCCTTTTCTAATGCTTCTAACGTCAAAAGTGTCTTTAACTGTTGCAACAATCTCATGAACTTGTCTTCCGTTTAAATTTTGATGTTCTAAAATACTACCAAACGTGTCGCCTGATTCAATAGTGTCATGAACAACATTATAATCATGAAAATTGAATCCAAACTCGACCATTCTAGGTTTCGATTTTTGGACAATAATTTCTTCTTCATTGACTTTATTACAAGAACTTATAAAAGTAACTAACAGAAGAATTGCAACCGCTTTTTGGAAGATTTTTGACACCATAGTTCCCTTAATATCCTTCTCCCCAATTTTTTAATTCGTCTTCACTCCAAAGTTCAGGGAAAAATATTCTTCGTTGGTATTTTGGATGCATGTATTTTTTCCAATCACTCCCTCCTGTTGCTTCGTTGCTTCCTTTACCGCTTTCGATGTACTTTTTAGCAGTATTTAAATGTCCCATAACCCAAGTAATATTAACTGTGTGGTCATAATGACGCATTGCTTTTACTAGCTCTGTGTCTTTTTGATCCGCTTCGGGTAATTGTTTGAACTTTTGCCAAATGTTAATCGTATTATATTCTTCCATATAGCGAAGAAATTCTTCTCTATATTTTCGTTCGAATTCTAAAATTAAAAATGATTTTTCACCTGTATGATAATCTTTTCCAGCCGCCTGCCAATACAAATGTTCGAAAGCATGAGAATAGGGTGTGTTTCTATCTATTGAAGCTCTGAATCTATAGTCAATAAGATTTATCAAATCGGTTGAGGAAAATTCTATTAAACGATATTGGGCACTTTGAAATCCGCTAGCTGGAGTTAACGTGTTTCTAAATTTCATATATTGTTCTACTTCCATTCCGTCACCCATAATATCAAATGAAGTAGTAAGCATATCGAAATAACGACTTATTCTTCTTAGCTTTTCTGTAAAAAAAATGGTTTCCGGTTTATCAGTGTGACATAATTGGTTAATCTCCCAAAGTATCATTTTGAATAACAATTCATTGACTTGATGATACATAATAAAAACCATTTCATCGGGCAAAATGGTTCTTTGTGTTTGAAGATTCAGTAAAGCATCTGTTTGAATATAATCCCAATAAGTAATAGGTTTTGACCAAAGCAAACCTTCTAGATGCGTTTCAGTTTTTTGATTGATTGCTTCAAATTTTTGTTCTAAAGCATTTATTATTTGGTCGTAATTTGTTTTGTTATTCATCAATCATTTAATTTAACCATAAATGGATTTTTCAATCCTTTGAACCCTTCTAAATCTGCTTTTATAGAACCTACAGCTAAACTAGCTTTTATTCGTAAAGGGATTTTATTTTCATCATCAGATACCCAAACCGTTAAACTCTCGTCTTCTTTGAAAACTCTTCCCGATTGTACGATAGGTCTAAAAATCATAGCCGGAGCTGTTCCAAATTTAGTGTCTATGTCTTCTCTACCCATAAATTTTAACTTAAACTTAAAAATTTCATCATCAAAAAACATGTCAACAACAATTGATTCACCTACTTTTAATTTATCTACTTTGGGATGGTTTCTCAAAAAATAAAAAGTTGATATAATGTCTTGAACATTTTCAGTAACAGAAAATGTTTTGTCGGTATTGTTTTTATAATCTTTTACCTGAACTTTATTAACATCTTGATTAAAAAAACCTTCTTGGTTTTTGGTGTAACCTCCTTCGTCAATTTTTCTAACGAATTGATAAGGCTTGTTCGTTATTTTGTCGAAGTAACTCTCATAGTTGTCATCAACCTTAAAGAAAAGACGTGACATTCCGACAGTATATCCTTTACCAATAGCATGGTATACTTTTTTATTGTTTTTTACAGCCTCTTGAACTTCGAGTGTGGCGTAACCAGCATTTATAAATCCATAGTGAATTCTAAACTTAAACCACTCCCCAGAATCATAGGCCTCAGGTTTTTGAGAATCGAAACTAACAGTCATTAAAAGCAACAATAGGAAGAAGATATTTTTCATGTTTGATTGTTTTTAAAAACTGTTATTGCAATTACCGTTCCAAATGTATTAAAACAAAAAAACCCAGTCAAATTAATGACTGGGTTTTTATGCTATTAACCAACCAAAAAACTATAAATTATGAAAATTTATCCAAAAATATGAGGAAACCACTCCTCGTTTTTTTGATGATGCAAATGTAATACATAAGATTACATAATTACAAGTTATTTGTCAATTTTAACAGTTAATTAATAAAAAACTGTTTGTTTAATGGTTATTTTTTAAATAATGTTTAACTAAAAGCCTCTTTTATAATGTCCCTCGCAACATCTGCTCTCTTTCAATTGATTCAAATAAGGCTTTAAAATTTCCAGCACCAAAACCTCTAGCGCCCATTCTTTGAATAATTTCAAAAAACAAAGTTGGTCTGTCCTCGACTGGTCGTGTGAAAATTTGAAGCAGATATCCCTCGTCATCAGCATCAATCATAATGCCTAATTTTTGAAGTTCATTGATGTCTTCCTTAAACTTACTCATATGATCTTTCAATCGTTCGGGAATTGCATCATAATAAGCTTGAGGAGGTGTAGTTAAGAATTCGATTCCTCTAGCGCGCATTTCGGCAACAGTTTTAAGAATGTCGTCGGTTGCGACTGCGATATGTTGTACACCAGAACCTTCATAAAAATCTAAATATTCTTCAATTTGCGATTTTTTCTTTCCTTCAGCTGGTTCGTTGATTGGAAATTTAATTCTACCATTACCGTTACTCATTACTTTAGACATCAAAGCAGAATATTCCGTAGTGATTTGTTTATCGTCAAAGGATAAGAAATTTACAAATCCCATAACGTCTTCATACCATTTTACCCATGTATTCATTTCGTTCCAACCTACATTTCCAACCATATGGTCAACATATTTCAAACCAACAGAAGTCGGATTGTAGTCAGATTTCCATTCTTTATATCCAGGTAAAAAAGCCCCTTTATAGTTTTTACGCTCTACAAACATGTGAATGGTTTCACCGTAAGTGTAAATTCCAGCACGAACTACTTCTCCGTGTTCGTCTTTTTCTACGGTTGGTTCCATATATACTTTGGCACCTCGTTTTGTAGTCTCTTCAAAGGCTGCACGAGCATCTTCAACCCACAAAGCAATCACTTTCACACCATCTCCATGTTTTTTTACGTGCTCTCCTATTGGAGAATTACTATTCAATGCCGTAGTTAATACCAAACGGATTTTGTCTTGTTTTAAAACATAAGACGCTCTATCTCGCATTCCCGTTTCCAATCCTGCATATGCGTGTGATTGAAAACCAAAAGCTGTTTTGTAAAAATGAGCTGCTTGTTTAGCGTTACCAACATAAAACTCAACGTAATCTGTTCCTAAAAGAGGAAGAAAGTCTTGTGCTCCTTCAAATATTTTTTCTAGTCCGTATTCAACGGATTTTATTTCTTTTGACATACTATAATCTTTTTTAAAAGGTAATGTCAATTACCTTAAGTTGTATTTAATTTTTTACTCTAACCAAGATTGGAAATACTTATCATCGGCAATTTTCATAGCTTCTTCTGTTACCATCAATGGTTTGAAAGTATCTACCATAACGGCCAATTCTTGAGTGTCTTTTTTTCCAATACTTCTTTCAGCTGCTCCAGGGTGTGGTCCATGAGGAATCCCAGCAGGATGTAAGGAAATGTGACCCGCTTCTATATCATTTCTACTCATAAAATCCCCATCAACATAATACAATACTTCATCTGAATCGATGTTACTGTGGTTGTATGGCGCTGGAATAGCTTCTGGATGATAATCATATAAACGTGGGACGAAAGAGCAAACTACAAACGCATCAGTTTCAAAAGTTTGATGTACTGGTGGCGGCTGGTGAATTCTTCCTGTAATAGGTTCAAAATCATGTATTGAAAAAGCATACGGATAATTGTAACCATCATATCCAATTACATCAAAAGGATGTGTGGCATAAACCATATCAAAAATCTCGTCTTTCTTTTTTACTTTGATGATGAATTCACCCTTTTCGTCATTGGTTTCCAATTCGTAAGGTCGACGAATATCTCGTTCGCAAAACGGGGAATGTTCTAATAACTGACCAAACCAATTTCGATAACGTTTTGGAGTATAAATCGGTCTATGCGATTCTACAATGAACAAGCGATTATCTTCAGTATCAAAATCGATTTTATAAATGATTCCTCGAGGAATAATAAGATAGTCCCCGTATTTAAAATCAAGGTTGCCCAACATAGTTCTTAATTTTCCCGACCCTTTGTGAATGAAAATCATTTCATCAGAATCGGTGTTTTTATAGAAATAGTCAGCAGTTGATTTTTTGGGAGCTGCCAATACAATGTGACAATCCGAATTTGTCAAGACAATTTTTCGGCTTTCCAAATAATCATTTTCAGGATTTACTTGAAAACCTCTTAGTCTGTAGGACTGAATATTATTAGCCTTAGAAATTTTGGGAGCAACACTATATTGTCTTCTAATTTCTTTGACTTGAGTTGGTCTGTGTTCGTGATAGGAGTTGGTTGACATCCCGTCAAAACCAACTGTTCCAAACAATTGTTCGTAATATAAATCTCCGTTAGGTTTACGGAAAATAGTATGTCGTTTTGGAGGAATAGTTCCTAATTTGTGATATAGTGGCATATTCTTTTAATTTGAAATTTTAAATTAACACCTACTGAAACGATGTCTAATGGGCTACTCTTCAGATAAAAAGAAATGAAACTCATTCAGGATTTCTCTTGATGAGGAATTTTAAGTGAGCTAATAAATTATCCCATTTTTTCATATAACAAATGTCGGAAAAATATAAATTACAAAAATGATAATTATCAGTTTTTTGAAAAACAAAAAAGGATTAAGGAGATTTTGGTTTCTCTTTAATCCTTTTGTATTTGAATTAAATAATTATTTTGGATGGTTTAAATTACTTCTCTTTTTGCTATAAACAAAGTAAATTACTAATCCTATAGCCAACCAGCCTATAAGTCTTGCCCAATTGGTCCATCCTAAACCATAAATCATAGCCAAACAAACAATAATTCCAAGAATAGGAACAACCGGTACAAAAGGTGTTTTGAATTCACGTTTCATATCTGGTTCCGTTTTTCTTAAAACCATTACTGAAATACAAACTAAAATAAACGCGAATAAAGTTCCGATACTAGTCATATCCCCTACTATATCTCCAGGTATAAATGCAGCAAAAGCTCCAACAATAACCAAAATTACAAGATTAGCTTTGTATGGGGTTTTGAATTTAGGATGCACATCACTAAACGCTTTAGGTAGTAACCCATCTTTTCCCATAGCATAAAAAACACGAGATTGACCCAATAACATTACTAATATTACTGATGAGAAACCTGCTAAAATAGCTACAGTAACAAAGTCAGCTAACCATTTATAACCTATCATATATTTTCCAATAGCAAAAGCTACTGAAGCTTCTTTACCTCCCGTTCTAAAATCTTCAACGGTAGCAACACCTGTTAGAACATGAGCAAAAAGAATATATAATACTGTACAAATAGCTAATGATCCTAAAATTCCAATAGGCATATCGCGCTTTGGATTCTTCGTTTCTTGTGCAGCAGTACTTACAGCGTCAAACCCGATGAAGGCAAAGAAAACAGTTCCTGCAGCACCGAGTATTCCCATAATGCCTCCAAAATGATGACCAACTCCTTGGTCGTCTGTATAAGTTGAAGCTTCTGGAATATAAGGTGTGTGATTAGCTGGATTGATAAAGTGCCAACCAAAAACAATAATCATTATAACAATAGATACTTTGGTAACTACTATAATTCCGTTAACAAATGCCGATTCTTGAGTTCCTTTTATCAAAAGCAAACTAATAACAGCCACTATAAAAAATGCGGGAATGTTTATTATTCCACTAACCCCATCTGTAGAAGTCTGAAAAGGAGAATGACAATATTCATAAGGAATTGGGCTAACGTGCAGCACATTGACCAGCAGATTATTGAGATATTCACTCCAGGCAATTCCAACTGTAGCTGCTCCAACGGCATATTCTAAAATTAAATCCCAACCTATTATCCAAGCTAACAATTCCCCCATGGTAGCATAAGTATAAGTATAAGCACTACCAGAAATTGGAATGGATGATGATAATTCTGCATAACACAATCCTGCTAAAGCACAACCGATTGCTGCAACAATAAAACCAATTGTTACGGATGGACCTGCATTTTGAGCTGCAGCTGTTGCTGTTCTAACAAATAATCCAGCTCCTATAATAGCTCCTATCCCTAAGGCAACTAGTGACCAAGCCGTTAAAGTTCTTTTTAATCCTTTTTCAGATTCTGAGGCTTCTGCAAGAAGTAAATCCAAAGGTTTTCTTTTCCAAATTGACATAAAAGTTAGTTTTAATAATAGATTTTCAAATATAGTTTTTTATGTTTCACTACGAACAAAAATAAATTTTATTCTAATTCCTAAACTAGTTTAAAACCAAAATCCTACACTGATATAAACATATCCTTTGTTTAATTCTGGTGACCATGAATATTTAGCTTCGATAGGGCCAAGTATAGATTCTAAAGAATAACCAACGGCATAACCATTAAATTTTGGTTTTGAAAACCAATTCCCGCTGACAAACAAATTGTCTTCAGCATTAGCATAATTAGCGGCAAAATTGATATGGTTCTTTTTATAAATTTCATAATCCAAAGTAAAACAAGACTTGATATAATTATCCGCAGCAATACCTAAAAAATCATAGCCATAAAAATGTTTGAAATTATTGATGGTGTTAAATCCATAACCTCCTAAAATAAAATCGAAAAAATGGACACTTTGTTTACCAATGGTAAAACCCGCCTCAGATTGCACTTTTAGTGTTAGTTTTTTTGTAAACGATTTTACAAAACCGATTTCTCCTTTGGCAATAGAAAACCTGTTGAATTCTTGTGTGTAATTAGACGAAAAAAGATAGGATTGTATATCTCCAGAAAAAAGCCATCCTCTTTGAGGAAATAGTTTATTGTCGTAGGAGTCGAATTTCATATACCCAAAAACACTAGCATAAGTACTATTTTCAAATGTGGTATTAATACTGCCAAGATTATCCGATTTTATTTTTAAAAACTTATGTTCAACTCCAGCACCAATTAAAAATTTCTGAATAAAAACAGTTTGCAAATACGCTTGATTGGTTAAGTCAGAAAAATCAATATTAATACTATTTAAGCCCAATTGCGTTAATAATTCTCCATTCCTGAAATCCGTCTGAACATTTTTATTGAATGTATTATATCTTGATTTAAGTCCAAAACTCCAATAAAACCCATTGTCAATGTAATAATCTAGATTATAACGCGTATTATCTCCAAGCCCAAGATCTATAGAAACAACATCATTTTTAAACAGCATTTTCTTTTGGGTCAAATTGACTAAAACGGCACTTTTGTATAGTCCGTCATAATGAAGTCCAAATTTTAGAAAAGTCTTTGTGGGGTTTTCCGTAAGGTTTAATTTTAGTACATCCTCATTTTGCTTTCCAGAAATAGTGTAACTAATTCTACTGAAGTTTTGAGTAGCATTTATATTATTTATTCCGTTTTTTAAGTCTTCATAATTTATTTTGCTCCCGTTTCTAAAATGTAGTTTCCCTACAACGTAAGCTCTTGTGTAATTATCTAAGTCGTTTATTGCTACATCTTTTAATTGTAAAGTATCTTTGACCGTTTTTAAATTATTGACTTTATAGGCTTGAGAAGTATCTTCTAGTTTTTTTAGTTTATCGAATATCAAATTTGCCGCCTCTTCACCTGCCTT
Organism: Flavobacterium sp. N1994; assembly: GCF_025947145.1. Taxonomy (NCBI): domain Bacteria; kingdom Pseudomonadati; phylum Bacteroidota; class Flavobacteriia; order Flavobacteriales; family Flavobacteriaceae; genus Flavobacterium; species Flavobacterium sp. N1994. Next base: position 2,057,736 of record NZ_CP109999.1, read on the forward strand.
AACTATTTCCTTCCCTTCGTCAAAAGAAATTACACCATAGTTTGAAACATCTGGTTTGATGTAAAAATCAGTTAATTTCTGTTTGTCTTTCATTACTTTTATCATGCTCAAGTTAGTTATTTGAACCAAAATTCGCGTAGCATCTTTTAAAGAGCTCCTGTCTTTTAAGTCGTCTTGAACATCTACTCCGATAATAATATCTGCGCCCATTTTCCGAACTTCCTCCACAGGATAATTATTAACAACCCCTCCGTCTATTAATAATTTACCGTCGATTTCAACTGGTGCAAATAAGGATGGAAAGGCGGAACTGGCTAACATGGCTTGTGCTAAATATCCGTTTTTTAAAAGCACTTGCTCTCCTTTTTCAATATCTGTTGCCACGCATAAAAAGGGTATAGGAAGTTTACTAAAATCGGTAATATGTCTTACTTTATGGGTGAGTTTTGACAACAAATTATAGTTGTACATTCCTTTGGAAAGCGCAATTGGAATTCCTAATTTAAATTTGTGAAAGGGTAATGAAATAGGATACATCTCATCATTTCGTTTTTCATAAAAACTTTTAGAGGAACGTGGAATATAATCTTGCAGTAGTTCGTCAAAGTTGGTGTTGTAAAAAATAGAATCTATTTGTGTCGCACTATAGCCAGAAGCATATAATCCCCCAACAACAGCTCCCATACTAGTTCCTCCTATGTAGTCTATCTTTACTCCGGCTTTTTCCAACACCTTCAATACACCTATATGAGCAAATCCTTTCGCACCTCCTCCGCTAAGAACTAAGCCAATTTTTGGTCTAGTTTTTTTTATGGTGTCTTGCGCTACAACAGTCTGAAGTAAAAAAAGACCAATGAGTACGAGTACTGTTTTTTTCATAAACGGTTTTCGGATTTACTAATGTTGTAAAATTCGGAAATTTTTTTGGCTTTTGATACACCTATGACGTCAGAAATTTCTTTTTCGGTAGCTAATTTTAATCTTTTAACACTTTTAAAGTGTTTTAGTAAGGTTAACATCGTCTTTTCGCCAATCCCTGGAATGGTTTCAATAGTCGAATTTAATGCCGATTTACTTCTTTTATCTCGATGGTGCGTAATCCCAAAACGATGCGCTTCATTACGGAGCTGTTGAATTATTTTTAGGGTTTCCGATTTTTTGTCTAAGTACAACGGAACAGAATCTCCCGGATAAAACAACTCTTCCAATCGTTTAGCAATACCGATAATAGCGATTTTACCTCTTAATCCCAAATCATCAATACTTTTCAAAGCCGAAGATAATTGCCCTTTACCACCATCGATAATGATTAGTTGTGGCAACGGTTGGTTTTCATCCAAAAGTCGTTTGTATCTTCTGTATACCACTTCTTCCATGGAGGCGAAATCATTGGGACCTTCTACAGTTTTAATATTGAAATGGCGATAGTCTTTTTTACTCGGTTTCCCCTCTTTAAAAACTACACAAGCCGAAACAGGATTGGTTCCTTGAATATTGGAATTATCAAAGCACTCAATATGTCTTGGCTCAACCGAAAGTCGTAAATCCTTCTGCATTTGCAACATGATTCTATTAGTATGTCTTTCGGGGTCAACAATTTGAATTTGTTTTAACTGCTCTAATCGTTGGTATTTCGCATTGCGTTGTGACAATTCTAAAATTTGTTTTTTGTCTCCCAATTGTGGCACCGTGACTTTTATGTTAGCTCCAAAATCCAAATCGAAAGGCAAAATAATTTCTTTGGTAGTCAAATGAAAACGCTCTCTTAATTCCACCACAGCAAGTTCTAACAACTCTTCATCGGTTTCATCCAATTTCTTTTTAAGCTCTAAAGTGTGGGAACGGATAATGGCTCCGTGTGCTATTTGTAAAAAATTGACATACGCCATCGATTCATCAGAAACAATAGAGAACACATCAACATTCGATATTTTTGGATTTAAAATAGTGGACCGCGATTGGTAATTTTCGAGTACTTCTATTTTTTCTTTGATTTTTTGAGCGGCTTCAAATTTCATATCAGCGGCTAAATCCTGCATCATTTTTTTAAAATCGCGTAAACTGTCTTTGAAATTGCCTTTCAAAATTTCACGAATGGCGTCCACTTGTTTTTGATAATGTTCCAAAGTTTCATAGCCTTCACAAGGTCCTTTGCAATTGCCAATATGGTATTCCAAACAGACTTTGTATTTCCCTGATTTAATATTACTGTCGCTCAAATCATAATTACAAGTGCGCAACGGATAAAGCTCTTTGATTAAATCCAGAATAGTATGAACCGTTTTAAAATTGGTATATGGACCAAAATACTCTGACCCATCTTTATTCATTCTACGGGTTGAAAATATCCTTGGGAAAGGTTCTTTTTTGATGCAAATCCAAGGATAGGTTTTATCATCCCGAAGCAAGACATTATAACGGGGTTGTAGTTTTTTTATCAGATTGTTTTCCAACAAAAGGGCATCTTGTTCAGAAGAAACTACAATGTGTTTAATAGTAACGATCTTCTTGACCAACACATTGGTTTTGGCGTTATCATGAAGTTTATTGAAATAGGAAGAGACTCTTTTTTTTAGGTTTTTGGCTTTACCAACATACAGAATTTTACCTTCCTTATCATAATACTGATACACTCCAGGATGGTCTGGTAGCGTTTGTATTTGAAGTTCTAGAGAAGGGTTTTCCATAAAACAAAGTTAATTGAAATCTGTGTAAATACAAGAGGCAGAAAGACTAACATTTGTCATGTTTTTTTGGTTTCCAATGCCTTAGTTTTGGGAAAATTTTAGGTATGATTTACTGGAAGAAACTCACACAAGAAGAACGAAAAGATAGGATTCAAAAGGCATTACACGACAATGTCAATTTCTCTAAAGATATTTCATTGGGGTATCCCGCTTCCAAGTTGGATAGTAAGGTATTCAATGATGACGCTCCCTTTTTAAAAGATGCTCCCATTTTGCAAACTTATGTGGCTAATCCTAATAACATCGGTTGTCATACTTTTGGCACTTCGGAAAAAGCTTTTGATGGTACTCACGAAATTGAACGGGAAGTATTAAGCGTAATTGCTGTCGATATTTTTAAAGCCGAACCTGATTCCTTTGATGGGTATATTTCCCCTGGCGGAACAGAAGCTAATATTCAAGCAATATGGATGTTCCGGAATTACTTTAGAAATCATTATGAGGCTTCAAGTAACGAAATTGCCATTATAGCTTCAGAGGACACGCATTATTCCATTCCAAAAGGAGCTAATTTATTGCAATTGGATTGGTTAAAAATTCCAGTTGATTTTAATAGTAGGGCGATTGACAAAGTACAACTAGAAGCCATTATTAAGAAGGCTAAAACGAATGGGAAGAAATACTTTATCGTTGTTTCTAATATGGGCACAACCATGTTTGGTTCTGTAGACAATCCAGAAGATTATATTGAGGTATTAGAAAAATATAATTTGGTATATAAACTTCATATTGATGGGGCTTATGGTGGTTTTGTATATCCGTTTAGCCATCAAGAATCAGTTATTAATTTTAGTAATCCTAAAATCAGTTCTATTACCATTGACGCTCATAAAATGTTGCAAGCTCCATACGGAACAGGAGTTTTCATTTGTAGAAAAGGCTATATCGAAAATGTACTAACCAAAGAAGCTGCATATGTAGAGGGAATGGATTTAACCTTATGTGGCAGTCGGAGTGGAGCCAATGCTGTGGCGGTTTGGATGATTTTATTTACTTATGGCCCTAATGGCTGGTTTGAAAAAGTGAGTGTGTTGCAAATGCGAACGCAGTTTTTGTGTAACCAATTAGAATCGCTAAGCATTGAGTATTTTAGGGAACCTTATATGAATATTGTTACCATTAAAGCCAAATTCATTCCAGAAGCTTTGGCTGAAAAATATGGTTTAGTACCTCAACAACACAATGCAGACAACCAATGGTACAAAATTGTGCTGATGGATCATGTAGAAGTAGAACATTTAACTACTTTTATACAAGATTTGAAAGCTACCGTTTATGCTTAAAAAAGAACTGCGAAGTAAGTACAAAGAATTAAGAAAAAGGCTCACTGAAGAAGAAGTTGAAGACCAGAGTTTGGCCATAGCTAATCGGCTTTTGCAATTAGATATTTGGGGACAAACTTATTTTCATTTATTTCTAACAATAGAGGAACACAAAGAAATTGACACCGAATTCATCCTGCAAATTCTAGCCGGAAAAGACAAAGAAATTGTGGTGGCCAAAAGTAATTTTGAGACTTTAACAATGACTCATTATCTGTTGACAGATAACACTAAATTTCAAAAAAATGAGTTTAATATTTACGAACCCGTTGACGGCATTGAAGTCCCAACCTCAAAAATAGACGTAGTTTTTGTTCCGCTTTTGGCGTATGATAAAAAAGGGAATCGTGTGGGGTATGGCAAAGGATTCTATGATAAATTCCTTTCTGAATGCAAAGAGGATGTTATCAAAATTGGGCTGTCCTTCTATCCTCCTGAAGAAATAATTGAAGATGTTATTCCAACTGATATTCGATTAGATTATTGCGTTACGCCAATGACTATTTATAACTTTCAATAGCCGTTCTTTTGGCGAAAGCTTTTTTGTTAAAGACAATCAGGATTCCAACACCTGTTGAAATAGCCATATCGGCAATATTAAAAATAGCATTAAAGAATTTGAACGGTTGTCCTCCATATACAGGTAACCATTTTGGAAAATTACCTTCTAAAATTGGAAAATACAACATATCAACCACTCTACCATGAAACCAAGTTCCCGAAGGTTTGTCTGAGAATAATGTGGCTAAATGACCATAGCTATCGTCAAAAATAACGCCATAAAAAACGGAATCAATAATATTACCTACAGCACCAGCAAATATCAATGAAATCGCAATCATTAAATAATTAGAACTGTGTTTGGTACTAGAATCATATAACCAATATCCAATTCCTACAACTGCCAAAACTCGGAATACAGTCAAAATCAATTTACCATGTGTGCCTGGGATTTTTGCACCCCATGCCATTCCTTCGTTTTCAATCAATAGTATTTTAAACCAACTGGCTACATCTATCTGTCCAGGTTCTCCATAAATAAAATTGGTTTTGATATATATTTTGACAAATTGGTCAACTAATAAAATAATAGCTATGATTAAAATGGAATTTCTTAATGACATTTTGTGGGTTTTATTGGCGCAAAAATAATCTTTTTTTCTAAAAAATAACGCTCCGTTTGGAGCGTTATTTTATATCATGTAAAGTGTTTATCGTTGCAAGTTTTTTGCCTCAATACTCATAGTAGCATGAGGAACAATTTTTAATCTTTCTTTAGAAATAAGTTTCCCAGTTACTTTACAAACACCATAGGTTTTGTTTTCAACACGGAAAAGGGCATTTTTCAAATCACGAATAAACTTTTCTTGACGAATCGCTAATTGCGAATTGGCTTCTTTTGACATGGTTTCGCTTCCTTCTTCAAATGCTTTAAATGTTGGAGAGGTATCATCCGTTCCATTGTTTAAGTCATTCATATAGGCACTTTTTATCAATTCCAAATCGGCTTTTGCCTTTTCCATTTTATTTATGATAATTTCTTTGAACTCTGCTAAATCTGCATCTGAGTATCTCATTTTTTCTTCTACCATCTTTATGCTATTTTGAGATTAATATTCTTGTTTTTATATTGTCGAATTCTATTTCTGTTCCTTTATCTAAATCAGCCACAAAAGCCAATGTTTCTGTTAAAGTTTCCGATTTGATATAACTTTCATTAGCATTGACCGCTGTTTCTAATTCGGCATTATGCTGTAAATGAACTTTAATTTTATCGGTCACTTCAAATCCGCTGTCTTTTCTAAGGTTTTGAATTCGGTTAACCAATTCTCTAGCTATTCCTTCGTTTATAAGTTCCTCCGTTAATGTAATATCCAATGCTACAGTAATTCCATTAGCATTTGCTACCAACCAACCTGGAATATCTTGTGAAGAAATTTCAACGTCATCGGATGTTAAAATTATACTTTTTCCTGAAATAACAAGCGATAGTTCTCCTTTTGTATCTAATTCATTTATCTGATCTGGAGTTAAATTTTGTATCTCTTTGGAAATCAATCCCATGTCTTTACCAAAACGAGGACCTAATGCCTTAAAATTAGGCTTAATTTGTTTCACTAATACTCCTGAAGCATCGTCTAAAAGTTCAATTTCTTTAACGTTTACTTCTGCTTTTATCAGGTCAGAAACCGCCTCGATTTCAGCACGTTGATTGTCGTCAAGTATTGGAATCATTACCTTTTGCAAAGGTTGACGCACCTTAATCATTTCCTTTTTACGAAGGGATAAAACCAATGACGAAACCGTCTGTGCTTTCATCATTTTACTCTCGAGTGATTTATCAACAAAGTTTTCAACCGAAACAGGGAATTTGGCCAAGTGAACGCTAGTAAAATCCTCGCTTCCAGTGGTATTAACTAAATCACGATATAACTTGTCCATAAAGAACGGAGCGATAGGCGCTGCTAGTTTTGCTACGTTTAACAAACAAGTATATAAAGTTTGGTAAGCCGCAATTTTATCGGTGCCATATTCGCCTTTCCAGAATCTTCTTCGGCACAAACGAACGTACCAGTTGCTTAAATTCTCCTGAACAAAATCAGATATAGCTCGAGCTGCTCTAGTGGGTTCGTAATCCGCGTAAGCTTCATCTACTGTTTTTATCAAAGTATGCAATTCCGATAGAATCCAACGGTCTATTTCTGGTCTTTCGTTTAACGGAATTTCAGCTTCGGCGTATTTGAATCCATCAATATTGGCATACAAACTAAAAAACGAATAGGTATTGTATAAGGTTCCAAAGAATTTACGTCTTACTTCAGCAACTCCTTCAATATCAAATTTTAAGTTATCCCAAGGATTTGCATTGGAAATCATATACCAACGAGTAGCATCAGGACCGTATTCTGCTAGTGTCGTGAATGGGTCAACGGCGTTACCTAGACGTTTGGACATTTTTTGTCCGTTTTTGTCTAATACCAATCCATTTGACACTACATTTTTATAGGCGATTTTATCAAAAACTAAGGTTCCGATGGCATGTAAGGTATAAAACCAACCTCTTGTTTGGTCAACTCCTTCCGCAATAAAATCGGCTGGGAAGTCTTTGTTTTCGTCTATTTTATCTTTATTTTCAAAAGGATAATGCCATTGTGCATAAGGCATGGCGCCACTATCGAACCAAACGTCAATCAAATCGGTTTCCCGCTTCATCGGTTTCCCTGAAGGAGAAACTAAGGTGATGGTATCGACTACATTTTTGTGTAAATCTACTAAATCATAATTGGCCTCACTCATATTTCCAACCTCAAACCCTTTGAATGGATTTACGGTTTCTACACCAGCTTGGATGGCTTTTTCAATCGCGTTATACAATTCTTCAACAGAACCGATAAGCACTTCTTCTTGTTTGTCTTCTGTTCTCCAAATCGGTAATGGAATTCCCCAATATCTTGAACGGGATAAGTTCCAATCGTTAGCATTTTTCAACCAGTTTCCGAAACGTCCTTCACCAGTTGCTTTGGGCTTCCAGTTGATGGTGTCATTCAAATCGAACATGCGGTCTTTGACATCGGTTACTTTGATAAACCAAGAATCTAATGGGTAATACAACAACGGTTCATCTGTTCTCCAACTGTGTGGGTAACTGTGAACGTATTTTTCTACCTTGAAGGCTTTGTTTTCTTCTTTTAACTGAATAGCAATTTCTACATCGGCTGAACGTTCTGGAGCTTCATTTGCCTCATAATATTCATTCTTTACATATTTCCCTGAATAGTCTCCTAATCCTTGGATAAATCTACCTTGTAAATCTACTAAAGGTACTGGGTTTCCATTTTCATCTAAAACCAACATTGGAGGAACTTCAGGTGTAGCTTCTTTGGCTACTTTAGCGTCATCGGCACCAAACGTTGGAGCCGTATGTACAATTCCCGTTCCGTCTTCAGTGGTTACAAAATCTCCCGAAATCACTCTAAAAGCATTCTCAGGATTTTGATAAGGTAATACCAAAGGCATTAATTGCTCGTAACGGATTCCGACTAAATCAGTCCCTTTCCTTTCTGCTAAAACTTGGTAGGGTATTTTCTTGTCATCTGCTTTGTAATTAGCAAAATCGGCATCACTTTCGGCAACAAAATACTTTCCAGCAAATTGTTTTCCCACTAAGTTTTTGGCCAAAATTACATTGACTGGTTCAAAAGTATATTGATTAAAAGTCTTTACTAAAACGTATTCTATTTTTGGACCAACCGTCAAGGCGGTATTACTTGGCAGCGTCCATGGTGTGGTCGTCCAAGCTAAAATATGAATAGTACCAAAGCCTTGTAAAAAGCTTGGTAAGGTTTCTGGTTTTGTTTTGAATTGTGCCACCACCGTAGTATCAGTAACATCTCTGTAACTTCCTGGTTGGTTTACTTCGTGTGAAGACAATCCAGTTCCTGCTTTTGGAGAATACGGTTGGATGGTGTACCCTTTGTATAGTAATCCTTTATCATAGATTTGTTTCAACAACCACCAAACGCTTTCCATGTATTTGGATTTGTAGGTCACATACGGATCTTCCATATCTACCCAATAGCCCATTTTTTCGGTAAGGTCGTTCCATACGTCAGTATAACGCATTACGGTTCGTTTACAAGCTTCGTTGTATTCTTCGATGGAAATGGTTTTCCCGATATCTTCTTTGGTGATGCCTAATTCTTTTTCGGTACCTAATTCAACAGGCAATCCGTGAGTATCCCATCCCGCTTTACGCTTCACTTGGAATCCCTTTTGAGTTTTATAACGACAAAAAATATCTTTAATCGCACGTGCCATCACGTGGTGAATTCCAGGCAAACCATTAGCTGATGGTGGTCCTTCAAAAAACACATATGGTGTAGCGCCTTCACGAGACGTTACGCTTTGTTCAAAGACATTATTTTTTTTCCAGAAATCAAGAACTTCAGAAGCCACAGTAGGCAAGTCAAGTCCTTTGTATTCAGTAAACTTAGTACTCATTTTTGTCGTTTTCTTTAATCAGTTTGCGAAAGTAATAAATAGTTGTGAGTTATGCGTGATGCGTGATAAGTTTTTGCGTTAGTTGTCTTAGCTTACATCTGTAATAATTGACATTCATAACCTTTGAATACCGTTTGCTTCCTAGTAAAAGCATAGCAATACCATAGCAAATCCATATCGAGTCCATAAAAAATTAAAAAACTATGGAGTAGCTATGGAGTAGCTATGGAGTAGGTATGGACTAGCTCAAAAGAAAACGGCCTTTTAGAATTACTAAAAGTTGATTTTAGAAAGGTATTAATTGGGTAGCTTTAAGCAAAAATTTCTTTTAAAACCTCTAGTGATTTTGGGTTTTTAAAGCCATCGAGATGATTGGTATAATAGGAAAGAAGTGTTTTCAGAAGAATTTGTCTTTCTATTCCAGCAAAGACTTTTTGATTGCTATCAAATTTAAGTTGAAGCAATCGTTTGAACAAATGAGTTTCGTGCTCGCTAAGGCAACTTGTTCCTTGAAAAGGAATAAATATGCCTTCTTTTAAGTCAAAAAACTTGAAATCAATTTCTGTGTCGTCGGGGTAAAACCCGAGGAATTTAGTCATCTCTAGCATCAATATTAAATGGAAATTGGCTACTTCATCATGGGCGTCAAGCCAAAGCAAAGCAGATTCTAAGAATAGATAGAGATTTTCGTTTTTTTCTTCTTCGTGGATACTGTGATGGAGGATTTCAGAGAGAAACATAACGATAGTACTTTTTACAATATCGCTGCTGATAGTTTGGTAGGCATGTGCCAATTTTATCTCTTTGAAATGTTCAAGCGTGCCTTTATTTTTATGATTGGCTTCTATTTCGAGTAAGGTCAGCGATTGAAAATAGGCAATCTTTTGGTTTGATTTTTTAGCCGAAAAAGCATTGGGTACAAAATAACTTTTTAGCCCATCAGATTGGGTCAAGCATTTCACAATCAAGCTTTTTTCCTGATATTTTATGGATGAAATGACGATGGCTTTAGTTTTGACTAGCATTATCTGATAATCATCACTTTTTTGACGGCAGTTTCTGAACCATCCGCTGCTGCGATAAAAATCATGTAAACCCCCGAAGCTACTTGGTATTTTCCGAAAGCCGTGGTGTCCCATTCAATGGTTCCTCCTTCTGAAGTGGTTTCGTATACTAAATTCCCTTCGATATCAGCAATTTTGATATTGGCTTTTGAAATTAATCCAGCTATTTTAACGGTACCTGTAAATTCAGGTCGGACTGGATTTGGATACACATAAACAGCATCCAGATTATCTGCTGGTCTGGTTGAAGTTCCTTGAAAAGAAACTAATCCTTTGTCTGTTGCAAAGAAAACTTCTCCGGTAGTGGCATTGATTTCAACATCATTTACAATATCACTGGGTAAAGGCGAATTATCAGTTGTGAAATGATAAATCGTTTCTTGTCCATTGGAAGAAACCAGAAAGACTCCTGAATCGGCAGTTGCTATCCATTTTTGATTGGAACCATTTACAGCAATATCGGTTATATATAATTGTCCTAACAATTCACTCGGGGTACCATTTTCTAAAATGATTATCGAATTAGCCTTTATTTGTTCTGTCGAATTATAACTGCTGGTACTTGAAATAACTCTTAATCCACGGTTTGTTCCTATCCATACTTGACTTCGATTGTCTATAGCTAAGGCTCTAACGTCAACTGAGGGAAGGTTCCCCAGGTCTACTCCTTCGGTAATTTTTTTATAAACATTATCACTTTCATTAAAAGCAATAACACCATCAAGATAAGTTGCCATCCATTTTGTACCACTTTTATCAATCGCAATCCTAGAAAAATCACCATTATTATAATCGGATAAAATAGTTGACATATCATAAGCTTGCCATGAACCGCCTTGTCTTAAGACATTCAATCCATTTTTTACACGACTATTGGTAACCCATAAATTCCCCGATCGATCAAAAGCCGAAGCCGAAATTCTTATACCAGTAGTTGAAGGGGAGCCGAGCGATTTCAAGCTACTATTACTTTCATTAAAAAGTGTTGTTGGAATGTCTGATTCCAATTCTAATAACCCTCTATTATAGGAACTTGCAAATACTTTTGTTTCATCATTTGGGTTTACAGTAATTCTTGTTAATGCTTCAGTGCTGGGAAGATCACTATAGGGAATATAAGTCCATAAATTGGTCTCATTGTATTTACTTATTCCAAATTGAGTAAGAGAAAATCCAATGTAAGTATACGGGTTGTAGGTTATATCATATCCTCCATAAACGGCCCATAAATTTGAAGAAGAGCTATTTAAAGAGAAGATATTATTCATTTTTGGACCATTAGGCATTAAAAATTCAAAATTGGTTGGATTGCTAATGGTACTGGAAACTATTCCGTTTTCATTTGTACCTATGTACAGGGTATTATTTACGACCGTTGCACAAGAAAATGTTACTGGAATGCTTGTTATTTGTGATGTTTGTATATGTATCGTTTGAGCTAAGGAAGTGTTGTAAACATAAACATTGTTGGCAGTAGTTACAATCAAATAATTATCATACACTCTGATATCAAGACCTGACTGACCCATATCACCAATCTCAACTTGGGTATTGCCCACATATTTGTAAAGTTTATTATTAGTACTCATCACAATCAATTGATTGTTAAAAGTTACAATTCCTGTTAAATAGCCATTATCAAAAACCTGCCATTGTGCAAAATCATTCAAATTTGGGTTGGTTATCGCCGCTTTTCTAATGCCGTAATATTGAGTATTGGCATAAATATCACCATTAAAAATAGTAGTTTGGTACACCTTTATTTCCAATCCATTAGGCCCAATAAAATAAGTGTCTCCAAACTCTAAAGTGTTTAGATTATATTGCACGATTCCAAAATCACAAGACACATAAACAATCCCTTGGTATTCCATAAAGTGATTCACTTTTTTGATATTAGCGGGAATGTTTTTATTAATAATATCTACTACTTTTAAGATACTTCCATCAGCATCATTGATAACAATTAGTAGCCCATTTTCATAGCCGACAATTGTTTTATTGGTTGTTTCACTATGATAAATGGCAGAAATAGTTTGTCCAGAAAGACCATCTATTGTATTGGTGGTTTTAAGCTCATTGGTAGTTAAATTTTTGGAAAACAGCGAATTTTCGGCGGCGGCATAAATTCTAGTGGTTGATTCGGAAACATCCTTAATTTTATTATAGGAAAAGTATCCTTTCCAATTTTGATTTTGGGAAAAGCCTAATTGAAACGCGAGTATCAGAAGCCACAGAAAATACTTTTTCATTAAAAAACAATTTGCATACAAATATAGTATAAACGGGAAAATTATCCTTTTGTTGTATGAGCATAAAAAAATGCCCTCATTGCTGAGGACATTTTTTAGTTTTGGTTGGTTTTTATTTTTGGTTTTATACGATTCCTTGAGCAAGCATTGCGTCAGCTACTTTTACGAAACCTGCAATATTAGCTCCTTTCACGTAATCAGTATATCCGTTAGCATCTGTTCCGTATTTTACACAAGCTGCATGAATGTTACTCATGATATCTTTTAAACGTTGATCTACTTCTTCTGAAGTCCAGCTTAAACGTAAAGAGTTTTGAGACATCTCAAGACCAGATGTGGCAACACCTCCAGCATTTGAAGCTTTTCCTGGAGCGAAAAGTATTTTTGCTTTCAAGAATTCGGTAACTGCTTCTGGAGTTGAAGGCATATTAGCTCCTTCCGCAACACAAGTACATCCGTTAGCAATTAACATTTTTGCTTCGTCACCGTTTAACTCGTTTTGAGTGGCACATGGTAAAGCGATATCACATTTTACTTCCCAAGGACGTTTTCCTGCTACGAATTTTGCAGAAGGATATTTAGCAACGTAATCAGAGATTCTTCCGTAGTTTACATTTTTGATTTCCATGATGTAAGCCAATTTCTCAGCGTTGATTCCATCTGCATCATAAATGTATCCTGAAGAATCAGAAGCAGTAACTACTTTACCTCCTAATTCTGTTGCTTTTTCTATAGCGTATTGCGCTACGTTTCCAGAACCTGAAACTACTACTGTTTTTCCTGCAAAGCTTTCTCCTTTTGTGGCTAACATATTTTGAGCGAAATAAACATCTCCGTAACCTGTTGCTTCTGGGCGAATCAAAGAACCTCCAAAAGTAATTCCTTTTCCGGTTAATACTCCGGTGAATTCATTTCTTAATCTTTTATATTGACCAAACATGTAACCTACTTCTCTTCCTCCAACACCAATATCTCCAGCAGGAACGTCAGTGTCAGCACCGATGTGTTTAGCTAATTCCGTCATAAAAGCTTGACAGAATTTCATGATTTCGATATCCGATTTTCCTTTTGGATCAAAATCAGAACCTCCTTTTCCACCACCCATTGGTAATGTAGTTAAACTGTTTTTAAATGTTTGCTCGAAAGCTAAGAATTTAAGGATGCTTAAGTTTACAGAAGGGTGGAAACGAATTCCTCCTTTGTAAGGTCCGATGGCCGAGTTCATTTGAATTCTGTAACCACGGTTGACTTGAGTAGTACCAGCATCATCAATCCAACAAACGCGGAACATGATTACTCTTTCTGGCTCTACCATTCTTTCCAAAAGCATTTTGTTTTGGTATTTTTTATTTTGTTCAATAAACGGAATTACTGTTTCAGCAACTTCCATAACTGCTTGCATAAATTCTGGTTCATGACCATTTCTTTTTGCAACCAATTCCATAAATGCGTTAATACTTTGTGACATAAATTATACTATTACTGTTTTTTAAGAAATCGATTTCGTAAAATCGGACAAATATACATTTTATTCAAATAAAGGCGTTATTTTTTTTAAATTCTACTTGTTTTTATGGTTATGTTATGAAAACATAAATAAAGGTATCAAACTGATGACCTTTAAAACTATTTGATTATTTTTTCGTATATAAATCAAGTATTTTTTATTTTATTTTATAACTGATTGATGTTTTTATATATTTGTCGAGATTTGAACTAATTAGTATGCAAATGCCCAAGAAATTTATCATAACCTTATTGTTGTTATTTTGTTTATCAAATAGCGCAAATGCTCAATTTGGCTTTTCTCATGAAATCGGCGCCATTGTGGGTCCTGTTGCTTTTCAATCTGATTATGGGGAGAGACATGATCTTAAAACCAATTTGGGAAATACCGGTTATGGTATTGGGATTATTCATTATTTGAATTTCTCTTATAGAGCAGAATGTAATTGTTATACCCCTGAAACTTATTTTAATGACCACTTTAAATTAAGAAGTGAATTGTCCTATAATAAAACCAATCTTAAGCACTATGGTCAATGGGTAGATCCAAGTAGAACCTCTTTAGTTGCTGATCAATTGAGAGCGATGAGAGGAAGTACAGCGGTAACTAATATTGGTATGCAATTAGAGTTTTTCCCATTTAGTGTAAGAGAGTTTACCTCTACAATTGGCTCGTTAGCTCCATTTATAAGTTTGGGAGGGCAATTCAGTTTTTATGATCCTAAAGCTTGGTCAGAATTAGGTCCGTTAAACACGCCGATATCTACACCTATTAAATACATGAATGCTACAACTAATCAAGGTGGTACTGTTTGGTCAATAGTTTCGAGTGTTGGTTGCCGATATAAATTGACTGAATTATCCGATTTGATGTTGGATATGAGACTTCAATATTACTTTTCGAATTGGGTTGATGGTTTGAATCCTGACCCAACTAGATATCCAGAAAACAGAGCAAACGATTGGAATGTATGGCTTAATTTTGGATATATATACTATCTTAACTAGTAGTTAGTTATTCCTCTCCTTTTTCAATGGCATCTTTGTAATCTGGATACAAAAACTGATTATACGGAAATCTTGTAATATGAATGCTTCTTACGGCTTCGTATACTTTTTCTCTGAATTCCTCGAAGTTTTCTTTATTAGTAGCAGAAATAAATAAGGCATTTTCTTTACCAACATTGCTCATCCAAGTAGCTTTCCATTCCTCAAGCGTGTAATGTTTTGTTGTTTTTTCTGTAATTAAATCATCATCCTCAATCACTTCATTCTTGTAAGCATCAATTTTATTAAAAACCATTATGGTTGCCTTGTCATTACTTTTGATATCTTGCAAAATTTGATTAACCGAAGCAATGTGCTCTTCAAAATCGGGATGAGATATATCAACAACATGCAATAATAAATCCGCTTCTCGAACTTCATCCAATGTACTTTTGAAAGACTCGATTAATTGGGTTGGTAATTTTCTAATAAATCCAACTGTATCTGAAAGCAAAAAAGGAAGATTTTTGATAACCACTTTACGAACTGTGGTATCCAGTGTGGCAAATAATTTATTTTCAACAAAAACTTCACTTTTACTGATGACATTCATTAAGGTTGATTTTCCAACATTGGTATAACCAACAAGAGCAACACGTACCATGGCGCCACGATTGCCTCTTTGAACTGACATTTGTTTGTCAATGGTTTTTATTTTTTCTTTGAGCAAAGCAATTCGGTCACGAACAATCCTTCTATCCGTTTCGATTTCTGTTTCTCCTGGACCTCTTAGTCCAATTCCTCCTTTTTGACGCTCTAAGTGTGTCCACATTCCAGAAAGTCTTGGTAATAAATATTGGCATTGAGCCAATTCAACCTGAGTTCTGGCATAAGAAGTTTCAGCTCGCTGTGCAAAAATATCAAGAATCAAATTTGTTCTGTCAAGAACTTTGCAGTCTAAAATTTTGGAAATGTTTTTTTGTTGAGATGGTGATAATTCATCGTCAAAAATAACGGTTGAAATAGCATGTTCTTTTATATAGTGGCTAATTTCATCCATCTTACCAGTGCCTAAAAAAGTTTTAGGATTAGGTTTCTCTAATTTCTGAGAAAATCTTTTGATTACCTCACCTCCTGCAGTAAACGTTAAGAACTCTAGTTCGTCTAAATATTCCGTTAACTTTTCTTCACTTTGATTTTGAGTAACGATACCAACAACGACAGTTCTTTCAAAATTTATAACTTCTTTTTCTAGCATTTTAATTTAATTCTCCGACAAAATTAGGGATTTGAAAATTAAAAAATCATATTAATACCATAAGAATTGGAGCTGAAATGCCAATTGTTTTATCAAAAAAATTAATATTCCTAATTATTTCATAAATTTTGCTAAATTTGGACTTCAAAATTTTAATTTTTCCACAAACAACTAAAATTTTCATTTCATGAAAAAATTTACTTTACAATTATTGTTTTTATTCATTTCTATTAGCGGTTATTCCCAATTGGCTTTAGAAGGTTTTGAAAACACAACAGGTCCAGTCGCTGGACCACTCCCAACAACGTGGGCATTAGGAACAGGCACATGGTCTGTTTTTGAAAAAAATACGCCAACCAATGTCGGCTCTGGACAAAGCTGGGGTCTTAATCCCACAGGTTCTACAACAGTACTCCCTTATCAGGGAACTAATTGTGCTTATGTAAATAGAGAACAAATAAATCAAGGAAGTACTTCTGAAGATTATTTGTCAACTCCATCCGTTCTCATTCCTACCAATGGAGAGTTGCACTTTTTTACTAGAATGTTTACTAGTGGAGATCAGGGAACTATTTATCAAATAAAAGTGGCTCCAGCAACAGCAACTCCTTCAGATCCTGCTGCCTATACAACTTTAGTCCAGCAATGGACAGAAGCAGATTTAATTATACCTGTAACTAACTTTAATGTTTACACAGAAAAAATAGTTGATTTATCAGCTTTCGCTGGTCAAAATGTATATGTGACTTTTGTAAAAATAATTACTCAACCAACTACCATTACTGCCGGTGATCGTTGGTTAGTTGATAATGTTAGTATCAATTCAAAATGTTTAGTTCCTTCCCCTACAGCTACTACTGGGATTACACAAAATGGGGCGTCATTAAACTGGGCTAACCCAAGTGGTGCTACTTCATGGGAAATAGAAATTGTTCAAGGTACTGGTGCTCCAACTGGAACGGGTACAATTTACAATGGAACATTACCTTATATTGTTACTGGTTTACTTCCGAACACTACCTATAAATATTATGTTAGAGCATTATGTTCTACAGGTTACACTAGTGAATGGTCTGCAGCATCAACGCCTTTTACCACAGGTACTGCGCCTCCAGTTTGTGGAGGTAATTTTGTAGATGCTGGTGGAGCAGCAAATCCTTATGCTGCCAATTCAAATGTTACTACAACCATATGCCCAACTAATCCTGGTGATGTAGTAACGGTAACTTTTACAGCATTTAATACTGAAGCTACATGGGATGCTTTATACGTTTACAATGGTAATGCTGTTGTGCCTGCAAATTTAATTCCTAGTAGCAATGGTGCTGGAAATGTGCCAGGTGGTTTAGCTGGTGGCTATTGGGGAACAACAATTCCTTGTCCATTTACTTCTTCAGATGCTAACGGATGTTTAACTTTTGTTTTTAGAAGTGATGGTTCTGGACAACGTGATGGTTGGATTGCCAATATTACTTGTGCGCCACCTCCACCTTGTAGAACACCAACTGCAATAGCTTCAAGTGCACTTACTTTCAATTCGGTTACATTAAACTGGACACAACCAGCCAATCCGGATACTTCGGTAGCTTCTGCATGGCAAGTACTAGCATTGCCTTGTGGTTCACCTGCTCCAACAGCAGCAGCAACTGGTTTTATAGATGTTACTACACCTCCACCATACAACCTTACAGGGTTAACTCCTGCAACGTGTTATGATATATATGTTAGAGCTAATTGTGGTTCGGCAACTAGCGCTTGGCCTTGTACTCCTAAAACTATAACAACGTTAGCTGCGCCACCTATATGTGGTGGTAACTTTGTAGATGCTGGTGGAACAACTAATGCTTATGCTGCCAATTCAAATGTTACTACGACAATATGTCCAACTAATCCAGGAGATGTTGTAACTGTAACTTTTACATCATTTGATACTGAAGCAACTTGGGATGCCCTATACGTTTATAATGGAAATGCTGTGGTTCCAGCTAATTTAATTCCAAGTAATAATGGTGCTGGAAATGTACCAGGGGGCTTAGCTGGAGGATATTGGGGAACAACGATTCCTTGTCCATTTACTTCTTCGGCTCCTAATGGTTGTTTAACTTTTGTGTTTAGAAGTGATGGTTCTGGTCAAAATGCTGGATGGGTATCCAATATAACCTGTGGACCACCTCCTCCTTGTAGACTACCAACTGCAATAACCACAAATACAGTTACTCACAATTCAGTTGTGCTAAACTGGACACAACCAGTAAATCCTGATACTTCTGTAGCTTCTGCTTGGCAAGTGTTAGCATTACCTTGTGGTTCAGCTGCACCAACAGCAGCAGCAACTGGGTATATTGATGTTACTACACCTCCACCATACACTCTTACTGGATTAAATCCAACAACTTGTTATGATATTTATGTAAGAGCTAATTGTGGCTCAGCAACTAGCGCTTGGCCTTGTACTCCTAAAACTATAACAACTTTAATTGCTCCACCTGTTTGCGGAGGTACATTTGTTGATGCTGGTGGAACAACAAATCCTTATGCTGCCAATTCTAATATTACAACAACTATATGTCCTACTAACACAGGAGATGTCGTTACTGTAACATTTACATTATTTGATACTGAAGCAACATGGGATGGTCTTTATGTTTATGATGGAAATACTGTGAATCCTGCAACTTTACTCCCAAGTACTAATGGGGCTGGAAATGTTCCAGGAGGTTTAGCTGGTTCATACTGGGGTACTTTAACAGGAGGTGCTTTACCGGGTCCATTTACTGCAACAAACCCTAGTGGTTGTTTAACTT
The DNA here is from genome assembly GCF_025947145.1 of Flavobacterium sp. N1994. Classification (NCBI taxonomy): domain Bacteria; kingdom Pseudomonadati; phylum Bacteroidota; class Flavobacteriia; order Flavobacteriales; family Flavobacteriaceae; genus Flavobacterium; species Flavobacterium sp. N1994. Next base: position 2,076,677 of record NZ_CP109999.1, read on the forward strand.
TTGTTTTTAGAAGTGATGGTTTTGGACAAAATGGAGGTTGGAATTCTACAGTAAATTGTGCACCGCCGCCAACTTGTTTAAAACCTAATACTTTAACTACTTCAAATATCACTGCTACGTCTGCCTTATTAGGTTGGTCTGATACTAATATTGTACCTGCTTCTCAATGGGAAGTTCTCGTTTTACCATTTGGTTCACCTGCACCTTTGCCAACAGCAACAGGAATAATAGTTTCTTCAAATCCAGCTTTAATAACGGGTTTAAATCCAGCGACAAAATATACATTTTATGTTAGAGCCGTATGTAGTTCTACTGACCATAGTGCTTGGTCTGCTGGTAAAGATTTCTTGACGTTAATCATTAATGATGAGTGTGCTGGAGCTATTTTTGCTCCTGTAAATTCTTCTTCTGTTTGTCAACAAATTACATCTGGTACAGTTGCTGGGGCTACTGCATCTGCTGGAGCAGTTGCACCATGTCTTGGAACTGCTGATGATGACTCTTGGTTCCAATTTGTAGCTACTAATCCTTTCTTAACTGTTTCTTTACTGAATGTTCAAGGATCAACAACCAATTTGAACTTTGCAGTATATTCAGGTAGTTGTGGTGCATTAACACGAATATTTTGTAGCACTGCCAATAACCTTACAGGTGTTGTAAATGCATTGACTATAGGCCAAACTTATTATATAAGAGTATATTCTAATGCAAATACTCCTCAAACCTCTACATTTGACTTGTGTATTTCTACTCCTGCAAGCTGCATATCCTCTCAGTCTGCATGTCAGAACTTAAGTTATCAAAATACAACAGGTATTACTAGTCAAGGAACTATAGGTTGTTTATCCTCTTCACCGAACCCAACTTATTATACTATAAACATTCAACAGAGTGGACCAATTAATTTATTATTAACACAGTCAACTACACAAGGTGGAACTCCTAATCTTGATGTTGATTATGCTGCATGGGGGCCTTTTACTGACACCGCAACTGCTTGTGCGGCTATTGGTAATCCTCCTACTTTAGCACCGGGTATAGGTGTCCCTATAAGTCTAACAACTGGTTGTAGTTTTTCGGCTGCGTCAATTGAAAACTTAAACATTGTGAATGCCATTGCTGGACAAGTTTATGTAATTTTAATTACTAATTATTCTGATGATCCAGGTTATGTTAGTTTAACTCAAACAAATTCTACTGATCCTGGCGCAGGGGTTTATTTCTGTTGTCCAAATGCGTATTTTACTTATTCTCCTGTTTCCTATTGTAAACAAGCAGGAACTTCTAATCCAATAGCAGTAATTACTGCTGGTTCTCAAGCTGGTGTTTTCTCATCAACTTTGAATCCTGGCTTAGTATTTGTTAATACGGCTACTGGGGAAGTTGATTTAGCTGCAAGTGCACCAGGAAACTACTTGATTACAAATACTGTTGCTGCATCAGGTTCTTGTTTAGCAAAATCACAATCTTATTCTATTAGCATTGTAGAACCTACAGCAGCTACAATTAGCTATTCAGCTCCATCATATTGTCAAAGTATTACAACACTTCAAACTGTTACTCAAACTGGAACGCCAGGAGGAACTTATTCTGCAACACCAAGTATTGGTTTAAGTATTAATCCAACAACTGGTGACATTAATCCAAGTTTGAGTTCTCCTGGTATATATACTGTAAAATATGGTATTCCAGGTTCTGTTTGTACTACAGGAGATCCAACAACTCAGGTTGAAATTTTAGCACTGCCTACTATTGTTCAACCTTTGCCAGTAGCGGCATGTTATTCTTACACGCTTCCTGCATTGGCTGTTGGTAATTATTTTTCACAAACTGGTGGAGTAGGTTCAATAGATCCTACGGTGCCTTTAACAAGTTCACAAACAGTATTCATTTATGCTGAAGGAGCTAATGGTTGTATTAATGAAAAATCATTCCAAGTGACCATAAATAGTGTACCAACACCTACATTTTCAACGCCTACACTATCCGCGTGTACGACTCCAACTGGTTCAGTTACTGTTTTAAGCCCGATTGGAACCACTGGGTCAACTCCTGGGGATTTATTTATATCTCAAGTTACTGATGCCACTACTGGTTCATTAACCTATGTTGAAATTTACAATGGAACAGGAGCACCAGTTAATTTGAGTAATTACAAATTAAGAACATTTAATAATGGCTCGTCTACGGTTACTACTGTTTGTGATAATACACTATCTGGTATAGTAAATAACAACAGTACTTTTGTTGTTGCTGTTGGTGGAAACACCAATGCACCTGGTGTTGTCCCTAATCAAACTTTCGCAGGTTGTACAGGAGTAAATCAGGATGATTGTATTAAACTAACAACTTTATCCAATACTGTTATTGATGTTTGGGGAAGAACAGATGGTGTAGCATTTACACCATTGAATCAATCAGGATATAGTTATAGTAGATTAGCTTCGTCAACCCATCCTAGTACTACATTTAATCCAGCAGATTGGACGGTTGTCGATTGGACAGCAACTACTGAAGATTATAGCGGTGTAGGAATTTATTCCTTAGCCACTTCAAATTATCAATATAGTATTGATAATGGAGTAACTTTTCAAGCTGGTTTAACTTTTAATAATTTAGCTGCTGGAAATCACATTTTAATTGTTAAGGATTTAGTGACTGGCTGTTTATCAGCTCCTGTTAATGTACTTATTGATGCTATTAACGCTACGCCATCAGTAACTACGTTTACATATACAACACCTATTTGCCAAAACGCAACTGCTAATCCTTTGCCAGATACTTCTGCTACAGGATTTACTATTGGTGGACTATTTTCTTCTAACCCAATAGCTGGAATCGATATTAATCCTACAACAGGTGAAATCAATTTAGCTAATACAACGGCTGGAACATATGATATTACCTATACTTTTGCATTTAATCCTACAACATGCCAATCGTATAGTACTACTACATTTACAGTAGTTATTACTAATGTTATAACACCTGTGTTAGGATTTAGTTATACTTCTCCTATTTGTCAAAATGCTCAGGCCACTTTATCTCCAACATTAGATGCTGGATTTACAACTGGAGGAACTTTTGGTTCAACAACTGGTTTGACAATAGATACAACGACTGGTGTGATAGACTTATCCACAAGCACAGCGGGCGCATATACCGTTACATACACAGTTCCTGGAACAAGTTGTCTTCTTGCTACTAGTGCTACTTCTAATATAGTTATCAACCCTGTGATAACTCCAATTACGACATTTAGCTATACAACTCCTGTTTGTCAAAATGCAACAACTAATCCTATTCCAGATACTTCTGCTACAGGATTTACTATTGGTGGAACATTCTCTTCTAATCCTGCAACAGGCATTGATATAAATCCTACTACAGGTGAGATTAATTTAGTCAATACAGTTGCTGGAACTTATGTGATAACGTATAATGTCCCATTGGATGCTACAATTTGTCAATTAGCTAGTACTTCAAGTTTCACAATTGTTATAAATCCTATTGTGAATCCAATACTTGGGTTTACCTATACAACTCCTATTTGTGCAAATGCACAAGCTACATTATCTCCAACATTAGTTGCTGGATTTACGACAGGAGGAACATTTGCTTCATCAACAGGATTATCAATAGACGGTACTACTGGTGTGATTAATTTAGCTACTAGTACTCCTGGTCCATACACAATAACGTATACATCAAATCCAAATGCTCCGACCTGTTTGATTGGTGGTACAAATACATTTAATATTGTAATCAATCCTGTAATTACTCCAGTAACTGGTTTTAGTTATAGCACACCTTTCTGTTCTAATGATAGTGTTAATTTACAATCACCTTCTTTAACAACAGGATTTACAACTGGCGGTACATATAATTCAACTACAGGGTTATCAATTGATAGTACTACAGGTGTAATAGATCTTGCAAATAGTACACCAGGTACATATACTATAACTTACGCTGTTCCTGCTAATACATCAACTTGTCAAGTGGCTTCAAGTAATACTGCACAAGTAATGATAATACCTCCTGTAACGATTGACCTTGTTGGTGGTTGTCAGAGTATAAATTATGTTTTAACCGCTAATCCTACAAATAGTTCCTTTGACCCTCTAACAGCTACTTATGCTTGGCACGATTCCAATGGTGCACTCGTTGGCAATACACAAAGTATAACTGTTTTAACCGTTGGTATCTATACCGTAACCGTTACTGTTGACGGTTGTTCAACCCAATCACCACCTTTTAATGTAGAAACCGTATTTTGTGTTATACAAAAAGGTATTTCCGTGAACAATGATGGATTAAATGACACTTTTGATTTAACTGGTTTTGGTGTTAAAAAACTTACTATCTTTAACCGATTAGGTATGAAAGTTTACACTCGTGATAACTACTTAAACGAATGGGGTGGTAAATCTGACAATGGTGATGAACTTCCAGATGGTACGTATTATTATGTAATAGACAGAAATAATGGCGAGACCAAAACGGGATGGATTTATATCAATAGAGCTCAATAACACATTAGATAATTTGTATTCAAAATAAAAACAAACACAAAATGAAGAAACTATATTTCATTGCGATATTGGCTTTAGCGATTACCGAGTTAAAAGCACAGCAAGACCCGCATTACACGCAATACATGTATAACATGAGTGTGATAAATCCGGCATATGCTGGTTCAAAAGAAAGTTTATCTGGAGGTTTACTTTACAGAGCCCAATGGGTTGGAATAGAAGGAGCGCCAACAACAGGTACCTTCTTTCTCCATAGTCCTGTGGGTAGAAATGTTGGTTTGGGACTTTCTGTAATTTCAGATAAGATTGGTCCTGTTGAAGAAAACAACATTTATGGTGATTTCTCATACACCCTAAATTTAGGAGGAGAACATAGATTAGCCTTTGGTTTAAAAGCGGGAGCTACTATGCATAAAATTGATTTTGCAACGATTTACCCAACGTTGCCTAATCCTTCTACGAGTGATCCGTTTTATGCATCAAATCCGAATAGTACGTTTTTAAATATTGGTTCAGGACTTTTCTACTATACCAATAAATATTATATCGCTTTTTCTGTTCCAAACATGTTAAGATCTAAATATTTAGATTTCAATGGAAGACAATACGGGACGGATGTCATACATTATTTCTTAACTGGAGGGTATGTGTTTGATTTAAATCCGAATTTAAAATTCAAACCTTTTGCCATGATAAAATCGTCAGTTAACGCACCAACATCTTTTGATGTTTCTACAAACTTTATGTTTTATGATAAGTTAGAGTTAGGAGCAACTTATAGATTGGAAGACTCTTTTGGGGCTATGGTGAATTTTGCCATTACACCAAGTTTAAGAATCGGATATGCTTATGATCACATCATCTCTGATTTAAAAGTAGTAGCACCAGCTTCTCATGAGTTCATGCTATTATTTGATTTGAACTTCCCGAAAAAAGTATCACGTTCACCAAGATATTTCTAACCTAAAGTACTTCTAAAAAATGAAAAATCTATATATAGCATTAAGTTTTGTGGTCATCAGTCTTACTGTTTCGGCGCAAAATAAAAACACTAAATCAGCTGATAAATTATTCAATAGATTTGAATATGTTGATGCAGCCAAAGAATATCTAAAATTGGTTGATAACGGCAAAGCAGACCCTTACGTTTACAAACAATTAGCCGATACCTATTACAACATGTTTAATTCTACGGAAGCTGTTAAATGGTATGCCAAAGCTACAGAGACTAATCAAGAGGCCGAAACATATTACCGCTATGCTCAAATGCTAAAAGCTAATGGGAAATATGAGGATGCTAACAAACAAATGCAAAAGTTTGCGGCTGCAGCTCCAAGTGATTCTCGAGCTAAGGCATTTAAAGAAAATCCTAATTACGTTCCAAGATTATTGGATAAAACCAAATTATACAATGTTAATCCTTCTGATATCAGTAGCGATAAGTCTGATTTTGGAGCGGTGCTTTACGACAACAGTTTGTATTTTGCTAGCGCTAGAAACGGAGCTAGAAAAACGTATGGTTGGACAGATGAGCCTTTCTTAGACATTTATAAAGCAGATTACAATGCTGATGGCACTATCACCAATGCTTCTCCACTAACCGATTTAAATTCTAAATGGCATGATGGTCCAATCACTATTAGTGCTGATGGAAATACGGCTTACTTTGCCAGTGAGAGTTTTAAAGAAAAAATATCGGAAAAAGATAAAAAAGCCAATGCTAAATTCAGTCAAGTGTACTTATTCAAAGCGGTTAAAACTGGAGATAAATGGGGAGACATTACGGCTTTACCGTTTAATGATAAAACCTTTTCCAACAGTAATCCAAGTTTAAGTCGTGATGGTAAAACATTGTACTTTTCTTCAAACCGACCTTCAAGTGTTGGTGGAACAGATATTTGGAAAGTAGCTATTAATGCAGACGGAACGTATGGTGAACCTCAAAACTTAGGGGTAAAAGTAAATACCGAAGGCAATGAGACTTTTCCTTTTATAGCCGATGATAACAAAACATTATATTTTGCTTCGAGTGGTAAACAAGGATTTGGTGGCTTAGATGTGTATCAAATAGATTTATCTAATGGTTCTGAAGCTAGTAATTTGGGTAAACCAGTAAATACGGAGAAAGATGATTTTGCTTTCACGTTTAATGAAAGTAAAAAAGCAGGTTTCTTATCTAGTAATCGTAATGGAAACGACGATATCTTCGCTGTAAGTCCGATTTGTGGTGTAGATGTTCAAATTGTAGTTACAGACGCTAAAACAGGGGCTATTTTAGCTAATGCTAGCGTTTCTATATTGGATGACAAGAAAAATGTTATCGCTACTGAAATGGCTAATGCTAAAGGTGAAGTAAAATATAGAGTGGAATGTGACCGCGCTTATGTAGTGCAAGCTTCAAAAGACGGGTATGAAGGCAGTACTTTTGCAGTGACTAAAAGTAAAGGGCCATCTGCTACTGTGGCTGCTGCTTTACAACCTATCGACGTTATTGTAACAGAAACAGAAATTATTTTGAAGCCTATTTACTTTGAATTTGACAAAAGCAATATCACACAGGAAGGCGCTTTTGAGTTAGACAAACTAGTTCAGGTGATGAAAAACAATGATAAAATGGTGATCATGGCAAAATCACATACCGATAACAGAGGAAGCGACAAATACAACTTATCACTTTCTGATAGAAGAGCAAAATCTACTGTTCAATACATTGTTTCGAAAGGAATTGCTGCTGATAGAATTTCAGGAAAAGGAATGGGTGAATTAGAACCAAAAGTAGATTGCGGAAAAGATTGTACTGAAGCACAACATGCACAAAACAGACGTTCTGAATTCTTGATTGTGAAGTAAGATCAAAATAATTAAAAAACAAGAAGTCCCGTTAATTCATTTTAACGGGATTTTTTTTGTTTATAAGCATTGATGATGCTCTTTTAGAAGAAAGAGTTAAGTGAGGAACTAAAATGACTATATCAGGAGTTGAATTTAACAAGTCAGGAAGTGAATGTAGCTGATCAGGAGGTGAATGTAGTAAATCAGGAGGTGAATTTAACAAGTCAGGAAGTGAATGTAGCTAATCAGGAAGTGAATGTAGCAAGTCAGGAAGTGAATGTAGCAAGTCAGGAGATGCATGTAGCAAATCAGGAGGCGAATGTAAGAAATGGGGGTCCGACTATTGTAGGCAAGAGATTGCGGGCGAATTAAAGCCTTTTTTTATGTGTTAAATTGAACATAAAGTCACATTGTTGGGTTGTGATAAAACAAGCTCTTAATTAGCGTTATTTTGATTTGTCTTTGGCTATGTGATTCATTTGCTTTAAACACTAATAAGTGTATAAAAAAAGAGTCCCGAAATGATCGGGACTCTTTTTTATTTAAAGTACTATATGATTAATTAATAACGATATTATCTATATCAACAGTTGTGGTAACAGGGGGTGCTGTTGAAATGTTAGTCCCTGTATATTCAAATACAAAATAACCGTTTCCTGTAACAGTAGCAGGAATGTTATAAACTCCTGAGCTAGAGAATGTAGTTGTTGAACCTGTTGGTAATGAAAAATTACCTGTAATATCATAAAGAGTAGCATCAGAAATTTTCATTCCTAGCACATAGTCAACAGTTCGATAAATTTTAAGTCCTAATCCATTTGTATAAAAGCCTGCTTTGATGTCAAACTTAAAAGTACTGGCAGCTGTCATATCAACTGGAACTATAAAATAGGTTCTATTTTGTTCAACTTCACCACCAAAAGAGGACATTTCTAAATAACCTCCAGATTTAACAAACCACTTCTTAGTAGTGCCAACATTTGCAAAGTTTATATACTTTGGAAAGGATACAAATGACAATGAACTTGCCAATGGATTGGAAAAAGAAGTTTTATAAATATAGTTGGAAGTTGCTGGATAACTAGAAAAATTTTCATTTACAGTTGCAGGAAAATTATAGGTTCTTGGATTCGTCAAATGAAAATCTGCTTCACTTCTTACAATGAATTGATAATCGTATGAGTATTTAGTCATTACTCCTGTTATACTTCCTCTACCTGTAGGAACATTATTAACTGAAAATGGGGCATACTGACTAATTCTACAAAAATATCTAGTTCCTCCTAAAGTTGCATCAACAATATCATGATTAGTAGCATAGCCGCCTGAATCAACATCGAAATAAGTTCTTGCGATTGAATTATCTGCAAACTGAACATTATCTATAGTAATTAAGGTATTCTGTACTGCATCTGAGGCAGCTGCACTTAATGACATGTGTCTAAGCAATTTGCTTTCGTCTACAATAGTAGCAGAAGGGAATAAATAGTTGGCCAATACTGTTCCCGAAATTCCTGTTAACTGAGTAGAATCAGCAGGATCAACAAGACCAATTTGCATTGAACCATTTACCTTTGCAATAGCAAGACCTTTTAATTTGATATATATTTTTCTACCCGTAAAAAAACCTCTTTGGAAAAGCATAGTTTGGTCAGCACTTACACTAAATCCTATTGGAGTTCCATCGGCAGTTTGAACATCTTGAAGAGAAATAGACTTGTAAAAAGTTCCAGCAGCATCGGTAGATGTAACATAAGCTTCAATAATATCATCACCAGTATATACGGTTGGTGTTGCAGATATACCAGCAGCGATAACTTGAGCAACTGTTTTTGTTGGTGTAAAAGAATACGTTTGCACCTCTTGGCTTACACTATCGAATGTATCACTTTTTGTACAACTTGAAAAAGCTGCAAAAAGAACAACAAGTAAGCTTAATTTTAATATGCTTTTTTTCATTTTATTTAAAATAATTTATTAATAAAAAACTCTAACGTTATCAACTTGATAACCTCCTGTTAGAGATGATGTTCCTTTCACTTTGAATGCAAAATACAATGTTCCTCTATAAGATGACAAATCGATTATTCCTGAATCAACATATACATATTTTTTGGTGTTTTGTGTTGGAAAAGTAAAAGAGACTTTTTCCCAACCTGCATTATTAAATGATACTCCATCATAATCGGTAGAAACATAAAGTTCAATTGAGTTATCAATATTACGAACAAAACCATCTTGACATGATTGAAAAAATAATTTCTCTCCTTCTTGAGCATCCATATTGATAGGAGGTGAAATTAACCAAGAGACGTTAACTGGTTGTCCTGATTGGTAGGAGCTAAATTGAGCGTATCCATCATTATTGTATGAGCCTTGTGACCAAAGTTTGGTTCCTATTTGAGCAAAACTACTCCATCCAGTAGTTGCTAAATTACTATCATCAAAGTTTTCTGCAAAAATAGTTTTTTTGGCAGATGGCACTTCAACATCACTATCTTTTGTACAGCTTGAAAGCACTAAAGCTATCATGCTAACAAAAAGAACTGCATTACATTTCATTGTTTTCATAGTATTTTTTATTAAAAATTAATATATAAATTTAAGAAAAATGTTCTTCCGTAGCCATAAAAGTATTTTGGAGCAAAAGCTGGAGTAGCTACTGCACCAGCTCCTGGGTTATTAGGATTAACATGAGGCGTATTGTCTTGAACTAATTGAGTATAGTTAGAGTTTCTTGCTTGTTCGAAACCACCTGTTTTGTATTTTACATCTAATACATTGCTTATGCTGGCATTAAATCCAAAAGTGTTTTTGCCCACTTTCCAAGATTTTCCACCATTAAGATTCAATAAAGCGAAATCATCAAATTTCTCTTGTTTTAATAATGATGCTGCTATCGTTTCTGAAGCCCCTGGGATTGGCACTCCTGGAGAAAAAATTGGATCATCGTATAAACGTGCTGTTCTAGTAATTGGAGCCACATCAATATAGTTGTTTGCCAAATAATTTATATTAGCACCAATAGACCAGAATTTAGGGTCTCTGTATTCTAATCCTACAGAAGCCGCAGTTTGTGGAGTTCCAGCTTGTTTGTAGTTTTTAAGTTTTGCTTCACCATAATTAACAACAGGAGAAGTATTTGTTCCCGAAGCTAATGCATCAATATTTAAAGACACATTTGGATTGTTATCATAAATAAACTCTCCATAAGCAGCACTTGCTGTTACCTTTAAAATGGAAAGGATTGGATATTCCATACCAAACTCTAAACCGATATTTCTTTTATTGATGTTAGAAACTGTTTCGGCAACGAATGCATTACTTTCATTAGCATTTGTAGTTGGGTCATCTATTCCGGCACCATCTCCAAAGAAGAAAGAAGTTTCCGTTTGATTTTTAATAGAAGAGTAATAAGCTGTTAATCTTGTTTTAAGTTTTGGGCTATTAATAATGTAGCTAGCGTCTGCAGATGTGATAGTTTCGCTATTAAGATTAAGCGTTGTGTTATTATTTAATCTTGCATTATTAAATGTATTTCTCAAGTTAGGCGCTTTTGTCATGTACCCTGCGTTAACAACAAAATATTGTTTCCCAGTAATTTTATAAGTAAGACCTCCTTTGAATCCGAAGTTGTCAAAAGTAACCTTGTCACTTGTACCAAATGAGTTAGTTGGATAATATCCGTTTTTATACAATCCTTCTCTTTGGTATTCAGAGCGAGAGTATGTTTGTGCTAAGAAGAAATCTACTTTTTTGTAAACAAATTTGAACTGCGTGAAAGCGTCTATATTGTTTGAAGTTAGATTGTAATTGTAACCAAATGTATCTCCAGCAACAACAGTTCTATTTGGATTGTTTAGATCTGATTGTTGTTGGTTAAACCCAACCCCAAAAAGAGTTACATCTCTAAAATACGTACCTCCTAAAAGGTCAAGCATTTTTTGGTAATTATGAGAAGTCAAATTTCTATAAGTTGCTCCTGCATTAAAGGTAATACGATCTGATAATTGAGAGTTTAAAACGGTATTTGCTGTAAACTGTTTGTCATCCGTTCTATCTTCATATAAGGTGTAGTAACTGTGACCGTCTCCACTATGTTGATTAGCATATACTAAACCGTCCCAATTGATTTGTCCATCTGCTAAAAAAGCTGCCTTTTTTAAATCTGCTTCAGCGAAATCTGGAGAATAGTTTCCATTGGTATCATAGTATGAAGTTTCATAACTCGGTAAGTTTTTATAATAGGTTGGATCTGGATTATCACCACCTTGATATGTAAGTCTAGTATTTCCAACTTTACCAAATTGATACGAAATATTAGTGTTTAAATTAGTTTTAGAAGTTACTTTCCAATAATGACTTAATATTAATATTGGTTCTTCAACAGTTTTAATTCTTGAATTTCTGTGTTGACCATTTTGCCAACCCCAATAAGAGTTATATGTTTCACCTTTTAAATCGGTAACTTCTTGTGTGTTTGGAGAATTTTTACCTCTAACATTTTGTCCTAAAATTGAGGTAAAGTTCAAACTGTGTTTGTCGTTTATTTTCTTTTCTACACTGGCAAAAAAGGAATTTGCATTGTAGGTAGTTCCTTCAAAGAATCCTTCATTTGTAAAACGTCTAGAAGCAGAAATTACATAGGCCCAACCGTCTCTTCTCATACCAGAAGCTACAGTTCCCATTAATCTACCTGAGTAATTTGTATTGGTAACACCTGCAGATAATCTATTCCCAGGTCTATACAATGACGCTCTAGTATTGATTTCATTGGTTCCTAAAATTCCACCAAAAGAATAATCAGATGGAGCCATACCTAAAGTATATTCCTGATTTCTAGTAGCGTCATTTAAACCTCCCCAATTACTAAATTGTGGTCTCCCGTCATAAATTTTATTCATCATAATACCATTTATCATGGTAGTTCCATATTCACTATCAAGACCTCTTATTCTGTATCTAGCTTGCCCCCAATTAAAAGCGGCCGCTTGTTGAAAGGCATCACGAGAAGCTTGTAATAAACTAGAAGTGCTTTCTGATCCACTATTGTCATCTCCTAAATCATTATCTGTAATAGCTATTAATGCAACTTGCTGATCTACAGAAATATCTTCTTCTAAGACTATAACTCCTAAATCTAACATTTTTCCTGCTTCAACATCAACTGAAAGTAACTGATCTTTGTATCCTGCTGATTTAATTTGCACTAATTGACTACCTGACGGTACTTCTTTAAATGTAAATGCACCTGTTGCATCTGTTAAGGTTGTTAAATTTGTGTTTTGAATAGTCGCAACAACATTTGGTAGAGCTTTTTGGGTCTTAGTATCTACAACTTTCCCTTTAATTCCGGTTGTTGTTTGTGCAAAAACAAAAACCACCTGCATTACAAATAAAGTACTAATAACAAGTTTTTTCATAAATAAAATTTATATTAATTTTTCCTTACCCTAAGTCTTAATAAAAACTTAAAGCTGACAAATGTACATCTTTTAATAATATTATATACATTTGGCATCAAGTTTGTAGAAAACTTGACAATTAATTAATCTACATTTTATGAGAATTAAAAAGTTTATAGCTCTTTTCTTTGTTTTATTCGCAATTTTTGGCGCAAATGGCCAAGCAAAAAAGTATATAGTGCATACAGTTGCCTTCTACAATTTTGAAAACTTATTCGACACTATTAATGAAGCAAACATGGATGAAGAGTGGTTACCAAATGGCGTTCAAAACTGGACTTCAAAAAAATACCATCAAAAGTTACAAAATTTGGCTAGGGTCTTATCTGAAATAGGTACCACTGAGAATCCAAATAATTCTCCAACATTGATTGGTGGTGCCGAAATTGAAAACCGTGGAGTATTAGAGGACTTGGTAAAAGAACCATTGTTAATCAATAAAGATTATGGCATTGTTCATTTTGATTCTCCTGATAAAAGAGGAATTGATGTGGCTTTATTGTACCAAAAGAAACATTTCAAGCCTACTAGTTATAAAAACATTCCTTTGTTGATATACAAAAACCAATTAAAGAATAACGTCAAAGAAAAAAACGACAAAGACGATGCTGCCGATGACAAATCTGAGGTAGATAAAGACTTAGATAGAGTTTTTACTAGAGATGTATTATTGGTAACTGGTTTACTTGATGGAGATGAAATAAATATTATTGTAAACCACTGGCCTTCTCGTTCTGGTGGTGAAAAGAAAAGTTCTCCTTTCCGTGAGGCCGCTGGTAGATTAGATCGAAAAATAATGGATTCCATTTACAAAGTCAACCCAAATGCTAAAATCATCAACATGGGAGATTTAAATGACGGAACATACAACAAAAGTGTAAAAGAAGGTGTTGGCGCTATGCGTAAAAGAGAAGAGGTGAAACAATTTGGTGTTTACAATCCGTTTGAAGAAATGTTCTACAAAGGAAATGCGACTCTTTTTTATCGTGATGCTGGAGATATTTTTGACCAAATTATGGTTTCCGAAACTTTAATTCAAAAAGATTTTTCAAGTTTCCGTTATTGGAAAGCTGGAATTTACAACAAGCCATTTATGATAAGTACCGTCGGTCAATATAAAGGCTATCCGCTAAGGCATAGTATGACAGAAGTTGGATATAGTGATCACTTCCCTTCTTATATTTATCTGATAAAAGAAACGAAATAAATTTTTAAAGTCCCAATGATATTGGGACTTTTTTATTTTGTAATTTCGTCAAAATAATTTACCATGGCTATTGCAAAACCGTTCAACCTCAACAAATGGATTGAAGAAAACCGTCACTTACTAAAACCGCCAGTAGGGAACAAAAATTTATATATTGATTCTGAAGATTATATCGTTATGGTGGTTGCGGGTCCTAATGCCCGAAAAGATTATCATTACAACGAAACCGAAGAATTATTCTATCAGTTGGAAGGTGACATTACGGTATATGTTCAAGACCATGGTGAAAAGAAAGCTATGACACTTTCGGCAGGAGATATGTATCTGCATCCTGCTAAAACCCCACATTCTCCTAGCAGAACTGAAGGTTCAATTGGATTAGTCATAGAGCGTAAACGGGTTGGCTCTGATGCAAAAGATGGTTTGCTTTGGTTCTGTGATAGTTGCAATCACAAACTCTACGAAGTCTATTTCCCATTGACCGATATCGAAAAAGATTTTCTACAGCACTTTGAACATTTCTATACTTCTGAGCACTTAAGAACTTGTTCTAAATGTGGTACTATTATGGAAACTGACCCAAGATTTACGCCAGAATAACAATCAAAATTTATTTATAGAAGCTATTCCAGCTATCCACTATATCTTTTTATGATTTAGCAATCATAAAAAGGATGCCGTTCCTATCTGGGCTAAAATTCAAAATAATCATTTACTTTTGCAGTCAATACATTTTACAAACAAACAAACTATAATATAATGTCAACAATTGCGCAACAATTCGGCATGACCGAAGCACTTAAAGCACTAGGTGTAAAAGAAATAAACGAAGGAACTTCCACAGGAAACAATTGGTTTTCTAACGGAGAAGTATTTGAATCGCATTCGCCAGTAGATGGCCAATTAATCGGAAAAGTAAAAGCTTCTACTGCTGCCGATTATGAAAAAGTAATGCAAACTGCAACCGAAGCTTTCAAAACATTCCGACTAATGCCAGCGCCTCAACGAGGAGAAATTGTGCGTCAGTTTGGAGAAAAATTGCGTAAAAACAAAGAAGCTCTAGGGAAATTGGTTTCTTATGAAATGGGAAAATCATTGCAAGAAGGTTATGGAGAAGTTCAAGAAATGATAGATATCTGTGACTTTGCAGTAGGTTTGTCACGTCAACTTCACGGATTAACGATGCACTCAGAACGTCCTGGTCACAGAATGTATGAGCAATATCACCCCCTTGGAGTTGTCGGAATCATTTCTGCATTTAATTTTCCAGTGGCTGTTTGGGCTTGGAATACAGCTCTAGCTTGGATATGTGGAGATGTTTGCGTTTGGAAACCTTCTGAAAAAACACCTCTATGTGGAATCGCTTGTCAAAATATCATTGCCGAAGTATTGAAAGAAAACAATCTTCCAGAAGGAATTTCTTGTTTGATTAATGGGGATTATAAAGTGGGGGAATTAATGACTCACGACAAAAGAATTCCACTAGTTTCTGCAACAGGTTCAACTCGTATGGGTAAAATTGTTGCTCAAGCATGTGCAGCTCGTTTAGGAAAATCATTATTAGAATTAGGTGGAAACAATGCTATCATTGTTACTCCAGATGCTGACATCAAAATGACAGTTATCGGAGCGGTTTTTGGAGCAGTTGGAACAGCAGGACAACGTTGTACTTCTACTCGTAGATTAATCATTCACGAAAGTATATATGACAAGGTAAGAGATGCTATTGTGGGTGCTTACGGTCAATTAAGAATCGGAAATCCATTAGACCAAAACAATCATGTTGGACCACTTATTGACAAACATGCGGTTGAAATGTATAATAACGCCTTAACTAAAGTAGTTGCAGAAGGGGGTAAAATATTAGTAGAAGGTGGCGTTCTTTCAGGAGAAGGTTATGAAAGTGGTTGCTATGTAAAACCAGCGATTGCCGAAGCTAATAATTCCTTTGAAATTGTTCAACATGAAACTTTTGCTCCTGTCTTATATTTATTAAAATATTCAGGCGATGTAACTAATGCTATTGAAGTTCAAAATGGAGTAGCTCAAGGATTATCATCAGCTATTATGACTAACAATTTGCGTGAAGCAGAAGCCTTCCTTTCTGTTGCAGGTTCTGATTGTGGAATTGCGAATGTAAACATTGGAACTTCTGGTGCTGAAATTGGCGGTGCTTTTGGTGGTGAAAAAGAAACCGGTGGCGGACGCGAATCGGGTTCTGATGCATGGAAAGTGTACATGAGAAGACAAACGAATACTATCAACTACACTACAAGTTTGCCTTTAGCACAAGGAATTAAATTTGATTTGTAAAGAAGGATAAATTACTTTAAACAAAAAACTCCCAAGACATCTTGGGAGTTTTTGTTTACTAATACTGCTTACTTAATCATTGATATCTTTGAAAAATTTAGGCCCTATTTCCTGCTGATTAAATCCTGTCATCACTCTGCCATATAGTAGCTCACTATTTTTTGCACAAATAAAAAGTACGAACTTTAAATTTTTATAATTAATTACTTTCGTAAACACAACATCTTCATTTTGATCTTCGATAGCTTTTTGTATATCTTCAGGGGTTGTGAAAATAAATTTATAATTGTAAATTTTTTTTAAACCCTCTTCATGGTCAATTTCATCTTTCATACCATTACGGGTTACATAAAGTGTTTTGCTTTGTATCCTTTTCTTGTTTCTTTCATTTACTTCATCCAGATAATCTTTTATATCCAGATCCTTTTTTTTATTCAAATCAAAAACAAAATTAATTTGGCTTTGCATCATCTGTATTGAAAAAAGCATTTCCAATGGAGATATTTTATCTATTTGTACCAACGACATCAAGTCTTTTGGTGTGTTTTTTTTGAAATCTTTAAACATTGCCAGTTTCGTCACTCCATATGCCATATTTAAAGCTCCTGTGGTACCAGCAGTTCTCGAAAAACTGTACTCAACCTGATCCACAAAAAACGAACCATCTCCTTTTAAATTTTCAATTTGATTTGATTTGATCATTTCAAATTTATTGACTGTCCAATATTTAGTCAAAATGTCATTAACAATCTTATTGTATTTTTTATCACTAGACATTACAAAATAAGTAGTTCCTTCTTTAAAAGATTTATACTCTCTAATATCAGTATTTATTTCCTGGCTATAGCAATATGAAGATAATAGCAATAGAATTAGGCTTAGTTTTTTTATCATAATAGTATTTAATTGTACGTTAAGTCAATTTTCGTTTTTGGTGAAATCTAATTATTTCGTTTTCTTAACAAATTGGGTTAAAATAACAATATGCTGTCCTTCTACTCTTCCTTCTATTTGATCCGCATTATCCCAAACTAATTTGATGTTATGCACTGCTGCTCCACGTTTTGCTGTGAAATTCGCTCCTTTAACATCTAAATCTTTGATTAAGACTACTGAGTCGCCATCTTTAAGTATATTTCCATTGCTGTCTTTGTGCACAATTTTACCTTCTTCATCTTCCCCTTCACCTGTAGCTGCTGCCCAAACCAAAGTTTCTTCATCAAGATACATCATGTCCAATAAGTCCTGAGGCCAGCCCTCGCCTCGTAATCTGTTAAGCATTCGCCATGCTACTACTTGGACTGGTTTGTTTTCATTCCACATACTATCACTAAGACATCTCCAATGATTTGGATCAGTTGTAGTAGTATTTTCGATTTGGTTTTTGCAAGTTGTACATACCAATACCGAGTTGTCAAGAGATATAGATTCTTCTTTGGTTAGATGAATTCTTAAGTCTTCCGTTGAACCACACAATTCACATTGGGAACCGCTTCTTTCATTTAATCTTTGTTCGATAACGCTCATGTTTTACTGTTTTTTTATAAATTAAATGATGCTCCAATCTGAAATACAAATTGGTTATTATATTGCTTGAATCCTTCAGTATTTGAATCGTATCTTGCCAAGGGAACTCCTGCTTCCGTGTATATTCCAAAACCGTCCGTAAAGAAGTATCTAAATCCTAAATGTCCTCCAAAATTTCTTGTCCCTAAATCCAACCCTGGATAAATATCCATGGCTTTGTCTAATTTAAAAACACTTCCTAAATTGGCATTGAAACGAGCTTTGAAATCGGCTCTATCTCCAAATGTTGGTTTTATCCCTGCTGCTTCATCTACTGAAAGCAGATAGGACGCTACAAATCCGTAGGACATGTTTTCACCAATTCCAAAATCGGTAGAAATGTTTATTCCTGTTCCGTGATTTTGAATATTCATTCCCACTTGGGCTTTGATATCTCCTTTCCCTTTATAGGCTTGTGCGTTTACTAAACTTACCATAACAATAGCAACCGCTGTAATTATTTTTTTACTCATGTTTTATTTTTTTGTATTCGTGAATCTTCGAATTCTTTTTAAAATCATTTTATTTTGTTGCAAAAGTAATTAAATTAATTTCTTCCTTTTTCATTAAAATACAAAGTATTCAAAGGCTCACTTTGCCAAAATTCTTTAGTATCAACATCCATGATGGTTAATGGTCCTTTAAAAGCTGCTCCAGTATCCACATTCCAAACACATGCTTTTTGGACAGGAATGGTTTGCTCTATTCGAGTAACTGGGGTGTGCCCAATATAAATTTCATTGTATAATGTCAATCGTTTTGGATATAAAAAACTGTCTTTTGAAATGGATGCATCTAAAGCCAATGCTGCTTCCCATAGCGTTCTGTCCCAATAAAATAATTTGGGGAAATATTCATAATCAACCCCATTCATATTGGTAAATCCAGCATGAATAAACAACCTATTTTGTTCGTCTAAATAGTAGTCTTGTAATGATTTTAAGAAATCTATATGTTGTTTCTTCTTTTTATCTGAAACAGAAGCATAAGCAATAATTGTGGCTTCCCCACCGTGTTTGAACCACATTTTCTCATCAAAGTTTTTGGTATTTCCAATCAACCAATCTAACAATAATTCGTCATGATTTCCCCGTATAAAAATGCAGGGTTGTTTGGTGCTCAAATTCATTAAATAATCTAAAACTTGAGGTGATTCACTCCAGCCATCAACATAATCGCCTAGGAAAATAAGGGTGTCTTTTGTCGAGACCTTGGCCCGTTCCATAATTTGATGAAGCGCTCTTAATCCACCGTGTATATCCCCAATTACTAATGTTCTACTCATTCTTTTCGTTGTATTTCATTTTTCTTAAAATCCGCATAGCTTCTTTGAAACTCAAATATACCGTAGGGTTTTTTTGCATTTTCAAAAAGGCTTTGGCATCGATTAATTTTTGCTTTGCATCCTCAAAACCATTCAAATAGCATATCATCAATGTTGAAGATAGGTTTTCCAAATCTTTGGTTTCTCTATCTGTGAGCAAAATGTTTTTTTGCAACTTACTTATTAGCGCCGAATTTGCATTGTAAATATGATGCAACATTTTTTTGTTGTACGCTGGTGGTTCAAAGAGCATTTGAGTTTCCATTTTATAATACCCGTTATCAAAAAAACGGATGGTAACTTGTTCCAAAGGATAATAACTAGTTTTGTCATTAAGCCCCAAAGCCACGTGTTCTATAATGGTAAAAGTTTGCTCATCAAAACGAATAGAAACCACATCAAGCGCAGAGTAAAATAACTTTACTTGTTCATTAATCAACTCAATATCTACTCTCGAAAGATAGGTTGTATCTCTAATCTTTTTGGGAATTCCAGCCCAGCAAATTACAAACAATTCTTTGAAAACATGATACTTTGAAGTCATGTCTTTGTGCCGGTTGTTCACAAAATCAATCACCCCATCAAGTGTGTAAGCTATACTGTTGCGCGAACTGTTTTCAATACTAATTACAGTTTCTATATTTTGCTTAGAATACGGAATCTTTTCTTCCGTAGGCATCGAATTGCTGCCTACTCTAACAAAAACAGTGTTGGCTAAAATAGTATGAATGTTTTTCTTAAAAAAAGATGTTTTATGTTTGGGTTTTATGGTTACCAAACCAACCACTCTGTCTTTTGGTAAATTAGGAAACGGTACATTTTCATATTGAATTTTTGGTGGATTCTCGAGATAAGCATTGACTAAATTCTGAATCCTACTATCGTCAAAAAAATCATCGCCCATGATTTCGTTATCTTGGTCTTCAACCCCAACAACTATATAGGAATTGTTAGAAGGATTAGAATTAGACAAGGCACAAATGTGTTTCAAAAACTTGGCTTTTCCTTCTTTGGTATGCAAATTCAACTGCCGCTTCTTATCATAAAAACTACACTCATCGTTGTGAGCCAGAAGGTTTTTGATAAGAAGACGCTTGTTGATCATTGGTTTTACGGTACTTTATTTCCCATGCTTTCTGTCCAAATAGCAAACCAATCTTCTTGTTCTAATTGCAATTCTGTAGCTTTCATCAAAGCTTGAATTCGGGCAATATTGACTGTTCCTGCCACTGGGATTACTTTTGCTGGATGTTTTAAAATCCATGACAAAAGAATGGTATCAGCTCCAAAACGATATTTTTCGACCAATTGCACTAATAGTTTTTTCAGTCGTCTGGTTTGTTCAATATCTTCTCTAAAAACGGTTCCTAAAGGATTCCAAGACATCGGACGAATGTTGTGCAACTGCATATAATCAAAACTTCCGTCTAACATCGCTTCATGATGTGTGGCTGAAAACTGAACTTGGTTATAACTGATTTCTGTTTTTTGTCGAATTAATTCTGTTTGTGAAGGCGTGAAATTGGAAACTCCAAAATCAATAATTTTACCTTCTGCTTTTAATTTTGCCACTGCTTCAGCTATTTCGTCGGCAACCATTAAAGGGCTAGGACGATGTAGAAGCAACACATCCAAATAATCCGTTTCTAGATTTTTTAATGAATTCTCGACAGACCAAATGATATATTCTTTGGAATATTCGTAGTGTTTTATTTTGTTTTTTCTCCCATTGGTGTGCTGAATCCCACACTTAGAAATTAACTGGAAGTTTTTTCGATCTATTTTACTTTTGGCGAAAGCCTTTCCAAAATCAGCCTCTGTAGTATAATCTCCATAAATGTCAGCATGGTCAAACGTCGTGATTTGATTTTCGATACAAAGGTGTATCAGATGCTCCATTTCGGAAGTGTTCAATTTTTTGTCCCAAATGCCCCAATTCATGGTTCCGGCAATAATGGGTGAGAGTTTTGTTTTCATTTGTATATCATTAAACTTATTTAAAATCTGCTTTTTGATTTTTTTGGGTTTTTGAAAATTTTATTATTTTGCCAACCGAAAAATCTTGAAAACAGATTAGGTCTTAAAATTATAAAAAGAAAATCATAAATCATCCTTAAAATAGGGATGTTTTAAAAAGTTTTAACGCATTATTAACATCTTGTAAGGGATTAAATTTTCACTTTTGAAATGTTAAAATTAAAACACTCAAACATTAGTTTAAATAGAATACTATGGAAGAAAATGGTACCGCTTTAGATATTAGAGCAATTAATGAAAAAATTGAAAGAGAAAGTGCTTTTATCGACTTACTAACCATGGAAATGAACAAGGTAATTGTTGGTCAAAAACACATGGTAGAAAGATTGTTAATTGGACTTTTAGGACAAGGTCATATTCTTTTAGAAGGGGTTCCTGGATTGGCAAAAACCTTAGCCATAAATACTTTGTCACAGGCAGTTCACGGTAGCTTTAGCCGTATTCAGTTTACGCCAGATTTATTACCTGCTGATGTTGTAGGGACCATGATTTATAACATTAAAGCCAATGAGTTTTCAATAAAAAAAGGCCCTATTTTCGCCAACTTCATTTTGGCCGATGAGATAAACCGTGCTCCTGCCAAAGTACAATCCGCTTTGCTTGAAGCGATGCAGGAAAAACAAGTTACTATTGGGGACACGACCTTCAAATTAGAAAGACCGTTTTTAGTTTTAGCAACACAAAATCCAATTGAACAAGAAGGAACTTATCCTTTGCCTGAAGCACAAGTAGATCGTTTCATGCTAAAAACCGTAATTGATTATCCAAAAATGGATGAAGAAAGAATGGTCATTCGTCAAAATTTAAAAGGATCTACTGAAAAAGTGAATCCAGTGGTTACTGTTGACCAAATTTTAAAAGCACAAGAAGCCGTTCGCGAGGTATACATGGACGAAAAAATAGAAAAATATATTTTAGACATTGTCTTTGCTACTCGTTATCCTGAAAAATATAAACTAGAAAGTTTGAAACCGCTTATCGGTTTTGGAGCTTCTCCTCGTGGAAGTATCAACTTAGCCACTGCTGCCAAATGTTATGCTTTCATCAAACGTCGTGGTTATGTGATACCGGAAGATGTTAGAGCTGTGGTTCATGATGTATTGCGTCACAGAATTGGTGTTACCTACGAAGCGGAAGCGGAAAACATCACATCGGTTGACATTATCAACAAAATCGTAAACGAAATAGAAGTTCCTTAGTAGAAACTGAAAACTGTTTGCGAAATGGAAACTAAAGACTTACTCAAAAAAGTTCGTAAAATCGAAATCAAAACCCGAAGATTGAGTGATCATATCTTCTCGGGCGAATACCACACGTCGTTTAAAGGACGGGGTATGACTTTTTCGGAAGTGCGTCAATACCAGTTTGGCGATGATATTCGTGCCATTGATTGGAATGTAACAGCGCGTTACAACGAACCTTACGTAAAAGTTTTTGAAGAAGAACGAGAATTGACTATGATGTTAATGGTTGATATTTCGGGTTCGGAAAGTTTTGGAACTAAAAACCAATTGAAAAGCGAGATTGTCACGGAAATTGCAGCAACAATGGCCTTTTCAGCGACACAAAACAATGATAAAATTGGACTGATTTTATTTTCAGACCAAATCGAATTATACATTCCGCCCAAAAAAGGAAAATCACACGTATTAAGAATCATCCGCGAGCTAATAGAATTTCAGCCAAAAAGCAAAAAAACCGATTTATCACAAGCTTTGAAATTTCTTTCAGGAACTCAAAAAAAGAAAGCCATTGTATTTGTTATTTCCGATTTCATGGTAGAGGATGATTACGAGAAAACCTTGAAAATAGCTGGAAAAAAACACGATATAACAGGCGTTCGCGTTTATGACATCCGGGAAGAAAAGATGCCAAATATTGGTATGGTAGAAATGGAAGATGCGGAAACTGGAGAAATTCTAGTAGTAAATACTGGCTCTAAAAAAGCGCGATTGAGCTATGAACAACAGTATCGCGAGAAAGTGAGTTACTTCAAAGATATCTTTTCAAAATGTGGTTCTGGAACTGTGAATACTCGTGTAGATGAAAGTTATGTTACCAAATTATTAGGTTATTTTAAATCGAGATAAGAAACATGAAAAGTAAATTTGCTTTATTTTTATTCTTATTGTCGATGGCGCTTTGGGCACAACCTAAAGTGACAACTTCTGTCAATGTTACTAAAAACAAAATCGGAGCCGAATTCAAATTAACTTTGAAAACGGATGTCGATACATTGTCTAAAGTTAAATTCCCAGAAGCTAAGAATTTTGGCGCTTTAGAAGTAATTCAATCCTATAAAATTGACACCGTTAAAAATGGTGCACGTTATGAATTGATTAAAAAATACGGACTGACACAATTCGATTCAGGAAAATATGTTATCCCAAGAATTCCTGTGTTGATAAATGGTAAACCATCGTTTTCTGATAGTATCAAAGTAGAAGTTAACAACGTTAAAGTCGATACATTGAAACAAAAAATGTATGACATTAAAGATATTGCGATTGTAGATAAGCCTCTTGGCTCTTGGTGGATTTATCTTTTGATTTTAATTGCTATTGGAGTTATTGGATTTTTTATCTACAAATTCATCAAAAAAAGACAGAGTCAACCTAAAGTAGAAGAAATTGTTTTCAAATCTCCAATCGAAAAAGCTACTACTTTATTACAGCAATTGGAAGGAAAAGAACTTTGGCAAAAAGGAGAAATCAAACATTATTACTCGGAACTCACCGATATTGCTCGAAATTATATTGAAGAAGAAATTCATATTCCAGCCATGGAAAGTACTACTTCCGAACTTATTGAAGGGCTTCGAAAAGCTGCTAAACAAAAGAAATTAAAGCTTTCCAACGAAACAGTAGAGAATTTAGAAAAGGTATTAAAACAAGCCGATTTGGTAAAATTTGCCAAAGTTAAACCGCTTGATTTTGAAATTGAAGAGGACAAAAAACGAATTTCTAGCTCTATAGTAACCATTCACAAATCAATTCCAGAAATTGTGGAAGAAGATGATGAGTTGACACAATGGAACGAACAACAAAAAGAACTAGCGCGTTTACAAAAATTAAAAAAACAAAAACGAGTTCGAATCATTACCACCATCGGAATTGTAATGGGCATGTTATTGATTTTTGTCTTGGGTGTAGCATATTTCAAAGGAACCGAATACTTAAGGGATAATATTCTTGGACATCCAACCAAAGATTTAGTAGAAGGAGAATGGGTGTACAGTGAATATGGAAATCCTGGAGTTAAAGTAGAAACGCCAAAAGTCTTGAAAAGAATTGATGCAGAGAAAATGTTACCAAAAGATGCCGCTGCTATTATAAAAGAGATGCAAACTTTTGTTTACGGTAGTATTTTGGAAGACTTTAGCATTACGGTTTCTACCGTAACTTACAAGCAACCTATGAAAATGGATTTAGATAAAACAGCCGAAAATTATCTGAACCTAATGGAATCACAAGGGGCTCAAAATATTATCGTAAAGACGGAAGACTTTGATACACAACAAGGAATTACTGGTAAAAAAGCCTACGGAACTATGACTGTTTTAAATAAAATAAAAGGGAAATCAACCAAAATGTATTATGAATTGTTGCTATTCGGACAAGATGATGGTTTACAAGAAATCCTAGTAATGCATCGCGAAGAGGATAAATACGGTCAGCAAATTGCAGAGAGAATGTTGAACTCGGTTGAATTACAAACAGCGAAATAATGAAAGAGGTAAGCTTTTTAAATCCTGAATTTTTCTGGTTGTTTTTAGTACTTCCAGCTGCCCTTGTTTGGTACATCTGGAAAAGAAAACAGCAATCGGCTACTTTAAAAATAAGCTCAGTGAAAGGTTTCAAAGCTCAAAAGTCTTTGTTAGCTAAATTGAAACCCATTTTGTTTGTATTGAGATTATTAGCG
Organism: Flavobacterium sp. N1994; assembly: GCF_025947145.1. NCBI lineage: Bacteria > Pseudomonadati > Bacteroidota > Flavobacteriia > Flavobacteriales > Flavobacteriaceae > Flavobacterium > Flavobacterium sp. N1994. Next base: position 2,101,877 of record NZ_CP109999.1, read on the forward strand.
TTAAGCTCTTTGATTATTGCCATGGCTCGACCAAGAAAGGTAGATATCAGTAGCCAAACCAAATCCACTAAAGGAATTGATATAGTAATGGCGATTGACGTTTCGGGAAGTATGTTAGCTAAAGATTTAAAGCCAAACCGAATGGAAGCTTTGAAAAGTGTGGCGGAAAACTTTGTTAAAGGAAGACCTAATGATAGAATCGGAATTGTGGTTTATGCCTCTGAAGCTTACACCAAAACTCCAGTTACAAGTGATAAAGCCATAGTTCAGCAAGCGATTCAAAGTATCAAATATGATAATGTTTTGCAAGATGGAACGGGAATCGGGATGGGATTGACCACAGCGGTTAATCGATTAAAGGATAGCAAAGCCAAAAGTAAAGTGATTATTCTTTTGACCGATGGGGTAAACAATGCAGGATTTATAGAGCCAGAAACCGCTTCTCAAATAGCACGTGAATATGGAATAAAAGTGTACACTATCGGAATTGGAACCAATGGGAATGCGATGTTCCCTTATGCTTATGCGCCTGGTGGTGGCTTTTTATTCAAAATGATGCCTGTTGAAATTGATGTGAATTTGTTGCAAACGATTGCTAAAAATACTGGTGGAAAATATTTTAGAGCTAGTAGTAATAGTAAATTAGAAGCTATTTATAACGAAATCAACAAACTAGAAACCACTGAAATTCAAGAGTTGAAATTCTATGATTACGACGAAAAATACAGACCGTTTGTTTGGATTGCTGGAATTTTAGTTTTGATTGAATTTGGTTTACGAAACACAATTTATAGAAGTTTTATCTAAAGAATTATGTACGAGTTAGAAGAAAAATGGTATTTGTATTTCTTGATTGTCATTCCAGTAATGGCAATGCTTTTCTTGTATATCCAATTCTGGAAAAGAAAGAAACAACGCGAATTTGGTGATTTAGAATTAATCAAAAAACTAAGTCCTGAAAAATCAGTTTTTAAGCCAATATTGAAGTTAGTTGTTATTTTATTAGCGTTAACTTGTTTGATTATTGGTTTGGTAAATCCAAAAATGGGAACCAAAATGGAAACGGTAAAACGTGAGGGAATAGAGATTATTTTTGCCGTTGACGTTTCAAAAAGTATGTTGGCAGAAGATGTGGCTCCAAGTCGTTTGGAAAAAAGCAAACAATTGGTTTCTCAAATCATCAACAATTTAGGTAGCGACCGAATTGGAATTATTGCTTATTCTGGTAGTGCTTTCCCTGTATTACCTATTACATCAGATTATGGTGTGGCTAAAATGTTCTTGCAAAGTATGAATCCCGGCATGATTTCGGCACAAGGAACATCCATTGATCAAGCGATAAATTTGGCCACAACGTACGTGGATAAAAAGGATAAAACTAACAAACTTTTAATCATCATTACCGATGGTGAAGATCATTCTGATAGCGCTGCAGATGCTGCTGAAGAAGCAAAAAAAGTTGGGTTGAAAATATTGACAATTGGGGTTGGAACCGAAAAAGGAGGAACTATTCCATTAAAACGAAATGGTGTTGTGGAGAGTTTTCAACGGGACCAAAATGGGGAAGTTGTGATTACCAAACGAAATGCAGAAGTTTTAAAAACCATTGCTAAAAACTCTGGAGGAGGCTATGTTGATGGAAATTCTACTAAAGAGGTTCTAGGTTATGTGAAAAATGCATTAGATAATATTCAAAAAACAGAATTTGAAAGCACCCAAATGGCCGATTTTAAATCACAATTTCAATGGTTCTTAGGATTTGGATTTTTCTTATTGCTTTTAGATGTTTTCTTGTTGGATAAAAAAACCAAATGGGTGAAAAAGATGAACTTATTTAACGAAAAGGAATAAATGAAAAAGTTGTTTTTATATAGTTTAGTTCTGATTTCTTTTTTGGCAAAAGCCCAAGACAAGGAAAAAGATACCCATTTGCCTGAAGGAAACGATTCTTTTGCAGAAAAAAAATATGCCGATGCTGAAGCAGAATACAGAATTTCTGATGCTAAAAATCCAAAAAAAGCAATTGCTGCTTATAATCTAGGAAATGCCATTTACCGCCAAAATCAAGCTGCCGAAGCTAAATATCATTACGCCAAAGCATTGAAAATGGCCAAAACAAGAGCAGAGAAACATCAAGCATTTCATAATATAGGAAACACTTTTATGAAAGATAAAGATTATTCCAATGCTGTTGAAGCTTATAAAAATGCTTTGCGCAATAATCCTGCTGACGAAGAAACGCGTTACAATTACGCTTTAGCAAAAGAATATCTTAAAAACAATCCGCCTAAAAAAGACGGCAATAAAAATAAAGACAAAAAGGACGATAAGAAAGACGACAAAAAAGACGGTAAAGACAAAGACAAGGATAAAAAGGACGACGATAAGAAAGACGGAAAAGATAAAGACAAGGATAAAAAAGAAGGCGATAAGGATAAAGACAAAAAAGACGATAAAAATCAAAACGATGGTCAACCTAAACCTCAACCAGGAGGAATTTCGAAACAACGTTTAGAAAATTTATTGGATGCCGTAAATAATGAGGAGAAAAAAATTCAGGAAAAAGTAAACAAACAAAAAGTACAAGCCAACCCTAAAAAAACTGATAAAGATTGGTAGTTAACTGAAAATTTGAAAAAATGAAAAGGAGCATAGTATTATTGTTTTTAGTGACAAATTCCCTTTTGGCCCAAGTACAATTTGAGGCAAAAGTGAGCAAGAATTCTTTGGGAGTAAATGAGCGTCTTCGTATTGATTTTACGATGAATGCTGATGGTGATAATTTTGTGCCACCTAATTTTGAAGCCTGTGGTTTTAAAGTCGTTGGCGGACCAAGTCAATCGGTAAGTCAATCCTGGATTAATGGGAGAAGTTCGTTTAACAAATCCTACATCTACATTTTACTACCGACGCAAAAAGGAGCATTAACGATTAGACAAGCTTCCATCGAAATTAATGGTCAGACTTATAAAACATCTCCTGTAAGAGTCAATGTGACAAATGCTGTTGAAATTCCCAAAGATCCCAACGAAGCGCCAGCCATTAGCGCCGATGACAATATTTATTTAGTTGCCGATATTTCAAAAGCCAATCCTTACCTCAACGAACCTATAACAGTTGTTTACAAATTATACTTCAGTTATAACATCGGTATCTCAAACTGGCGCGAGTTAAACAAACCAAAATACAATGATTTTTGGAGCCAAAATATTGACATCAAACAATTAGTTGCTCAAGACGGCACATTCAAAGGAGAACGCTATCGTTATGTTGTATTGAGAAAAACGGTATTATATCCACAAAAATCAGGAAAACTAGAAATCGAACCTTTATCTCTTGATATTGATTGTCAAGTGCCAACCAATAGAAGAAATTTTTGGGGACAACCCTTGATGACTGAAGACAGTAAACGTGTTTCTGCAGGAAGCAAAGTAATCAACGTTAGAGCTTTACCAGAATCTGGAAAACCTGAGGATTTTTCGGGAGCTGTGGGTCATTTTGATTTTCAAGTAAAACCATCGAAAACACTATTGAAAAACGGAGAATCTTTAGATTTGGATGTTAGTGTGGTTGGTACCGGAAACCTAAAACTATTCACGCTACCAAAACCTGTTATGCCTTCCGCTTTAGAAATGTATGATCCTGTTCACGATGAAAATGTTTCGACTCCGCTTACTGGAATGACAGGAAGAATTTCTGATAAATACACTATAATTCCACAAGACAAAGGCAACTATCAAATAAAACCTCTGCGTTTTACCTATTTTGATTTGGGTTCTTCAAGTTATAAAACCATAACATCCAAACCTATAACTATTACGGTTTTAGATGGTCCTGGTGTGGCCAATTCAGAAAAAACAAATTCAAACGAGACAACAAAATCCAAACCAGAAGTGGCTAAAACGTTTGCTTACAACAAACAAGTGGCTCATTTGGAACCTATTAAAAAAGACGGCTTCTTAGGCTCGGGATTGTTTTACTCCTTGATGGCTTTGCCGTTTTTAGCCATCCCGTTTTTTATAGTGGGTAAAAAGAGAAAAGAGGCTTCTGATAATGACATTGTTGGCAACAAAATCAAAAAATCTAATGCTTTGGCTAAAAAATATTTGGGCGACGCCAAAAAACATTTGGGTAACAAAGAGCCATTTTATATTGCATTAGAAAAAGCCATGCACAACTTCTTAAAAGCCAAATTAAACATCGAGACTTCGGAGATGAGCAAAGAAAAAATAAGCGAATTATTGCTTTCGCGAAAAGCAAATGTTACAACCGTTGCTGAATTTATTCACTTAACCGAAAACTGTGAGTTGGCCCGTTATGCGCAATCTTCTGAAACCGCTATTCAGCAAGATTATGACAAGGCGGTAGAAATTATTTCTGAACTAGAAAAGCAATTAAAATAAAACGGAGATGAAAAAGATACTTATTTTATTATTGTTCGTTTCTCAAGTTTTTTGGGCACAATCTGCTTTTGATCAAGGAAATCAATTCTATCAAAAAGAAAATTACCAAGCGGCCATTACTAGTTTTGAAAGTGTTTTAAATACTGGCAAACAATCGGCTGAATTGTATTTTAATCTTGGAAATTGTTATTATAAGATTCACAAAGTAGCTCCAGCGATATACAATTATGAGAAAGCTTTATTGTTGAGTCCAAATGACAACGAAATAAAAACCAACCTAGAATTCGCTAGAAAAATGGCCATTGACGATATCAAAGTAATTCCAAAAGTGGGTTTCAACAAACTCCTAGCTGACTTTACTTCAAAGTATCATTACGACACTTGGGCTTGGATTGCAGTTGTTTTTGCTTTCTTGTTTTTACTCTTTTTTGTGGGCTATTATTTTTCACAGAAAACCATTTTGAAACGTGTTTTCTTTATTGGAATGTTCTTTTGGTTGTTAGGGATTTTTCTGAGTGCAGCTTCTGGATTCTATGAAAAAAGCAGAAATGAAAACGAAAGACCTGCTATAATTTTTGCTGAAAGCACACCCCTTAAAAGCGAACCAAAAGCAAGTGGTCAAGAAGCAACCTTACTTCACGAAGGAACAAAAGTCTACATTCTAGAAAGCATTGCTAACTGGAAAAAAGTAGAACTCACCGACGAAACTACAGGTTGGATTGAGGATGGCACAATTAAAGAAATTAAAAATTAGCCTTTCAAAATAACAAAGTATCTTTGCCAAAATTTAAATCAAGAAGCATAAGTCTTTTCTCTTGCTTCTTTTTTCTTTTATCAAAATTATGTCAAGAGACGAACAATTAAAAAACCGCTGGGACAAAGTCGTTGAAATCCTTTCTAATCAGTTTGCTGAAGGAGATGTATTGGATTTGGACGCTATTATATATCTAATCGGAGTTCAAGAGTTAGGAAAAATACACCAAACTTTCAAAAAAGACGAAAAACTCAATCTGATGCACATTGCCATCTGCCGTTTATTAGAACCTTATGGTTTCTATGAATTCGATTTTTTTGACAAAGAAGGTTGGCCTCATTACAAAGTCAAAGAAGAATTACCTCCATTGAAAGCTGGAGAACAATCAGTCTTAATGAAAGAAGCCATTGTGAATTATTTCGTGGAAAGAGAAGTGATTGATTAAAAACTTCCAACTTCCAACTTCTAACTTCCAACTTTTCCCTAAATTTGCACCTTCAACGACCCGAGCCTTTGGGCGAATTGTATGAAATAAAAGACCGATGATAGACAAGATTAAAGAACACATAGAAGAAGCTAAAGCATTCAACACTAAAAATAAGGAAGCTTTAGAAAATTTCCGTATCAAATATTTAGGCAGTAAAGGCTTGCTAAAAGAGCTTTTTACCGAGTTCAAAAACATTCCTAATGACCAGAAAAAAGACTTCGGGCAAGTAATCAATACTTTGAAAATGGTGGCTGAAGAAAAAGTTAGAGCCATTCAGGAAGAACTCGAGAGCAAAGAAGAAGTAAAAGGCTTTTATGGAGATTTATCTCGTCCGTCAGAACCAGTAACTATTGGTTCTCGTCACCCTATTTCCTTAGTAAAAAATCAAATCATCGATATTTTTTCTACCATCGGATTCAACGTTTCCGAAGGTCCAGAAATAGAAGACGATTGGCATAATTTCACCGCCTTAAACTTGCCAGAATACCATCCGGCAAGAGATATGCAGGATACCTTTTTCATCCAAACCAATCCAGATGTTTTGCTGAGAACTCACACCTCATCCGTCCAGGTTCGTTATATGGAAAACAACAAACCGCCTATAAGAACAATTTCTCCAGGAAGAGTTTTTAGAAACGAGGCCGTTTCCTCGCGCTCTCACTGTATTTTCCATCAAGTGGAAGGGTTGTATATTGATAAAGACGTTTCCTTTGCCGACTTAAAGCAAACCCTTTTATATTTCACTAAAGAAATGTTTGGTAAATCTAAAATTCGCTTGAGACCAAGTTATTTCCCTTTTACAGAGCCAAGTGCTGAAGTAGATATTTACTGGGGTTTAAAAACCGAAACGGATTATCGTATCACCAAAGGTACAGGTTGGTTAGAAATCATGGGTTGCGGAATGGTAGACCCAAACGTTTTGAAAAACTGTGGTATCAATCCTGAAGAATACAACGGTTTTGCCTTCGGTATGGGAATCGAACGTATTGCTATGTTACTTTACCAAATTGGTGACATCAGAATGTTCTATGAAAACGACGTGCGTTTCTTAGAGCAATTCAAATCTAGCATCTAAAAATGAAATCGGACATTACCATCCCAAAAGTAGAAAACGTATTCCTAGCCGCTGTGCAAGAATGGAGCGATGACTTCATGGAAAAGGTTTGGTATGTTTATTTAGTAAACGATTCTGACTATGATTTAGACTCGGTAATGGTCGTTTCCCAAGCTTTTGGTACTCTTGATGGGGAAATGAAAAAAACGTCGCTCCTGCGCCACGCATTTATGCAAGTCCCTGCTGTATCTGTCGTCAAAATAGAAATGGTAGAAAAAAGTGTATTAAGGCTCAACAACGAGTTTATGGTAACTTACTTTATCGGAAGTACTTTATACGATAAGAAATTCATCTTCAAAGCACAATCAATCACTCCTGATTATGTTGAAGAAGTGCCTATTTTATTTGTAGATGGTGTTATTGTGAGATAACGAATTACTTCTGGTCATTGTATTCATTATTTTTTCTTTTCTCTCTCCAACTAGAATATCCTATTATAAAGATTCCAACGAATAAAAAGAGAACCAATTCTATTAGGAATTTTATAGAAAGAAAAGCTTCTGTGTAAGAAGTCCCATAACCTTCTATTGCAGTGATAATAATCGGCATAATAATACCAAATGGCAACCCTTTTTTTAGTTGATATGTCCATCTTTCGTTCATCCTAGTCTAATTTTTCTGTTAGCTTTTTAAAGACTTTTTTGGCGTCTTTCCCTTCGTACAAAATCTCATAGACAGCATCAATGATAGGCGTATTGGCTTTATATTCTTGATTTAATTTATAGGCACTTTTTACAGCATAATAGCCTTCAGCCACCATACTCATTTCCATCATGGCTGATTTTACAGTGTAGCCTTTCCCAATCATATTCCCGAACATCCGGTTTCGTGAAAAAACAGAATATCCTGTTACTAATAAATCGCCCAAATAAGCAGAATTATTAATGTTTCGTTTCATCTTATGCACTTTGCGGATAAACTTTTTCATCTCGCGAATAGCATTACTCATAATCACCGACTGGAAGTTATCTCCATAACCTAAACCATGTGCAATTCCAGCAGCAATAGCATAAATATTTTTGAGCATCGCTGCATATTCTGTTCCAATAATGTCGTCAGAAATTTTGGTTTTGATATAGTTCCCCGCCAATACACCAGCCATTACTCTTGCTTTATTAGAATCGCCACAAGCAATAGTTAAATAAGAAAGTCGCTCCAATGCTACTTCTTCCGCATGACATGGACCCGTAATAACGCCAATGTTTTCAAAAGGAATATCAAATTTTTTATTGAAATGTTCTCCAACAATTAAGAACGTTTCAGGAACAATTCCTTTGATGGCTGAGAAAATTACTTTGTCTTTTAAACTCACTGTCAACTTCTCCAATTCCGAACTTAAGAAAGCCGATGGAATAGCAAAAATAATATAGTCAGCATAAGCTACTGCTTCATTAATATCGCTGGTCAACTTCAATTTCTTGATATCAAACTCAACAGAACTCAAGTAATTAGGATTGTGTTTGTGGGTTTTGATGTGTTCAATCGCTGATTCATTGCGCATATACCAAGCAATTTCATCTAGATTGACACAAAGCATTTTTGCAATGGCTGTAGCCCAACTTCCGCCACCAATCACCGCAAATTTTGGAGATTTATTCATGAATAGTCACATTTATAGCTATCAAAAATACTGATTTTTAAACTAAATAATTCTCTTTTTCACGAACAAAATCTATTACTCTTTATAAATCAATCTTTTGTGTTTTTTAATTTACATTTGTATCAAGAATAACCATCAGAACTCATGAATAAAATTACAATTTGTTTATTGCTTACCCTAAATCTTCTGCATTCACAAGCACCAAACATTAGCTATGTAACGCCAAATGTTTTCACTGTTGGACAAAGTATAAGCGCTTTGACTCCAACAAATAGTGGCGGAACTATCATCGCTCAAACTTTAGTTTCCACTTTTGCGGGTTCTGGAAGTGTGGGAGCTGCAGACGGTAATGGAATCTCGGCAAGTTTCAATTTACCAACGGTGGTTACTATTGATAGTCATGGAAATATTTTTGTAGTAGACAGAAGCAATCATAAAATTAGAAAAATAACCCCCGCAGGCGATGTCACTACTTTTGCGGGTTCTGGTGCGATTGGGTCTGCTGATGGAATTGGGAATGCCGCTACCTTCAAATATCCTGATGGTGCCGTTTTTGACTCTAACGACAATCTTTTTATATCCGACCAAAGCAATCATAAAATTAGAAAAATAACTCCCGACGGAACCGTTTCTACTTTTGCAGGAACAGGTGTAATTGGAGCAACTGACGGGCCAGGAAACACCGCTCGCTTTTATTATCCTGCCGGAATGGCTGTAGATGCTAACGATAATATCTATGTTGCCGATTATGGGAATAATAAAATCAGAAAAATTACTACTGATGGAACCGTTTCCACTTTTGCAGGAACTGGTGTGGCAGGTTCGGCTGATGGAACGCTACTAACAGCGCAATTTAATGGTGCAACTGGAGTATGTGTAGATGCATCTGGAAATGTTTTTGTTGCCGATTATTACAGTAATAAAATTAGAAAAATCAACAATCTTGGCGAGGTTTCCACTGTGGCTGGAACTGGAACTGCTGGCTCTAATGACGGAATGGGTGCTGCTGCCACTTTTTATTATCCCGCAATTGTTGCGATTGACAGTGCCAATAATTTATTCATAACCGACGAACAAAACAATAAGATTAGAAAAATTACTCCCGATGGTATGGTCTCAACCTACGCCGGAACTGGGGTCGTTGGAGCTACAGATGGTGTGGCAACGGTAGCGCAATTTAATTCGTCAACCGGAATCGCAGTGGATCATTCCAATACTATTTTTGTTTGTGATTATGGAAATCATAAGATTAGAAAAATCAAAACCTATGGCTTCTCCATTGCTCCTGCTTTACCAACAGGATTAACTTTTGATACTACAACCGGAATGATTAGCGGAACGCCAAGTGTCATCTCTCCTGCAACTGATTATACTGTTACGGCTTCTAATCTTGATGGTGAAGGCTCTTATGTTGTAAATATTGCTGTGACTGCTGATCTTGGTGTGTCAAATTTTACTAGTACAGATTTAAAAATTTATCCAAATCCAGTAACATCATTTTTGAATATCAGTACTACCGAAAACATAACTGAACTTAAAATAGTAAATCTTCTTGGACAAGAAATGCTTTCAAAAACCAACTTAACCTCAGAAGCTAAAGTAGAGGTTTCGGAATTAAAGAGAGGTTGTTATTTGGCTAAAATAACTATCGGAAATGGCATGAAAACGGTTCGCTTTTTGAAGCAATAAATTACTTTCTATAAAACGCACTGCTGTCTATATATTCCCAAACTTTTTGAGGTAACATTGGCATCACATTCTTCTTGTTTTTAATGCTTTCGCGAATAAACGTGGAAGAAAGCTCAATGACTGGCGCTTCAACACGATGAATTTTATCGTGATTGATAAACTGCTCATCAATTTCTCCTGAATTAAGTCTAGGATAAACATAAATGTCATGGTTTGCTATAATCACTTCGTAGTTTTTCCATTTGTGTAACGAATTCAGATTGTCTTCGCCCATGATTAAGGCAAACTCGTATTTAGGATACTTTTCTTCCAAATGAGCCAAAGTAGACACCGTATAATTAGGCTGTGGCAACTTAAATTCAATATCAGAAGCTTTGATTTTGTTAAAGGCATCCGTAGCCAAAGTGACCATATGCAACCTTTGATAATCATCCAATAAAGTGCTCTTTTGTTTGTGCGGATTATGAGGTGTAACCACCATCCAAATCTGATTCAAATCGGAATGCTCTGCCATGTGATTAGCAATAATCATATGCCCCACATGAATGGGATTAAAAGTGCCAAAATACAATCCGATTTTCATTCTATTGGTAACTACTAATTACTATTTCTTAACAAACTCTTTCACCAACTCATAAGCCTCTGCCTTCGCCACATCTAAATCATAATTCTTAATTATAATATCAAATTGAGGAGCTGTAGCCAATTCAACATGGGCTTTTGCAATACGCATATTAATTTTATCATCACTTTCGGTGGAACGTTCTTTCAAACGTCTTTTCAGTTCGTCAACGCTAGGTGGCTTAACAAAAACCGCTAAAGTCTCTAAAGGAAATTTAGACTTTATACGCAAACCTCCCGCAACATCAATATCAAAAATCACGTTCTTCCCTTTTGCCCAAATACGCTCTACTTCACTCTTTAAAGTGCCATAAAAGTTATCGCGATACACTTCCTCCCATTCAATAAAATCCTCTGCTTTAATATGCTTTTTGAATTCTTCTATAGAGATAAAATAGTAATCCTTCCCATGAACTTCTTCTCCACGAGGTTCACGCGTAGCCGCCGAAATAGAAAACTCTAAATTCAGTTCTGGTTGTGCTAATAAATGCCGTACTATCGTGGTTTTTCCCGAGCCGGACGGCGCTGAGAATACTAATAATTTTCCTTTGTTCATGATTATTATCTACAAAACATTTAAAACCTGCTCTTTTATTTTCTCTAATTCATCCTTCATCATCACCACCAATTTCTGCATTTCTGAATGATTCGATTTCGAACCCATAGTATTAATTTCTCTTCCCATTTCCTGAGTAATAAAACCCAATTTTCTTCCGTTGGCTTCTGTTCCGGCTAAGGTTTCTATGAAATAGTTTAGGTGATTTTCTAAACGAACTTTCTCTTCCGTGATGTCATATTTCTCCAAATAAAAAATCAATTCTTGTTCAAAACGATTCTCATCTACATTTTCTTTTAACTCATCAAGCGCAGTTCTTAAACGGGTTTTTACCGTCTCCACTCTTTCGGCATCATACGAAACCGCATTATTCATCAACGTCATAATATTGGCAATGCGATGCAAAAATTCTTTCTCCAAAGAAACTCCTTCGTCTTTACGAAACTGCACCATATTCTCTAAAGCTTCATCAATCACGGTTTGGATTTGCTTCCATTCGTTTTCGTCAATTTCATCGCGCTCAGTTTTTAAAGCATCGGGCATACGAACCGCCATTTTCATCAATTCGGTTTCATCGGCATTCGGAATAACCGCTTTCATTTGAGCGATATAACCTTTGACTATTGGCACATTTATTTTAGAAGATGTTTCTTCGCCAGTAACCTCAACATATAACGAAAAATCGATTTTTCCACGTTCTAAACGTTGCGAAAGTTGGTTGCGTAATCCCAATTCCATTTCCCTAAAAACAGAAGGCATACGCGTGTTCAAATCCAATCCTTTGCTGTTAAGCGATTTAATTTCTACAGTAATTTTTTTGGTGGGTAATTGCAAAGTGGCTTTCCCAAAACCAGTCATCGATAGTATCATTGGTGTATTTTAATAGTCTTCAAATATAAGCAAAGTAATTAGTAATTAGTGAATAGTAATTAGCATCTTCAACAAGACTAATCACTAGTTACTAGTCACTCTTCACTTTTTTGGTAACGAGAAATACCCCAACAAATATCAAAACAGCCGAAGCTACTTTTACCCATGTCAAATGATCTTTCCCTAAACTCATAGCAAAAACAGTGGCAAAAAGCGGTTGCAGATAGATAAAAACAGCTACCGTCGTGGGATTCAATTCGCGCATCGAAACTAAATTAAACAGATAGGTCAAAAACGTAGTAAACACTACTACAAAACCTATTTCCCATAGTATCATCGTTGGAATGGTTTCCCAATGAATGGCCTGATATTCGCTCCAACTAAAAGGCAACACCATCAACAACCCAAAAGTGTAAATCCAAGGCACAAAAGTAAAGGCATTGTATTTATCCATCAACTTTTTGACAATAATCAAATAAAAACCATACGAAACCGCATTAATAAACACCAACAAATTGCCCAAAGAAGCATTAGTAGCATTCCCCACGGATTTACCATAAAGAATTAAAAAACCAGTACCGAAAAGTCCCAGCAATATTCCAATAATCTTGCGTGTTTTTATTCTTTCTCTAATGAGTATCGCCGATAAAATCATGACAATAATAGGAGCCGTCACCATAATCACCGCTGCCGAAATAGGAGAAGTGAAACTCAATCCTTTAAAAAAAGTTAGCATATTCAAAGCCACGCCAAAGAAAGCAGCCGCAATAATACGTGGAAAATCCTGTAGTTGAATCTTTTCTTTGGGTCCCAAAAAGGAAACCAACCAAAACAAAATCGTAGCACCAAAAACTCGGAGTAATATAAACCCAAAAGGCTTCACATAAGTAGGCATCACATCTTTAGCAATCGTAAACGAAACACCATAGATTAACGAAACCATCATGGTGGCAAGGAGTGCCCAAGTTCTTTTTGACATTAGCTCAATGCTTTTATAACTTCAATGATATTTTTTTGGCTGTTGCCAATGTAGATTTTCTCATCAATAATGAAAACAGGACGACTCAAAAAAGTATAATGTTCTAACAAATACTTCTTATAATCCACTTCGGTCAACGTTTTGTTTTTCAAATCCAATTGCTTATACAACTGCGCTTTTTTGCTAAATAAAGCTTCATAACTTCCTGAAAGTTGATACAGTTCCTCCAACTCTTGTTCCGTAATTGGATTTTGCCGAATGTCGTGAAATTGCAATTTATCGGAGTTGGGAAGTGATTTTATAATTTTACGACAAGTATCGCAAGAGGCTAGATAGTATATTGTATTGACCATGAAATTTCTTTTTACAAAGGAAATCCATTTCCACTTATAATCTGTAATTTTATCAAAAAAATCAACGCAATGGATACAACTTTCAACATCAATCAAACCAGCAGAACCGTCATTTCAAAAATTGTAGAAAACCATACTTTAGAACAACTCAACACCATTCCAGAAGGCTTTAGCAACAATCTTATTTGGAACATCGCTCACGTTATCGTGGTGCAGCAAATGTTAGTCTACAACTTATCGGGCTTACCCATAATGGTTTCAGACGATATGGTAGCCAAATACAAACGCGGTACCAAACCAGAACACAGCGTTACCCAAGAAGAAGTAGATGAAATCAAAACCTTGCTATTTGCTACACTAGAACAAACCAAAAAAGATTTCGCTAATAACATCTTCAAAAACTTCACCGAGTTCACCACCCTATCTGGCTACACCATGAAAACCGCAATGGATGCCATGGAATTCAACAACTACCACGAAGCCCTACACACCGGCATCATGATGCAAATCCGAAAGTTTATTTAAATCATTTAGGTTTTTCCTAAATTTTATTAGGTTTCTCCTAAATTATGTTAGGAACAAACAAAACCCAGTTAGGAACATCCTAAATTGTGTTAGGAACAAACTAAACCTAGTTAGGAACGTCATAAATTGTGTTAGGAACAAACAAAACCTAGTTAGGTTTTTCCTAAATAGAGCCCTTTTCACAACGCCCTCAACAGAGTGTTAAATCCAATCAAATGCGCTATTGGGTTTCAAATAAACTTGCTACATTTGCTGACTAATTATTCTAAAATGAAATTCAATACCAAAGTCATACATGGTAATCAACACCATGAAGAAGTTACGGGAGCCGTAATGCCCCCAGTGTTTCAAACCTCAACCTATGCTCAAGTTTCTCCAGGAAAACCAGTTGGAGATTATGAATATTCTAGAGCTGCCAATCCAACCCGTCAAGCCTTAGAAGATGCTTTAGCCTCCATAGAAAATGGGTCACGCGGATTAGCATTCTCTTCAGGATTAGCCGCCACCGATTGTTTACTTCGTATGTTCAAAGCTGGAGACGAAATCATAGCCATGGACGATTTGTATGGGGGAACGTACCGAATGTTCACTCGTATTTACAAAGATAGTGGTATCAAATTCCACTTTGTAGACATGAATGATATCGCTAAATTTCAATCATTAATCAATGAAAATACCAAGTTGGTTTGGGTAGAAACGCCAACTAATCCCTTAATGAAATTAGCTGATATTGCCGAAATAGCTAAAATCACCAAAAAACACAACATCCTCTTTGCTGTCGATAACACCTTTGCTACACCTTACCTGCAAAAACCTCTAGATTTAGGAGCAGATATCGTAATGCACTCAGCTACCAAGTATCTAGGAGGTCACTCTGACGTAATCGCTGGAGCATTGATCATAAAAGACAAAGAACTTGGCGATGAACTACATTTCAAGCAATTTGCCACAGGAGGAACCTTAGGCCCAATGGACAGTTTCTTAGTATTAAGAGGGATCAAAACCTTGCATTTAAGAGTCCAACGTCACTGTGAGAACGGTGAAAAAGTAGCTGCCTTTTTAGCGAATCATGCTAAAATTGCTAAAGTATATTATCCTGGATTACCAAGTCATCCGTTTCATGATATTGCCAAAAAACAAATGAATGGTTTTGGTGGTATGGTTTCTTTCACTTTCAAATCAGGAAAAAAAGAAGACGCCATTGCCTTCCTAGAAAATTTAAAAGTATTCACCTTAGCAGAATCATTGGGTGGTGTTGAATCACTAGCGAATCATCCTGCCTTAATGACACACGCTTCCATCCCAGAGGAAAAAAGAAAAGAAATTGGCATCACCGATGACTTAGTTAGATTAAGTGTAGGCGTAGAAGATATAGATGATTTATTAGCCGATTTAGAACAAGCCTTTAGATAAACCAAAAAACTCCGTCTTAAAATTTTAAGACGGAGTTTCTTTATAAATCCGACAAAAACAAACATTTTATTTTGTAAGTAAAATTATGCTTTTTTAAGTTTTTTATGCTTTTTGTCGATTATTTTGATTGTTTTGACGACTATTTATTTGTGTTTGTGTAGGTTTATGGTATAAAACAAATACTTAACCTATGAAAACAATTACCCTAAAAGACGCCCTTAAACTGTTCCTCTTTTTGCTAATATTATGTAGCGCAAAAGCCTTTTCTTTCACAAGACTGCCAAACGAATCAAGTTTAGGTAGTAGTGAATCCAAATTTGGCTGTTCAAGTAAAGTGGAGAAAAACCAGAAAACAACTTCTACTTCGTATTCTAAAGCATCTAAAACAAATGCTATGGAGTATAAGAGTAAACGCTTTAAGAAGTAAAGCAAACTGATAAAATTGGTATTTAAATGTGAATACCGATTTAAAATTAACACTAATAAAAAAGCCGATTCAACCCAATGAATCGGCTCTTTTTATTAATGTTGATTTATGTTAGAAACCATAATTCACGCCAATTCCAATAATCTCACGCGTTTGAAATCCAGCGAAAGCATTATCATCGTAAATCGTTTGAAATGACAAATTGGTCGACATGTATTTATTAACTTTCATCACGATATTCAAAGTGTAATCAATATCAACATTTTGCGCATCTTGTAGATAGTTAGTATACGAATTAAAAATGTTTTCAGCCGTTACATTTTCCATCAAATTAAATTTGTAATACGCATTTAATGCTGCTCCAAATTCATATCG
This sequence comes from Flavobacterium sp. N1994, assembly GCF_025947145.1. NCBI lineage: Bacteria > Pseudomonadati > Bacteroidota > Flavobacteriia > Flavobacteriales > Flavobacteriaceae > Flavobacterium > Flavobacterium sp. N1994. Next base: position 2,118,043 of record NZ_CP109999.1, read on the forward strand.
CGAACTTGCTCCTTGTGCCACACCAAAAGAAGGGCCTAAATCTGTAAAATGTTTGTGAACCATAATCAATTTAGAGGTTGCTGGAGCAATGTTTACTTTTAAATTATCACTTTTCTTCCACATCATACCCGGTCCAAACTGGAAATAAGCCGGAGAGAAAAAATGAGAAATTTTAACGCTATTATCTGCAGGATCAAAACCTGAATCAAGTTGCGTTTTAAAGTTGAAAAAGGCAGAATAATACCATTCGCCTGAAGCTTTTTTACCTAAAAGGGAATTGAATTCTATTCGGTCATCCGTTTTTTGAAGGGCTTGATCATGTAGTTTAGTCAAACCATAGTTGGCAAAAAATTTGTTATCCCAAGTCCAAGTATCACTTTTATAATTGAAATCATATTTTACCCCGGCATTCCCTGAGATACTGCTTTGACCTCCAGCTAACCAGTTATTAAAATTGGCTTGATTAAGTAAGAAAGTAAACATGCCTTTTTTCTCCCATCCATTGGGTTTCTCTTCTTTAATTTTAGCCACTGTTTCTTCGGTTTTCTTTAGCAATTCTTTTTCATTTACCTGAGCCAAAACACTACTAATAGAAAATCCCAAAACTATCGTAAGAATAATTTTTTTCATTTTGTTTAGATTTAAAAATTTTCGGGGGCAAAGGTAAGAATACTATTGGCTTATCCAAATAGAGTTAGAAAACTAACTACTTAGCCTTTTTAAATAGCGGAACGGCGGAACAAGCTTCACCATACATAATGCTTTTTGCAAAAGGTTGTAACTTTTGAACGGCAATAATATAAGCACTTTCTGGAACAGGTTTTTTGGAACACCCTTTTATTATAACCGCTTTATCATGGTATAGTGAGTAATCTATAGTGGGTAAAATTTCCTGATATAAGGCAGTTTCTAAATCATTTAAATCTCCTAAAACCACTTTTTTAGCAAAAGGAGCAACATAAGTAGTAACTAGAATCGTTGCCCAAGCGGGAACAATGGCATCTGTTGACCAATGAATCGCCACAAAATGATTTTCATATTGTGACCAATCATGATTTTTCAAAGCCTCTCGAAAGTCTTTTTCCTTCAAAAGAAAACCTTCTAACAGCCATTGTGAAATGTCAATTTGTGTCCTAATACCATTGGGATAATAGTCTTCCAAATCGAACACTTGTAGGGCAGAATTGGCTACTCTATTTACAATTTCGTCTTGCATTTTATAACATTCCGAGTTCTAACTTGGCTTCTTCACTCATCAAATCTTTACTCCATGGCGGATCAAAAGTGATTTCAACTTCACAGGATTTAACGGTGTCTATTTTTGTTATTTTTTCTTCTACTTCGCGAGGTAATGTTTCTGCTACAGGACAGTTTGGAGACGTCAAGGTCATTAAGACCTTTACTTCGTTGTCTTCGTTAATCATCACATCGTAGATTAATCCTAATTCATAAATATCTACAGGAATCTCTGGGTCGTAAATACCTTTTAAGGTTTTCACCACATTCTCTCCTAAGTTGATATCGTCTTTAAATTCTTCCATAGTTTTAATTTTTTGCATTGAATGCCAAAGCATACATTTTAATCATTTTAATCATTGAAACCAAGCCGTTAGCTCTGGTTGGAGACAAATGTTCTTTTAAACCAATTTCGTCAATAAAATCAGTATTAGCCTCTAAAATGTCACTTGCCTTTTGATTGGAAAACGCGCGTATTAAAATTCCAATTATTCCTTTGGTTAATATGGCATCGCTATCGGCGGTGAAAACAATTCGATCATCTTGCTGTTCTGCATGAACCCAAACTTTTGATTGACAGCCTTTGATAATATTGTCTTCGGTTTTATACTGCTCGTCAATTATCGGCAAAGTTTTTCCTAGCTCAATAATATATTCGTAACGTTCCATCCAATCGTCAAACATCGAAAACTCTTCAACGATTTCGTCTTGTATTTCTTGTATTGTCATTATTCTTCTTTCGCTAAGGAAACCATTTTGTTTACTAGTTTTTCTATTTCAGCTGGAGGAAATCCGTGATCAAAAACTACGGTTTCATAATTCTTATCTTGGTAACGAATCTTTAAATTAGCTATAGCTGCACCATCATAAAACCTCTTTTGTGTTGGGTCTTTAAGGTTGGGAATGTCTTCCAACTTAATATTAGCAAAGGCATCCACTAATTCTTTCCAATCGGTATCCGAAATTTTAATTTGTTCCGATGGATTATCGATACTTCTTCCTTTTGATATAGTAGCTACTTGATTCGTTATTATAATCTTCAAATGATATCCTCTTGAATTGGCTACGTATTGTATTACCGAGTTGGCAATATCATTTTGCGCTTGGTTTGAACAACTTTTTCCTAAAAAAAGGGTTAGTAAAATCATTGTGATTGCTTTCATATGCTTTAGATTTAAGATAACATCAATTGTGCTTTTTTTAATGCCTCAACTAATAAGTCGATTTCTTCTTTGGTATTATAAAAAGCAAAACTTGCTCTTAGTGTACCTGGTATTTTATAGAAATCCATTATAGGTTGAGCACAGTGATGTCCGGTTCGTACTGCGATTCCCAGTTTGTCAATAATGGTGCCAATGTCATACGGATGAATGGTGCCAATATTAAACGAAATTACGGAAGTTTTTGCTTTTGCCGTTCCATAAATTTTTAAACCATCTATAGCCAATAATTTTGACGTAGCATATTCTAACAATTCGTGTTCGTATTGTGCAATATTGTCAAAACCAACTTCATTCAAATAATCAATCGCTGTTCCAAGAACTATTCCTCCTTCAATGTTGGGTGTTCCGGCTTCAAATTTATGTGGCAAATCAGCATAAGTGGTTTTCTCGAAAGTCACCGTGGCAATCATTTCTCCTCCTCCTTGATAAGGTGGTAATTTGCGTAACCACTCTTCTTTACCATAAAGAATTCCGACACCCGTTGGCCCACAAATTTTATGTCCAGAAAACACATAAAAATCACAATCTAATGCTTGAACATCGGGTTTCAGATGAGGAGTTGCTTGTGCGCCATCAATTAAAATCACCGCACCAACTCCGTGAGCTTTGTCAATCATTTCCTTAATAGGATTGATGGTTCCTAAAGCATTTGATATATGGTTAACTGTTACAATTTTTGTTTTTGTAGAAAGTAATTTGTCGAATTCAGACATGATTAACTCTCCTTCTTCGTTCATTGGGATTACTTTCAAAGTAGCTCCTGTTTTTTCACAAAGCATTTGCCAAGGCACAATATTACTGTGATGTTCCAAGGCAGAAACCAAAACCTCATCTCCAGATTTTAAAAAAGAAGCAAATCCATTGGCGACAGCATTAACACCGTGAGTGGTTCCAGAAGTGAAAATCACTTCGTGACTGTATTTAGCATTGATATGTTTTTGAATTTTAACTCTAGAAACTTCATATGCGTCTGTTGCTAATTGACTCAACGTATGCACACCACGATGAATGTTGGCATTGATTTCTTGGTAATATTTCGATATTGCATCTATGACCACTTGTGGTTTTTGCGAAGTAGCGCCGTTATCAAAATAAACGAGCGGTTTGCCATTGACTTTTTGGGAAAGTATCGGGAAATCAGCTCTAATTTTTTGGATGTCTAACATTGTATTATTTAGAAAAATTCTAAATACAAAAGTAATAAAATTGAAACGGTTAATTTACCAAACACTTGTTAATAATTACTTTATTTTTTTACTTTTACTAAACCACTTATTTCCTTAGCTACTATGAAAAAATCCCTTAAAGTTCTTGTTATCTTATTACTGATTGTATTAGTGTATTTACGAATTGCTATTTATCCTCAACTCGATTTGATTTCAGGGTTTTCTGCAAAAAGTGTGGCTTCCGGGCATTTTATTGATGGTCGGAATTTGGAAACCATTCAACAAAACGATAATGATATTCCAAAGGTGGATTGGGCAACCAATGAAATAAATGACACTGAAAAATTGGTTACATCAAATGTTCACGGCCTAAAGGATCGCAAAGCTATTTATCGGGAAGGTTTGGGGGCAACATTAATCAACGATGATTTTGATATAAACAAGCCTTATGAAGTTCCTAAAAGAACGCAACTAAAAAACGATTTGTCTTATCCATATGGAAATTTAGAGCCAAAAGATTCTGTTTTTGCCAATATAGATTACTCCAAACTTAATGAGGCAGTTGCTAATGCTTTTGATAGAAAAGGAGAAAAGAAAAAACGCACTCGTTCCGTTGTTGTTGTATACAAAGGAAAATTGATTGCTGAAAAATATGCTGATGGTTTCAACAAAAACTCTAGAATTTTAGGCTGGTCTATGACCAAAAGTTTAACAGCAACTTATTTCGGAATTCTTCAAAAACAGGGTAAAATAGACATCATGAAACCTGCTCCAATTGCGGAATGGAAAAATGATGAACGTAAAAACATTACCATCAATGATTTACTTCACATGAATTCAGGCTTACCATGGGAAGAAGATTATGGCAAAATTTCCGACGTGACTAAAATGCTCTTTCAAGCCGAAGACATGAGTCGTTCTCAATTAGAAAAACCCTCACAATTTAAACCAAATACCCATTGGAACTACTCTTCTGGAACAACCAATTTACTAAGCGGTATTTTGAGAAAGCAGCTCAAAACACACCAAGAATATCTTGATTTCTGGTATAATAGTTTACTAGATAAGATTGGTATGAACTCCGCTTTGGTTGAAACCGATATGGCTGGGAATTTTGTAGGCTCTTCTTATGGCTGGGCAACAACAAGAGATTGGGCAAAATTTGGCTTACTGTATTTACATCAAGGAAATTGGAACGGAGAGCAAATATTTGATCCAAGTTGGGCTAAATATGTAGCCACTCCAACTAATACTTCCAATGGAAGATATGGGGCTCAGTTTTGGTTAAACTCTGGAGACTATTTCCCTGATGTGCCAAAGGACATGTTTTATTGCAGTGGCTATCAAGGACAAATGGTTGCTATATTCCCAAGTCAAGATTTAGTAATTGTACGGATGGGTTTAACCGAAGAACCTGACTTCGATTTTAATGGGTTTTTAAAAAATGTTATAGGAAGTATTAAGAAATAACTAAAAACTTTCCCCAGAACCACCTCCGCTAAATCCGCCTCCACCAAATGGCATTTTACTGTCATTTATAATAGGTTTAGTACTTATTTGCGAATTAATAATCAATGCTTGTGCATTTAAAATCAAAGTGCTATTGGTGTCTCTATCAGGTTGAAAATTAATACCGGTTGTTTTATTTTGGAGTTTCTTAATAGCAAAAAAAGATATCGCAAACAAAAGTAACCCAGCCAATACTAAGGCGCTTTCTAGAGGCATTAAACTATAATAAAACCGAATCGTAAAAAAAGAGTAACTTAAAGAAAGCAAGCCAACGATTAATATCGTTCTGTCTTTCCTTTGCAAGGAATAATAGACATATCCCAACGGAATAAGAAAAGTCAATCCGTAGAACAAAAATGCCAGCGGAATATCATGTTCTTTATCTACCACAATACCCATCAAACTTTCTGAAAGTTCACGAACCACCATATAATTTATAGAAGCATAAGCCAATACAAGACTAACTATTTTTATGATTTGTAATGGATTTTGATAGATTAACCATTTAGCGCTGTTGTTTAATTTATAAAAAACATAATAAATTGTAACCGCTAAAATTAGTCCAATAAAAGGAAGATACATGCTGCTGATGACTTTCAATTCAGTAATTAAAGTAAAGAAAAAGCCAACCAATCCAACACAAGAAATAAGAGCAGAAATAGTATTGACATAACGGATACAGCTCGCTAGACCAATAAAAAACATAACCGAAAAAACAAAAATAGACGATTCGGAAGACATGCCTATAGCACCACAAAAAGTAGCTTGCGCGCAAATTATAAAAGCATCATCCAAACCATGACGGTAATAACCGCTTTTTGCTAAAAGTTCGGAACCACTAAAACCAATAATGGCATATAGATAAAACATAATGCTATAATGGGCATTTAAAAGTTGTCCGAAAACCAATGCCAAAAAACCACCTATGGATGAAAATAAAAAAAGTCCCAACAGAAAAAATCCAAATCGGATAAAAATGCTACTTGATTTTAAAAGTGAAAATGCTGTAGTTACATTGGTTAATTGTTCCTTTGAAATAAATTTCATCTTAAACAATCGCTTGGCTTCCATAACAAGAAGTCCGTTTTCTAATACTTCTCTATTGTATGCTTGCATGTTTTTCTTTATTAAATTTTTGAACCAACTTTATAAACAACACTATAGAACCAATAATGTAAAACGGTGAACAGAAAATCAGAAAGCTTACAAGATCTCCAATAGTAAGTAACCCGATTACTCTTCCTAGGAAAATGTTTATTCCAATGTACCCATAAAGCAGTGAAACAACGAAGATAAAGGTGGAATGTTTTTGGTAACTCAACTTATAGAAATAATATATTGCTGCTACCATCAGAGGCACAAAAACGAACCAATAATTTTCGAGTAATCCTGCAATGCAACAAATGCAAACCAAATTCAGAGCAAAAGTGACATAGATAAGCTGAAAATGCTTTTTGAAATTTTGGCTTACTGAATATTCCATCCAAAGAATTAAAAGCGCCCCTAATGCCAATCCGGAATAACTAAGATTAGGATTAGAATAGATTTCGTTTTGTAATAGCGTTTGAGGAGTTATTGTGATGCCTATAAAAGTTGCCAAGGCAGTAATAGCAATAGAAAGGACACTTTTATTATCAAAATAATAAGCCACTCCAAAACACAAAACTGCCGAAAATAATGAAACAAGACCGTAATCTTTACCAAAAACAGCATATTGATACTGTATATAACCAACGAAAATGCAGGCTAAAATGCTTCCTGTCAAAACCAAATAATCATACATCGGGTTATCAAAAAAAACTTCTTCTTTAGAAAATCCCTTGCCTTTTCTGAAACTAAAATAAAAGCAGACTAACATCAATATAAAATTGGCAGTCAAAATGGCAAGATGTCCAATACTGTCTATGTTTTTATAAACAAATATCCCAACACCACTCGTAAAAAGAAGTACTGATAAATAAACAAAAAAAAGCAACTCGCTATTTAAAGAGAAAATTCCACGTTGTCTGTATTCCTTGATGTCATTATGTTGTTCAGGAGTAACAAATCCTTTTGAGGCAAGTTGTTCCGTGAAAAATTCCGATTGTTTTTCCAAAGATGTTATATTTTGATGATAACCAAATATATACAGAATATAACAGAAAAACAAAAACCGCCAGAAAGGCGGTTTGTTATTATAAATCGAATCCTAAATTCACTCCTAATTTTGTGGCAATGATTTTGGTAATTCTTTTTTTTAGTTCTGGAATTTTAATGCTTTCAATGACTTCATTAGAAAAGGCATACATCAGTAGCGCTTTGGCTTCTTTCTTTGGAATTCCTCGTTGTTGCATATAAAACATAGCGCTTTCATCTAATTGACCAATAGTACAACCATGTGAACATTTTACATCATCTGCAAAAATTTCTAGTTGTGGTTTTGCATTGATTGTTGCTTTGTCTCCTAATAAAATATTGTTGTTCTGTTGAAAAGCATCGGTTTTTTGCGCTTCTTTTTCAACATAAATTTTACCATTAAACACTCCTGTTGCGCTGTCAGCCAGAATAGTTTTGTAATTCTGATGGCTTTCGCAATTAGGCGTAGCATGATTTACTAAAGTATAATGATCAACATGTTGCTTGTCTCCAATAATCGTGATTCCTTTTAAAGTAGAATCGATTCTTTCTCCAAAATGGTAGAAATTCAGGTTATTTCTTGTGATGTTGCCACCAAAAGAAAACGTGTGAACGGATACTCTACTTTCTTGTTTTTGAGAAATATAAGTGTTGTCAATCAGGTTGGCTGATTGTAGATCATTTTGAATTTTATAGTAATCAACAATAGCGCGTTTTTGAGCAAAAATTTCAGTAACCGAATTGGTCAATACTGGATTTTCATTTAACGATTGATGTCTTTCAATAATTTGAACATGCGCATTTTCTCCAATAATTACTAAATTTCTTGGCTGAACCATCAAAGCGCTTTCAACGCCAGTGGAGAAATAAATTATTTCAATTGGTTTTTCTACCACTTTGCTTTTAGGAATGTTGATGTAAGCTCCTTCATTGGCAAAAGCTGTATTCAAAGTGGTCAAAGTTTCGTCTTTACTGGCAATTTTATTGAAATACTCATCAATTACCATTTTGTATTTTGGTTTTGTTAAAGCCGAAGACATCAAACAAACATCTAAACCATCATGAGTGGTTGCCGATAAAAACGAAGCGAATTTTCCATCCACAAAAATCACTTTATGAGTGTCTATTTCATGCAAGAAAAATTTCTTTACCTCTTTAAATTCAATGGCATTTTCATGTTTTGGAAACACCGAATAATCATTTTTTAGAATGGCATTTAGTGATGTATATTTCCAAGCTTCCTCTTTTTTAGTTGGGAACCCTTTATTTTCAAAGTTTTTTATAGCCGAAGTACGAACGTCATGCAGTTCATTGTGCACATCGATGCTTTCTTCAAACGCCATAAAAGACGAGATTAATTTTTCTTTTAATTCCATTTTAAACTTCTAATTCCGCTTTAATCCAGTCGTATCCTTTTTCTTCTAGCTCGTAAGCCAATTCTTTTCCTCCCGATTTTACGATTTTTCCATCCATCAAAACGTGAACAAAATCAGGAACGATATAATCTAAAAGTCTTTGATAGTGTGTGATAACAACCACAGCATTGTCTTTACTTTTCAATTTATTAACCCCATTGGCAACAATTCTTAAGGCATCAATATCCAAACCTGAATCTGTTTCATCCAATATTGCTAATTTTGGTTCTAACATCGCCATTTGGAAGATTTCGTTACGTTTCTTTTCTCCTCCAGAAAAACCTTCATTTAAAGAACGTGACAAAAACTTTCTGTCAATTTCTAACAATTCTGATTTCTCACGGATTAGTTTCAGCATTTCGTTAGCTGGCATCTCTTCTTTTCCGTTAGCTTTTCTGCTTTCGTTGATTGCCGTTTTCATGAAATTGGTAACTGAAACTCCTGGGATTTCCACTGGATATTGAAAAGAAAGAAAAACCCCTTTATGAGCTCTTTCTTCTGGTGCTAATTCTGAAATATCTTCTCCGTCCAAAAGAATTTGACCTTCGGAGACTTCATAATTTTCATTTCCAGCAATGATGGATGCCAAAGTACTTTTACCAGCACCGTTCGGTCCCATTATCGCATGAACTTCTCCGGCTTTTACTTCTAGATTGATTCCTTTTAAGATTCCTTTATCTTCAACACTTGCGTGTAAATTTTTTATGCTTAACATTTTTTGAATGTATTTTATTCTGATTATAATTATCCTACTGAACCTTCTAATGAGATTTCAAGTAATTTTTGAGCTTCTACAGCAAATTCCATTGGTAGTTTGTTTAATACATCTTTGCTGAAACCGTTAACAATTAATGCAATGGCTTTTTCTGTTGGAATTCCTCTTTGATTGCAATAGAAAACTTGGTCTTCTCCAATTTTTGAGGTTGTTGCTTCGTGTTCTATTATGGCTGATGAATTTTTGCTTTCTATATACGGAAACGTATGTGCACCACAATTGTTGCCCATCAATAAAGAGTCGCATTGCGAAAAATTTCTAGCATTTTCAGCTCGGGCACTTATTTGTACCAAACCTCGGTAACTATTTTGTGACTTTCCTGCAGATATTCCTTTTGAAATAATAGTTGATTTAGAATTTTTTCCCAAGTGAATCATCTTAGTTCCTGTATCAGCTTGTTGATGATTATTGGTCACTGCTATTGAATAAAATTCACCAATTGAATTATCTCCCTTTAAAATTACTGATGGATATTTCCATGTTATTGCCGAACCTGTTTCTACTTGTGTCCATGAAATTTTTGCGTTTTTTTCGCACAATCCTCTTTTGGTTACAAAATTGAAAACGCCTCCTTTACCCTCTTTATTTCCAGGATACCAGTTCTGAACTGTTGAATATTTGATTTCTGCATTATCTAATGCTATCAATTCCACAACCGCTGCGTGCAATTGATTTTCATCTCGACTTGGTGCTGTACATCCTTCCAGATAGGAAACGTAACTTCCTTCATCGGCAATTAAAAGTGTTCTTTCAAATTGACCTGTCCCAGCTTGATTGATTCGGAAATAAGTAGATAATTCCATTGGGCAACGAACCCCTTTTGGAATATAACAGAAAGAGCCATCAGAGAAAACCGCTGAGTTCAATGCTGCATAAAAATTGTCTTTTTGAGGCACTACGGTTCCCAAATATTTTTTTACTAATTCAGGATGCTCCTTTATAGCTTCCGATATTGGGCAAAAAATAATTCCTTTTTCATTTAATGTTTTCTTGAAAGTTGTAGCCACTGAAACCGAATCGACCACGATGTCCATGGCAACATTATTCATCATTTTTTGTTCATCGATGGAGATTCCCAACTTTTTATACATTACTAAAAGCTCAGGATCAACATCATCTAATGTTTTATTAGGGTCTACTGTTTTTGGAGCTGAATAATACGAAATCGCTTGAAAGTCTGGTTTTTCATAATGCACATTAGCCCATTTTGGCTCTACCATTTCTTGCCAAGCGCGGAAGGCTTCAATTCGCCAATCGGTCATCCATTGTGGCTCTTCTTTTTTCAAAGAAATGGCTCGAACAATATCTTCATTTAAGCCAATAGGAAAGGTATCAGACTCTATGTTTGTATAAAATCCGTACTCGTATTCTTTGTTTTCGAGTTCAATTTTTAAATCGTCTTCGGTGTATTTTGACATTTTGTTTGTTTAAATATTAAAGTGAAAACGACTCTCCGCATCCGCAAGTTCTGGAAGCGTTTGGATTATTAAACACAAATCCTTTTCCGTTTAATCCTCCCGAAAATTCCAAAATAGTTCCGGCTAAGTATAAAAATGATTTTTTTTCAACGGCAATTTTCACATGGTTATCTTCAAAAACTTTGTCGTTTTCGCCTAGTTCTTTGTCGAACTTTAATTCATAAGACAAACCAGAGCAACCGCCACTTTTCACGCCCACTCGAACGTAATCTTTGGCAGCGTCAAAACCGTCATCTTTCATCATATCGATGATTTTTTTGCTTGCTGTATCTGAAACTTTGATCATAGCTTATTTTAATTTTGTCTAAATAACAGGCAAAGTTAACACAAATATCTGTTTTTGCTACACTTGGTAACATTTTTATAACTAATAAGAGCATAGGAAAAAATGATTTTTAATTCTATAAATTTGTAGAAAGATTTAGAAAATGAAAATATACCCAATAGAAGCTGGAAATTTTAAACTCGATGGTGGTGCTATGTTTGGCGTGGTACCCAAAACCATTTGGAACAAAACCAATCCTGCAGATGACAATAATTTGATTGACATTGCTGCAAGATGTATGTTGATTGAAGATGGAAGCCGATTAATCTTAATTGATACCGGAATGGGCAACAAACAATCTGAGAAGTTTTTTGGGTTTTATTCTCTTTGGGGAACCCATTCTTTGGACGGTTCTTTAGCTAAATATGGTTTTCATCGTGATGATATTACGGATGTTTTTATGACGCATTTACATTTTGATCATTGTGGTGGAAGTGTGAATTGGAACAAAGACAAAACTGGTTATGAAGTAGCTTTCAAAAATGCAAAATACTGGACTAATGATAACCATTGGGAATGGGCGACAAAACCTAATGTACGTGAAAAAGCGTCATTCCTTTCGGAAAACATTTTACCTATGCAAGAAAGCGGACATTTAAATTTCATCAAAAGACCAGAAGGTGATTTTGGCATTTCTGAAGAATTGGGATTTGGCATTTTTTATGTTGATGGTCACACCGAAAAAATGATGTTACCACACATTCAATACCAAGAAAAAACTATCGTGTTCTGTGCTGATTTAATTCCAACTGCGGGTCATTTGCCTTTGCCATATATCATGGGTTATGACACACGACCTCTATTGACTATGCCTGAAAAAGCGAAATTTCTTAATGCAGCTGTAGCCAATAATTATTACTTGTGGCTTGAACACGAAGCTCATAATCAAATTATAACTGTTGAAAATACTGAGAAAGGTATTCGTCTAAAAGAAATTTTTAGTTGCGAAGAAATCTTAACATAGTGTTAATCACAACAGTCTCCGTAATAAAACTGTTTATTTTTACAAACATTCTTAAAATTTTAAACAAATGAAATTCATAAAAATCATTCTGTTGTCAATGTTTTCATTGTCAGTTTTCGCACAACAGTCGAGTCAAAATTTTACCAAAAAGGCCCCTTTAACAGACCAAGAGCTTAAACGTTGGAGTCATTTGGATTTAGAGAAAGATTCTATTCCCGGAATGAGTGTTGACAAGGCTTATACCGAATTATTGAAGAACAAAAAAGGGGTAAAAGTAATTGTAGGTATTGTCGATTCTGGAGTAGATATCAATCAAGAAGATTTAAAACCTTCCATCTGGACAAATAAAAAAGAAATACCAAACAACGGGAAAGATGATGATAAAAATGGATTTATAGATGATGTTCACGGTTGGAATTTTTTAGGGAACTCCAACAATGAAAACTTAGAGCTCACCCGCCTTTTGAAAAAGGGAGACGATGGTTCAGAAACCTATAAAAAAGCTTTATCCGACTACAATGCCAAGTTGAAAGAAGCTAATGAATACAAAGAAAATGTAGATGTTTTGCTGAATGCAGATAAAAAAGTTCGTGAGTTTCTAAAAAAAGACAATTATACCATTTCAGAGCTTAAAGACATGCCTTCGGTTAAATTTGAATTGTATGATGCCAAAAGAATTATGTTGTCCTATTCAAGCCAGAAAGGCGATTCTTTTCACGAAGATTTAAAATCGTATCAAGATTATGTTTATGACCAAATAGATTATAATTTAAACAAAGATTTCAACCCAAGAAAACTAGTAGGAGATAATCCAGAAGACATTAATGACAAAAAATACGGAAACAATATTGTTTACTCTAAAGACAGAAAAGATTCCCTTCACGGAACTCACGTAGCTGGAATAATTGCCCAAACCAGAAATAATGGAATTGGTGGTGATGGAGTGGCAAATAATGTGGAAATCATGCCCGTTCGTGCTGTTCCAAATGGTGATGAATACGATAAAGATATTGCATTGGCCATTCGTTACGCGGTGGATAATGGTGCTAAAGTTATCAATGGAAGTTTTGGAAAAGATTTTTCTCCTCATGCACAATGGGTTTATGATGCTATAAAATACGCTGCAAGCAAAGATGTATTAATAGTTCATGCTGCAGGAAATGATTCTAAAAACATTGATACTGAACCTAACTTTCCAACGGATGATGTTGACGGAAAAGAAATTGCAGACAATGTTTTAACAGTTGGCGCACTTAATTACGAGTATGGAGAAAAAGTTGTAGCCAGCTTCTCAAACTACGGAAAAAGAAATGTGGATGTTTTTGCACCAGGAGTGAAAATCTATGCAACGGTTCCGGGGAACAAATACAAATACCTTCAAGGGACATCAATGGCTTCACCTAATGCTGCTGGCGTTGCTGTTTTAATTCGAGAGTATTACCCTAATTTGAAAGCAGCACAAGTAAAACAAATTTTAATGCAATCAGGAACACCATTAAATCTTGAAGTTAAGGTAGATGAAAAAGAAATCAAAATTCCATTTACTGATGCATGTGTTTCAGGAAGAATAGTCAATGCTTACAATGCTTTGAAAATGGCAGAGGAAATGTCAAACTCTATAAAAAATAATCCGAAATTATAACCACAAAAAGGAAGTTTAAAAACTTCCTTTTTATTTTATCACAGCTATGAATAACAGAATTTTATTTGGTTTTCTTTTGATGAGTATCTCTAGTGTTTTTGCCCAATCTAAGGGGTATTGGCAACAAAAAGTAGACTACAAAATAGACGTTTCAATGAACGTTGAAACTTATCAATATAAAGGAAAACAAAAACTAGTTTACACTAACAATTCTTCAGACACATTGCGCCGTGTGTATTATCATTTATACAATAATGCTTTTCAACCTGGAAGCGAAATGGATGCCCGAGTTCAAACTATTAGCGATCCTGATGCTAGAATGTCAGTTAAAGTAAAAAATGCCGAAGGTAAAGATGTAAAAGAAAGCAGAATTGCTAAGCTTCAACCTAATGAAATTGGGTATTTAAAAGTTTCCAACTTCAAACAAGATGGCGTTGCGGCTATTACAAAAGAGGTTAGTACTATTCTCGAAGTGACATTGGCAAAATCAATTCTTCCAGGTAAATCAACAACTTTTACTTTAGATTTTGAGGGTCAAGTTCCTGTTCAAATTCGCCGTTCTGGTAGAAATAATTCTGAAGGGGTCGAACTTTCAATGGCGCAATGGTATCCAAAAATGGCCGAATTTGATTTTGAAGGATGGCATGCTGACCCATATATAGCAAGAGAATTTCATGGGGTATGGGGTGATTTTGATGTAAACATTACTATCGACAAAAACTATATTCTTGGCGGTAGTGGTTATCTACAAAATAAGAATGAGATTGGTTTTGGTTATGAAGAAAAAGGAAAAGAAGTAAAAAAGAACCCAAATACTAAAACACTAACCTGGCATTTTATTGCTCCAAACGTGCACGATTTTACTTGGGCTGCCGATAAAAATTATCTGCACGATGTTATCAAAGGGCCTAATAATGTTGACCTTCATTTTCTTTATAAAAACAATTCAAAAATTATTGATAACTGGAAAAAAATGCAACCCATTATGGCGACTGTAATGGATTATTACAACAAAATGGTCGGTCCCTATCCATACAAACAATACTCTTTTATTCAAGGCGGCGATGGTGGAATGGAATATGCGATGTGTACTTTGATGTTAGGAAACGGAACATTAGAAGGAAATGTCGGAACTGCTACTCATGAATTAGGGCACTCTTGGTTTCAACATATTTTAGCTTCTAACGAATCCAAACATCCTTGGATGGATGAAGGTTTTACCTCTTACATTGAAGATATAGTTCTAAATGAAATTGCACAAAAGAAAGTCGAAAATCCATTTGAAGGTTCCTATAAAACGTATGTGAAATTAGTAGAATCGGGCAAAGAACAACCTTTGTCTACGCATGGTGATCGTTATGATGAAAACAGAAGTTATAGTATTGCTTCATACGTAAAAGGGGAACTGTTTCTTTCGCAACTGCAATACCTGATTGGAAAAGAGAATACCGAGAAATCCCTAAAGCGTTACTATACCGATTTCAAATTCAAACATCCTACACCAAATGATATTAAACGTTCAGCAGAGCGAGTGTCTGGCGCAAATCTCGATTGGTATTTAACGGATTGGACCGAAACGCTAAACACTATAGATTATGGAATTAAAAATGTGGAAGGGGCCACTGATGGAGTTCAAAGAACCGGAGTAACATTACAAAGAATTGGTAGAACTCCAATGCCAATCGATTTACTAGTGGAATATGCTGATGGTACTAAAGAAAGTTTTTACATTCCGTTACGGATGATGAGTTTTGAAAAGGGAAATCCAACACCTGATATTAAAAGAACTATTTTACCAGATTGGGCTTGGGCAAATCCAAATTACTTTTTCGAAATTTCAAAATCAAAAACAGACATTAAAAAAATCACTATTGATCCAAGTGGCTTGATGGCTGATGTGAAAAAAGACAATAATGTTTTTGAAGTTAAATAAATAGAATTTGTAGATTTACCACAAATATTTTTCACTATGAAATACATGAAACTTTTTTTCTTTTTTGTTGCCTTATCCTATGGGAATCAGAAAAGTAATGCTCAGCCTATTCGTTTTCAAGCCAGTAGCGTAAGTTTTACTGACAAGAAAGAAGACGGAAGCTGGAACGAATGGTCTGATTTTGTAGACGCTAAAGTTTTGATAACACTCGATGCTAAAAAAGATTTGATTACGATTAATTCTGCAGAAGTACAGTCATTCAGAATCAAAGCTTATGGTGAAATTACCGATAATGATGAGGTAAATATTGTTCCTTTTGAATGTGTTGACAATAACTCTTCAAAGTGTAATATTTTAATCATTACCAAGAAAAAGGAAAACAATAGAATTCAGTTTTACATCACTTACAACGAAGTAAAATTTGTTTACAACATCTACGCCAAGTAGCAATGGATTTTTCCTATCCTAAAACCGAAAAGCTAAAGAGTAAAAAAATTATTGATTTGTTGTTTTCAGAAGGCAAGTCAGTGAGTAAATATCCCCTGCGATTGGTTTATATCCAACATGATTTTGAGGAGAATATTCCATTAAAAATGGGGGTTTCTGTTTCAAAAAAATATTTTAAAAATGCCGTCGATAGAAATTATTACAAGCGTTTGCTTCGGGAAACCTATCGATTGAACAAACCGCTTTTGATTGAAAATATAGAGACAAAATATTGCTTTATGTTTTTTTATCAAACCAATGACAGATTATCCTATTCTGAAATAAACGAAAAAACAATTCAACTTTTTGAAAAGTTTTCTAAAGTCCTATTGGAGGAGAAATCTGAATCTAAAAAGTAATCCAAATCATTTGAAGTTATTTAGTATATTCGTTCACTTGTTAAAAGAAAAAATTATGCCATCATTCATCAAAAAAAGATATTTTATTCCAGCAATTTTGAGCATTTTTCTCTTTGTTGGTGTAAGTTTTAAAGACGATTTCTTTGAGATTTCAAAACAAATTGAAATCTTCACGACCTTATACAAAACCATCAATCAAAACTATGTTGATGAAACCAATCCAGCGGAGTTAATGGACAAAGCTATTAAAAGTATGTTAGCCGATTTGGATCCGTATACCAATTATTTCAACGAACAAGATGTCATCAAATTTAAAATAAACAATACTGGAGAATATACCGGAATTGGCGCCATGATTACTAGAAAAGAAGATCGGCTGATCGTAAAAGAACCTTACAAAGGATTTCCTGCCGATAAAGCTGGTTTAAAAGCCGGTGATGAAATTACACAAATTGGGGATGTCCGTTTAGCTGATTTCAAAGACGATGCTTCACAATTGATGAAAGGTGCAAAAGGCACTAAAATAGACATCAAATATTTGCGCCAAGGAAAACAAATGTCAACCCAATTGGTATTAGATGAAGTTGCTGTAAAAGCCGTTCCGTTTTATGGAAAAGTGGATGATAAAACAGGATATATCGTTTTGTCACAGTTCAATCAAAAAGCTTCTTCGGAAACTAAAGAAGCATTAGAGTCGTTGAAAGCTGATGGCGCTACCCAAATTATCCTAGATCTTCGTGGAAATCCTGGTGGGTTGTTGAATGAAGCTGTAAATATTTGCAATCTTTTTGTACCAAAAGGGGAAACTATTGTAACCACAAAATCTAAAAATTCCAAATATAACAACACTAACAAAACAACTCGTGAACCTGTTGATACCGAAATTCCATTAGTAGTTATTGTGGACGGGAAGAGTGCCTCGGCATCTGAAATTGTTTCTGGTGCTTTACAAGATTTAGATAGAGCCGTTATTGTGGGTAGTAGAAGTTTTGGAAAAGGATTAGTTCAACGACCTTTTGACATGACTTATGGAACACAAGTTAAAGTAACTATTTCTCGTTATTATACTCCATCTGGAAGATGTATCCAAGCCTTAAATTATGCACATAAAGATAAAAATGGTAAAGCTATTAGAGTTGAAGAAAAAAATTATAATGCTTTCAAAACCAAAAAAGGAAGAACCGTTTACGATGGTGGCGGAATCTTGCCAGATGTTGTTTTAGAAAACACCAAAACAAGTGCTATTGCTGAAGCCTTGCAAAAAAATGATGGGATTTTTAACTATGCTACTTACTACTATTATAAAAACCCAAATCTTGGTGATAAAATACCAACTATAACGGATGCTGATATTGCTGATTTTAAAGCATTCTTAAAACGCGAAAAAATATCATTTGATACTGAAACTGAAATTGCTTTGAAAAGCACTTTGGAGAAAGCTAAGAAAGAAAATGTTGATTCTGCCATTTCGGCCGAGTACCAACAATTAGTTTCAGCTTTGGAAAAAAGTGAAGAAACTTTGATTGATAAAAATCAAAAGGAAATCAAGAACTTGATTTTGGATGAAATCATCAAAAGATACCAGTATAAAGAAGGTCTCTATCAATATTACATCAAAAGTAATTTTGAGATTAAAAAGTCCATTGAAGTATTGAACGATAAACAACAATACAATACGATTTTAAAGAATTAATATGAAGTTTCTAAAGTATTTGCCGCTCCTTTTTTTCGGTTTTCTACAAGCACAAGAAGAAGTTGTTCACTCTGTTTATTTTGAATTTGACAAATTCACTTTGAATGAAAAAGAAGTCAATGAAGCTATAGACTTTATCAAAAAAACTGATTCCACCCGTATAGAATCTATTCAAATTTTTGGTTATACAGACGATGTGGGAAAAGAGGCATATAACTTTAAACTTTCCACAAAACGCGCGAATGCTATTCAAGATAAATTTATTCAAAGCGGAATTAAAAGTAAAATCATTGTGACCATTGAAGGAAAGGGTAGAATTATGATAGAAGATGATATGGTGGAAAATCTTCCTGAAAAACGTTCTAAAAATCGTCGTGTTGATATTGTTGTCAATTTAAAACCTTTACCAAAAATTGAAATTCCAGGCTATTATAACACGGTTCAGAAACACCACATTATTGGCGATCACATTTATCTAGAAAATATTTTATTTGAGAGAGGGAGTAGTAAATTACCGTTTAAATCTAAAACAGAATTAGACAAAATTTCTCGTTTATTAATGAAGTATAAAAATCTTCAATTTGAGATTCAAGGGCATGTTTGTTGCACGCCTCCGTATCAAAAAGAAGCTATTGATTTGGATACTAGGAAACGTCAATTGTCTGTAAATAGAGCTGAATCGGTATATAAATATTTACTCTTTAAAAAAATATCCAAAGACCGAATGACTTTTAAAGGATATGGAAATACTGTTCCCCTAGGAAAAGGTGCTGATTATGACCGAAGAGTAGAATTGGTTATCACAAAGATTTAACTTCTTTTCATTTCAATGTGAGGGATGTCATCTTCTAGATAAGTTTCACTGGTTTGAATAAAACCATGACTTTCATAGAATTTTTTCAAGTACAATTGGGCCGAAATAGTAATTTTAGTTTCACCAAATTGTGATTTAATGTAATAGATAGCTTCTCGCATTAAGATATGACCAATCTTTTTATCACGGTCAGTCGGTTTTACTACTACTCGTCCAACTGATGCCTCTTCAAAATAATCTTTTGGTTTAAACAATCGAGCATAAGCAACAATTTTGCCTTTATCTTCTCCTATTAGGTGTAATGCTTTTTGATCTTTGTTATCAATATCCTGATAGACGCAATTTTGCTCCACTACAAAGACTTCACTTCGCAATTGCAACAAATCATATAACTCAACTGTAGTTAATGCCTCAAATCGCTTTATTTTCCATTCTAGGTTCATTGTTTCTTATTTTTTAATTTGAATAGATTTAATGATAGATTCTAATTCAAACATTAAATCACGTTTTTCTTTTGAAGGCGCATAACAAAAACCTTCTAACACTAAAAGTCTTCTTTTAGCTTTATCAAAAATAACGTAATTAATAAAAGGTCCAGACATAAAATCATTTTTCATTTGCCATGTTCCTTTGGTTTCGTAGGTTACATTGCCTGATAAGTTTGTTTTTGAAAAATAAGGTGAATAAGCTTCTTCTGTTACCATTTTGGTTCCAGCTGCCGAGCCATGAATGTATAATCTACCTATTGAATCTCTAACTTTTAAAACATCCGATACTGCATAATTAGGACGTATACTTTTCCATGGAATTTGATAAATGATTAAACTGGTATTCCCTCCAACTATTTCGCTTTTTAACCAAATGAAGTTTCTTCTTCGCATCACATATTCATATTTCGAAGGAATCAATAAATCGATATTAAATTTCTTTTGAATTTTTTTGGTGTTAAGTAGAGAGTCTTTGAAAATTTTTTGGTTCTTAACAATTTCAATAGCTCTCATTTTTTGAATAATTGTGGGAGCATTTTTTTCAAGAAGTTGAACTATTTCCAAAGAAGTTCGTCCGGAGATATGAAAAGCATTTTGTGGTGATGCAAATTCATTTCTTTTTATTTCAAATTTAGTTTCATTGTCTTTTTTCACAATGATTATATTCCTAGTGTCAGTTGAAAAACCTTCAAAGAGTTTTACTGGATATTGATTGATGGTGAAAAGAGGTTCTTCTTGAGGAAGGCCCAAAACGGGTGAAGCAAACTTATTTCTGATGCTATCTCCGACTTCACCATTCCAAAGTTGATCATCTATGATTACTGCAATAGTATTTATAGGTGCAGAAGCAGCGTCATTGGAAAACTTGTCTTTTTTAAATGAACAAGAGCTCACAAAACAGGAGACTATAAGCCATAAAAAAAGGGTTTTATTCATAACTAAATAAAACCCAAATTTATGGAAGATTTTCGGAATTACCCGTTAATTTTTAATTTCATACCCGCTTTTAAACTTTCGTTTTTGATTCCATTCCATTTTTTTAAATCTGAAATAGAAACTCCTGGATATTTTTTTGCAATGCTGAATAATGAATCTCCTTTTTTAACATAGTATAATTTAACTTCGTCTCGGTCATTAACTGCTATGTTCTCCTTTTTTGAAGTATTGTTTTTGCTTTCAGAAGAGATGATATATTTTTTACCAACTATCAATTTTGTACCATATTGGATAGTATTATCATCCATTTTGTTCCAGTCTTTGATATCAGATATTGAGACATCATATTTTCTTGCAATGCTTCCTAAACTTTCCCCTTTGTCAACTACGTGTTCTGTGATTTTAACTTCTGGTTTATAGTTAGTTTCTTTAGCTTGAGTTTCATCATTATTTACTAATGCCAATTTAGATCCTTGTTCAACATTTAAATCATTAAGATTGTTCCATTTCTTCAAGTCTTCTAAACTTACATTGAATTTTTTGGCAATACTAAATAGGTTATCCCCTCTTTGTACTTCATAATAGTCGCTTGGGTTTTCACCTATGTCGTTTGATGCAACACTAGTTTCAATAGCATTTTTATCTGCTTTAACTTCTTTTCTAACTGTAGTTACAACTCTTTCGTTTTTGATGATTTTTAAGCTTTTCCCAAATGGAATTTTATTGCCTTTTAAATGATTCCATTTTTTAACTTCTGCAACTGTAACACCATATTTATCTGATATCTCACCTAAATTATCACCTCTTTTAACTTTATGGATTTTTACAACGTCTTTATAAGAAATCACTTTTTCTTCTTTATACGTTTTGTTTTCGTTTGATGCTATGGCAGTAGTTTGTTTTACAGCAACTGTATCTGGTTTGGTAACCTTCTTTTCTCTTGAAGCTATAACTTCTGTTGTGTAGATTTTTAAGTTTCTACCCATTGGTGCTTTATTACTTCTTAGATGATTCCACTTTTTAAGTTCTAGCATTGTGATTCCGTACTTATCTGAAATCTCGCTTAAGCTGTCACCTCTTCTAACTTTGTGGAATTTAAGTCTTGAAACGGTTCTGTCTCCTTCTGAAAAGTTTGAGTTTCTAGAAGCAAGCATACTCTCGTAAGGTCTTTCTCTTTTGCTAGCCTCGTATTGAACAAAGGCATAAATTTTATCTTCATTTGAAGTAAACACTGCAACCTTATTGATAGGCAATCTTAAATAATGATTTTCGCCAGTGATAAAAGGAACTTCTTCTCTTTTATAGGATGGATTTAGAAACTGTAATTCCGCTACAGGGACATCTAACAAATCAGATATTTGTTTGAAAGTCATAGCATTTTTTATCATTACCGTATCTGTTGCGAAATTATTTGCTACAGCTCTATCTGGTTTGATTCCGTGTTCTTTATGGTATTCAAAAATATACATCGTTGCTAAAAACGCTGGTAAATAGCCTTGAGTTTCTTTTGGTAAATATTTTCTAATGTTCCAATAGTTTTGTCTTCCTCCTGAACGTCTAATGGCTTTAGCCACATTTCCTGGTCCAGAGTTATAAGAGGCAAGAACCAAATCCCAATCGCCAAAAATGGCATACATATTTTTCATGTATTGAGTTGCAGCATTACTTGCTTTTAAAGGGTCGCTTCTGTCATCTACATAGGAGTTGATATTTAAATCATATTGTTTTCCTGTTTGATACATAAACTGCCACAATCCTGTAGCACCCACTCTTGAAACTGCTCTTGGATTTAATGCTGATTCTACAACGGCTAAATATTTTATTTCTAAAGGGATATTTTGTGCAGATAATGATTCTTCAAACTGAGGAAAGTAAAACTGAGACAGTCCCATTAATCTTTCAAAGGCTCTTTTTCTGTTCTTTAAAAAAGATTTGATTACATTTTCTAATCCAACATTGTACTCAATATTAAATGGTGATTTCTCATCCATTTTCTTTAGTCTTTCTTTTAGAAGCTCTGTTGGTAATTCGTAGTCAACTTTTTCATCAACATTGATGTTTTTGATATCGGTTGTTAGATCATTGTATAAATCTAAACTCACCATTTCTTTCATCCACAAGCTATCGATACAAGAAGCCAAGTTATCATGAACAAAAGTTGCTTTGATGGAATCTAAAACTTCTTTCCTAGTTAGTGGTTCTTTTCTAACAGCTGTTGCGACAATAGTGTCCTGAGCAAAGATGGCTGAGGAGGCTAAGAGTAACGCCAGTGATGTGATTTTTTTTATAGTCATAACTTTATTTTGTAAAGTGTTTGTATTTTAAATTTCAGTGTTGTTAATGTTATAATTAACAACGTAAATAATTGTAATTTATTGTGTTACTTTTTTTTATTAATTCAAAATGGCTGCAATACCTGGTAAAACTCTTCCTTCTAGCATTTCTAACATGGCACCACCGCCCGTTGAAACGTAACTCATTTTATCTTCTAACCCAAATTGTTTTACTGCTGCAACAGAATCTCCGCCTCCTACTAGAGAGAAAGCTCCATTTGCTGTTGATTCAGCTATAAAGTTCCCCAAGGCAATAGTTCCTTTGGCGAAATTTTCCATTTCAAAAACACCTAGTGGTCCGTTCCAAAGTATGGTTTTTGATTCCATAATTACTTTTTTGAAATTTTCTAATGATTTAGGACCAGCGTCTAAACCTTGCCAACCATCCGGAATTTCACGAACATCCACTATTTTTGTATTGGCATCATTTGAAAAAGCATCTGCTGCAACAACATCAACGGGAATATGTATTTGAACGTTTTTCTCTTTGGCTAAGCGTAAAATTTCTAAAGCCAATTCTTGTTTATCATCCTCACAGATGGAATCTCCAATTTTTCCACCTAGCGCTTTTACAAAAGTGAATGTCATTCCACCACCAATAATCATGTGATCCACTTTGTCTAAAATATTTTCGATAACTGTTATTTTTGAAGAGACTTTTGACCCTCCTAATACGGCAGTTACAGGTTTCACTGAGTTATTTAATACTCTGTTTAAGCTTTCAATTTCTTTGGCTAAAAGCAATCCAAAACATTTGTGGTTTGGAAAGAATTTAGCAATTATTGTTGTTGATGCGTGGGCTCTGTGTGCCGTTCCGAACGCATCGTTTACATAAATATCACCTAGAGAAGCTAATTCTTTAGCAAAATTTTCATCTCCCGCTTCTTCTTCAGGGTAAAAACGAAGGTTTTCTAACAATAAAACCTCGCCTGGTTTTAGAATTTTGGCTGCATTTTGCGCTATTTCTCCTCTACAATCGGATGCGAATTGCACGGTTACTCCTAAAACTTCAGAACATTTTGCTACTATGTGTTGTAGCGAATATTGATCTTCTTTTCCTTTTGGTCTTCCTAAATGAGACATCAAAATTACACTTCCTCCATCAGCAAGAATCTTATCTATGGTAGGCTTTGCAGCTTCAATTCGATTGGCATCGGTGACGTTAAAATTCTCGTCTAACGGTACGTTGAAATCAACTCTTATTAAGGCTTTTTTGGCTTGGAAATTAAAATCTTGAATCGTTTTCATTTAGTAATGTAAAGGGTTTGAATCCTTGCAAATATAGTAAAATTTAATTTTATCGGTCTTTTTTGTGCTTTTATCGATGATTTTTAAGAAAATCTTAAGATTCATCTTTTTAATATTCAATTTGTTACAAAATTAAACTTATGCTTTTATCCTTTATTGTTTTTGATTCTTTAGTTCGTCGATGTAGTTGTTTATCTGTTGGATCTTATCAAAAGGGAGTTGTTTTATTTTTTGTGTAATGGTTTCATTAGCTGTTTTTTGCACCAGTTTTTGCAAGGGGTGGTTCGCTGATGGCTTGTTATCGCTATCGGGTATCCAAACGAAAAGGTCGTCGGTGGTGCAATGGAGTTGTAAACATATCTTTTCGAGGTATTTAAAATTGATACTTTCTACATTGTTATTTAGTAGTCGGCTTGCTGTGTGATAGGGAATATCGCATTTCATTAGAAATTGGTGCGTGTTCTCAATGCCTTTGCTTTTAAGCGCTTGTCTTATATTGAGCTTTATCATTTTAGTATTACATTTAGTGTTAGTACTCTTTTGTTTTTAACTCTGTTTGATATGTTTTTTACAAAAACCATTCCATTTTTTGTTTAGCTGATTTTACTTTGAGTTTACTTACTTTTCTTTTGCGAAATGTTGTTTTCAATTTGTGTTTATTTCATAAGTTTTTAAGCTATTTCTTTATTGTTTTATGTTTAGGTTGTTGCTTTTAGCGTTTAGGTTATTTGTTTTTGGGCTCAGGTTATTTGTTATAGGGCTTAGCAGTTTTCTTTTTGGGCTTAGGTTATTGCTTTTCGGGCTTAGGTGTTTTCGTTTAGGGCTCTGCAGGTTTCTTTTCGGGCTTAAGTTATTTTATTTCGGGTTTAGACTGTTTCGTTTTGGGCTTATATGGTTTTGATTTTGGTTCACCACTAGCCTGTTTTAATAGCCAAATATTTCTTCTATATTTGCTTTATGCAGTTTTCAGAAATTCTTGGTCAGGATTACATCAAAAATCACCTTGTTAAGAGTGCTTTATCGGGGCGAATTCCACATGCGCAATTGTTTGTTGGGCCTGAAGGTTCGGGGACTTTGGCAATGGCTATTGCTTATGCGCAGTTTGTTTTGTGTAATAATATTGGAACAGAAAATAACGGTGGGAATGCCAGTTGTAATTTGAAATTTCAATCTTTATCGCATCCTGATTTGCATTTTGTTTATCCGAATGTGACTAATGACGAGGTAAAATCGAAGCCTAAGAGTGCTGATTTTATTATGGATTGGCGTGAATTTGTTTTGGCGAATCCTTATGGGAGTTTGTTTGACTGGTATAAGCATTTGGGTGTTCAGAACAAGCAAGGAGAAATTCGGGTGGATGATGCTCAGGATATTTTGAAATCATTGGCTTTGAAATCGTATGAAGGTGGTTATAAAGTGATGATAGTTTGGATGGCTGACAAGATGAATATTGCCGCTTCCAATAAGTTATTGAAGTTGCTTGAAGAACCGCCAGAGAAAACTTTGTTTCTTTTGATTTCTGAGAATGAAGAAGACATCATTCAAACCATTCGTTCCCGTTGTCAAGTATTGCATTTTGGTGCTTTGCCAGAAGCTGTGATTGCAAAAGCGATGCAGCAATTTTATTTTTTAGATGAACCTTCTGCTTTTAAAGTAGCACATCAGGCGCAGGGAAATTATAATAAAGCGCTTCATATTGTTAAGAATGATACGGTAGATTATCCTTTTGAGAAATGGTTTGTGGATTGGGTAAGAGCTGCTTTTAGAGCTAAGGGAAATGCTGCTGCCATTCAGGATTTGATTTTGTGGAGTGAGGAAATTGCTAGTATAGGTCGCGAAGGACAAAAGCAGTTTTTGAATTATTGCATTGATTTCTTTCGCCAGGCTTTACTGCTTAATTATCAAACTGAAAAATTGGTTTATTTTGAGCCTACTGTGGAGAAATTTACTTTAGAAAAATTTGCTCCTTTTGTTAGTGGCGGTAATATAAATGCTATTTTTAATGAGCTTTCCGATGCGATTTATCATATTGAAAGGAATGGCAATGCCAAAATAATTTTAACTGATTTATCAATAAAACTTACACGTTTAATCCATAAAAATGAATAGATATGAATAATACAGCCTCTATTTTAGTACTGTTATTTCTTGCCGTAACTTTTATCCAATCTGCTTATGATAAAGTTTTTGGTTGGCAAGGCAATGTTAAGTGGCTTAAGGGTCATTTTGCGAATACCACATTACTTAAAAACAATGTTCCTTTAGCATTAGGGATTATTTTGCTTTTGGAATTGATTACTGGTGTTTTAACTTTGGTAGGTTGTGTTCAATTGTTGATTAATGGAGAACGAACCTTTGGTTTTTATGGGGCTGTTTTTTCTTGTATTACCTTGATTTTATTGCTTTTAGGACAACGTTTAGCTAAAGATTATGATGGTGCTAGGACCATTGCTATTTATTTTGTTCCGGCTGTTTTAGCTGTTTTTTGGTTGAGTTAGATGCCTATATGTCATCCCTAACGGGATTTTTAACATTGGTTGCTTTGTTGGGCTACCCAAATTTTATCCCTAACGGGATATTTACAAGCTTGCCTTAAACATTTTCAATTCATCCCAGGTAAATTTATCTCCGTATTGTTCTTTCAAACCGTTGAGGGTTTCTTCTTTATATCCTTTAAAAGCTTTAGCTAATTCGAGGATTTTTTCTTCAGGTAAAACATCATTAATTGAAATCGTTTCTGATTCTATGAGTTTGGCCATGTGTCCACCTACTGTTTGAGGAGTAAGCTTACGAATGGCTGCAATTTCTTTGATAGAATTCTTATCTAGCCATAGTTCATAGGTTTCTTGCACCGTTGATTTTTTGGGTTCTTTTGTCGCTTTTTTCTTTTTGGTGTAGCGTTCTAAATCAACTTCGTCCTCAATTAATGTTATATTTAGCTTTTTAAAGTCTTCTCGAATCGTTTCTAGTTTTCTGATTTTATAATATTTAATTTCCTCCGAAGTGACTTTTTCTTTTGAAATGGTTTCGCCTTTTGCTACAGTTTCTATGAGCAGTTTGGCTTTCATCAATTGTAAAACGGCTTTGACTTGCAGTGTTTCCAAAATCACTAATTCATCGTAAAACGCTTTTACTTTTTTAATTCGAATTACTTCCTCTAATTTCCAAAGGATTTCATAAACCAAGGCATCCAAAGGTTCGAAGAAATAAGTATAGGCCGCTTGAACCCTTTCGAAAACAAACTTTAAATCGACTTCTTCCTCTTTAAAAAGCGAGTTTAGTTGCGCAGCGAATTTGCGAGAAGCATCTAAAAGATTTTCAATGGCTTCGGTTTGTTTTTTTGCCCAAGTGGCGTATTTTGATTTCGCCGATAGTTCTGAATTTTCGTTATAACTGAACTGGTGATTTCGCCATTCCTGTGCCAAATCAGTCCAATCAAAACTGGCAATCAAATAGTTATGAATAAAACTTTTAGTGTCTTGTTTCAGTGCGTTTTCGAGTAGTGTTGTAGTGGCTTTATTTTCGGCATATTCCAATACATCTTGATCACTAGAAATGCCGTTCATTTGTAACGGAGACAGTAAAACCAAGCCTTTTAAAGACCGTAAACGGGAAAGAGCTACATAAGCTTGTCCGGGTAGGAAAACCTGTGATACATCGAGTGCGGCTTTGTCAAAAGTTAATCCTTGGCTTTTGTGAACGGTGATTGCCCAAGCTAATTTTATTGGATAATGAGTAAAGGTTCCGAGTATTTCCTCGTTGATTTCTTTGGTGTTTTCATCTACATAATAGCGGATGTTTTGCCATTCGTATCGCTCGACTTCTATAGTTTTATTTTCTTCGGGAAAGTGAACCCAGATTTCTTCCTCTGAAAGCGATTGGATAACGCCCATTTTACCATTGAAATAATTTTTATCGAATGACAAATCATTTTTAATAAACATGACTTGAGCTCCTATTTTTAGTTCTAATTGTTCTTCTAACGGATAAATTTTTTCTGGGAAATCATCAACAATTAATGCTTTGTAGACATTAGCTTTTCCTTTTAAATCAATTAATGATTGCGAGTTTATAGCATCAGCTTTGATGTTATGTGTCGTTAAAGTGATATAGCCTTTATTGGCTTTTAGATCAAAGTTAGGTTGAACAAATTGGTTAAGGATTTTAATATCGTTTGCTGAAATCTGATTGTTTCTCAAGTTATTCAAAACCGATATAAACTGTTCCTCAGTTTGTCGAAAAATTTTAGACAATTCGATATACAATGGTGGGTTTTGTTGAATCACATGAGAGTGAAAGAAGAATTTCCCTTTGTAATACTTTCGCAATGTTCTCCATTCTTCCTCTCTAATTATGGGTGGCAGTTGTAATAAATCGCCAATAAAGAGCACCTGAACTCCGCCAAAAGCTTGGTTTCCTTTTCGAACGGATTGCAACATAAAATCGATGGCATCCATCAAATCAGAACGGAGCATACTGACTTCATCAATGATAAGCAATTCCATGTTTTGAATGACTGCTTTCTTCAGAGTGCTCATTTTGAAATGTCTACGTAACGTAGCTTTAGTTTCAAATTTTGAATTATCTGAAAACTGAGGGGATGAATTATCGGGGATGAATCCTCCAAAAGGCAACTGAAATAGGGAATGAATAGTAACGCCTCCAGCATTTAAAGCTGCGATTCCTGTGGGTGCGACGACCACACAATTTTTGTGTGTGGATTTAATTATCTCTTTGAGAAGCGTGGTTTTTCCTGTTCCTGCTTTTCCAGTGAGAAAGATAGACCGATTGGTTTGATTGATAAATTGCAAAACATAGTTTGCTTCGGCTGATATTGATTTCATGGCGTATACTTTAGAAAAGCAAATATAAAGCATTGTTTTTCAACAAACAAACAAAAAAACGCCTTGTAATTAAGGCGTTTTGTATCATTTAAAAGCAAATATGTTATTTCTTCTCTTCCTTTTTAGTTTCAGTTTTTTCTTCTTTTTTACCCACTGATTTGTATAAATCGTTGACTTTTTTAATCATATCATTGGTAATATCATAACCGTCTTTCGCATACAAAATGGAAGGAGAAGAGTCACCTGAACCATATACATAATCGTATCCTTTTTCTTTTCCGTATTCTTTAATTACTTTTCTATAACTTTTTACTAAAGAGTCCATTTCTACACCACTTTCTTGTTGCAATTGTTGTAGCATGGCTTGTTGAGCGTAGTTTAATTGTTGTTCTCTTTGTTGTAATTCAGATCCTTTTTGTTGGGCCCAAGCTTCTCCTTTGGTTTGTGCATTTTGTTTGAAGCTTGCAGCTTCCGATTTGAAACGAGCTACTTCTGCTTCTAACTGGTTGCCCATTACTTTGGCTTTATCTTTATATTTCGCCTCGATATCTTTAGCTTCCGTTGATTCTTCCATTAATTTAGAAGTATCAATATAGGCTGTTTTAAATTCTTTTGTGGTTGTTGTTGTTTTATTGCATGAAATTATGGAGATGGCCAATGCAACTAGGATAATTGTTTTCTTCATTAGAATAGTATAAAAATTAATTTTCGATTTCAAAAGTATAAAAATAAACGGCAATAATCTAATGACCCTAAAATGTCTAAAAAATGGCCGATTTGTTAGTATAAGTGTTCGTTATTGGTTGCTTTAAACCTATAAGATTTGATTATTGATTTTGGCTTTAAATAAACGCTTTTAAGCCGCGTTTCGTTTTTTGTTAGGTTAAGTGATGTTTAACCTCGTTTTAGATAAATCACGCTTATTTAATTGCGTTTTACTTGTTTTTAAGGACATATATATGGGAGGAATACTCTTTTGTTTTCTTTCCTGACAGATTTGATTTTAGTCCGACAAAAAATGCTCGAATGAAATTCATTCTCCCTGTTTTATATTTTTCTGAAAGTAAGCTTACATAAAAACTATCAAATTTCATGGGTAGGACTTCGACCAATTTCATTTCTTTTTCTGCGAATAATTTTTCGATAGTTATTTTTGAAAAATGCCAAATGTGTCTTGGTACGTCATAAGCAGCCCAATGTCTTCCGTAGAAATTGGCGTCGAATGATTTGAAATTGGGAACAGCAATAATTATAGTTCCGGTTGGTTTAATCAATCTTTTTAATTCAGAAATATATTCATCCAGATTAGGAACATGTTCTAACACGTGCCACATGGTGATGATATCGAAAGAATGGCTTTCAAGATTCGCTAGGTTATCTGCAAATGAAACCCCTTTATTGATAGCTATAGCTTTTGCTTTATTGCTTGGTTCGATTCCAGTAGTTTGCCAACCGTCTTTTTTAGCCACTACCAAAAAATCTCCTGTTCCTGCTCCAATGTCTAGAAGTTTTCCTTTTTGAGATTGTGCGTTGATTAATTTTACTTTGTTTTTTAGTGCCACATTTTTTATTATGTGGTATGCTCTTTCAAATAGAGAACGTTTGCCATCGGTATGTGAAATATAGTCGTCGCTTTCGTAATAGCTTGGCAATTTCTCTAGTGACGGCTTTGGAAAAGTGATCAATAAATCATATTCCGGATTGTGATGCAATTCGAATATTTCTTTTGAAACCGAATAATCTTTTACTTTTTGGAAAAAAATATTATTTTGAAAACTCATATAAAGACTGTATTGATAAGGCTTGACACAATTCGTTTCACGTGGAACGTAAAACTATCTCCCCATATAAATTAATAACACGGATATGTCTGATGGAGATACTCCGCTAATTCTTGATGCTTGTGAAATGGTTACTGGACGAATTTTAGACAACTTTTGTTTGGCTTCTATTGACATCGATTTGATTTTGTTGTAATCAAAATTCTCAGGGATTTTAATATCTTCTAATCGAACCAACTTTTCCGCATTGTTTCTTTCCTTTTCGATATACCCAGAATATTTGACTTGGATTTCGGCTTGTTCGATTATTTCTTTATCTAAATCGTTTGCTTGGATATATTCTTGAACTTTTTCAAATTTTAAAATATCCTCTAATTCGATTTGAGGTCGAGAGAATACTTTATACATTTTATCGGATTGACTCATTGGTGCACTTTCCTTTTCTACTAAAATGGGGTTGGCTTCCTCTTGAGTAACGCTCGTTTCTTTGAAGAAATTGACCATTTTTTCACTTTCTTCAAATTTGTATTCCATTCTTTTTAGACGTTTTTCAGAAGCTAATCCAATTTTATAGGATTTAGCTGTTAATCTAAAGTCGGCGTTGTCTTGTCTTAAAAGCGTTCTGTATTCTGCACGAGAGGTAAACATTCGATATGGTTCTTCTGTACCTTTGGTTATTAAATCGTCTATTAATACTCCTATATAAGCTTCATCACGACGCAGAATCATTGGTTCTTGTTCTTTTACTTTTAGTGCTGCATTGATACCCGCCATCATTCCTTGAGATGCTGCTTCTTCATATCCAGTTGTCCCATTGATTTGTCCAGCAAAATATAGTCCTTCAACTAACTTCGTTTCGAGAGTATGTTTTAATTGTGTTGGCGGAAAATAATCGTATTCAATAGCGTATCCAGGTCTAAAGAATTTCACTTTTTCAAACCCTTCCACTAAACGTAAAGCTTTGAATTGAATATCTTCAGGTAAGGAAGTTGAAAACCCGTTTACATATACTTCCACAGTATTCCATCCTTCTGGTTCTACAAATAATTGATGTCTCTCCTTGTCAGCAAAACGGTTAATTTTGTCTTCAATAGATGGGCAATATCTTGGGCCGATACTTTTAATGCGTCCATTAAACATTGGGGAGCGATCAAAACCTTCTCGAAGAATATTGTGCACTTCGTTTGAAGTGTATGTCATGTGACAAAGTTTCTGATGAACCAATGGTTTGGTTTCATCTGAATAGGAGAACTTATCTGGAACTAAATCCCCTGGTTCTTCGCGCATTTTAGAATAATCTAATGAACGACCATCTACTCGAGGTGGTGTTCCTGTTTTCATTCTGCCAGATTCAAAACCAGCATTAATTAAATCCTCTGTTATTCCGTATGCCGCACTTTCTCCTGCTCTACCTCCTCCAAATTGCTTGTCACCGATATGGATTAATCCGTTAAGAAAAGTGCCATTAGTAAGTACTACTGTTTTGGCTTTGATTTCAATTCCGAGTGAAGTAACAATTCCTTCAATCTTTTGATTTTTAATTAGAAGTCCTTTTACCATTTCTTGATAGAAATCGAGATTAGGTGTTTGTTCTAAACGCAATCTCCATTCTTCTGCAAATCGCATTCGGTCTGATTGCACTCTGGGAGACCACATAGCAGGTCCTTTAGATTTGTTAAGCATTTTGAATTGAACAGCGGTAATATCTGAAATAATTCCTGAATACCCTCCAAGTGCGTCTATTTCACGAACAATTTGTCCTTTCGCAATTCCCCCCATAGCAGGATTGCATGACATTTGCGCAATGTTCTGTAGGCTCATTGTGACCAACAAAGTGCTACAACCTAAATTAGCTGATGCCGCTGCTGCTTCGCAACCTGCATGTCCTGCTCCCACTACAATTGTATCGTATTTTTCTAAAAACATTTTAATTTTGTTTCACGTGGAACATTTTCATTTTCTCTTCTTCCTTTTCACGCATTATCTTTTCATCCTTTTCGGATTTGTCTTTATAACCGCAGTAATGTAAAACTCCGTGTGCCATAACTCTTTTTAATTCTTCGTCAAACGCAACATTGAAATCATCAGCATTCTCACGAACCCTTTGAACAGAGATGAAAATATCGCCTTGTAGTTCGTTTCCTATAGAATAATCAAAGCTGATAATGTCTGTTAACGTGTCATGGTTCAAATATTGTTGGTTTATTTCCAACAAATAATTATCGTCACAGAAGATATAATTAATCTCCCCTTCGTTCTTCATTTCGGAGCTAATGACTTTGGAGAGCCAGTTAGCAAAAGCCGTTTCATTATCCAGTATAAATTCTGTCTCGTAATTAAAACTAATCATTGGTTTTGAAATATTCTTGAACCTTTTGGTTAAAATTGGAGCGCAAAGGTAAGCTTTGTCTATTTAAAATTTCAATGCTGTTTAAATATTCTTGCAGTTTGGTAGGCAAAGCAGGTGCTTGATTGTTAAACTCTTTCTTGTTGGTTTCCGATTGACGCTTCTTATCTTCCCCTTGTTGTTGAACAGCTTTCTCTAATTTTAACAACTCATATTTAACATTTAAAATCTTTTGAAGCGTTTCATTATTGAACCCTTTATTGAGTAATTGTTTTTCTATTTGCTTCATTTGGTCTAAAACATTTTGACCATTTCCTCCAACTCCTTGCTTTCTCAATTCCTTTTCTAAAGCTTCTCTAAGCTGTTGTTGTTCTTTATAAATTTCCATTACATTCTTGGCGTCGCCTTCTCCGTCTTGTCCTTCTTCTCCCCCATTTTGGTTTCCTTGTCCTTTTCCTTTATCTCCCTTTTGACCATTGTTCCCTTTTTGTCCTTCCTTGCCTTGACCTTCCTTTTCTCCTTTATTGCCTTCTTGTCCTTCTCCTTCTTTTTCTCCTTTTTTCATTCCTTTCTTCATCTTCTCCCCTAAGCCTTCTTGTTTTTTTATGATATCTGGCAATTGCATACCTTGTCCCTGTCCTTGACCTGGTTTTGGCTTTCCTTGTCCAGCTCCAGACATTTCCATTTGCATACTATTTAAAATATCGCTTAGCATGTCCGCTAATTTATTCGATGATGATACCGCATATTGCTGATGAGAATTCCCTTTTGGAACATTGGCTTCGGCCAAATTCTCAATAGCTTTATCCACGTTATATTGCACATTTCCAATTTCCTTAGTGATGTCTTCAGCTATTTTTGGGTTTCTTAATGACATTGCAAACAAACTATCATCGACATGTTTGAATTGTTGTTTTAAGTCCTGTTGGATTTTAAGGTTTTTATTGAAGGATGGTGCTCCTCGTTTCAAGTTTTTGAACTGCTTCATGACATCTTCTTGAGAAAAAGAATAGGCAAGGAGATTGTCTAAAATTTGTCTTAGCATGGCCACATCTTCATCCATTTGCTCCTTGTCTCCGGCTTCCATTTGTTCTGCCATTTGCTGGCTCATTTGCTTCATTTTCTTGGAAGCACTTTTTTGTTTTGATTTGGCTTTCTCTTTTTGTTGCTTTTGTAATTGGTCTTTAGCATTCTTCAAATCTTCATCAATACTTTTCTCTTTCTCTTCTGTCTTGGGCAAACTAACAGGAGATTTTAATTCCTTGTTGTCCTTGTCTAACTCTTTTAGTTCTTGTTGAAGTTTATCAAATTCCTTATTAATTTCATCTTGCTTTTCAGCATTGTTCTCCTCGGTCTTGTCGGCAAGCTTGTCTTGCTTTTCGGCAAGTTTGTCTAATTTGTCAGCAATTTGTTGAGCTTTTTTCTCAACATAATACTTCTTGGTTAATTCCACTAATTGCTCCAAACTTTTGGTTTGGTTCTTGCTCGTTTGTTGGAATTTCTCCATCTTTTCAAACAACTCTTCTTTGCTGATTTTATCATTCAGTTTTTGAAGTTCGTCTAAAAGCTTTTTATTTTTTTCGAGTTCTTCTTTCGTTTTCTCTAATCTGTCTTGAAGCAAATCTTTCTTTTCATCCTTCTTTTCGGTCTTGAACTTATCCAGATTATCCTTCATCTTCTCCGAGAACTCTTTCATCATTTCGTCTTGTTGTTTTTGACGTTGGATGAAATCGTTAACTTTTTGCTGGTCTTTGTATTCTAGATTATCTTTTTCTTTGCCCATCTTTTGCAATTTATCCATTTCTGAAAGTTGCTTGTCTTGGGCTTTTAGCGATTTTGACATCGAATTAATATTCTCGTTTTGCTGTTGTAACATTTCATCTTGCTTCTCTGTTTCCGTAGCGATACGGTTGCTGAAAACTGATGATTTAGTGCTTTTGAAATTGTGAATGGCATCGTTATCGAAAATCTCAAAATAATATTCGTAGGAGACTCCTTCCATTACTGGAAGATTATTAGGGAATGAAAACACAAACTGATCATAAACATCGTGCTTAACTGAAATAACGGCCTTTTTAACCTCTTTTGGCGTGTCTTTTGGATAGTAGACTATTTGTAATTTTGATAGTCCGTAATCGTCGGAAACTTGTCCTAACACATAGTTCTTATTAACCTTTAAACTATCTGGAGCATTATTTACAGATATGGTTGGGAATTGATCTTTGATTACTGAAATCTGATAATTCAGTTTCTCGTAATTTTGAACCTTTGCGTTAGAGGTTAGAATTTGATAATCCACATTTTGAAGAATGCTTTTTGATAATAAAAACATATTATCTTCTTTAGTGAAAGCATAATGAGCATTTTCGTTTACCCAATCCACCTTTTGAGTGGCTAGGGTATTCATTCTCCAGGTGACTTTAGTCCCTTCTGGGATAATGGCGTTTCCTGTACCCTTAATTACTTCTGCTTTTTTATTTAGATAGCTTGGAAAATTCAATACCATTTCGAAATTGGCTATGGAGGGAACTGTGACTACTTTTAATTCATAATCGTGTGAGGAAACATCATTAGCTTCAATATGAAATTCAACTTCTTCTGAGGGTTTTGGAATGACGAATTCAAATTCACCAGCTTTGTTACTCTCCATAAAGTAGCTTTCATTACCAATAAAAATTGTTGCATCCTGTGGAACTACTTTACCCACTGTTTTAACTTTAAGCAAGAAATCTTTATTTTGTTCGGTCTGCAAATTGGCATTCAAAACCTGAAATTCAAAGGGTGCTGGTGGTAAAAACTGCTGTTTAAAATTCACGACCCTATTTAAACTTTGTGAAATCAAATTACTGTTTCCCGAAAGGTAAAAGAAGGCAAAAAACAAAATGGGAATTATCGCCAAAGGCAAGTATTTCTTATTGTTTCCAAGGTTTATCGCGTTTCCAAAAGGAATTGGTTGAAGCGTGTTCGCTTTTTGGTCAATCGAAGCCAATAACAACTCTGATTTGTTTTTGTCCTGAGATAGTTGTAGAAAGTTCGTAAGCTTATCTCCTACTTCGCTGAAATGATTCCCGATGATTTTTGATGCCTCATTATAATCAATTCCTTTTTGAAGCTTAAATAATTTGAATAATGGAAAGCAGATGAATCGGAATAAGAGGAACAACTCTACAAGAACAAAAGTGTAAAACAATATGGTTCTAGCATTTGGTTTAAGCCAAAGGAAATACTCAACAAACAAGGTGAAGATAAAATACAATAACCCAATTCCGACGAAGAAAATTGTTCCACGTAGTAATTCATTGGTATAAAACTTCTTGATAAAGCTTTCTAACTTATCGTAAATGACATTTGAATTCTCCAATTTTTGCAATTCTTTTTTATAACCGATAAATGTACAATTTTTACTGAATACCCAAGCGTTAAAAATTTGCCAATGGAAAATGCTTGTAGATTGAAGAAAACTTGAGTATTTTTAAATTCAAAATAAACTGATTATGAAATATTTATTAGCGTATTGTATTCCTTTAGTAGCTTTAATTGGAATTCATTTTGGAGGGATTTGGACTTATTCAGGAATACTATTTGCTTTTGTTTTACTTCCTATTTTGGAGCTATTGTTGCCTATCGATGAGGAAAATTATACTGATATTGAAAAAGAAAGTAGATTAAAAAATCATCTTTTTGATTTTCTATTGTATATAAATGTTTTGATTGTTTATGGAAGTTTATTTTTTGTATTGATTTTTGCCACACAATCTGGTTTTACGAAATTAGAAACCATTGGAGTTATTCTCAGTCTAGGCGTAATTTTAGGTTCCAATGGAATTAATGTGGCTCACGAATTGGGTCACAGAGAAAAGTTGTACGAAAGGATATTAGGTAAACTGCTATTAATTCCATCTCATTACACTCATTTTTTTATTGAACACAATCATGGTCATCATTTGCATGTATCCACTCCTGAAGATCCTTCGACAGCAAAATACAATCAATCCTTATATCGCTTTTGGATTCAAACTGTTTTGGGAACCTATAGAAAAGCGTGGCAAATTCAACTTCGATTGAATCAACAAGAAAATAGAAGTTTTATTTCTATAAAAAATGATATGTTTTGGTTTACGATTATTCAAGTTGTTTATCTGATTTTGATTTATGTATTCTTTGGTATTATAGGGCTGGTTATTGCTTTACTTGCAGGCATCGTTGGCTTTTTGTTATTGGAAACAATCAATTATATTGAGCATTATGGTTTGAAAAGAAACCTCTTGCCTTCAGGAAGGTATGAGCGAGTTAGTGAAAAGCATTCCTGGAATTCCAATCATGTTTTGGGTCGAATCATGCTTTATGAATTAACCCGTCATAGCGATCATCACTTTAAATCACAAAAGAAATATCAAATTTTAGAATACCATCAAGTAAGTCCACAATTGCCTTATGGATATCCCATGTCAATGTTATTATCATTGGTTCCTCCGCTTTGGTTTGCTTTAATGAATAAAAGAATTCCATTAGATATGAAGCCCTAAAAACTTATCGCTTCTGACTTCTGACTTAGAACTTCTGATTATCTTTGCACCAAATTTTAAAACAATGTCAAGACCCGTTAGAGTTCGTTTTGCTCCCAGTCCGACTGGACCGTTACACATTGGTGGTGTTCGTACTGCCTTATTTAATTATTTATTTGCTAAAAAACATAACGGTGTTTTCTATTTGAGAATAGAAGATACTGACCAAAACCGTTTCGTGCCTGGAGCGGAAGCCTACATTTTTGAGGCTTTAGAATGGTTAGGCATTGCACCTAGCGAAACAATAGGAAAGAATGAAAAATTTGGACCCTATCGTCAATCCGAAAGAAAAGAATTGTACAAACAATATGCGGATCAGTTGATTGATTCGGGTTGGGCTTATTATGCTTTTGATACTGCTGAAGCTTTGGATTTACATAGAAAACAACATGAGGAGCAAGGAAAAACTTTTATATACAACTGGCACAATCGTGAAAAACTAGATACTTCATTAGTAATTTCCAAAGAAGAAACTGAGAAAAGAATTGCAGCAGGTGAAGCTTATGTCGTTCGTTTTAAAACTCCCGTGAACGAGACTTTGCATTTGCATGACATTATTCGCGGTGACATTCATTTTGAAACGAATCTTTTAGACGATAAAGTTTTGTTTAAAAGTGATGGGATGCCAACGTATCATTTAGCCAATATTGTTGATGACCATTTAATGGAAACCTCACATGTAATTCGTGGTGAAGAATGGTTGCCATCAATGCCATTGCATAGTTTATTATATAAAGCCTTTGGTTGGGAAGCTCCAGAATTTGCCCATTTACCATTAATATTAAAACCAATCGGTAATGGAAAATTATCGAAACGTGATGGAGATAAATTAGGATTTCCAGTATTCCCATTGGAATGGAAAAGTGAAGAAGGCGTTTCATCTGGCTATAGAGAAAATGGATTTTTCCCAGAAGCGGTGATTAACTTTTTAGCTTTATTGGGATGGAATGATGGAACAGACCAAGAATTATTTTCATTAGATGAATTGGTTGAAAAATTTGACTTAAACAGAGTTCACAAAGCTGGAGCTAAATTTGATCCAGAGAAAAACAAATGGTTCAACCATCAATATTTGCAAAAACAAGAGGATGAAAGTTTGGCCAAAAGCTTTGCTCCTATTTTATATGAAAAAGGAATTGATGCCGATTATACTACATTAGTAAAAATTGTTTCCTTGATAAAAGAGCGTGCTAATTTCGTTTCCGAGTTTTGGGAAATGAGTAATTTCTTTTTTGAAGCGCCCACTTCTTATGATGAAAAAGCGGCTAAAAACTGGAAAGAAGACACGCCAAGAACGATGCAAGAATTGATTTCAGTATTAGAAAATATAAGTGATTTTACCTCTGCTACCATTGAAACAGATGTCAAAGATTGGATGACTCAAAATGAAATTGGTATGGGAAAAGTGATGCAGCCTTTCCGTTTGAGTTTGGTTGGAGCGCTCAAAGGTCCGCATCTTTTTGATATTGTAGAATTGATTGGTAAGGAAGAAACTATTAAACGATTACAGAAAGCAATAGCTACTTTATAAAAAATATAAGCCCCGAATTATTGGGGCTTTTTTTATAAGTTAAAAATCACCTGCCCGTTTATAGTTCCTAAGTTTCCTTTGAAGCTATTGTTGTTATTTAACGCTTGTAAACTACTATCATTGTTGAGTTTATTCAATAAATTAGTAAACCCATATTCATAAAAAATCAAAGCGCGGATGGTTTTGCTTCCTGCTGAGCAACCTAAATAAAAATTACCGCTTACAGGAGAAACATCTGTTATCTGACTAGCTTTTAACAGGGTTCCTTTAATAATTTTATTTTCATCTGAACTGGGAAGTTGTAGTTTTCCATTAATTTGTAATACTGGTCCAAAATCAACAGAAACATGATCTTTAACTACATTATAACTCAATAATAATCGAATCTGAACACCTTGAACACTGTATTTTAAATTTTGATTAAAAGTGGACTCTAGCGAAAAATTATTGGCAAAAAACTGCATTCCATAAATCATACTCCAGTTATTGTAGTAGTTTCCTCGAATAGAAAGTCCGCCAGCAAAACCCATTTCGGGTTTGACATCAAAATTGTTAGTAAATAAAGTTGTTTGAGAAATTCCCGCGGAAAGACCGATTCGATTTCCATCGCGATAGCCATATTGGGCGAATCCTATAGTTGTAGAAAACAACAAAAGGAACAGAATGTTTTTCTTCATGTAAGGGTAACTTATTAATTTGTAACAAACATACATTTTTTTCGTACAATCACTTTACTAACTTTAAATATTTAAAAAATTATGCCATTTATCTTTATCTTTTTATTTATTGGTCTTGTGATTTTATTCTCCTCTTTCTTTACCGTAAAACAACAAAGCGCTGTAGTTGTAGAACGTTTTGGAAAATTTGAAAGTATTAGAAATTCGGGTTTACAATTAAAACTTCCTATCATCGATCGAATCGCGGGTCGAGTGAATTTGAGAATCCAACAGTTAGATGTTATCATCGAAACTCAAACCAAAGACAATGTGTTTATTAAAATGAAAGTCTCTGTTCAGTTTAAAGTGATTCAAGAACATGTTTATGAAGCATTTTATAAATTAGAATATCCTCATGACCAGATTACGGCTTATGTTTTTGACGTAGTTCGTGCTGAAGTTCCTAAACTAATTTTGGATGATGTTTTCGTTAGAAAAGATGATATCGCTATTGCCGTAAAACGCGAATTGAACGAAGCTATGATGGCTTATGGATATGATATCATCAATACATTGGTTACTGATATCGATCCTGATATTCAAGTGAAAAATGCTATGAATAGAATCAATGCTGCTGAAAGAGAAAAAACAGCGGCTATGTTTGAATCGGATGCGCAAAGAATTAGAATTGTAGCTAAGGCTAAAGCGGAAGCCGAAAGCAAAAAATTACAAGGACAAGGTATTGCCGATCAACGTAGAGAAATTGCGAAAGGATTGGTAGAAAGTGTAGAAGTACTAAACAATGTGGGAATCAATTCTCAAGAAGCTTCCGCTTTGATTGTTATCACACAACACTATGATACTTTACAAGCTATTGGTGCTGATACTAATTCCAACTTGATTTTGTTACCAAATTCTCCGCAAGCAGCCAGCGATATGCTAAACAATATGGTGACGAGTTTTACTGCTTCAAGTATTATGGGTGAACAAATGAAAAATCAACCGAAAAGAGTAAAAAACAAAAACAATAAAACTTCAATGGATTACAATCCATCAGACACTTCCAATCCGGAAGAACCTGCGAAATAATATTCAATATCTATAAAAAAAAAGAGGCTTAATCGCCTCTTTTTCTATTTATAAACCAATTGATGGCATAGGGAATTAGAATCTTTAAAATAGTTCCATAGGTTCCTGATAAGTACTTATTGTAGATATCGGCAACAAAAGAAATAGATTTCGATGGCACTAAACTTTCTTTTGTTTTCTCGATACTCAACACAATTTTTTGATAATGGATTTCCTTTTCGATTTTCAGAATCTCCAAATCGTTTTCTATTTGTGCATAGGAGGAATATTTTTTGGTTTCCATACTTAGTCGTTAAAAAATATTTCTGAGAATTTTTCTAATATTGGTCCTTCTACAATTTTGTCTTTTACTAAAAACAAAAGCATGGCTAACACCAAATAAACACCAGCGACACATAAAAAACCTAAAGGATAACTATGAAACATTTGACCAAGAGCCAATGAGCCTGCAACCGAAACGAACAACAAAACAATAACCAAACAGATAGCTATCAAGAAAAACTTGAGTGCCAAAGTGGTGGATTTCATAGCTACTTTAAAACCCCAAAGTTTATAGTAAGCAATGCTTGTGTCTATATAGGCTTTGGTATTTTCTTGAATGTCTTCGATATTATCTCTGATTTCTTCTAGTGCCATTATTTCTGTAATTTGGCGTTTTGCTTTTTGAGTTCTGCTAATTTCTCTTCTAAAAAAGTAATAGCTTCTTCTGCTTTGTAACTCGAATTGGAAAGTAACTCTTCAACGGTATCTTTCAGTTCGTCTTTTGATTTTGAGAATTTTTCTTTGGCTTCTCCTTCCAACGAATTGAATTTGGTTTTCACCTCATCTTTTAGATCATCTAAACCGTCTTTTATTTTTTCTCTTGTTTTTGAACCTTTATCGGGAGCAAATAAAATTCCCAATCCTAATCCAACTGCTGCCCCTGCTAAAAGTGCAATGAGACCATTATTTCGTGTTGACATATTATTAAAAATTTAATTGGAATAAAATTACGAAAATTTAAGCGTGTTTCATAGTAATTTCCCTTTAAACAACGAAAACTTATTTTAAAGCGAAATAATGAAAGTTCACAAAAGGATTGGAAGTAGGTGTTATAAAATTTAAAAAGGGTCCAGAAAAACAAAATATAAAGGTCAGTTTTAATTGTCTGAAATTATATTCTTTTTGTTTTCCATAGTTTTTTATAATAATAATAAAAGCCCACTAAAAAGTGAGCTTTCTATTTATGAAATCTATTGTTTAAATTATTCTTTACTTTCTACTTTTGCCCAAGTATCTTTTAGTCCAACTGTTTTATTAAAGACTAATTTTTGTGTTGACGAATCTTTATCAACACAATAATAACCCAATCTTTGAAATTGGAATCGTTCACCCTCTTTTGCTGTTGCCAAACTTGGTTCTAAATATCCTGTGATAATTTCTAAGGAATTTGGATTGATGTATTCTTTAAAATCAACCTCTTTATCACCATCTGGGTTTTCATGGGTAAATAATCGATCATACAAACGAACTTCAGCTTCAATAGCATGTTTGATAGAAACCCAATGAATCGTTCCTTTTACTTTTCTTTGGCTGGCTTCTGTACCGCTTCCACTTCTAGAATCTTCATCATAAGTACAGTGAATTTCTGTTATATTGCCTTCTGCATCTTTTACAACACTTTCTCCTTTAATGATATAAGCATTTTTCAAACGAACTTCAGTACCAAGGGTTAATCGGAAAAACTTCTTGTTGGCTTCTTCTTGAAAATCTTCTCTTTCGATATACAATTCTTTAGAAAAAGGGACATTTCTGAACCCTAAACTTGGGTCTTCTTGACTGTTTTCGGCTTCTAAATTTTCTTCTTTTCCTTCCGGATAATTGGTAATAACCAACTTCACTGGATTTAAAACGGCCATTACTCTTGGTGCAGTTTTATTCAAATCTTCTCGAACACAAAATTCTAAAAGCGAAACATCAATAAGGTTGGTTCGTTTAGCTATTCCAATAGTTTTAGCAAAATTCCTAATGGCTGTTGGTGTGTATCCTCTTCTTCTCATCCCTGAAATGGTGCTCATTCTAGGATCATCCCACGAACTTACATGTCCTTCTTGTACTAGTTGCAATAATTTTCTTTTGCTCACAACGGTATGAGATAAATTTCTTCTGGCAAATTCTCTTTGTTTTGGACGCACTTTAGTGGTGTCATAAATTTGGTCTAAAAACCAATCGTATAATTCACGATGAGGTAAAAATTCTAAAGTGCAAAAAGAGTGTGAAATTTGTTCCAAATAATCACTTTCGCCATGTGCCCAATCGTACATTGGATAAATACACCAAGCATCGGCCGTTCTATGATGATGCGAGTGTAAAATACGATACATAATTGGATCCCGCATTAACATGTTATTATGTGACATGTCTATTTTAGCCCGAAGAATATGGGTTCCGTTTGGAAATTCCCCTTTTTTCATTCGTTCGAATAAATCTAGGTTTTCTTCTACTGAACGGTTTCTATAAGGAGAATCTGTTCCAGGAGTGGTTGGAGTTCCTTTTTGTTTGGCCATATCTTCAGAAGATTGACTATCTACATAGGCTTTTCCATTTTTGATAAACGCAACAGCCCAGTCATATAATTGTTGGAAATAATCCGAAGCATAACATTCTTTAGCCCATTTGTAGCCTAACCATTCGATGTCTCTTTTGATAGCATCAACAAATTCCTGTTCTTCTTTAGCTGGGTTAGTATCATCAAACCTTAAATTTACAGGGGATTGATAATCAATTCCTAATCCAAAATTTAAACAAATCGCACTAGCATGACCTACATGCAAATACCCATTAGGTTCTGGAGGAAAACGAAAGCGTAATTTGTCTTTTGACAAACCGTTTTTCAAATCTTCTTCGATAATTTGTTCAATGAAATTGAGGGACTTCTCTTCTGTTGACATTATTTTTGTAATTTTAGCAAAGATAAAAAAGTTTAGAGTTTATGGTTTAGAGTTTAGTGTTTTCTTCAGAAAACTGAACTGAGACTG
Organism: Flavobacterium sp. N1994; assembly: GCF_025947145.1. Lineage (NCBI taxonomy): Bacteria > Pseudomonadati > Bacteroidota > Flavobacteriia > Flavobacteriales > Flavobacteriaceae > Flavobacterium > Flavobacterium sp. N1994. Next base: position 2,162,011 of record NZ_CP109999.1, read on the forward strand.
TAATCTAATCTAAATACTTAAAAAATGGGAACCATTAAATTACAAAATATCAGAACCTATTCGTTTCATGGTTGTTTGGAAGAAGAGGCCTTAATCGGTTCAGATTACCGAGTTGATTTGGAAGTTAAAACTGATTTTAGAAAATCATCAACCTCTGATGATTTAAAGGATACAGTAGATTATGTGCTTTTAAACAAAATTGTTGTGGAAGAAATGGAAATACGTTCTAAATTATTAGAGCATGTGGCCCACCGAATTATAGTCAGAGTTTTTAAAGAAATTCCATCGGTGTCCCGAATTCTTTTGGCCGTTTCAAAACTCAATCCTCCTATTGGTGGTGACGTTGAGTCGGTTACCATTGAAATGGAAGAATACCGAAGTTAGAAATAATTACGAATTTCAAATTACGAATTACGAAACTAAAACTTTTTGCCTTTTGCCTTTTGCCTTTTAACTTTTTTAGTATATTTGCCCTCCAACGGCATCGTGGCCGAGCGGCTAGGCACCGGTCTGCAAAACCGTCTACTCCGGTTCGAATCCGGACGATGCCTCAAAAGAGTTACTAGAAATAGTAGCTCTTTTTTTTGTGATACTTTTTAGGAAGAATTAAACTTTTACTTCTTATCCTCAAACTTTTCGAAAGCTTTGTTAACGATTTTTTGTTCTTTAGGAAACCAGCCTTGACTCAGAAGAAATATACCTGAGGCTATTAAAACAATACTGATGAATTTTTTGATTAATCTAATGTTTTTTTGATTAAGATGATTTCTCAATTGCTTAGCTAACAGTATTTTGAAAATATCGATAACAAAATAAGTAACTACCATTGTAATTAAAAAAGTAAACATTCTTGTTGGGTCAAGTTCCATTTTTGGACCAATGGTAATTAAAATCACTAACCAATATCCTAATACTCCAACGTTAATAAAATTGAGAAAAAATCCTTTTAGGAAAAGAGAAAAATAATTGTTTTTAGCCAACTCGGCTGGGTCTTCTTCGTCAATCCCTTTTTGTTTTCTTTTTTATTTTTTAGAAACGAAATAATACCATAAGTAAGCATCACTAAACCACCAAAAATAAACAGCGCAGGATCGTCTTTAATACTTTGAATTAAACGGTAACTACTAAAATAAGCTATTAGGATAAAAATAATATCGGCTAAAACAACACCTAAATCAAAAGATATTGCTGCTCTAAATCCTTTTACGACACTGGTTTCCAGTAATACAAAGAAAACTGGTCCAATCATAATGCTTAAAATAAATCCAGGAAAGATGGCAGATAAAATATCGTTGAGTAAAATCATGCTTATTTTTTTGACACTGCAATTTAGAATTTAAAATTTAGAATTTAAAATAAAATCTATTTTGCTTCTTTGACGCTACCACCAGCAACTACTTTTTGGTTAATCTGTTTTGGTTTCCCATAAATAGTGATGTTCCCACCAGCTCTTACTTTAGCATCAACTAAATCACTAGCAAAAATATTAGCTTCTCCACCAGCATTACAAGTAATAATGGTTTGCTGCGTTTTAAGATTTTCAGCTTCATAAATTCCGCCTGAATTCACTAAAACATCTTGAACTTTTGCCGTTCCGGATAAAGTAACAGTAGATCCATTGGCTGTTCTACTACTCAATTTATCAACATCAAGAATGAGTTTTACTTCAGAACCTTCTTTGGCAATAATATCAAAAGAAGTAGATTCGATTTTATCACCACAAGCAATTCTGGAACCTTCATTTGCTTCAACAGCATTTAAATCTTTATAGTAAACGGTTACTGAAATATGATCACCATCCAACATTTTAAGCAAAGGCATTCTGATTTTTAATTCTCCGTTTTTATTGACTAACTCTACATCATCAGCACCTCTTCCATCAATTTGGACACTATTTTCTTTTCCAGGAATTAACATTACATCGATTTGATCAAATGCAGTTACTTTATTGAAATCTCCTGGATTTTTTTCAACTTGCCCGAAAGCTATTGAACTAACAGCTAATAAACTAAAAACTAAATTTTTCATAACCTTTGAATTTATTTCAAACTATTCATTCCTTCTAATAAAATGAAAATCCAATTGTTTCTTAACTAAATCGGCATTTTTTACTTTAACAAATACCTCGTCACCCAATTGTAATATACTTTGTGTTGCTTGTCCAACCAAGGCATATTGTTTTTCATCAAACGTATAATAATCTTCTTTAATTTCACGAATACGCACCATTCCTTCGCATTTGTTTTCGACGATTTCTACATAAATTCCCCATTCGGTAACGCCTGAAATAACTCCAAGAAACTCTTGGTCTTTATGATCTTGCATGTATTTTACTTGCATGTATTTCACCGAATCTCTTTCAGCTTGAGCTGCTAAACCTTCCATATCACTAGAGTGTGCACATTTTTCTTCGTAAATTTCAGCATCAACCGATTTTCCTCCATCTAAATAATATTGTAATAATCGATGTGCCATGACATCAGGATAACGTCGAATTGGCGAAGTAAAATGACTATAATAATCAAAAGCTAATCCGTAATGACCAATGTTTTCTGTCGAATATTTGGCTTTACTCATACTTCGAATGGTTAAAGTATCTACTAAATTTTGTTCTTTTTTTCCATTGACATCATTCAATAATTTATTCAATGATTTAGAAATGTCTTGTTTTGATTTCATATTAATGGCATAACCAAATTTTGAAATCACCGTTTGAAGGTTGATTAATTTGTCTTCATTAGGTTCATCGTGAATTCTATATATGAAAGTCTTCTTTTGTTTCCCAATAAATTCAGCTACTTTTCTATTGGCTAACAACATGAATTCTTCAATCAAATGATTAGCATCTTTAGATACTTTAAAGAAAACACCAACTGGTTCAGCATTTTCATCTAAATTAAATTTCACTTCTACTTTATCAAAAGATATTGCGCCATCAGCCATTCTTTTTCTACGAAGAATTTTAGCTAATTCATCCTGTTTTAAAGTGGCTGCTACAATTTCCGCTGGAACTTTGTATTCTTTACCAGTCAATGAAATCTCAGCTGGAATAATATCTGATTTAGTTTCAATAATACTTTGTGCTTCTTCATATGAAAAACGTTGGTCGGAATAAATAATAGTTCTTCCAAACCAAGAATCTAAAACTTCAGCTTTAGCATTTAACTGAAAAATCGCTGAGAAAGTATATTTCTCTTCATGAGGACGAAGGGAACAAGCAAAATTAGACAACACTTCGGGTAACATCGGCACCACTCTATCTACTAAATAGACAGAAGTTGCTCGTTTATAAGCTTCATCATCCAAAATAGTTCCTTCTTGTAAATAGTGAGAAACATCAGCAATATGAATACCAATTTCATAGTTTCCATTTTCTAAAACTTGGAAAGACAAAGCATCATCAAAATCTTTAGCATCTTTTGGATCAATAGTAAAGGTGAGTACTTTACGCATATCTCGACGTTTGTCTATTTCTTTTTGAGTTATGGAAGTGTCTAGTTTATTAGCATAAGCTTCTACTTCAATTGGAAAATCATAAGGCAAACCATATTCCGCTAAAATGGCATGAATTTCGGTATTGTGTTCTCCAGGTTTTCCGAGTACTTTTATAACAGAACCAAAAGGGGAATCGGCTTTTGCTGGCCAATCTTCAAGTTTCACTAAAACTACATCACCATGTTCAGCTTCGGCTAATTTATTTTTTGGGATAAAAATATCAGTGTACATTTTGGCATTAGCTGTCGTTACAAATCCAAAATTCTTTTGAATATCAACAACACCTACAAATTCTGTTTTGTGTCTTTCAACTATTTCAATTACTTCAGCTTCTGGTTTTCTGGAACTTCTTCTGTTATAAACATAAGCTTTTACTTTATCGCCATCCAAAGCATGGTTTAGATTTATAAAAGGTATATAAACATCATCTTCTAATTCATCACATACAAAATAGCCCGATTTTCTCGATGTCATATCTACAACACCTTCATAATATTGTTGGCTTGAGGCTTTGACTAAATACTTTCCAGGTTCTGATTCTATGATTAGTTTTTGAGCTGCTAGAATCTTTAAATCTTTAATAATTTCGTTTCTACTTTTAGTATCATCTAATTCTAAAATAGCGGCTATTTGTTTGTAGTTAAAAGGTTTATTAGCATTCTTTGATAGTATTTTAAATATCTTTTCGGAGAAAGTCTTTTCATTTTTTCCGAATTTTTTGTGTTTCTTACTCATTGTATCTTTTTCAATTAATGCTGAAAATTACGAAATAGTAATTAGTAAACAGTAATTAGTGATTAGTTTTAATTAAAAAATAACTTTTCCTTTTTAAAAAGAAATGTTATCAACACTTATTAAAAACAACAAAAAGAAAAGATTTAAAAATTTAAATTTATGATGGTTATTATAGGGTGTTCATTTGTGGAATAACTTTATTTTTAAAAACTAGATTTTATAGTTTTGATTTTTTATACCAATTTATCAACATCCTTTTACCAAATTAAAACGTTCATTTTTAGCTCTTTTTTATATTTAATTAACAGTTGTTCACAACTAAAAAAATAGCTTTTTTGTAAATAACTTTATCATAAGATTTCGGTTGAAAAAAGCGCTTTTTATATTGATAACTTTTCTAAAAATTACTCAAACTAAATTTGTTTTTTCCATCTGAATTTTTGATTACAATTTTTAATGGTACAACCAAGAAAAACTTCTAAAATTCTATCCAAAGTTGTTAACAAATGGTGTTAATTTAAGGTTAACTGAAAATCAACGAATTGCGTTTTATAATTAACAATCTACTATTTTAACATTTTTACTAAATATATTCTAATGATGTTTAAATAGTTATGAAAATTATGCAAAACAACAAAATCACTATGCCTTAAATATCAAACTGTTAGAATAAACTAAAAATACAACCAATACTTTGCGTAAATTTGTCCTGCTAATCACATACACAATACTATGAAAATATCCATTGGAAACGATCACGCAGGACCCGATTATAAGAAAGCAATAGTTGGATTTTTAGAAATAAAAGGATACGAAATAATCAACCACGGAACTGATACTTTTGATAGTGTTGATTATCCTGATTTTGGACATCCTGTAGCCATAGATGTTGAATCAGGTAAAGCTGATTTTGGTGTTGTAATTTGTGGTTCTGGAAACGGAATCAATATGACGGTGAATAAACACCAAGGCATTCGTTCCGCTTTGTGTTGGACTAAAGAAATCGCTGCTTTGGCTCGCCAACATAATGACGCTAATATTATTAGTATTCCAGCAAGATTTACTTCAATACAACAAGCGGTTGAAATGGTCGATACTTTTTTAAACACCAATTTTGAAGGCGGAAGACACGCTAACAGAGTGAATAAAATTGCTTGTCAATAAAATGGGACACAACCACAACCACGTTCACATTCACAAACATGAAGTCGAAGGAAAGAATTTAGTGTATTCCATTCTTTTAAATTTACTGATTACTATTGCGCAAATTGTTGGTGGAATTATTTCAGGAAGTTTGGCTTTAATTTCAGATGCACTTCACAATTTTTCGGATGTGCTTTCACTGGTTTTTAGTTTAATAGCACACAAATTATCCAGAAGAAAAGCTTCCATAAACAACACTTTTGGTTATAAACGAGCTGAACTCATAGCTGCTTTTATAAACGCGATAACATTAATTATTGTAGCATTGTTTTTAGTTTATGAAGCATCTTCAAGGTTATTTCATCCGGAACCAATTAAGTCTGGTCTGGTTATTTGGCTGGCAATTTTAGGAATTATTGTAAACGGCGGTTCTGTTTTATTACTTAAAAAAGATTCAGAACACAATCTGAATATGAAATCGGCTTATTTGCATTTGTTGACCGATATGATGGCTTCGGTTGCGGTATTAGTGGGAGGTTTGTTGATGAAGTTTTATGGTTGGTTTTGGGTGGATAGTTTGATGACCTTATTAATTGCTTTTTACTTAATTTATGTAAGTTATGATTTGATTAAATCGGCCACAAAAATGCTCATGCTTTTCACCCCCGATTTTATCGACATCAAAGAAATCGTTCGCGAAGTTCATAAAATCAAAGGAGTTAATAAACTACATCACATCCATGTTTGGCATTTAAATGATGAAGAATTACATCTCGAAGCTCACCTAGATTGTTCACATGATATTAAGATGAGTGAGTTCAACGATTTACTTCATGAGGTAGAACATGTTTTATTTGATCAATTTCACATCAATCATATTAATATTCAACCCGAATTTAATAAAGAAGACCCTAAAGATTTCATAGTGCAAGACTAATATCATGACTACTCTTGACATAACCTTCATTCAAAGATTGTTTCAAAAACGATGGCCCGATTCCAATAAAGGAACTCACGGACATGCATTAATTATTGCTGGAAGTAAATCAAAAATGGGAGCGGCGATTATTGCTACCAAAGCCTGCTTAAGAGCCGGAGCTGGTTTAGTTACTGTGAATATTCCAAAGAAAGAAAGACCTGCTGTTTTTACCTCTATTCCAGAAGCAATGATGGAATTCAGAGAAGATGGAAAAGAATGGAGTCACTATAATTCGATTGCTATTGGTCCGGGAATTGGCACTGATAAATCGGCGGAAAATCTTTTGAAACTATTGATTTCTCAAGTAACTTTACCAATAGTTTTTGATGCTGATGCCTTGAATATTTTAGCCAAAAATCAAGATTGGTTTTCCAAACTTTCTTCAAAATCAATACTAACACCACACCCAAAAGAATTTGATAGATTGTTTGGCAATCATACTTCGGAAGAAGAAAGAAGAGCAACGGCTACAACTAAAGCGGCAGAACTTAATCTAATTATTGTTCTCAAAGGACATCAAACTTTTATTACTGATGGAAACGATTCGTTTCAAAACACCACAGGCAATTCGGGTTTAGCAAAAGGTGGTTCGGGTGATGCACTTACCGGAATTATAACGGCGTTTTTAGCACAAGGAAACGAGCCAATATATGCGGCAATTCTAGGCGTTTATCTTCACGGATTAGCAGCCGATAGTACATTAGAATCACAAAGTGTAGAAAGCATGATTATTACTGATGTAATTGAAAATCTTGGTAAAGCTTTCAAAAAAATTCAAAATTAAAATCCAACAATGACTAGCATACAATTCATTCAAAATCAAGTTACGGCTTCACCAAAAAGTATTGAAGCTACTTTAAAATTATTATCAGAAGATTGCACCATTCCCTTCATTTCGAGATACCGAAAAGACCAAACCGGAAATTTGGATGAAGTAGTTATTGAGTCGATAGCGAAACTTTCTAAACACTATGATGATATCGTAAAGCGAAAAGAAAGCATATTGAAAACCATCGAGGAGCAAGGACAGTTAACTCCCGAATTGGCCAAAAAAATCAAAGAAAGTTTCGATTTACAGGAAATAGAAGATTTGTATTTACCCTATAAAAAGAAGAAAAAAACAAGAGCCGATATCGCTCGTGAAAATGGTTTAGAACCTTTAGCCAAAATCATCTTCGCACAAGGAAAAGACGACGTCGATTTTATTTCAACACAATACATCAACGCTAAAGTCAAAAACGAAGATGAGGCTTTGCAAGGAGCAAGAGATATTATTGCAGAATGGATAAATGAGAATATTTATATCCGAAAAAATCTGCGACGCCTGTTTCAAAGAAAAGCTATCGTGGAAACGAAGGTGGTTAAGAAAAAAGAAAACGAAGAAGACGCGCAAAAATTCAAACAATATTTCGATTGGGCAGAGCCGATTTCAAAAGCACCATCGCATAGATTATTAGCCATGCTTCGAGCAGAAGCAGAAGGTTTTGTGAAGCTAAACATTGATTTCGAAAAAGAAGAAGCCATTGATTTTATTGAAAACGAAATCCTAAAAGCCAACAACGATACTACCGAACATATGGTATTAGCCATTTCCGATAGTTACAAAAGATTATTGGAACCCGCCATTTCAAATGAAACCTTGCAAGACGCTAAGGCCAAAGCGGATATCAAAGCGATTGATGTTTTTGCTGGGAATTTGAGTCAGTTGTTATTGGCACCGCCATTAGGAGAAAAAAGAATTTTAGCCATCGACCCCGGATTTCGTTCCGGTTGTAAAATAGTTTGTTTGGATGAAAAAGGGGATTTGTTATACAACGAAACCATTTATCCGCATCAGCCACAGAATGAAACTACCATGGCGATGAAGAAAATCAAATCGATGGTAAATGCCTATAATATTGAAGCGATTTCCATCGGAAACGGAACAGCCAGTCGGGAAACAGAATTCTTTATCAAGAAAATTGCTTTTGATAAACCGGTTCAAGTTTTTGTAGTTTCGGAAGCTGGGGCATCGGTGTATTCCGCTAGTAAAATAGCTCGTGAGGAATTTCCAAAATATGACGTAACCGTTCGAGGATCTGTTTCTATAGGAAGAAGATTAGCAGACCCGTTGGCAGAATTGGTAAAAATCGACCCAAAATCAATTGGAGTAGGTCAGTACCAACATGATGTGGACCAAAATAAACTTAAAGAAGAATTGGATACTGTTGTAGTACGTTGTGTGAATTCGGTCGGCATCAATATCAATACCGCCAGTAAATCGTTATTGAGTTATGTATCTGGAATTGGCGAAAAAATGGCAGAAAACATTGTAGCTTACCGTTCGGAAAACGGTCCTTTTGAAGACAGAAAGCAACTAAAAAAAGTTCCACGATTAGGAGATAAAGCCTATCAACAGGCGGCCGCTTTCGTTCGAATTCATAATGGAAAAAATCCGCTAGATAATTCAGCGGTGCATCCGGAAGCCTATCCAATTGTTGAAAAAATGGCTAAAGATTTGGGACTAAAAACCAATGATTTAATTGCCAATAAAGAAAAGATTTCGCAAATCAAATTAGACCAATACATCACCCCAGAAATAGGAATGCTTGGACTAAAAGATATCGTAAAAGAACTCGAAAAACCGGGACTCGATCCAAGAAAAGCAGCCAAAGTATTCGAATTTGACCCAACGGTGACCACTATAAAAAATGTTCGTTCCGGAATGATTTTACCAGGCATTGTGAATAACATTACTGCCTTCGGTTGCTTTGTGGATATTGGAATTAAGGAAAGCGGACTGGTTCACATCTCCCAACTAAAAGCAGGTTTTGTTTCAGATGTGAATGAAGTAGTGAAATTACACCAACATGTTCAAGTGAAAGTTGTTGAGGTGGATGAAGAACGAAAAAGAATTCAACTGACTATGGTTTTTTAATGCCGAAAACCTTTTCAAAGTCCTTTTATAAACCGAAAAACCCCTTAGTCAATTCAAATGGATTGATTGCAGGTTCATCTGAATAGTAAATAGGTTTATCTCCATTGATATTACATCGAACTCCATCGTCAGTAAATCAAAGTCAATCGTCCGTAGGTTTATCGCAGCCGACGGAAGATTAATCCTAATTGGCGGAAGCTCAATCTAGACCTATGGAAGGTTAATCTAGAGCGGATTACCCTTTACTAAAATAGTTTGGCACTTTTTTTGAGAGGATTTATTTTGAATAATCAATTTATAATAAGGAACTCATGATACGATTAAACATTACCAGGATTTTAAAGATAAAAGGGATAACCGAAGCCAATCAATTTTTTATTCAGCGAGGCCATTCGCCTAGTTATACTTATCATCTGCTACGCGATAACCTCGATTCGCTTTCGATGAAAAAGCTAGAGATGTTATGTACCGATTTGAATTGCACTCCCAATGATTTGCTGACTTACATTCCAGAAACCAAAAAAACACTAGCTCCGGATCACGCCTTGCATAGCTTAACAAAAACAGAAACGATTACGGAAGTTAACAAGCTGCTACACAATTTACCGTTGGAAAAAATTGAGGAATTGTACAAAGTCTTGAAGGGAGGAGAGACAAACGAGTAGCCTTGTATAAAAAAGAACCTATTGTGTTGCAATAAAAAATCCCAAACGCAATTAAGAATTTGGGATTTAAGTATAACGCTTGAAGTAATTATCTTTTAAGAATCCAAGAACTCATTTTATCTAAAACTACCGGAGCGATAGTTTGTTCTAGTTGACCATATTCCTCGACCGTTCCTGTTTTAGCTTCTTGAAAAAGGTGATTTAAGTTAGGAAGTTCTATAATTTCAAATTGTTTGTTTTTGGCTTTTTCTAATGAAGCTTTTATTCCAGCTAGGTTTTCTTTAGAAATTACTTGTAAATCTTTAGTTCCGTTCATAGCCAATACCGGAATTTTAAGCTTGCTCCAATACACATCCGGATTGATTTTTAAGAAATAGGTATACCAAGGAATGCTAATTTTTTTGCTTTCCTGTTCGGCTACTGTTGCTATTTCTTTTGCATCTGGTTGTTGTTCTTCGGGTAGTTTTTGCATGCTTGCAATCAGCACTTTTTTGAGCTCCCCTTGTAAATCATTTCCAGTGTGATTTTTTACCAATGCATAAAGTTTTCGATTGGTTTCTTCCCCTGATTTTATGGCATCATCTGAAGCTCCCGAAGCTTTTGCAATGGCATTAGTTTGTAATATCAACAATTCATCTGTTGGAATTCCAGGACCCGCCATAGTAATAATGAATTTTACTTTCGGGTTTTGTGAGGCTACCATTGGCGCTATAATTCCTCCTTCGCTGTGACCAATTAAACCAATTTTTGAGAATCCTTTTTGAGCTAAGAAATCTACTGCAGCATTAGTGTCATCTGCAAAATTTTTAGTGGTTACACTCATCGTTAAACCATCAGAACCGCCAATTCCTCTATCATCAACTCTTAAAACACCAATTCCTTTTTTAGCAAAATCATCAGCAATTACCCAAAAAGATTGGTGTCCAAAAATTTCAGAATTTCTGTTTTGTTGTCCCGAACCTGTGATTAAAACCACAACTGGGAATTCCTTTTTGTTTGAAGGTGTTGTCAGGGTTCCGGCCAAGGTGTTTTTATCTATTGGATTGATAAAGGTTACTTCTTCTATTTTATAGTTAAAAGGAGGTTGTGGTGTTTGAGGTCTTTTCAGCACTGATTCACCGTCTTTTTTTCGAGTTAAAATCAAAGGCAAACTCATAGGTCCTTGTGTAAAAGTCCCTTCAATTTTATCAACATTTAAAGATCCTTTGAATTGAAGCTGCATAGTAGTAGAAACTAAAGTAAGCTCATTTTTTTCAAATGTAGTTTGACTTATTGCAATGTCTTTTGCTCCTTGCATTGGACTATCCATGGTAGAAACCAATTGATTTCCCTTTTGTTTGATATTAAAAATCAAAGGGAGTTTGTTTCCTTGAATATCCAATTCACCTCCCCAAGAACCTATAATTTCTTGGCTATAAATAAAGGAAAATGAAAAAAGAGAGACAATAATAAAGAAGTAAGTTTTCATGTGTTTTGGTTTAAAGTATAATGCAATGGGTAAATATAAAAAATCCCAATTTCCATTGCTGGAAGTTGGGATATATTTTTTAAATGGAATGAAAATTATTTGGTTTCTTCTTCTTTTTTAGAAGTAGCGTTAGAATCGTCTTCTCCTTTAGAGGCTTTTTTAAATTCATTTATTCCAGTACCTAAACCTTTCATTAATTCTGGAATTTTTTTACCTCCAAAAAGTAATAAAACAACAACTAGAATCACTAATATTTCAGGCATTCCTAATCTTCCCATGATATATAATTTTATGCTTTCGCAGATTTTATTTTAAATAAACTTGGGCAAAGGTAAAAAGAAAATAACATTCTTTTGAATTTCACGATAATAAATATACGTTAAACATTTGAGATTAAGAGGAGGGCTGCCAGTGGCAGTCAGGTACACTAACTTTAGTTAGTGAAATAATACAGCACTGTTCCGTCAATTCGGTGCCAACTTATTTTCTATATTTGTAACACATTCAAAAGAATCATGTCTGAAAAACGACTCAAACGAAAAATAATAAAGAAAAAACTCTTCACAAAAAACCGCTTGGTTATTTTGAACGAAGACACTTTTGAAGAAATATTCTCCCTTCGATTGACCTTGATGAATGTCTTTGTGGTGGCCACAGTGGGTGCTTTGCTAATTATTTTTGTCACTACATACATAATTGCTTTTACCCCTTTGCGGGAATTTATTCCAGGTTATGCTTCAACAAAATTAAAAAGAGATGCTACTGAGTTGGCACTGAAATCAGATTCTCTAACTAAAGCTTTTAAGAAGAACGATGCTTATATCAAATCGATAAAGAAGATTTTGACTGGCGATTTAGATTATGCAAAATTCAATAAAGACTCTATTTTAGCAACAGCACAAGAAGCAGTTTCGCAGGAGGAATTAAAACCTTCAAAAGCCGATTTACAGTTACGAGCAGAGGTAGAACAAGAAGATAAATACAATCTTTTTGAAAAAGCAAAACCCAAAGTCACCACAGTTTTATTTCCTCCAGTAAAAGGAATGATAACCGAAAAATTCAATCCTAAAGACAAACATTATGCGGTTGATATTGCTTTGGCTAAAAACACACCGATAAAATCAATCCTCAGCGGAAAAGTAATTTTTGCCGATTGGACACCTAATACAGGAAATGTAGTTATCATAAGACATAACAACGGATTTATTTCGGTTTATAAACACGCTTCTTCGGTTACAGTTGATCAAGGCGATGCAGTAAGAACAGGAGAAGTTATTGCTTTAGCAGGTTCGACAGGACAAGAATCTACGGGAGTGCATCTGCATTTTGAATTATGGAAAGATGGTTATCCCATTGATCCAAGTATTTTTATTGAATTCGAATAATATGTCTATAAAATCAATTGCTGCCAAAATATTTGCAAACATCATTCACAACAAAACGCAAAAATGGGTTCAAAACCCTATAGCTACACAACAAAAAGTGTTAAGTGAATTATTGGCAACAGCCAAAGAAACTCAGTTTGGAAGAGACCATGATTTTTCTAAAATCAAATCGTTCGAAGATTTTGCCAAACAGGTTCCAATAAGAGATTACGAAGAATTACGTCCTTATGTTGACCGAGTAGTAAAAGGCGAGGAGGACATTCTTTGGATTGGTAAACCCATTTATTTTGCTAAAACTTCAGGCACCACCTCGGGCGCTAAATATATTCCGTTAACCAAGGAATCGATGCCGTTTCACATAGAGGCAGCAAGAAATGCCATTTTGAGTTATATTCACGAAACGGGCAAAACGGATTTTGTAGATGGTAAAATGATTTTCCTTCAAGGAAGCCCCATTTTGGAAGAAAAAAACGGAATCAAATTAGGAAGGCTTTCCGGAATTGTAGCGCATTTTGTTCCGAAATATTTGCAAAAAAACAGAATGCCTAGTTGGGAAACCAATTGCATTGAAGACTGGGAAACCAAATTGGATGCCATTGTAGAAGAAACTTTTAACGAAAACATGAGCGTTATTTCAGGCATTCCGTCGTGGGTTCAAATGTATTTTGAGAAGTTGCAACAAAAAGGGAACAAGCCTGTTGGAGACATTTTTAAAAATTTCAATTTATTCATTTACGGAGGAGTAAATTACGAACCCTATCGAGCCAAATTTGAAAATCTTATTGGACGAAAAGTGGACTCGATTGAGTTGTTTCCAGCCTCCGAAGGCTTTTTTGCTTACCAAGATTCTCAAAAAGACAAGGGAATGTTACTGCTTTTGAATTCAGGTATTTTCTATGAGTTTGTAAAATCGGAAGAGTTTTTTACGGAAAAGCCAAGACGCTACACCATTGGAGAAGTAGAATTGAATGTCAATTATGTTCTTATTATTTCTACGAATGCCGGACTTTGGGGCTACAACATTGGCGACACTATTCAGTTCACAAGTTTAAAGCCTTATCGTGTAATCGTTTCAGGAAGAATTAAACATTACATTTCTGCTTTTGGAGAACATGTGATTGGAAAGGAAGTTGAAAGTGCTTTAAAAGAAGCTATGGAAAATTCTACTATTCGTGTTAACGAATTTACAGTAGCACCACAAATAAATCCTGGCGAAGGGTTGCCCTATCACGAATGGTTTATAGAATTTGAAAATGAACCGGAAGACCTTGAAGTATTTGCTTTGGCTATTGACCAAGCGATGCGGAAACAGAACACCTATTATGATGATTTAATAATTGGCAATGTTTTGAGAACAGTCATTGTGACTAAAGTTGCTAATAACGGATTTCAAGACTACATGAAATCAATTGGAAAATTAGGAGGACAGAACAAATTACCCCGACTTAGTAATGATAGAAAAATAGCAGATTTATTAAAAAGAGAATAGTTAAAAACAGAAAAAATGCAGGTAAAAAGAAGTTTGTGGTTGGTATTGTTGATAGGATTTTCTTTATCGGCTCAAGTGAAAGGTATAGTGAAAGATAGTATTACAGGAAAACCGATTTCCTACGTAAATATTGCTGTTGAAAATGAAAACAAAGGGACCACTTCTGAAGAGAATGGAGAGTTTAGTATTAACATCAAGCCCGAAAGCAGAAATCTAATTTTTTCAGCGCTAGGCTATGAAAAACTAAAAATTAAAGCAACACTTGTTAATGAAGTAAGATTAGTTCCTAAAACTTTTCAATTAGATGAGGTAGTTATTTCTAAAAGATTTGGAACAAAAACTATAGAAATTGGCAGTACAAATAACGAAATTGCACAAGCTTTTGATAACGGACCAAGAATAGATGTTAAGTATTTTCCTTACGTTCCCAAGTATAAAAAAACAAAATACTTAAAGCAAGTTTCCATCTACACCGACAGTAGTATTGAAAATGCTACAATACGACTTCACTTTTACAATGTTGATGATTTTGGGTTTCCAAGTGATGAGTTGCTTGAAAAAGACTTTATTGTCACGGTTAAGAAAGGCGTCAAAAAATCCTATTTTAATATTAGCGACTTTAATCTGAGAATGCCTAAAAAAGGGCTATTTGTTGGGTTCGAAAAATTAATTATCGAAAAGAATAAAGTTGAAAATACCGTTACCGATTATAATTCAAATACAACCCGAGTTGAAAAGACCTATTACCCTTTTGTGCTTTATAATTTTGTGCCTAGTAATTACTATTATACTTTTTATGGAGGTAAATGGAATAGGGAAACTAAAACAGTCAATGGGAATACAAAGGAAAACATGATGATTAATGAGCCAGCAATAAACCTAATTCTAACCAACTAAACGACAAAAACCCTATATTTGCGGGTTAGAAAAAATAATTTAATGAAAGAAATTAAAAACATTTCGCGCTCTAGAGCGCAAGAATCGTCGGCAGCTATCGAACGATTGTACATTACCATGAGACATTTATTCAACAGAGGTTTTTACAAACCCATGGGTGTTTCGGGAGAAACTTTAAGAGAGGCCTTATTATCTTTAAGACCTGAAATTTACGGAAGTATTGCAGAAGAAAAAGTAGAACTTAGCGGTTTACTTTATGTAATTGAAAGGCTTCCTGTTGGCATAGAAGAATGCCGTTTTATCAATTTAACTTCAGATGAAGGGTATTCAAAATCACAATTCAAACCTATTGTTCCGCCCAAAAGGAGAAGAAATTGTTATCGAATTGATGATGAACAAATGAATGTGGAAATCACCCGAGGACGTTCAGACATTTACGACATTTTAACTCACTTAACTTTTATTTTTATCGAATCGCATAAAATAAAAGACAGAGTTTTATTAGATGATGTTGAAGTAGAGGTTACTCGTGATTGGGAAAAACTGGGTCAAACGGTTTTACAAAACAAGAAACTGTCATTGGTTGAAAAAGAAATAGCCATTTCACATGCAGCTAATGTTTTAGGAAGAAGTTTTTCGGAAGTGATAGATATTTATGAAGATTTTGCCACTAAAGAAAAACCAGATCGTTTTTTACATGTTATTTATTGGTTGGGAAAATTAGCCATTGAAGAAGTGGTTGACAACAATAAGAGAACCATTACTTTTAGTCCGATACTAAGAGAAAGATTGGGTCACCATATTCATGGCGAAATTTGGGCCAATAACATCAAAGAAGTATTAAAAAACAATAATCTTTTAGAAAGACCCATTCACATCATTAGTGCCAATATGCATAGTGTGATGAATTCGATTTTTGCTACAACGGTTTTAAAAACTAAATTCAAAGACAAATCTGATTTTTTTATTTATGAAGAACTAAGCAAATCAGGAGCAAACGATCTACGAAATAAAGTAGAAGATGTTGCTTTAAAGCAAGGAATGATTTCACTTCCGGATGATGCTTCAGGAACCAATATCGATGTTCAACTATTTGATACCGCTAAAATTGATTGGTCAAAAACCAGCTTCCCAAAAGCAAAAGTAGGCAAAGAAGCACCAGTATTAATTGTAATGGATTATGCCTTTGGAGAACAAGCTTTTGAAACTATAGATGAATTGTTGAAACCTTATAAAGAAGGCAAAAACAGAACCTTTCTAGATGTTGAATCGGTTTCTATTATGGGTAAAGCGGGAATTCTTGAAGGAGGAAAAGGAGATATTATGATACCTTCAGCTCACATCAATGAAGGGACGGCTGATAATTATCCTTTTGAAAATGAATTGACTGCTGAAATGTTTGAAGGAAATGGAATACCAGTTTTTTCAGGGCCTATGGTTACTGTTTTAGGAACTTCACTTCAGAATAAGGATTTATTGCGATTTTTCCATGAATCAACTTGGGAAGTAATTGGACTTGAGATGGAGGGGGCTTATTACCAAAAAGCAATTCAATCAGCATCAAAAATCAGAAAAAGTATTCCTCAGAATGTAAAAGTCCGTTATGCTTATTATGCGTCTGATAATCCTTTGGAAACGGGAAGTACATTGGCTTCAGGAGGTTTAGGAACGACAGGGGTGAAACCGACTTATTTAATTACCATTAAAATATTAGAACAAATTTTTAACGTAAAATAATTATTTTTTTATGAGCGCAACACCTCAAAACAATGACAATCAAGAAATCGATTTGTCGCAAATTTCGAAAAGAATAGGAGGTTTTTTTGAGAACATATCAACTAGCATTTTTAGAGGTTTTTTGTTCTTTAAAAGAAACATTTTATGGATTGGAATTTTATTTATTCTTGGAGTTGGTATCGGTTTATATCTTGACAAAACCACTAAAGTATATGATAATGAAATTATAGTTTCTCCAAATTTTGGTTCTGTCGATTATTTATATGCAAAAATTGATTTGATTAGTTCAAAAATTAGCGACAACGACACCCTTTTTCTAAAAAATGTTGTTGGAATACAGCAACCTAAAAAGCTCAAAAAAATTACCATTGTGCCAATTACGGATGTTTATAAATTTATCGATAATAAGGCACAAAACTTCGAGCTGATTAAATTAATGGCTGAGGATGGTGACATCAAAAAGATAGTCAACGAATCGTTAACAAGCAAGAACTATCCGTATCACTTGATTTCATATACAACAGATAAAGAAACGTCAAACGAAAAAACGGTTCAGCCCTTATTGAAATATCTAAATAATTCGGATTATTACGCCACAATTCAGAAAGCCTATTTGAATAACGTCAAAATAAAAATGGCTGAAAATGATTCTATCATTTCACAAATAAACGGGCTTTTAAATGCCTTTTCTAACACCACAAACGGTTCTCAAAAGAGTGATAAATTGGTCTATTATAATGAGAACTCTCAATTAAATGAAGTTATTAAAACTAAAGATGCTTTGTCTAATGAACAAGGTAGTCACAGAATAGAATTAGTTAACTTTGATAAAATAGTGAAAGACAATAGCACAACATTAAATATAAAAAACACTCAAGTAGTAAATGGGAAAATGAAAATAGTACTACCGTTATTATTTGTATTTTTATTCATTTTAGGAGGATACTTTAAGTCCTACTATCAGAGACAAATGGCAAAATTGAAAAAATAGATTATGAAAGGAATTATATTAGCAGGAGGGTCAGGAACAAGATTACACCCATTGACATTAGCTGTTAGCAAACAGTTGATGCCGATTTATGATAAACCTATGATTTATTATCCGTTATCTACTTTAATGTGGTCTGGAATAAGAGAAATTTTAATCATATCAACTCCTCATGATTTACCGTTATTTCGTCAATTATTAGGCGACGGAAAAAATTTAGGATGCCGTTTTGAATATGCGGTTCAAGAAAATCCAAATGGTCTTGCGGAAGCTTTTATCATTGGAAAAGAATTTATTGGAAACGATAAAGTGGCTTTAGTTCTAGGAGACAATATTTTTTACGGAACAGGTCTTTCGGATTTGTTATTAGCCAATAATAATCCCGATGGAGGAATTATTTACGCTTATCATGTTCATGACCCAGAAAGGTATGGAGTTGTTGATTTTGACGCTAATGGGAAAGTATTATCGATAGAAGAAAAACCGGAACACCCAAAATCAAATTTTGCTGTACCAGGGATTTATTTTTATGATAATGATGTTGTTGAAATTGCGGCGAATATCAAACCTAGCCATAGAGGCGAAATAGAAATTACCGATGTAAATAAAGAATATTTAAGAAGAGGCAAACTCAAAGTAAGTATTCTCGATAGAGGTACGGCTTGGTTAGATACAGGGACATTTCAATCTTTGATGCAGGCTGGACAATTTGTACAGGTTATTGAAGAAAGACAAGGTTTGAAAATTGGAGCCATAGAAGAAGCAGCTTACCGAATGGGATTTATTGACGCACAACAGTTAGAAAAATTAGCCCAACCTTTATTAAAAAGTGGTTATGGCAAACACTTAATAAGCCTGATTTAATTTATGAATTTTATAGCAACCAAACTAGAAGGGTGTTTTATAATTGAACCTAAAATAATTCAAGATGAAAGAGGTTATTTTATGGAAAGTTTTAACGAAAACACTTTTCAAAAAGGAGTAAATCAACCAGTTCATTTTGTTCAGGACAATCAATCGTTTTCCTCTAAAGGGGTTTTGAGAGGATTGCATTACCAAACAGGCGAATTTGCTCAAGCAAAATTGGTTAGGGTATTACAAGGAGAAGTTTTAGATGTTGCGGTTGATATAAGACCAGACTCACCAACATTTGGACACTATGAATCGGTAGTTTTATCAGGAGAAAATCAAAAGCAATTTTTTGTCCCTAGAGGATTTGCCCACGGATTTTTAGTCTTGAGTGAAACAGCTACTTTCTTCTACAAATGTGACAACTTTTACAATAAAGAATCAGAAGGAGGTATCATTTTCAATGATAAATCGATAAATATTGATTGGAACTTTCCAACTGAGGAATTAATCATCTCCGAAAAAGACAAAGTACAACCCACTATAGAAAATGCCAAAAAAGCATGGTAGTTTTAGTAACTGGAGCTAACGGACAATTAGGACAAAGCTTGCAATTTATTGCTTCAAATTATCCTAGACTTCATTTCGTTTTTTGTTCCTCTTCCGATTTGGATATAACTAATTTCGAAAATTGTCAAGCAACTTTTTCAAAAATAAAACCCCAATACTGTATTAACGCAGCGGCTTATACTGCAGTTGATAAAGCAGAAAGTGAGCCAGATAAAGCAAATTTAATCAATGTAATTGGGGCTAAAAATTTGGCTGAAGTTTGTAAAGCTAATGACGCCATATTACTGCATATTTCTACTGATTTTGTTTTTGACGGAAATAAACACACACCCTACAATGAGGATGACACTCCCAATCCTACAGGAGTTTACGGTCAAACCAAATTAGACGGAGAAAAGGCAATCCAAGCTGTTTTTGAAAAATATTATATCATTAGAACGTCATGGGTGTATTCCCAATTTGGCAATAATTTCATGAAAACCATGTTGCGATTAGCTTCTGAAAGAGATTCTCTCTCAGTAGTAAATGACCAAATAGGAACACCAACAAACGCAGTAGATTTAGCGGAAGTTTTAATAAAAATTGTATTGAGCAATAAAAATGTTTTTGGAATCTATAACTTCAGTAACGAAGGACAATGCAGCTGGTATGATTTTGCGAAAAAGATTTTCGAAATAAATAATTGCGATATCGATTTAAAACCAATCCCGACTTCAAGTTTTCCTACTCCAGCCAAAAGGCCTAAATACAGTGTTTTGGACAAAAGTAAGATTAGGCAAGTTTTTGGAATTGAAGTTAAGAATTGGGAAGAGAGTTTAAAATGAATATTTTGATGAAAGAAGTAAAAAAAGTTTATTGTCTAACTCCAGTATACAATGATTGGGAAAGTTGTAGCATTTTATTGAGCCATATAGAAAGACTACAAATGGAACAAAATGACAACTATGAGTTCCACATCATTATTGTAAACGACGGTTCTTCAGAGGAACCTCAAACGTTACTTTCAACATCTAAATTACCCATAACTCTTGTTAATTTAAAAATTAATATTGGACATCAAAGAGCAATAGCTGTTGGTTTGCAATATATACATAATGAAATTCATGATTTTGATTATGTTGTTGTTATGGATAGCGATGGTGAAGACAAACCGGAAGATATTTTAGCCTTGCTTATGAAGAATAAACAAGATTCAAAAGACAAAATCATTTTTGCTCAGCGCAACAAAAGACAAGAATCAACACTATTTAAAACAGGCTATTTCTTTTACAAAAGGCTATTTAGTTACTTAACAGGTCAAAAAATAAGTTTTGGAAATTTCAGTTCCATTCCTAAAAGCTTGTTGATAAAAGTGGTACATCAAAATAATATTTGGAATCATTATTCAGGCGGCATTATACAATCAAAAATACCTTTTGATAAAGTATTATTGGATAGAGGAAAAAGATATAAAGGAGTTTCTAAAATGAACTTTAATAGTTTAGTCCTTCACGGACTAAGTTCTATTGCAGTGTATTTTGACCAAATTTCTATCAAAATTTTGAAACTATCCTTAGCCGGAATTTTTTTGTGTTTCTTATCCTTACTTTACATACTAGGTGAAAAACTATTTACTACTTATGCCATACCTGGATGGGCATCAAGTTTAGTGTTAATTATCTCTGGGATTATTCTTCAATTCTTTTCGGTAACATTGATTGTCCTTTTGTTACAACTCAGTACCCGAAAAAACATTAGTGCTCCCAACGCCAAAATATATTTAGATTTTATAGAAAACATCAAAAAAGTATAGAAAGATGATAGCAATAAAGAATTTAAAGGAAAACCAATGGTTAGCAATTATATTATTCATAGGAGCAATTCTAAGTTTTTACAAGCTTGATTTTCAAAGTCCATGGCTTGACGAAATTCACACTTTAAACGAAGCAAATCCTCAATTAACTTTTTCCGAAGTTTACACGTCTTTGATGACGAGTGAACAAATGCCGCCATTCTATTTTTATTGTATTTATTTCTTATTTAAATTTTTTGGATATTCCATTTTTGTAGCACGATTATTATCTGCTATAACAGGATTATTAAGCTTATACGCTATTTATCTTTTAGGCAAAGAACTTATAAATGAAAGAGTTGGACTGATAGCAAGTGCATTACTATCACTGAATATATTTAACCTTTACTATTCTCAAGAAGCAAGACCCTATGAGCTTTTAATGTTATTTACGATACTTGTTTTTTATAGACTTATCAAACTTATAAGGACTCCAAATACAATTAATGCCATTTATTATGGATTATCAGCTGGGTTGCTATTGCTTACCCATTTTTTTGGTTTGTTTATTATTTTAGCTCATGCCATTATAGGGCTGCTTTATTTAGTAACAGTAGATAAAAAAAGTAGAATTAAAGTAGTTTTAAAATTTGTTATATCGGCAGTAATAGCAATTGGACTTTTTATCCCTGCAATCAAGATTTTTATCAAAGTTTCAGAGATAAAAGAGTTTTGGATTCCTCCTACTACTATCGATACAATAAAACAAATTTTCAAAGACTTTTGCGGAAATTCAGATTTTATTCAGATTTTAGGGATTGTGGCAATTGGTTATTTTCTTTTCCTTCTTTTCAAAAAGAAATACAGTATAGAAAACAAATACTTTTTTGGCGGGATAATTTTATTTTTATGGGTAGTACTAGTTTTAGCAGTTCCTATAATTCGTTCTTATCTTGTTGTTCCCATGATTATAAGTCGTTATTTTATAACGATTTTACCAGCTTTAATTTTGATGGTAGCTATGGCATTAGATGCATTTAAATTTCAAAAAATTAGCCTTGTTTTTTTAGTTGTTTTCCTAATAGGTTCATCATATGAAATAATCTTTCATAGTAATTATTACACTAGAATAAGCAAAGAACAATTTAGAGAGGGGACAAATTTTATAAAGGCAAATAATAGAAATCAAGAGCCTATTGTTAGTAGTTTGGGGTGGTATTTACCTTATTTTTTTAAGGAAGATTTTGGCAATTATCATGTAGTTGATAAGCCACTTGAAATTTATTTAGCTGACATGCAAAAAGACACGACCAAAATAGAAGCTTTCTGGTATTTTGATGCGTTCGGGAGACAATATAATCCTAATGAAGAATTGCATAAGTTTATTGATAACCATTTTTTTATTGAAAATAATTTCGAAGGTTTTCAAGCTTGGACTAAGCATTTTGTTCCTAAAAATAAATTGCAGACCACTGTAGATATTTCAGAATTTTTACCGTTAAAAGCCAATAATGGCTATTCAATCAGGAGTTGGGTTGATCGATATAGTGACAGCCAAAATAAAGTAGACCTATTTGGATGGGCTTATCTTGAAGGTCAGGATGATACAAATTCGAAAACCACTATAGTTTTAATCAGTGGAAATTCAGCCCAAAGAATATTTCAGTTTGAAAAAGTGTTACGAACGGATATCACAGATTCTGTAAATAAAAAGTTTAATTTGGATAATACAGGATTTAAAGCCACTATTGATAAAACCACTTTATCAAAAGGCAGCTATGAAGTTGGAATTTTAATTGAAGACTTTGTAAATAAAAGAAGAGGCTTGGTACTTACGGGGAAAAAATTTTCTGTCTAGAATAGAAAAAAAGTTCTATTTTTGGCAAATTAAAAAAACATATTTATGAAAAGTAAACTAATTTCTATTCTGTCTCTTTTTATTGTGCTAACATCATGTAAAAACAAGGAAGAATCGCAACCGGTAGAAACTCCAGCAAAGGCTGTAGAAAATAAATTCACAATTACCTTAGAAGCTAAGGTTATAAAGGATGATGCCTTCCATATTTATTATTCTGAGGATGGTTCTCAAAATTTTACAGAGGACAAATCAGTTTGGGTTGAATTCAAAGGGAATCCAAACCCACAAAAAATAAAATTTGAATTACCTGAAAATATTTATCCTACAATGTTAAGATTAGATTTAGGAACAAATAAAGATCAAGAGAACATTGAATTTATCAACTTAAATCTTAAGTATTTTAACTCAACAAAAGACATGAAATGGGGAGATTTCCTAACTTATTTCAGACCTAACGAGTTAGTGACAGGATTGGAAACCAATTTGATTAAGCCAATCAAGAAAGATCCTTACGTTGGGCCATCTTTCTTTCCAATGGATGCCATGAAACCTATGTTGGAGAACTTTGGGAAAAGTAATAAGTAAGCTTATTATACATAAGAGGTACTCTTTACATTTACTAACGTTTATTTATCTTAGCACTGTGTTTTGAAAATCCTAAATAATCTGGCTCAATATCTAGAAAACGCAAAATTAAAAACCTTATCAATTTATCTTTTCGGTCAAGGCTTTAACTTGCTAATACCAATATTAGTTGCGCCATATCTTTTAAGCAAATGTGGGGCAGATAATTATGGTAAAATTGGAGTTGGACTAGCTATAGCCTTTTTTTTAATTGTTTTTATAGATTACGGAACAGATATATTAGGAGTAAAATATATAGCTGTAAACAGAAACAATAATGAGCTCATTGCAAATTATTTTAGAAAAATTTTTGTTTCCAAGATTTTTTTAGCAATTACCGTTATTGTTATTAGTACGATTTCATATTTCTTTGTTCCCTATTTCAAAGAAAATCAGTCGGCATTAGTCTTAGGATTTACTATTTTAATTGGACAGTTTTTAAATCCTGTATGGTTTTTTCAAGGATTAGAAAGATATAATAGTATAACTATTGTTAATGTTGCTTCAAAAGTTATCTATTTACTGCTAATTTTTGCTTTTATAAATGGTAAGGAAGATTACATTTATGTCAATTTCTTCTTCGGAATAGGCATGATTATTCCTAACGTAATTGGATGTGTAAAAATTATCATCGATTATAAAATTAATTTGTTTCAAGTCAAATACGAAGAAATTAGACACTATCTGAAAGAAGATTTTACCTTTTGTTTCTCTCAATTTTTTTTAGCTTTAAAAAATTATGCTCCAGTTGTAATAATTGGGTTCTTTGGTGGTTTTAGCGTTGCCGGATATTATAAAATTATTGAGCAAATCATTATGCCCATTCGAACTTATCTTCAAGTTTTTTTCCGGTTTTTTTATCCAAAATTAAGCTTTAAACTTCACCATAACTATAATCAGGGATTTTCATTTTGGAAAAAAATTAATGCATTAAATTTTATTTTCATATGGAGTATATTGATAACAATTTATTGTTTTTCAACAACCATACTTCATTTTTTCAAAGTAGATTTCAAAATGATTTCTGAATTATCAACACTGTTGCGATTTTTTCTGATTTACCCTTTTGTCTTCTCAATAACCTTTGCTACAGAGCTGCTTTATTTTTTGATTGGCAAACGATCAAATTATATCCGCTTTACGGTTTTCACGGTTATATTTAATCTGATATTGATGTCTTTATTGGTCCCAAAATTTGGTATTATTGGAGTAATAATTTCAATGATTATAACTGAAATTATTTTAATCGTCTTATATTTGATTAGTTTAACTTCAAAAAGAATTGCAGTTCAATGAAAATAAATAAATCTGAGTTTTATTACATTCTGCTTTTCATCATTTGTGTTGTTGTACCAACATTTAATAATTTTGAACTTACCTTTCTAACCTGGGGTCTTGCTGCATTAATAACAGTACAAAGAACTTATTCAGCACAAATATTTCGACTAATATTTATAAAAATTGTTATCATAGTCATTGCAGCTTTTGCCATATTTTTCTATGATTATAAAACCTACAACATCATAAGGGATTTCACCTATCTTATAAAGCCAGTACTAGGGCTTTTGATTGGTTATCAAATCATAAGAAAAATAAAATCAAAGAGTCCTTTTATGGTCATTGTATACGGAAGCTTGGTTTTGGCCGTTATGCATATTTTAATTCTTCTTATTAGTGCCTTTATCTTTAAGATTGCTTCGGTTTCAGAACTAAGACAGTATGGAGGATATTTTAGTGATTTTGAGGTTTACGGCTTAGTGATTTTATTGTTTTCGAATAGAATTGGTCTTGAATTACCTTCCAAGAAAAAGTTGTTATTTATACTTTTAATCGCATTTTCAGTATTCTTATATTTAGCTAGAACCAATTTTATACAATTAGCTATTTTGAGTATTGCTTTGATGGGTTATTTTAAATTAACTCCAAAAAGCATTAAAGTGGTTACATTTTTTGCACTTACTGTTTTAATTGGATATGGCCTTATATATGTTAGTAATCCTAAAAGAAAAGGCGATGCTGTAGAGGAGTTTTTATACAAAATTAAAATTGCGCCGATTGAACCATTTAAGACTAAAATTAATCAGGATGACTGGAAAGACTTTAATGATAATTATAGATCATTTGAAAATATAATGACCGTTAAGCAGGTTACTCACCAAGGGTGGCGAGCAATCTTTTTTGGCAAAGGAATGGGTTCATATATTGATATAGGTAGAGAAATGTGGACTAATGATGGTGAACTCATAAGATTTGTCCCGACGCTTCATAATTCTTATATGACAATACTTTTAAAGGCTGGATTATCCGGAGTGCTATTAATGTTGATTTTCATTTATTATCTACAAAAAAAATACAGATACAACAGCAGAGAAATCATTAACTTGAATAATTTAATCCTAGGGACAGCATTATTTTTAATACTTTCCAATTGGGTCTTTATGGGATTATACTTCAAGGTTGATAACAAGGCTTTACTTATAGGTTTTTTAATAGCCTACAGAGAGAAAATCGCTAAGAAACTAATCTCTACTAACCAATCAGGTTACATAGAGTCGTAAACACTTTTTATTCCTCCAACATAGTTTTTGGTTGAAAAACAAATCTTAACTCTTTCTTGTCCTTTTTCACCAAGAGTTTTGCATAAAGAAGGGTTTTCTATAAGTTTTTCGAGTTGGTCACAAAGATCGGCACTATTTCCAGATTCAAATAAATAGCCTGTTTCTCCATGTAAAATTATTTCTTGCAATCCCCCTAATTTTGATGCTACAACAGGTCTTTTTGACAACATAGATTCTGTAGCCACAAGGCCAAATGATTCAGGTTCAGTAGAGGGTACAACCACAATATCTAATGCATCATAGTAAGGCCAAATATTTTGTTTAAAATCTAATATGGTTGTATATTCAAAAAGTCCATATTCCTCAATTTTAGCTTTCAACTTATCTAAATAATAATCTTGTCCGGGGGGAGTTGAACCTATGTAAACTAAGTGGATGTTGGGGTATTTTGAACATAGCTTTTTAAACGATTTTAATAAAACTTGTTGACCTTTCAAGCGGCTAATCCTCCCAACGAGCCCAATAGCAACAATTGAATTGTTCCTTAGTTTAAACTCATTTAGTCTTATTTGTTCAGTCTCTTCATAGGTAGAAAAAGATTGATTTCTATTTTGACCATTATAAACTATTACAGATTTTTTTTCAATATTGGTACAGTTTTTTTTGAACTGTTCAGCAGTCGCCTTTGAATTAAACACAATTTTATCAGAGAAAAACGAAACAATTTTTGGATACCATTTGGCCAGTTTCTCGGGATGAACTATAATTTCGTGAACATGCCAGAGGTGTTTTTTTCTCAAAAAAAAAGAATAAAAAGCCCCTATAAAAACAGAAATTGCATTAGAGTGTACAAAAGCAACTTTTTGACCTTTAAGTTCTTTTTTAATGTGCAGAATAGACCTAATAATATCAAAAGGGAGCGCTATGAAAAAAGAAGGGTTTAAAACACCTCTTTTAACTTTTATAACTGATGATTTTATCACTTGAATTCCAAGCTCTTCTAATATTTTTTTTAGAGGACCTTCTTCATGCAAAACAACAATAGGGTTGTAGTCTTCAGGATAGTTTTGTAGGAGTTCCAATAATGCTTTGTCAGCACCATATAACTCTGCTGATTGGTTTATTATAAGAACATTTTTTTTCACAGAAATTACTGGTTTTTAGCGGTTGCACTTCCAAAGAATTTATTCTTTGTCTTAACTAAAAAATTATAATTTTTTGCAAATTGTTTTTTTAAGTAAGAAGCATCCTCTTTTGGAAACCAATCAGTTGTTCTTGGTGTTTCAATTAACCGCTCATGAACTTGATACGCATAAGTTGCAATTGAAGTTCTAAACTTTCCGTCAGGGAAATTGGTCATGTCATAACCATGAAGTGTATATGGCCCACATTGTTGAATAATCAAACGGTTAAAAGGAACATCTAATTCGGCTTCTTCATTCGTTCTTAAATCTTTAATTTTCAATTGTCCTTTATATTCGGGTTTCCAGTCTTTATTTAAATACAGTAATAAATTAAGTTCTCTATACCAGTTTTTATTTAAAGGATGGTAGTTAAAGTCTAAATGCATATCTAAAAAACTGTTTTTTTTACCTTGATGTAGACCACCACCAAAGTTTTTAGGATCAACAAAAGTTTTTTTAGCAGTGATATATGCTATGATTTTATTGAATCTCTCAGAAGACAAGTCGTTATATAAATCTAAAAACTCAGGACAAATTTCTTTATAATTTGACTTTTCAAACTTATTGTTTGCAAAGGAATAGTCACGACTTTTATTATTCAATTCAGGTACAGATTCGTATGCTTTTGTTAGTTTTTCTGAATCACAAAAATCATCAATTAAAAGATGTGGAAAAGGTTGAGCTGTTAAATATTGAATACGCAAAGCATCTAAATTCTTTTCAAGTCGTTCAAAATTAATCATAAGATATTGGTTTAATTTAGGCATACAAAAATAGAAATTAAAGTTTATAAAATACATGATTAAAATCATAATTGCTAATAGTGTCAGTTTTAACAACTGTTTTATTGTGATAAAAAAACAATTGAGAAAATATTTTGTAATTAAAGCTATTTAAATGGCATAGTATTTTCTTATTTTTACCGCCTTAAAAGAAACATTATAGTGAAAATAGCCATCTTAGGAACTCGTGGTGTGCCCAATTATTACGGAGGATTCGAACAATTCGCCGAATTTTTTTCAGTGTATTTAGTTGAAAAAGGACACGAAGTATATTGCTACAATTCACACGACCACCCTTATCAGGAAAAGACTTTTCACGGCGTACACATAATACATCAATATGATCCTGAATATAAGTATGGAACATTTGGGCAATTCATTTATGATTACAATTGTATCATGGATTCTCGCAAACGAGATTTTGATATCATTTTACAATTAGGATACACCAGTAATTCTATCTGGCATTTTTTACTTCCAAAAAAATCAATCATTATTACTAATATGGATGGATTGGAATGGAAACGAACAAAGTACTCTAAACCAGTGCAACAATTTTTAAAATTCGCTGAAAAGCTAGCCGTTAACAGTAGTGATTTCTTAGTTTCAGATTCTTTAGGAATTCAAAAATTTCTAAAAGAAAAATACAAAAAAGAATCTACATACATTGCCTATGGAGCTTATCCTTTTTCAACACCTAATGAAGCGATTTTAAAAGAATATAATGTAGAAAAAGAAAAGTACAATATGATTATGGCTCGGTTTGAACCCGAAAATAATTTAGATATGGTTCTTGAAGGCGTAGCAATGAATGAAGATAAAACTCCAATTTTGGTTATTGGCAAACACCAAACAAAGTATGGAGAATATTTAAAAAACAAATTCAAAGACCATGCTAATATTCTTTTTATGGGAGGAATATACAATTTGGAACACTTAAATAATCTTCGTTATTATTCAAACCTTTATTTTCATGGACATTCCGTTGGCGGAACTAATCCTTCGCTATTAGAAGCTATGGCTTCAAGGGCTTTAGTGATTGCCCACAACAATGATTTTAATAGAGGAATTTTAAAAGAAAACAGCTATTATTTTTCCAATCCAAACGAAGTAAAAAATATTCTGAATACAATCAAAAAAAATGATAACTTGCGATTAGTTCAAAACAATTTTGAAGCCATTGTAAATGAATTTAATTGGGAAAAAATAAATGGAGAATATTTACAACTCTTCCAAGAATGTTATTCAAAATCTGATAAAAGAAAGCCAAAAGAATAGCTCTTTTATTCCAATACTTTTAGTCCTTTTATCTATTCCTTTACCTTTTGTATTTAACAATATTGCTTTAGGGGCTTTTTTATTAGTTGCTTTTATTACTTTCAAAAAGCAAAATTTTAGTTTTCAAAAAGAGTTAGTCCTCCCGATTGTACTCTATTTTTTAATGATTGCATCTTATTTTTGGTCTATAGATTCAAAAGAAACACTTGGTGCATTATCCAAAGAAGTACCATTATTTTTGATTCCTTTAGGCTTTCTTCTTTTTAAAAACCAAACTTCAGAACAAAAGAAAAAAATCATTGAATATTACAGCTATGTCATTGTTGCCTTTGTTATATATTACTCTGTTAGAGCTGTAATTCGCTATTTTTTATGGGATGATTCTAGAGTGTTTTTTTATCATGGCGAAAATGATAAAGATTATGGATTGGTTCCAAAATTATTGAACGCTATTCATATGTCTGTCTTTATAGCGTTAGCTTTTTTCTATTTTTTTACTAAAGAAATAAAATCTAAAGCTGACACATTTTTTTCTGTTTTGCTTTTCGGGTTT
The DNA here is from genome assembly GCF_025947145.1 of Flavobacterium sp. N1994. NCBI lineage: Bacteria > Pseudomonadati > Bacteroidota > Flavobacteriia > Flavobacteriales > Flavobacteriaceae > Flavobacterium > Flavobacterium sp. N1994. Next base: position 2,191,936 of record NZ_CP109999.1, read on the forward strand.
ATTCTTTTACTTTCTTCTAAGAATATCATACTGGTTGTTTTATTTTTGTCATTAATACATATTTTCTTTTTTTCAAAGACAGCCCATAAATTAAGACTTAGGAACCTAATAGTTTTTGGATTATTAATCGTAATAGTTTTTTCGATAGGAAGAATAAAAGACCGATTTAAAGTTGAATTTCAAACCAATACCAACAAAAGTTTAAGCACTGCTGTTGTTGAAGGAATACCTCCAAGTGTACATTATGTGAGCATAAAAGAAGCATGGACAAATCCTACTTTTACACCTAATGATTATTTCAACGGCACAGCTTTTAGAGTATATCAAGCTAGAATTTTTATAGAATTGATAAGTGAAAACCATGTGCTTTTAACAGGTTTTGGTCTGAATGCATCTTACCCTAAAATCAAAGAAAAAGCGATTCAATACAATCTCTATATGGGAGAAAAAAACAACCCAGATAGCGGTTATCAATCTAAAAATTTTCATAACCAGTACATTCAAAATTTTGCTGAATTAGGTGTTTTTGGTTTTGTGCTTTTATTAATTCTATTGATTGTTAATATTAAAAATGCAATTAAATCGAAAGATTTTGTGCATTTTGCTTTCGCAATTCTAATGATAAGTTTATTTTTGACAGAATCATTTTTATGGAGACAAAGAGGAGTTGTGTTTTTTACGATGATGTATTGTCTTTTTAATACAGGAATTAGGACTCTAAATAGTTCCAAAGTTGAATAAAATTATATGAAAAGAATATTAATTACTGGCGCTGCTGGTTTTTTGGGGTCGCATCTTTGTGATCGTTTTATTGCAGAAGGATATTTTGTTATTGGGATGGACAACCTTATAACTGGAGATTTAAAGAATATTGAACATCTATTTAAAGATAAAAATTTTGAGTTTTACCATCATGATGTAACTAAGTTTGTTCATGTTCCGGGAAAATTGGATTATATTCTTCATTTTGCATCTCCTGCAAGTCCTATAGATTATCTTAAAATCCCTATTCAAACGCTGAAAGTTGGTTCATTAGGAACACACAATCTTCTAGGTTTAGCTCGAGTAAAAAAAGCAAGAATTCTTATAGCTTCTACGTCAGAAATTTATGGAGATCCTTTAGTTCATCCACAAACAGAAGATTATTATGGTAATGTAAATACCATTGGACCAAGAGGGGTTTATGACGAAGCCAAGCGTTTTCAGGAATCTATTACTATGGCGTATCATACTTTTCATGGTGTAGAAACAAGAATTGTTAGAATATTCAATACTTATGGACCAAGAATGAGACTCAATGATGGTCGTGTAATACCTGCATTTATTGGGCAAGCTCTAAGAGGAGAAGATTTGACCATTTTTGGAGATGGTAGTCAAACACGTTCATTTTGCTACGTAACAGATCAAGTAGAAGGAATTTTTAGACTACTTCATTCCGATTATTCGCAACCAGTAAATATTGGTAATCCAAATGAAATTACGATTAAAGATTTTGCGGATGAAATTATTAAACTGACTGGTACCAATCAAAAAGTAGTTTATCATCCGTTACCTATGAATGATCCTATGCAAAGGCAACCAGATACTACTCGTGCTAAAAATATTTTAGGATGGGAAGCTAAAGTTTCAAGAGAAGAAGGCATGAAATTAACCTACGATTATTTCAAATCGCTTTCATCTGAAGAACTTTTAAAAGAAGAACATAAAGACTTTAAAGGATATATCCACTAGTATTTTATGGTTGCACAACAAACAGGTAGATACTCAAAATACATTAGACCGATTAATATACTTTTCGATCTAACCGTTATAACGGCATTAAGTTTATATTTCTTCAGAGAATTAAATCTTAATGAGTTCTATTATGTTTTTTATCAAACTTTTACTTGGATTTTAATTGCCATACTAGTAAAGTATTATGAAGTTTACAGGTTTACTACTCCAGTAGAAATCGTTACGAAACTAGTAAAACAATTTAGTGTTTTTTTATTGGTGGTTATTGCCTTTTTTCCTTTTGCCAAAACTGTTATTTTCAGCGGAAAAGCCATTGCCATTTTTATGACCATTAGTTTTTGCATTATAGTAACCTTCAAATATTTTTGGTTTTTTTACCTAAAAAAATACAGAATTGTTACTGGAAGTAATTTCAGAAACGCAGTCATTATTGGGTATACACCAGAAGCTATTCGACTTAAAGAAGTATTTGAGAGTAGGAAAGATTATGGGTATCGTTTCATGGGGTTCTTTTCAGACAAAAAACAAAATCCAGAAGTTAAAGGAAAAATAGAAGACATAAAAGAGTTTGTTACTGTTAATAAAGTGGATGAAATCTACTGCTCTTTAAATGAAATCTCTAATGAAAAGCTAAAAGATTTAGTTGAATTTGTGGATGAAAATTCGAAAGTAATAAAGTTTATTCCGGACACGAAAGAAATTTATTCCAAAAATTTAAGATTAGATTATTACGAACTTTTTCCTGTATTATCACTACAAAAAACACAACTGCATAACCCCTATATTAAAGGAGTTAAAAGAGCTTTTGACATTGTGTTTTCTTTATTTGTCATTGTGTTTTTACTTTCTTGGCTAATACCATTGTTGGCTCTTTTAATTAAGCTAGAGTCAAAAGGGCCAGTGTTTTTTAAACAAGGAAGACCAGGTATGGATGAAGAAGAATTTTATTGTTATAAATTTCGCTCCATGCAGGTCAACGGATTTACCGAAAAAGAAGCCTCAAAAAATGATCCAAGAGTTACCAAGATGGGAAAATTTATGAGGAAGACGAGCATGGACGAATTGCCACAGTTTTTCAATGTTTTACTTGGCGACATGTCGGTTGTAGGACCAAGACCTCACTTGTGGTCACAAAATAAAGCCTATGCTAGTAAAATTAAAAAGTATATGGTTCGTCATTATGTTAAACCAGGCATTACTGGTTTAGCCCAAGTTAAAGGATTTAGAGGAGAAATAGAAACCGAAGAAGATATGGTAAACAGAATAAAATTTGATGTTTTTTATATCGAAAATTGGTCCTTAATAATGGACGTTAAAATCATTTTTCAAACAGTTTTTAATATTTTCAAAGGAGAAGATAAGGCTTATTAAAAAACATTTTTTTCAATTAAATCATTCATTTGATTATCTAAATTGAATTTTTGTTGAGCGGTATAAAAAATTCTTTTTTTCATTTCGTCTAGTTCCGATTTACTCAGCAAAGCAATTTCTTTAAGTTTTTCATTTAGCTCTAAATAGTTGCCAACCTTTGCAACCCAACCTAAATTATCTTCAGCAACAATATTCTCGCCTTCTCCACCACCAAAATACAGAATAGGTAAACCAAGAGAACCATATTCAAAGATCTTAGAAGGAACAGAACCATAAATTCTAGTTTTCAAAGGAACTATGGCAATATCAAATGATTGTAATTGAGCATGCAATTCTTTTCGGTCTAACATTCCATGGAAGAACAGTTGAGTAGAATTTTGACTCGAAATCAAGGCTTCTATCTGTAATTTTTCGGCGCCATCACCAAATAGGTGCAACTCGAGATTTAACCCTTTTAAATCAATATTTTGACACAATTCAAGAACACCTTGTGCAATACCCAATAAGCCTGCATAAAATAGTTTAATAGGTTTATTTTCTTCCGTTTTTAAATTACTTTCACTAATGTTATGATCGGGAAAATTGCGGTATAAAAAACATTCTTTCTCAGGATAAATAGTATGAATATGCGTAATTATTTCATTGGATTGCCCTAAGATTAAAGTCGCTTTTTTGTAAATAAAGCGTTCAAGAAAAAGTGAAAATTTATGAGAAAAGGAATTCGCTTTCAAAGCATTTAATTCGATAGCAGCTAATGGCCACAAATCGGAAATGTTTAAAATTATTTTTTTGTTTTTTAACGAAAGCACAAAAACAGAAATAAAAGAAAGCAATAAAGGAGGCGATTGAACGATAACTTTCTTAGGTGTTTTCTTGAACAATAAATAGAAAAAAAGACTCAACGAAAAAGATAATACGGAAATAATTCGGACGAGTAAATTTTTACTAACACTTGGATATATCCAAAGCCTTTTCACGGTTATATTATCACGATTTTCTGTTACTGAAAACTTCCCTTTATATTCTGGAAATAATTCACCTTTCGGATAATTACCAAGAGGACAAATTACAGAAACCTTGTATTTATTTTTATCCAATTTCAAAGCCAATTGCTCAATTCTATTGGCCGCAGCACCTTTTTCGGGCGGATAGTAATTGGATATAATTAGAATTTCCTCCATTATATTTTTGAAAGCAGAATGGCTATTATGCGTTCTGAAGCTTTTCCATCCCAAAGTTCAGGAATACCTGCTTTTCTGGGGCCATTTAGTAGAAAGTCACCAAATATCTTTTCTAAATTTTCAATAGAAGTTCCTACCAAAGTATTGGTTCCAATGGTTTGTGTTTCTGGTCTTTCAGTATTGTTTCGCATGGTAAAACAAGGAATTCCTAATACTGTTGTTTCTTCTGAAATTCCACCAGAATCGGTTATCACAGCAAAACTATTTTTAATTAGAAACATAAAATTTAAATATCCTTGAGGTTCAACAAAGAGAATATTTTTTAATTCTAAATGGGTTTCTCCCAATATGGCTTTTGTTCTGGGATGAATAGGAAAGACAATTTTTTTGTCACCCACCATTTTATCAATCCCTTCTAACAAATTAATTAATGATTTTTCTTCATCAACATTTGCTGGTCGGTGTAATGTTAGAATGATATAATTTCCAGTTTCTAATTTGAATTCATTCCAAAAGGAGGGAGCTGTAATTCTGTTTAAATTTTGATACAATGTATCAATCATAACGTTACCCACAAAATGGATTGACGAAGCGTCCGCACCATATTTTAATAAATTTTCACCCGCCCAAGTTGAGGTAGTAAAGAAATAATCAGTAATACTGTCGGTAACAATTCTGTTGATTTCCTCGGGCATGGTCATATCACCCGAACGAATTCCCGCTTCAACATGCGTTACTTTTATGTTTAATTTTTTTGCGACAATTGCACATGCCATAGTAGAATTCACATCGCCAACAACTAAAACTAAGTCACAAGGATTTTGCAAAAGTTCTTGTTCAAAAGCAATCATAATTGCAGCAGTTTGCACTGATTGAGAGCCGCTTTTCACTTCCAGATTTGCATTTGGATGAGGGATATTTAATTCTTCAAAAAAAGTGTCACTTAGATTTTTATCATAGTGCTGACCAGTATGAACTAATCGATATGATAGGTTTGCACCTTCATTTTGTTTTTTTTCAATGGCTTTAATGATGGGTGCAATTTTAATAAAATTAGGTCTTGCACCAGCTACTATTGTTATTTTCATTTTCTATTTTACTAATGAAACAAATTGTTTCAGTTTTCCGCTTTTACTGCGTTCTAGTTTTTCTTTCCGAGTGAATGTAAAAGTTAGACCACTTTCTAAATAGGTTGCGATGGCTTTTTCAATTTGTTGGATTTGAATTAAGGTCAATTCCAATTCACTTACGTATTCAATGCCAAAAGTATCAATTTTGGTTTGTTTTATCACAAATTCTTTCACATTTCCATCGTCTTCTATAATACTTTTGGTAACGTAATAAAACGTTAAGCCTGGAGATTTTTTACCACTAGGTAAAATAGCAATATCGTTTGTTCTTCCAATTAATTTTTTAAGAATAGGTTTTTTTAAGGTACTTTTTTCATCCAAAATCCCAATATCACCAATATCATATCTTATAAATGGATGGGCTTTATTGTATAAAGAAGTAATTACAATTCTACCTTCTTTTCCATTGGGTAGAGGATTATTATTGGAATCTAGAATCTCTACAAATAAAGTTTCAGCATTGACTTGCCATTCATCATTTGGATTTTGAAAAGCAATTAAATCTAGTTCAGAAGCACCATATTCGTTAACAACAGGAACTCCAAATTGTTTTTCTAGAAGTATTTTATCCTCTTCGAAAAGCATTTCTGAAGTTACAATACAGCATTTTAATGTTGGGCAAACGGTGGTTAAAACAATGTTTTTTTTCTGTAGAAATTTAGCAAACAGAACTATTGACGATGTATAACCATTGATATAATCAAATTTCTTTTTTTGAAATGTAATCAATACTTTTTCTAAAACAGCATCTGACAAATCAAATATGGTAAATCGATAACGATTGCTTAATACATCTTTAATCCGTTCTTTTTTATTTCCAATAAAATCCAATGGGATGCCATAAAACCTAGCTTGTAATGAAGAATTAAAATCGATGTTAAACCAATCAAACCGAGAAACAATGTTAGCCCAAGTCAGTGCATGGCAAAATTTATCTTTGGCAAATATAAAAGGATCACCACTAGAACCAGATGTTTTATTTACATATACAGACTTTATGGTAAATCCATCAGAAAGCCTTTCGGAGAGAGGTTTTTGAAATTCTTTTTTAGTCATTATTGGAAGTTCTTCCCAATTTGCATAAGATGTTTTACCAATAAAATCCTGATAGGATTTGTTGTTTTTCAAATGATACGCTACAATTTCTTTTTTCTTTTGGTTTAGATATTCTTCGTACTTACCTTCTGAAATCAACTTAATTTTTTCAAACTCAGCAGTAGCCCCCTTCATAGGAAAACCATTTAATCGAAGCGATAAATTGAAAAGATTGAACATACAACTATAAAAAAAGGGCTAACATTTGTTAGCCCTTAAAAATACTATTTTATTTGGAATTAATTTTTAAGAATTTTTACCACTTCTTTTTTGTTATCAGAACTTAAAGTAAAGAAATAAGCACCGCTAGAAAGAGCAGAAATATCTACTGTATTTTCCATTCCATTTAGTGATTTAGCTAAAACTATTTTACCAGTTATATCAGTTACGGATAAATTAAATGAATCAACATCTGTAGCAGCAATAGTCACATTTGAAGAAGCAGGGTTAGGGTAAACACTAAACTTTGCTTTTGTAATACTTTGATTTGCTAATGGCCCTGTTAATTTAAAAATACCATCACTAAATGGGTCAGTACCACTAAAACCTGCACACCATCCTATACTTGCACTTAAAAAAGCAGATGCTCCTCTTTGTGTTACTCCAGTTGGTTCAAGGTCTGTCCAAGTAGTTCCGTTATCTGTGCTTATAGAAGTCCCTACAGGCGTGGCTTGAGAAGTAGCAACAATTGTATTTGTTCCTGGAATATAATTAAGAATTTTACGAGTACCTGTGAAAGTAGTACCTGCAGACCAAGTCTGTCCACCATTTGTAGTTGTATAGAATGTATATACAGGAGTTGTTGTTCCTACCGCTCTTAACAAACATCCTTTATTTACATCACTAAAATGAGCATTTCCAGATGTTCCTGGCGTTGAATAACCACCAAAGTCTGCAATTGGAGTTTGATAAGCCACCCAAGTCGCCCCTTTATCACTACTTCTGAATAAACGTCCTTTACTAGTCGTCATCCAGATAGTATTACCAACAACAATTGGTGAATTGTTATATCCATATTCACTTGCTAGAGCAACAGGTAAATTTGCACCTGTAACTGCAGTCCAGTTATTACCGCCGTCAGTAGTTCTGTAAATTTCAAATTTTCTACTTGACCCCGTACCTGTTGGATCTCCATAAGCAACCCCTTCATTTGCATTCCAAAAATAAACGCCATTCAAGAAAGAGTCTCCAGTAGTTTGAAAACCATTAGCTAGTTGTTGAGTCCAATTATCACCACCATCGGTGGTTTTATAAATTACACCATTACCATCAGCAGGAATTAATGCACTTAACCAAGCTGTAGTTCCACTAACAGGGCTAATGTTATTGATTTCAAGAAGAGGATCACCAATATTTATAGTTTTAGAATTCCAAGTCCCACCACCATCGGTTGTTAATGTCATTTCTTGAATACTAGGATTTGTAGTTGCAGGTGGAGTTGGAGCAGAGCCATCATAAGCCAATGCCCATACAGTATTAGCATCCACAATTTTGATTTCACTCAATCCTCTACTAGCAACACTAAATCCAGTTCCTTGAGATACCCACTGAGCATTTATAGTTGAAGATAAAGCAATTAGAGAAAAAGTAAGTAATAGTTTTTTCATGTTTTTTTATTTTAAAATGAACAACAAAACTAACACATTTTTTTAAAAAACATAAAAAATTAATAAATCTTTAATACAGAAAAAAGTATTTTTGCCAATATAATTTTATTGACAAATGACAATCTTACTATTAGGCTCGGGCGGAAGGGAGCATGCACTAGCTTATAAATTGGTTCAAAGTTCTAAATGTTCTTCACTTTATGTTGCGCCAGGCAACGCTGGGACATTAGCAATAGCCAAAAACATTGCCATTAATCCAACTGACTTTGAAGCTCTAAAAAAGTTTGTAATTCAAGAAAAAGTAGAAATGGTAATTGTAGGTCCGGAAGACCCCTTAGTTCTAGGAATTTTCGACTTTTTTAAAAAGAATTCTGAATTGAATCATATTCCTGTCATAGGTCCGTCCAAAATGGGTGCCCAATTAGAAGGCAGTAAAGAATTTGCAAAAGAATTTTTAGTAAGACATAATATTCCAACAGCAGCCTATGATAGTTTTACTTCTGAAACAGTTGAAAAAGGTTGCCTTTTTTTAGAAACATTACAGCCACCATATGTTTTGAAAGCAGATGGGTTGGCAGCAGGGAAGGGAGTTTTAATCCTTCATGATCTAGAAGAAGCCCAAAGAGAATTGCGGAATATGCTTATCCATGCTAAATTTGGTACAGCAAGTTCCAAGGTAGTTATTGAAGAGTTTTTAGACGGAATTGAATTAAGTTGCTTCGTCTTAACTGATGGTAAAAACTATAAAGTATTACCAACCGCTAAGGATTATAAAAGAATTGGTGAAGGCGATACAGGTTTAAATACGGGTGGTATGGGTGCTGTTTCTCCAGTGCCATTTGCTGATGCTACTTTATTAGAAAAAATAGAAACCAGAATAGTCAAACCCACAGTTCAAGGATTGCAAAAAGATACTATTGAATACAAAGGATTTATTTTTATAGGATTAATAATAGTTAAAGGAGAGCCTATAGTTATTGAATACAACGTGAGAATGGGAGATCCAGAAACCGAGGTGGTCATTCCTAGAATACAATCGGATTTAGTGGAATTGTTTCAGGCTGTAGCCAATGAGAAATTAAATGAAGTTTCACTTGAAATTGACAATAGAAGTGCCACAACAGTGATGTTAGTTTCTGGAGGTTATCCTGAAGAGTATGAAAAAGGGAAAGAAATTTTTGGGCTTGACAAAATTGAAGACTCCCTTGTTTTTCATGCTGGCACAAAGTCAGAAAATGGAAAAGTAGTTACGAATGGAGGAAGGGTGTTAGCAATTACTTCTTTTGGGAATGATTTTCAAGAAGCCATAAAAAAATCTTACCAAAATATAGATAAGCTACATTTCGATAAGATGTATTTTAGAAAAGATATTGGTCTCGATTTACTTTAAAAAAGAATGAGCTGTAGTATCTTGATTTTCTTCGTTGTTGTCTCTGTGTTTTACCAATTCTTTGCACCAGTAAACAATAAAGTAACCACAAATGCATATCATTGTCCAACTAACTATGTTGGCCAACCACCAATTGCTTAATTCTAAAGAACGTAAAAAATCAAGTGGTTTGAATAAGAAATCTACAAATAAAGATTGTATGCCTTCAAAAAATGCTCTCATTTTATAAAATGTTATATTTACAAGCACAAATGTATAAAATATACTCATGATAACAAGTGTTTTTAAAAAATCTACAATAGTTAATTATACTTTAATTGCTCTTTTACTATTGTCTTTCTTTTTTTTATATCAAAAAAACGATTTGTTGCCTGCTAATGCTGTGCCTACATTTTCAAAAAAAGTAACCAACATCCTATTGCTCTGTGCTTCTTTTTTCATAGTGAATTTTACAGTAAAAAAGAATAACTTAACCAAAGACAGCAGTTACACCATTCTATTTTTTCTCTTATTTTTAATACTATTCCCAACGGTTTTAAGTGATAATAATTTATTGTTTGCCAACTTTTTTCTGTTGTTAGCCATAAGAAGATTGATATCATTGCAAACCTTAAAATCACCCAAAGAGAAAATATTTGATGCTTCTATGTGGATTTTTATTGCTTCTTTATTTCATTTTTGGTGTATCCTTTTCATACTATTAGTTTACATCTCTATATTTTTTCATGTTTCCCGAGATTATAGGAATTGGCTTTTACCTTTTGTCGCTTTTTTTGCCACAGCAGTAATTTTTTTAGTTTCCGCATTGGTCTTTGATAAAACCTGGATTACTCATATTTTAAGCCAAACTCAAACTAATTTTCAGCTGGATTATTTTACCAATAATTATCAAAACATGGCGCTCTCACTTTATGTGGTGATTGCTTTGTATTTTGTCTTTTCGTTGGTGTTTTCGTTAACCAATAAGCCACTGATTCTACAAGCTTCTTACAAGAAAATGATCTTTAGTTTTTTAATAGGCGTAACAATATTTTTGATTTCGCCAGAGAAAAACAATGCCATGCTGCTCTTTACCTTTATGCCACTATCAGTAATGTGCACCACTAATATTGAATACTCCCAAAACAAAATGTATCAGGAAATAGTGTTGTTACTATTAATTTTAGGGTGTTTTCTTAGCTACTTTTCACAATTATAATTTGCTTCCGTAAGCCAAATCACCAGCATCACCAAGACCTGGGACGATGTAGTTTTTCTCGTTAAGTTTTTCATCTATAGCTGCTATCCAAAGATGGCAAGTATCAGGAAGGTTTTTTTGAAGATATTCTATACCTTCTGGTGCTGCAATTACTACGGCAAGATGAATTTCTTTTGGTTTTTGTTCTAAATGTAGTTTATGTAAAACCGCCACCATCGATTGTCCAGTAGCAAGCATAGGGTCGATGAGAATTAAATTTTTATTTTCAAAGGATGGTGCCGCTTGGTATTCCACTAAAATATCAAACTTATCATCATTATCATAATGATGGCGATAAGCGGAAACAAATCCGTTTTCAGCATTATCAAAAATCGTCATAAACCCAGTATGTAAAGCTAACCCAGCGCGAAGAATGGAACATAAAACTACATGATCTGCAATAGTGGTGGTGTGTTTGATGCCAAGTGGCGTTTGAACATCAATATTTTTATATTCTAATGTTTTACTCAATTCATACGCCATAATTTCTCCGATTCTCTCCATGTTTTTGCGGAAACGCATACTGTCTTTTTGAATGTTGACGTCTCTAATTTGTGCCAAAAAATGATTAAGAATACTGTTGTTTTCCGAAATATTATGAATATGCATGAATCTAATAATTTATGTTTAGGTAAATGTATAAAAACTATCTTTGCAAATAAAATTAAAGCTTATGTTTTCACAATTTGCATTTCCTATTTTCGAACAAAGTATTAAAGAGTACCACGTTATAGACGATGTATATCAACCAACGTTAAACCCCTATACTAAAGGCTCTATAGAGTATTTATTGTATGCCAAAAACTGGGTAGATACCGTGCAATGGCACTATGAAGACATCATCCGCGACCCTAATATTGACCCAGTTGCCGCCTTAGTTTTGAAAAGAAAAATCGATGCATCGAACCAAGTTCGTACGGATATGGTAGAGTATATCGATAGTTATTTTCTCCAAAAATATAAAGACGTTCCCGTAAAATCGAATGCAAAAATTAATACCGAAAGTCCAGCTTGGGCTATCGATCGTTTGTCCATTTTGGCTTTGAAAATTTACCACATGAGTGAAGAAGCCAATCGAGCAGAAGCTACTCCCGAACACAGAGCTAAATGTCAAGAGAAACTCAACGTTTTATTAGACCAAAAAAGCGATATGTTCATTTCTATCAACGACTTGTTGACCGATATTGAAAACGGCGATAAGTACATGAAAGTATACAAGCAAATGAAAATGTACAATGACGATGATTTGAATCCGGTCTTGTATCAAAACAAAAAATAATACCGACAATCTTTTGTCCAAGCCAATCCAACATATAGCCGTCATCCGAATGTCTGCCATGGGCGACGTTGCGATGACAGTGCCTGTTATTAGGGCTTTGGTAGAACAACATCCTAATGTAAAAATCACGGTTGTTTCCAGACCTTTTTTCCAACCTTTTTTTGAAGGCATTCCCAATGTGGATTTCTTTGCTGTTGATGTTAAAGGAAGACACAAAGGCTTCTTTGGCTTACTAAAATTGTACTCCGATTTGAAGGCGTTACATATAGATGCCGTAGCCGATTTACACAACGTATTGCGCTCTCAAATCATCCGAACGTTATTCGCTTTAAGCGGAAAGAAAGTGGCTTTTACGGATAAAGGGAGAGCCGATAAAAAAGGGTTAACAAGAGCTGTAAACAAAATCTTTGAACCCGTAAAATCAATGGTTGATAGACATGTGGATACCTTCAACCAGCTAGGCTTTAAGGTCGATATATCTAATCCAACTTTCCCTAAAAAGGCTATTTTATCTAATGAAATTGTAAAAATATCAGAAGAAAAAGGAAGTGATAAATGGATAGGAATTGCCCCTTTCGCTCAATACGAAAGCAAAGTGTATCCGAATGATTTAATGCAACAAGTGATAGATGAATTGGCATCGGATACCCATAATAAACTCTTTCTTTTTGGAGGAGGCAATAAAGAAATCGAAATACTAAATTCGTTTGCTAAAGGAAAAGAAAACGTCATCAATGTTGCCGGAAAACTTAAGTTACCACAAGAACTCGATTTAATATCCAATTTAGATGTAATGCTCTCTATGGATTCTGGGAATGCCCATATTGCAGCTATGTTGGGTATTAAAGTAATAACACTTTGGGGAGCAACACATCCGTATGCAGGATTTAAACCCTTTTATCAACCCATGCATAATTGTTTGGTTTCGGATAGAGAAAAGTTTCCTTTATTACCCACTTCAGTATATGGCAATAAAAAGGTGGAAGGTTATGAAGAGGTTATGAGAACGATTACTCCTGAAAGTGTCATTAAGAAAATAACATCGGTCTAAAAGAGAGAGGCCTTACTCAATAATTATTTTGTTTTTTTATGGAATCGGATTATCTGGAGGAGTGACACCATCTATGCTCCAAAAGTGTTCAATTTTTTTACAAGGCTTCATTACAGAAGCTTCATTTCTAAAAAAAGTCAAGAGTTTTCTGGTGGTTGACGTTGGAATAGAAAAGTTTCCTTCATAGCATTTAATACCATCAGATTCTAAAGCGAAAGTAAAACTACCTGGTCTCAATTCAAATTTTGGAATACTTTTTTCCTCCTTAAGTTTTAGGATTATTTTTTTCAGTTCCTCATTTTGTGGCTTCGTCAGTTTGGTGTAATAATAGACTGTTGTATCCGGAAATCGGTTCTCGTAAAAAAGGGTATCGTTAAACGAACTTTTAGCAGAGCAGATTATCCCTTCTTCATCAGAAGACACAATGAATTGTTCAGTACCCTTTGTACAACCCGTAAAAAGAAGACCTAACGTTGATACTAGTAATAGGAATTTTAGCTTTTGGTTTTTACACATCGTCATAATCCACGTATAGCTCAGCAGAAGTTGGGTGCGCTTGGCAAGTTAAAATTAATCCTTCAGCAATTTCACCATCGGTTAAAATGGAATTCTTTTTCATTTCGGCAGTACCGTTAGTGATTCGAGCCAAACAGCTACTGCAAATACCCCCTTGACAAGAGTAAGGAGCATCCAGTCCTTGTTTCAAGGCCGCTTCAAGAACAGTTTGCTTTTGCGACATTTCAAAAGTCGTTTCTTCATCATCAACCATCACCGTGATTTTGGTGTGACCCGAATGACTGTCGGCAGCAGCATTTTCGTTGGCAGTTGAAGTAGAGAACAATTCAAACTTGATATTTTTATCTGCAATATTATGCTCTTTCAATACGGTGGAAACCAAATTAATCATCTCCTCTGGACCACATAAATAGAATTTATCAAACTCTTTTTCTTTGTGTTTATTGTTCAAAACAAAGTTGACCGTTGATTTGTCAATACGTCCAAAAAGCTCACCCTCAGGTTTGGCTTGACTGAACACATAATGCACAAAAAAGCGCCCTACATATTGCAATTGCAATTCGTGTAATTCATTATGAAAAATGGTTTCTTCCGGAGTTTTATTGCCGTAAACCAAAACAAACGTACTTTTTGGCTCACTTTCCAACACCGACTTTAGGATAGACATCACCGGAGTAATGCCACTACCCGCTACAAAGCCCGCATAGTTTTTTAAGTTAGAATAAGAAGGTTCAAAAGTAAATCGTCCTTCAGGTTGACTTACTTCTAAAAGGTCACCCACTTTTAAATTGTCATTAGCAAATTTAGAAAAATGACCATTTTTAACCGACTTAATAGCAATGCGTAAATCCCCACTATTTGGAGAAGAACAAATCGAATAAGCCCGACGAATTTCTTGTCCGTCTAAGGTTAATTTTAAGTTTACGTATTGACCGGCGGTAAATTGATAAGCTGATTTTAATTCGGCAGGGATATTAAAAGTAACAGAAATAGCGTTGGCCGTTTCGTGTTTTACTTCTTTGATTTGTAATTTATAAAAGGATGACATGAAGTTTATTTTTGGCAAAGTTACTAAACCTAAAACGTTTCATGAAATTTAAATATGGTGATTATCCGGAATTTTATACTCCTGCCTATACTTTAGCAAGCCTTCCTTTTTTAGTCAAAACCTAAATTATAATTGCTATTTATGTATTTACTTCGAACTAAGTGCAAAGTAAATCCATATTCAATCCATAACAAGTCCATAAAAACACACAAATCTATGGACTAGCTATGGACTAGCTATGGACTAGCCTCGATAAAAACCTTATTGTTTTCTTTACTAAAGCAACAGAATTGTTCTTCCAAATAGCGGTTTATTCACAGTGTATTAGACAAGAATGCTAAAAAAATACATGCATAAGAATTCTATGTATATAAAAAACTTATGTATATTTGTTTTTTAAAATGGCAGATGCAATGAAAAATTCACAATTATATAAGGGAAGTTTAACCACTATAGTGATGAAGCTATTGGAAGAAAACGGACGGATGTATGGCTATGAAATCACCCAGAAAGTAAAGGACATTACTAAAGGAGAATTAAAGATAACTGAGGGAGCTTTATACCCCGCTTTACACAAATTAGAAGCCGAAGGGGTTTTGGAGGTAGAAGTAGAAAACGTAGATAACCGTTTGCGGAAGTATTATAAACTAACGGAAAAAGGAACTACTGAGACCGTAAATCGATTGGCGGAGCTGGAGGATTTTATTAGAAACATGCAAACTTTAGTACAACCTAAATTAGAGTATTGATTATGAAATTATCAAAAGAAGAAATACGGTTTATAGATACCTATTTGCAAAGTAATGAGGTTTATTATAGCGATATTAGACAGGAGATGGTAGATCATGTAGCTTCAGCAGTTGAACAAAACATGGAAGCCGATGGGCAAGATTTTTATCATGCTTTCAAAGATTATATGGTAATTCATAAAAGAGAGCTCTTGAAGAACAACAAAATGCGTTGGAGTTTTTCTTGGGATACGTTACATCAATTTTCGCTGTTTTTGGTTAAGCCCTATATGTTGCTTATGGGAGTAGTGATATTTTTCATTTTTAAGAATGTAGATGTTACTATTTATTTTTCAAATGATTTTACTTTAAACAATCTTTTCTTAGCTTTAATTATTACGTTAGTTTTATTTCAGGGGGTATATTTTCAACTTTATTTAAAGAAACGATTTTATGTGGTTGAAAAGACTGGCACTATCTTAACGGTGCTGTATTACTTTCAATTATTCTTTTTGCCTTTTTTTGATAAATCCGCTGTTTCGCCTTTGACCTTGACGATTTTTAGTTTCTTATTTTTGGGTTACATTATATTTTTTATCCAAACTATTATAAAATTCCATCAACACCGATTTAATTATATTTAGGATGAAATTAAGTGCAGAACAAATAGAAAAACTATACGATTTTACCCGCCTGCATTACGTAGAATATTATGATTTGCAATCTGAATTAGTAGATCATTTAGCAAATGCTATTGAAGAACAATGGATTGTTAATCCCAAATTGTCCTTTGAAGAAGCTTTGCGAGTAGAGTTTAAAAAATTTGGTGTTTTCGGCTTTATGGAAGTGGTAGAAAAACGACAAGCCGCTTTGAATAAAAAATATAACAAAATGGTTTTGAGGGAACTAAAAACTTTTTTTAGTATTCCAAAAATCATGGCAACTTTTTCGGGTATAGGTCTAGTTTATTATGTAGTAAAGTCTTTTCAAGAGAGTTTTGAAATCATGTCTTGGTTGATAGGAATTTTAGTAGTTATATTTATTATAGGGCTTTTTATTTCATCACAAATGCGAAAAAAAGAAACTGCCAAAACAGGCAAAAAGTGGTTGTTAAAGGAAATAATCTTTGGGTACAGTTCAAAAGCTGGGATGATGAATATTTTGGTACAATTTGCTATAAACGGAAGTCATTCTAGTTATCCTGAATGGCTTTTAGGGCTCTTTAGCTTCTTGTTTGTGCTGTTGCTTTTAACCGAATATATAGTATTGGTTTTAATTCCGTCTAAAGCGGCAAGTTATTTACAACAAACCTATCCTGAATATGAAATGATGCAATAATTGTAACTTTTTTCTACATTTATATTCTAATTTCGAAACCTAAACCATCAACTATGTTCAAACACTTTATCAAGCTAGAATGGAAAGCTTTTTTCCGATCGGCTTCGTTCGCCACTAATTTGGCTTTAAAAATTGTAATGGGTTTTGTGGCAGCCTATTTTATGGTCATTTTTGTGGCAGCTGGAGTTGGCGTTTTCTTTTTGTTGAAAGAAGACCTCCACATGGAACCTCTGGCAACCGTCAACAAGTATCTGATTTATTATCTGTTTGGCGACTTAGTGATTCGTTATTTTTTCCAAAAAATGCCGGTTACGAATATTCGACCTCTATTGACTTTGCCCATTAAAAGAAACACGATTGTTCATTTTTCTTTAGGGAAAACCATCATTTCTTTTTTCAATGTCCTGCATGTTTTCTTCTTTTTGCCTTTTACCATTGTATTGTTCACTCATGGGTATGGCTATCAAGTTATTTTTTGGCATTTGGGAATTGCGGGATTGATTTACACTAATAATTTTGTCAATGTTTTAATCAACAACAAAGACAGTGTTTTTTATAGCTTGTTGGCGGTTGTTGTAGCTTTGGGGGCGGCCCAATATTGTCATGTTTTTGATATTACCAACTACACACAACCCTTCTTTCAAGCATTATACAGCACCAATTATTTGTTTTTATTGCCTTTGTTTTTAGCTGCGTTGACTTATTATTTTGCTTTTGATAGTTTTAAAAGAGATTTAAATCTGGATACTGGTTTGGCTAAAAAGAGTGATGAAGCTAAAACCGAAAACCTTACATGGTTGAATCAGTTTGGTACACTAGGAACCTTCCTTAAAAATGACATCAAACTTTTGAAAAGAAACAAACGCTCTAGAACTACCGTTTTTATGAGTTTTCTTTTCATTTTTTATGGATTATTATTCTTTACTAACTCGGTTGAAGCTTATAACAATCCGGCGATGCACGTGTTTGCGGGTATTTTTGTTTCGGGTGGATTTTTATTCACGTTTGGACAATTTGTACCGAGTTGGGACAGTTCGTATTATCAATTGATGATGAGTCAAAATATCAGTTACCGACAATATCTAACTTCAAAATGGTGGCTGATGGTTATTGCGACTATCATCTCTACCATTATTGCTTCCTTTTATTTGTATTTCGGATGGCAAACTTATATGCTAATTGTGGTGGGTGCTATTTATAATATTGGGGTTAACTCGCATTTGGTGTTGCTTGGTGGAGCTTTTGTTAAGACTCCGATAGATTTGACTATGGCTAATAAAGCTTTTGGCGATAAGCAAGCATTTAATGTGAAAACGATGCTGATTTCAATTCCAAAACTACTAGTTCCAATGATTTTATATGCAGCAGGGTATTATTTGTTTTCAGCTAATGTTGGATTTCTTTTGGTGGCTTTGGCCGGAGTGTTAGGCTTTGCTTTAAGAGACAAAGTGTTTTCTAAAATTGAGAAAATCTACAAGACCGAAAAATATGCTACAATAGCGGCTTACAAACAAAAAAATTAAATTTAAACACAGACTAACATCATGATACAAGTTACTAATTTAACCAAAAGATATAATTTAAACGCAACGGTTTTAAACATCAACAATCTTGAAATTCCAAAAGGACAAAGCTTTGGATTAGTGGGGAATAACGGGGCTGGGAAAACTACTTTTTTCAGTTTATTATTAGATTTAATTCAGCCAAGTTCTGGGCATATCATTAACAACGATGTTCAAGTAAATACAAGCGAGGCATGGAAACCCTTTACGGCTGCCTTTATTGATGAGAGTTTTTTGATTGGTTATTTAACGGCTGAAGAATACTTTTATTTCATAGGCGATTTAAGAGGTCAGAACAAAGCCGATGTCGATGCTTTATTGGAGAAACACAATGAGTTTTTTAACGGAGAAATTTTAAACAGCAAGAAATACTTAAGAGATTTATCCAAAGGGAATATGAAAAAAGTGGGGATTATAGCCGCTTTGATTGGAAATCCTCAGGTTATTATTTTAGACGAACCGTTTGCTAATTTAGACCCCACCACAGTAAATCGATTAAAGAAGATTATTAAAGAATTAGCGGATAACCCGGAAGTAACGGTTTTGGTTTCTTCCCACGATTTGGTGCACACGGTTGAGGTTTGTAATAGGATAGTGGCACTTCATTTAGGAGAAGTAGTGAAAGACATTCAAACATCACCAGAAACTTTGAAAGAATTGGAAGCCTTTTTTGCAGTGTAGATTCTAGTGTTTATCAAGAATAGCGGTAAGTATTTATCAAATAAGGTAAAAACTTACCGCTAATTTTTTGCTATATCAAAAAGAAACGTATTTTTACCAGTTAGTTATACTATTTATGACTTATTTGCGTTATAACATTAAACGTTTTGCTTTGAAAACCAATACAATTAAAAATATCGTTTACTTGGTATTAGTGCTTTTATTTATAGCATGTTCGACCAAAAGAAACACCTTCCTTTCCAGAAATTCACATGCCTTAAGCACTAAAGACAACATATTGTATAATGGTGGAATCGCTATAGATAAAGGAATAGCTGAGGTAAAAAGTCAATATAATGATAACTTTTGGGAAATCCTTCCAGTAGAAAGAATGCAAATCACTGAGGATAACCTTGCACCGGGCAATACTAAAAATGCCAATTTTGATAGAGCAGAAACCAAAGCTACTAAAGCCATTCAAAAGCACTCTATGAACATTCAGGGTTCTGAAAAAAACCCACAAATGGATGAAGCGTACTTAATGCTTGGGAAGGCGAGGTATTATGATCAAAGATTTGTGCCAGCATTAGACGCATTCAATTATGTGTTAAATAAATCTCCAAAAAGCGATAAGATTTATATCGTAAAAATTTGGAGAGAAAAAACCAACATGCGATTAGATAATGATGCTTTGGCGGTAAATAACCTTAGAAAATTATTAAAGGAAATCAAATTTAAAGATCAAGTTTTTGCCGATGCCAATGCAACTTTAGCACAAGCTTTCATTAATCTACAAGAAAAGGACAGTGCTGTAGCCAAACTTAAAATAGCCAAAAAATTTACTAAGTTGAAAGAGGAAGAATCTCGATACAATTATATTTTAGGACAATTGTATGAACAACTAGGATACAAAGACAGTGCTTATGCTAGTTATCAATCGGTCATTGACATGCATAGAAAAGCAGCAAGACAATATGTTATCCACGCTCATGCTAGACAAGCTAGTCAATTTGACTATCAAAAAGGAGATACGATTGCGTTTTTAAAAAAATATGATGACTTGTTGAAAGATAGAGAAAACAGACCTTTTTTAGATGTATTGCATCACCAGCTGGCTATATTTCGTGAAAAAACAAACAACAGAGCATTAGCTGTAAAAGAATACAATAAATCCATAAGAAAGAAATCATCCGACACTTATCTTCTAGCGTCCAATTTCAGAAACTTAGCAGACATCTATTTTATAGAATCAAAATTTGTTACTGCGGGAAAATATTATGACAGTACTTTGGTTCAATTAAAACCAAGAACTCGGGAGTATAATTTGATTAAAAAGAAAAGAGAAAACTTAGATGATGTTATAAAATATGAAGGAATAGCTCAAGCGAATGATAGTATTATTACGCTTTATAACATGTCAAGTTCTGAAAAAACAGCCTACTTTGATAAGTATATCGTAAAACTTAAAAAAGAAGAAGAAGAAAAACAAAAAGTAGCTGACAAAGCGGCCCAAATCAAAGAAAACCAAGAAAGAAATGCAGGCGGCGGCAATGCAGGGGATATCAATTCTAAAGATGGCGTATCTTCAACTACTAGTAACTCTAAATCGGCGACTAATGGTAAAAACGATATAGCTTCTGCAGCAGATGGTTCTTTTTACTTTTATAATCCAACTACGGTTGCTTTTGGTAAAACAGAATTTACTAAAATTTGGGGCAAAAGAACGTTGCAAGATAATTGGAGAGTAGCCTCCCTAAACGACAAAATTAATAGTAAAGACAAAGATTCAGAAACAACAGATTCGGAAAAAGATAAAGATGCCAAAGACACTAAAGAGGTTGAGGAAAGATTTACACCTGATTTTTATATAAATCAAATCCCTAATTCACAAACCGTTATAGATAGTTTGGGTAAAGAAAGAAACTTTGCTAATTATCAACTGGGGGTTATTTATAAAGAAAAATTCAAAGAATATCAGTTAGCCATTAACCGATTTGAAAAAGTATTAGGAGGAAATCCTGAAGAAAGATTGGTCTTGCCATCCATGTATAATTTGTATAAGCTTTATGAGATTTTAGATAAAGAGAAAGCTGAAGCAATGAAAGCAAGTATCATCAATCAATATCCAGATTCTAGATATGCTCAAATTTTAAAAAACCCATCAGGCGAAATTCAAGAGTCTAGCGATTCTCCTATTGGAGTGTATCAGAACATTTATAAACAGTATCAAAAAGGCGATTATAAAGCGGTTTTAACAGCTACAAACAATGCCATTGACAAATTTGCTGGTGACGAAATTGTACCTAAATTCGAATTATTAAAAGCTAATTTAACTGGTAAATTGAATGGTCTTGCTGATTATAAAACAGCGTTAAATTATGTTGCCTTGAATTATCCTAATGTTGAGGAAGGGAAAAGAGCTGAAAAAATGATTGCGGTTGATTTGCCAAAACTAGAAGCCTTGCAATTGTCTAAGGACAATTCAAAAAATTGGAAAGTACTTTATAGTACTAAAGATTTTGAAGACGCACCCACAAAAACGCTTCGTGATAAAATCCAAAAATTCATTACCGATAGAAATTTAACTAAGCTCTCTGTTTCTTTGGATATATACACTATGACTGATAATTTTGTAGTAATACATGGTATGACTTCAGAAGATTTGGCCAATGGAGTAGCTACAGTTTTAAAAGAATTTAAAGAGTATAAAGTGCAACAAACACCAATAATTATCTCTACTGAAAATTATACGGTGGTACAAATAAAAAAGAATTTAGCGGATTATTTATCCGGAAATATACCAGCTAATGCAACGAAACCAAATTGGGACGGAACGGTAGAAAAAGCTACGCAACCACAGCAACCAAAACCACCAGTACAAAACAATAATAACTCAGAGCAAACAGAGCAATCTAAAGCCCAAGATATAAAAAATGGTGCGAAAATGAAAGATAATCCATCTGGAGGTGAACAATTTGACCCACCACCTTCACCAGGAGGTTTTGAAAAATCGGATAAAAAAGGATAGAAAGATGTTTGAGAAAAGTCCAAAATCGTATACAGATCTTTTAGGTAAAACCAATAGAATTGTAGAAGGAACTTCTATACATGGAGATATCATTTCTCCAGCTGATTTTCGTTTGGACGGCCATTTGATAGGCAATTTTCAATCCAAAGGAAAAATTGTTATCGGACCTGCGGGAAGTGTAAAAGGAGATATCATATGTAAAAATGCCGACATCGAGGGTAAGTTCGAAGGTAAAATTCAAGTCCAAGAAATTCTTAATATAAAATCCAAAGCCAGTATTCATGGTGAGGTAGTTTGTGGAAAACTTTCGGTTGAACCTGGAGCAGAGTTTAGCGCTTCCTGTATAATGAGACCTCACGTAAAAAACATGATTACCGATGGAAAATCAACAGAAGAACAAACAGCGTCGTAATAAATGGCTAGCACTCATTAACATTCCCATTCAAATGGGTGTTATTGTTTTTTTGTTTTCTCAATTGGGCCAGTGGCTTGATGGCAAATATCATAACCAACATAATATCTATGTCAAGATACTAACTTTAGTTGGTGTGGCTATTGCTTTTTATAACATAGCTCGCCAATTAAAAGAAATTAACAAATCAGAATAAGAATAATGAATTTTAAAAAATACTCCAACCTTTTTATCGTTTTAATTGCAGCAATAGTAGGGCTTATACTTCACAAAGGCCTTGCGTATTTTATTATTCCAAAGGAATTTGAAGACCAATTTATCTATTCAACTCCGCTGTTATATTTGCTTTTTATGCTCTTTTCTATGGTAATAGTTTTTATTCTGATGAAGGTCAAAGAGGTAATGATGAATTCGGTAGGCTATGCTTTTTTGGCATTCACCACTTTGAAGATGGCTATTGCATACTTACTTCTCAGACCAATCATCCATATCCATCTTCCAAAAACACCTACTGAAAAGATGAACTTTTTTGTTGTGTTTATTTACTTTTTGGCAATAGAAACCATTCTAACCATCAGAATTTTAAACAATAAGCAATAAATTGTTTTAGAATCAAGAATTCCATCAAAAAAAATAAAACATATACTTTTTAATATTAATTAAAAGTGTACTTTTGCACCAAATTTCAGAAATAAAATTTAGACAAAACATAGTTATGGTATTTTCGAAAAAATCATTCCTTTTTAGTATAGTAGCTTTTATTGCATTTTTACCTTCAGTAACATTGGCCAATTCACCTGAGGCAACATCTGAAAACAAAGAGTCTGTTGCTAAAGAAAGTCAAGACCCAAAAGCTGAAATAAGAGAACAAATTGATGAAGTAAAAAACCATCACGTTTTAGATGCACACAGTTTTAATTTCTTTGGCGATAAAGAAACCGGAAAAGAATACGGATTTCCATTACCAATCATCCTTTGGGATGTTGATGGTCTTCATGTTTTTTCATCTTCAAAATTCGATGATGGTAAAGCAGTGGCAGAAGACAAAGGAAACTATTACGTTTTACATCACGAAAAAATCTACAAAACAGACGCTTCAGGAACTTTAACAGGAGAAGGAGAACATCCAACTAATGCTAAACCCCTTGATTTTTCTATCACAAAAGGAGTTTTCTCCATGTTAGTGATTGCTCTTTTAATGTTCTTATTGTTTAGAAGTTTAGGAAACTCTTATTCCAAAAATGGTGGAGTAGCTGCAGGTGCTGGTAGATTTTTTGAGCCGATTGTATTGTTTGTTCGTGACGAAATTGCGATTCCAAATATTGGAGAGAAACATTATAAAAAATACATGAGTCATTTATTGACTGTATTTTTCTTCATTTGGTTCTTGAACGTGGTTGGTATGACACCATTCGGAATCAATGTTACAGGAAATATTTCGGTAACTTTTGGATTAGCGGTTTTAACTTTCATCATTACTACATTTACAGCTAAGAAAGACTATTGGATGCACATCTTCTGGATGCCAGGAGTTCCTGTTCCAATGAAATTTATTTTAGCACCAATTGAACTTATTGGAGCGATTATCAAACCTTTCTCCTTAATGATTCGTTTGTACGCGAATATGTTTGCAGGTCACCTTGTAATAATGAGTTTGATAGGAATGATGTTTGTTTTCAAAAGCTGGATAGGAAGCCCATTAACCTTTGGACTTTCATTCATCATCTCATTAATTGAAATCTTAGTAACGCTTTTACAAGCTTATATCTTTACTATGTTAACCGCTTTATATTTTGGTGCGGCTGTTGAAGAACACCACCATGATGAAGCACACTAAATTGAATGTTTAATTAAATATATATACATTATGGAAGGAAATCTTCACCTTATTGGAGCAGGATTAGTAGTTATTGGAGTAGGTATTGGTATTGGTAGAATCGGTGGTTCTGCATTAGATGCTATCGCTCGTCAACCAGAAGCTACAGCAAAAATTCAAACAGTGATGCTTATTGCAGCGGCACTTATTGAAGGTATCGGATTCGCAGCGTTATTTGCTGTATCTTAATCCAAAAAAACAATAAACTAAAAGCTGCAACGGTTGGTTGTAGCTTTGGTTTATCTTTAAAAGAATAAAAAATTACACTATACATTACATAATAGATACAAATTAAATTATGGAAAAGTTAATAAATGATTTCTCGTTCGGATTGTTCTTCTGGCAAACGTTAATTTTCTTGTTGTTGATTTTCTTATTGAAAAAATTCGCATGGAAACCTATTTTGGATGCGGTTAATGAAAGAGAAGAAGGCATTAAGAATGCATTGCTTTCAGCTGAAAATGCTAAAAAAGAAATGCAAAATTTAAAATCGGATAATGAAAAATTATTAGCCGATGCTAGAGTTGAAAGAGACGCGATGCTAAAAGAAGCAAGAGAAATTAAAGACAAAATTGTTTCTGAAGCTAAAGAAGAAGCTCAAGTGCAAGCAGGAAAAATGATTGAGCAAGCTAAAGCGGCCATCAATAGCGAAAAAAATGCTGCTATGGCGGAATTGAAAACTCAAGTATCTAGCTTGTCTATTGAAATTGCTGAGAAAGTATTAAGAAACGAATTGGCTGACAAAGGAGCTCAAACCAAATTGGTGGAGAAAATGTTGGATGACGTTAAATCAAATTAATTAGTATGTCAAGAGCTGCGATTAGATACGCGAAAGCAATTTTAGAAACGGCGGTTTCAAGCGGAAAAGCCAGCCAGGTTAATGAAGATATGAAAAGTATCTTTACTACTGTTGGTTCTAATGCTGATTTGAATGAATTTTTGGCAAGTCCCATCATCGCTTCTGATTTGAAGATGAATGCCTTGACAGAAGTTTTTAGTTCAGTTCAAGGAGAAACTAAATCGCTTTTCAGATTGCTACAAGAAAACAAAAGATTTGAACTTTTAGTTAACATTGCTTTTCAATTCAGTGCTCAGTTTGATGAGATGAACGGAGTTGAGGTAGCTAAAGTAACTACTGCTTTTCCAATGGATGCTGCTCTAGAAGCAAAAGTTTTGGCAAAAGTGGCTACGATTTCAGACAAAAAAATAACTATTGAAAATACTGTAGATCCTAGTATTATTGGAGGATTTATATTGAGAATTGGAGATAAACAATACAATGCTTCTGTGGCCAACAGATTGCAAGAATTAAAAAGAGAGTTTAGTAATTAATACCATTAAAGAGATATCAAAATGGCGGAAATTAAAGCTGCTGAAATTTCAGCAATATTAAAGAAACAAGTAGAAGGATTTCAATCTGGAGCTACGTTAGAAGAAGTAGGAACTGTTCTTCAAGTGGGTGATGGTATCGCTCGTGTATACGGTTTGTCAAACGCACAATATGGTGAGTTAGTACAATTCGATAACGGGTTAGAGGCTATCGTTTTGAACTTAGAAGAAGACAATGTTGGGGTGGTACTTTTAGGACCATCAACTGGAATCAAAGAAGGGTCAACTGTAAAAAGAACACAACGTATTGCTTCCTTAAAAGTAGGAGAGCAAATCGTAGGACGTGTTGTAGATACATTGGGTAACCCAATCGATGGTAAAGGACCAATCGGTGGTGAACTATTTGAAATGCCATTGGAAAGAAAAGCTCCTGGAGTTATTTTCCGTCAACCGGTAACAGAACCATTACAAACAGGTATCAAATCTATCGATGCGATGATCCCTGTAGGTAGAGGACAACGTGAGTTGGTTATTGGTGACCGTCAAACGGGTAAAACTACCGTTTGTATCGATACCATTTTGAATCAAAAAGAATTCTATGATGCAGGTCAACCGGTATTCTGTATCTATGTTGCTATTGGGCAAAAAGCTTCAACAGTAGCTGGAATTGCTAAAACATTAGAAGAAAAAGGTGCTATGGCTTACACAATTATTGTGGCTGCTAACGCTTCTGACCCTGCTCCAATGCAAGTATATGCTCCAATGGCAGGTGCTGCTATCGGAGAGTATTTCAGAGATTCAGGTCGTCCTGCTTTGATTATCTATGATGATTTATCAAAACAAGCGGTGGCTTACCGTGAGGTGTCTTTGTTGTTAAGAAGACCACCAGGTCGTGAGGCTTATCCTGGAGACGTATTTTACTTACACTCTCGTTTGTTAGAAAGAGCTTGTAAAGTAATTGCGGATGATGATATCGCGAAAGACATGAATGACTTACCAGATGCCTTGAAACCAATTGTTAAAGGTGGAGGTTCATTAACAGCTTTACCAATCATTGAAACACAAGCGGGTGACGTTTCTGCTTATATCCCAACCAACGTAATTTCGATTACTGATGGACAGATTTTCTTGGATGGAGATTTGTTTAACTCGGGAGTTCGTCCAGCGATTAACGTAGGTATTTCGGTATCACGTGTTGGAGGTAACGCTCAAATTAAATCGATGAAAAAAGTAGCAGGTACTTTGAAACTGGATCAAGCACAATTCCGTGAATTGGAAGCGTTTGCTAAATTTGGTTCTGACTTAGATGCGGTTACTTTGAACGTAATTGAAAAAGGAAAAAGAAACGTTGAAATCTTGAAACAAGCGGTAAACGATCCTTATACAGTAGAAGATCAGGTGGCTATTATCTACGCAGGTTCTAAAAACTTGTTGAGAAACGTTCCTGTGAACAAAGTAAAAGAATTTGAAAGAGATTATTTAAGCTACTTAAACAACAAGCATATCGATACTTTAAAAGCTTTGAAAGCTGGTAAATTAGATGATAACATTACGGATGTTTTAGAAAAAGCAGCTAAAGAAATTTCAGCAAAATATAATTAATAAAGTGAATAGTAATTAGTGATTAGTAATAAGCTAGTCACTAGTTACTGCTTACTAATTACTTAAAATAAAATGGCAAACTTAAAGGAAATACGTAATCGAATTAGTTCCGTTTCATCTACGATGCAAATTACATCAGCGATGAAAATGGTTTCTGCCGCAAAGTTGAAAAAAGCACAAGATGCTATTACAGCGATGCGACCTTATGCCGAAAAATTAACCGAACTTTTGCAAAATGTTAGCTCCACTTTAGATAGTGATGCTGGTGGAGAGTTCACTTCTCAACGTGAAGTAAATAAAGTTTTGATTGTTGCTATTACTTCGAATAGAGGATTGTGTGGTGCTTTCAACACTAACGTTGTGAAACAAGTAAAAGTGGTGGCAGAGGCTTATGCCGGAAAACAAGTAGATGTTTTTGCTATTGGTAAAAAAGGGGGTGATGTTTTGAGAAAGACCATTAATGTCCTTGGTTACAATAATACTGTTTATGATGATTTGACTTTTGATAGTGTAGCTTCTATTGCAGATGATTTAGCTCAAAAGTTTACTTCTGGGGAGTATGACAAAATTGAAATTGTTTACAACCAGTTTAAAAATGCAGCTACTCAAATCGTTCAAAGCGAGCAATTTTTGCCATTAGCTCCTATTAAATCAGACGTTCCAGTTTCAGCGGGTGATTATATTTTTGAGCCTTCTAAAGAAGAAATTGTATTGACTTTGATTCCGAAAGCATTAAAAACACAATTGTATAAATCTATTCGTGATTCTTTTGCTGCAGAACACGGTGCTCGTATGACTGCTATGCACAAAGCGACTGATAACGCAACGGAATTGAGAAACCAATTGAAATTAACTTATAACAAAGCTCGTCAAGCGGCTATTACTAATGAGATCCTAGAGATTGTTGGTGGAGCTGAGGCTTTGAAAGGATAATAAAAAATTCAAATAATTATGATAAGGCGTTTAAGAAATTAGACGCCTTATTTATTTAAATGATATAACAAAAAGTCATAAAAATCAGCCTTGTCTTCTTGATAACTTTTATAGGTACTTATTTTTCCATAATGGCCTGAATCATCTCTTGTTTCAAGGGATACTGGGTTTTTTTGTGCAGTCCTATTTTGTAATCGAGCGGCAAATTTATAGGAATGAAAAGGCGGTACCCGATCATCGTTTTTAGACGTTATGATTAACGTAATTGGATAGTTTACATTTTCTTTAATGTTGTGATAGGGAGAATAGGAATATAGGTTCTCAAAATCAGTTTTGGTTTCAGGGTTGCCAAATTCGTCTAAATGATATCGGCCCACGGTATATTGATCAAATTTCAACATATCAAAAACCCCAACTTTAGGGATTACTACTTTAAACAAATCAGGACGTTGTGTCATCGCTACACCTACCACTAATCCGCCATAGGAGCCGCCACTTATTGCTAGTTTTTGAGATGAAGTATATTTTTCTTTTATCAAATACTCAGCCACATCGATGAAGTCATTGAACGAATTCATTTTCTTTAATCTCATTGCTTCCTTGTGCCATTTTAATCCTTTTTCCCCACCACCTCGAATTTCGGCAAAACAAAATACACCTCCTTTTTCCAAAAAATACATCAAAGCAGAATCATAATTGGGTTCACTAACAACGCCAAACCCACCATAAGCCTGAAGTAATGTTGGGTTATTCCCGTTTAATTCAGTTCCCTTTTTATAGAGAATGGTAATAGGAATGTCTTTATTGTCCCTGCTTTTAACATCAATTGATTTGGTGATAAAATGATCTAAAGAAAAGAGGGTGCCTTTTGGAACGATATAATCGTTATAAAAATTGCGAACCTCACCAGACTCTATATTTAATTTAAAATTTTGTGGTGCCACGGTATAAGAATAAACACTTATGTAAAGGCTATTACTTTTAGGATCATAAAATTTTATATCAAAAGTTGTCCCTTCTGGGGAATCGAATTTCCGAACAAACTTACCAGTTTCATCATAAGCAATCACATAGTATTTGTTTTTAGTTTTGTATTTGCAAAAAATATAACCTTCTGTAAAAACGGCATCCACAAGAAGATTATTATAGATTTGTGGTATGAAAACGGTTTCTTCGTTTTTGTTAGAAAGGTCAAAAGCCCTAATTTCACCCCAATCGTATTCTTTACCCGAGAAATACACTTTATTGTTATTATAATTTAGAAAAGTAAACATGGTATCATCTAATTCTAAGAACTTTTGCAAATGATACTCTTCTTCATTTAAAGAAGCAGAATAGTAGTTTTTATTGGGATTCTTACAATCAGATTCGATAATGATAAGCCTGTCTTTTTTAATAAAATAAGTAAAGTGGTTTCCTGTTTTTGTAGCATCAAATACCAATTTATCATTTTCCTGAATGGTTCCTATTTTGTGATAGTATAATTGATAAGTTGAATCTTTTGCAAACGTATTTTGATTTCGGTTTCGCATATAAAAAATTCCATCGTCCTTGTTCCAAGACATTCTTGAAAACTTAATGTTTTTTATAATGTCATCTACAGCATTGGCTTTATCAAAAGGGACAAATCTAATTTCGTGTTTGTCGCTACCATCTGTACTTACCTCACAAGCCATATATTTTGAGTTTTTTGACGGATTGTAATTCATCAAAGTAGCGGTGGTGTTTCGGTAAATTTTAAAAGGATTAAAAAGCTCAATTGCCTGATCGTTTAATTCTTTTCGATAAAACAATACGGTGGGTTTGCCTTTTTCAACTATATATCTGGTATAAAAGTAGGCCTCTTTTTTAGTTGGAAGACTATTGGAAGCAAAAGCATCATATTCATTAATTTTCCGAACAATATCATATTCTTTTTTTACCTCCTCGAAATGAAGATTAGTCGTTTCGTTTTGAGCATTTGCCCAATTTTTAACTTCATCAGAATCCATGTTTTCCAACCAGGAATAATTGTCGGGATAAGAAATATTAAATTTCG
This sequence comes from Flavobacterium sp. N1994, assembly GCF_025947145.1. NCBI lineage: Bacteria > Pseudomonadati > Bacteroidota > Flavobacteriia > Flavobacteriales > Flavobacteriaceae > Flavobacterium > Flavobacterium sp. N1994. The sequence continues at coordinate 2,222,081 of NZ_CP109999.1, forward strand.
AAACCTTATTATCTTCACTTTTAGTGACGGGATATTTTTGAGCAAAAAGTAAAACAGGAAATAACAACAAATAAGTAACAAGAGATATTCTTTTCATAAAAAGGAGATATTGTAAGTAAATGTAACAAAAAGCAGATGTTTTACAAATTTCCTTTAAAGTAATTAGGTAAAAGGGTATTTCATAAGTCATAATATTTTACTGCAGTTGCAAGAATTCTTTAGTTTGACGCTAAACGAATTAAACAATATCATGCGAAAGATTATCACCTTAGCAAAGGGCATAATTGATGGTACTGCAATTTTATAATTACGCGTTATGATTTCTAACAATAGGCAGCCACGAGTAATTATCAACGTAGCTTCGAAGGATTGTTGAAGCCGCCTGATTTTTTTGTCAAGGCAGTGTAATTTTTTCAAATGAATTTTCATTTGGCAATGACAATAAGCGTTGGCTCTTTTTTTATTACTTTTAAATAAAAAATATCTCATGGAAATCAAAGAACTTACTTCGTTAGAAGAAATGTTGCCACAATTTGATTTGATGCATTTAATGTATACCAAAATGACACCTGAAAAGTATAAATCCTTTTTAGAAGTAATGATTCCCAATCATTATTCACAGGTCGCGGTTTTTGAAAATGGCCAATGTCTTGGGGTTACCGGACTTTGGTTCCAAACCAAACTCTGGTGCGGAAAAGCTTTGGAAATAGATAACTTTATTGTGCATCCTGACCATCGTTCTAAAGGAATTGGCAAGATGATTTGTGATTTTGTCGAGTCTAAAGCTAAAGCATTGGGTTGTACCAATATTGTGTTGGATGCATACACTAGTAACTTCGCAGCACACCGTTTTTACTATAATCAAGGGTTTGGCCCTAAAGGTTTTCACTTCGTCAAAATTTTAGATGCAAACGGCCTAACATAAACCAAAGAAATAATTACTTTTGTTACCATTCCAAACCCTTATTCAACACTTTGAGTTTATATAAAAATCTTTTCAAACAAACTGCCATTTACGGATTAGCCACGGTTTTGCCGAGGATGTTGAGCTTTTTGCTTAACCCGTTGTATGTAAAAGTGTTGCCCAAAGGGGAGTTTGGAGAAGTGTCTATCATCTTTGCGTATCTGGTTTTTTTGAATGTGATTTTGTCTTATGGAATGGAAACGGCCTTCTTTCGTTTTTATAATTTGGAAGAGGATAAAAAGAAAGTGATTTCTACGGCTACGATTTCTATTTTTTGGACGTCGTTGTTGTTCTTGGGTTTTGGACTTTTATTCCGAAAAACATTAGGTCATTGGACTGATATTGACCCTCAATTTATCACTTATACCGTTTGGATTTTGGTGCTTGATGCTTTGGCTGTTATTCCATTTTCAAAGCTTAGAGCCAACAAAAGACCGATGGTTTATGCGGCGATTAAGATTGGAAACGTGATGACGAATTTGTGTTTGAATGTCTTTTTCTTATTGGCTTTGCCTAAATTGGCTCAAGGGAATCCGAATGGATTTTGGAGCACTATTTATTATGATCACTTTCAAATAGGTTATATTTTTATTTCCAATATTATTGCTAGTTTGTTGACATTCTTGGTGCTATCCCCAGATTATTTTCAACTCAAAGGGAAGTTTGATAAGGTACTTTGGAAGAAAATGTTGAATTATGCTTACCCTATATTAATTGCTGGAATTGCGTTTGCCATCAACGAACATTTTGATAAAATCTTATTGGAAAAAATGCATGTAAGCAAAGCCGATATTGGAGCTTATTCTGCTTGTTATAAATTGGGATTGTTCATGGTTTTGTTTCGAACGGCTTATACTTTGGGTATCGAACCGTTTTTCTTTAGTCATGCGAGTAATGAAAACGCACCGCAAACCTATGCGACTATTACCAAATATTTTGTGATTTTTGGTTCGTTTATTTGTTTGTTCGTTATTGTTTTTGCTGATTTGTTTAAAAGAGTTTTAGTTCCTAATCCTGATTATTGGGATGCTATGAAGATCGTGCCGCTGATTGTTTTAGCGAATTTCTTTTTGGGGATTTATACGAATCTTTCCGTTTGGTATAAGTTGATTGATAAGACTAAAGTGGGAGCCTATATTTCCTTGGTTGGAGCTGCTGTAACACTTTTATTGAATTTTATTTTAATCCCGATAATGAGTTATACGGGCTCGGCTATTGCTACGATTGCAGCTTATGGAAGTATGATGATTATTTCCTATCAAATGGGGAAAAAGAAATATCCAATACCGTATGACTTTCCTAAAATTTTCAGTTATTTGGGATTGACTGTAGTACTTTCGGCGCTTTCGTTTTACATACCGTATGTTAGGGAAAGTTATCTTTTAAAAATTGTTTTACTATCGCTGTTTTTATATTTCATTTATCGTAACGAAAAAGAAACCTTATTAAGAATAGCCAAACGAAAATAAACTATGCAAATTAAAATCATCAACAAGTCGCAACACGATTTGCCTAATTATGAAACCATTGCTTCAGCAGGAATGGATTTAAGAGCCAATTTATTGGAACCAGTAACCTTGAAACCTTTGGATAGAGCCATAATAAAAACAGGTTTGTTCATTGAGCTACCTATTGGATACGAAGCACAAGTAAGACCAAGAAGTGGTTTGGCTGCAAAGAAAGGAATTACGGTTTTGAATTCTCCTGGTACAGTTGATGCCGATTATAGAGGAGAAATCGGTGTGATTTTAGTAAATTTATCCCATGAAAATTTTGTGGTGGAAAACGGGGAAAGAATAGCCCAATTAATCATTGCCAAACACGAACGAGCGGAATGGATTTCTGTTCAAGAATTATCAGAAACATCGAGAGGCGAAGGAGGTTTTGGAAGTACCGGAGTAAAATAAAAAATAAACAGTTTCAATACATAAAGCATGAAAATAATAGTTCCAATGGCAGGTCGCGGATCACGTCTTCGCCCACATACTTTAACTATACCAAAACCTTTAATTCCTATTGCAGGAAAACCAATAGTGCACCGTTTGGTGGAAGATATTGCGGGGGTTTTAAATCAAAAAATTGACGAAGTAGCATTTATCATCCATGAAAGTTTTGGTAAAAAAGTAGAGGAAGATTTGATTGCTATTGCCCAAAAATTAGGAGCTCAAGGCACCATTTATTATCAAAATGAAGCATTAGGAACAGGTCATGCAATTATGTGTGCCAAAGATTCTTTAAGCGGACCAGCGGTTATTGCTTATGCAGATACTTTAATTCGAGCTGATTTCGATTTAGATAAAACTGCCGATAGTGTTATTTGGGTAAAACAAGTGGATAAACCAGAAGCTTTTGGCGTAATTAATTTGAACGAAGCCAATGAAATTATTGAGTTAGTTGAAAAACCAAAGGAGTTTGTTTCTGATTTGGCAGTGATTGGTATTTATTATTTTAAAGATGTAGCGGTTCTGAAAAATGAATTGCAATCTGTTTTGGATAATAACATTATTCATGGCGGCGAGTATCAAATTAATGATGGAATAAAACAAATGATGGCCAAAGGCATGAAATTCGTTCCAGGAAAAGTGGATGAGTGGATGGATTGTGGTAACAAAGATGTGACCGTGGAGACCAATTCAAGAATGTTAGGCTTTTTGCATAATGATGGAGAACATTTGATTGATTACGATGTGAAATTGGAAAACTCGAATATCATTCCACCATGCTATATTGGAAAAGATGTGGTTTTAATTGATGCCGTTGTGGGACCAAATGTTTCCTTAGGCGATGGTTGTCATGTTCAAAATGCTCAGATTAAAAATAGTTTGATTCAAAATCATTCTCATATCAAAAATGCTCACTTAGACAATGCCATGATAGGAAATCATGCTAGTTTTGATGGAGATTTTACTAGTATTAGTATTGGAGATTATTCCGTTTTAGAATAAAAAAAGTAAATGAAAAAACTTGGAATTTATAGTTTGTTGTTTGGAATGTTTTTCATTCCCAATATCATCATGGCTCAAAACGAACCGAATAATGATGTTGTCACTATAGACGATGGATTTCAAGATTATTTTTACGAAGCTATAAAGCAAAAAAGTATTGAAAACTATGATAAAGCTATAGAAGCTTTAGAAAAAGGGAAGGCCATTGAGCCCGAAAACCCGATAGTTTATTTTGAATTAGGGAAGAATTATTTAGCTCAAAAGAGATACAAAGACGCTTACGATAACTTTGAAAAAGTTACCCAAATGGAACCTAAAAACCGTTGGGCTTGGGTGGGGATGTATGACGTATGTTATGAAACCCATGATTACAATCAGGCGATTGTTATTGTTGAAAAATTAGTAGAATTCAAGGAAGATTACAAAGAAGATTTGACTTCATTGTACATGAATACACAACAATTTGACAAAGCCTTAGACCTTATCAATGAATTGAATGAGAAGTTTGGGAAGACAGAAAAACGTGAATTGTATAAAGCCACTATTCTAAAAGATTCTAAATACCAATCGGTAGAAAAGAACAATTTGATAGAGCAAATTAAGAAGTTCCCCAAAGAAGAATCTAACTACATAGCTTTGATTTATCTTTATTCTCAAAGTAATCAAGAAGAAAAAGCTCAGGAAATTGCTGAGAAATTGGAAAAAGCTATTCCAACTTCTGATTGGGCACAAGTGAGTTTGTTTAAATTTTATTTGAATAATAATAATGGAGATGATGCCGTAAAAGCGATGAACATTGTATTTCCAAGTAGAAAAATAGATTCTAAAATTAAGCATCGCATGTTGAATGAGTTTTTGCTTTTTGCTAAAAACAATCCAAAATTCGAAACCGATTTAGACAAAGCCATTTCTTATTTTGACAATGATAAAGAGATCAATGTTGCCAAAGAAATAGGAAAATTTTATTATTCAAAATCGGATTGGGATAGAGCTATTAAATATTTTGAAATGCATTTAAAAAGTGCTGCTGACGATATTGAAACCCAGCTTTTACTAATGCAAGCTCATACCGAAAAGCAGCAGTTTAGTGTTTTAGTAAAAAAGGCAGATGATTTAACACAACTTTTTCCAACACAACCTCAATTTTATTATTACGCGGGTTTGGCCAACAATCAACTTGGAGCTTTCAAAAAAGCAGCAACCATTTTAGAATCAGGATTGGATTTTGTAGTTGATGATGAAGCATTGGAAATCAATTTCAATATTCAATTGGGTGAAGCCTACAGTGGATTGGGTGATAATAAGAAAAAAGAAATGTATTTTACCAAAGCCAATGAGCTTATAAAAAAACAAAAAAAATAATGAAAAAAGGATTGTGTATTCTAGTTGTTATTTTTTTAGTGTCTTGCAAATCAAAAGCGGTTTTGGTTGACACAAAAATTCCACCAGCAATAGTAAAAGTTGATAGTGCGCTAACTTCTGTAAAAATAATTCAAAATCATTACAATAATAAAAATGATTTTTCGACGTTATACATAAGAGCCAGCGCTAAATACAGAGATGACAAAAACGCTCAAAATGTTTCGGCTGAGATTAAAATAAAAAAAGGCGAGCAGATTTTAGTAAGTATTCGTTTCCTCGGTATAACCATGGCAAAAGCATTGATAACGCCAACACAAGTGAAGTATTATGAAAAAATAAACGGAACTTATTTCGAAGGAGATTATGAAGCTTTAAGCCAATGGCTTGGTTCAGATTTAGACTTTAATAGAATTCAGAATATGTTATTAGGGCAACCCATTGACGATTTAGCAAAAGGGAAGTATACTTTATCGGTAACAGATGAGTCTTATAAATTAAACACAATGGAAGACCAATCTTTTAAAACATTTTATTTTGAAAAAGCGCATTGCTTTCTAACAAAACAAGAAATTAATCAGCCCGAAAAAGAAAGAGATTTAGAAGTAAATTACCCTAATTTTCAGGATTTTGCTTCAGCAATTTTACCATCAGGGTTGTTTATTAAGGCGATTCAAAAGAAAGGAGAAACTACGATTTCTATAGACTATAATTCAGTTACTTTTAATGAAGATCTTACTTTTCCCTATAGTGTTCCTGAGGGATACGACAGAATATTTATTAATTTAGATGATCAAAATAAATAAAAAATGCCAAAATCTTTTTTAACTTTTTTGTTTCTATGCTTCGCAATTCAAATGTGGAGTCAACCGCCAACTCAAGAGCAATTGGAAGAGCGTAAAGCCAAAATCCAGATGGAAATACGCGAAAAAGAAGAGCTGTTGAATTCTATGAAGAGCAAAGAAAAAACAGTGGTCAATCAATTGATGATTCAAAAAGAAAAAATTGGATTAAAAGAAAAATTGATAAAAACAACGGAAAAACAAACCAAGTTGTTGAACAATGACATCTATATCAATCAAGTAAAAATAAATCAATTAAATCGTGATTTAGAGCAATTGAGAAAAGACTATGCTGCAATGATACTAAAGTCTTATAAAAGCCGTTCAGAGCAAAGTAGAGCTATGTTTTTATTGTCGTCGGAAAACTTTTTGCAAGCCTATAAAAGAGCTCAGTATATGAAGCAATATGCGAGTTATAGAAAAATGCAAGGACAGGAAATTGAAGCAAAGACAAAAGAATTAGTTGGGTATACTAGTAAAATTGTTGTCCAAAAAACAGCTAAAGAAAAGCTTATTGTTGAAAATGAAAACGAAAAGAAAGAACTAGTCAAAGAAAAAGAAGAGCAAGAAAAAATAGCGATTCAAATTCAAAAAGACAAAGGGAAAATTACAGCAGAGATTAAAAAGAAACAACAAGAAACTAGAAAAATTGATGCTCAGATTCAAAAATTACTTCGTGAAGCCATTGCAGCAGCTAACAAAAAAACTGCAGCGGCAAGAGCAAAAGCGAACCCAAAAACAACTACTGCTGAATCGACAAAAGCGGTTGAATCCTCTGCTAAAATTGTATTGACCCCAGAAGGACAGTTAGTAGCTAATAATTTCAGAGCCAACAAAGGGAAACTACCCTGGCCTGTTGAAAAAGGTGTTGTTACTTCAACTTATGGTGAGCATCCACATCCCGTAATTAAAACATTAATAGTTCAGAACAGCGGTGTTGAGATTACTACAGAAAGTGGAGCTTCAGCGAGAGCCGTCTTTGGCGGAGAAGTGACTAAGGTAATTAAACTATCACCTTTAAATATTGCTGTTTTTATTCAGCACGGAGATTATTTTACGGTCTATCAAAACTTAAGTAGTGTTAACGTTAGTGCTGGCGACAAAGTTTCTACTAAACAAATTTTAGGCAAAATCAGAACTAATGGAGATACAGGAAAAACAGTATTGAAGTTTTTAATTCTTCAAAACATAACTCCTAACAATCCAGCGAGTTGGCTGTTTAACATGTAATAAAAAGTCCCGAGTTAATCGGGACTTTTTTGTTATATGAACAAAGCTTTTAATTCGGTTGCATCGTGTGGGTTCATTTTTCCTGCCAGAACTAAACTAAGTTGTTTTCGGCGTAAGGCAGCGTCAAATCTTAGTTTTTCTAATTCTGTTTCAGGTTCTATAGGAGGAACAGATACTGGATTTCCTGTTTCATCAACGGCTACAAAAGTGTAAATAGCTTCATTAGCTTTAGTTCTGATACCAGATTCTCTATCTTCTAACCAAACATCAATGTAAATTTCCATAGAAGAATTAAAAGCTCTTGAAACTTTGGCTTCAACGGTTACAACACTGCCTAATGGTATAGCTCGGTTAAAAGCCACATGATTTACCGATGCGGTAACCGTAATTCTACGAGAATGTCTACGAGCCGCAATGCTTGCTGCTCTGTCCATTCGGGCTAGTAATTCGCCACCAAAAAGATTATTTAAAGGATTCGTTTCGCTTGGTAAAACCAAATCGGTTAATACGGTCAATGATTCTGACGGGTGTTTCGGATTCATAACAAGTTTTTTGCAAAGGTAATGACAGTCCATAAAAAATCCCGAGGTCATCGGGATAAATTTTATTATTCTTGAATCAAAAGCCAAGCCTCTTTATTGTCTAATTTTTGAATGTCTTTCATCACTTGATGAGCTTCAGAATAACTAGTATAACTTCCGTAGAGTACTGGGAATAATCCATGTTTGTTTGGCGCTAATCGTTTGGCGTTTGTAAATCCTAATTTGATAAGTCTTTGGTATTGTTCTTCTGCATTACTTTCGATTCTAAAGGCACCAGCAACAACGCAATAAGGCATTTTTTCTGATGGTGATGGAACTGTCAGTGTTACTGAAGGCAATGGATTTGAAATATAGAAAGTAGCTTCTTGTATTTTTTGATTTACTTTTTTCTGAACATTAGTTTGAACTAAAAGTGTCTCTTCGGCAATTTTATTTTCGTAAAATTTGTACCCAAAGGTTCCTGCAATTCCAGCTGCTACTAAGAAAACAGCAGCATATTTCAGCCCAGTATAATTACTTCTTTTTTCTGGCGTGAAAAGAATAGGTGCTTTTTCTTCTAGTTGTTCAATTTCTTCTTTATAAACTTCTCGTTTTACAGAAGGAGAAACAAAAGAACTTAATCCAAAAGAAGCTGTATGATAATTGATTTGATCTGTCGGAACAAAAACGATATTCATTTCTGAATTCAATGAAAAATCTCCAATGTTTTTGATGGAGTAATTACCCAATTCTTGAATTTTTGTTTTCCAATGCGACACCTCATTTTGAATAGCATTTACAGCAATTTCATAAGGTATTTTTTCAGCTTCTGCCAAATGGTTTGCTAATAATCCGTCATTATTTTTTATGAAAGGATTAAAAGAAATTAACTTTTTTGGGGGATAAAATGAATTTGAACTTTCGTTCAACTGCGCCGATTGGAATTCGGTTAAAAAAGCACCAAATCCAGGAACGGTAACACATTGATAACGATATAATAATTGGGAAATGTAATGTTCAATCTTCATGTCAACAAATTTAGAGAAACAATAGTAGTATCAAAAAATTATTCACAAAATTTATTAACAATCCCAAGAAAAAATTACTAATTTGCGTAGTAAATTACTGATATGAATTCGGAAGAACTTTTTCACCTTTTAGCATTATTACAGGTTGATGGCGTTGGCGATATTGTGGCCAAAAAACTTATAAATCATTGTGGTTCAGCAGAAAATATTTTCAAAGCTAAAGGGAATCATTTAAAATCTATTGATGGAATAGGAGCTATTTTGATTCAAAAACTAAAAGATAAAACTGTTTTCGAAAAAGCAGAACAAGAATTACATTTCATAGAAAAAGAAAAAATAAAGGTTTTGTATTTTCAAAATGAGAATTATCCAGAACGATTAAAACAGTGTATAGATGCGCCTGTTTTGCTTTTTTCAACGGGAAATATAAATCTTGAAAATAGAAAAGTAATTAGCATTGTTGGGACAAGGCAAATTACATCATACGGAACTGAATTTTGTAAAAAACTGATTGAAGATTTAGCTCTTTTCAACCCGATAATCGTTAGCGGTTTTGCTTATGGTGTAGATATTGTTGCGCATCAAGCGGCTATAGATTATCAATTACAAACTATCGGAGTTTTAGCGCATGGTTTAAACCAAATTTATCCCAAAACACACAAGAAATACATTTCAAAAATGGAATCAAATGGCGGATTTCTAACCGAGTTTTGGAGCAATTCTAATCCAGAAAAAGAAAATTTTGTCAGACGGAATAGGATTGTTGCCGGAATGTGTGAAGCTACAATAGTTATTGAAAGTGCTGAAAAAGGAGGCTCATTAATTACAGCTACTATGGCGAATGATTATAACAGAGATGTCTTTGCTGTACCAGGAAGAACTACGGATAAATATAGTCAAGGCTGTAATAATTTAATCAAAACGCAACGTGCTAATGTGTTAACTTCTGCAGCAGATTTAGTTTATATGTTGAATTGGGAGATGCAGTCAGAAGCTAAGAAAGACAACAAGGTTATTCAAAAACAATTATTCATTACCCTTGATGAAAATGAAAAAATAATCTATGATTATCTTCAAAAGAACGGAAAACAATTATTGGATATTATTGCTCTTGAATGCCAATTCCCTATTTTCAGAATTTCATCACTTTTATTAAACATGGAATTAAAGGGCGTGGTTAGACCTTTGCCAGGTAAATTATTTGAGGCTGTTTAAATTTACTCAAATCCCAATTTTGTTCTGACTTTCTGCAAAACACCATTAGCAATTGTTCCTGCTTTTGTTGCTCCTTGTTTAAGTAGGGCATCAACTTCTGGAAGGTTACTCATGTAGTAATTGTATTTCTCTCTTTCTGTTTTGAAATTAGCGATGATTAACTCAAACAATTCTTGTTTGGCATGACCATAACCAAAATCTCGGTTGATATTGGCATATTTAGTTCTCATTTCAGCGATTTGATCTGAATTGGCAATCAATTTATAAAGACCAAATATTTTACAAGTATCTGGATTTTTAGGTTCTTCCAATGGAGTACTATCCGTTTCTATACTCATGATTTGCTTACGCAAAGCTTTATCCTCAAGGAAAATATTGATGATGTTTCCACGAGATTTACTCATTTTTTGACCATCGGTTCCTGGAACATACATAGTATCTTCTTGAATTTTTGCCTCAGGAATGACAAAGGTTTCTCCCATTTGATGATTAAAACGAGAAGCCACATCACGGGTGATTTCGATGTGTTGCAATTGGTCTTTACCAACAGGAACAAAATTGGCATCATATAGTAAAATATCAGCAGCCATAAGCATTGGATAGGAAAAGAGACCCGCATTTACATCTTCTAATCTATCGGCTTTATCTTTGAAGGAATGCGCTAGAGTCAAACGTTGAAAAGGGAAAAAGCAGCTCAAATACCAAGACAATTCAGCCGTTTGAGGCACATCGCTCTGACGATAAAAAATTACTTTATTAACATCTAACCCGCAAGCTAGCCAAACCGCTGCAGTGCTATAGGTGTTTTGACGAAGTTCATCACCGTTTTTTATTTGTGTAATCGAATGTAAATCAGCAATAAAAAGAAATGATTCGTTTGTTGGATTTTGAGATAGTTTTATGGCAGGTATAATTGCACCCAATAGATTTCCTAAATGAGGCGTTCCTGTGCTTTGAATTCCGGTTAATATTTTTGACATTTTCAACTTTTTTCTAATCGCAAAGTTAAACCTTTGTATTAAAAATTGCATCCCTTTCATTACATTTGACAACATGAGAGTATTAAAAATTGTTTTTTGGACATTGTATCGTATTTGGTTTTACGTTTTGATGGCGATTCCAATACTTATTATGTTTCCTTTTTTAGTTATTTCCATACTCAAAGAAACATGGTATCCTTACTTTTTTGCGATGGCTAGAATTTGGGCTAAAGTCATATTGTTTGGCATGGGGTTTTACCCCAAAGTGGAAACAGAAGAAGAAATTAAAGAAGGCGAAAGTTATATGTTTGTCTCCAATCATACTTCTATGACAGATATTATGTTGATGCTTTCGGTGGTTAAAAATCCATTTGTTTTTGTGGGTAAAAAAGAGTTGGCCAAAATTCCTCTTTTTGGATTTTTTTATAAAAGAACTTGCATCTTGGTCGACAGAAGCAGTTCAAAAAGCCGTATGGAGGTTTTTGAAAGGGCTCAAAAAAGATTAAATCAAGGATTCAGTATTTGTATTTTTCCAGAAGGAGGAGTTCCTGATGATGAATCAATTGTGTTGAGTGAATTTAAAGATGGTGCTTTCCGATTAGCTCTTGATCATCAAATACCAATTGTTCCAATAACTTTCGCGGATAATAAAAAACGGTTTTCTTATACTTTTTTTAGCGGAAGTCCTGGACAAATGAGAGTAAAAATCCATCATTTTTTTGACACCAAGAATCAAAATCCTGATTATAAAAAAACACTCAAAGAGAACGTAAGGCAGGTTATTTTGAAACAACTTCAAAAGTTCAACCCATAAAAAAAAGAGTCTCGAATTTTGAGACTCTTTTCTGTTATTACTCGAAAGCAATAACCCCTTTAACTAATTTTAAAACTAACCTAACTAGAATCGGTAGCTAATTCCGCTGTAAATCCCAAAGAGATAAGGTTTGAAATTACCGGCGTTTGAGCTGAATGTGTTTAACTGATATTTCACAGTTGGTTCAATATTGAATTCAAAAGATTTCATAAAAGTATATTTTAGTCCTAATCCAAGATTGGTGCTAAAATGGATATCATTTAAATTATTGGCTTGACCAAGAACGGTATCTCTATCGTCTGATAGAAGCGTTAACCTATTTTCTTGAAGAAAAAGGGTGCTAAAACCACCAATAATTTTGAAGCCAAATTTTTTATCCAAAATGGCGTAAGTCATTTCTACTGGCATTTCTATATAACCTATTTCTTGTTTAAGAGAACCTTTATTTTCGTGTACAAATGAATTTTCAAAAGGTAATAATCCCGTTTCCGAAGCTGTATTAATAATAGTATTAGCGTCACTTTGTACATGTATCATAGCGCTTGATGACGTAGGGGTAACATTAGTAAGCATTTTGGCTTGAATACCAGTAAAGAAAACAATATCATTGGTATTGTAATTCATTTTGAGTTTATTCAGACCTGTTCGGATTGAAAACTTTGAATTTACAGCATAACTTACACCAATACCAAAACCAACATTGGTGTTGTAGGATTTAGAATTTTTAGAAAGTGTAGAATCAATAGGTGAGCCATTGGAAACAGAACCTAAAAAAATAGGGGCAACATTTGAGGTTAATTGCCACCTATTTCTTTTAGATTCCTGCTTTACTTTGCTTTCTTTTTCATTAAGCAATTCTTCCAACACATTGTTAGCAACACTGTTTTTCTTTACAGTGTCGTTTACTTTCTTTTCAATTTCTTTTGTTGCAATTTTTGAGATATTATTTTCTTTTAAATCATCAAGATTGATGGGTGCTTTTTTAATTGATTCTTTATTTTCTTCTTTGTTTTTGTTTACAGAAGCTTCTGTTTGAACTATTTGATTCTCTTGCTTGCTATTGTTTATGTCTTTCTCAGCAATTGATTGTTTGCGGTTTTTTGTATTATGCGCTATTTCTTGATTGTAATTTTTTTCAAAAACAGATTTACTTGCTGGAATTTTATGTTGATTAGAATTGAATTTGTTTTTCAAAGAACGATCATTTGACATTCCTCCTTCTGCGACACTAGAAGTTGAATAGGGAACTGTTTTTTTAATAGTCTTTTTTTCTTCAGAAACGGTATTCTTTTTAATGTCGCCAGAAGACTCGTTGGACGAATTTTGTACTGTAGGATTTGAATTAAGGTTAGATGAATTACTTTTTAATTCATCAGGTTGGGTTTTTTCTTTTTCAATATTTTGTGGGTTACTTGGATTAGAATTTTTTCCATTTACAAGAGGGTTTTCCGTTTTAATTTCACCAGAAGAGAATGATTTCGAAAGCAAGAAACCAAGTAATAAAATTGCTGCTACTCCAGATAATTTCCACCAAAAAGGAATAACTCTTCTTCGTTTTTTTTCATCGAGTTTTGCTTCAATGTTTGCCCAAACCTCTTCAGAAGGATTGGCTTCAAAATCTTTGAATTTCTCTTGAAATAATCTATCTATATTTTTTCTTTCACTCATTTTGCAGAAGGAAATCTTTCGTGTTCTTCGTTTTTATAGTGTTCTATTTTTTCTTTTAAAATCATTTTAGCTCGAAACAAATTTGATTTTGAGGTGCCAATATTGATGGATAGCATTTCAGCAATTTCAGCATGCGAATAATCATCGATAACATAAAGGTTAAAAACCAACCGGTAACGATCGGGTAATTCCTGAATAATTTTTAACAAATAATCAAGCGATATTTCGTCGTTGTCAATTTCTATTTCAAACTCTTCTGTTACGTCTTCATTAACCAAGCTTAAAAAGGATTGATTTCTATAGTGTTGTAAAACATTATTAATCATCACGCGTTTTAACCAGCCGTCGAAAGAACCTTTAAAAGAGTATTGTTCAATTTTATTAAAAATCAAAATAAAACCATCTTGTAAATTGTCTTGAGCCTCAGTATAATTGCGTGAATATTTTAAGCATACGGCAAACAGTTTTGGCGAGTATAATCGGTATAACTGTTCTTGTGCTTTTCTATCCTTATTTTTGCAATCATTAATGAGTTGATTTAAATCCAATTTTCAAAAATTGATCGTTATTTAATTTGTCACGGGCACTTCATATTGTAAAAAAATAGCTTGACCGTTAGCATCTTGACCTTGGTAAAATTTAAAAATATACGAACCATTACTAGTTACATAAAAATTAAAAGTGTAATCTGCAACCGCATCAGCAGTACTCAATTCATGACAATCGCTTCTTTGTGCTACGGCATTTTCAATGGCAACAGTTCTTACATTTAAATCTTTATCATAATACAACGAACTAAAGGAATAACAAGACGTTGGTTTTGTGTAATGAACCTTTATTGGATAAGTTTGACCTAAAATAAAATGGTCTGGAATATCAACACTTTCTATCGGTCGTAATTCGAATAAATAATTTGTGTCACTGTCTGGGGTACAAGAATTAAATAAAAAAAATAGAGCTAAAAGAGATAGTATTCTTTTACTCATTGTATAATATTTTTTTTGGTATTCGTGAATCTGCGATTTCATGATTATAATTGATTTTGCTGTTAGGATGTAATTTTAAAAAAATGGTTGCGTTAAGGTAATAAAAAAACCCGAAAATTTTCGGGTTTGTAGTGTTAAGCATTGTTCTCTTTGATGAGGTCTTTTATTTTTTGTTCTAATTCGTCGGCTAATTCTGGATTATCTTTGATTAAAACTTTGACCGCATCCCGACCTTGACCTAATTTAGTGTCGCCATAGCTGAACCATGATCCCGCTTTTTTGATAATTTCAAATTCAACGGCTAAATCTAGAATTTCACCAGTTTTAGAAACTCCTTCGCCATACATTATATCGAATTCAGCAGTTTTGAACGGTGGAGCTACTTTGTTTTTTACCACTTTCACTTTGGTTCTGTTTCCTATTACATTTTCACCATCTTTAATTTGAGAGGAACGGCGAATATCCAAACGGACAGATGCATAAAATTTTAAAGCATTTCCTCCAGTTGTAGTTTCTGGATTCCCAAACATAACTCCGATTTTCTCTCTCAATTGGTTAATGAAGAAAACAGTACAGTTAGTTTTACTAATAGTTCCAGTTAATTTTCTCAAAGCTTGAGACATCAAACGAGCATGTAATCCCATTTTGGAATCACCCATTTCTCCTTCTATTTCACTTTTTGGCGTTAAGGCAGCAACCGAGTCAATTACTACAATATCAATAGCTCCAGAGCGAATTAGGTTTTCGGCAATTTCTAGAGCTTGTTCTCCATTATCAGGTTGTGAAATGATCAAGTTTTCAATATCTACCCCTAATTTCTCAGCATAGTTTCTATCAAAAGCATGCTCAGCATCAATGAATGCAGCAATACCTCCCGCTTTTTGCGCTTCGGCAATGGCGTGTAAAGTTAAAGTTGTTTTTCCTGAAGATTCAGGCCCATATATTTCAATCACTCTACCTTTTGGATAACCATTTACCCCTAAAGCTAAATCTAAACCAAGAGATCCAGAAGGAATTACTTCAACTTCTTCTACGGCTTTGTCTCCCATTTTCATGACAGTTCCTTTTCCGTAAGCTTTGTCTAATTTATCGAGTGTTAGTTGTAATGCTTTTAATTTGGCTTCTTTTTCTGAACTCATTTTTTATAAATTTTGTGGCATAAAAATAATGCTTTTTTTGATGTTATAGGATACAAAGTAGAGGAGTTTTGAACAAAATATTTTATT
This sequence comes from Flavobacterium sp. N1994, assembly GCF_025947145.1. NCBI lineage: Bacteria > Pseudomonadati > Bacteroidota > Flavobacteriia > Flavobacteriales > Flavobacteriaceae > Flavobacterium > Flavobacterium sp. N1994. The sequence continues at coordinate 2,237,859 of NZ_CP109999.1, forward strand.
CTTTAAAATCTAAATTATTTTAATTTTAAAGATAGATAAGTTTGATTTTATATAGGTACACAAAAAGTGTATGTTTTAATATAACTTCAAATGTTTTTTGTTTCTTTTTTACATTTGATCCTTTGAATTTACTTATTTTTGACCTCTATTCTTACTGTTATGGAAAAACTTATTTCGTACCCTATTTCCGTTTTGTACTATCTGTGTTTCGGATTGACATTAGTTATTTTCCATCCTATTCAATGGGTTTGTTTCAATGTTTTTGGATATCAGGCTCACAAAAAGAGTGTCGATTATTTGAATTTCTTTTTGACAAAATGTACTAACATTCTTGGAACAAGGTATACTTTTGAAAACAGAGACACCATACCAAAAAATGTACCTATAATTTTTGTGGCGAATCATCAAAGTTTGTATGATATCGTTGGAATTATTTGGTATTTGAGACGTTTTCATGCCAAATTTGTTAGTAAAAAAGAATTAGGAAAAGGTATCCCAAGTGTTTCCTATAACCTCAGACATGGTGGTTCTATTTTAATTGATAGAAAAGACCCAAAACAAGCTATTCCATTGATTAAAGGGCTATCAGAATATATAGAAAAACACAACCGTTCAGCAGTCATTTTCCCAGAAGGGACAAGAAGCAAAAATGGTAAACCAAAAGAATTTGCTCAAAGTGGACTAAAAATCTTATGCAAATACGCTCCATCAGCATATGTTGTCCCAATTACTATTAATAATTCGTGGAAAATGGTTAAATTTGGCCCTTTTCCAATGGGTTTGGGAAATCATTTGCAATTTATAATTCATGAAGCCATTCCAGTAAGCGAATATTCATTTGAAGAAATAATGGAGAGAACAGAAAAAGCAGTAACCCAATCTATTAAAATTTAATTTAGATATAATGTCAATAAAAAATATACGTCTAGAAGTGATGCAGTTTCTAGAAAATAAAGTAGAAGGCTTCATTGACGAGTTTTTGATTCCTGTTGATAAAATTTGGCAACCATCAGACCTAATTCCAGATGCTCAAAGTGAAACTTTTTTTGAAGAGGTTAAGGAACTACAAGAAATTGCCAAAGATATACCCTATGATTTTTGGGTGGCTATGGTTGGTGATACGATAACAGAAGAAGCTCTTCCTACCTATGAATCATGGCTTATGGAAGTTGAAGGTGTTGATAACGATGGTAGAAACGCTTGGTCTAAATGGGTTCGCCATTGGACTGGTGAAGAAAATCGCCATGGAGATTTATTAAACAAATATCTTTACCTATCAGGAAGAATTAACATGCGTGAAGTTGAAATTACAACACAACATTTAATCAATGATGGTTTTGATATCGGCACCGGTAAAGATCCCTACAAGAATTTTGTGTATACTAGCTTTCAAGAACTAGCAACTTACGTTTCACACAATAGAGTGTCGCAATTAGCCAAAGAGTATGGCGATAAAAAATTAGCCAAAGCTTGTAAATTAATTGCAGGAGATGAAATGCGTCATCACACAGCTTACAGCGAATTTGTAAATGAAATTTTTAAGGTTGATCCTTCAGAAATGATGTTGGCGTTTCAATATATGATGAAGCAAAAAATAACTATGCCAGCTCATTTCTTGAGAGAATCTGGGGAAAAAATCGGCAAAGCATTTGAAGAATTTTCCAATTCAGCTCAAAAACTTGGGGTTTATACTGCCAATGATTATGTGGATATTCTTCAAAAATTGATTGACAAATGGGAAATAGACAAAATAGGCGGACTTACAGACGAAGCTGAAAAAGCTAGAGATTATTTGATGAAATTACCAGCTCGAATGGCAAAAGTTTCTGAGCGATTGGTATTGCCAGATGAGACTTATGTTTTTAAATGGGTACAACCTGCTTTGATAAAATAACATAGAAATCCTTTCATTTTGAAGGGATTTTTTAATTCTGAAATAATGACTTTACTAGATAAAACGAAACTTTTTGTAAAACAAGAATTAGAAAATGCCGAAGGAGGCCATGACTGGTTTCACATCGAACGCGTTTACAAGAATTCGCTTTTAATTGCCCAAAATGAAGAGTGTAATTTGGAGGTTGTTCAATTAGGTGCCCTACTTCATGATATTGCAGATGCAAAATTTCATGATGGGGATGAAACCATTGGTCCTAAGATTGCCCGAACTTTTTTAGAGAATGAAAATGTTAATGAAACCACTATTCAGCATGTGATTAATATCATCGAAAACATTTCGTTCAAAGGCGGAAATTTCGAAAAGAAATTTAATTCCAAAGAATTAGAAATTGTTCAAGATGCAGATCGATTGGATGCTCTTGGAGCTATCGGAATTGCTAGAACATTCAATTATGGCGGATTTAAAAACCGCGCATTATACAATCCTGAAATTGTGCCAAATTTGAATATGACCAGGGAAGAATACAAAAATTCGGAAGCACCAACCTTGAATCATTTCTCCGAAAAACTTCTTTTGTTAAAAGATAAAATGAATACCGAAACTGGAAAAAAAATTGCACTAGAACGTCATCTATATATGGAAAATTTCCTTTCGCAGTTTTATGCGGAGTGGGATGGGGAACGATAAAATTTATTTTCCTTTAAACTCTGGTTTTCTTTTTTCTAAAAAAGCGGTTGTTCCTTCTTTAAAATCTTCGGTGCCGAAGCATTTTCCAAAATTTCGAATCTCGGTTTCATATCCATTGACACCATCTTTGAAGTTAGCATTAATGGCCTTTATAGCTCTACTAATCGCAAAAGGCGAGTTTCTCATAATGCGAGTTGCAATGTTTTTGGTGAAGTCTAAAAGCTCTGCTTGTGGTACAACATGGTTTACTAATCCGGCACGAAATGCTTCTTCAGCTGAAATCATTCCTGCAGTCATAATCATTTCCATGGCGCGACCTTTTCCAATCAATTGAGGTAATCGTTGCGTTCCACCATAACCTGGAATCACTCCGAGAGAAACTTCAGGCAAGCCCATTTTGGCATTATCAGAAGCAATTCGGAAATGACATGCCATGGCTAATTCTAATCCACCACCAAGTGCAAAACCGTTTACAGCGGCAATCGTTGGAGTTTTTAAATTTTCGATAAAATCAAAAAGTAATTCATGACCTTGAGCTGCCATTTGAGCCCCTTCTTCAACAGAAAAATTAGCAAATTCCGAAATATCTGCGCCTGCAACAAAAGCCTTTTCTCCTTCGCCAGTAATGATAATTACTCTTACATCATTATTATTTTCTAAACTTTCGAATGCATTGTGAAGCTCATTGATAGTGGCAACATTGAGAGCATTTAATTTTGATGGACGGTTAATAGTGATTTGTCCAATGCTGTTTTCGATAGTTACTAGTATGTTTTCAAAGTTCATATGAAGTAGTTTTATTTAACAATAGGAAGTGACACAAAAAAAGTGGTTCCTTTTCCGATTTCTGTTTCAAAAGTAATGGTTCCTTTATAATTTTCTATAATGTTTTTTATAATTCCTAAGCCTAATCCCATTCCGCTTGTTTTGGTAGTAAATTTTGGTTCAAAAACATGCTCAATATTATCCGATTCAATACCAATTCCGTTGTCTTCAACCGTGATGATAACATCGTTTTCAATTTCATTTACTAAAACCAAAACTCGCTTTTCTACTTGTTCCTCAGGTATGGATTGAATAGCATTTTTAACCAAATTGGTTATGATACGAATCAATTGTGTTCGGTCTAATTTGGAAATGATATATTCTTTATTGCTTTCAAAAACTATAAAATCTTCGTTGAAAATATCCAAAGCTAATTCTACCACTTGCACCACATTGAGTGTTTCGTTTTGCTGTGCCGGCATCGATGCAAAGTTAGAAAAGGCAGAAGCTACAGCACTCATAGTATCAATTTGTTGGATTAAAGTTTTGGAATAATCATTCAGTTTTTGTTTCAATTCGGGATCATTCGGGTCAAATTTTCTTTGGAAACTTTGTACTGTCAAACGCATTGGTGTCAATGGATTTTTAATTTCATGAGCTACTTGTTTTGCCATTTCACGCCAAGCCTGTTCCCGTTCGCTTTGTGCTAATTTGACTGCACTTTCTTCTAGTTTATCCACCATTCGATTATAAGCATTGATCAACGAATTGATTTCTTTACTATTGGCTTCAATGACAATTTTCTCGTTCTTTTGGTTCAAACTTGTTTCATTGATTTTATCCGAAATGGTTTTCAAGGATTTAGTAATATAACTCGAAAGGAAATAGGCCAAAGCAAAAGCAATAACTAACATAAAGGAATAAACTTGACTCAATCGTATTAAAAATTGACGCAATTCCCTTTCATAAAACCCATCGTCTTCCACATAAGGAATGTTTAAAATTCCAAGAGGTTTGAATTTGTCATCCTTAATCTGGCTATAAGAGGAGCGGTTTTTAACCCCGTTTACATTTTTAATATCTACGTATCTTTTCTCGACTGAAGATTGAACGAGTTTCAGAACATAATTTGGAATCGGTTGCGCTACTTTATCAACTGAAAATGAGGATTTAGAAGATTTCAATAATTTCCCATTCAAACCATATATGTTGATTTCGAGATTATGAATATCAGCTAATTCATGGATTTTATCTTTGAAAATCAGAGGTAGATTTCTTTCCGTGAGCGGATAGGTTGTATTGGCAAGAACATAATTAATGTGTTCTTTTATTGCAAATTCTTTTTGGTCTAATCTTTTTTGATGGTAATCTTTAGCTTCATTTTTAAACTGAATAATAGAAATCGAAGCCATCAAAATGGAGGCAATTAATATCAATATAATCATCGATAGGAAAATCCTAATTCGGAGGGACAACATTGACATTTTAAATCCGTTGAACATGGTTTAGGATTTGTTTTTTTCTCTTATTCGTTTGTAAAATTTGAAGCCCAACATAATTAAAACCGAAAATAAAATAATTCCAATTACGCCATAAATCCAATTGAAAGCATTCTTTAAAATTACTAAAAACACAACAGCAAAAAGAATGATAGTTGCCCCCTCGTTCCATAATCGCATGAAGTTGGAAGAATAATTGAATACATCATTTTGTAATTCTTTATAAATCAAATGACATTTAATTTGGTAAGCTATCAATAAAACCACAAACCCAAGTTTGACATGCATCCAGGGCATTTGCAACCAAGCGGGCATTAAATGCAATAATAGTAATGCAAAAATAATAGCCAAAACCGCACTAGGCCAAGTAATGATGTACCACAAACGATACGTCATTATTTTGTATTGCTTTTGCAGAATTTCTCTCTCTGGAGATGGTTTTTCGTTGGCTTCAATTTGATAAACAAATAAGCGAACAATGTAAAACAAACCCGCAAACCAAGTGATTACAAAAATGAGATGTAATGATTTTATGTAGTTGTAGTATTCCATACTATTTATTTACTCCAATCGGTAATCCAATTCGCAACTACACCACACCATTCGTCTTCATCATTCATACAGGGAACAGCCATAAATTCTTCACCACCATGATGTAAAAACTGTTCGTTGGCTTCCATGGCAATTTCTTCTAAAGTTTCAAGACAATCAGCAACAAATGCTGGAGTGACAACCGCTAATTTTTTAATCCCTTGTTCGGGCATTTTATTGATTTCAACATCGGTGTAAGGAGTTAGCCATTTATCACCTGCTAGTCGAGATTGGAATGTTTGACTGTATTTGCCTTCTGGAATTCCTAATAATTTCACGACTTGTTTTGTGGTTTCATAACATTGATGACGATAGCAAAACTCATGTGCTGGAGAAGGGGTGTTGCAACAAGACCCATCAATTTTACAATGAGATTTAGTTACATCCGTTTTACGAATATGGCGTTTCGGAATTCCGTGATACGAAAATAACAAATGGTCGTAATCAAATCCATCCAAATGCTTTTTTATCGAATTAGCTAATGCTTGAATGTAGTCGGGTTTGTTGTAAAACGCAGGCACATTGGTAAAAGTCATTTCCGGGAAGTGCTTTTGACGCAATTCTTCAGCTAAAACAACGATAGTTGTGGTTGAAGCCATAGCATGTTGAGGATACAAAGGCAAAAGCATTACTTCGGTAACGCCTTTATCTTTCAATTCTTGTAATCCTTTTTGAATAGTTATCGTGCCATAACGCATCGCTAGAGCTACAGGAATATCAACTTTTGCCGCAACTTTTTTATGCATTTTTTTCGAAATCACTATCAAAGGAGAACCTTCACTAGTCCAAATTCTCGAATAAGCTTCTGCCGATTTTTTAGGTCGAGTTTGTAAAATGATGCCACGAACTAATAAAGCTCGTAATAGAAATGGTACGTCAATCACGTATTTATCCATTAAAAATTCATCTAAATAAGGCTTTACATCTTTTGCTGTTGGACTTTCGGGTGAACCTAAATTAACTAATAATACTCCTTTCATTTTGGCAATTTTAATTTTTGATAAAAGTAATGAAACTTCTTTTTTGGCTTGATTTGTACTTACATTTTTTATTGATAACCGCATATACGAGATTGATGCTATGCTGTATTTTGATTGATGGACATTAAATATTTTTTGGGAGTGGTGGCAAACTTTTTCTTGAAGGCCGCAATAAAATGACTTCCTGTACTGTAACCAATTTTTAATCCAACTTCATTAACATTATAAGAGCCTGAATCTAACAATCTTCGGGCATAATCCATTTTGTAATCAAATAGAAATCCGTAAACGGTGTCGCCATAAATTTGTTTGAAACCCATTTTTAGTTTTTTCAAACTTAGGCCAACTTGTTCGGAAAGTTCTTCTAATCCAGGGGGTTCAGCCATATTGGCAATCATGATTTCTTTGGCTTTTTTGATTTTCATCACATTATCTTCGTCTATTAAAAACGGACATTGCTCAGCGTTTGGATCTTCATTTCGATTAAAATACAAACTCAATAATTCATATCCTTTTCCTTTATAATATAAATTTTTAATGGAAGGATTCAGTGTGTAATGAAACATTTGGCTCAAAACAATAGCCATAGACGGACTGATATTTTCCTCTTTATAGTATTTTTTATCGTTGTTTTCTGCACTTAAGAACGGAATATGGTCTGCTTCAGAAGAAAATAAAGAATGGAATTTTTGTATAGAAATTATGACCGAAATCACCCAAGAATTAGGCGCCAATTCTAAATCCAAAGGCAATTCTTTTTGTGGATTGTAGAATAACAAAGACTTTTCTTCTTTCAAATCTAAAGCATAATTTCCTTGATTGAAGACAAATTTTGCCTTGCCTTTGATGCCAAAATGAAATTGAATTAGCCCTTGCTGTATATGTTTTTTCACGTGAAAGTTTTCATTTTCATCGTTTTGAAACCGGATTAGGGTAAAGTCGTTTTCAATTGTTATTATTTCTTGAGAACCCATAGCGATATTTTTTCGTATATGATTGGGAAGCCAAGTAAAAATCTTATTTAGAATCAATCTACATAGGGATTTTGTTAAGACTTGATTTCATTACAAATTTATGATAAATAACGCTAAAAAGATATTTTGTTTACTAAATATCTCATAGCGATACAAAAAGTCCCTTGAGCGTTACTTTTATAAATTGTATAATGATAATTTTGTTTAACTTTTTAAGGAAAGTAGTTTATGGAAAATTTTAATATGACGAAACACACCTCTTTTTACGCCGTTGGATTAAGTTATAAAAAAGCAGATGCTGAAATTAGAGGGAAGTTCAGTCTAGATGCTAAAGCGAAATCAACTTTACTGATGCAAGCCGAAGCAGAAGGTATTGAAGCCTTAATAGTTACATCAACTTGTAACCGTACCGAAATATATGGCTTTGCTAAGCATCCTTATGAGTTAATTAAACTACTTTGTGAAAACAGTCAAGGTTCAGTTCCGGAATTCCAGGAAGTGGCCTATATCTATAAAAATCAAGAAGCTATTAATCATATGTTCCGTGTAGGAACTGGTTTAGATAGTCAAATTCTTGGGGACTTTGAAATCATTAGTCAAATCAAAATAGCTTTTAACGAGAGTAAATCAAACGGACTCGTAAATTCTTTCATGGAAAGATTAGTAAATTCTGTAATTCAAGCTAGTAAAAAAATCAAAACAGATACTGAAATTTCTTCTGGAGCAACTTCGGTTTCATTTGCTTCAGTTCAATACATTATCAAAAACGTTGAAGATATTGCCAATAAAAATATTCTTCTTTTTGGCACCGGCAAAATAGGAAGAAACACTTGTGAAAATTTAGTAAAACATACCAAACACGAGCAAATCACCTTAATCAACAGAACTAAAGATAAAGCTGAAAAATTGGCTCAGAAATTAGATTTAGTGGTAAAAGATTATGCCGATCTACAGTTAGAATTGCAAAAAGCGGATGTGGTCGTTGTTGCTACTGGGGCTCAAAATCCAACTATCGACAAAACGATTTTAAACCTGAAAAAACCTTTGCTGATTTTAGATTTATCAATTCCAAAAAATGTAAATGAAAATGTTCAGGAAATGGATGGAGTAACTTTGATTCATTTAGACCATCTATCTCAAATCACAGATGAGACATTAGAAAACAGAAAATTGCATATTCCAGCCGCTGAAGCCATCATTGAAGATATCAAAGAAGAGTTCATGGCTTGGACTAAAAACAGAAAATTTGCTCCAACCATTCAAGCACTAAAGGAGAAATTAAATTCAATTAAAGAAGGTGAATTAAATGTTCAAAGAAAAAAATTATCCAACTTTGACGAAGAGCAAGCTGAATTAATCAGCAATAGAATCATCCAAAAAATCACGAATCATTTTGTCAATCATCTGAAAGATGGCGACTCTATTGATGAAGGCATTGAATGGATTGAAAAAGTATTCCAATTAGAACAAGAAAAATCATTCTTTTAATTGCTGATTACTACAAAATAAACCCAAAACAAAGTGGCAGATAAAACCATACGCATAGGAACCCGCGATAGCGAATTGGCACTTTGGCAAGCACATACGGTTCAAAAGAAACTTCAAGATTTAGGATACAAAACGGAAATTATCGCTGTTAAATCAGATGGTGATATTATTTTGGACAAGCCACTTTACGAACTCGGAATCACCGGAATTTTTACAAAGACTTTAGATATTGCTATGATCAGCGGAAAAGTTGATATAGCGGTACATTCCATGAAAGATGTTCCTACAGCATTGCCAAAAGGAATTGTTCAAGCTGCCGTTTTAGAACGCGCCAATGTCTTGGATATTTTAGTTCACAAAGGAATAACTGATTTCCTCAATTCCGAAGCAACCATCGCTACCGGAAGTTTACGTCGTCAGGCACAATGGTGGCATAAATACCCAAACCATACGGTTGTCGATTTACGTGGAAACGTGAATACCCGAATGCAAAAACTGAAAGATAACGATTGGAAAGGAGCCGTTTTTGCTGCTGCTGGTTTGGAAAGAATTAACCTGAAACCAGATAGTTTTATCAATTTAGATTGGATGATACCAGCACCTGCCCAAGGAGCAATGGTTATTGTTGCTATGGAAAACGATACGTTTACCATCGATGCTGTTTCGCAACTTAATGATATTGAAACTGAAATTTGCACTTACATTGAGCGGCAGTTTTTAAGAATACTTGAAGGTGGATGTACAGCGCCTATCGGAGCATTAGCAAAATATAACGAAGAGGAAGATACGATAGATTTTAAAGGAGTTTTGTTATCCATTGACGGAAAACAAAAATTGGAAGTAGATAAAAAAGTGGATATTACTGAGTGGAAAAAATTAGGATTTAATTCGGCTCAGGAAATTTTAGAAAACGGAGGTGCCGAGTTGATGACAAAAATCAAAAATGAATTGAAAAAGTAATGCAAAATCCAATTCGCATAGTGTCAACAAAAAAGCTTTCTGATAAACAAAAGCAACAATTGTTGAGTGCGAATTTTTCCGTATCGGATGAGGATTTTATCAGTATTCAAAACAAGGATTTCGAAATAGATTCAATTAATGAGTATTTAATTTTCACTAGTCAAAATGCAGTTGAAAGCGTTCTTAGAAATGAAAAAATAACAGACATTAAAACAAAAAAATGTTTTTGTGTTGGCGAAAAAACAAAAGGATTATTAGAGCAAAATAATTTTGAAGTTCTAGTATATTCCGATTATGCATCTGAATTGGCATCAATAATTTGTAACCAATATTCAAAAAATAGTTTTACATTTTTTTGTGGAAACATTCGAAGAGATGTTTTGCCTGACGCTTTGCAATTAGCCCAGATAAAGTTGGATGAAGTTATGGTTTATGAAACAATTTTGACTTCACATAAAATCGATTTTTTAGTTAATGGGATTTTGTTTTTCAGTCCATCTGGAGTAGAAAGTTATTTAGAAAAAAATAAAATGGATGATGAAATATGCTTTTGCATTGGTAACACAACAGCTGAAGCTTTAAAATATGTAACCCCCAATATTATCATTGCCAACCAACCAACAGCGGAAAGTAATGTAATGAAATGTATAGAATATTATAGACAATAACAATGATTAAAAACGACCTTTTTTTAAGAGCCTTAAATAACGAAACGGTAGAACGTCCTCCAGTGTGGATGATGCGTCAAGCTGGAAGATATTTACCTGAATTTAGAGCTTTACGCGACAAATATGATTTCTTCACCCGTTGTGAAACCCCAGAATTAGCAGCAGAAATTACAGTGCAACCCATCCGAATTGTAAAACCAGATGCAGCTATTTTATTTTCGGATATTTTGGTTGTACCTCGTGCCATGGGAATTCACGTAGAATTAAAAGACAATTTGGGACCTATTATTCCCAATCCAATTCGTACTATGGAACAAGTCAATCAGGTTTTTGTTCCCGATGTTAATGAAACTTTAGGCTACGTTTTTGATGCTATCAAATTAACCAAGGAAATGCTCAACGATGAGGTTCCGCTTATTGGTTTTGCTGGTTCGCCATGGACGATTTTTTGTTACGCTGTAGAAGGGAAGGGTTCTAAAAGTTTTGATACCGCCAAAGGATTTTGTTTTTCTAATCCAGTTGCAGCGCATACTTTATTACAAAAAATCACTGATACCACTATTTTATATTTAAAAGAAAAAGTAAAAGCAGGTTGCAATGCAATACAGATTTTTGACTCTTGGGGAGGAATGCTTTCGCCAGTAGATTATCAAGAATTTTCATGGAAATACATCAATCAAATTGTAGATGCCTTAGCGGAAGACACTAAAGTAATCGTATTCGGAAAAGGATGTTGGTTTGCCTTGAATGATATGGCCAAATCAAAAGCTTCTGCATTAGGAGTGGATTGGACTTGTTCAGCAAGAAATGCTCGTTATTTATCTGGAGGAAGAATCACTTTACAAGGAAATTTCGACCCAAGTCGTTTGCTTTCTCCAATTCCAACCATCAAAAAAATGGTACACGAAATGATAGACGAATTCGGGAAAGATAGCTATATAGTAAATCTTGGCCACGGAATTTTACCTAACATTCCTGTGGATCACGCCAAAGCTTTTGTGGAAGCAGTGAAAGAATATAATCAGTAGCGGAGAAAGAGGATTTGATCCTCCGAAGAATCATGAAAGACAAGTTTTATAAATACATACTACAACTACAAGACCAAATCACTTCCAAACTAGAAGCAGTTGATGGCGTGGCTAAATTTCGTGAAGATATTTGGGAACGACCTGAAGGTGGCGGAGGAAGAACGCGCGTTATCGAAAACGGAAAAGTTTTTGAAAAAGGAGGCGTAAACATTTCAGCGGTTCACGGAAAATTACCCGAAGCTATGCAGAAAATGTTCAACGTTGGCGAAGCTGATTTTTTTGCGTGTGGATTAAGCTTGGTCATTCATCCTAAAAGCCCAATGGTGCCAACGGTTCATGCCAACTGGCGTTACTTTGAAATGTATGATGACGCTGGAAATGTAATCAATTCGTGGTTTGGCGGTGGACAAGATTTAACGCCCTACTATTTGTTTGAAGAAGATGCCATTCACTTTCATCAAACCTGCAAGACAGCATGTGACAAGCATAATTCTGAGTTTTATCCAAAATATAAAAAACAATGCGATGGATATTTCTGGAATGCACATCGCAATGAAGCCCGTGGAATAGGTGGATTGTTTTTTGATTATTGCAAAGAAACCGAAACCATGAAAATGGAAGATTGGTTCAATTTTATAACGGAAGTTGGTAATAGTTTTTGTGATGCATATGTTCCCATTGTAGAAAAAAGAAAAGAACTCACTTATACCGAAGGTCAAAGAACTTGGCAGGAAATCCGAAGAGGACGTTACGTCGAATTTAATTTGGTACACGATAAAGGCACTTTATTCGGATTAAAAACTAATGGAAGAATTGAATCCATTTTGATGAGTTTACCACCACACGTGCAATGGGTTTATGACCATCATGCAGAACCAAATAGCGAAGAAGAAAAATTAATTAAAGTCTTAGAAAAACCAATGGAATGGATATAAAATATAGCCATATTATATTTTATTTTACCTTTTTTAATGGATGGGCGCAAAACGATTCTATTAGTAATTCTTATTTCAAATCTTATGATGACAAAGTAACAAGTAGTTTATATTACTTAAATACATCTAATAGTTTTGATGCTGAATTTACCTCTAACGGGACACAAAATAGATTCGAGTTCAAACCTAATACAAGACAACAACTAGGGGTCAATATTAGTTACAAATTTATTGATATCAGCTACGGATTTTCTCCTAGATTTTTTTCTGAAAACAAAGACAACTCAGGTTCAAAATTAATGAGCTTAAATACAAGAATAGTATTTAAAAAGTGGATGCAATCCTTTACATTTATTAATCAGACCGGTTTTTATGTTAAAGAAGGGAACACCGAAGTATCTTTCCCTAATCTTAGAACAACAAAAATAGGAGGAACAACATCGTATGTTTTTAATGATCATTTTTCGTTTAAAACACTATCCAATCAAAAAGAATGGCAAACTAAAAGCGCAGGAAGTTTTATTCCTTCTTTTACCATTTATTATACAAACTTTGATTTAAATGATGATAATACCGCAACCCAAAGTGATATTTTTCTTTTTTCATTAGCACCATCTTATTATTATAATTTTGTGATAAAGAAAAACTTTTTGTTAGCAACTGGTCTTTCTTTTGGTTTAGGATTAAATGACATTGATGGAACCGTTTCTTCAATATATGAAGTAGATTCTAGTCTGAAGCTAGGGTACAATAATGATTCTTTTTTTGCTTTTGTTAATTATAACTACAACAACTTCATACAAAACAAGACTAGTAGTATCCAAATAAACGATAATATTTCCACGGTTAAGTTTATACTTGGTTATCGGTTTAACCCACCTAAAAAAGTGAAAGAACTCTACAACAGAGTCAGTAAAAAAATAGGTTTTTAATATTTAAAACAAAACGATTATGTTTCCATTACAAAGAGGTAGAAGATTAAGAGTAAACGAAAGCATTCGTTCCCTAGTACGCGAAACCACATTAAGTCCAAGTGATTTTATGTTCCCAATGTTCATTGCAGAAGGCGAAAACTATAAATCCGAAATCCCATCCATGCCCGGAATTTTCCGTCGCTCGATTGATTTAACGGTTGAAGAAGTAAAAGAACTTTTTGCTCTAGGAATTCGCGCCGTAAACATTTATGTAAAAGTGGACGAAAGCCTAAAAGACAACACAGGAAAAGAAGCGTGGAATCCTAACGGACTAATGCAACGGGCCATCAAATCAATCAAAACCGCTTGCCCAGAAATGATTGTAATGCCCGATGTGGCTCTAGATCCATATTCCATTTACGGTCATGACGGTATCATTGAAAATGGAGATATTGCTAACGATGCCACCAACGAAGCTTTAGTAAAAATGGCCGTTTCTCACGCTCAAGCTGGAGCCGATTTTGTAGCACCAAGTGATATGATGGATGGAAGAGTTTTAAGATTGCGCCAAGGTTTAGATGCCGCGGGTTTTTCAAACGTTGGAATTATGAGTTACTCCGCTAAATATGCCTCTGCATTTTACGGTCCGTTCCGCGATGCCCTAGACAGTGCTCCAAGAGAAGCTGACATAGAAGTTCCAAAAGACAAAAAAACCTATCAAATGGATTACGCCAACCGCCTAGAAGCCATCAAAGAAGCGCTTATGGATGTAGAAGAAGGTGCCGATATGGTCATGGTAAAACCCGGAATTGCTTATCTAGATATCGTTCGAGAAGTAAAAAATGCGGTAAGTGTTCCCGTGACGGTTTTCCATGTTTCTGGTGAATATGCCATGATTAAAGCCGCTTCAGAAAGAGGTTGGCTCGACCATGACAAGATTATGATGGAGCAATTAATGTGTATTAAGCGTGCCGGAGCCAGTTTGATTTCAACTTATTTTGCCAAAGAAGCAGCAATTCTTCTCAATAAATAATTTCATCTCGAGCGCAGTCGAAGGGAGGAGCGATAGGTTCGGGCTTTGTCAGTGGTCCCTATTCCCGCTGTTCGCACTACAGGGTAGTCACTTCCATCGGGGCTAAAGAGTGATGGCATTGTGTACTTGGCATCTGATAAAAATCATATTTTAACAACCATTTCAAAACTACCTTTGAACAACTTCAAGGATATTAAAATGAAAACTACAATAAAACTATTAGCATTTGCTGTCTTTGCTCTTATTTTAGGAAGTTGCGGCAAAAAAGAAGATCAGGATTTCAATAAAAGCACACCTGAAAAAGCAGCTACCACAACACTTTCTCCAACAGAAAAAGGCAAAGAAATTTTTGAAGGCAAAGGAACTTGTGCCACTTGCCATAAACCAGATGTAAAAGTTATTGGGCCAAGTCTGATAGATATCAGCAAAATTTACAAAGAGAAAAACGCTAGTATTGCCACTTTCTTAAAAGGAGATGAAAAACCGTTGGTCGACCCAACTCAATTTGAAGTAATGAAAGCCAATTTCGCTTTAACTAAAACCTTCACCGACGAAGAAAGAGAATCTTTAGAAGCATATATCCATAGCTTTTCAAAATAATATTTCTAACTTTATCGGATGGAAACAGCCTTCATCCAAACACCTCTAGGCATTACCAAAATTGTTGGTGATGAAAACGGTATTTCAGTAATATCGATTTTAAGTGAAGGAAAGATTACCACAAAAATCCCAAAAAATCTTAAAGAGTGCGTTTCCCAACTCAATGAATATTTTGAAGGACAGCGATACCATTTTGAATTTAAAATGAATCCTCAGGGAACCGATTTTCAACAAAAAGTGTGGCAGGAATTATTGAATATCCCTTTTGGAAAAACCATGTCTTACCTTGATTTATCTAAAAAACTCGGCGACGTAAAAGCCATAAGAGCCGTGGCTTCTGCTAATGGGAGAAACCCACTTTGGATTGTAGTTCCTTGTCATCGTGTAATAGGATCCGATGGTTCTTTAACAGGATATGCAGGTGGACTTTGGCGCAAGAAATGGTTATTAGAACATGAAAGCCCTTCAAAGCAACAATCACTTTTTTAAAATTTTTCTTTCATATTTCGATTAGATTATTTAATTTTAAGTCGGTAAATTCCTAAATTTATAACAATGATTGAAAAGATAAATCTCAATAACATCCTTTTTTTTGATATTGAAACCGTTCCTGAAACGGAAAACTTCAACGAATTGGACACGGATATGAAAGAGCTTTGGGAACAAAAAACGCAATACCAAAGACGCGATGAATATACTCCTGAAGATTTTTACGAACGCGCGGGGATTTGGGCCGAGTTTGGAAAAATTGTTTGTATTTCAGTAGGCTATTTTGTCAATAAAGGAGATATTCGAAACTTTAGAGTAACTTCATTTTTTGGAGATGAGAAGAAGATTTTAAAAGATTTCTCAAGTTTATTAGATACTCATTTTAATCAGGCACAGCATGTTTTGTGTGGACATAATGCGAAAGAATTTGACATTCCGTTCATCGCGCGCCGAATGATTATCAATCAAATTGCTATACCCCATAAACTCAATTTATTTGGGAAAAAACCATGGGAAATTCCACATTTAGATACTTTAGAATTATGGAAATTTGGTGACTATAAGCATTTCACCTCTTTAAAATTATTGACCAAAATTCTTGGCGTTCCTTCTCCAAAGGGAGACATTGATGGAAGCCAAGTTGCCCAGGTTTATTATATAGAAAAAGATATAGACCGAATTGTAATCTATTGTGAAAAAGATGTGATTGCAGTAGCGCAAATTTTTCTCCGATTTAGAAGAGAAGATTTGTTAATTGACGATGAAATTATTCATGTATAAAAAAGTCCCGATTTAATCGGGACTTTTTTATGTTTAGTTTCTTCTTAAGACTATCTTTTTAGTAATCGAATCTTTATCGTTTTCAATGTGGACTAAATAGATTCCGTCTTGTAAATTTTCAATTCCAAAACTCGTAGTCACTTGATTAGTTTCTTTTGAAATAATTTGTCGGCCTTGAATATCGTACAATTTTATGATTGCAGTTTCAGTAAGCGAAGGGATAAAAACATTTACAATACCTTTAGTTGGGTTTGGATAAACACTACTATTTAAAATAGGATTTGTAGCTACAGCCAATGCATTTCCAATTCTACATAAATCAATACTAAATGAATTGATTGTTCCGCCATCACCGTTGTAGGGATCATCAACTAAAAGGGTCCATTCTCCATCTGCTGGTAGTGTATTAAGAGAACTTAAACTATCAAAAGGAGCAATAAGTCCACTAATAGCTGGATTTGTAGTACATGTTGGTACACCACCTGAATCATCCATGGTACAATTTATGTTAGGATTGGCACCACAAGGTTCTTTTAATAAAATAACTACAGGACTTCCAATTGAAGCAGGACCTTGTAAAGAAATAGTCATATCTTGAACATAGGTATGCGTTATGTCAATATTTACATTGATGTCTCCAATAGTGTACCCACCAGTAATAGTTAGCGGAACGCTTGCGCTAGAGTTAGCTACGGAAGCAATTGTGGCGTTTGAATAATCAGTTGCTGTAAAAGATTGATCACATGTTAAGACACCTGTTGTAAATGTCGAAATAGTGGCATTTGATGCTATTCCAGCTCCACAATTATTTGAAGGAATCACTCTCCAAAAATATCTAGTGGTCTGGTTTAATCCGGTAAGATTATATTGATTGGTTGTTACTATATCATTTATAAAAAAAGTTGAAAAATCAGGAAATAATGAAACTTGCACAGTATAACTTTGAGCATTTGTTTGACTATTCCAAGTTAAGTCTGCCGAAGTAGATAACCCGGATTGCCCATTGGTTGGACTTTGTAGAGCAATGGTTTGGAATGTTCCATTATAAACTCTTAGTGATTTATATCTAGTCTCTGTATCTGTTGAACTTGTTCCTTTTATTCCAACAAAATATTCATTAGGAGCCACATTGTTTAATCCAGAAACCGTCATGGTAACCACTCCATTTGCATTCAAAGTTGCAGGAGAAAAGGAAGCGGAAGCTCCAGCTGGTAAATCAACAGCAGAAAAGATTGTTGTTCCTGATCCAGATTGAGTATAGTTAAAGGTATATACAGCATTTTGACTGGAACAAACAGTTAAGTTATCAGAAGTTGAATTAATGGCAAAAGGAGAAGTTATTCCAGTAATTATTAAAGAGTATTTTTGACTTCCATTTACTAAATTTCCTTTGTGACTAACAGTAATTGTATATGAACCTGCTGTAGGGTTATCAATTTTAACTTGTTCAACATTATCTACAGCATTATCGCCAATTCTTGTTGCTGGAAGACTTGGGTCAGAAGTTAGTTTCCATGGGAAATAAGTGGTGCTATTTCGTGTAACTCTAATATCTAAATCATTCACTAATGCCGCAGTTGGATCATTAGCTGGAAGACCACCAGAGTTTATTGGTCCTGGAACATCTGTCCAACTTATAGAAGCCATTAAGGGTGTTGTTCCATTTGAATTTACTGTCATGGTGAAAACCTGACGGTTATTTAAATTTTCTTCAGAAACCCAAGAAGTTAAGCCGTTATTTGTTAGTGTTTCTGCCGCTTTTTTTGCATTTAATAAACCCCAGCCATATTTAGGATCAGGCCCAACATTTCCGCCATCGTCGGCAGTATGACAAGCTAATCCTTTTAGAGTTGCTGCACGCATAAAACTATTGCTCAAGTTTTTATAGTGTTGTTGTAATAAAAGTAAAGTTCCGGCCACATTTGGCGAAGCCATTGAGGTACCCGACATCCCTGTAGTTGAGGTATTGGAGGTATTATTTGTTGAGGTTAAATTTTCTCCATTTCCTGTGATGTCTGGTTTTATCCTAAAATCATCTGTTGGTCCTTGACTACTAAAAGAACTAATATTAATGTTTGATGAGGTTACAGTACCATCAGCTGCCGCATTTACATCTGCGCAACTTGCAACAATTAAATTGTTTTTGGCCGTTTTATTTCCGACCAATTTATCATAACCTGGTGCAATTGGTTCTGGATTATCTGTACTTTGGCCTTCGTTCCCTGCGGACATTACTGGCAAATAATAAGGAGCATTAAAGGCAATATCATCCCAAACAAAAGCATCGTAGGAATAAGAACCAATCAACCATGATGGTAAAGTTGTACCATTTGAAGTTATTGGAACCCCGTAGGAGTGATTTGAAATTAACATTCCATTTTGTGCTTCTGCTATGGCTTCAGCATTATCATCTGTCCAATTAAAGGTTCTTGCATTGGCTTGATAGGCCATTCCTTTTACTGCAGCTGGTGTAGCACTTGCCACCAAAGTTCCGCAAACGTGAGTCGAATGTGAAACCGTTGTGGTATTGGAGGGATCATCTACTACAGTTACTCTACCACCAAAAGCATTATGTGTAGCTCTAACATTTCCGCCGTCCCATTCTCTAATGGTCATTCCTTGTCCATTTAAGTTTAATCCCAAAGTACCACCCGTATTTAAATGATTGGCTCTTGTTGATTTTGCAGCGTTTACATTTTGGGTTGAATAGTAAATAGGCAATCCTTCAGGAGTGAGTTTCATTAACTCAGAAATACTACCATCCTCTTTTGTAATAAGAATTGGCCAATGCTTAGCTAAGGCAGTTGAAATGGCTTTTGATTTTTCTATCCTTGATTTTTTACCATAAAAAAGTTCTTTTTCTTTAAGCTTTGCGATATCGTAATCTGCAGTTATTTTTTTTATGTCTTCTTTTGTTTGAGCTATCAGGGAACACGTTACAAATAGGAAAGATAACAAAGACAAGTATTTCTTTTTCATAATTATAGGATAGAAATGGTTTTTTTATAGTTAAAAGTTAGCAAATATATAAACACTGAATTAATTTAGATATTTAATTAACAAATAATCACAAAAAATTAGATATTGTTTACTTATTGACAAATACAGTAAATAAAAATTAAGTTTATTCTTTTATTTCAAAATCGAGAAATGTTATATTTACCAAAAAACAGATTATGGTTTTAAGTAGATTTTGGCTAGCTATCTTTGTTTCTTCCATTGCATTTGTTGTGTTCAGTTTATGTGTAGGAGGCAACTATACTATCGATAATATTTTAAATGGAAAAAAAGACGATCCTATTCTGATATCGGAAAAATATTTAGAACAAGTACCAGTTTTTGTAAAGGATAGTATTAAAAAAGCACCAGAGCAAACTATGATTATCAATAGAGATACGCTCAATGCAGATACTACTTATGTATACAAAGCTAAAACGGTAAAAATTTATTCAGGAGTTCAAAAATCAGATGGATTATTGCCTACTTGCAAAAACAGTTTACTCGATTTAATCATTCCGCTAATTGCTTATTTAGCTTTTTTCTGTGGACTAATGCAGTTACTAATTGATTCTGGAGCTTCCGAAAAATTAGCCCGAAAATTAAGTCCAGTTTTCTCAAAAATCTTTCCAACAATTCCCAAAAATCACGAATCGATTTCTTATATGACTTTGAATTTCGCAGCTAACTTTTTAGGTTTGGATTCAGCGGCAACTCCTTTTGGATTAAAAGCTATGCAAAGTCTGCAGGAACTCAATCCCGAAAAAGACAAAGCCAGTGATGCCCAAATCATGTTTTTATGTTTGCATGCTGCGGGATTAACATTGATTCCAACATCCATAATTGGATATAGAGCAGCAGAAAACGCCAGTAATCCAGCCGATGTAATGTTGCCTTGCATTATTACTTCTTTCATAGGAACTATTGCTGCTTTTTTAATTGTAGGTATCCGACAAAGGATTAATTTCAAAAGTGCCTCATTACTCGTGGCATTGATGACAATAATTGCCGCTATTATTGGATTGTTGTTTTATATTAATACTTTAGATTTAATAGGAAAAAATGCATTTACTTCCAATCTTTCTGGTTTAATGTTAGTTGCCATAATTGCTTTTACCCTTATATTTTCATTTATTCATGAGAAAAAATTTGTAGAAAAAGACACGACCATTTTTGATGCATTTGTTACTGGTGCCAACAACGGTCTACAAACAGGTGTTAAAATATTTCCATACGTATTGGGAATGTTAGTAGCCATATCCTTCTTTAGAAATAGTGGGTTATTTGAAATTATTAGTAATGGAATTTCCTTTGTATTTGCCAATATTGGCGTAAGTAAGCAAGTTACAGATTCTTTACCAGTAGCCATGCTTAGACCTTTCAGCTCTGGTGGTTCACGTGGATTTATGATAGATTCGATGCGAACTTTTGGACCAGACTCCTTTACGGGAAGATTGAGTTGTATTTTTCAATGCAGTGCCGAGACTACGTTTTATGTAATAGCGGTTTACTTTGGAAGCATCAATGTTAAAAATACTCGTTACACCTTAGGAACTATGCTTTTGGTAGATTTAGTTTGTGTGATTACCGCTATTTTTGTGGCGAGTTGGTTTTTTTAAACTATAAAAAATAATTTCAATGTCTTTTACCGAATCCTTTACCGAGTTTTATAACCAAGTCAAAGCTAGTTTAGCCGATGGAACTTTTGCTAAATTAACCATGGCGAAAACTATTGGGAATACCGATTTGATGAATATTTATGTTCGCCCGATAGTAGAAGATGGGATTTTAAAAATGGAACTCAACTATAAATTTCAGCAAGAAGAACAAGTTGAAATTCATTCTATTGATAATGCTAGAGATACTTTGGTAAACTATATTAATAACCCGTTTATGTCTGCCATATTATTTACAACAGCATTTGATTTGACTTATAAATTAAATAAAAAAAGAGCAGTAAGTTTGAAAGAGCAATTCCCAAGTTTTACTCATGCATCTCCTGTTATAGTTTCCTATTTAGAAACCAAGAAATAAGTAACCATCCCAAAAACAAAAATGCCTCACTTATTAGCGAGGCATTTTTTTATCTAATAAATAAATGAATTATTTCTTGATGAATTTTTTAGAAACAGATTGTTGTTTGCTGCTTACTTTTAAGAAATAAACTCCAGAGTTCAATTCGCTTACATCTATTCCTTCTTGACTAAGTTTTCCTTTTTTAATTGCTTGCCCAAGGAAGTTAATGATTTCATATGTTGCATTTTCATCAGTCAATGAAACATTTAAACGACTTTCTGTAGGGTTTGGATACAAATTAAAATCTAATGTTTCAGCAGAAGAATTTGTTAGAGTCTCATCTATTAAACCTGCAGCAGTAAGAGTAATATTTACAGTGTAATCTTCCACTTGACCATAGGTAAATGAACCACAAGCCGTAGGAGTTGCATTGTATTTCATTACAACTCTCATTCTTGTAGAGCCTAATGTAGCGGTAGTTGGAATGGTGAACGTACCAATTACTGGAGTTGTAGTTGAAGCTGCTTTTATCCAAACGGTTTCGCCAGCATCGGTAAACAATCCATTTTGGTTGTAATCAATGAAAACAGCATATCCTTCAGGATATACAGTGCTGGCCCAAGCTGGAGTGATTGTTATTGAATTTGCAGTTCCTCTAACAGCATTAGTTGAAAGTGAAGTGAAGTTTTCGTAACCAGCTGTTCCAGTTGAAGTATTGCTAATGGTTCCGAAAACAACTTTGCCAATTTTTTCGTCTACAGTATTGGTTGATGTTGCAGTACAATAAGTTAAAGTCGTTGCAGAAGTTGTAACAGAAACTGTATTACTAGTTGGAGAAACATTACCTGCTGCATCTTTAGCTATTACATAAAAAGTGTAAGTTATTGAAGCAGTTAATCCAGTTACAGCATATGATGTAGAGGTAACACTTGCTTTTAAAGTAGTTCCTTGATACACGTCATAACCTGTTACGCCTACATTATCTGTTGCGCCCGTCCAAGACAAGTTGGTTGATGTAGTTGTCGTACCTGTTGCAGATAAAGTTGCAGCAGTTGGAGCGGTTGTATCTGGCACTGGAGTTAAAGTTGTTACATTTACTACATTACTTGAAGGCGATAAATTTCCAGCTGCATCTTTAGCTTTTACAGAAAATGAGTAAGTAGTTGCACCCGTTAAACCTGTTACATTATAAGAAGTTGTAGTAGAAGTACCTAATAGCGTTGTGCCTTGATAAACATTATATCCAGTTACAGCAACGTTATCAGTTGAAGCTGACCAGGATAAAGAAGTAGTAGTTGTGGTTGTTCCTGAAGCTGCCAATGTTGTTGGAGCAGTTGGAGCAATAGTATCGGCTGGACCAGCATAAGCGGTTCCAATTCCTACAGCGTAAAATGCATTTGTAGTAGCAATAACTTCAGCTGAATTGGCACCATATAAATCGGTGGCAGCTTGAATTCCATAGGTTCTTGCATTAGCATAGGTTGAGTTAGCGGTTAAATAAACACTTTCAGTACGGAAAGCAATTTTAGCAGCTTTGTCAATTCCTATACCAGTTACACTATAAGAACTTCCAATATCGTTAGTTCCTGTCTTACCTTCGGTTAAGATATAAAACCAGTGATTTAACACGCCACTATTGGTGTGAACGCCACAGTAATCGTTAGTAGAAGTAGGAGTACAACTTACCGTTTTCCAGTAAGTGCCACCATAAGTATCAGGTTGTAATTCAGTTTTAGGGTTACTCATAGATCGAAGAGATAAGTGACCGGCTCTTCTTTCAATATCTTCACCTATTAACCAACGTTGTTTGTTTGGAGCGGCAAAATATTCGATACAAGCTCCCCAAATATCAGAAAACGCTTCGTTCATTGCCCCTGATTCTTTTTGATAAGCTAGATTGGCAGTATTAGTACAAACAGCATGTCCAATTTCGTGGCCTGCTACATCAATTGAAGTTAAAATGTCGAAGTAAGTTCCGCTACCATCACCATAAGTCATTACACTTCCATTCCAATAGGCATTATCATAAGCTGTGCTGTAATGAACGTAACTTTTTATAGCGGCTCCGGCATTATTATAACTGTTTCTTCCGTGAACCGTTGACCAATAATCATATGTTTTTTCAGCTCCCCAGTGCGCGTCTAGAGCGCCATTATCTTTATTAGTGTTGGCATATTCTACAGATGTCCAGTTGTTATCAGCATCTGTAAAATTAACAGCAGCAGTGTAACTAGTCCCCTTTTTCATATTGTAGGTGTTGATGCCCAAACCTCTTGTGGCATCTGCTAAAATATAAGAACTCCCACTTAATGTAGTTTGAATAGATTGCGTGCCGCTATATCTTGTATCGGCATTTGCTGCAACTAGCATAGAGTTCGTTTTAGTCAAAATATTTTCTTCATTTGATTTTGAACCTCCATTGCTGTATTCTCCTAAATGTTTGATGGTGGCATTATAAAACAAAGCATTTCCAGTGACAGCATCTATATATAAATCACCACGACTTACAGGATTTGTAGCATAAATATCAAATTTGTAAGCTAATCTTAAAGTTACTATGTCATTGTTAGAAACGGGTAGTAAAACCAATTCCCCATCGGGTTTTGTGTAACTGAAAGCAGCAGCTTCGGTTGGATTATCCCATAAATACGATTTAGCATCAATCTGATTTAATGCTTTAGTAAAAGCTTGTTGAGTAGATAGCGTTGGAATAGTATTGATGTTTTCTAACGGATATGTTTCTCCGGACATAGAAACCAATGAACCGTTTTTAGAATGAAGGGTATAAGATGCAAATTCGACTTTTACTCCTTTATGGAATAATTGAAATTTTTCGTGTACATACCCTTTTTGATCAGTTTCAGTTGAGGTTTTTTGAAAACTAGAATTGTTTTTTAATTTAAGTTGATCCTTAAAAACTTGGTTAAAATCTCCCGATTTATAAGAAGATTTTTCATTGAATGTTATTAGAGAGATGTTCCCTTTTTCATCCATAATTTTTTGTTTTACATTTTTATCCCCTTCTTGAGCATATGACGAAAAGGTGAATAAAGAAACTAAAACAATTAATCTTAAATAGTTTTGTGAATTTTTAATCATTTGGTAAAGTTTAGGTTTGTTAATGCTATACAATATTAACATAAAACTTATTATAATTTTAACAAAACTTACAAATATGATTAACAATCGTTTTTTTTTGATAAGTAATTAGATTTGATGATTTACTTTCTTATCAAATTAAAAATATTTCTTATAAATTAATCAATAATCATCTCCGGAATTTCTCCTTCAATAATTAAATCGGCTTCGGTTGAAGCTATGATGTGTTCTACTGAAACTCCTGGAGCACGTTCTAACAGTTTGAAGCCTTTTGGAGTAATTTCTAAAACCGCTAATTCCGTTACTACTTTTTTAACGCAGCCAACACCTGTTAAAGGCAAAGTACATTTTTTCAGAATCTTACTTTCACCTGCTTTGTTCACGTGCATCATCGCAACGATTATGTTTTCGGCAGATGCTACTAAATCCATAGCGCCTCCCATTCCTTTTACCATTTTTCCTGGAATTTTCCAGTTGGCAATATCTCCGTTTTCGGCTACTTCCATCGCACCAAGAATTGTTAAATCTACTTTTTGACTTCGGATCATTCCAAAGCTAAAAGCAGAATCAAAAAAACTAGCACCAGGCAAAGTAGTTATAGTTTGTTTTCCTGCATTAATCACATCAGCATCTTCTTCTCCTTCAAAAGGGAAAGGTCCCATTCCGAGTACCCCATTTTCGCTTTGAAATTCTACAGAAATATCGTTTCGAACATAGTTAGCTACCAAGGTTGGAATTCCGATACCTAAGTTTACATAATAGCGATCTTTGACTTCTTTAGCTATACGTTTTGCAATTTCTTCTTTTCCTAACATGACTAACTTCTTTTTCTAACAGTTCGTTGTTCAATTCTTTTCTCAAATTTTTCGCCTTTAAAAATGCGTTGAACTAAAATACCAGGAATGTGTATTTGATTTGGGTCGAGTGAACCAACAGGTAATAATTCTTCTACTTCGGCAATGGTAATTTTTCCGGCACCAGCCATACAAGCATTGAAATTTCTAGCCGTTCCTTTAAAAACGAGGTTTCCAGCTTCATCGCCTTTCCAAGCTTTTACAATAGCGAAATCCGCTTTATAGGCCAATTCCATTACATGCATTTTTCCGTTGAATTCTCTAGTTTCTTTTCCTTCGGCTACTTCGGTTCCGTAACCTGCTGGAGTGTAAAAAGCAGGAATTCCAGCTTGAGCAGCTCGGCATTTTTCTGCTAAAGTTCCTTGTGGTGTTAACTCAACATCTAATTCACCAGAAAGCATTTGACGTTCAAATTCGGCGTTTTCTCCAACATAGGAAGAAATCATTTTTTTGATTTGTCTTTTTTGAAGTAATAAACCTAATCCAAAATCATCAACTCCTGCATTATTGGAAATACAAGTTAGTCCTGTAGTTTCTTTTTTTACTAATTCAGCAATACTATTTTCGGGAATGCCACAAAGGCCAAAACCTCCAAGCATTATGGTCATATTATCTTCAATGCCTTGAAGCGCTTCTTGTACCGAATTTACTTTTTTGTTAATCATAATTATCTTAAACGATTATAATCCGAATTCATCTGTGTTTTGTTCCTCTGTTGGGACGGCAGTCGAGTCTACTTCTACCTTTCTTGGAGCGTAACAATCTACTTTTATGGAAAGATTTTCAGGGCGTTCAAAAGGGTCTTTCGAAATGAGCAAATCTTTATCTTCATAACATTTTTTCATCATATAACCCCAAATTGGTAACGCAGCTGTTGCTCCTTGTCCGTAGGTAATTCCTTTGAAACGAGCGGAACGATCTTCACAACCTACCCAAACCCCAGTTACTAAATTAGGCACCATTCCAATAAACCAACCATCCGATTGATTTTGAGATGTTCCTGTTTTTCCAGCAATTGGATTGGTAAACATATACGGATAACCAGTCCAACGATTATCTCCACTTCCACCACCTTGAGTTCTCAATCGTACTCCAGAACCTTCTTCGGTTACCCCTTCTAAAAGTTTAATAACAGCATAGGCAATATCTTTGTTCAAAACATCATGTGTTTCAGGAACAGGCTCGTAAAGAACAACGCCATTTTTATCTTCAATTCTGCTAATAAATTGGGGTTTGATATAGACTCCTTGATTGGCAAAAGTACTGTAGGCTGCCACCATATCTTCCACGGTAATTTCCACGGCTCCAAGTGCAATTGAAGGCTGAACAGGAATATCTGATTTTACGCCTAATTTTTTAGTTAAAGCCACAACAGCTTCCGGACCTACTTTGTCCATCAATTTTGCAGAAACCGTATTGATAGAATTCGCTAAAGCTTTTTTCAAAGTAACCATTCCACGATATTTATTATCAGAGTTTTTTGGAGTCCAATCAGCTGTAACATGGTGTCTTCCGACAGGAATTGTAAATGGGGAATCAATAATTGAATCACAAGGAGACATTCCTAATTGCTCAATAGCAGTAGCATAAACAAAAGGTTTGAAAGTTGAACCAACCTGTCTTGCTCCTTGCCCCACGTGGTCATATTGAAAATATTTATAATCGATTCCTCCCACCCAAGCTTTGATATGACCTGTTTGTGGTTCCATCGACATTACTCCAGTTTGTAGAAAATGTTTGTAATAACGAATCGAATCCATAGGTGTCATCAAAGTATCAATTTCACCATTCCAAGAAAAGATTTTCATTTTTGCCTTAACATTAAATGAAGCAACAATTTCTTCTTCGGATTTATCCAAATCTTTCATAACACGCCAACGCTCAGATGATTTCATGGCTTTGTCCATGATTCTTTTGGTTTCTTCGGGTGTAATATTTAAAAACGGAGCGTTTTTATTGTCTTTTTGTTGAGCAAAAAATTCCTTTTGTAGATTCTTCATATGAGCAGCAACTGCTTCTTCTGCATGTTCTTGAATTTTAGAATCGATGGTGGTATAAATTTTCAAACCATCACTATAAATGTCCCAATCGCTTCCATCCGGTTTTTTGTTTTCCTTTGCCCAATTTTTCATGTATTCGCGAAGATATTCTCTGAAATAGGTTGCGGTTCCTTCTTTGTGACTTTCTGGATGAAAATGTAAAACGATAGGTTGACTTGCCAATTTATCTTTAGTTTGTGCATCAATGATATGATTACGTACCATTTGTCCCAACACCGTATTTCTACGTTGTCTTACTTTTTCTAAACGACGTAAAGGATTATACAGAGAAGGATTTTTTAACATCCCGACAAACATAGCGGCTTCGTCAACGGTTAAATCACGGGGTTCTTTACCAAAATATACTTTAGAAGCTGAGCGAATTCCAACAGCAGTATTCACAAAATCTGCGGTATTAAAATACATAGCAATGATTTCGTTTTTGGTGTATTGACGTTCTAGTTTAATAGCAATAATCCATTCTTTGACTTTTTGTATCATACGGTAAACGAAAAATTTGGATCCTTCACCATGAAATAATTGTTTTGCTAATTGTTGGGTTAATGTACTTGCCCCACCATTTCTACCTAATTTTAATGCCGCACCAAAAGTTCTTTTGGCATCAATTCCCGAGTGTTCGTAAAAACGTTCATCTTCTGTGGCAATTAGAGCTTTTACCAAACTAGGCGGTAAATCTTCAAATTTGATAGGAGTTCTGTTTTCGTTATAAAATTTTCCTAGTGTCACACCATCTGAAGAAATAATTTCGGTAGCCAAGTTAGATTCTGGATTTTCTAAATCTTCAAAGGAAGGCATGCTACCAAAAAACCCCCAAGAGGCCAAAATAAAAAATAGCCCCATCACACCCAAACCATAAAATAACAACTTCCAAAATTTATTTTTGTAGTAGTTAATGTCTTTGACAGTAGTATTATTTTTTTGTGCCATAATCTTATTCTGTAGATTCTATTCTGAAACCAACATCTGAAATTCCTGGAAGCGAAGTTACTCCTTCAATTTTTCCAGTTTGTCTGTTAGCATGTTTAATGTGAACTTTATAAATTCCTTTTTGGGTGAAAGCTGCTTTGCCTTTATAAAAAAGCTTACTTTCTTTAATGTCCGAAAAACCATCTCCAAGCAATGTACCATCTGGATTGGTCATTTGGTATTCAAGAGTGTCTACTTTAGTTTGTCTATTGGGTTGTTCCAAGGAAACAATCAAGAACAAATTATTAAAAGGATAGTCATCATTATCTCTTACATTGACATATAGATTAAAAGACTTTTTAGGATCTAATTTTGGTAAGTCAAACGATACAATGCTGTCTTTATGCCAAGTATTTCCAACCGATTTATACTCGTCAAAAACTCTTTTTTTGTCACAAGAAATAATCAAAAAAAGCACAAAAACAAAAAGGATGCTATGCTTTATTTTCATTCTTTTTTATAATTATTGGTTTTTTGTTTTGTTGGTTTTGTTTTGGTTTCTGATTTTGACCTTGACCTTGACTTTGATTTTGATTTTGTCCCTGCACCTGTCCTTGATTTTGGTTTGGATTTGAGACTTTATTCTTGTTTCTATTTTTGTTTCTGTTTTTGCTCTTTTTAGGTTGGTCAAATCGAGTTAAACTCTCTTGTCCCATAGCGTTGTTGAAATCTTTTTCAGGCTCAATAACCGTTTCGATGGCAAAATCCTCAAGCGAACTAACTTTTTTGTTTTGCTTATTTTCAGCAATGATTTCTCTAACTTGTTCTATGTTTAGCACATGCCAATTAGCAAAATTATCGGTGTAAGCAAACCACATTAAGCCTTTAAAAATATCTTGCTTTTGGCAAATAGCATCTCCTTTTTCTGTTTTTAATTTGGTTTCAAAATCAGGAAAATCTTTAAGAGCATCCATATAAGTATCGAGCTCATAATTAAGACAGCATTTTAATTTACCACACTGTCCCGCTAATTTTTGTGGATTCAATGACAATTGTTGATAACGAGCAGCAGAGGTATTTACACTTCTGAAGTCGGTCAACCAAGTAGAACAGCACAACTCTCTACCACAAGAACCTATTCCTCCCAAACGAGAAGCTTCCTGACGGAAACCTACTTGCTTCATTTCGATACGAGTATTGAAAACACGAGAATAATCTTTGATTAACAATCTAAAATCGACCCTGTCGTTTGCCGTATAATAGAAGGTTACTTTAGAACCATCACCTTGATATTCAATGTCGGATATTTTCATTTCCAATTTATGAGTAATAGCTAATTCACGTGCTTTTACTTTCATTGGTTCCTCTTTGTCTCGAGATTCACTCCAAATATCAATGTCTTTTTGAGATGCTTTTCTATAAATTTTTGCAATTTCTGGACTGGTGTGATTAACCCCTTTTTTCTTCATTTGAATTTTTACTAATTCTCCTGTAAGGGTTACAATTCCAACATCGTGACCAGGTGAAGCTTCAGTAGCTACTACATCGCCAATGCTTAAAGTCAGTTTTTCAGTATTGCGATAAAAGTCTTTTCTGCCGTTTTTAAAACGCACTTCTACACAGTCAAACGGAGTTTCGCCACTAGGCAAACTCATGTTGGCTAACCAATCGAAAACTGTTAATTTGTTGCAGCTATCGGTGCCGCAAGTCCCATTATTTTTGCATCCTTTAGGCGCACCGCCATCAGATGTTGAACAACTTGTACAAGCCATAATTTGAGTATATATTGATCGTGACCACGTCACTACTAGTCATAAACGTTAAAAGTGTAAAGATATTGTTTTTTCGGATAAAAAAGGAAGCAAAATTTTTAAGTTTCCTTAACGCTGATAATGTTTACAGGACAAGCTTTTACAGCCAATTCACAATTTTCAACGATTGTATGGTCAGCCGATTTTAAAGTATAAAAACCTTTAGCATTGACCGATTTCAGCAATACTGATTTTCCATCTTTCTTCGACATTTGAAATTGCCTTGGAGCCATTTCTACACAGTAATTACAGCCAATACATTTATCTCTTTGTAACGTAACAATGACCATCTAGTTTTCTACAATTTTATACATTTTGTCTGAAAGACGGATTCGGAAAGGCACTTTCAAGGTACAATTATCGCCTTTAGTAGCTTTTTCAGAATCTACGTCATTAACGAAGAGTTCTTCTAAAACCATTTCTTGAGCTCCAGTACTTGGTCCTGTGATTAAAATTTTATCGCCTTTTTTGATGTCGTAAGCTTCAATTTTGAATTCGGCAATACTGGCTTTTTGGAAATAGTGAACGCCCTTCCCAACATACACTTTCTTTTGAGTAGCACTCGAACCAGGATTGTCACTCCATTCGCCAAGTTTTTGCCCTAAATAATAACCACTCCAAAAACCTCGATTGTAAACGGTAGACAAAGCCTCCATCCAAGTGTTGATTTTTTCTTTGGTAAATGTTCCTTCGTAGTAGGAGTCGATAGCATCACGATAAGTTTTAATAACGGTTGCTACATAATCGGCAGCACGACCGCGACCTTCTATTTTCAAAACTTTAATTCCTGAATCGATAACTTGATCTAAAAAATCTAACGTGCATAAATCTTTGGGTGACATTAAATATTCGTTATCAACTTCTATTTCGAAACCACTTTCTTGGTCGATTACCGTATATTTTTTGCGACAGTTTTGCTTACACGCTCCTCGATTAGCAGAAGAATTATGCGAATGTAAACTCAAATAACATTTTCCTGAAACGGCCATACATAATGCACCATGACCAAAGATTTCGATTTCAACTAAATTCCCACTAGGGCCTTTGTTTTGTTCTTTCTCAATAGCATCGGTGATTTTTTTCACTTGACGTAAACTCAACTCACGAGACAATACGATGGTATCCGCAAACATGGCATAGAATTTTACTGTTTCGATGTTGGTTACATTCAATTGGGTTGAAATATGCACTTCTATCCCCATCGTTTTAGCAGTCATAATTACGGCTTGATCAGAAGCGATGACAGCTGTTATTCCAGCTTCTTTGGCTTTGCTCAAAAGTGTTTTTACAATCGACAAATCGTGGTCGTAAATGATGGTATTTAATGTGAGATAGGTTCTAACCTTTTTTTCTTGGCATCTTCGAGCAATTTCAGGTAAATCGTCTAAAACAAAATTCACTGTGGCACGAGCGCGCATATTTAATTGTTCAACACCAAAATAAATGGAATCACAACCATTGTTTAAAGCGGCTTGCAATGATTCGAAATTTCCAGCCGGAGCCATAAGTTCAATTCTTCCTGAAGTTGTCATTAGCTTATGATTTTGAATAATTTATCAGATAAACGAACTCTGAAAGGCACTTCAAAAGTTACTTTATCTCCAATTTTTGCTGAAGTATTTTCTTTTCCGTTTACCAACATTTTGTCTAAAACTAATTCCTCATTTCCAGTAGTTGGTCCCGAGATAAGTATTTTATCGCCAACATTTAATTCTTGATTTTCGATGCTAAAAAGGCCAACACCAGCTTTAACAAAGTAATGCTCCACTTTACCAATCAAGACTTTTTTGATTTTTATCTTTTGACGAATGTCTTTTGTTTTTTGGGCTTTCGCCAAAGCATTGTCTGACAATTCACCGGAATGTTTGAATAACAATTTTTCAGATTTTCCTTTTCTAAAAACTTTATTGCCTACTTGTTTGCCGCTTCTTAATTTTACTTGTTCGGCCAATGGAAGATGTGTGATTTCTAAACATTCGGTTGAACAACAATTTTCCATGGCAGCTTTGCAGTCGTCACATTGAATAAACAACAAATGACAACCGTCGTTTAAGCAATTAGTATGATTATCACAAGGTTTTCCACATTGATGACATTGCGAAACGATATCATCTGTAATTCTTTCACCAAGGCGATGATCGAAAACAAAATTTTTACCGATGAATTTGCTTTCTATATTTTCTTCCTTAATTTGTTTAGCATAATTGATAATGCCCCCTTCTAACTGAAATACATTCTTGAATCCTTGGTGCTTGAAATATGCCGAGGCTTTCTCGCAACGAATACCTCCGGTGCAATACATGACCAAGTTTTTATCTTCTTTAAAGTCTTTTAATTGCTCGTTGATAATGGGCAAACTTTCTCTGAACGTCTCTACATCGGGAGTTATTGCGCCTTTGAAATGACCAATTTCACTTTCGTAATGATTTCTGAAATCAACAACGATTGTATTTGGGTCTTCTAAAATTTGGTTGAATTCTTTGGCTTTTAAATGCACACCAATATTGGTAACATCAAAGGTTTCGTCATTCAATCCGTCGGCTACAATTTTGTCACGGACTTTAACGGTCAATTTTAAAAAGGAATGATCATCGTGTTCAACAGCAACATTTAGGCGGATGTTTTTCATGAAATCATAGGCTTCTAAAGTATCGCGAAACGCTTCCATGTTTTCGGCGGGGATACTCATTTGAGCATTGATTCCTTCTTTGGCAACATAGGTTCTACCAAGAGCATCAAGTTGGTTCCATTGGATAAATAAATCGTCGCGAAATTTTTTTGGGTCTTCAATTTTGGCATACGCATAGAAAGACAAAGTAAGTCTTTGTTTGCCGGCTTGGTCAATCAGCTCGGCTCTTTCTTCTGCGCTTAAGGTGTTATACAGTTGCATGCTATAAACGTTTAAGTGAGAAATAGGTTGTGAACTCTAAATGGAAGAATTCGTCGCAAATTTACAACTTTTTGCAAATAAAAAAACCACGAGGGAATTCGTGGTTTCAGTTTTAAAAATATTTTTTGTTTAACAGAATTCTGCGTAAGCATCTTTTAAGTTTTCTGCAATCATTTCAGCTGGGCGTCCTTCAATGTGGTGACGTTCTAACATGTGAACCAATTCTCCGTTTTTGAATAAAGCCATACTTGGTGACGATGGAGGAAAAGGGAACATGTGTTGACGAGCTGCATCAACAGCTTCTTTATCAACACCTGCAAAAACCGTTACTAAATGATCTGGTTTTTTGGTGCCATCTAAACTCATTTTCGCTCCTGGACGCGCATTACGAGCTGCACAACCGCAAACAGAATTTACTACTACAAGTGTTGTTCCGTCTGCTTTAAGAGCATTTTCTACGTCATGTGCAGTATGTAATTCTTGAAAACCAGCTTGCGAAAGTTCGGCTTTCATAGGTAATACCATTTCTTCTGGATACATATTTTTTTATTTTAGATTTTAATAATTGATATTAGATTTTCTAAAAATCTACTGCAAAGATAATGAGATTTCTATTTTTAAATTTTAAAGAAATCATAAAGAATTATTATGGTTGAATAGTTCTTGTTAAAACCTGAAAATTCTAGTTATCAAGGCTTGAATGAAAAGTCCTTTTGGGCATTTCCAAATCACTTGTAAATCTTCCCAAAACGTGGTTTCTTCATCAAGAAATTTAAAGATTACTGTCGAGTTTCCTTTTCGAAACATAGAGGAAAAAATGGTAGAACCTACTTCATTTTTCTTGTCTAGAATATCCAAAAGTAACAAGTCATAAAACCAGAATTTGTTGGTTTTGTGCAACTTTCTCAAGTCGGTTTCTTTGGAAAGAAATTGAACTAATGCTTTTGATTTTTTGGTAGCATTCTTAAAGGTATAACCTGTACTTGCTTTTGTCCAACCTCCAGCAGAGCCAATGTTAATGATGTTTTTCGAATTGTGTTTCCAAAACGGATAACAAGTCATTGGAATGTTTCCCTGTTCTTTTTCGATGATTTCGTAATCCGTTATTCCTAGTTTTTGAATGTAGTTTTGGATTTCGGTTTCGTATTCTTTTCTAGGTAATAATTCTTTGGAGAATAAAGTGTATTCCAATAAAGCTTCGGTTTCGGAAGTTGGTAAAACGTACATGAATCTTGTGTTGCCTTTTTGTTTCACAGAAAAATCCATGAAAGTGGCACAATCCGGATTAAAAACAGCTTCCTTACTTTTGATAAACCAACCAATAAAATGCTGATGCAAAAAAGGATATTTTGATTGACTCTTTACTAATTCAGGATTGAAAACAGAATTAAAAACTTGATTACAAGTATAACTTTCCACTTCTGTTTTAACGACACAATGATTGCCTAATTCTTTAAAATCTAGTACTTTTTGATTGACAAACTGAATGTTCGATTCTTTAGTGATAACTTCAAAAACCAAATTGTAGAAGTCCAATCCCTTTATCATTTTGTATAGATATGGAGCTAATTGTAGTTCTCTTTCAAAGCTTTTATCTTTAAACCAAGCAGAGTGCCATTTGGCGAAAGCCATAGTATCATACAACCCCTTTTCATCCCAAAAACACCAAGTACGGTCATTGGTTTTCTTTGGATTTTCATCAATTAGCAGTATGTTTTTATCTTTAAATTTTCCTGAAATTACCATTTCATATACCGTCATCAAAGCGGATAATCCTGAGCCAGTGAAAATGTAATGGTAGTGTTTCATTTATATTCGGAAAGATAAACCGAGAGCAAGATAATGGTCTGGTGCATTATCGGTAATGCCAATTCCTGAAGACAAATCTACCATAAAATTGTTGTTTATCAAATAGGTAAATCCGCCATCAAGATTGTGATTGGGGTTGTCATTTTGTGGAGCAAAGCCAAACATTTCTGCGTAACATCCTAACTGATTGTTTATAGAAAACCCAGTGGTTAAGGTATAAATAAAAGTTTTGTCAAGAGAAAATCCATCCCATTCACAGCCTAAATTATAACCCAATGAAAATTTTTCTGAAAGGGTATGTTGCATAGTAAACCGAAATTCGGGTGCGATGTAATCGGTTTTATATCTTGTTGAGGCTAGTTTTGGAATAGAAATATGTCCAATCAAAGAAGTTTTTGGAATTATCCCTTTTTCTTCACAAAGGTTAACTTTAAAACCGACATAAATTGGCGTAAATCCAGTAACGGTTTCGTTATTGATTTCTTCAGAAATGAATTCCGTAATCAATCTCAACTCTAAATTTTTTATTAGACCATATTTCCACAAGACGGAGGGTAAACTATTACTATTGCCCGTTTCTTTATCCTTTTGAAAAGTGAAACCCATTTCTGCCTGAAGCATTCTTTTGGGAACAATAGCTGGAGTTTCGGTTTGGTCAGGTCTATCAGCTTCAAGGGGATCTATAGTTTGTGCCAAAACGGGAAACCATCCCAGAACGCAAAAAAGCAGTATTATTTTATTCATCAAATAAATTTTAGACAAATCTAAAAAAATATTTACCCTAATCAAATATCTTTTTATATTTGTACAAATGTTTTAAACATGAGTAAGTCATTAGAAGAAGTAAATCAATCAATTCCCACCGAAAACAAGAAGACTGGTTTTAGAAAAATTTTAGCTTTTCTTGGTCCGGCGTATCTAATTAGCGTTGGTTATATGGATCCAGGAAATTGGGCAACCGATATTGCTGGAGGAAGCCAATTTGGGTATACTTTGATTTGGGTTTTGTTGATGAGTAATCTCATGGCTTTGTTATTGCAAAGTTTGAGTGCGCGTCTTGGAATTGTTACCCAACGCGATTTAGCGCAAGCTTCAAGAGAAACGTATTCTCCTTTTATCAATTACATTCTCTATTTTTTAGCCGAAATTGCTATAGCTGCCTGCGACTTAGCCGAAGTTCTCGGAATGGCAATTGGATTGAATTTGCTGTTTGGCATTTCTCTGATTCAAGGGGTAATGATTACGGTTTTGGATACTTTTTTATTGTTGTTTCTAATCAATAAAGGCATCCGAAAAATGGAAGCTTTCATCATTGCCTTAGTGATGATTATTGGGTTTTCTTTTTTGTTTGAAATGATATTTGCACAACCAGAAGTGGGACAAGTGATTAAAGGGTTGATACCAAGTATTCCAAACAATGCAGCGCTTTATATTGCCATCGGGATTATTGGTGCAACCGTAATGCCACACAATTTGTATTTGCATTCGTCCTTGGTGCAAACTCGAAAATTTGACAGAAGTGAATCTGGAATTAAACAAGCTTTGAAGTACAATTTTATTGATTCTACCATTGCTTTGAATTTGGCTTTTTTTGTCAATGCGGCGATATTGATTTTAGCAGCAGCCACCTTTTATAAAAACGGCTTGTTTCAAATTGCTGAAATACAAGATGCTCACCAACTCTTAGCCCCTCTTTTAGGAAGTAAATGGGCTCCCATTTTATTTGCTGTTGCCTTGATAGCTGCGGGACAAAGTTCTACGATAACAGGTACTTTAGCGGGACAAATTATTATGGAAGGCTACTTGAATTTGAGAATTCAACCTTGGGTTAGACGTATTATTACTCGGTTGATTGCCATTGTTCCAGCGGTGATTGTTATTTCTGTTTTTGGCGAAGGGATAACCGGAAAAATGTTGATTTTGAGTCAAGTCATTTTGAGTTTGCAATTAGGATTTGCTATTATTCCATTGATTCACTTTGTTAGTGATAAAACAAAAATGAAAGGTTTTGAAATTTCGAAAACAACTCAAATTGCCTCTTGGATTGTAGCCTTGATTATTGTTTCTTTAAATGCCAAATTGGTTTTTGATGAAATTAAAGGTTGGATACAAACTTCCGAAAACCCAATGGTATTATGGGTTACGGTTGTTCCTTTGGCAATAGGATTTTTGATTTTGTTGTTGTATATCGTTTTCAAACCATTCATCACAAAAGCCAAACATGAAATACAAAATCATTTACCTCATAATTTCGAATTGAATTTTTCACAAGCAGAAACGTATAATAAAAAACATATTGCGGTTTCGGTTGACTTTTCAGATGCTGATGAAATTGCCATTAACAGCGCTTTTGAGTTGGGCGGAAAAGGAGCCAAGTATACTTTAATTCATGTTGTTGAAACGGTAGGCGCTATGTTTTATGGGGGCAATATTGATGATCACGAAACCACTATTGATGAAAAATTATTGTTGGAGTATAAAGAGATTTTGAACAATAAAGGGTTTAAAGTAGAGGTTAAGTTGGGATTTGGGAAACCAAATAAAGCTATCCCGAAAATTGTTAACGATGGGGATTTCGATATTTTAGTAATGGGAACCCACGGGCATACTGGATTAAAAGATATTTTATTTGGCACAACCGTAGATAAATTGCGTCATAAAATTTCGATACCCTTATTTATTGTAAAAAATTAAAAAATGACTTTTTCAGAAGAAAATTACTTAAAAACAATATATCACATTACTGCTTTATCGGGAGTTGAGGTAAGTACCAATGCCATTGCTGAGAAAATGGAAACCAAAGCTTCATCAGTTACCGATATGTTGAAAAAACTAGCTGATAAAGAATTGATTGTTTACAAAAAATACCAAGGCGTTTTATTAACAGAGAAAGGGAAATTATCCGCTAAAATGATCGTTAGAAAACATCGACTATGGGAAGTTTTTTTAGTAGATAAATTACAATTTTCATGGGATGAGGTTCATGATATTGCCGAACAATTAGAACACATTAAATCAGAGAAACTGATTAATAAACTAGACGATTTTCTAGGCAATCCAACCGAAGACCCTCATGGAGACCCAATACCTGATGTGAATGGGAAGATTATTAAAATAGAGAAGTTATTACTTTCAGAACTTAAAGAAAATCAAATCGGAATTTGTGTAGGTGTCAAAGATTCTTCAGCAGAATTTTTAAAATATTTAGACAAGAACAAAATCGCTTTGGGAGTTAGTATCAAGGTTAATTCGATAGAGGAATTTGATTTATCGCTTAACGTAAAAGTAAACGAAAGTGATTTGTTGATAACCCATAAAATTGCCGGAAATATTTTTGTGAAAGTAGCTTAGTTACATCCACAATCATCATTGCCACAGTCCTTCTTTGCTTTCTTTTTTCCAAAAAACTTTCGGATTAAAAAAATCAAAGCAGCTGCAAATGCCAAGTAAACCAAGAGTTGTTGCACTTCCATTATTTCAAGAATTGATACGCAATTAGCGCTGTTAGATATGCAAATCCGCTCATTAAAAGCAATTGTATCATTGGCCATTTCCAGGAATTGGTTTCTTTTTTAGTTATGGCAAGCGTACTCGCACATTGCATAGCAAAAGCATAAAACAGCAACAAAGAAATGCCAGTTGCAAAACTAAATACTTTACTACCATCAGGATGAACATCGGCTTTCATTTTATTTTTTATAGTACTATCATCGTTGCTGTTTCCGACGCTATAAATAGTTGCCAAGGTTCCCACAAAAACTTCACGAGCTGCAAAGGATGACACTACAGCAATCCCAATTTTCCAATCATAACCTAACGGTTTTATCACAGGTTCAATAGATTTTCCGATAGTTCCGATATACGAATGCTCTAATTTGTATTCACTAATTTGATTGTCAACAATAGTAGAATTGATTTCTTTTGTTTCGCTGTGAATTTTTTCAGTAACAATTTCACGAGCATTATCAAAGTCTTTTCCAGGACCATGTGAACCTAAAAACCAAAGAATTATAGAGATGGCCAAAATGATTTTTCCAGCACCAAAAACGAAGGATTTTGTTTTTTCAATGACATTAATGGCAACATTTTTAAAAAGAGGAAGTTTGTAATTGGGCATTTCCACGACGAAATACGATTTCGATTTCAACTTAAGAATCTTATTTAAAATGAAAGCTGAAAAAATAGCCATACCAAATCCTAATAGATACAAAATCATCAAAGTGGCACCTTGTAAACTGAATATTCCTAAAACTCTTTTTTCTGGAATGATTAAAGAAATTAAGATGGCATAAACGGGTAATCGCGCGGAACAAGTTATAAAAGGAGTAACCAAAATGGTAATCAATCGTTCTTTCCAATTTTCTATATTTCGGGCACTCATGATGGCAGGAATAGCACAAGCTGTACCTGAAATTAAAGGCACTACACTTTTTCCCGAAAGGCCATAACGGCGCATGATTTTATCCATTAAAAAAACCACTCGACTCATGTAACCGCTTTCTTCGAGAACCGAAATAAACAGAAAAAGAAAAGCAATTTGTGGAATAAAAATGACAATACCTCCAATTCCTGGAATGATTCCCTCGCTGATTAAATTCGTAAATTCTCCAGAAGGAAGATGCGTTTTAGCATAATTCGCCAAATTGGCAAAAGTAGTATCAATAAAATCCATAGGAACGCTTGACCAATCAAAAATGGATTGAAAAATCAAGAGTAAAATCCCAAAGAAAATGGCATAGCCAAAGATTTTATGCGTCAGAACTTTGTCTAATTTGGAACGTAAATCAGTCGCGTTTTTCGTGTCAATAGTTTGCCCAATTTTCAGTGTATCATTAATAAATTGGTAACGCTTGATGGTTTCTTTTTGCTGTAAACGTTTTAATTCGGAATGTGTTTTTGTGAAAGGACTATCAACTTCATCACGCTCCAAATTCAAAAAATTTACGTCTTGTGTGATGACTAACCAAAGTTTGTAAAGCAGTTGATTAGGAAACGCTTTTCTAAGTTTATCAAAATAATCAAAATCGATACTTGAAGCATTTAAACAGGGCTCAGTAGATAATGATTTGTAATCGACAATTTGGTTTTTTAATGCTTCAATCCCAATTCCTTTTCGAGTACTGACTAAAACTATCTTGGTTTTTAGTTGTTTTTCAAGATAAGGAATATCAAGCGAAATCCCTTTGGGTTTCATTCGGTCCGTCATATTGATGACCAAAATAGTTGGGATTTCTAAATCTTTGATTTGAGTAAAAAGCAACAAATTTCGTTTCAGATTTTCAACATCAGAGATTACAACCGCAACATCAGGATAGAGTTTGTCGTTTTTATTGAGCATCAATTCAATAACCACATTTTCATCAATAGAACTCGCGTTTAAGCTGTAAGTTCCGGGTAAATCGAGAATGTTAGCTTTGATGTTATTAGGAAGTTTACAAAATCCTAATTTTTTTTCTACTGTAATTCCAGGATAATTCCCTACTTGTTGGTTTAATCCTGTCAATTGATTGAACACCGAGGTCTTCCCGGTATTTGGATTTCCAATCAGCGCTACAGTAATGTTTTGATTGCTCATTGTTATTTTTTCTCGTGGAGTTCAACTTCAATCTCACGAGCGGTTTCTTTTCGGATGGCCAAATGTGAACCATTGTTTACATTCAAATACATAGGATCTCCAAGAGGCGCAATTTGAATAATTTCCAAATCGTTATCTGGCAAACATCCCATTTCTAAAAGCTTTAGCGGAATTTTGTCCATGTTAACGTAGGTGATGATTGCTTTGTCTCCTATTTTTAGTAAATCAACAGTAGTTTTCAATGCTTATTTAGATTGAATTAAGATTACAAAAGTAAGGATAAAATGAGAAAAGAAGATGATAAATATCAGTTTAACTAATTTTTGTCATTTTCACGCAACCAATTGATATCTTTAATCAAGCGTTTGATTTCTTCTTTCTTGGTCCCGTCGTAAAATCCACGAACTCTTCTTTGAGCATCCACTAAAACAAAATTTTCAGTATGAACCATATCGTAAAGTTCTTCAGGCTTGCCCAACTTTACAGCCAAATAAGATTTTCTGGCCATGCTATAAATGTCCTTTTTATCACCAGTTACTAAGTTCCATTTGGCATCTACAACTCCTTTTTCAATAGCATATTTTTTCAAAACAGGGACACTATCAATATCGGGAGTCACTGTGTGAGAAAGCAACATTACTTTTGGATTATTTAGAATGGCTTTTTGAACATCTACCATATTAGTAGTCATAATAGGGCAAATCGATTGACACGTAGTAAAGAAAAAATCGGCTACATAAATTTTACCCTCGTAGTCTTTTTGAGTAATTGTTTTCCCGTTTTGATTAGTAAATGAAAAGTCGGCAATTCTATGTGCTTTAGCAATATACTGTACGGTAGAATCTACTAATTCCGGATTAACATCAGCCGGATTGTATATAGGTAATGTTTTTTGGGGCTTTAGAACATTATAAAATAACGAGATGGTTATTATGGAAAAAATGAGAAATGTTCCAAAGAAGATTCTATATTTTTTTATAAATGCAAGCATTATTTTTTTTGCAAAAGTACAAAAGCAACTGTTTGTTTGTAACTTTTTAAAAGCAATAAAGACTTATATTTTTGTTAAAAAAAGATTTCTTACAGTAGAATCGATAAATTTGCATCAACTAATAAAAAACCAACTATTTATGAAGTTTAGTACTTTCTCAAAAACATTGTTAACAGCAGTTGTATTTACAACAGTTTTTCAAAGCAATGCTCAGCAAAAAGCCCCAGGAATTGATGTGTCTTTAATGGACAAATCAGTAAGCCCAAAAGACAATTTCTTTCAATTTGTGAACGGAACTTGGTTAAAGAATACCGAAATTCCTGCAGATAAAACCCGTTGGGGAAGTTTTGATGAATTACGTCAAAACACAGATAAAGATGCATTAGCTATCTTGAAAACAGCAGCAAAAAACTCAAAATACAATTCGAAGACTGACCAAGGGAAAGCGATTAATATTTACAAAGCCGCTATGGATACCGTAGCAAGAAACAAACAAGGGATTAATCCAATAAAACCGTATTTGGCAAAAATTGATGCCGTTAAGAACATCAAAGATTTAGAAAAGTTGATGATTTATGCTGAATCTAAAGGTGGCGGTGTTGGGTTCTTTGGATTTGGAATTGGAGCTGATGATAAAAACAGTAACAGAAACGTAGTAAATCTTGGTGTTGGAGGATTAGGATTGCCTGACAGAGACTATTATGTTTCCGATGACAAAGATTCTAAAGAAAAGAGAGAAAAATATCAAGCGCATGTTGCAAGAATGTTATCATTTTTAGGAACAAGTCCAGCGCAAGCAAAGACAGATGCTGAAAAAATACTAGCTTTAGAAATAGCGATGTCAAAACCAAGATTAGACAGAGTTGAGAGAAGAGATGCTAGAAAACAATACAATCCAACAGCTATCGGAGATTTACAAAAAATGACACCCGTTATTGATTGGAACTCTTATCTAAAGGGTATTGGAATTACAAAAATTGACACTGTTATTGTTTCTCAACCAAGATATATGGCTGCTTTGCAAACCATTTTTACTGAAAATAAAGTAGAAGATTGGAAAGCCTACATGCGTTGGATGTTGCTAAGAGGTTCAGCAAGTCAATTGTCAACAAATATTGAAACCGCTAACTGGGAATTTTACGGAAAGACTTTAACAGGTGCTTTGAAACAAAGACCACGTCACGAAAAAGCACTTCAGGTAGTTAATGGAACTGTTGGAGAAGCATTAGGAAAATTATATGTAGAAAAAATGTTCCCAGCTGAAGCTAAAGCTAAAGCAGAGAAAATGATTAAAAATGTAATTCGTGCTTTTGAAGGTCGAATCAACAACTTAACATGGATGTCTGCTGAAACCAAGAAAAAAGCAATTCAAAAATTGAATACTATTACCATTAAAATTGGTTACCCAGACAAATGGAAAGACTACTCCGCTTTAACAGTTAAAAGTCCAAAAGAAGGAGGAAGTTATTTTGAAGACCTTAAAAATGTTGCTGAATGGAATTGGAAAAAAGATTTAGATAAACTAGGAAAACCAGTTGACAAAACAGAATGGGGAATGTCTCCTCAAACGGTTAATGCTTATTACAATCCATCTTATAATGAAATTGTTTTCCCAGCAGCTATTTTGCAACCACCTTTTTATAATTATAAAGCAGATGAAGCTGTTAATTATGGCGGAATTGGAGCCGTTATCGGTCACGAAATTTCACATGGTTTTGATGATGAAGGATCAAGATATAATGCAGAAGGTAATCTAGTAGATTGGTGGACCGCAGATGATTTGACAAAATTCACAGCATTAGGAACAGCTTTAGCTGATCAATATTCTGCTTTAGAACCATTACCTGGAATT
Organism: Flavobacterium sp. N1994; assembly: GCF_025947145.1. NCBI lineage: Bacteria > Pseudomonadati > Bacteroidota > Flavobacteriia > Flavobacteriales > Flavobacteriaceae > Flavobacterium > Flavobacterium sp. N1994. The sequence goes on from NZ_CP109999.1 coordinate 2,281,007, forward strand.
CATGTAGATGGTAAATTTACTTTGGGAGAAAATATTGGAGATTTGGGCGGAATCAATGCAGCTTACGATGGGTTACAATTGTATTTAAAAGAAAATGGTAATCCAGGATTAATTGATGGATACACACCAGAACAACGATTATTCATTTCTTGGGCTACTATCTGGAGAAGCAAAATGCGTGACGAAGCTATAAAGAATCAAGTGAAAACAGATCCACATTCACCAGGAATGTTCAGAGCTTATGTTCCTTTATTAAACTTAGATACCTTCCATGCAGCCTTCGATATCAAACAAGGAGACGGAATGTATGTAGAGCCAAGTAAACGAGTTAAAATTTGGTAATCAGATTAATTCATAACTATAAAACCTCAAGTTATTCTTGAGGTTTTTTTATGCTTTTTAGTAAAGCAATGATGCTGATGATTGACCATGTTCCTTCAAGAATTACAAAGGGCCAAAACCTAATTAAATAGGAAGAAAAACAAGCAATGGCGCCACCTAAAATATTCAAAATATAGAACAGTATTCCTTCTTTTTTTATCAGTGAAAAAATATTCAGAAAATAGGCAATTAATATTAAGCTCACGCCTATGGTTCCTATTATATCATTGGTATTCATAAGGTCGTGTTTTGAAATGTATACTGTAAAACGGTTTCGGTTTTTGTACTCAAAATAGTTTTTCCAATAGAGGATTTGTTTTCTTCAAATTGAGGTAATGGCAAATGCAATGTAATGGCTTTTTGTGTATAATATTCCTTCCGTGTCGGATGAAAAGGAGCTACAGCGTTAAAGGTTTCTTCAAAACAATCGTGTTCAATGATTTTCTGAATAACACCAATACAATCCGTTTGATGAATTAAATTAATGGGTGCCTCAGGATTTTCAAGATGTTGTCTTCCTGCTAAGAAGTGAATTGGATGACGATTTTCTCCAATCAATCCGCCAAACCGAAGTACAGTTGTTTTGAAATTAGGATTGTTCTGCAAAAGAACTTCAACTGATAGCAATTGCTTTCCACTTTCACTATCTGGATGAGGTTTTGTGTTTTCTGTGATAATAGCATTGTCATCGGAATAAACCGAAGTAGAACTTATAAAAAGCACTTTTTGTATTTCTGATTTTTCTATAAACGGAATCAGGGTTTCTATTTTTTTGACAAAATTCTCATTTGAATTGCTTCGTAACTTTGGAGGAATATCAATAATCAGGATTTCAGATTCGTTGAAAAAAGATATAATTTCTCCTTTGATTTCCTGTTCTAAAAGTTCTATCTGAAAAGCCTCAATTCCAAGGTCATTTAAAACCGAAAGCTTCCCGACAGATGTTGTTGAACCTTTAACTGAAAATCCTTTTTCTAATAATGATTTTGCTAAAGGCAAACCCAACCAACCGCAACCTAAAATAGAGATTTGTTTCATCGTTTTAGGCTGTCAATAGTAACATTCATAGTATCTCTATTTAATGAACTCCTTCTGAAAGTTGGTTTTTCTTCAACTACTTTTGGGGAAGGTTTTATTTTTTCTTTTATTACTACGGCATCATTCAAAACAAAAGGTGTTGGAATCATCCAAGATTTTCTTTTGGCAACCGTAAATAGTGGATTATTTAATAAATCAAATGAACTCTCCATCAATTCCAAATCGAGTTTTTTGGATGATGAAATTGAAAACTCTAGTTCTAAAGGAATATTTTCAACAACATAATATGTTAATAATTTTCCATAAGTAGTTGAAGCTATAGTGCTTTTAAAATCTATTGATTTAACCCCATTGGCTTTGAGATTATTAATTTGAACAGCGTTGTTTACAAATATATCATAGCGATTAACAACTCGGTTTGGCGTAATTTTTATTTTATACAAATGCTGATTTCCTTGGATAGTATCTCGAAGAAATTCGATAGTTGGCTTGGCTATGTTTTTTACTGGAGCATCAGTCATAAAGGTGAATTCTGAACCGTATTTGCTATATATTTTAGTGGTGTTTAATGGGGAGCCATTTATTGGTTTTTCGCTTAAATAGGCTTTAGTCCATTCGTCAAGATTGTTGTCATAGGTTGTCCAAAAGGCCTTATTGGAATCGGCATTTAGGATATAAACTAAACTGTTCGGTTTTGCTTTTTCATTAGAATAACTAGAATTTTGATGGGCTTTGACAAAGAAACCAATTGAAACTAAAACAAAAAAGATAGCCCATATTCCTTTTTTGGCAAACGAACCAAAAACAGGTAAGAGTAATGTAAAACCTAAAACAACCAAGAGACAACTTACAAAAAGAATTTTCAATCCTAATCCAATAGGGAACATTACTATGAATGGCACCAAAATTATCAAAGCTGGAATGGCTAATAAACAATTCAAAATCCAACTCGATTTTTGAGTAAGCACATAAAAACCTAGCATTAGGGAACTGGTTATTACGGGAATTATCAAAAATCCAGCACCCTGTAATTTAAGAGCAATTCCTAGATTTATTAGCAACCAAATAAATAAAGGAGCTATCATTTGACTCATCTCTGGATTTCGTTTTCCATTATTTTGGTAAAACAAGAAGCAAATAGCCAGCGCTAAACTCACAAAAGCATAAATATAATCGTGACCATTATAAGTAAAACCGTGAAGAATGTCATTGTATTGAGGGTAAAAGTTGAGCAACAATTTCCAACCTATATAAGCCACCAAAACAGCCGTTACTAGTGAACCAAAAAACGGAATAAAACCTTTGATAATTTCATCCAAACGTAAGGCACGTTTGCCCAAACCAACAAAAACAAATAAGAGAAACAATCCAAAAGCAATAATTAACATTGGAAAAATCCATGAAAAGGGATAACTCACAAAACCAAAAGGAACATTAAAATAAACTTCATCTTTGTTCGAATTCAAATTGCTCAAATCAGCATTAGCAAAATAATTCAGTAATGGAAACAAATAACAACCTTGATGTGCTACTGTTTTTGGGTCTAGATTCCCATAACTATCTTGAGCAGTATGATAATTATAATGACTATCTATAAATGCAAAATTAAACCCTTGAATTTTCCCTTGTTCTCTAAAAACGGTCAAATCAGTGTCGTTAGGCAACATTTTATAAATGCTATACATTAATGAATTAGAAACAGGATAAGTTACATTTCCTGCTTTGAAAGCATCTACCATTTTGGCATTACCATCATTAGTTTCCATCAACATATAACTTGGACCAGAACTTCCTCTTGCTTCAAAATTCAAGACCAAACCAACTTGTTTTGCCAATTGATGTTCAGTCACAAAAAATGCTGCGCCATTTAAACCCAGTTCTTCTGCATCGGTAAAAAGAATGATGATATCATTTTTGTGAGGTGTTTTATTATGCAAAAAAGCACGAACACTTTCTAGAATTGTAGCTACTCCCGAAGCATCATCGCTGGCGCCTTTTGAGAAAGAATGGGGTGCCGAATCATAATGAGAAAGCAGCAACAAAGCTTTGGAGTTTTTAGCCCCTTTTATTGTAGCTATAATATTTTTCGATTTGACCAAAGTGCCTTTTTCTGTCATAGAGAAGCCTTCTTGTATTGAAGTTTCTAAACCTAAGTTTTGCAATTCCTTTTGTAGATAATCAGCAACAATTTCATGATTTTTAGAACCTACAAAATGAGGCTTTTTTGAAATTTCTTTTACTGTTTCTAAAGCTCGTTTGGTAGAAAATTCAGAAAGAGGTGCTTCGGTTTCGTCATAACTTTGCGGCATCATGAAGAAGAAAATACCAAATAATATCGTTACGAGCACTAGTAGGGAATAAATGGGAGTGTAGTTTTTTCTCATTTGAGTTGGGCTTAAATGTCTTTTTTAACTAACATATAAAAATCGTTATCCAAAAGCATATAGCCTTGGTCATAAACAAAATAATACGTATTTCCAGATTTGGTATGTAAAACATTAGTCATAAAATCAAAATCAAATCCCTTACTGAGTAGTTTGGTTTTAGTTGTTTTTGATTTTCCATCAACATTAAGTTCAGACAAAACTCGGTAATTTTTGCGCAACTTGTTGTTGATGTTTCGCATATAATTGGTGCTGTCCTTGTTGATTTTGTTGTTATAGGCATTGCGGCAACCATCACTACAGAATTTTTTGTCTTCGCGACCCACAATTATTTCACCACATTCTAAACAGGTTTTACTCATGAGTAATTCTTTTAAAATCAATCAAATATAGATAAAATTTTCCGTTTACAAACGTTTACAAGCAATTACAACCGAAAGTAAACGTATAACTACCGAATAATTTTTGGTAGTCACTCCAACTTTGCCTCGTTGATTTGAAACAACAAACTCAAACAACAAAAATAATTTTAACAATAACATTTAAATTTTAAACGCCATGAATGCAATGAAAAACAAAGTACAATTAATCGGTCACGTAGGACAAGAACCAGAAATCAAAACGTTTGATGGAGGGAAAAAAGTAGCTAATATTACTATCGCTACTAATGATTATTACATCAACGACAAAGGAGAAAAAGTAGAACAAACCGAATGGCATCGAGTAACCGCTTGGGGTAAAGTAGCTGACATCATTGAAAAATTTGTTGAGAAAGGAAAAGAAGTTGCTATAGAAGGAAAACTAACTCATAGAAGTTATGATGACAAAGACGGAAACAAACGCTATGTTACCGAAGTAATTGTAAATGATATTTTATTGTTAGGGAAATAATTATTGAATTGAAATCATGAATATCAAAGTTTTTACTATTCGGCTTTCCAAAGAATTTTGTCAAAAAGATGAAGACCGAATGAATGAATTCCTAGATTCGGTAGAAGTAAAACTAAGCTCCACTAATTTTGTTACTACTGGAACCAATGATTTTTGGTCTGCTGCCATTTTTTATGTGCCTAAAGTATCCAAAAATGAAAAGGCGGAAACTAAGTTTTCGGAAGAAGATTTGTTACCAAATGAGCGTAAATTGTTTAATGCATTGCGGCATTGGAGAAATGATTTTGCCGAAAAACTAAATTGGTCTTCCTTCAGAATTTGTCATAATTCGCATTTAATTGCCATTGCTAAAGTTAATCCTCAAACGTTAGATGATTTAGAAAAGGTTCCGGGTTTTGGCAAAACAAGAACCGAAAAATATGGAGATGATATTTTAGCAGTATTGAACGTTCTTTAAAAATAACCTCTAGGATTAAAAGCGGCAAAGTGAAAATTTTGCCGCTTTTTATTTGTCAATGTTGTAATAAATTAACGTAAAACAAGGTAAGTTGTCAACACGAAAACGTTTTCGGTTCTTGTTTGAAAATCTAGCCTTAACATTTGTACAACTATTTGATTACATTTAAAATGTCAAACAAAACAAAACCATGAACAAATTAAAATTAATATTGATTTTAATAGTAGTCTTCTGTACTGCCAATTTTGGTTTTGCCCAAGTGGGAATAAATACCACAACACCTTTAAGTACTCTTGATATTAATGGGAATTTATCCGTGAAAACCATAACATTAACTGGAAGTAGTTCTGCGACTCTAATTAATGATGGGGTTTATATTTCTGTAAATCCACAGGCAACGGATCAGGAGTTTCAATTGCCAAGCCCAATTACCTATCCAGGAAGAGTGTATATGATAAGAAATATCAATAATACGATTACGGCTAAACTAACAACGGCTGCTGCTAATTTCTTTTTTAAAGGATTGACTTCCGGAGGAGTTAACTCAATTTACATGTATGACAACCATTACAGAACGCTACTCATTGTAAGTGATGGTTCTAACTGGACCGTTTTTGAATATTAGTCTATAGTAAAATCTCTAACACATCCGATATTTTTTCTAGTGTTCTAAAATTAGGATGCTCTACTTTGTGACTTATTTTTTCATGCTCCCAAGTGGTGTGATAGGGAATGTGTACGGCATAACCACCAATTCCTAAAACCGGTAAAACATCTGATTTAAGCGAATTACCAATCATGAAAAATTCTTTCGGTTCAATTTCTAAACGTTTTAAAAGCTTTTCGTAATTGACTTCTTGTTTGTCCGCCATTACTTCAATATGGTGAAAATAAGGGCCCAAACCAGAACGGTGAAGTTTGCTTTGTTGATCTTTCAAATCTCCTTTGGTCGCTACAATCAATTTGTATTTTCCTTGAAGTGCTTTTAATGTTTCTTCAACACCATCCAATAATTCAATAGGTTTTTGAAGCAATTCTTTTCCGAATCCAATAATTTTTTCAATAGCTTCAACAGATAATGTATTGTTAGAAATTCTCATTGCGGCTTCAATCATAGAAAGTGTATAACCCTTAATACCATAACCATACAAGTCTAAGTTGTCAATTTCAGTTTTAAACAATTCCTGAGAAAGCGAATGATGAGATAAATACGCCGACATCAGCTCACAGAATTTTTCTTCCGTTTCTTGAAAATAGGGTTCGTTGACAAACAAGGTGTCATCAGCGTCAAAAGCAATTACTTTTAGGTTCATAATTTACATCACTTAACTAATCAAAGCGCCATTATCTACTCCATCTCCATCTGGATTTACAAAAACTAATTTTCCTTCTGCATTGTTAGTCATCAAAATCATTCCTTCACTTTCTACACCGCGCAAGGCTCTTGGAGCTAAATTGATTAAAACAGTAACGCGTTTTCCAATAACTTCTTCTGGTGAAAAATGTTCTGCAATACCAGAAACAATAGTTCTTATATCTAAACCAGTATCTACTTTCAATACTAAAAGTTTGTTCGCTTTGGGCATTTTTTCAGCTGCTACAATTGTTCCTACTCTCAAATCTAATTTAGCAAAATCTTCAAATGTAGCAGTTGCTTTTTGAGGCTCAGTTACTTTATTCTCCATCGCGTTAGCATTTTTAGTGGCTTCCAATTTATCTATTTGTTTTTGGATTTCGGCATCTTCTATTTGAGCAAATAAAATCTGTGCTTCTCCAATCTGATGTCCAGCAGGCAATAAATCTGATGAATCTGAAACGGAATGCCATGATAATGTATCACTATTTAAAATAGTTGCCAGTTTGTTAGCGGTAAACGGTAAAAATGGTTCTGCTAAAACTCGTAATGCTGCAGCAATTTGCAATGCAATATACATTTGTGTTTGTACTCGAGCTGGGTCAGTTTTTACCATTTTCCATGGCTCTTCATCGGCAAGATATTTATTTCCTAATCGAGCCACATTCATTAATTCGCCTTGGGCTTCTCTAAATCTGTATCTTTCAATAGAAGAAGAAATAACCGCTGGATAAGCTTTCAACTCGGCTAAGGTTTGTTCATCAACTTCTGAAAAGGTATTAGGTGATGGAACAATTCCGTTATAATATTTGTTAGTCAAAACAACTACTCTGTTAATGAAATTCCCAAAAACAGCCGCTAGTTCGTTATTGTTTCTCGCCTGAAAATCTTTCCAAGTAAAGTCGTTGTCTTTCGTTTCAGGAGCATTAGCTGTCAAAGCATAACGTAAGACATCTTGCTTATCTGGGAAATCTTGTAAATATTCGTGCAACCAAACGGCCCAGTTTTTAGATGTCGAAAGTTTGTTCCCTTCTAAATTCAAGAACTCATTAGCAGGGACATTGTCAGGTAAAATAAAACTTCCTTCGGCTTTCAACATGGCTGGAAAAATAATGCAATGAAACACAATGTTATCTTTCCCGATAAAGTGTACGAGTTTGGTATCGTCTTTTTTCCAATACTCTTCCCAGTTTTTTCCTTCTCGAGCAGCCCATTCTTTGGTAGCCGAAATATAGCCAATTGGGGCATCAAACCACACATATAGTTTCTTCCCTTCAGCACCGTCAACGGGAACATCAATTCCCCAATCTAAATCACGCGTCACTGCACGAGGTTTTAATCCGTCATCTAACCATGATTTTACCTGACCCAAAACATTTACTTTCCAATCTTTAGCATGGTCAACTAAAATCCATTGCGTTAAAAAATCCTGATATCTATCCAAAGGTAAAAACCAATGTTTAGTTGATTTCAAAATCGGAGTTTCTCCCGTTATAGTAGATTTTGGATTAATTAAATCAGTTGCATTTAATGTAGAACCACAACGTTCACATTGATCACCATAAGCTTCTGGATTGTCACATTTTGGACAAGTTCCAGTAACAAAACGGTCAGCCAAAAACTGATCGGCTTTAGCATCATACAATTGCTCAGTCACTTCTTCAATAAAATCACCTTTGTCATATAGTTTTCTAAAAAATTCTTGAGCGGTATCATGATGAACTTTAGAAGAAGTCCTAGAATAATTATCAAATGAAATTCCAAAATCTAAAAACGACTGGCGAATAATTCCGTCGTATTTGTCAATCACTTGTTGTGGAGTGATACCTTCTTTTTTAGCTTTCATCGAAATAGCAACTCCGTGTTCATCGCTTCCGCAAATGAAGGCCACATCTTTTCCTTGCAATCGTAAATAACGAGCATAAATATCGGAGGGCACATAAACACCAGCCAAATGACCAATATGTATAGGGCCATTAGTGTAAGGCAATGCGGCGGTGATAGTATATCTTTTTGGATTTTCTGACATTGTAATTTTTTTAATTATCCTGAGACTAGCCCAAAGTAAGTTGCAAAAATAACTTTTTTACCCGCTATTTTACGAATTTATTGTTGATTTGTTTACTTTTGAAAGATGCTTTTTTAGTTATTTACAAACGGATAAATGCGAAAAATTTACATTCTATTTTTTCTACTTTCAATTTCCTCTTATTCTCAACAAAAGATGATTAGACCTCCTTATTTACAAAAAGGCGATACCATTGCCATCGTTTCTACTGCAAGAAAAAACATTGAAGACAATTTAAAACCTACTCTTGATTTACTAGAAGGTTGGGGTTTAAATGTAAAGTTAGGAAAAACAATAGGCTTAGATTATTACCAATTGGCAGGAACTGATGACCAACGTGCAGCCGACTTTCAGGAGCAAATGGACAATCCTAACATCAAAGCGATTTGGTGTGTTCGTGGCGGTTATGGTACGGTGAAAATCATCGATAAATTGGATTTTACTAAATTCAAACAAAGTCCCAAATGGATAATTGGTTTTAGTGATGTAACAGTATTGCATAGTCAATTGAACCGAATGGGAATAGAATCCATACACGCCACCATGCCAGTAGCCATTCCTAGAGCTACCGATGAAGCTAAGAATTCCTTGTGTGCAGCTTTGTTTGGCGACACTTTGCAATATACTTTAGATTGTGATGCCTTGAATCATTTAGGCAAAGCTAAAGGAGAATTGGTTGGAGGGAATTTGTCTATTTTATACAGCTTATTAGGATCTGAATCAGCGGTTGATTGTACTAATAAAATTCTTTTTATCGAAGACTTAGACGAATACTTATACCACGTTGACCGAATGATGGTCAACTTAAAACGCAACGGCTGTTTACAAAACCTAAAAGGAATCATTGTTGGTGCCATTACCGAAATGAAAGACAACGAAATTCCCTGGGGAAGAAACGCTTTAGAAATTATTGAAGACAACGTTAAAGGATTAAACATTCCTATTATTTACAATTTCCCTGCTGGACATATTAGAGACAATCGCGCTTTGATTTTTGGCAGACAAGTTTCTATGGAAGTCAATGCAGAACAAAGCAAAGTAGTTTTTGAATAATGGCAGAACACAACGAACTTGGTAAAATAGGAGAAGAATTGGCTGTAGACTATCTGCAGAAAAACGGCTATGACATTCTGGAAACGAACTGGACTTTCCAAAAAGCAGAAATCGATATCATCGCTCAAAAAGAAAACATTCTTGCCGTGATTGAAGTAAAGACTCGTTCCTCTATTGCCTTTGGTTTGCCCCAAGATTTTGTAAAACCAAAGAAAATCCAATTACTAGTTAAGGCTATAAACGAATATATATTGGCTAATGATTTAGATACCGAAGTTCGGTTTGATATTATTGCTATACACAGGAAAGAAAAGGAGTATACTATTGAACATATAGAGGAAGCTTTTTACCATTTTTAAATAGAACAAGTCTTAAAATCTAATAGAACATTTAGTTGTAAGCTGAATTTCAATAACTTTACGAAAAAAATAAATATGCTATGAAAAAATACTTACTATTTACAGCGCTACTTTGCTTAACCCATTTGGTTGCTCAGAATAAGGTAGCCCAAAAAGTGGTGGAGTTGCAAAATTTAAATGCGAACTTCAAACCCATCTCGGTATTGGCTGTAAATCAAAATGGAATTGATAAAGAAATCAACAAAGTGGTGGAAGGCGCAACAGTAGCTAACATCAGATTGGACAAAATCAATGAAATAGTTTCCAATAAATACGATTATATCGAATTGGAAATTCCATATCAAAATCAAATGATTCCAGTGCTTTTGTACAAAGTAAATCCATTTGTTGAAGGGTTTCATCTAGATACCAATAAAGGCAAAAATGTAGCTTACGAAAAAGGAGTTTACTACCGCGGATGCATAAAAGGAGAAACCAAATCAGTTTCAGCATTCAATTTTTTTAATGGGGAATTTAATGGAATCATTTCTAGTTCTGAAGTTGGGAATATTGTTGTTGGAAAGCAAAATAAACTTAATAATCAATCGGATTATATCGTTTATTCTGATGCTAAATTGAAAGTGCTAAATGAATTTGAATGTCACGCTAAAGACAAAGAACCTACTACTAATTCAGCAGGGAGTACTAATAGAAATATAAACAGTACTAGATGTGTTAGCTTGTATTTTGAGATCGACAATAATTTATTCGTACAAAACGGAAGTGATACCACCACTACTACCAACTGGATGACCTCTGTTTTTAATGAGGTTCAAACCCTGTATAACAATGATGGTATTACGGTGGGTCTTAAATCAATATTTATTTGGACAGATGCAGATCCTTATGAAGGAATCGGTACAAGCTCAAGTGATTATTTGAATGCCTTTGCTACCAACACACCCGTTTTTGATGGAGATCTTGGACAATTGCTAGGCATTGATCCTGGAGGTCTTGGCGGAGTTGCTGTGGATATTAATGGTTTATGTACGCAACTAAATTATAGTTATTCCGATTTAAACTCTATTAATTATGCAATCGTTCCTACTTACTCTTGGACAGTACAAGTAATTACTCATGAATTTGGACATCTCTTAGGATCACCTCACACCCATGGATGTTATTGGAATGGCAATAACACTGCTATTGATGGTTGTGGTCAACAAGCTGGGTATAGTGAAGGAAGTTGTGCTCAAGGGCCAATACCTACTGGTACCGGAGGAACAATTATGAGTTATTGTCATTTAGTAAGTGGTGTAGGGATTAATTTAGCCAATGGCTTTGGTCCACAACCAACTCAAGCTATTTTAAATGCAGTCAATGGAGGAACATGTCTAAGTTCTGATTGTACCAATAGCTGTCCAAACACTATAACAGAATTAACGATAACCAATGTTACTCCAACTTCTGTTAGCGTAACATGGAATGAGATAGGTTCAGCAACTTCATGGCAAGTAGCGGTTACCCCATTTTCATCATCAACACCAGTTTGGAATACAGTTAGTACAAACTCCTACACGGCAACTGGATTGAATTCTAATACTTATTATGTGGTAAGCGTTAGACCCTTTTGTAGCGGGTTAGAACCAGCAGCAAGAGATAGAATATTTGCTACTACAGTCACTAACGTTTGTTCTGGAGTTCCTTTTACGGATACTGGTGGAACATCATCCAATTACACCAATATGGAATCATGGGTAAGAACCATGACACCTTATAATTCTGGATTAAAGTTAAGAGTTACGTTCACTAGTTTTAATCTTGAAAATAATTATGACTACTTATATATTTACAACGGTCCTAATGAATTTAGTCCCGAGTTAACTTCTGGGGGTTTAACTGGCACTAGTAGCCCTGGAGTATTTAATTCAACTGCTTTTGATGGTTCGCTAACCTTCAAGTTTTATTCGGATCAAGGGGTCGTAGCATCAGGATGGAATGCAACATTAACGTGTACCGGCACCTTAGGAGTAGAAAGTAATGACTTCCTAGATTTTAGTTATTATCCAAATCCAACAACCGGAAAAGTAAGCATCAGTTCTAAAGATGCGATAAATGAGGTTATGGTTTATAATGTACAAGGGCAATTATTGTTTAACCAAAAAATGAATGAGCTAAGCACTAATGTGGATATCTCACAGTTTGCCTCAGGAACGTATTTCTTCAAATTAAAAATCAACGATAAAGAAGCCAATTTCAAAATCTTGAAAATGTAATTTTAAATGAATGTTCTATAAAAAAGCCACTCGAGTAGAGTGGCTTTTTATTTAACTAAAAGAAATGATAGGGGAACGGAATTACCCTAGTTTTTGTTTGCTAATGCACTATTGTTTTTGGCTCATGTACCAATGTTTTTCAGTTTTGCATTACTGTTTTTGGCTTCTGCACTACTGTTTTTGAGTTTTACATCAATGTTTTTTGCTTTTGCACTACTATTTTTCCGTTTTCTGTTAATGTTTTTAGCTCATGCACCAATGTTTTTGAGTTTTACATCAATGTTTTTTGCTTTTGCACTACTGTTTTACCCAATTTCTTAATGGTTTTTTCGAATTTCCTAAAGGTTTTGCGCCATTTCCATAAGGTGAAAGAGTATTTCCTAAAGGTTTTTCAGGATTTCATTAAGGTCATATATTCCAAAGCTTTGGAAATTGACTTCACATTGTCAAAAGTGAGTAACAAACGCAAACCGTTTTTGGTTACTTTCTCTTTCATTTTACAAATGTTACCATGCTGCTGCACAAACTGTACCATGTGTCTAAATTGCTTCGAGTTATAGTAGGCCGATTGTTGATCGGAAACAAAATACCCAATCAATTTACCTTGCTTCATTACGATGCGTTCAATTCCCATTTGGGTCGCAATCCATTTGATGCGGATGCTGTTCAATAAGGCTTTTGCTTCTTTAGGTAGCGCACCAAAACGGTCAATCAATTTATTTTCATAAGCAATTAAACCCGCTTCATCTTTGATAGTACCCAATTCATTATACAAATTCAAACGTTCCGAAATGTTGTTGATGTATTCATCTGGGAAGAGCAATTCAAAGTCGGTGTCAATTTGTAACTCTTTGACGTATTCTTTGTTTTCGTCTTCATCACCCTCATCATACAGGTCTTTGAATTCGTTTTCTTTCAATTCTTCTATGGCTTCATTCATGATTTTTTGATAGGTTTCAAAACCAATTTCATTAATGAAACCACTTTGCTCACCGCCTAATAAATCTCCCGCACCACGAATTTCCAAATCTTTCATGGCAATGTTAAAACCACTACCTAATTCACTGAATTGTTCTAAAGCTTGAATTCTTTTTCGAGCATCATCTGTCATAGCAGAATAGGGCGGACAGATAAAATAACAGAACGCTTTCTTATTACTACGACCTACACGACCTCGCATTTGGTGCAAATCGGACAACCCAAAATTATTAGCGTTATTGATGAAAATCGTATTGGCATTCGGTACATCTAAACCACTTTCAATAATGGTGGTGGCTACTAACACATCAAAATCACCGTTCATAAAACCTAGCATCAACTCTTCTAGTTTAGTACCTTCCATTTGGCCATGACCAATACCCACACGAGCATCGGGAACGAGTCGTTGTATCATACCCGCAATCTCTTTGATGTTCTCAATTCGATTATTGATAAAGAATACTTGACCGTTTCTTTGAATTTCATACGAAATCGCATCGCGAATCAGTTCTTCATTAAAGCCCACCACTTGCGACTCGATAGGATAACGATTGGGCGGAGGTGTAGTAATAACAGACAAATCGCGAGCAGCCATTAACGAAAACTGCAACGTTCTCGGAATAGGGGTGGCGGTTAATGTTAGTGTGTCAACATTAGCGGCAATCGTTTTCAGCTTGTCTTTTACATTAACGCCAAACTTTTGTTCTTCATCCACAATCAATAACCCTAAGTCTTTGAAGACTACATTTTTGTTGACTAGTTGGTGTGTACCAATGATAATATCTAATTTACCAGAAGCTAATTCTTCTAAGGTTTGTGCTTTTTGTTTAGCCGTACGGAAACGGTTGAGGTAACCTACTTTCACTGGCATTTCCTTTAAACGTTCTGTAAAAGTTCTGTAATGTTGGTAAGCCAAAATAGTGGTGGGCACCAAAATAGCGACTTGCTTACTATTATCAACTGCTTTAAAAGCCGCACGAATAGCAACTTCCGTTTTCCCGAAACCTACGTCTCCACAAACCAAGCGGTCCATCGGACGATCTTTCTCCATATCGGCTTTGACGTCTTGGGTCGCTGTGATTTGATCTGGAGTATCTTCGTAAATAAAGGAACTTTCTAATTCTTTTTGCAAATAACTATCGGGCGCAAATTGGAATCCTTTTTCCAATCTTCGTTTGGCATACAATTGAATTAAGTTAAAGGCAATATGCTTTACTCGCGCTTTAGTCTTTTGTTTTAAAACCTTCCAAGCGTTGGAGCCGAGTTTATAAATCTTAGGAGGCGTACCGTCTTTCCCGTTGTATTTGGAGATTTTATGTAAGGAATGAATGCTCACATACACAATATCGTTATCCGCATACACGAGTTTTATCGCTTCTTGTGTTTTGCCTTCTACTTGTATTTTCTGTAATCCACCAAACTTACCGATACCGTGATCAATATGCGTAACATAATCGCCAACGGACAATGAATTTAGTTCTTTTAGCGTTAGGGTTTGCTTTTTAGAGTAGCCGTTTTTGATGCTGAACTTATGGTAACGCTCAAAAATCTGATGGTCGGTATAACAAACTATTTGGTTTTCTTCATCTATGAAACCTTGGTATAACGAAGCTACAATAGTGTGGTATTGTTTCCGAACGTTCTCGTGATTTTCTTCATCAATAGATTCAAAAATATCATGAAAACGATTCGCCTGCCCTTCATTGGAACAGAACAAATAATTGGTATACCCGTTAAAATGATTATCGCTCAAATTGTTCAATAACAAATCAAATTGTTTGTTAAACGAAGGTTGAGGTTGTATGTGGTATTCGAAAGTTTTCGTTGTTTTAAACAGCGGTTTATTCGATAATTCGATGATAGAAAAGTCTAAAGCTTTGCGCAAAAACCCCTCTTGATTCAGAAACAAATGTTCAGGAGCAGCATGTTTGACGTCTTTGGAAAGTTTATCAAAAGTTTCGATAGCTTTCGCAAAAAGTTTGTCTAATTGAGAAGTTAGAAACTCCGTATTCTCAATACATAAAATCGTTTTATCACTGATATAATCGAGGAAACTTTCACGGTTTTCTTTAATGAATTTGTTTTCCAGATTCGGAATAATGGTAATCTTGGTTTGCTTTTCTACGGATAATTGTGTTTCTACATCAAAGGTTCGGATACTATCGACTTCATTGCCATAAAACTCAATACGATACGGATTGTCATTGGAAAACGAGAACACATCTAAGATACCACCACGAACCGAAAACTCTCCAGGTTCTGTGATAAAGTCCACACGTTTGAATTCGTATTCGAATAAGACTTCATTTATAAAATCAATAGAAACATTATCGCCAACGGAAACCTTCAAGGTGTTTTTATCGAGTTCTTTTCGGGTGACCACTTTTTCAAAAAGGGCTTCAGGATAAGTAACGATTACGGCGGGTTTCTTTCTAGAATTAATTCGATTTAAAACTTCGGAACGCAACAATACATTGGCGTTATCGGTTTCTTCAATTTGATACGGACGGCGATAAGAGCTTGGATAAAACAGCACATCATTGGCACCAATCATTTGCTCTAAATCATTCAGAATATAAGCAGCTTCTTCTTTCTCGTTAAGGATTAAAAGGAAAGGTTTCTCGCTTTTTTTAAAAACCGCTTGAAAGACAAACGACAAAGCAGAACCCGAAAGCCCTTTTACTTGTGTTTTGCTCAAAGGATTTTCAAGAGCCTCTGCTATTTGTTTGACTTTCGCCGAATGCAGATAACTGTTGTATAAAGAGTTTTGACTCAAAGCTTATTGGATGATTTTGGAATTCGGATTGGTTGGAATAGCTCTGGTGGTATCTATCATTCGAAGCATATCATCTTCACCATCTTCAATTTTGATTTCGCTTTTGATTTTGATTTCGTCAAATTGATTTTGGATAGCCGTAACTTCGGTATTGATTTCTTGAATGAGTTGCTGAATCTTTTTTTGTGGAATTTGATCCAGATGCATGAATAAGTTTAACGAATTCATTTTAGTAGTGATAACTGCAATTCTACTTTTTATTTCTGGTAAATCGTATTTGAATGGGATGTTGTTATTTAATTCGATAGCTCTTTTAGAGAGCGTTTTGGCTTTTTGTTGAAAGGCTCCTAAACTACTTTTTGGTTTTTGACCAAGTTCGGTAAGGAATACGCGCCATTCTGCCCAATAGTTAGTTAAGGAACGTGAAGTTTCATTAATGGGTTGCGTGTTGAAATTCCAATCTTTAGAAATGGCTTTGAATAAAACCTCTTTTTTTTGAGCTTCTTTTTCTTGTTCTAAGAGGCGGATTTTTGGATCTTCTTGACA
Source organism: Flavobacterium sp. N1994 (assembly GCF_025947145.1). Classification (NCBI taxonomy): domain Bacteria; kingdom Pseudomonadati; phylum Bacteroidota; class Flavobacteriia; order Flavobacteriales; family Flavobacteriaceae; genus Flavobacterium; species Flavobacterium sp. N1994. Next base: position 2,297,547 of record NZ_CP109999.1, read on the forward strand.
AGAAACCAAAAACAATAGCATTAAAAACAGAGTTGAAAAAGATTTTTTCATCAAAATAAATTTAAGTCGTAAAGGTACAAAGGTAAAAGTAAACTTCAGAATGAGGAACATAAACAAATTATAATTTTGTTAAAAAAGAAGCCTATTCTTAACAGTAGTCCCATTTCTGAAAACAGTATCTTTGTTTATCAAACAGACTTACTATAATGAGCACAAAAATTTTAATCATTGGGGCTTGCGGGCAAATCGGAACCGAGCTCACGCAAAAGCTAAGAAGTATTTATGGGAATGATAATGTCATCGCTTCAGACATCAGAAAACTGAATAATGACATTGTGAACAACGGTATTTTTGAAGTCATCAATGCACTAGATTACAATCAGATTGAGCATTTAATTGAGCAATATCAAATCACAGATGTTTATTTAATGGCGGCTTTACTATCCGCTACAGCAGAAAAGAATCCAGCCTTTGCTTGGGATTTAAATATGAATTCTTTGTTTCACGTATTGAATTTGGCGAAAGCAAAAAAAATAAAAAAGATATTTTGGCCCTCCAGTATAGCCGTTTTTGGACCAACTACACCAAGAAATAATACACCACAATACACTATAATGGAACCAACCACCGTTTATGGAATTAGTAAACAAACGGGAGAGAGATGGTGTGAGTATTACCATCATATTTATGGGGTTGACGTGAGAAGTATCAGGTACCCAGGGTTAATAAGTTGGTCAACAGAACCTGGTGGAGGGACTACCGATTATGCAGTTGATATTTATCACAAAGCTTTAAAAGAAGGAAAGTATGAATGTTTCCTTTCCGAAGATACCGCCTTACCGATGATGTATATGGATGATGCGATTCGTGCCACAATTGAGATTATGCAGGCTCCTAGTGAGGATATTAAAATTCGTTCTTCGTATAATTTATCGGGAGTTAGCTTTACGCCAAAAGAAATAGCATCTGAAATCAAAAAACACATTCCTAATTTTACAATTTCTTATAAACCCGATTTTCGTCAAAAGATTGCTGACAGTTGGCCAGCTTCTATAGAGGATGACTGCGCAAGACAAGATTGGAATTGGGAGCATAAATTTGATTTAGCTTCAATGACCGTTGAAATGCTTGACCATTTGAAATAGAAAATGCTACCCTGAAAAACAAAGTAGCATCTTCATCAAACAAAACAAAACTTTATTGTTGCACTATAGTAGGTCTTAACGATTCTAATACCGCTACTATGTCAGTGTAAAGTTGGGTGTTAGCCGCAACGCCATTTTGAACAGCCGCAGCACCAACATACCCTTCGAATTTAGTATAATTAGCCGTAGTAGCTTTAACTCCCATTCTAGTATTTAGTGCAGGATTGTGAGCTGTAGCCATGTCTAAACCACTATAAACATTTACGGCATTGGTACCACCAGTATTGAAAGAGAAAAAGTCGGTTAAATTGTCCACTAGTTCTGCTAAATTAGTGGTGTTCCCTGCGCCAACTTCCCCTAACAATGGGGCAAAATGAGCGCCTAAATTTCCTGATGCATTAGATTGTACATCGGCAACGATTAAACCAATAGTAGTATTTACTACTTTTCTGTAAGCCAATCTTCCGGCTTCAATTTTTACTGCAGGATCGGAATTATCCGGATCATCAACCAAAGTTGTTCCTCCTAATCTACTGTAGATTGAGGCTGTTGGGGCAGGGGTGGAGTCACTCTTACTGCAAGAGGTGAGCGTAAAGGCTCCGATTACTAATGCACATAGTGCAATTTTTGAATACTTAGTCATAGTTTTAATTTTTATAGATTACTTAATTGAAAATTCTCTGGATAAACTTGGTAAACTTATAGCTGATGCCATCTCTCCTCATTACGGGACAAACTTGTACATTCGCTAAATTGGCTGGAATCTCGAAACGTTTTGCGTCATAGTTGCCTTTTGTCATTAACTCATCGTATACTTTTTTTGAGTCGGCAATTTTGTTATCGTGAAAATAGACTACGACATTTCTTTTTACGATAATTTCACTTTTTACACCAGCTATGGTATGTAGTTTTTGTTTGATGTCAAAAGCACTTAGTGAGTCAAAAGGTTTGTCAAAATCGATTCGGCTTACTTGAATGGTGGCATTCTCTACTGGTTTTGCTGTAGCAATGTGATATACTAATATCACAAATAGCAAAAGGGAAATCCCAAGAATGCTTAGAAGAACTGTTTTTATTTTTTTGTTGCTTTTCATAGTGTTTTTGTTTGTGAATGGATTTACGGGAAAAGAAGATTCTTGGTTTCTTTTTAATTGAAAAAAGAGGAGAATAATTTTTAAGAAGCGTTTATTTAAATCAAAAAGCGCTGCTTTTGACACGAAGCAGCGCTTTTCTTTCTAAACAAAACTAACCAAACATCAAGTAGTCTTTTGGGTGCAATTACTTGTCTTTTGAAGTTCCCACTAGCCTATTTTGTTTTACACGGGAGCAAACAGGGCCAAATAAAATACAAGGAATAACAAAGCTATCATAGCAATGAAAGCAGTGGTTCCGAATAATTTATTAATTTTTTTGTTAATGTCCATAATCATAGAATTTGGGGTTCTTATTCTCAATTACGAGATAAGAAAGATTATGGTTTTTTGAAGAGAAAAAAAGTTTTACTCTTTTTTATTCTTTAGGGTAGTGATTAGTTTTTCTTCGATGGGAGATTTGATTTTCACGACTTCATCAGTTGAGTCATTGGGAATGGTCATGGAAAGCACATAGTGTTTTATTTTCCAATTATGATTAATTAAAACAAGTACACCTGAACCGCGACAGATTTTCATTCGAGTATCGAGTAATTCATCAAACCAGGCTATTGTTTTGTCTTCATTAAAGTAAATATGTCTTTCTATTGGAGTAAAACTCCATGCTTTTCCTTTGTCAAAATAGGGTTTAGCAAAAGTTTCAAAAGCAACTTTATTCCAATTTTCAGTAGCATCGGTTCCAATAAAAATAGCATCGTCGGATAGTGCATCAAAGTAATTGTTGTAGTCAGCATTAGCGGCAGCTTTGTGCCAAGTATCTAATGTTTTGTTGACTTGATCTTTGAAGTCATTTTGCGCAGAAATAGAATTGATGAAAAATGGGAATAGTATAAGAAATAGTGTTTTTTTCATAAGGATTTTAGTGCTGATTTAATGTATCATTGTAATTCAGTATGATAAAGTAAATATACTATTTACTATTGTTTTACTATAGTTTTAGTTTTGTATTTTTATAAAATAAAATAGGATATTTTTATGAAGAAGGTTCGTGTGTATGGTATTTTGGTTATTGTTTTTGTAGTAAGCATTTCTTTGATCAGTTGGTTTTGTGATAAGAAAAAAGACATGGCCTTGACTAGTCATAAAAAAGCATCAAAGAGTTTTGTTGTTTCTTTTGATAGTACATTAGTTAGCGCCTTTTATGCTAAGTACCCCAAATTAGTTTTGTATAAAAAACAAGTCGTTTCGCTTTATCAAAAAAACAACTATGATTTTATTTGGTATGACAAAAAGGGAAGAAAAGAGACCGCGGATGTAATCTACAATAAAATTAACAACTTGAATCTAGAAGGTGTTCTAGCTAAAGTACCGTATAAAGACGTTTTAGATGGATTATTTCTAAAAGCTAGTGCCAAACCCGATTTGGACACGGAGTTGTTTTTGTCTAACTACTATTTCTTTTACGTCAATAAAACACTTCAAGGCATTGATAGTACTAAAATGAAGGAGTTAGAGTGGTATTTGCCTAGAAAAAAACAATCCTATGTTGGTTATTTAGATTCTTTATTGGTTGACCCCAAATTGATCGATAATAAAGAACAACATATTAGTCAGTATTATAAACTTAAAACAGTTCTTCAACGATATAGAGATATTGAGCAAAAGGGAGGTTGGGATTCTATTACTGTACCAAAAGACTTTGTTGCCATTAAACCAGGGGATAGTTCGGATGTTGTGGCTAAAATTAGAACAAGACTGTTTTTGACAGGAGATATTACGGAAGACTCGGGTAAGAGAGTATATGGGAATGCACTTCAACAAGCTATTTTGAAATATAAAAAGCGTAACGGCTTCACATTAGACAAAACGATTTTACCAAAACACCTAGATGAAATGAATGTGCCTGTTAGTGAGCGAATAAAAACTATCATGGCCAATATGGAGCGCTGTCGATGGATTTCTACAGATGTAACCAAAGCCAAAGAGTTTGTTGTCGTTAATATCCCATCGTATAGTTTAACCTATTTCAAAGAAGGAAAAGCAGCCTTAGTCTCCAATGTCGTTGTTGGTAACACCATGAATAAAACCGTAATCTTTAGTGGAATGATGAGCTATATTGTGTTTAGTCCATACTGGAATGTGCCTACAAATATTATTAAAACAGAGATTCTTCCAGCTATGAAAAAAGATAAAAATTATTTGTCAAAACATAAAATGGAATGGAACGGAGGCAATATTAGACAAAAACCAGGCCCTTCTAATTCTTTGGGATTGGTGAAATTTTTATTCCCAAATACTAACAATATTTATTTACACGATACCCCTTCTAAAAGTTTGTTTAATTCAGAGAAAAGAGCGTTTAGTCATGGATGCATTCGGGTTGAAAAACCAGTTGAATTAGCCAATTTAATTTTGACAGATGATAAACATTGGACGCCAGAAAAAATTGATAAAGCGATGCACAAAGGAAAAGAAAGTTGGTATACACTCAAAAATAAAATCCCTGTTTACATAGGTTATTTTACTGCGTGGGTTGATGATGATGGCACCGTAAATTTCTACAAAGACATTTATGAAAGAGACCAACGATTAACCTCTATGTTGGTGGAAGAATAAGCCCTATTTTTTCTTTATTGTATTTTGAATTTCTTTGAGGTCTCCAGGCTTAAAATTACTTTCCGAACTTGAATAAGCAGAATAAATGATTTCTCCAGTTTGTGAATTAGTTACTGTTATGTATTTATCCGTGTTGGTTTTGATAAATAATAAATAGTAAAAAGGAGAAGTAACAGTATTGATTTTGTTGTTGAGCTCAGCGGTAGTTATGATTTTACAAGACAAATTACAACCATCTGTAATTTCTTTTTCCTCGTACTTTTTACTTTCATCCTCTGAGTTTTTAGAGAATTTAGTCAAAACATACTCTGGAATAAATAGTGTTTGTGAACTTACTTTAGACAACTCTTCTTTGTTATAGAATTCGGTTTTGGCTTCTCTAACTTCTCCTTTTTTGAGTAATGTAGTTACTTGTTGAATATAGTTAGCCAATATTCCAGCGCTCCAATTTTTAAGATGACCTGCAGCATCATAATCCATTTTGTAGAGACTGCTTGGATTATTTTGAGCTGTAAAATCAGGAAAAAGTTCTACAGTTGCGAGTACAATTTTATCCTCTTGATTAAAATGTCTTCGCTTTTTAGGGTCGTAAGTGTATTTTCCATTGGTAGTCCAAAACTCAAGATAAATATGGGTTTCTGTTGAGGCTGTTGTACTATTCGAAGTGGTCATAGCGGCGCCAATAGTTATAAAGCTATTGTTTGGCGCAATGTTTTTCTCCACATCAGTATACTTGATACATTCAACTTTTGAAATGGTCCAGTATTTCTTTATAACTTCTACATATTCTTTTGCTTTTGGTGATGCAGGGTCTTTCATAGCAAAAAAAGTAGTACCACTTTTTATGTTGGATATTTCGCTTGTATTAGAAATGGTAATTTGACTAAAACCAAATAGTGGAGAAAGTACAAAAGCTGAGAAATATAAAAGAGTTGTTCTAAGTTTCATACAGAGGAAAGTTAACATTTTGAATTCAAACATACTAAAAAAGCCCAACATTACTGCTGGGCTTTTGTATGAATTTTAAAAGACTACCAAATTTTAACTCGTTTCTCTGGAGCAAGATATAAGGAGTCTGTTGGCTTGATTTTGAATGCTTCATAGAATTCGGGTACGTTTCTAACAACACCATTAATTCTGAATTTAGCTGGCGAGTGTGGGTCGCGTGCGATTTGACTACGAAGGGCTTCTTCACGTGTTTTTTCTCCCCAAACTTGTCCCCATCCTAAGAAGACACGCTGCATTCCAGTGAAACCATCCATTACTGGCGCTTCTTTTCCTTTCAATGTTGCTTTGTATGCTTTGATAGCGATACTTAATCCTCCTAAATCTCCAATGTTTTCACCAAGAGTAAACGTACCATTTACATTCAAATCTGGAAAGGCTTTGAAGCTATTGTATTGAGCAACCAAGGCACTTGTTTTAGCTTTGAAAGCAGCTAAGTCTGCAGGTGTCCACCAGTTTTTCATTACCCCATCACCATCAAAAGTACTTCCTTCATCATCAAAACCGTGACCAATTTCGTGACCAATAACGGCACCAATAGCCCCATAATTTACAGCATCATCAGCTTTTAAATCAAAGAAAGGAGGTTGTAAAATAGCAGCTGGGAATACAATTTCATTAAGCGATGGATTGTAGTAAGCATTTACGGTTTGTGGCGTCATGCCCCATTCTGTTCGGTCAACTGGTTTTCCTAATTTGTCTAGATTTCTTTTGTATTCAAATTCAGTCGCTCTTTGAGTATTGCCATACAAATCATTTTTTGCAATTTTTAATGTTGAGTAATCTCTCCATTTATCAGGATAACCAATTTTTATCATGAATTTATCGACTTTTTTCAAAGCTTCTTTTTTAGTATCAGCACTCATCCAATCTAGTTTTTTGATACTTTCCGCATAAGAATTCAACAAGTTTTTAACCATGGTAACCATACGCTCTTTGGCTTCTGGAGAGAAATGTTTTTCAACGTATACTTTTCCAACCACTTCGCCTAAACTTCCATTAACAGTACTAACTCCTCTTTTCCAATCGTCTTCTTGTTTTTCAGTGCCATTTAATGTTTTGCCGTAAAAATCAAAATTTTGATTGTCTAATTCCGCAGTTAATAAAGAAGCTGATTTATTAATTAAACCCCATTTTAAGTAGGTTTTCCAAGTGTCAATAGGTGTTTTTTTGATGATATTATTTAGATTTTTGATATAGTCTACTTGGGTTACTACGATACTTTTTTCTTTTTCAACACTAGCTTTAGTTAGCATTGCTGTCCAATTAAAATCAGGCATCAAGGTTTTTAAATCAGCTGTTGCATATTTGTTATATAACTTCATGACATCACGAGTGTCTTCTTTTTTCATTTGTTGCGTAGCAAGCGAAGTTTCTAAGGCCATAATTTTAGCCGCATTTTCAGTAGGGTTCTCAATACCCCCTAATTGCAACATTTTCTCAACATGAGCAACGTATTTTTTTCTGATATCAGCCATTTTGGGATCTGGAGAAAGGTAATACTCTCTTTCACCGAGACCAAGTCCACTTTGCCAAGTAATCAAGATATATTTCGTTGGGTCTTTAAAATCAGAGTAAACCGATATTTGAAAAGGAATGCTAATACCAGTTCTGTTGACCGTACCAAAAAAGCTTGCTAAATCATCATAATTGGCAATGGCATCAATAGCTTTTAGTTCAGGCTGAATAGGAGTTAAACCTTTAGCATCTCTTTCTTTTCTATTCATAAAGGAAGAAAAACAGTCACCAATTTTTTGTTCGTCAGAACCATCCGCAGCATTTGATTTCGCAGCATCTTCAATAATGGCTTTTACATCTTTTTGAGATTGATCGTATAGCATGTCAAAAGCTCCATAAGAGGCCTTATCTGATGGAATTTTTGTGGTTTTTAGCCAAGTTCCGTTTACATAATTAGCAAAGTTATCGCCAGGTTTTACCTTGGTGTCCATATTTTTTTTATTGATACCCGAGGTAAGGTCTTCTTTTTTTGCGCAAGAAGCTACTAGAACAACTGCTGCAAGAAGGGTCATTTTTAAGTTTTTCATTGATTGTTTAGTTTGATTAATCCACTAAAGATACTAAATTATAAATAGTGTATACAAGTTGAAGAAAGGTTAGACTTCACAGCTCGATAATTTGTTACACCAAAAAGGAATAAATTACCAACAATGGGTTTTAGTCTTTAAGTTATTTATATATTTGTTTGTTGGTGTCGATTTAAAATCAATGACCAACACCGATTTTAATTGAAATTATAAATGAAACATACTGATTTTTTAAATTCCCCGCGAATAGATCAAGTTGGGATTGAGGACAGAATTGCCAGAATCACATCACGAAGCATAAAGAAAGAATCAAAAATGCAAGGCTTACTTATGGCATTGAACATGATTGATTTAACTACTTTAGAAGGAGCAGATACCGAAGAAAAAGTAAAACAACTTTGTTTTAAAGCACACCATTTACATGATGAAATTCCAGGATTGCCAACAACTGCTGCAGTTTGTGTTTATCCAAATTTTGTCAAGTTGGCTGTTAATGAACTGAAAGGAACAGGAGTGAAAGTTGCTTCAGTAGCCACTGCTTTTCCAAGTGGCCAATCCAGTGCTGAAATCAAATTATTAGACACCAAAATGGCTGTTGATGGTGGAGCTGATGAAGTTGATATGGTAATCAGTCGTGGTAAATTTCATAGCGGTGAATACAATTTTGTGTTCGATGAAATTGCTATGATAAAAGAAGCTTGTGGGAAAAACGTTCGTCTGAAAGTTATCCTTGAAACAGGAGAAATTGGAACCTTGGATAAAGTCCGTCAAGCAAGTGATATCGCTATGCATGCTGGAGCAGACTTCATCAAAACGTCAACTGGGAAAATAAAACCAGCGGCAACATTACCAGTAACTTTAGTAATGCTTGAAGCTATCCGCGATTATTATTATAAAACTGGAATCATGATTGGAATGAAACCGGCGGGCGGCATTTCAACATCGAAATTAGCCTTACATTATTTACTGATGGTAAAAGAAACCCTTGGCGGAAAATGGTTAACCAATGAGTACTTTCGTTTTGGAGCAAGTAGTTTAGCCAACGATGTGTTATTGCAAATCGCAAAACAAAAATCAGGCATTTACCAATCGAATGATTATATTTCTAAAGTTTAAGCAGCATGAAAAAAACACATAAAATAGATTTTAGTTCTGACTGGAATTTGGTACCAGCACCAGAAAGCACTAGCCACTTTAAACTTAAGGATACTTACGATTTGTTTATCAACGGGAAGTTTGTAGCACCAAAATCTGGAAAATATTTTGACACTATTAATCCGGCAACGGAGAAAGTTTTGGCCAAAGTGGCAGAAGCTAATGAAGCTGATATAGATGCAGCCGTAAAAGCAGCTCGAAAAGCATACGATACTGTTTGGTCCAAATTATCCGGAAAAGAACGCGGGAAATACATTTACCGAATTGCTAGAATCATTCAAGAACGCGCCAGAGAATTTGCTGTGGTTGAAACTTTAAACGGTGGAAAAGCAATACGTGAATCTCGTGATGTGGATGTTCCTTTAGCAGCAGCACATTTCTTTTATTATGCTGGATGGGCTGATAAATTGGAATACGCTTTCCCAAACAGAAAACCAAAAGCTTTAGGCGTTGCAGGACAAATTATTCCATGGAACTTTCCATTATTAATGGCGGCATGGAAAATAGCTCCAGCTTTAGCTGCTGGAAATACAGTGGTTATCAAATCTTCTGAAACTACTCCGTTGACGGCTTATTTATTGGCAGAAGTGATTCAAGAAGCGGGATTACCAGCTGGAGTTGTAAACATTGTTTCAGGTGCAGGACAAACAGGTTCATTTATTGTAAATCATCCCGATGTAGATAAAATCGCCTTCACGGGTTCAACAGCTGTGGGTAAAATTATCATGAAAGCCATTGCTGGAACTCCAAAAAAATCCACTATGGAATTGGGAGGGAAAGCTGCCAATATCATTTTTGAAGACGCCGCTTTAGATCAAGCAGTAGAAGGAATCGTTAACGGAATCTTCTTCAATCAAGGTCATGTTTGTTGTGCGGGTTCTCGTCTTTACGTTCAGGAATCAGTATTTGATGTCGTAGTTCAGAAGTTGAAGGACAGAATGAATTCCTTAAACGTTGGAGATCCATTAGATAAGAATACTGATATTGGTGCCATCAATTCCAAAAAACAATTAGATACCATCAGTAAATATATCGAAATTGGAAAAGCGGAAGGTGCCGAAATGTACCAACCAACTTGCGATTTGCCTGCAAAAGGGTTTTGGTGTAGACCAACCATTTTTACGAAAGTAAGTCAGTCGAATAGAATTGCACAGGAAGAAATTTTCGGGCCCGTTTTAGCTATTCAAACGTTCAGAACGGTAGACGAAGTTATCGAAAAAGCCAATAATACACCATACGGATTATCAGCTGGTGTATGGACGGACAAAGGTTCCAAAATCTTTAACATGACTTCACAAATGCGTGCTGGAGTAGTTTGGGCCAATACCTTTAACAAGTTTGATCCAGCTTCACCATTCGGAGGATACAAAGAAAGTGGCTTCGGAAGAGAAGGTGGCGTTCACGGATTGGAAGCGTATTTAAAATTTGAATAAAAAGTATCATCATGTCAAGAATAGAAGTTTTGAAAACCTATAAAATATACATCGGTGGAAGTTTTCCAAGAACCGAATCAGGACGTTATTATCCGCTTGTTGTCAACAAAAAAACGGTAGCCAATATGTGTTTATCTTCTGTAAAAGATTTCAGAAATGCTGTCGTTGCTGCTCGAAATGCTCAAGGGGGATGGTCGCATAAAACCGCTTACAATCGTTGTCAAATTTTGTATAGAATTGCAGAAGTTCTAGAAGGAAGAAAAGCACAGTTTGTATCCGAACTAGAATTGCAGGGAATCTCTAAAGCCAAAGCCGAAAAAGAAGTAGATTTAAGTATCGATCGCTTGATTTATTATGCTGGATGGTGCGATAAGTACACACAATTACACAGTACGGTAAATCCGGTTTCGGGAAGTTTCTTCAATTTTTCTGTACCAGAACCTATGGGGGTTATCTCTGTATATGCGCCACAACAAAGTGGCTTACTTGGTTTAGTAACACAAATCGCAAGTATCATTGCCGGTGGAAACACCTGTGTAGTATTAGCCTCAGAACAATTAGCACTATGCGCTGTCACGTTTGCCGAAGTATTAGCAACTTCTGATGTTCCGGGCGGTGTGGTTAATATCTTAACTGGAAATCAAACTGAACTGCTAACTCAATTCGCGGCACATAAAGATGTGAATGCCATTTTATATTGTGGTAAAGATTCAGAAATGATTGCCAAAATTCAGGATTTAGCCATCGAAAACTTAAAACGAGTTGTGCTCCGTGAAGACAGCGAATATTTTGATGACAAACACGAATCGCCTTATTTAATTTATGATTTCCAAGAAACCAAAACAACCTGGCATCCGATTGAAGTGATTGCCGGTGCTGGAGCTGGTTATTAAAATAAAACAGTAAAACAAATTAGAAAAGCCCGAGAAGAAATTCTTGGGTTTTTTTGTTTATTCAAATCGCAAAAATGCACAATCGATAATTATTTAACAAGCAAATTATGAATTTAAAGGGTTGTAAATTATTAAAAATGAAAACAAACCGACAATTTTAACAAAATAATTGAAATATTATTTTTTTTATAATAAATAAATAATCAAATTAGCTATCCTGATTTTTTTAATTAACTAAAAACAATACGAATTTCAATGAAATATTCAGCAATTCAGAATTATATCGGAGGCAGTTTTGTAAACGCTTCTACCTCAAAAACGATGGATGTCATTTCTCCTTTAGATGGAAATCATTTATCAACAGTTCCAATGTCGAATTCCAAAGATTTAGACGATGCTGTCAAAGCTGCGCAAGCCGCCTTTCCTGCTTGGAGCAAAACACCAATCAAGGAAAGAGTACAAGTATTCTTTAGATATAAAACCTTATTAGAAAAGAACCTTAAAGAACTTGCTGAATTATGCAGCGAGGAAAACGGAAAAACTCATGGCGAATCTGTTGCCGAAATAGAAAAATGTATTGAACTTACTGAATTTGCCACATCATTACCACAACTTATAACAGGAGAATTATTAGAAGTAAGCAAAGGCGTTGAATGTAGAACAGAGCACGTTCCTTTGGGAGTTGTCGCTTCTATCGTTCCATTCAACTTTCCATCAATGGTTCCCAATTGGACGATTCCAAACGCCATTGCCTTAGGAAATTGTATGATTATAAAACCGTCGGAAAAAGTGCCGTTAAGTTGTGGAAGATTAGCGGAACTTTTAAAAGAAGCCGGACTTCCCGATGGAGTTTTTAACGTAGTTCACGGCGATGTTGATATCGTAAATGCCATATGTGACCATCCAAATATCGAAGCGGTATCCTTTGTTGGTTCTACTAAAGTGGCGAAGATTGTGTACCAACGTGCTACCCAAAATCTAAAAAGATGTTTATCACTTGGTGGAGCCAAAAATCACTTAATGGTTTTACCAGATGCTATTCCTGATATGACAGCGCAAAACGTGGCAGCTTCGATGTCGGGTTGTGCGGGGCAGCGTTGTATGGCCGCTTCCGCAATGGTTGGAGTAGGTGAAATTGACCACATCGTTTCCAAAATTTGTGATGAAGCTCGTAAAATAGTTCCGGGTGTAAACTTAGGTGCTGTTATCAATAAAGAATCTCAAGACAGAATTGAAAGTTATATCAGTCAAGCTGAAAAAGATGGTGCTAAAATTCTAGTTGATGGAAGAAATACCAAAGTAGCTGGAAAAGAAAAAGGAACCTATGTAGGACCAACAGTAATCGACTTTGTAACTCCAGATATGAGTGTGGCAAAAGAAGAAATCTTTGGACCAGTAATTTCAATTATCAGAACCAAAACTGTAGACGAAGCACTGGCAATTGAAAACGCAAATCCTTATGGAAATGCAGCTAGTGTGTTTACTCAAAACGGTGGAATGGCGCGTTATATTATTGACAAAGCTAGTGCCGGAATGATTGGAGTAAATGTTGGAGTTCCAGTACCTAGAGAACCATTCAGTTTTGGTGGTTGGAACGAAAGTAAATTTGGAGTAGGTGATATCACCGGAAAAAGTTCTATTGAGTTTTGGACCAAATTAAAGAAAAGTACCGTGAAGTGGAATGCCGAAGCTGGCGTAAATTGGATGAGTTAATAAAATACAACTGAAATGATTACAAAAGAACAAACCTTGACCAAAGAGCAAATCATAAGTGATAGCAAAGAATTTAGTTTATTTTCTTGGTCAGCACAAGCGAGTGTCAATCCGATTGCTATTGAAAGAGCCGGAGGCGTTTATTTATACGATTACGATGGGAACAGAATCATTGATTTTTCATCAGGCTTAATGTCGGTAAATATTGGTCATGGTGACCAACGTGTTACCGATGCCGTTGTAGAACAAATGCAAAAAGTAAGTTTTGTAACGCCAAGTTGCACCACAGAAATCAGAGCTAAGTTATCGAGAAAGTTAGCTGAAATCTGTCCAGGCGATTTGAACAAAGCGTTTTATACTTTATGTGGAACTTCTTCAATTGACAATGCTATTAAATTGGCAAGATTGTACACAGGTAGGCATAAAATTATCGGAAGATACAGAGCCTTTCACGGAGGTTCCATAGGTGGAATGACTGTTGGGGGAGACCCAAGAAAGTTAGCTAATGATTCCCAACAAATGCCCAATGCGGTTCATTTAGATGATCCTTATTATTTCTTCGGTATGAAAAATCTAGACGAAGCCACCAAGTTAAGCTTGAGTTTGGAATACGTAGAAAGAGTTATTCATTTGGAAGGCAAAACCAATATCGCTGCGTTTATCTTTGAAGGTGAAAGCGGTTCTTCGGGTTGTTTACATTATCCAAAAGGCTATTTAAAAGGAGTTAAAGCTCTTTGTGAAAAATATGAAATCCTTTTCGTTGCTGATGAGGTAATGAGTGGCTTTGGACGTACAGGAAAATGGTTTGGTTTTGAAAACCATGACATTATTCCTGATATGATTTGTATGGCCAAAGGATTGACGGCATCATATTTACCGCTAGGTTGTCTGATGGTTTCAGATAAAATAGCCTCTAAATTTGAAAGTACGCCGATGATGATTGGTCTTACTTACAATGGTCACCCAGTAGCTTTGGCTGCAGCTTTAGCCGTAATCAACATCTACGAAAGTGATAGACTGATTGAAAACACTCGTAAAATGGGAGTCTATTTAGAGTCCAGAATTGAAGCGATGAGAGCACAGCATCCAAGTATGGGAACATTCCGAAACACCGGATTGTTGGGTTGTTTAGATATTTTAAAAAACAAAGCAACAGGGGAACTAATTGCTCCTTATAATGCCGCTGGTGATGATTTAAAAGTAACCAATCAAATCGCAGCAAAAGTTAGAGAATTGGGATTATACACTTTCGTACGTTGGGGCTATATATTTATAGCACCACCATTATGTGTTACGGAAGCGCAAATCGATGAAGGTTTAGCCATCATAAGTGAAGCCTTGAAAATTTCTGATGCAGCTTTAGTTAACTAAAATCAAACACATGTCCGAAAACCTTAATCATACAAACTCGTCGTTGTATAGTGAAGACTTGGCTCCAGTTTCAGCCGAAAAACGAACCTGGACCACATGGAATTATGCTGCTCTTTGGATTAGCATGAGTCTTTGCATTCCCACCTATATGTTGTCGAGTTCATTGATTGAAGGAGGAATGAATTGGTGGCAAGCGATATTAACTATCTTTTTAGGAAACACGATTGTCTTAATTCCGATGATTTTAAACGGTCATGCAGGTGCTAAGTATGGCATCCCTTTTCCGGTATTTGCTAGAGCGAGTTTTGGAACCATGGGAGCTAATATTCCAGCATTGCTTCGAGCAATTGTAGCTTGCGGATGGTTTGGAATACAAACTTGGATTGGCGGATTTGCCATTTATCAAATGGTTCGTCTTTGGATACCTAGCATTGAAAAATTACCACAACTATTTCCTGACTCCTTCGGATTACAAACGGGACCAGCTATTTGTTTTTTCTTGTTTTGGTTATTGAATATGTATGTGGTTTATTTGGGAGTGGAAAGCATAAGAAAGTTATTGGTATTCAAAGCCATCTTTTTACCAGTTGCAGCTTTAGCCTTATTATTTTGGGCTATTAGTGCGGCACATGGTTTAGGCCCAATATTAGAAACCCATTCTAAATTTACCAATTCAGTTGATTTCTTTCATTTCTTTTTCCCTGCGCTAACTGGAATGGTAGGTTTTTGGGCAACTTTATCGTTGAATATTCCCGATTTTACAAGATATGCCACTTCACAGCAAGCGCAAATCAAAGGCCAGATATACGGCTTACCAACCTCAATGACTATGTTCGCATTTGTTGGAGTAGTAGTGACTTCAGCAACAGCTATAGTATTTGGAACTACGATTTGGGATCCGGTTATTCTTGCTGGAAAATTCGATAGTAAACTATTAGTAAGCATAGCTATGATTGCAGTAGCCATCTCAACATTAGCGACCAATATTGCAGCTAATATTGTTAGTCCGGCCAATGACTTTGCCAATTTATCACCATCTAAAATTGATTTCAGAAAAGGAGGTTATATTACAGGAATCATTGGCATAATGATTTTTCCTTGGAAATTAATAGCCGATCCATCTGGGTATATTTTCACTTGGTTGGTTGGTTATTCCAGTTTATTAGGACCTGTCGGAGGGATTATGATTGTAGATTATTATTTCGTCAGAAAGCAAAAATTGATAGTGGACGATTTATACAATACCAACGGAATTTATACGTTTTCAAAAGGATTCAATTTTAGCGCCATCATCGCTTTAATCATTGGAATTTTTCCCAATGTCCCCGGATTTTTCACCACAATAAAAGTATTTCCGCCAGAAATGTTTCCAACGTGGATTTTAGGTTTATATAACTACGCTTGGTTCGTTGGGTTTGCCTTAAGTGGACTTATTTATTGGTTATTAATGAAGAAAAAATAAACATTTAGAGTATGAGTATTTTAATTAAAAACGGAAGAATTATAACCGCTACCGATGATTATGTAGCAGACATTTTTATAGAAGGGGAAACGATTTCGTCTATCGGTAAAAACTTAAATGTAACAGCTGATGAAGTAATTGATGCTTCAGGGAAATTAGTAATGCCAGGCGGAATTGATCCACACGTACATTTAGACATGCCCTTTATGGGAACGTATTCTAGTGACAATTACGAAACTGGAACACGCGCTGCTCTTTATGGAGGAACCACTACTGTGATTGATTTCATTCTGCAAACCCAAGGAAATAGTCTGCAATCAGCCTTACAAGAATGGAAAGGAAGAAGCGATAATAATGCGGTGGGGGATTACAGTTTCCACATGGCGGTGACTGATTTCAACGAAGAAACCAAAAAAGAAATTCAGCATTTTATTGAAGTTGAAGGCATCACGTCTTTTAAAACATTCATGGCCTACAAAGGAGCTTTAATGATTGATGACCGCCAAATGGTTGGATTAATGCAGGAAGTAAAAAAGCACGGAGGATTAATCAATGTTCACGCTACAAATGGCGACATGATTGATTTTCTGATTGCCAAACATAAATCAGAAGGGAAATTAGCACCACTATATCATTATTTATCACAACCCGAAGTGACCGAAGCAGAAGCCAGCAGTCGTTTTGCCGATATGGCGGATTACACCGGTTGTCCAGGTTATATTGTTCACTTGACTTGTGAAGGTGCTTTGAATGCCGTGCGTTTCGCAACCAGAAGAAACCAACATGTGTTTGTGGAAACTTGTATCCAATATTTGATTTTAGATGCGAGTTTGTATGAACAAAACTTTGAAGGTGCCAAATGGGTAATGAGTCCTCCGTTACGTGAAAAGAAAGACCAAGAAACCCTTTGGGCCGGATTAAATCAAGGATTAGTTAATGTAGTAGCCACCGACCATTGTCCGTTTATGTGGGAACAAAAACTTATGGGGAAAGACGATTTCTCAAAAATTCCGAATGGTCATCCAGCGATAGAAAACAGAATGGAATTACTCTTCAGCGAAGGAGTAAACAAAGGCAGAATCACGTTAAATAAATATGTAGAAGTGGCGTCAACCAATGCCGCTAAAATATTTGGTATGTTCCCTAAAAAAGGAACGATTGCTATTGGTAGTGATGCCGATATTGTATTATTTGATGCCAATGAAAAACATACCCTTTCCGCCAAAACACATCACATGAATGTAGATTATAGCGGCTACGAAGGTTGGGAACTTACAGGTAAAGTAAAAACGGTTTTGCTTCGAGGAAAAGTGGTCATCGATAATAACGAATGTAAAGTGCAAAAAGGCTACGGTCAATTTGTGAAACGAAATAAAGTAGAAGGAAAAATTTAATCCTATGGCAAGAATAGTAAAATCAGGCTTAATTCAGTTGAGTTTAGCCAAAACAGAAGGCGAAGGAACCATTCCAGAAATTATGGAAGCCATGGTGCAAAAGCATATCCCGTTTATTGAAGAAGCAGGAAGACAAGGCGTTCAGATTCTTTGTTTCCAAGAAATTTTTAATACTCCCTATTTCTGTCCAGGACAAGATAGTGCTTGGTATGCTTCAGCAGAAAGCGTTCCTGGTCCAACTACAGAAAGAATGCAAGTCTACGCCAAGAAATATGATATGGTGATTATTGTTCCTGTTTATGAAAAAGATCAAGCAGGAGTTTTATACAATACCGCTGCCGTCATTGATGCAGATGGAACTTACTTGGGTAAATACCGTAAAAATCATATTCCACAAACAGGCGGTTTTTGGGAAAAATATTTCTTTAAACCAGGGAATTTAGGCTATCCCGTTTTTCAAACGAAGTACGCTAAAGTTGGGGTTTACATTTGTTACGACCGACATTTCCCTGATGGCGCAAGATGTCTAGGATTAAACGGAGCTGAAATTGTTTACAATCCATCAGCAACTACCGTAGGGCAATCTCAAAACTTATGGAAATTGGAACAACCCGCACATGCTGTTGCCAATGGCTATTTCATGGGTTGCATCAATAGAGTAGGTATAGAGAAACCATGGAACCTCGGACGCTTTTACGGCACCTCGTATTTTGTAAATCCGTTAGGCGAAATCTTTGCTTGTGCTTCCGAAGATAAAGATGAACTGTTAGTAGCCGAATTTGATTTGGATTTAATTGAACAAATTAGAAGTAAATGGCAATTCTATAGAGACCGAAGACCAGAAACTTATGGCGAAATCACAGCACCTTAACGAATGAAAATTATATAGATATTAAACCAACCAAAATATGAGCATAAAAAATAACCGATTAACCCAGGCAGAATATCAGGAAAACTTCGCTGATATCCACCCACCTTTTGAAACACGAGATGCAGCAGTGGTTGAAGCCAACCGTTGTTTGTTTTGTTACGACCCTCCTTGTATGAAGTCGTGTCCAACATCTATTAACGTACCAAAATTCATCAGACAAATTACCACCGATAACCTTAAAGGATCGGCACATACTATTTTTTCTTCCAACATTATGGGAGCTGGTTGCAGTAAAGTCTGTCCGGTAGAAAAATTGTGTGAAGGGGCTTGCGTCTATAATTTAATGCACGAAACACCCATCAACATAGCCAAACTCCAACGTTATTCGACAGAAAAAGCTATGGAAAACAAATGGCAATTATTCGATAGAAAACCATCAAAAGGTAAAAAAGTGGCCATTGTAGGAGCTGGTCCTGCTGGATTGAGTTGTGCTCACACCCTTAGCCGTGAAGGAATCGATGTAACTATTTATGAAAAAGAAAGCAAAGGTGGTGGTTTGATGACCTATGGAATTGCCGCTTATAAAGTAACGCCAGAATTCTGTGAAGATGAGGTGAATTACATTACTTCAATTGGAGGAATTGATATTAAATACAATCAGGAATTTGGGAAAGATATCACTTTAGAGCAATTACAAAAAGACTATGATGCCGTTTACATGGCTTTCGGAATAGGATTAGCTCGTCAATTGGATATTGAAGGAGAACATTTGGAAGGTGTGGAAGATGCCATCAAGTTCATATACGAATTGAGAAACAATGACTATTCCAAAATAGCGGTAGGCGATAAAGTTGCCGTAATCGGAATGGGAATGACTGCTATCGATGCAGCGACTCAAGCCAAAAGATTAGGGGCTTCCGATGTGACTTTGGTGTACAGAAGAACACAAGCTGAAATGCCTTGTACTGAAAAAGAATTGGACATCGCTAAACTCGATGGATGTAAAGTAATCTGGTTAGCCTCACCCAAAGAAATCAAAGGCAACAACGGAAAAGTTTCTCAATTAATCTGTGATGTTATGAAACTCGGCGAACCTGATGCCAGTGGAAGAAGAAGTCCTGTTGTTTCAGGAGAAACATTTACACTTGATGTAGATATGGTCATCAAAGCGGCCGGGCAAATGCCTTTCCAATCTTTAGTGAATGATAATAACATCCAAAACAACAACGGTAAAATTGTAGTTGATGGAAAATCCGTTTCAAAAATAGCTGGTGTTTTTGCTGGTGGCGATTGTGTCAACGGAGGTCGAGAAGTAGTCGATGCGGTACAAGCTGGAAAAGACGGAGCTGCCGCTATACTGAAATACATCATCAGCCCGGATTATATCATCGAATCCGAATTAAAACCAACGTTCAACAATTAAGAATCAAAATTATGGCAGATATATCAACCGATTTTTTAGGCATAAAATCACCAAACCCATTTTGGCTGGCAAGTGCGCCTCCAACGGATAAAAAAATAAATGTAGTCCGTGCTTTTGAAGCAGGCTGGGGTGGTGTAGTATGGAAAACATTAGGCTCTCAAGTAAAAAATGTTTCCTCTCGTTACTCTTCTGTAGAATACGGAAGAAAACGAATAATGGGATTCAATAATATTGAATTAATTAGTGACCGACCTTTAGAAATCAATTTAAAAGAAATCACTGAAGTAGTAAAAATGTTCCCAGATCGCGCTATGATTGTTTCATTGATGGCGGATAACGATAGAAAATCATGGCACGAACTCATCATGAAATGTGAAGATGCTGGTGCTATGGGATTCGAATTAAATTTTGGTTGTCCACACGGGATGACCGAAAGAGGTATGGGAGCAGCCGTTGGTCAAGACCCTGAAATTGCCAAAATGGTAGTTGAATGGGTAATGGAAAAAGCAACGATTCCAGTAATTACAAAACTTACGCCAAATGTACATTCGGTTGTTCCAACAGGAAGAGCCGCTGTTGAGGGAGGAACTAACGCACTAAGTTTAATCAATACCATTCAAAGTGTAACCGGAATTGATTTAGATACTTTAGTTCCAAATCCATACGTTGCAGGTAAAAGTGTTTTTGGAGGCTATTGCGGTCCAGCAGTGAAACCCATTGCGTTAAAAATGTTAACCACTATTGCCCAAGACCCAAAGACAAGTAAAGTGCCAATCTCTGGTATTGGAGGGGTTAGTACATGGAAAGATGCTGTGGAGTTTATGCTTTTAGGAGCCACTTCAGTTCAAGTTTGTACTGCTGCTATGACTCACGGTTTCCGAATTGTGGAAGATATGTGCGAAGGTTTAAACAATTGGATGGACGAAAAAGGCTATCAAAAAACTACTGATTTTATTGGTAAATCAGTTGAAAAAATTACCCACTGGGAAGATTTAGATATTAACTATCATCATATTGCTAAGATAGACCAAGAGAAATGTATTCACTGTGGTTTGTGTTATATCGCTTGTGAAGATACTTCGCATCAATCCATCAATATTGAAAGAGGAGTTCCTTATAACAATTACACTATCAAAGAAGAAGAATGTGTGGGTTGTAACTTATGTAAATTAGTGTGCCCAGTTGATAATTGTATCACCATGGAAGTGCATCGTGTAGCTCCTGAATACATCAATTGGAAAGATTGGCAAGCGCAAGGATTACCTTTAAACGACCACTAAAATGAAAATAAATTCTGCACGACTCCAACAGCATTTTGAAGCTATGAGTCTGATTGGTAAAATAGGTGAAACCGGCACTTGTCGACCAGCACATACTGTGTTGGAAAAACAAGGTTTTGAAATTGCAGGCTCTTGGATATTTGAGATTAAGAGGAGGACTGCCAGTGGCAGTCAGGTACACGAACTTTAGTTCGTAAATAAAATTTGAAAAGAATGAAAATAAATTCTGCACGACTACAACAGCATTTTGAAGCTATGAGTCTGATTGGCAAAATAGGAGAAACAGGCACTTGTAGACCAGCACATACCGATTTGGAAAAACAAGGTTTTGAAATAGCAGGTTCTTGGATGAAAGAAGCTGGCATGTCAGTCCGCATTGATAATTTTGGAAACCTTATCGGAAGATTAGAAGGCACAAATCCTGAGTTACCTGTTTTAATGATGGGCTCTCATCTCGATTCACAACCTTATGGAGGACGTTTTGATGGAGTGGCCGGAGTACTTTGTGCCATCGAGGTAGTGAAAACGTTGCACGATAATGGCATCTTTCCAGAAAGAACTATAGAAGTCATTTCCTTTGCCGATGAAGAAGGCTGGCGTTTTAATAAAGGGCTTTTTGGCTCACGCGGTATTTTAGGAAAACTTGAAGAAGGCGAATTAGAACGTGCCGATAAAGACGGAATCACTCGAGGGCAAGCACTAAAAGATTTTGGTTGCGACATAACGAAATTCAAAGAATCAGAATATCAACCAGGAAGTATTTTTTGTTTTCTAGAATTGCATATTGAACAAGGTCCTATTTTAGATTTGGCTCACAAACCTATTGGAGTGGTTTCTGGAATTTCAGGTCCGCTTTGGTGGACGGTTAAGCTAAAAGGAATGGCAGGACACACGGGTTCCGTTCCTATGCCGATTCGAAAAGATGCTTTAGTAGGAGCTGCCGAAATCATTATTGCGGTTAATGAAATAGCTACTCAAGTTCCAGGAAATCCAACAGTAGGAACGGTGGGAACATTGAATATTTTTCCAGCTTCCAGAAATATCATTCCGGAAGAAGTGACCTTTACCGTCGACTTGCGCGACATCGATTTAGAACGAAGAAACCGTTATGAGAAACAATTGCGCAATCGAATTGAAACCATTTGTGCCAAACATCAACTGACTTACGAAATCTCAGAAGATACTAAAAGCGATCCTCGTTATTGTGCGGATTGGATTAAGGAAATTATTCATGCCGAATGTCAAAAACTACAACTTGATGAAATTGAATTGATGAGTGGGCCTTTCCATGATGCGCTGGCATTGTCTTATGCTTGTGATTACGGAATGATATTCGTGCGTTGTAAAGACGGGATTAGTCACAATCCTTTAGAGTATTCTTCTTATGAAGATTTAGCAATTGGTGCCAATGTTTTATTAGGAACCGTAACTCAAATACTAAACAAATAAATAATAACTTCATTATCCTCATTAAGAGCCGTCGTGAGAAATCAGGCGGCTTTTTTTATGGTATTTTAATAAATACTATCTTTACTTTTTCAACAACATACTATGTCCATTCAAGACGTCAAAATACTTCACATCGATAGCAATCACCCTTTATTATGGGAACAATTGGAACAGGCAGGATTTCATAACGAAGCCGATTTCACTTCATCCAAAACCGCCATCGAAGACAAAATCCAAAACTATCACGGAATCGTCATACGCAGCCGTTTAAGATTGACAGAGACTTTATAGATAAAGCGGTTAATCTTAAATTCATAGCACGTGTTGGTGCTGGATTAGAAAGTATTGATTGTGACTATGCTGAAGCTAAAGGAATTCATCTCATTGCAGCTCCTGAAGGTAACAGAAATGCCGTTGGGGAACACGCTTTAGGAATGTTATTGTCTTTAATGAATAAACTAAATCGAGCGGATAAATTGGTGCGCCAAGGACAATGGATTCGGGAAGGGAATCGTGGCTATGAACTAGAAGGCAAAACCGTTGGGCTTATTGGCTACGGTAATATGGGAAAATCATTTGCTAAAAAGCTAAGAGGATTTGAGGTAGAAGTCTTGTGTTATGATATTCAATCCAATGTTGGCGATGAAAATGCTAAACAAGTTTTGTTACAAGAATTACAAGCTAAATCCGATGTGTTAAGCCTTCATATTCCGTGGACTTCAAAAACGGATAAGATGGTTAATACCAATTTTATCAGTGCTTTTGCCAAACCGTTTTGGTTTATCAATACATCACGAGGGAAAAATGTAGTAACAGAGGATTTGGTTACTGCTTTGAAATCTGGTAAAATTCTTGGTGCTGGATTGGATGTTTTGGAGTACGAGAAGTTGTCGTTTGAAAATCTTTTTATCGATACAGAAAAGCCCAAAGCCTTTGAATATTTGCTTCAAGCAGAAAATGTTTTATTAACGCCACATATTGCGGGTTGGACTTATGAAAGTCATCAAAAGTTAGCACAGACGATAGTGGATAAAATCAAAAAATTGTATAAACAATAGAAATAAAATCAAACTTTGAGAGCCAAATGATAGTGCTTTCTTATAAATTTTTATATTTTAGACGAATAAATTAAAACAAAACCAATTAAACCAAACGTATTATGGACGCACAAAAAGTTGACATGTTTATGATTGCTAATAACAAGTATTTCGAGGGACACCATCTTCATGCAGTAAGAGAAAAATTATTAAGCTTAGATGATTCGAAATGGCCTTTGGTACAAACACTACAATTTAAAAGCCCTGACACAGCACAAATTTTATCCATTATGGGCCAAGTAGGAATTGACCGTTTTTTTATCGGTGATACTGGATTAGGAATCGTTAAATTACTTACCTGTGGAGGTCTTGGGATTTGGACAATCATCGACTGGTTTATGATACAAGGTGCGGCTAGAGAAAAGAATATGGAAACTTTTCAAAACGCATTATATTAGATTAAAATTAATTAATGACAAGAAATAAGTTGTATGCATGGCTTTTTGGAGCTTGTATATTAGGACATGTATATTTATGGTATAGCATTTTTTCCACCGATAAATATCATTTGACCGTTTGTATGATAAAGAATGTAACGGGTTATCCTTGTCCTTCTTGTGGCACAACAAGAGCAATGCAACTTCTTGTTCAGGGAGACTTTATCGAATCTCTCAAAATGAATCCTTTTGGCATTATTGTAGCAATACTAATGACCGTAGCACCAATTTGGATTGCAATAGATTTCGTTTTAAAGAAAGACACTTTTTTTCATAGTTATAAAAAAGCTGAAGTAATTATCAGAACCAAATGGTTGGCTATTTTTCTTATCATACTAGTCATTCTCAATTGGATTTGGAATATATACAAACACTTATGATACAAGAAACCACTTTTGCTTATAAACCAGGCGAACACGAATGCGAAAAAGCATCGAATAGTTATTTGATGTCTTTAGTAGCTCTAATAGCTGGATTGCCTTTGCCGATCATTAATTTGCTGGCAACACTCTTTTTCTTTTTAGCCAATAGAAAAGGTACTTATTTTGTACGTTGGCATTGTACACAGGCCTTGTTATCGCAATTAGCCTTGTTAGGCATAAACAGTGCTAGTTTTTGGTGGACCATTTCTATTTTGTTTTCAGATGAAAAAGCAAGTAATCAATACTTTGCTTATATCTTCACGGTCATCGTATTTAACCTATTAGAAATTTTTTCTACTATTTATGCTGCTGTTCAAACCCGAAAAGGAAAACAAGTTCAGTTTTTGTTTTTCGGAAATATTACTAACTTAATTTGTAAACCCTAATGATTAAGAAAACACTATTTCAAGGATTGATTATTGTATCCGGATTCTTTTTGTTATGGTTCGGATTTTCCCAATTGGATTTTATGAAGTTTTTCAAAGTGCGTGAAAGAACACAAAACATGGAAAACAAATTAGGTGATATGATTTGGAATCAAATAGAAGATACCGAAGATGTTGTAACCAATGACACCATCACAAAATCATTAGATAAATTACTACAACCTATTTGCGAGGCTAACGACATCGAACAAGATTCGTTGAAAGTTCATATCGTAAAAAAGGATGAAATTAATGCCTTTGCTTTGCCAAATAATCATCTAGTGGTTTACACAGGATTGATTGAAGATTGTAAAAAGCAAGAAGCGCTTCAGGGTGTTTTAGGTCACGAGATAGCGCATATTGAGAACAATCATGTGATGAAAAAACTATCCAAAGAAGTTGGATACTCAGTATTGCTAACTGCTGGTGGTGCCAAAGGAGGTCAAATGGCTAGACAAATTTTGAAAACACTTACTTCTTCTGCCTATGACAGATCATTAGAAAAAGAAGCGGATATTGCCAGCGTAAAATACATGATGAAAGCACACATTGATCCAAAACCAATGGCCGATTTTATGTATCAAATGGCACAAGAAATTCAAATAGATAAAAATTTGTATTGGATTGCCGATCATCCAGAATCCGAAGAACGCGCCAAATATATCTTGGATTATATCAAAGGTAAGAAATTAAAAAGCAAAGCCACAATCTCTGAAAAAGATTGGAAGACCTTTCAAGACGAGGTTAAAGCAGAATAATAAAAAAGGCAACTCAACGAGTTGCCTTTTTTATTTATAATTTTTCTCTTTCCGTTCCAGTTCTGCCTGAAACTCTTCCATTACAGGCTTAACGGTACTTTCAGGTAAATCAGCAATTCGGATGTACATTAATCCATCAACGGCGTTGTTGAACATGGGGTCCACGTTGAAAGCTACTACACGTGCATTTTGCTTAATGTATTTTTTAATTAAGACCGGCAAACGCAAAGTGCCTGGTTCTACTTCGTCAATAATTTTATCAAACTTATTTAAATCCGATTCGGTTTCGTTGAAGACAAAATCTTTATCAGCATCTTTCAGTTTTACTTTGAATTCTTTCTTTGGGTGAATGTATTGCGCCACATAAGGATCATAATAATGCGACTTCATAAACTCTATCATCAACGATTTAGAAAATTCCGTAAATTGATTACTAATGCTCACGCCACCAATCAAGAATTTATGTTCCGGATAACGCAAAGTGGTGTGCACAATTCCTTTCCAAAGTAAGAACAAAGGCATTGGTTTTTGTTGGTAATCATTCACAATGAAAGCGCGACCCATTTCAATGGATTTCGACATCATATCATACAACTCAGGCTCAAATCGAAATAAATCCTGAAGATAGAATCCTTCAATACCATATTTTGGAAAAATTTCTGAACCAAATCCCATTCGGTAAGCACCAGCAATTTGCTGCGCCTCATCATCCCACAAAAACATATGTTGGTAATACGAATCACATCGATCTAAATCAATAGACTCATTAGTTCCTTCTCCAACGGCTCTAAAAGTAATTTCTCGTAAACGACCAATTTCATGAAGAATGTTTGGAATTTGATCTGCAGGAACTAAGAACACAATGTAATTTTTGCTTTGTAATAAGCGACAATCACTATCTCTTAAAGTAGCAATTTCTTCTAAAATTTTATCTTGATTAGCCGGTTTTACAATCTGTTTTGGGTTTTTAACAGATTTTAAATTCAGGTTTAAATTCAAATTTTGAGGATTCAGAATGTTGTTTTCTTTATTAAAAGAATTGGCCAACATATAGGTCTTCTTTCTCAAAAATTCCGAATACTCTTCAATGCTTTTGTGTTCGTTTTGTTCGGCTACTGAAATCGGTTTTCCTATACGCACTTTAATCACACGGTCTTTTTGGGTCAACAGTTCCGAAGGTAATTTAGCCGTTCTAAGTGTTGGATTGATTTTAGATAACAGATAAAAAAAGCGACTGTTTTTAGCGTGAAAATAAATCGGCACCACAGGCACTTGTGCTTTTCGTATTACTTTGATAGCGCCTTCTTCCCAAGCTTTATCCACCACTAACTGTCCATCTTTATATGTAGATACTTCTCCAGCAGGAAACATTCCTAATGGTTTTCCATCACTCAAATGACGCAACGTTTCTTTGATGCCTATCACGCTCGACTTAGCGTCCTTATGATTTTCAAAAGGATTCACAGGCATGATGTATTGCTTCATAGGTTCAATACGATGCAACAGGAAATTGGCAATTATCTTGAAGTCAGGCTCTCTTTCGAGCATCAATTTTAATAAAAGGATACCATCAATTCCGCCTAACGGATGATTGGAAATAGTAATGTACGCACCGTCTTTTGGCAATCGTTTAAAGTCTTCTTCGGGAATCTCAAATTTGATTTGGAATTCGTCCAAAATCGCATTTAAAAATTCTAACTCACTCAAATGCTTATTTCGGTCGTAGATTTTGTTTAAGGTCGAAATCTTTAAAGCTTTCATTAATAACCAGCCACAAAAAGTTCCGAAAACCCCGTATTTATCAGCGTTAATCGCTTTGGCAACTTCTTTAGCAGTGACTAAACCCATGTATAACTAGTTTTTTTGAGCATGAAACAAAGATAGTAATTCTATTGAAATAGGATTAACAAAAAGCAGAAATCGCCAAAGACGATTTAAATTTTAATATTGATTTTGAATTTCAAATGTTTATGATTTTAACTACATTTGACCCAAGGCCTTTTGGCTCAATTGAACGAAGTTAAAAACTCTTAACAACACTTCATGAGAATTATTTCTTATAACGTTAACGGCATTAGAGCAGCTATTACTAAAGGATTTTTAGATTGGTTGCAGCTAGCCAATCCTGATGTGATTTGCCTTCAGGAAATAAAAGCAACGGAAGATCAAATCCCAACAGAAGCTATCACAGCAGCAGGCTATCCCTATCAATATTATTTTTCGGCACAAAAAAAAGGCTATAGTGGTGTGGCCATTTTATCCAAAATAAAACCCAACAAGGTGGTCAAAGGAACCGAAGTAACACACATGGATTTTGAAGGGAGAAACATCCGCGCTGATTTTGATGACCTTTCTGTAATGAGTTTGTACTTGCCTTCGGGAACCAATTTAGACCGATTGGATCACAAGTTCAAATACATGGACGATTTTCAACACTACATCAATGAATTGAAAAATGACATTCCCAATTTAATCATTTGTGGCGATTACAACATTTGCCATGAGGCTATTGATATTCATGATCCGATTAGAAATGCAACAGTATCAGGATTTTTACCAGTAGAACGTGCTTGGCTAGATAAATTCATGAAGAGTGGTTTTGTTGATAGTTTCCGTCATTTTAATAAAGAGCCTCATAATTACAGTTGGTGGAGCTATCGTGCTGGTGCCCGTGGGAATAATAAAGGATGGCGCATCGATTATAATTTGGTCAGCGAAAACCTAAAAGACCGAATGAGCAGAGCCGTT
Source organism: Flavobacterium sp. N1994 (assembly GCF_025947145.1). Taxonomy (NCBI): domain Bacteria; kingdom Pseudomonadati; phylum Bacteroidota; class Flavobacteriia; order Flavobacteriales; family Flavobacteriaceae; genus Flavobacterium; species Flavobacterium sp. N1994. The sequence goes on from NZ_CP109999.1 coordinate 2,325,780, forward strand.
ATTTTACCCGAAGCCAAGCATTCAGACCATTGTCCGATTTTGGTGGAAATAGATTAAAACGCTAATCACTAATTACTAATTACTAATCACTTCAATAATGATAAAAAAAATAGTTTTTTGCCTTGCCCTAGTAAGTTTGATGACATCCTGTGTATCCAAAAAAATCTACAACGATTTGGAAAACAAATACACCGATTTAAAGAAGGAAAACCGATCGCTATCCGATGAAAACGATGAGCTTCATAAAGCTAATGCCGAGTTTGATTCGGTGAACAAATCGTTGATTGCTGAACGAGATCAACTCAAAGCGGATAAAGACAAACTGACTGCCGATTGTACCGCTACAAGCAATAATTTAAAAGCGTTACAAGATTCGTATGCGGCACTTGAAAAAAACAGCAACGAGGCGCTTGAAACCAACATGAATAAGAACCGTGACTTGTTGACACAATTAGATGCCAAAGAAAAAGCACTGGCTGCAGAACAAGACCGATTAAATAAATTAAATGCAGAATTAGCTTCGAATACCAAGCGACTGAACGAACTAGAAAGCATGATTGCGGCTAAAGATGCTGCGATGAAAAAACTAAAAGATACCTTATCCAAAGCCTTGAATGCGTTTGAAGGAAAAGGATTGACCGTTTACCAAAAGAACGGAAAAGTATATGTATCTATGGAAAATAAATTGCTGTTCCAAACCGGAAGCTGGTCTGTAGGTTCGGAAGGAAGAAGTGCCGTAGTAGAGGTTGGAAAAGTGTTGGCACAAAATCCAGATATTACCGTACTGATTGAAGGTCACACCGATAATGATAAAATCCTTGGAAACATAGGTGGCGGCATAGAAAACAACTGGGACTTATCTACCAAAAGAGCTACAGCTATCGTAAATATTTTATGCGAAAATAGCGGTATCAGAAAACAAAACTTAACCGCTGCGGGGCGTGGAGAATTTGCACCACTATTGAGTAACGACACCAATGAAGGCAAAGCTAAAAACCGTAGAATCGAAATCATCCTAACGCCAAAATTAGACGAGATTTCTAAAATGTTGAATGAGTTTTAAAAGCAATACTAGAAAACAAGAAACCCATCAAGAATTATTTTGATGGGTTTTTTAGTTATCAACAAGGAACAAAATTAACTTTTGTCAACACCAAAACGAACTGTTGATTTTGTAATTTTATCCCATGTATGCTTTAGTCGATTGTAACAATTTTTATGCTTCGTGCGAACGGGTATTTCAGCCACATTTGGTTGGAAAACCGATTGTTATTTTGTCCAATAACGATGGTTGTATTATTTCAAGAAGCGATGAAGCTAAAGCATTAGGCATTCCCATGGGCGCTCCCGAGTTTAAAGTACGGGAAGAGTTAAAGCAAAAAAACATTGAGGTCTTTTCGTCTAATTATCCTTTGTATGGTGATTTGAGTCATCGGGTGATGAAAATCCTAGAAGGGTTTACGCCTCACACCGAACCGTATAGCATAGACGAAGCTTTTCTGAATTTTAAGGGAATGAACGTAGCCGATTTTCACGAGTATGGTTTGCAAATGAAAAAGCGTATCATGAAGTGGTTGAGTATTCCCGTTTCTATTGGCTTTGCCGAAACGAAAGCGCTATCCAAAGTTGCCAATAAAATCGCTCGAAAATATCCCGAAAGAACTAAAGGTGTTTATGTTATTGATACGGAAGAAAAACGTATTAAAGCCTTGAAATGGACTAAAATAGAAGATGTATGGGGCATTGGTTTCCGATTAAAAAAGAAGATGATAGCCAAGAACATCAACACCGCTTACGATTTTACGCTACCGCATAACGAAGGGTTCATCAAAAAGGAAATGGGCGTTGTAGGTTTACGCTTGAAATACGAATTAGAAGGGAAATCGGTATTAGAAATGGAGTTGCCCAAAGACCGTAAAACCATTGCTATTACCAGAAGTTTTGCAGGGAATATCACCACGCTCGACGAAATGAAAGAACGGGTTTCTACTTTTGCTACCGTTTGTGCCGAGAAACTTCGCAAACAAAAATCTTGTTGCCATAGTGTGATTCTGTACCTGCGAAAAGACAAATACAAAACAGAAAGAGAACGCTACAATTTTTATAAAATGGAGACCTTGCCTTTCGCCAGCAATTCCTCCATCACCATAAGTAACGCCGCAATAAAAATGCTAAAGACCATTTTTGAAGAAGGCGAAATCTATAAAAAAGCAGGCGTAATTGTCACCGAAATTATTCCAGAAAACCAAAAACAATTCCACTTGTTTGAGGAAGAAAACCCAAAGCATTTAAAACTGATGCAAGTCATGGATTCCTTTCATAAAAAAACAGGCGAACGCAAAATACGATTGGGAAGCCAAGATTTGCAACGCACCTGGAAAATGAAACAAGAGCATTTGTCTAAACGCTATACGACCAACATCAAAGAAATACTAGAAATACCATGTCGATAAAAAAGACCATTTCATTCTTTATCCCCGATAGGGAAAACAGCCAAAAGCATTCGTTTATTTCAGGAGGTATCAAGGCAGGGTTTCCTTCGCCGGCAGCCGATTTTGATGAAACTAAAATTAGCCTAGACAACGTATTGGTCAAAAACCATGAAGCTACCTTTTATGCTAAAGCTTCTGGGAATTCTATGATTGGCGCAGGCATTGATGATGGCGATATTATGGTCATTGACAGAAGTTTGGAACCTACCAATAATAAAATAGCGGTGTGTTATATTGACGGAGAATTTACGGTAAAGCGGATTACAATAACAAAAGAAGGCGTCCATCTAATGCCCGAAAACAAAGACTTTCAACCTATTAAAATTACCGAAGACAACGAATTAATCATTTGGGGAATAGTCACCTATGTGATCAAAAGTGTATAACAACAAAAAAGAGGTCGTAAGACCTCTTTTTTTAGTATTGGGACAAACGGTTATTTCCAACCACCACCTAAATCACGATAAACATGAATAGCCGCATTGAGTTGTGCTTTCTTGGTGTCGATCAATTCTAATTTTGATTCTAACGCATCACGTTGGGTCATCAACACTTCAAAATAATCGGCTCTGGCTGACTTGAATAAATCATTAGCCGCATCAATCGATTTGTTTAAAGCATCCACTTGTTGTGATTTTAAAGCATAGCTTTTGTCTAAATTACTAATGTTGGAAAGCTGGGTAGACACTTCCAAATACGCATTTAAAACAGTTCGTTCATAGTTATATAAAGCCTGTAATTGTCGAGAATTAGCACTAGCAAACTCAGCTTTAATGGCATTACGATTAATCAACGGAGCTGCTATATCTCCTGCCAAAGAATAAAGAATAGACTCTGGAGTCCTAAACAGGTAAGAGGTTTTAAATGCCTGCAATCCGTATGAAGCAGAGATGCCTAATGTTGGATAAAACTCAGCTCGAGCTACTTTCACATCCAATTTTGCTGCCGCCAATTCCAATTCGGCTTGTTTGATATCAGGACGATTCGCTAACAATTGTGATGGGATACCCGATTTCACTTCCGCTGGTAACAGTTTTAAGAAAGCGGCACTGTCTCTTTTAATCTCTTGAGGATAACGTCCCAATAAGAAATTAATGCGATTCTCCGTTTCTTTGATCTTTTGCAAGGTTTCAAACTCCATGCTTTGAGAAGACAATACTTCGGCTTGGAACTTTTGTACTGCTAGTTCTGTGGATCTAGCCGCTTGTTTCTGAATCTTTACAATATCTAAAGCGTTGTTTTGCAACTTGATATTTTGTCTTATAATCTCCAGTTGACTATCTAAAGCTAACAATTCATAATACGAATTGGCTACTTCTGTAATCAAGTTGGTAGTCACAAAGTTTTTACCTTCAATAGTCGACAAATAACGGCTGATGGCTGCTTTTTTAGCATTGCGCAATTTTTTCCAAATGTCTACTTCCCAATTGGCATAAGCGGCCAAAGTAAAATCGGTCAAAGGATCAGGCATTTCAGTCCCAGGCATAATCTCTGTAGTAGCATCTCCTGCTCCTTGACTAGTATAACGCCCTACTTTTTCAACACCAGCTCCAGCTCTAACACCCACGGTTGGCAATAAAGCTCCTTTCCTTACTCGAATATCATTCTTTGCGATTTCTATTTCTTGTAAAGTAATTTTCAACTCTTGATTGTTTTGAAGAGCGGTATCTATCAAGGCTACTAAATTCGGATCTTTAAAAAAGGTCTTCCAAGGTAGTGTTGACATATTAGTCGTATCCGTAGAGGCCACTCCAAAGGATTCTGGAACCGCTGCAGTAGCTTTTGTTGGAGTTATCGCAGGGGTTTTACAACTTACCACCACTAGGCCTATGCCTAGCGCGATAAGGAATGGATATAACTTGATTTTATTTTTCATAATCAATATCTTCTGTTAATGGGTTATGATCTTGTTTTTTCACCATTTTAATTTTAGAGGCAATAGTTCCAAAAATCAAATACAATCCTGGAATAAGCAATACCCCAATAATGGTTCCTAATAGCATTCCACCTAAAGCGGCTGTTCCAATGGTACGATTCCCAATTTTCCCAGGACCTGAAGCAAACACTAACGGAATTAACCCCGCTGTAAAGGCAAAAGAAGTCATCAAGATAGGTCTAAAACGTATTTTAGCGCCTTCCAAAGCTGAGGCAAGAACGGTCATTCCTTGTTCGTGTTTTTGAACCGCAAACTCTACAATCAATACGGCATTCTTCCCTAACAATCCGATAAGCATAATGAAGGCAACCTGAGCGTAAATATTGTTTTCTAATCCGGTTAAGGTTAGCAACAAGAACGAACCAAAGATTCCCGCAGGAAGCGATAAGATTACCGCAAATGGCAACACAAAACTCTCATATTGCGCCGCCAATACTAAGTAAACGAAGAGCAAACAAATGATAAAAATGTAAATCGCTTCATTCCCACGACCTACCTCATCTTTTGAGATACCTGCCCAGTCAATACCAAATCCTCTTGGCAATTTCTGATCGGCTACTTCTTGAATGGCTTTAATGGCTTCACCACTACTGTATCCTGGTGCCGATTGACCACTAATCTCTGAGGCATTAAACATATTATGTCTCGTAATCTCCGACAATCCATATACTTTTTCCATGTGCATGAAGGCTGAAAAAGGCACCATCTCATCACGATTGTTTTTTACATATAATTTCATGATGTCTTCTGGCAAGGCTCTGTACTCTGGAGAGGTTTGCACAATTACCTTGTATTGACGGTCATACTTAATGAAACTGATTTCATAGTTACTTCCCACTAAAGTAGAAAGGGTGTTCATCGCATTTTCTAAGGTTACTCCTTTTTGCTGAGCAATATCATTATCAATACGCATCATGTATTGTGGGAAACTGGCACTGTAAAAACTAAACACAGAAGATAATTCAGGTCGTTTATTCAGTTCTTTAACGAAATCATTATTAACCGTTTCCATTTTTTTGTAATCCCCTGAACCCGCTTTGTCTAGTAAACGTAACTCGAATCCTCCGGCTGCTCCATAGCCTGGTACTGCTGGCGGTTGGAAGTACTCGATAGTAGCTCCTGAGATATTCTTAGCTTTTTCTTCTAGCTGTTTCATTATCTCATCAACCGATTCTTTACGGTCTTCCCAACTTTTAAGATTCACCAAACAAGTTCCCGAGTTAGATCCAGTTCCTTCCGTAAGGATTTCAAATCCCGCTAAAGAGGAAACCGACTTAACCCCATCAATTTTCTCTGCTTCTTTTTGAAGTCTCATGGCGATATCATTCGTTCTCTCTAAGGAAGAACCAGGCGGAGTTTGAATAATAGCATAAAACATTCCTTGGTCTTCATTAGGAATAAATCCAGAAGGTAATCCATTGTTTAAGAAAAAGATTCCAGCACAAAAGGAGATAAAGGCAATAAACGTAACCGATCTTTTATTGACAATCTTTTCAAGGATACCTTGATATCTTCCTGTGAGTTGGTGGAATTTATGATTAAAACCATCCAAGAAATTATTCAAAGGCGTTTTCTTTCTAGGTACCCCATGGGTGTTTTTTAACATCATCGCACAAAGTGCCGGAGTAAGCGTTAACGCCACAATCCCTGATAAAATAATCCCTGTTGCCATCGTAATAGAGAACTGTCGGTAGAAAATACCCACCGGTCCCGACATAAACGCTAAAGGAATAAATACCGCTGCCATCAAAAAGGTAATCGCTATAATGGCACCACTAATTTCACCCATAGCTTTTTTAGTAGCCTTGAGTGGCGAGAGATGGTCTTCTTCCATTTTGGCATGGACCGCCTCGATGACGACGATCGCATCATCTACCACAATACCAATTGCCAATACTAAAGCAAATAAGGTTACAATGTTAATCGTAATCCCAAAAATTTGCATGAAAGCAAAAGTACCAATCAAGGAAACCGGTACGGCAATGGCTGGAATTACTGTGGAACGCCAGTCCCCTAAGAACAAGAACACTACCAATCCCACCAAAATAAACGCTTCTAATAAGGTATGAATTACCTTTTCAATCGAAGCATCTAAGAACTTAGAGGCATCATAACTGATTTCATAATCGACCCCTTTTGGAAAGGAGGTTTTTTTGATTTCGAGTAACTTCGCTTTTACATCTTTAATTACCTGACTGGCATTACTACCATAGGATTGTTTAATCGCAATCGCAGCAGAAGGTCTTCCGTTCAAAGTAGAGTAGATGTCATACATCGAACTTCCAAACTCTATTTTAGCCACGTCTTTCAAACGCAGTATTTCTCCGTTGGGACTAGATTTTAAGACAATGTTGCCATACTGTTCTTCCGTGGTAAAACGCCCCGAATACTTTAATACATATTCAAAAGATTGTGAACGTTTACCTGAACTCTCTCCCGTTTTTCCTGGAGAGGCTTCCAAACTTTGTTGTGACAACGCTTCCATGACCTCATCGGCCGAAATTTTATAGGCTAACATTCGGTCAGGTTTCAACCAAATACGCATCGCATAATCTCGGTTTCCAATAATATCCGCATCTCCTACACCATCCACACGTTTAATCTCAGACAGAATATTGATATCCGAAAAGTTATATAAGAACTTTTGATCCATAGTTGGATCTTTACTGAATACGTTGATGTACATCAAGTTATTTGATTCCTCACGAGTAATTTTCACACCCTCTCTCACTACAAGAGGCGGCAATTTATTTACTACCGAAGCTACTCTGTTTTGGATATTAATAGACGCTTGATTCGGGTCGGTACCCAAATTAAATACGATTTGGATAGCCGCTTCACCATCATTCCCAGCATCCGAAGCAATGTATTTCATCCCAGGTACTCCATTGATGGCTCTCTCAAGCGGAATGACCACCGATTTAATCAACAATTCATTATTGGCTCCAGGATAATCGGCCGTTACGTTTACTTTTGGTGGCGAAATAGAAGGCAATTGCGTAACCGGCAAATGGGTTATGGCCAACACCCCCAATAAGACAATCATCAACGATATTACTATCGAAAGAACGGGTCTTTGTATAAATTTACTAAACATTGATTTATAATTTATGAATTAGGGCTATTCTGCTTTTAATTTCAAATGAGAAAGTACTTCTTTCGGATCCTGATAATCATACTTGACTTTATCATCATCATTCGCTTTCTGAACTCCTTCAAGTAGTATTTTATCAGCTGCTGTGATACCGCTTTTCACTACATACAAATCGGGTAATTCTCCGGTAATTTTAATCTCTCTCGATTTTACTACGTTGTTGTTATCTATTACAAAAACATATTTTTTATCCTGAATTTCGTAAGTAGCTTTTTGCGGAATAATTAAAGCGTCTTTCACAGGCACAATCATCATGACTTTACCCGTTTCACCGTTCTTTAATAGTTTATCTGGATTGGGGAACTTCGCTCTAAAAGCAATGTTTCCTGTTTCATTATCAAATTCACTCTCGATAACTTCTACCTTTCCTTTGTATTTCAGTTGCTCTCCGTTAGCCAATAACAAACTTACTTGACTATCGCCTCTATCTTTTACATCGGTCTGGTACTGAATGTACTCGGGTTCCGACACATTAAAATAAGCAAACACCTCACTGTTATCTGAAAGACTAGTTAATAGTTCGCCTTCATCTATAAGACTTCCAATTTTTTTAGGGATTCTGTCAATCGTTCCAGCAAAAGGCGCTCTGATTTCAGTAAATGACAAATGCAATCTAGCTAACGACACTTCCGCTTTCGCTTGATCTAATTTGGCTTGTGCCAATGCTTGTTCGCTTTTAGACACTACATTTTTTTCTGCTAAGATTCTAGCATTCATCAAATCAATCTCAGCCGCTTTTTCTTCCGATTGGGCTTTTAGCAATTCAGCTTCATACATCTTAGGCATGATTTTGAACAACAATTGCCCTGCGGTTACAAACTGACCTTCATCAACAAAAATTTGTTGTAAGTAACCTTTTTCTTGGCTGCGAATTTCAATGTTTCTCACCGAGCGAATCTGCGAAACATACTCTTTTACAAAAGAAGTATCTATGGCCACTGGATTAGTAGCGGTATATTTACCTTCTTCTTCTTTTTGTTCTTTCTTTTGATTGCAACTGTTGAGACTTAATACAACACCAATACCAATAAGCACTACGAACTTTTTCATGTTTTTTCAAATAAATTTTTAATAATGAATCTTGACCTATTTCAGAGCGAAACAATCTTTTTTTAAATGCGTTAAACTATAAAAATCAAAGACGAAAGACTTTGAGCGAAATATAATTAAAACGAGGAAGACGTGAAAAATTCACGTGGTGATAGGCTTTATAGCTAAAAGGAATAGCCACAAAAGAAGCCGCCACATTAAAATGTAAGGGGTAAGGAGTACTAGCAACAAACGCTTTATCCTTAATAACTGTTTCATGATCATCACAATCGTATTCGTCGTAATCATCACAATAAGTGAAAACATCCTCTCTACTTCCTACCGTCACTTTTTGTATCACAGCGGCAGGCGCATAGGGTTGTTGCACCGTAGAAGGTACAGCAATATGACCCATTTCTATAGAACGGGCATGACCTGTTTGGGAAACCAACAGACAGATGAAAACAAGATATAGTATTGTGTTTTTCATATTTGGTCACAAATGTAGCTTTCAATTGCAGAAAATCAAGAATTTTTTAACCACTATTTAACAATTTTAAGGAAATCTTAAGGGAAAGTGCAAACAATATCGTTTTCGTAGCCTCACTTAAAAGTAAAAATAAAAGCCATTCATTTGAATGGCTTTTATTTATCATTAAAAAGAAAGGAAAATTAGTCCTTGATGATTTTTATGGTTTTCTCTTGTTTACTACTAGTTACTTTAACAAAATAGATCCCACTGGCCAATCCTGATAAATTGATTTGAGTTTGTAAGTCATTGACTTTTTGTGAACTTATGCTTTGTCCTAAAACCGTAGCTATTTCTATAGTATCTATAGTGGCGTCATTCGTAACTGTAAGTGTGTTTTTCACCGGATTAGGATAACAACTGAAATAAGCAAAAGCAAAGTCCTCAGTACCTAAAGTAGCAACAAACTGCGTCGTAAAAGTATTGGTCACAATAGCCGGATTGAAATCAAAGTAAATGTTGGCGGTATTTGGAATGATATCGCCAAGCGCATAACCCGCTTTTGGTTTTACTTTAAACACAATATACCCATGTCCAATTTGTGAATTGGCCACAGAAGGCGGCAGATTGATACCACTAAATTTCCAATTTAGCGTGCTGCCCACTCTATCTAAAATATAATTATGACTGGCTCCCAACATGCGGATAGAGGTTTCATCCAACTTGGCATCTAGAACGTCATTAACTTGCACCGTGATAGCATCAGCTGTGCCCGTGTTTTCAAATAGGATGGTATAAGTTAAATAATCATTGGCTGAAAACGAAGACTGTAGAATACGACCTCCATGACTCTCGGATTTGTTGTTAGGGTCATAAGAGCCTATAACGGCTTGCGTTAAAGAAGCACTATTGTCCGTAGGGTAAATTTCACCCGTTGGATTGGTGATAGTAGCCGTACTGGTTAACAATTGCCCCAAAGTTACCGAAGGAATACTAGGGACATTGATAGTAACATCTATATAGCGGCTTTCCGACGGGTTTAAATTGGTGAACGCATAGCTAAATCCGTTAGCTGTAGAAGTCGTGCCCGACTGTGAAATAGCATTAATAAACAACCCAATATTAGGCGAAAAAGTCACGGTTCCCGCAGCTAAAGTCTGGTTGCCATTGTTGGTATAGGTAAGTCTATTGATATAGGTAAAACCAGGTCTTGGTTGGCTTAAAGGAGAAATGGTAACCGATAAATCTGCATAAGTTTGGGTAGCCGTTATCGGAAAATTAAAAGTTTGAAAGCCATTACCATTGATTACAACATTGTTAAAGGTGGGGTTCGCTAAGGCATAATAGGGCGCAAACTCATTATTAATGGTATAACTTAAGTCGTAGGAGTTTGTAATAACATTGTCATAAATGGTACAACTTCCAATAGATGAAAAAATATTGTTCTCTATGCCGTTGTCATTTAGGATATAATGAAATTGTCCTTTGGTGAAATTTTGTTCTCCACTGTCTTTGACCCCATTATTATTAGAGTCAAGGAACGCGTTCATTCTAATCCCCGAACTTAAGATAAGCACGGTAGCAGTTCTTGTGCCATAATAGTAAACGTTACTACCTACACTAGAGTAACTATAAATCACCGAATAAGTTCCTGGAGGTGTGCCTGCAGCTACATTAATAGTCCCATCAACATTCATCGTGAATGTTGGATCGTCAGTAGGAGCAGGAGTACCAAGAGCCAACCCAAATAAAATATCATTATCAAACACGGAAGAGGTAGTCGTAACCGCTTCACTGGTTAAAGTAAGGGTAAACGTATCTTCCCCAAAAACAGGTATGAGAATAGGATTACTGGTAATAGTACATCCAGTAACGGTATTGGTAGCTTTCAAAGAAAAAGCCTGAAATTGTGGATAAAACTGAGTGTTGAGAAATGGACTAGTCTCGTTAGGTAAAGCCGTATTTTGATAATACCATTGTAAGGTGACACTACTACCTCCAATCAACGAAGCCAAAATAGTGCCGTTGTTTACTTGGAATTGGAAATCTATTTTATCACTTACTAAACCAAAATAATTCGTGGTAAAAGTATTGGTTGTGTTGTTGTAGATTCTAGCATAAATAGTAATTGGGCTACTAGAATAAATAGCAGCACTTTCTGGATTAGCAATAGCGTTAGTACCAGCAATAGCATCGGGCTCATTGTAATAAAACGTGATGGTATTCTGACTCGCATTTTGACCATTCAGTAAAAGGGTATTTTGAAGGGTAAAATTATAAACCCCTTGACAATCCGAGTGCAAGGCAGGAACTAAACGATCTAAAACAAAATCATCATAATAAAAACTAACCGCACTGCTCGTTAGTGAGGTGGTTCCTTTAAAAGACAAGTAAATGGTTTGCCCCACATAAGCGGATAAATCAACAAATTGTTTAGACCAAGTGCTGAAACTGTCGCAATATTTAATGGGATTAAAATTAGCAGCCGTTGGGTTAGCCACAGTGGCCACACTTATAATATTGTTTTGATTGTAAAAGCCAGTGGTACTTTTAGCCCAAAAACTCAAACGGTCATTCACTCCAGCTACTACAGTTATGGCTGGGGTAACTAACATGTCATTTTGGGCGGCTGAACTATAATCATACTGAGCGGCATTAACACCTGTATGCCCATTAGCCGAAACCGACCAAGAGCTAGTGTTGCTAGGCGTAAGAGCTCGCCAGTGTCCTGGTATGGTGTTAGCGCTTTCAAAACCTTGCGGAAAATCAGCGACAACAGGCAAGGCGTCATTGACTACATCGTCTAGTAGAAAATAGCCAGAAGTAGCATCTTCAGAATTAACCCCCAAATAAATAGATTGTCCTACATAAGCCGATAAATCGAGGGTCACTTGTTTATAAGTAGTGGTCAAACCGATAGCATTGACTAAAGTACTGGTAAAACCCCCAACAGTAGGCGTGGTGGTAGAAACCTTCACTTTCAAATAGCGGTTGGAAGTAGCGCCGCTTCGTGCCCAAAAGGAAAAGCGGTCGTTCACTCCAGCAGTAACGGTAATTTTAGGAGAGATTAAATAATTACTAAGGCAAGTGGCCGGATTATAAGTAACCGTAGCAACATATTGTCCTGTATGCGCAGCACCCGTATCACTGTAGCCTATATACCAAAGGTTGTTTTGATTGGCGGCATTTTGAGAAGTCCAACAGCCTGGAAAATCACCCACACTGCTATTGACGGTTTGGGTTAATTCAAAACTTTCTGAAAACCCAGTCGTGGCACTACAAGTGGGAAAGCCATCATTCACTACATCATCTAGATTCAATCCTATAGAGTTCGCAGGGGAAGTAGCATGAAAGGCCACATAAATAGACTGCCCAACATAAGCAGATAAGTTGATGGTTCTTTTGGTAAAGAATTGTGGTCCATATACATTTTGATGTGCATAATCGGTAAAGTTGGCTAAGGCGGTGCCTGTTTTTGATATTTTCACATCATAACTTTCCAAATTACCGGTAGAGGAAATTCCCACCCAATAGCTTAGTCTATCTGTAACTCCGGCTACCACGGTAATCTGTGGCGTAATCAAATAATCATCATGAGCCGCACTTCCAGACCCCGAAATCATAGCCACCTTAGTTCCACTATGCGCCGTGATATAAAGCGGAGAGCCTATCAACCAAGAAGCGGTATTGGCACCATTAATTTTAGTCCAGCCTGTTGGCAACGCACTTCCCACACCCCCATCAAAGTTTTCGGAGAACTGGGCATTACAATAAAAAACAGAACAAAGACAAAGGCTAATCAAGAAAGTAAATTTTTTCATGCTCAAAGAGTTAGGAAACAAATATAGGAAAAAAGGCTTACAAAAAATGTTGTTTTTTAGGCGGGTTTGTACTTGATTTATTTCGGAGCCAATGGAATTCAGTTTGACTTAAAAAAACCCCCAATACTTTTGTATTGGGGGTTTTTAGTATTTTCTTTTGGTGTATTCTATTTAGCATGCTTTTCCACTGCCATTCGCAACTCTTCGTTTCTGGCAACTTCTTGCTGAAACAGGGCTACGATATCCGATGGAATTTGACTGAAGTCGATTCTCTTTCCTCTTTTTATCTCGCTAATTAGACTTTTTAAAATAAAAAGCTGCATGGTCTTGATTCTGTTGGCCGATAATCTTGATTGGTCTTCCATAACACTATTAGGAGCTATTTTTAGTTTACACCCTACTAATTAGAATACTAAAGTAGTATTTTTTTACTTTAACAAGGATACTAAAAACCTTTTTTTAACATTTAGCGTGACCCTAGCCAAGATTTTTAATCAATTATGTGAATCAAGAGATTAAAAAATAGGTATTTTTGATAATTAACAGTGATGTGCATCCAAATCTTTTAAACAAAAACAAGGGGTTAACTAAACATTACTACAACAAAATGGAGGAACTAGTAAAAATAGTATACTATAGGACTCCAGCATATCAGTCATAATGATGAAAGTAGAAGGATTTGCATAAATTGTGAATTGTATAGTTTCTATAATAGAAAACACTCATTTTCTTAAAAAAAGCATCGTATTTTTAGTAATTATAACTTTTTTTTAAAATAACATGATACATCAAACAATCACTTCTTTAAACAAAACCTACTTGTTTTTGTTTTTACTGGTTACAGGCAGTACTTTTTTAAATGCCCAAATCCTAACTAATGGTGATTTTGAAAGTGGTGGAAGTGGCGTTGGCTTTCTGGTAACCGATTATACTTTAATTAACCCGCTTACCGGAACCAGCTCTCCAGGTTTTTATAGTAGAACTACCAATCCCGCATTAATGAACACTACCTTTAATGCTAGTGGTGACCATACTACAGGAACTGGTAAAATGTTGGTTTTTGATGGAGCAACAGCTCCCAACAAATTCATTTGGACCACTGGAAATACCGGTGGGACCATTCCAGGATTTACTGTAGGACAATCTTATGTTTTTAGTTATTGGATTAAATCAGTTTCCAATCAGGTTACTAATGACGCTACCCGAGCTAATATAAGCGCTTTATTTATCAATGCGAGTAATGTAAATCCACCAGCATTAGACCATTTGGCACCACTACCTTCAGATGGATGGCAACAGGTTAGTTATTCTTTTGTGGCTACCAACACGAATGTAATGGTGCGTTTAAAAACGATGAGTGTACCATCGGTAGGAAATGATTTTGCTGTAGATGATTTTTCAATAACCCCTGGAGCACTTCCCTTTAGCGGAACTTATGCTACCACAAACCCTACTTGCCCTACCAACACAGATGGTTCTATTACCGTTACTTTGGCGGGTGGTTTTTTACCTTATGGAAGCTATCATTTAACCGGTACGGTTACCCAAACTAACGCCAATGGTATCTTTTCTAATTTACCAGCCGGAACCTATACCATTTCTGTTACCGATGCTAATAATCAAGTATACACCCAATCTAATATTGTATTAACGGCTCCCAATGATTTGGTTATAAGTGGTCCGGTTACTATTTGTTCGGGGCAATCTACGCAGTTATCTGTAAGCGGTGGCCTTTCTACGTTCACTTGGACAGCAAGTCCGGCGGACGCCTCTTTAGTCAATCCGAATTCGGCAACGCCAACTGTCAGTCCAACTGTTACTACAACTTATACGGCTACTTCGGGCACGCCATCATCACCAACAAATTTGGTAGTTAACGGTGATTTTTCTTCGGGGTATAGCGGATTCACTACTGAATATACTCAAGTTGGTGACCCAAATCCATTTGGTGTTCAAACGTCTTATAGTATTGTTGCCAACCCCGCAGCTTGGTTTAATCCTTTTTCCTCTTGTGGCGATCACACTAACGGTAGTGGGTACATGATGGTATTTGACGGTGCCACCGATGCTAGTGGGAATATAAAAGTCTGGTGCAATGCAACACCGATTCCAGTACTTCCCAACAAGAGTTATACTTTTTCTTATTATGTTGCTTCTGTCTCCACTGGTTCTCCAGCAAAATTAGAACCAACCATTAATGGTGTTTCATTAGGCGCTCCTATAACAGCCCCTTTTACCACTTGTGCATGGACCTTAAATACCTTTACCTGGAATTCGGGTTCCAATACCACGGCGAATATTTGTATTTATGACCGAGAGATTTCGTCAAACGGAAATGACTTTGCCTTAGATGACATTTCGTTAAAGGAAACGGTAACCTGTATCTATACTAAAAGTGTTACTGTTACCGTGACGCCAGCAACGGTACCTACGTTTACCGCTGTTGCGCCAATATGTAAGGGCGATACTTTGAATGCTTTACCAACCACTTCCAATAACGGAATTACGGGAACCTGGTCTCCGGCATTAGATAACACCGCCACAACAACCTATACTTTTACACCAACTACAGGTACCTGTACCACGACGGCTACCCTTCAAATTGTAGTTAATCAACCTGTGACCCCAACGTTTACTGCTGTTGCTCCAGTTTGTACTGGCGATACTTTGAACGCTTTACCCACTACTTCCAATAACGGAATCAACGGAACTTGGTCTCCACCTTTAAATAATACAGCCACTACCGCCTATACTTTTGTACCTGCTGCCGGACAATGTGCCGGTAACGCTACCCTATCCATACAAGTAAATCCAACGACAATACCAACGTTTACTGCTGTTGCGCCAATATGCAATGGCGATCCTTTACTTGGTTTGCCAACTACTTCAAATAATAGTATTACCGGATTATGGTCGCCAGCACTAAACAATACAGCCACTACCACCTACACTTTTGCTCCTGCTGCTGGGCAATGTGCTACAACGACTTCGCTTACGGTACAAGTAAACCCATTACCTCAATTTACCATTTCGGGAGGTTGTACCGGAGTATATACCTTGAGTGTTATACAAACCGATTCCTCGGGTTCGACCTATGCTTGGTATAACCCCTCCAATGTACAGATTGGTTCTGATGCTACTGTAACCATAACAACACCCGGAATGTATTCATTAGTCGTAACGCAGAATGGATGCAGCAATAGTGGAACCAAAGAAGTACTCAATACGTTATGTAGTATTCAAAATGGCATCTCTGTTAATAATGACGGGCTTAATGATAACTTTGATCTTGCCGCCTACAACGTTTCGAATTTGACCATCTTTAACCGTTACGGAATGAAAGTGTTCGACAAGACTAATTATAATAATGAGTGGCACGGGCAGTCCGATAAAGGCGATGACTTACCAGACGGTACCTATTATTATGTAATTAACTTTCAAGATACCCCAACCAAAACGGGCTGGATTTATATCAACCGAGCACAGTAAAACCACTAAGGTTAGCTAAGTAGTTTCATCCTTTTAAAACCGCAGTTACTTCACACGGGTGGAATTCCTTTCCATTTAACCCTACCATGCCGGCTAGATTGTTATTTCTATAATAAAACAATGCCGAGGCTACAACAACCAGCTGTGCTCCTGGTAAGACTCTTGATGTCCATTCTTGGGCAGAGATGAGACTGGCTTTTAAAGGGAACGCTACTCGGAAGAGTTCTGCTTTAGGTTCGATAGGATTGTCGGGATCAATTTCAGCAGGAGTGGCCGTTACTAGAAATACCAATTCGGCATGAGTGGCCTTTTCTTTTTGGGCGATGTAATCCAGTACACTAAACTCAGGCAAAGCAATGGTAAGCTGACGAGCATCAGAAAGCGTTAGGGTTGGAGTAAGTCGACAATAGTTCACAAACGGACTCGCCAAGTTACAGTCGGTGTTGTTGAGCAAAGCCAAATTCCCCTCCATCAGTGTCCGACTTCCTATAGATTGCTGATTGCCCTCTTGAGTGGCGGTATTGATTTTAGTCGTAAACCGGCGATAGAAATTTGAATCGCTGTGGTTTTGTACAATAGGAAACAGCGCTTCTCGAATGGCTTTTGCTAAACGACTCCCTCTCCCAAAGTCGGAAGCACTTTTTTTAGTCGCCACTGTTTGTTTCATTTTATCCTTACCCGGTTTGCCTTGCATATAATCTTTGCCATTATAGGTGCGGAAGCTTACCGGGCCGATGCTACCTATTATTTGTCCTTTTTTGTTTATTCGTGCCATAACGTAATGATTTAAAAAATTGCTTTACTCCGTTTTATAAAATACTTTATCAATTTTTGTGCCAAACTGGTTCGTAACTACTTCATAGGGAATGCATACCCAATCCATAGCTACTCCATAAAATAATAGCTTTTTTATGGACTAGCTATGGACTAGCTATGGACTAGGTATGGAGTAGGTAGGAAGGAAGAGTGAAGAAAAACGTAGCAAATGCAAGGAAAAGTAGGGGAGTTACTTTTTTATATTTTTTGCAGGTTGGATAACAAACCTCAAACGACAATAACAGTTTAAAAATGGCAATTTTATTTTGTTGAAAAGTAAACAAAACGCTTACTATCGCTTACTGTATATTTCTTATTTTAGCAGAAACCAAAGAACTTTATGCAAGCAAAACCTTTTCTGAAATAGTAAATGGATTTAAATTTTAATATTGAATTAGCTAAAGGATATTCTAGTAATTCTCAAATTGCAAGGGTCCTTACTGAAGATTGGGTAAAGAAAAATTCGTATTGTCCTAGTTGTGGTGAAAAACCTTTAAATGATTTTGAAAACAACAGACCAGTTGCCGATTTTTATTGCGTAAAATGCACAGAAGAATTTGAGTTAAAAAGTAAGAGTGGAAAATTCAGCACAACTATAACTGACGGGGCTTATGATACCATGACAAATAGGATAACTTCTGAGACAAACCCAAATTTTTTCTTTTTAACGTATAATAAAGAGTTGGCAGTTGATAATTTTTTAATAATTCCCAAACAATTTTTTACCCCTGACATCATTATTAAAAGAAAGCCTTTGTCTGAAACTGCAATAAGAGCAGGTTGGACAGGTTGCAATATTGACCTATCGAAAGTATCAGAACTTGGCAAAATATTTCTAGTTGAAAAATCCAAAATAATTAGTCCTGCAATTGTTCAAACTGCCTTCAATAAAACAACATTTATAAGAAATAAAAGTTCAGATACAAAAGGATGGATTTTAGAGATATTATATTGCATTGAAAAAATACCAAATAAAGATTTTACACTAAAAGATATTTATAACTTTGAAAGTGAATTAAAAATAAAATATCCAAATAATAACTTTATAAGAGATAAAATCAGACAGCAACTTCAGCTTTTGAGAGACAAAGGAATTATTGAGTTTAATGGAAGGGGAACCTACAAGAAAATAGACTAATGAAAAAATACATATTCATAACCCCAGAAGGTAATACCTCTGCTCCTAATGGCGCGGAAATTGAAAACTTACAAGTTATTGGAATTGTTGACAATGTTGCTAACGAAAATGAAGCGTTAAAAAAACTATTAATAGAAAATGAATGGATAATTGATTCGGAGTTTAACATAGCTGAATTCATTTGTTACGAAATTAAATAATCCCTTTAGGGATTTAATAGCGGTAGTAATTTATTAAGCGTAAACCCAAAATCCCGCTAGGGATGATATAAAATGGCCAATACCTATACACAAATTCACATTCAATTTGTTTTCGCGGTTAAATTCCGTGATGGCCTTATACATTCTTCATTCAAAGATGAATTATATCAATATATTGTGGGTATAATTAAAAATAACAATCATAAATTATTAGCAATAAACGGTATGCCTGACCATATTCATGTTTTTATTGGAATGCGTCCGACACAATCAGTATCTGATTTATTGCAAGACATTAAAGGGAATTCTTCAAAATGGATAAATGAAAAGAAATTTTTAAAAGCAAAGTTTGAATGGCAAGAGGGGTATGGAGCGTTTTCTTATTCCAAATCTCAAGTAAATTCTGTTATTGATTATATTAAAAATCAAGAGAAACATCATGCGGTAAAAACGTTTAGAGATGAATATTTAGAGTTTTTAAATTTGTTTGAGATAGATTATGATGATCGGTATATATTTAAAGAACCTACGTAATTTATATCATCCCTAAAGGGATTTAATTCATTCTAACATTAATTCTCTACCAATATTAAATCCCTAACGGGATTATTTTAAAGGTAAAAATCGTCCTTCGATACCCCCGCTACCGCACGAATCCTTTCGTGTGGCATACTAAATATACTTACCCAAACTCCACCATCAAAGGTTTATGGTCACTATACTTCCCCCCGCTACCGCACGAATCCTTTCGTGTGGTATACTAAATATACTTACTCAAACTCCACCATCAAAGGCTTATGATCACTAAACCTCGTCCAGTCTTCATAAGTACCAACAGTAACTTTCTTTAGGGTTTTTATAAAATCTTGCGAGGCAAAGCAGTAGTCTAAATGATAGGGTTTGTCTTGGTGGCGGTAGAGGTAAAAGTTGGGGTGGGCTTCTTGGCCTTGTTGTTGGTTGTAGTAGGTGTGGTAGGTGCTCTGAATATCGTTGGCGGCTAGTTTCGCTACTAGGGCGGAGTGGTTGCCTTCTCTTCTTGGTTTGTCCCAAATGGCGTTGCTGTTAAAGTCGCCTATCAGGATGGTTTTAGTATCCGAGAGTAAATGGTCGTAGTGCTTTAGGGCTTTCCAAATCTGGGTTACATAAGGGCCGTCTTTGTCTTCGGGGTTGTTGGCCCAAATATCAAAGAGTATAAAATCAGTTTCGCCTCTTGTTACTGCTATGGGTAAGATGGTTTTGAAGTTGGGGTTGTGGCAGTCGAGCAATTGCAGTTGGTAGCCATTATACCCAAAAACACCCAGTCCTTTATGTGGGTTTTTACCGTGCCATAAGCTATCTGTGGCGAGTGGTAGGCCTTCGGCAAAGGTTACTTTATCTAAGTTTTCACATTCGGGAATCACTAGGATATCCGGCTGATGGGCTAAGATAACGCCTGCCTTTTTTCGGAAACCCATATTGCAATTCCACGTGATGATTTTCATGGGGTGGGAGTGTTGTAGTAAGAACAAAAATAGGTAAAAATGAAAAGGAGAACCCCAAATGGTCTTAAGCTCCCTTGATTTTCCTAAATTTGAAACAGGCTATTTATGTGGAGTAAAAGGATAAGGGACAATTCATTACCTTTTAGTAATTCAAAAGAGCCTATCAACAACTAGTATTTTAAGCGGTTGTAGTGCAAGAAGCAACTGCAGAAATCGTCTAAAAGGCTAAAGCATTTTACTTACTTGATTAATAGACTAAAAGAGAACGAGAAAGCCGCATTCGAGGAACTGGTAGCACTACATAAAAATAGTGTCATCAATACTTGTTATCGGTTTTTATTAAATCAAGAAGATGCCGAAGACATTTCGCAAGAAGTGTTTATTGAAATTTACCAATCCATATCTTCTTTTCGGGGCGACGCCAAACTATCGACATGGATTTACCGAATCACAGTCACCAAATGCCTGGATGAAATCAAAAAACGCAACCGTAAAAAAAGAATATCTTCATTAGGGAAACTGCTTCATATTGATACTATTATTCCGTGGATTGCAGGAGACTCGATGCCCGATAAAGCCTTGCAGGAGGAGGAAAGATTCCGTGAAATAAGTACTGTTTTAAACACTTTGCCCGAAAATCAAAGAGTAGCGTTTACCTTGAGTAAAATAGAAGGCTTTACCAACAAAGAGATAGCCGAAATCATGAATACCACGACCATAGCGGTGGAGAGTTTAATTCACCGAGCCAAAAAGAAAACCGCAGAAGAGCTTACTACTATTTTAAAAAATAAAGACACCTAGTGCCAGTTATTAATTTTACTATCGTCTAAATACAAAATGCCATTTTATGAAAACACCTGAACTAAACGAAAAAGTGATTCAAAAGCTTCAAGAATTTGAATCGTTAGCCCCTATTTCAGCGTCTCAAAATTGGGATATAGCCATGCAAACAAGACTTCAATTAACACATCAAGCCCAACCTAGTGCAAGAGGTCACTATTCTTTAGTTTTGGTAGGCTTAGTATTGGTTAATGGTCTCTTTGTATTGTTTTCGCTTATGAAAACGCCACAAACCGAAACGCCACGTACCACTAATTTGGAAGTGATTTCTAGTGAATTATTAATTACTTCAAATTAATCAAGATGGATATTTTTAGTCAGCATAAAGTATTAACACGAACCATTGCCATTCTAGTACTTCTGAACTTGGCATTGGTAAGTTTCTTTGTTTGGAAAGAGCTTAAACCAAGACACGAACCTCTCTTGTTTCCTAAAAACGAAAAGTACAAGGATGTGTCAGGTATTTTAAAACAGGAATTGGAATTAAACAACCAACAAGTAAAGCAATTCGACGCGATTAGGGAAGACTATTTTAACAAAGAAATCCAATTAAAGCAAACTATCAAGGACGATAAAGATGCCATGAATCAGGAGATGTTTAATAAGGAAACGAATGAATCTACCATCATGATGTTGGCCAAAAGAATAGCTAGTAACGAATATAAAATGGAATTACTTCGCTACAGTCAGGCCAAAGAACTAAAAGCGATTTGTAGTCCACAACAGCAAGAGCGATTTGAAAGTTTAGTAAAAGAAATTCGCGATTATTTCAGACCTGATAACCAACCTATAAAACGATAAAAAAGAGAATGATGAGGAAAAAAGAAAGGAATAGTACTTTAAAAAAGATTTGGGTAATGATAACACTCTTATGCTTTACTATCCATAGCAAGGCACAAGAAAAATCAATTATTTTAGGAAGACCAACAGATACTTCTATAACCGCCAGTATTTTATTCAATCAAGCGGTTACTTATTATTTAGAATATGGGACACAAAGTGGTAGTTATCCAAACGCCACTGCAATCTATACCAATACGGCTGATGTGCCAGATGAGGTAGAGGTAACAGGATTGGCTCCCAACACACAATACTACTATAGAATGCAGTATAAAGTGGGGACAGCTACTAATTACACACCAACAGCAGAATATAAATTTCATACCCAACGTGCTCCAGGAAGCTCCTTTGCTTTTACTGTAGAAGCGGATGAGCATTTATATAATAATTATGCCGATGCAGGGATGTATCAAGTAACCTTGGCTAATGAAGCGGCTGAGAACCCTGATTTTATGTTGTCATTAGGAGATATTTTTGGCGATGACCACACACCCACCACTACTACTAGTGCTGATATGAATGTTTTACATAAAAACTACAGACAATATTTAGGGCAGCTATGTCATTCGGTTCCTTTTTACGTCTGTTTAGGAAATCACGATGCTGAGAATGATTACTATTTAAATGTGAATGGGATTTACACCACAGCTACCAATAATTTACCTGCAGCTCCTAATGCAATTGGAGTGTGGGGAACACTATGGAGAAAATATTATTATCCGAATCCGTTTCCTAATAGTTTTTACAGTGGCAATAGCAATGCAGAAGGTTTTGGAATGGATTTGCCGGAGAACTATTATGCTTGGACTTGGGGGGATGCGCTATTTGTAGTGTTGGATGTGTATCGGACTGAAATATTTCCAGGAACTGCACCAGTTGATGGTTCGAAACCACTAAATTGGGAATGGACTTTGGGGTATACCCAATACCAATGGATGCGAAATGTGCTAGAAACTAGTACAGCAACCCATAAGTTTGTTTTTGCACATCATACTCGAGGACAAGGGCGAGGGGGAATCAGCACTGCCACTGGAAATGAATGGGGCGGAATGCAAGGCAATCAGTATAAATTTGATCAATACCGTCCAGGGTGGGGAAAACCGATTCATCAAGTATTTGTAGATGCTGGGGTGGATATTTTCTTTCAAGGGCACGACCATTTGTTTGCCAAAGAACAACTTAATGGGGTAGTCTATCAAGAAGTGCCTATGCCAAGTGATGCTACTTATACTTTTGGTTATACTGCCAATGCTACTGCCTACACCGATGTGACATTAGACGGTACGGGACATATAAAAGTGAATGTTACTCCAAATTGTGTTACCGTAGATTATGTTAAATCATACATCCCTGGAACTACAGGTTCTACAGGTCATACCAATGGTGAAATTGGTTACTCCTACACTGTTGGGACTTGTAACTTGAACACCGATGGAGTAGGTGATCCAAAGGCTAAAGTATGGGTTTACCCTAATCCAGCAAATGCTAAACTCTATATTTCTTTTGAGGATAATTCGACGAATCATCACTATCAAATAACTAATATTCTTGGACAAATCATTACAACATTTGATACCAATGAATGCAATACAGAAGCTATTCCAAATGGTATTTACTTTTTAGAAATAGACGGAAATAAAAATCTAACGAAAAAAATAATCATTAAACACTTCAGATAATGAATCGGTATTTATATGCTATTATGGTACTGCTTGTGAATTTAAATGCTAGTGCACAAACAATATCCCGACCAGAAATATTAGGAAAACCTAGAGATACTGGGATTACTTTAAAAATGTTTTTTTCCACTCCAGCAGAAATGGCTGTTCAATACGGCACTACTAGTGGGTCGTATACTGTGCAAAGTAGTTGGCAGCCTTGTATTGCTAATGAACCAGCAGAAATGACTATTAATGGTTTGCAGCCAAACACAAAATATTACTACCGTGTAATTTACAGAAACCCTGGGGATACTACTTTTTCAACCCAACCAGAACATAACTTCCATACGCAAAGACAACTTGGTAGCGCCTTCACGTTTGTGGTGCAAGCAGACCCACATTTGGACGCCTCATCGGATCCTGCTTTATATCAAAGATGTTTGCAAAATCAGTTAGAAGACAATCCTGATTTCATGATTGATTTAGGAGATTTTTTAATGACTGACAAACTAAAGAACTTAACTACCAATACCATTCCACGTGATACCATTCCGTTTCGTTGTAACTTATTGCGCTCGTATTATGAAACTATATGCCACTCGGTTCCGTTGTTTATTGCTTTAGGAAATCATGAAGGAGAGGCTGGTTGGAACTTAAATGGAACTCCTAATAATATTGCCGTTTGGGGAACACAAGAAAGACAAAAGTATTTTTTAAATCCGGGACCTGATGGGTTTTACTCTGGAGACACTACACTACAAAATTATGTTGGACCAAACAATACATCAGCTCAAAGGAACGCTTATTATTCCTGGACTTGGGGGATGCTTTGTTTGTGGTTATTGATCCTTATTGGAATACCAATCCGAAACCTACTCTTACCACAGGTTGGAATTGGACATTGGGAGCTACACAATACAATTGGCTTAGAACCACTTTAGAAAATAGTAATGCTAAATTCAAATTTGTCTTTGCTCATCAAATGGTTGGAGGAGATGCAGAAGGACGTGGGGGTATCGAATTTGCTGATAAGTATGAATGGGGAGGGATGAATTTAGACGGAGTGACACCGGGCTTTGCTACTAATAGACAAGGATGGTACAAGCCTATAAAAGATTTATTAATGGATAATCATGTTACTATTTTCTTTCACGGACATGATCATTTATTTGTAAAGCAAGACAAAGATTGTTTGGTGTACCAAGAAACCCCTCAGCCTAGTTTACCCAACTTTAATTACCCTAATCAAGCAGCCGATTATGGCTATTTAGCTGGACAAATCGTTGGTAATTCGGGGCATCTTAAAGTCACCGTAAGTGGTACCCAAATGCAAGTTGATTATGTGCGAGCTTATCTTCCCGCTAATGAAAATGCCACTCGACATAACAAAGATATTTCGGCAACGTATACTATAGGATTGAATAATTGTTACAACTTAGGAGTTAGTAGTCCGGTAATATGGAATACCAATTATAAGGATGAAATAATATATCCGAATCCACTAGCCACAGAAACTAAAATAGAATTTTCCTTAGCTACAGCCGAGCAAATTTCTATTACTATTTATAATGAATTAGGGCAATTAGTGAAAAATTTAGTGACCGATAATCAAATTAACGAAGGAAAGTTTGAGGTCATTTGGGATGGAAAAAACAATTCCGGTGATGAGGTGGCCAATGGGATTTACATCTATAAAATAACTGGAGAAAAAGGGACACTTAGTACGGGTAAAATAATAGTAAAAAGATAATTTAATTACAGTAAGGTCATGAAAAGAGTAATGGTGTTTTTCGTTTTTTTGTTGGGTTTGTCAGCTATGGCACATACCATCAACTATCAAAATCAGGTTTTAAGACATTGGAACATTCAAAAAGAACATCGTTTTATTGATGGGTCGTTCTCTATGATGAAAGATGGGAAGGTGTATATTGAAGATGCTCAAAACAACATAAGGTCTTATCCATTGAACACTCTTTCTGAAGCAGATCAAATTTATGTAAAGCAAAGAGAAGAACAAGTTGTAGCTCTCAACATGAATAGTACACAAAACGCTACTGAAAGCAAAGAAGTCTTTAGAGTTAAACTGATGGGAATAGTGCTCTTGTTATTGGCATTAGCCTTTTGGTTTTATAAAGCAGGAAGCCGAAATAAAGTGAAATATTTAGCGCCAATACTTGGCATCGGAATCCTAATGACCTTATATAGTTTTACCAAAAAAATGGTTACTACTACAGACCCTAACTTTGTAAATTCGGCATTCCTACCCTTTGTTCCCAATGTGGCTACTTCCTGGGACAACACCTATTTTTATGTTGAAAGTAAAGGGATTCCTAATCACACTATGATGGTCGGTATTTCTAATCATGGATGGCAACAACAAGTGCCTAATCCGCAGTGCTACATCGGAAATAATCATTGGAGTATTCCTTTAAATCCAGTCGTGGCCAGTACACCAATTGCTATCGATAATGTTCATTTTACACGAGGCGCTATTGCTATTGCGGCTAACGGTGTAGCTATTTTTAACTATCATACTAATACAGGAGTCGATTCTTATTTAGATGGGCAACTTGATACTTATGGAGGCCATTGTGGTCGTGGAGATGATTATCATTATCATATAGCACCAACGCATTTATATACTTTGGGACAAACGACTACTAATTTGCCTTGTGCTTTTGCTTTAGACGGATATGCTGTATATGGTAGCGTTGAACCAGATGGTTCTCCAATGGCAACATTAGATGCTAATCATGGGCATTATGGAAGTAACGGAGTATATCATTATCATGGAACTGCAACGGCACCTTATATGATTGCTAATTTTGTGGGCCAAGTTACCGAAGATGCCACTTATCAATTAATTCCACAAGCGGCAGCACATCCTGTTAGAAATGAAAATTGGACACCATTGAGCGGCGCTTTAATTACTTCTTGTGTCCCTAATACCATCAACAATGGCTATAACTTGTCCTATAGTTTGAACGGAACACCTGGTTATGCTACAAATTTTAGTTGGAATAACACCACCTACACCTTCAATTATGTTACCCCATCAGGAACGACAACCACAAATTATAACGGTTTTGCCCAATGTACAGTTCCCACTTTAAACAATAGTACATTTGTTTCAGAGCCTAACATACATTTGTATCCGAATCCAGTAAAGGAGGTTCTCAACATTAATTTAGGAAACGATAGTTTACAAGATGAGGTACAAAATATTATGATTTATAGCATCAAAGGAGATGTGGTCTTAAAAGTAGAAAAATTCAAATCGGCTATTGATATTCGAAATTTAGCTAAAGGAACTTATTTAGTAAAGATTCAGTTTCCGGGGACATTAGTTACCAAAAAAATGTTGATTCAATAAGTGCTTCCTATGAAAAGACTAATTTTTGTTTTAATAACTGCTGTTTCATTTTCACAAAGTGTGACTAAATCGATTGCCTTGTTACCCGATACAGGACAGACTGCAAGTTATACCAATACCTTTGGAGAAGATAATGATTATAGTATCAACACACCTTCTTATACCAATAATGGAAACGGAACCATTACTGATACTGTAACTGGTTTGATGTGGCAACAAGTGGATGGAGGGGAAATGACTATTGAAAATGCTACCTCTTATTGTGATGGACTAGTGTTAGGCGGATTTTCAGATTGGAGATTGCCAACGCCTTTAGAAGCATTTAGTCTGCAAATATTGCAAAACAATAACCCCGCCATGAATACCACTTATTTTACGGCAAGTGCTGCTGAGTATTGGTGGACAAGCAAGTTTCAAGCTGGAGATAATACTAAAGTTTGGTGTACCAATGCAGGTGGCGGAATAGGAAATCATCCTAAATCAGAAACTATTAGTGCTGGTGGGACAAAAAGATTTCATGTCAGAGCTGTGAGAGATATGGTTCCCTCAATAGTACTTGCTAATCATTTTACAGATAACGGAGATGGAACAATAACAGATAATCTAACCCAACTAACATGGCAAAAAGTACCCAATGCTTCGGCGATGACTTGGGAACAAGCCTTAACTTATGCAGAAGGATTAACTTTAGGAAGCACTTCAGATTGGCGATTGCCCAATATTAAAGAATTGCAATCACTAAACGATGAAAGTGTAACCAATCCCTCTGTAAATACTGCATTCTTTGGTTCCATTGGAGTAAAAAACTATTGGTCTTCTACCACTTTAAAACCGAATACTACCAATCCCTCTAGTGCCTGGTATTGGAATACCCAATTCGGAATTACTACTTATGATGTTAAAGCCAATAGCAATTATGTTATTTGTGTGAGAGGGAATCCGAGTACTTTAAACAATGCTACTGTTATTCAAGAAGACCATTCTTTTAAAGTGTTTCCCAATCCATTTCAATCGAAAATAAATGTTTCTAATACTTTAGGGAATGAATATTTTGAATTGTTCGATGAAAGTGGGAAACAACTATATGCTGGTAAAAATATTAGTAAACAAGATTTCTCTTCTTTAGCGAAAGGGATTTATATCTTAAAAATAATATCGAATATCGTTACTAGAAGTAAACTTATTAAAGAATAAAGCATGCCCTATTCAGAGATGATTATGCACTACCTTACTTTAGGTTTTACTCATGTAATTCCACTAGGGTTGGATCATATACTCTTTATTTTATGCTTGTTTTTTTTGAATTCAAGAATTAAATCGGTCATCATACAATGTTCTGTTTTTACCTTGGCTCACAGTTTATCACTAGGGTTAGCAGCCTCAGGTTTGATTCTTCCCAATGCAAATTACATTGAACCCCTCATAGCGATTTCTATACTTTTTACGGCAATAGAGAATATCATTCACGACAAAGTGAATCCCTATAGACTAATTCTCATCTTTCTATTTGGGTTACTACACGGAATGGGGTTTGCCAACGTATTAAAAGAAATAGGCATTCCAAATAATCACTTTTTTGCGGCTTTATTTTCTTTCAATCTCGGAGTAGAATTAGGACAAGTTATGGTGATACTTACGGCTTATTTTTTAATCAGTAAATGGTTTTCAAACAAGAGTTATTATAAAGAACGAATCGTTTATCCGATTTCCAGTATCATTGCCTGTATCGCTTTGTATTGGACTATTGAAAGAGTGCTTTTAATTTAAACCGTTAGAGCAAACAAAAAAGCCCAACACTTTCGTATTAGGCTTTCTTTATTATAAATAATAATCGTTATTGTTTAAGAAGCAATTTTTCTAAACGTTGCATTCTTTGTTCAAGTGCTTCGTTTTGAGCTTTCAAGTCTTTAATTTCTGCTTGTTGTTCTTTTATACCTTGAGTCAGAATAGAGATTAACCCGGTATAGTTGATTCCTTTGAATTCTTCTTTAGTACCCTTATTTGAGGAACTGTCAGTGGCATTAGAACCCTCAGCAACAACGACATTCCCTTCAGCATCTACAATGGTATTTCCTTTGTTTCCTTTACCTGTGGTAGCTAAATTTAATACTTGTTTGGTAACCAAGTTAGGAAAAACGGTTTCTAAATCCTGAGCAATAAAACCATATTGTAACCCTTTAGGTAAATTAAGTCCTTTAGTTTTATCGCCATCATACAGATAACTTACTGGTTCTAATGCATTGATTTTGTCTAATGCAGATCCAATAGTATGGATGTCTTTTTTAAGTTTACGGTCGGAAGGTTGTACAAAGGTTCCGGTTATTGTAACATCACCATTAAAAAATCCGGCGTAGTTAGTAGCTCCATTAGCAGCCTCGCTATATATTCCATAATTGGTTCCTGTAGTTGAAACAGCAGTAGCTCTGGCACTAACTCCATAATTGTCACCTGTAGTTGAACCTGCAGCATCCGCATAACCACCCAAGGCGATGTTGGCTATTTCAGAACCACCCGTAAAACCCGTAGTTCCATAATTCCATCCTGTTGCTGTTGAAGTTATAGCGTAACCCATAACTCCACGGTTTTCTTTATCTCCAATAGCATTTTGACCTATTCCCCATACTCCATAATTATCTGAAGTACCCGAAGCAAAACCATATAAACCGTTACTTAATAGTGATGAATTGCTGGCAAAACCGGCAGATCCAACATTTACCTGAGCATTATTGCCATTGGAAACACCTTGTACTCCTCTGGCTAGGGCAGTGGTGCTTGACATTGTGCTTACTATTCCGCGATATACCGGACTTGCTGTTGTTGTGTTTGAAGTCAATGAAAGACCATTTGAAGCCGTACTGTTTAACGTTTTTGTTGCGGTATTCCCGGCGTCTAAAACTTGTTGTAAGTTATTCGCTCCCGCACTTTGTGCGTATAAAGCGTAAGGCACACTTAGGAATTGACTAGTTCCAGTGATGGTATAATTGGTACCTCCTGTTGGATCCGTTTCTGTTTTGATAAAAAAGGTATTGGTTCCCCAATTGATTCCATAAAAATCTCCGGAAACAACAGTTCCTCCACCAATCTCCAAACTAACTAATCCGTTGCTGTTGGTATCAGTACTGTGGGTTTCGACATACACCGCAGGCCCTGTAACCACATCTTGCAGAATGCTGACACGAATACGTACATTGGTATTGGTTACTAGGGCATTACTCGCATTGCGGATTACAGCTTGATAACTTATTCTTTCTGGTGCTTGTGCCCAAATGGTCACAGATGCAAATACTACTAAAAGGGTAATTATTTTTTTCATGTGTGATTAGTTTTTTATGATTTTAAAGGTTTTAATTTTTCCAGAATCTTTGGTAATGTTTAGTAGATAAACTCCACTTGCCGTTTGGCTCATATCAATTTCAGTTTGATTTCTGTTAAGGCTACCATTTTTAATTGCTTTACCAGTAACATCAAAGAGTTGATAAACCAAGGTATTGGTATCGTAATTTTCAACAGACAATAGAAGAATGTCATTAGTTGGATTAGGAAAAGCTATTAGATTGATATTTGCAGTTGGCAAATTGTCTGTTCCTAAAGTGGATATTTCAAAAGGCTGTTGCACCCCTTGAGTAATTCTTCCGTTAGCCCCTGAATTCACTGTATAAACCACTTGGCCTACAGAGTAACTCGAAGAACCTCCAGAGCCTGTTGCATTACCTCCCGAAGCAACAACCGCTTGTTGTGCAAAGCCGGCAGAACATACTGACATTACCAATAATGCTATTAGAAGTACTTGTTTTTGTTTCATTTCTATTTAAAAATTAAGTTCTAAATGATATGTTGATAAAGAAAACCAGATTTTACTATCAGGTTACTCTTTAATCACTTTCATAGTTTTTACCAAACCATCGGCGTATACTTTTACGAAATACGTCCCTGAGGTTAGGCTTGAGATATCAAAGGCTACTTCGTTACTATTAAAAAATTTCGTTAGAACTTCTTGACCTAGTACATTATAAACAGCCACAATGGTGATATTTTTTTCTCCACTGATGTTCAGCATGTCTTTTACTGGGTTAGGATAAAGCACCACGTTCTTTAAATCTAAATCGGCAGTGGCTAAACTAGTTTGTACACTAATTACATTTTTGAAAACAGGTCCCCATCCGTTACTATTGTCTTTGATACGGATGTTAAAAACATGCAGTCCAAGAGATGGTAATGTAATTCCGGTTTTGGTTAGTTGTTCAAAAGCGCTGTTAAAGGTTCCGTCTGTGGCTAAAACAGGAGTAGCTAATCCGTATCCTGGATCCGTATCCCAGAAATATTCGGCTTGTAAAATGGTGGATTGAGCTGAGCAAAGGCCTATGGTTAAGAAAGCCGCTAGAGTATATATAAATTTCTTCATCTGTTGTATCTTTAAAATTATTTAGAAAAACCTGAACCAGTAACGTTCAATGTACTAGTGTTTAAAATCTGTCTTGGAGTAACCAAATAGTTAATTTGAGGCATAGCTCCTGAATCAGGTCCCCAATAATTAGCCCAACTGTTCGAGCCTCCATAATGACCTGCATCGTTTCGGGTTAAGTCTAAATCGGTGTACAATACCGATGGATTTCCAGCATTAACATTCCCTCCCGTTACGGTATAAGTAGTATTGTTAAAACTCATATTGACTGCTCCTGTATTATTGCTTTGCGTTATAGGACTGCCAGAGGTTACGAATGCATTGGTAAATACATTGTAGGTTGCTGTTACTGTTGCAATACCGTAGTATTCTATACAGGCCGTGGTTTGACCTACCACAAAAGAAACCGCGTTGTTCATGATGGTAATATTCCCTGCAGTATTGGCATTAGCAATATCAATGTAGATTGGAGCAACATCGCCACCGTTAGGTTGGTAAATGGTATTATTAATAATTTCATCAGATCCACCGGCTTTTATCTTGTATGCATAGATGCCTGATGTAAAGTTATTCCAGAATTTAAAGTTATAACTGTCTTGTTGATTGGTGATTCCACTTGTAGTAGCGTTTCCTATAAATTCAACATCACTTGTGGCAAGACTGGTATCTGTCCCCTGACTATAAGCACTTAAAGACCCTGAGGTATTTCCGGTAACTCTTCCGTGTGAAATAGCAATATAGCCTATAACATTGCATCCTGATATATTTGTTGTAGTATTAGGAAAACTTCCATCTACATTATTCAAATAACAGTTGTATAAGTTTACGGTAGTTCTTCCTCCGGTAGTAGCTCCGGTAACCGTAACATTATAAATCGTAAAATTTCCAGAGCTTAAATTATTAAAGGTAACTACTCTTCCAGCTGATGGAGTAATATTAATAGATCCCTGAATAAAATATTTGTTGTAAATAGTTTCCGAAACGAAAGTCAAGGATTTGTTGATGGTCAGATTTTCAACATAAGCAGTACCGTTAGTTTTGGGTTGGATGATGATTCGGTCTCCATTGGCCGCAGCTGTAATAGCAGCACCTACAGTTGCATAAGCACCACCAGCACCTAAGTTTCTAACGTGTAAATCAGCAGCAGAAACCATTGAGGTAATAAGCCCTACAAGTGCCATAAAAAGTAATTGTTTTTTCATTGAATAAGGTTTGTATTAATTGTTATTTGTTTTTTGAGAGCCCAAATATCGACTTTTATTTTTTTTAAAGTACTAAATTTTAACATCAAAGGAATAGAAAGCCAGTCTTTGACTGGCTTTTGTTTTATAAGAGATTAAACGAATTATCGTTTGATCATTTTTTTGTTGAATGTAAGTCCCTCCGGTGTAGTTACTTTCAGTAGGTAAGTTCCGATAGCTAATCCTTCGATATTTACTTCATTATTAGCTGTTGATGTTACCATTTGTCTTCCGTTAAGATCAACAATGATAACGCTCTCAATATCCTTGTTGAATCGAATTACTGTTGTTCCCGGATTAGGAGAGAAATAGTAACTATCAGCAAGAGTATTCGGATTGATACTTAAAACAGCTTCTATTACAATAACCTGTTTATTTACCGGACCCCAGACCCCTGTGTTATCTTTGGCTCGTACATTCAAAACGTGTAATCCTAAGGGGTTTACTATGCTTACATCTGTTTTTACAAATTTTTCTACAGTGCTGCTAAAGTCTCCATCAGTAGCAGTAAATGGCAAACCATTGCCTTCTCCGGGATCGGTGTCCCAGAAATATTCAACTTGTGATAAAGTTGGTACTGCGTTAGTACCCAAAATTGCCGGATTCACATAAACCACTTGTTTATTTACAGGTCCCCATTGATTGTTGGAGTCTTTAGATCTAACGTTAAAAACGTGCAGCCCTGTGGTGGCAGGCACAGCAATTGTACTTGATGAAAATGATTCAAGATTGGCATTAAAGCTGCCATCGGTAGCATTAAAAACAATCCCATTACCTTCGCCCGGATCGGTATCCCAGAAATATTCTGTCTTTGATACTACTTGTCCCCAGGAGTTCATACAAACGCACAATAGGATTGGTAGTATATATTTAATTTTATTCATAGTCGTAAATTATAGTTTAGTTTAAAATAAAATTATTTAGTAACAGCAGTTCCGTTGGAACTGAAAGTAGTAGTTCCGTTAAAGATTGTTCTTGGCGTATTCAGGAAAAACACATGTGGTTTGCTGGTTACTCCAGTCCAGTAATTACTCCAGGCATAAGAACCACCTGTTGGTCCCATATCACTTCTTGTTAAATCGATGTCAGCAAAAGTATTATCAGGATTTCCACCATTTATAATAGTTCCCGATGCAACGCCCGTATTAGATGAAAAATTATAAGGGCCTGAAATATTGTTCGTGTTAACATCAACATTTGTTGAAATAAATGAAGTGCCTAACGTGCTCGCTTCATTGATGTTATACTGAACCAGAACATAAGGTGCAGAGGAAAGCGAATTAATTACTCCTGCCGTGCTTCCAAAATCAAAAGCATTGTTCACGATGCTAATGTTGGCTATATCCGCTGCGCTAATAGTTATGCCATATTCATTTACCTTATTCGTATAAAGAAAATTATTGTAAATTTCATTTGTGGTAGCTGCCTTAACTTTAGTTACCGTTAAACTAGGGCCACCCAAACCATCATTGATGAAGTTATTCATTACATGGAATGCATATTTACCAGACCCTAACGTTACTAAATTGTCAACATAGTTTCCAGAGGCAGGATAGGATACCTTATTGGCGATAATGTAAACATCTCCTGTTCCTGCAATAGCAAAAGTATCGTCTACCAATGTAATTCTCTTGGTAGCATTGGCCGTAACAATACCATGTACTATGCTAATCGCAGCACAATCACTACCGGTGATAGTAGCAGTTACACCTGGAGTACCAAGGTTAATGTTTCCGGCAACAAAACAATTTAAAATGTTTACATTTTGTCTTGATCCCGAAACGGCACCGCTCATAGTAATCGACTGGGTGTTGACTATGTAGGCATCCTGAATGGTTACCGTTCTGTTTTCCATGGCTTCGATGGTAATCGTACCATTAATTTCGTATTTATCTCCCTGAATCTCCGTAACAAATGTTAGTGATTTATTGACCAAAACACTTTCCTGATACGGAACGTTTCCTACTTTTGGGCGAATGATAATTCGGTCACCATCATTTGCCGCTGTAATTGCCGCTGTAATTGTTGCATAAGCACCACCTGCACCAGCATCTCTTACGATTAAGTCGGTTGCAGAAGCCATTGAGGTAAATAAACCGGCGATGGCCATAAAGAGTAATTGTTTTTTCATTTTGTTTTTTGTTTCGCTTTTCATCCCCCTACTTTAGGATCAGATTTTAGTTAATAAATTATTTTATTGGTATTAATTTCCTAGATAGTGGTTTTTTTGTTCAACCAGACTCAAATGTTGGGCTGCAAACCTACACTATTAAATCATTTTAACAAATTATTAAAAATATATAGTGCAGAGCAACTTCCTTTTTTTAATATTACACAAACGATTTATTCATTACTAATTTCAAACATTTAACTTTGATTTAAACTCATCGTAAAATAAGGATTGGTCGTTTTTCATCACTAATAAAGAACATACTCCAGACAGAATAACAGGAATGCCAGTTACTATTGAAAGGCTATAGCTTTCAAGTCCTCCAAAGTTTCTGTTAATTCCGGATGAGATACAAGAGATAACAATCAAAACTAGTACAGTAGCCCAAAGTAAATGGGATGTCAATTTTACATTGGGACGAAACAAGAGGACTGCAAAGGACAAGGTGATTACAATAAGTATCAATTCTAAAAATTGCAGCAGCCAATACTCCCATTCGAAAGAAAAAAAACCAACCTCTTTTTCAAACGCTTTTATAGCTACAACCGATGCCGATAAAGCAATCAAGATGACCAAAATTCCTAATACTTTGTATGCCGTTTTCAAGAGTCTCTATTTTTCCATTTTCAACCAGAAGTAATCATTCCAACCTTCTATCAAATGCGTTGGGTCAGTGTTTTTAGCTCGATCTTGTTCTGGACTTTGAACAATCCTATTGTTTTTTACAGAAAAAGTATAGGCTCTAGGTTTTTTCTCTCCTTCAATGGTTAATTCTGCTTTATAGGCTCCATCAGGTAAGCTGGCAAACTTTACTTCTCCTGGTTTGTCAATTAATTTAAACGCACAAGAGTTTTCATTCCATTTGGCTTGTTCTACTTGAGCTGTATTCATACCATTACCATAATGTTGTGCATATAATTTAGTATCCTTAAATAGTTTAACACCCCATTTCACGCTTTTATTTGTATTTCTGTTGTTGGCAGGGTTTGGTTGAAATTCTTCGTGATTTAAGTAAAATCCAAATACTAAATTTCCTGTATCGGCATAATTCATGTAAGCGTAATTATTCCAAGGACCTCTAGTCACATACATTTCGCTAATAGCAGCATAAGGATCGTTATTGGTTAGTTTGGCAATTTCAAAATCAAACGAATAGAACATTTTGTCTCCGGCATAAAAATCCAATCGGTACATTCCTGGACCATTTTTTTTAGCATCGATGTCAGTGTCTCCTACCCATTCTCCGTTACGTTGGTACCGACTGTTTGGCACATTGTATTTTGTCTTTTTGCCATCATCAAAAGTTTGTGTTCCTGAGTATTCAAAATAGTTTAGGTATTGACCATCTTTAAAGACTTTGATTTTTAAGTAATCTTCTTGGTCATGAATAGCATCTACAGTTGTTCCATTCATGGTTTTATTTGGAACAAAAGTGGCGGTATATCCTTCTAAGTGGGTTAATCCTTCTAGACCAACATTTGTGCCGTATAGTAAAGAGCTAAAAGTTATTGCTGGAGTTTGTTTGAAAGTGGTCCAGTCTAATTTGAGTCCAGCAGATCCCGTGCCCGCACCTGTTTTCTTTTTAACGTTTTTTAAAACTTCTTCACCTGTCTTAACGGTCTCAGTAACATTATTCACATCTTTAGCTGCCTTTTTGAGTTTACTGAGTAATTGGGCGCTGGTGTTGCTAAGGGAAAGAAAGAGCAATCCAATAACTAGGGTCTGTTTTTTCATTTGATTCTGATTTTAATTGTTTTGTTTAACATTTTATGAAATACAATGCAATAATAAATCAAAGGAGAATAAGGATTTTGACCAATGAACTAACGTATAGTTTTTAAATATTAACGTATGGTTTCATAGGACGAACGTTTTTGGTCAAATGAGAATTTAAAGGTTTTCGAGCAAAACAAGGAACTCTTCTTTCTTGCGAACTGATAGCGGCACCGATAATTTGTTCTTCATCACTACCTTATTGCCACCATCTGCTTTTACAAAATGGTCAAAATATGCCATGTTAATCAGATGCGATTTGTGGGTTCTGAAAAACTTATGTGGTGTTAAGAGCATTTCGTACTCTTTGAGGTTGGTGGAAACAACAAGTTTAGGTGCATTAATCAGGTTGAAGGTTGTATAGTTTTTATCCGATTCACAGCTGATTATATCCTGTATGTTTACAGAGTAAATGCGGTCTGAGGTTTTCAAAATCAATTTCTGAAGGTTCTTGGGGCGTTCTAAATTGACAAATAGGTTGTTTAGTTTCATGTCAAAAACTTCTTTCGCTAATGAATCTTCAGCTTTTTTTACTGCTTCCCTCAAATCGCTTGCTTGTAATGGTTTTAGCAGATAATCAATAGCCGAAAAGCGAAAAGCTCTAATAGCAAAGTCTTCATATCCAGTGATAAATATAACCTTAAACTGTATTGGTTTCAATCTTTGAAGTAATTCAAAGCCATTGCCGTCGGGCATTTCAATGTCGAGGAAAACAATGTCGGGTACTAATTGTTTGATAAGTTTCACTCCCGACTCTACTGAATCGGCCTGGCCAATAATAGATATAGTTGGGCAGTTCGCTTTGATAATGGCAATGTTTTCTTTTCGAATAGATTCGATATCATCAATGACAATGGCTCGTAACATGGTGTTTAATTTTCGTAAATGTAGGGAATTTCAAAAACAACTTTGGCTCCTATAACCTTAGTTTCATTGTCCAAAATATTATCCGTAACCACAACAAAATCCTGATTTTTTGTATAGTTTACTAGCCGCTCTTTGGTAATCGTCATCGCCAATGATTTGTGATTGGTCGATTTCTGAACAGAATCAAATCCCTTACCGTTATCAGTAACTTCAAAAAACAATTTGGTGTCTTTTAAATAAAAATGAATTGCTACTTTTCCGTTTACCGAAGTATCACTCAATCCGTGCTTTATAGCGTTTTCTATAAAAGGCTGCGTTAGCATAGGCGGTAAAAAAATGGAGTCGCTTTCAATAGCTTCTTCAACTGCTACCCAATAGGTAAACTTGTTGTTGTAAAGCAATTGCTGAATAGCCAAATAGTTTTCAATCATTTCGACTTCTTCGGCTAATGAAATATAATTCTCATTCGAATTTTCCAGAATCTGACGCGTTAGTTTTGAAAATTTATCCAAATAATTTACGGCATCTTGGTCTTGTTTGTTAAAAATAAGCGATCGTATGTTTTGAATAGAATTAAAGATAAAATGCGGATTCATTTGCGTAATCAAGAGCTTTTGCTTGATTTGGTTTTTCTCTAATCCGGCAATAGCCTGTTTTTGTTTGTTATTTCGATAGTAAAAATAGGCTCCTACTAAAATCAACAAAAGTAAGCCTGATAGTCCGATCAACAGGTTGTTTTTAGCGGCGGTTTTCTTTTGGGCATCCAACTTGATAGCCGATAGTTTTTTTCCCTGAATTAGTTTCTGACTTAGTTCTTTTTTCTCAAAGTCGTACATCAATTGTTGCTGAGCCATTTTATTTCTTGATTTCACAAGAGCGTTTTTCTTCTCTGCCTCTAGCTCTATTTCTGCTAATTTCTTTTCTTGGATTATTTTTTGTTGCAACTCCTTTTTTTCAAAATTGTATTTCAGAAGCTGTTGTGCCAATTCGTTTTTTGAGGATTGTATTTGACTCGAATCGGATATTTTCTCGTTGAACTGATATATTTTTATGGCTTTTTCATAATCCTTATTTGCAGTGTAAATGTCGTATAGTAAATTGGCGACATCTTTCTGAAGTGTTACATTTCCTGTTTTTTTGCTCAGTTCAAAAGCCTTATCTGCATAAGGACCTGCTTTGGCGACCTCTCCCTTTTTAAAATATAAAATACCTAGATTAAAGTTAGAAACCGCAATAGCTATATTATCAGGAGGTAAGGTTTTCATACCCAAAACTTCCAGAAATAACTTTTCGGCTTCCTCAAAATTTGAAAGTTTCATTTGTGTATCTCCAGCTCTTGATAAAGCGAGACCTGTTTGGGTATCAGCCCTTATTTTCCTTGTTATTTCTAATGCTTTGTTGCTATACTCAAGCGACTCAGAATATTTTTTAAGTTTACTATAGGCATATGCAATACTCGTGTAGGACGTTGCTTTGAGGTATAAGGTATGTTTGACAGGATTCTCGCTATATGAAATATCGTAATATTTTACAGCCTCCTTGCTGTATTCTATGGCTTTATCCCATTGTTGTTGTTCTCTGTAAACATGTGACATCATCGTTAAGGCATAAGGGACTTGTTCGGCATTACGTTTCTTGTCTTTTTCAAAAAATTTAAGTGAGGCGAAGATGAGTGGTATTGCCTTATCTTCTTGTTTCATCAGCGTGTAAAGCTGGGCTTTGTTGAG
The DNA here is from genome assembly GCF_025947145.1 of Flavobacterium sp. N1994. Taxonomy (NCBI): domain Bacteria; kingdom Pseudomonadati; phylum Bacteroidota; class Flavobacteriia; order Flavobacteriales; family Flavobacteriaceae; genus Flavobacterium; species Flavobacterium sp. N1994. The sequence goes on from NZ_CP109999.1 coordinate 2,364,699, forward strand.
ATTGGCAACATAATAGTTATCTAAAGATTTGACTGATTTTAATATACCAAGGGCTTTGTCATGATATGCCAATGCTTTTTCATATAGTGTTTTATGAGATAGGTCATTCGCAAGGGCAGAGTAATAAGTGCCGAGCCATTCACCGTATTTTTTATGTAGAGTAGGAGTAGTGCTTTTTTCATAGTTTTTTTCAGCCAAGGCACCCATCATACCGCTCAGATAGAGGTAATTCTTGTCATATTCGTTGTGATAGTTGGCATCCATAACATCTGATATGAGTTGTATTCTTGTAGTGTCGTGGAGTTTTGGATTTCGCAACACGATTTTTAAGGAATCAATAATTTTGTCTTGACCGTAGGATGCAGAAGAGATAAATAAAAAGGCAAGTACAGAGACGAAGCGAATAATTTTAAACATATTTTATTTGGATTGTATACTTGGGGCTAAAATAGGAAATAAAAAAGAATATTTTTTTTGAAGAAATAATTTCAGAGGAAATGTAGACTATAAAAAAGGCACAATTATCGTGTTATTCTTTTAAGCTCACTTTTCGCAGATTGGAATCGTCGATTTGATAAAAATGGTTTTCTATAATATTTACAAATAAAAAAGCCCGATACTTTCGTATCAGGCTTTCTGTTAGCTCCCCCTCTTGGGCTCGAACCAAGGACCCTCTGATTAACAGTCAGATGCTCTAACCAACTGAGCTAAGGAGGAAGATAGTTTATCTTTTAAGCGGTTGCAAATATAGAACGATTTTTATTTTTTACAAACAATTTTTAAAATTTATTTAAAAAAACATTACTTGTGAAAAATCGCTTTGTAAATATCATTGCCATTGGCAAACAGCAATAAAGAAATAAGTAATACAAAGCCAACCATTTGGGCTCTTTCTAAGAACTTATCACTTGGCTTTTTACCACTAATGATTTCGTATAATAAAAACATCACATGACCACCATCTAAAGCCGGAATAGGCAATAAATTCATTACGCCAAGCATAATAGATAACAAAGCAGTGATGCCCCAAAACGCTTCCCAACTCCAAGTCTTAGGAAAAATGTTAAAGATTGCTGCAAAACCACCAACCCCTTTGTAGGCTCCAGTTTTTGGAGAGAATATGGCTTTTAATTGTTTGCCATAACTACTCAATTGGGCAAATCCTTTATCAATTCCAACAGGAATAGATTGGAAGAAAGTAAATTTTTCTTCACTAATTTTATATAAGCCTAATTTAGTGATGTCTTCATATTGTAATCTTGATGCATAGAAGGCTCCAATTTTAGCGCTATCATTTACTTTTAAGGTGGCTGCAATTTCTTTGTTGTCTCTTTTTATAATAACAGGAACCGTTTTTCCTTTTAAGGTATCAACTGCTAATAATACTTCATCGGCAAACTGAACTGGCTTTCCATTAAAACTAGTGATGATGTCTTTTGTTTTAAGTACGTCTTTATTTGGAGAATCTTTAGGGACATCGGCAATAACAAAAGGAATACGCAATTCAACCAAGGAGGCTCTTTTGCCTTGCATCAATTGGTCAATAAAGTTTACTGGGAAATGAACTTTTTCTTCCTTGCCATCACGCAATACAATAATCTCTTTAGACAAAAACAATTTCTCATTCGACTCGTAAAAGCGCTCTACTTTTTCACCATCTATAGAAATTAATTGGTCACCAGTTTTAAGTCCGGCTTTTTCTACTACAGGATTGTTAATCCAGATTCCGTTTTTAACTTCGCTATTGGCAATGTATTGTTCGCCATAAAAGAAAGTCATTCCGATGTAAATCAAGAACGCCAAAATAAAATTAACGGTTACACCACCCAACATGATGATTAAACGTTGCCAAGCGGGTTTAGAACGAAACTCCCAAGGTTGAGGCTCTTGAGCCAATTGCTCGGTATCCATACTTTCGTCTATCATTCCGGATATTTTCACATAACCTCCTAGGGGTAACCAGCCAATACCGTATTCGGTTTCGCCTATTTTCTTTTTTAACAAAGAATATTTGATGTCAAAAAAAAGATAAAATTTTTCTACTCGGGTTTTAAACAATTTGGCAGGAATAAAATGCCCAAGTTCGTGAAGTATGATTAGTATTGATAGGCTCAATAAAAATTGAGATAATTTAATTGCAATTTCCATTTCGTTAAGTATCGATTTCTTTTAAACGCACAAAAGTAAGGTTTCCACCTTACTATCGCACATAATATTTTGTTTAAGATTATTTTTTTATGAATTTTTTATGAAAAACCCCTTCTTCTGTTTGGATGTCGATATAATGAACTCCTATTGACAAGCCAGCCACAGAAAAATCTGAGCTGGTATTTTCCATTACTTTTTGTCCCAGACTGTTATAAACAATTACTTTTTCTAAAGTTGCGGTGCTTGGCATTTGGATATGAACCATATCGGCACTCGGATTTGGATAAATAGCGACGGCTTTGTCTAAATCAAAACTTTGGTTGCCTAAAGTGGCGGTAGAGTTCGAAGCGATGATATGTTTTTGAGGGTCAAATTCTATACTCGAAATAGTAAACGGAACGCTTTTAATAATTTCCTCTCCATCATAAGTATTGTCTAACACTATATCCGCTTGTTGTCCACCAGCACCGTATATTCTAACAGGAACTGGCATTTCAAAATAAGAAACAGAAGGGTCAGATTGTGTTTGATTGATCACAAACTTAGCTTGTCCAGCGCCCCAGTTTTGAGCGGTGATAGTATACGTTGGATACCCTTGATTGTAAATCCAATCATTAAAAAACTCGGTTAAACTTTGTCCGTAAACCGCTTCTAAATGCGATTGTAAATCGGTTGTTAAAGCATATTTGTAGGCTAGATTTGGGTCGGCTAGATAATTTTTCAACCCTTGAAAGAAAGCAGTATCTCCCAACTTGAAACGCAACATTTCAATGACCATGGCTCCTTTATCATAAGTTAATCGGTTGCTAAAAATCCGATTCACATTGGTAGCTTCTGTATCGTTTAAATAAACAGCACCGTTTGGAACAGAAGTAATATAGTTAATCATATTGTCTTTATCGGCTATAAAAGCATCTACACCGTCAAAGTTTTCTATAACTAGGTCCGCTAAATAAGTGGCAAATCCTTCGTTAAGCCAAATGTCTTTCCAAGAACCACAAGTTATTTTGTCGCCAAACCATTGATGTCCCATTTCGTGAGCAATCAATTGTCTATCAAAACCTACCATAAATGAAACCGTAGTGTGTTCCATTCCGCCACCCCAACCAAATTGAGCGTGACCGTATTTTTCATTGTGAAAAGGATATACTTCAAACAAGGACTCATACAACTCTAAAATAAGTGGAGTTTGATCTAATTGTGGTTGAATGCTAGCTAAATCTTCTGGATAAATGTAGTTGATGATAGGATACGTATTTGGAGCTGTTCCTCCCGTTTGACTGTAAACACTATAGTTAGTACAAGCAATGGCCACTAAATAAGCAGGGATTGGATATCCATGATGAAAGTGGGTTGTTTTATTGCCAACAGAAACAACTGGTGCTGTAGTTTCTACTCCATTTGATACACTAATGTACTGCGAAGGAGCCGTAATATACACATCAATGCTATTAATTTTATCATTCAAATCTTGCTTACATGGCCACCAATCTCTGGCGCCAAAGGGTTCAGATAAAGTCCAAATAACAGGGCTGCCATTATGAGTGGTTTGTACAAAAGAATCAAAACCATTACTAGGTGGCACACCAGAATAATTGATTTCAATAGTAGCCGATGTTCCTGCAGTTTGGGTTGTAGGCAAGGTAATAATTAATTCATTGTTGGAGTTTTCAACATAAGTTAAAGCAGTAGTTCCTTTTTTGACAGAACTTACCGATAATGGATTGGCAAAATCAAAGGTTATCGTATTCATGTTGGTTAATGCCGTGTAGGTTGTGGTTACTTTTCCTGTTATGAATTTCACTGTAGGGTTTATAGTAAACTCTAATTTATGATAAGTGATGTCATAATTGGCAGTATTGGGATTTGCTCTAAAGTTCATCACTCCAGAAGCTGATTTCATTTCAGCTTGAGCAATTGCATTTGTTTTGGTTAGATTGTTTTGGGCGAAAACAAAAGATAGTACAAAACAAGCAAGCAAAGCGTAGGTATTTTTCATAGCATTGGATAATTTTTTGCGAATATAATAATTCTTCATTCATGGGTATGCCAAAAAATATATAATTTAACCTTCTATTCGCTTGATTCTAATTTGTTTAAGAATTACCTGCTGATAGGGGGATAGAAGTAAGTTTTTAAGTATAGGAAAGGTTATATCAAACATTTCATTAAATTTGCGTCCTTATATAGAAAATGTCATGTTACAGATAAGTTACATCAGAGAAAATAAAGAAAAAGTGATTACGGCTTTGGCCAAAAGAAACATGGATGTGAAAACACTCGTGGAAGAAGTAATCCAATTAGATGAAAACAGAAGAAGCACTCAATTAGCTTTAGATAATACTTTGGCAGAAGCCAACAAATTATCAGCATCCATTGGGGAGTTAATGAAGAATGGCGAAAAATCGAAAGCGGAAATCCTTAAGATGAAAACGGTTCAGCTTAAAGAATCTAGCAAAGAACTTTCTGAAAAAGCAGAAGCATTGGCTCATGACCTTTTACAAAAAATGTACTTGTTGCCTAATCTTCCTGCTGATATTGTTCCTGTTGGAAAAACGCCTGAAGAAAACTTAAATGTTTTTCAAGAAGGAGACATTCCGGTTTTACATGAAGGAGCGCAACCTCATTGGGAGTTAGTAAAAAAATACGACATCATCGATTTTGAATTAGGAGTAAAAATTACAGGGGCTGGTTTTCCTGTTTACAAAGGAAAGGGAGCCAAATTACAACGTGCTTTGATTTCTTATTTCTTAGATAAAAATACCGATGCAGGCTATCAAGAATTTCAAGTCCCTCATTTGGTAAATGAAGCTTCTGCCTACGGAACAGGACAATTGCCAGATAAAGAAGGGCAAATGTATCACGATGCTGCGGATGATTTGTATTTAATCCCAACCGCTGAGGTTCCGGTGACTAATATTTTTCGAGATGTGATTTTACAAGAAAGTGAATTGCCTATTTTATGCACAGGATATACTCCTTGTTTCCGTCGTGAAGCAGGTTCTTACGGAGCACACGTTCGTGGATTGAATCGTTTACACCAATTTGATAAAGTAGAAATCGTTCGTATTGAACATCCAGATAAATCGTATGAAGCTTTAGATAGCATGGTGGAACATGTAAAAGAGATTATGCGTGAATTGAAATTACCGTTCCGTGTGTTACGTCTTTGTGGTGGCGATATGGGATTTGCTTCGGCATTGACTTATGATTTTGAAGTATTTTCTACCGCTCAAGACAAATGGTTAGAAATATCATCGGTATCTAATTTTGAAACCTTTCAAGCGAATCGTTTAAAATTGCGTTTTAAAGGAAAAGAAGGGAAAACTCAGTTAGCTCATACCTTGAACGGAAGCTCATTAGCCTTGCCAAGAGTTTTGGCCGGAATACTAGAAAACTATCAAACTCCAGAAGGTATTGTAATTCCAGAAGTACTGAGAAAGTATACTGGATTTGATATCATTAACTAAAAAAGTTAATCTTTTATAAACAATGTACTAATTGGGCACAAAAGTGTTATTTTAGTGCATTGTTCTTTTTAACGTTACTCATGAAAAAAATCCTCTACATACTTTTCCTTTTTGGTTGTTTTTGGGCACAAGCTCAAAACGAGCAATTGGCCAATAATTATTTTGACAGAGGAGAGTTTGAAAAGGCCTTAGTGAGTTATGAGGAGTTATTAAAATCTCAAGAAGGGAATTCTAATTATTTCCAAAGAGTTATTGAATGTTATCAGCAATTACAACAATTAGATAAGTCTCAAAAAGCTTTAGAAGATCGATTTAGCAAATACAAACAAAGCAATCTTTTAGTAGAAATAGGGTATAACTATCAGCTACAAAAAAATCAAGACAAGGCCAATAAATTCTACAATCAAGCGATTGATAAAATCAAGAAAAACCCAAATGAAGTGTATGGAATTGCGTATATTTTTGAAAGAAAGTCATTGGTTGATTTTGCTTTGTTAGCTTATAAAACAGCCATTGCGGTAGAACCCAAGATGAATTTCAGCTTTCAAATGGCGATACTCTATGGTCAGCAAGGCAATACCGATTTGATGATTGAAACCTTCTTAGATGAATCTTATAAAAATCCGCAAAACCTTCCTGTAATTCAAAATCAGATATCGCGATTTATGACCGAAGATGTGGATGTCAATTTTAATGAATCTCTAAAAAAAGCACTTTTAATAAGAGCTCAGAAGACACAAGATATTTTTTGGAATGACTTCTTGAGTTGGTTATTTGTTCAACAAAAGGAGTACGGAAAAGCTTTCATTCAACAAAAAGCGATTTACAAAAGAAACCCAGAGTCGTTTGCTAATATTGTTAACTTAGGACAAATGGCCATTGAGGATAACGATCAAAGTTCGGCAGAAGAGATTTTGACTTTTGTTTTAGAGAACACGAAAGATTTGGATTTGTTAATTAAGGCACATTCCTATCTTATCGACATGAAAATTGACCATGCACTAGAAAAAGATTATCCAGCTATTACAGCAGAATTAGATGGTTTGATAAAAGAATTTGGCATAAGTCCTTACACTATTTCACTTTTAAAACTGCAAGCCAATTTTGAAGCCTTTCATTTAAAAAATCCAGAAAAAGCCAAAACCATTTTAAAAAATGCAATGGACATGCCTTTGGATAAGTACGAATTGGCAGAAGTGAAAATGGAATTGGCCGATATTCTTTTATTTGAAGAAAAATTCAATCAAGCTTTAATTTATTATTCTCAAATAGATGAAGACATGAGCGGTGATGTTATTGGTCAGGAGGCGAGTTTAAAAACCGCTAAAACTAGTTATTTCAAAACCGATTTCGAATGGGCATCTCATCAATTAAAAGTATTGAAATCAGCTTCTTCTCAATTGATTGCTAATGATGCTCTCGATTTGTTTTTACTAATTAGCGACAACACAGTCGAGGATTCTTTACAAGTGGCTTTGAAGAAATTTGCGCATGCCGATTTTCTACTGTATCAAAATAAAAAACAAGAGGCCTTATCGCATTTTCAAACTATTTTAAAAGAACATAAAGGAGAAGATATTGAAGCGGTAACCTTATTGCGTATCGGAAAGATTTATGAAAAGATGGGCGATTTTGCAAATGCTTTAGCCAATTACAATACCGTCATTACCAATCATAAAGAAAGCATTTATGTAGATGAAGCGCTTTATTTTTCAGCAGAAATTTACAATACGCAATTAAACGATCCCGAAAAAGCAAAACCGCTTTATGAAGAAATGATTTTCAAACACGAAGACAGTATTTACTATGTAGACTCGAGGAATAAATACCGAAAACTACGTGGTGATACTAATCTTTAAATTTTCAACGCAACAAATAATTCCAAATGATACTTTATAACGTTACCATCAACATCCACGAAAGCGTTCACGACCAATGGATGCAATGGATGCAAGAAAAACATATTAACGATGTGCTTGCCACAGGAAAATTTTCATCGGCCCGAATGGTAAAAGTTTTGGTAGAAGAAGATATGGGAGGAACAACGTATTCCATTCAATATACCACTGACTGCAAAGAAACATTGCAACAATATTACGAAGAAGATGCGCCAAGACTTCGTGAAGAAGGATTGCGATTATTTGGAGATAAAATGCTGGCTTTTAGAACCGAATTGGAGTTGATTTCTGAACATTAATCAAGACTAAATTAGATATTTTAGACTTACTTAGACTTCTTAGAAAGAAATCTAAAAAGTCTAATAATCTAAGAAGTCTAAAAATCTAACAATCTAATGGACGTAAGAGCCAAAAAACACCTAGGGCAACATTTTTTAACCGATGAATCCATTGCCAAAAACATTGCAGACACCTTGAATTTTGAAGGCTATGATACTACTTTGGAGATTGGCCCAGGAATGGGGGTGTTGACCAAATATTTATTGGAAAAACCAACGACTACGTATGTCATCGAAATCGATACGGAATCGGTTGTTTACTTGGAAAATCACTATCCAAAACTCCATGGTAAAATCATCTCTAAAGATTTTTTGAAATACAATATCAATGAAGTTTTTGAGGGAAAACCGTTTGCTATCATTGGCAACTTTCCTTATAATATTTCTTCACAAATCGTTTTTAAATGTTTAGAATTGCGACATCAGGTTCCTGAGTTTTCTGGGATGTTTCAAAAAGAAGTAGCCGAACGAATTTGTGAAAAAAAAGGAAGCAAAGCTTATGGAATTCTTTCGGTTTTGGTTCAGGCTTTTTATGAAGCAGAATATTTATTTACGGTAAGTCCAGATGTTTTTAATCCGCCGCCAAAAGTAAATTCTGGTGTTTTACGTTTACGCCGAAAAGAAAATTTCACCCTACCTTGTAATGAAAAACTTTTCTTTTCAGTGGTAAAAACAGGGTTTCAACAACGCCGTAAGACGTTAAGAAATAGTTTAAAATCATTCAACCTTTCGGATAATTTAAAAGAAGACACTATCTTTGACCTCAGACCAGAGCAACTCTCGGTAGAACAATTCATTGAACTGACTCAAAAAATAGAAGCCAATGCAGTTTAAAATCAGCAAAGAACTCTTAGAGCAAATTGAGCAACTCATTCATCAACAAAATGATCAAGAACTGACCGTTTTATTGAATGACTTGCACCATGCCGATATTGCTGAGATTTTTGATGAATTAGACATTGAAGAAGCAACCTATATTTTTAAAATTCTTGACAGCGAAATCACCGCTGAAATTCTACCCGAATTAGAAGATGATGTTCGTGAAAAAATCCTCCATGGCCTTTCTGCTAAAGAAATTGCCGAAGAGTTAGATGAGTTAGATACCGATGACGCTGCGGATATCATTGCTGAACTTTCACAAAGTAAAAAAGAAGAGGTAATCTCAGAGCTTGAGGATGTTGAGCATGCTAAAGACATTGTCGACTTGTTGCGCTACAGCGAAGATACTGCTGGGGGGTTGATGGGGAAAGAGATGGTAAAAGTCAATGAAAATTGGAATGTCCTTACCTGTGTCAAAGAAATGCGAAGTCAAGCGGAACATGTCACCCGCGTGCATTCTATTTATGTTGTGGATGATGAAAACAGATTGAAAGGGAGATTGTCTCTCAAAGATTTATTGACCACTTCTACTAAAACACCCATCAGCGAGGTCTACATCAAAAAAGTAGATTATGTAAAAGTAGATACCCCAAATACTGAAGTCGCCAGAATCATGCAGAAATACGATTTGGAAGCCATTCCAGTTGTTGATGAAATGGGCAGGTTAGTTGGTCGTGTTACCATCGATGACATCGTTGACGTGATCAAAGAAGAGGCCGATAAAGATTACCAAATGGCGGCCGGTATCACACAAGACGTTGAGGCTGGAGATAGTGTTTTTGAGATGATAAAAGCGCGTTTGCCTTGGCTTTTAATCGGAATGGTAATCGAATTAATAGCTTCGTTAGTTTTAAAAAGCAACGAGACTTCAGTACAACAATATTCAACATTAATTATTTTTGTGCCTTTACTTTCTGCTACAGCGGGTAATATTGGAGTACAAGCATCAGCAATTGTTGTGCAAGGATTAGCTAATGGTTCGCTTAAAGAATTTAGCAAAAACTATTTGACAAAAGAGCTTTCTGTTGCTGTGATTTCAGGAACAATTATATCTTCTTTCTTATTCTTATACCATTCTCTAATGTATGGTCAAGAGTTGGTAGGACTCGCAATTTCTATTTCTATGGTTGTGGTAATTATCTTTGCTGCAGCTCTGGGAACACTAGTGCCCTTAATTCTTCACAAAAACAAAATTGACCCAGCAATAGCCACGGGACCTTTTATTACTACAACTAATGACGTTTTTGGAATTATGATTTATTTCGGAATCGCTAGGTTGATTCTTGGGTTTTAATTCAGAAGCAGAAGATTTTCTTTCTTTAGACTTATGCTCCCGCTATCCGCGCTACACGGTAGCTTGCTCCTATCGGGGCTATTGAGAGCGTTTAAGCTTTCTTTAAAACTAAAAAAAACTTGATTTCTCAGAGGTTTTATGTACCCAGAGCCAATCAAACAAAAAAGTTTGACTCGCTCCTAAATAAAAAAAGCCCCTCCTTTCGGAAGAGCTTTTGTACCCGGAGCCGGAGTCGAACCGGCACGGTTTCCCACAGGTGTTTGAGACCAGCGCGTCTACCAATTCCGCCATCCGGGCTTGACAGACAAAACCAACAACAGTTGATTTATCGCGAAAAACAAACAACAAAAGAGTTGCTTATTTTTAAACACGGTGCAAATGTAAATATTTTTTAAACAAACTTTCCAAAAAATAGTTAAAAATATCCTTTCAGAGTTGGATTTAATTCCTAAATTTGCACCTCGGTAAAACGAACAACAACTAACTAACTACATTCGAGGCACTTCCGTAAGGAGCGCATCGGATACAAACAACTAATTACAATGTCGCAGTTTGAACCAGAAGCAAAGATATTTGCGTGTTCGCAAAGCGTCTATCTTGCTGAACAAATAGCCGAAAACTATGGTGTTCAGTTAGGTAAAGTTACGTTCTCAAGATTTAGTGATGGTGAATTTCAACCGTCTTTTGAAGAATCCATAAGAGGATTACGAGTTTTTATTGTCTGCTCTACATTTCCAAGTGCTGACAATTTAATGGAACTTTTGTTAATGATTGATGCTGCTAAAAGAGCATCCGCAAGACACATTACTCCTGTAATTCCGTATTTTGGTTACGCAAGACAAGATAGAAAAGACAAACCAAGAGTTCCGATAGGAGCAAAGCTAATTGCAAAACTATTAGAAACAGCAGGAGCTACTCGAATTATGACCATGGATTTACATGCAGATCAAATTCAAGGGTTTTTCGAAATGCCAGTGGATCATTTGTTTGCATCGACTATCTTTTTGCCTTATGTTAAGAGTTTGCAGTTAGATAATTTGACGATTGCTTCTCCAGACATGGGCGGTTCCAAAAGAGCTTATGCTTATTCTAAGTTTTTAGAATCAGATGTAGTAATTTGCTACAAACAAAGAAAAGCTGCCAATGTGATTGATACCATGGAGTTGATTGGTGAAGTGAAAGGAAGAAATGTAATTCTGGTTGATGACATGGTTGATACTGGAGGAACACTAGCTAAAGCAGCTAATTTGATGATTGAAAAAGGAGCATTAAGCGTGAGAGCGATTTGTACTCATGCAATACTTTCGGGTGATGCTTATGATAAATTAGAGAAATCTCAATTATTAGAATTGATAGTTACAGATTCAATTCCATTAAAAAGACAATCTGATAAAATAAAAGTGGTGAGTTGTGCACCTCTTTTTGCAGAAGTAATGAACATGGTGCAGCACAACAATTCCATCAGCGGGAAGTTTCTGATGTAATTCAAACAAGTATTTTTTATTAACTATATATTTTTTACAATGAAATCGATTACGATTAAAGGATCACAAAGAGAAAGCGTGGGCAAAGTAGCAACTAAGGCCTTACGTAATGCTGGAATGGTTCCTTGCGTTATTTACGGAGGAAGTCAACCACTACATTTTGCAGCAGAAGAAAAAGCATTCAAAAGCTTGGTTTACACTCCAAACGCACACACTGTTGTGATTGATTTGGATGGAAAAACTACCAATGCAGTTTTGCAAGACATTCAGTTTCACCCAGTTTCAGACAGAATCAATCACATTGACTTCTTTCAATTGGATGACAACAAAGAAATCATCATGGAAGTACCAGTAAAAGTTACGGGAACTTCGCCTGGAGTACTTTTAGGAGGTGTTTTAAACTTGAATCAACGTAGATTAAAAGTGAAAGCTTTACCAAAAAATCTTCCTGATTATGTTGAAGCCAACATTTCTGAGTTGCAAATGGGGAATAAATTGTATGTAACTAAATTACCTGCACCAAATTTCAAATTAATGCACCCAGACAACACTGTTGTAGCTCAAGTTAAGATTTCTCGTGCTGCTATGAAAGCGGCTCAAGAAGCTGCAAAAGCAGAAAAAGGAGCAGCAAAAAAGAAAAAATAATTAATTTATTCTTTGCATACCAAAAGGCATCAGTTTTCACTGGTGCTTTTTTTATATTTGAAATTAAAAGGAGCATTACCAGTGGGCAATGTGATATCCAAACTTTAGTTTACTTTTGCCAAATGAATTGGATTACGAATTTATTTAAAACAAATGCAATCGCTGAAAACTCAGAAGGAATGAAGAAATACCTTATCGTCGGTCTTGGAAACATTGGGGCTGAATATGTGAATACGCGTCATAATATTGGCTTCAAAATTGTTGATTATATTGCTTCAAAGCATGATGTGTCTTTTGAAACAGCCAAGCTTGGAGCTGTTGCTCAATTCAGTATAAAAGGAAGAAAACTGATTCTTTTAAAGCCTAACACGTATATGAATCTTAGCGGTAAAGCAGTTCAATATTGGATGCAGAAGGAAAACATCGCAAAAGAAAATATCCTAGTAATCACAGATGATTTGAATTTGTCATTTGGAACCATAAGAATAAAATCCAAAGGAAGTGATGGGGGTCACAATGGGTTAAAAAACATTCAACTCCTTTTAAATACCTCTGAATATCCAAGATTTCGCTTTGGAATTAGTGATGAATTTAAAAAAGGACAACAAGTAGATTATGTTTTAGGAGAATGGAATGCTATTGAAAAAGATAAACTTCCGGAAAGGTTTGAAGTAGCTAAACAAATAGTAGAATCTTTTGCTTTAGCAGGGTTAAATGAAACCATGAATAATTTTAATGGAAAATAAAAAATCCCGAGTAATCGGGATTTTTATATAATTACAGGAAATGTATTTATTGAATAATTAATTTCTTAGTTACAATTCCTTTATCACTTTTAACGTTTATAAAATAAACACCACTTGTAGCATTTTGGATATTGATAGTCTGAACTAAATTAGAAGATTGCTCAAAATTATTCTCATAAATTGTTTTTCCAGTGATATCAAACACTTCAACAGAATAGCTGTTAGAAAAATCTTTGAATTCAATGTTAAAACTACCTTTATTTGGATTTGGATATATACTAAAATAGCTTTGTAAGTACTCTTCATTAGCCAAGGCCGTTGTTGTTAATTGAGTAGCTATAGCATTATACCAAGCCTGCATTCTTGTAGCCTGACCAGCAGTAAACATATACATACAAGCATCGTCTACATAATCCATATAATTCATTGTTAAAGCATAGCTTGTACAACCTTGAACCGAGCCTGCACCAGGACAGTTATAATCTTCAGTACTTTGATCAGGGGTGTCACAAACTCTGTCTCCCGATGTAGCACAATTTGCACCATCACAAGCTGTAAAAGTATGATCTAAATTAAAGAAATGACCTAGTTCATGAGTCAAAGTTCTTCCTTTATTAAATGGAGCACCAGGAACATATCCTGTACAACTTGTAGGAGTAGTTGTTAAAGTTGCTCCAAAAGCATTATTGTCTATAACTACAGTCATCCCAGAAGAAGGAGACCCTCCTAGTGGTGAATATCCTAGTGTGCCACCAGAAAGATTTCTAACTACAAAATTGCAATAACCAGCCCATGTTGCATCAGTATCAGCACCACTTAAAAAATCAGTGCCAAAAGTTACCGCTACATCACCGTTTACTAAACCAGTTCCAGCTGGATGGTTTTGAGTAGCTAGTACAAATTGTACTTGAAGACTTCCTGTATTAGTTCCTGGATAATATTGTGCATCATTAGCATAGTTAGCTATATCAGCATTTGTACCATTATAATCTGCGTTTAAAATATCAATTTGTTTTTGAGCAAGATTCTTCAAACAAGTTTTAACTGCTGCTGTCGCTGCTGCTGCTGATGGGTAATGTACAGCTACAGGGATACGGATTACTACATTTGTGCTTCTGTTACTATTAGAATTTATTCTTTGTAGCTCAGTTTCAAACTTACTTTGTTGGTCAAGATAGGCTTGTCTTTGTGCAGGATCATTCATGATTCTTTGCATTTGTTCCTGCATACCACAAGTTCTATGTTGCGCTAAACTTACTTGAAAAACAAGCAATGCGAAAAGTAATTTTAATTTCATTTTTATGAATTTATTTAAATTTAAAGTTGCCAAATTTAATCAAATGTTTTTAGGAGTTAAATTTTTTAACAAAAAAAAAGAGAAATCTTTTAAGGACTTCTCTCTTTTTAACTATTTAACTGTCAAATGACTACTCAATAACTATTCTTTTAACTATTTTCTGATTTCCATCAGATATAGTAACTAAATAAACACCAGATTGAGCATTATTTAACTGAATATTTTGATTAAATGTAGCTTGGTTTGAATATTTGTTTTCAAATATTGTTCTTCCTCTCATGTCGTAAACATTAACTTTAATCTCATCAGAGACTACGGCTGAATCTAATTTAATGGTAAAGCTACCTTTATTTGGGTTAGGGTATAATTCTAAATTTTGCAAAGCAAAATCTTCTACTCCAAGACTTGCCTGAATGGCGAAGTTTTTACTATTCATGGCAAGAAATACATTGGCAGAAGCTACAACCATAAATCTACATATAGGTTTAGCAACAGGAAAGCTTGGTAAAGTAACGCTTGCACTACCATTGTTTGGTAATCCTGTAGCTAAAGTGGTAAATGTAGCACCGTTATCGGTTGTCAAAAATATATCAACGTTTGTTCCGCCCGTTAACGAGGTAGTATTAGCAACGTTCCAAGTTACTGTTTGAACAGAACCAGATGGATAAGAAATTCCAGTTGTAGATTGAGAAGTTACTACAAAAGGTCCAGCAGCAGCATTTACGGTAAGTGCTATAGCAGTTGTTTTAGTTTGCCCCATACCTGGATGGTTGTCTCTAACCGTTACAGTAAAATTCAATGTTCTAGCTACACTTGAACACGATTCCCAGTTGGTGTCGTTTCCAGTAGCTATTACAAGATTTCCCGATAAAATTTTACTCATTTGAGGGAAATATCTTGTTGGTGATGAAGAGGCAGGGAAAATTCTAAAGTTAGGGCCAGCTGTTTTTGCCCCGTATACTCTACTGTTGTTTTGCGTTGTGGCTGCGGTTCCACTATTATTTTGTTCCCAAGAATAAGTTAATACATCACCAGCATCAGCATCATTACCGGTAGCTTTTAATCTAAAAGCAGTGCTTATAGGAATAGAATAACTACCGTTTCCACTTACTGTTGGAGTAGCATTTGTTCCTGCTAAAAGCGTGGTAACTGCACAGCTAGCGCTAGAAGCTGCTAAATTAGCTTGTATTTGATTAATACTTCTATAACAATACAAAGCATCTGAATGTTGTTGCACGTTAAAGGCTAGTGATGTTCCGTTATCAGCAACTCCAGCATAAGCCATAATAGAGCTTCCGCTTCCTGGTTCAACTTGTACCCCAGACCCTTCATCGTTATAAGTAAAGGTATGGTTAGCTCCTAATTGGTGTCCCATTTCATGTGCCACATAATCTATGTCAAAGCTGTCACCTTGAGGAATAGCATTACTAGGTGATGTGAAACCAGATCCTTTATAGCTTGCTGTTGCACCTCCACCTGTTGACAAAACATTAGTACAAACGCATCCTATACATCCAGCATTTCCTCCACCTCCATCAGCACCAAAAAGGTGGCCGATGTCAAAGGCGGCGTCTCCAAGTGTAGTATGTAAATTATTCATTAATTCGCCATTCCAAGCCCCTCCAGAACCTGCAGCTGCAGCAGAATAGGGATCAGAAGCTGGATTATAATAAATTACTTGGTCTGTATTTGCAATGATATTTAAATGAACCGCTAAATCTTTTTCCATTACACCGTTCACACGGGTCATAGAGGCGTTCATGCCTGCAAGGACTAAAGCAACATTGGCACTGCTGGTAGCGCCATAAAAGTTAGAATATTCTGCTGTACAGGATAAAGCTAATCTAAAGGTTTTGTATCTTCCATTGTCTGATAACATAGTGTTAGAAACTTTACCTGAAAGGTCATCCGCTAAAACAACATCATTAGTGCCGCAATTGAAAGGCAATCTTCCGCTGATTCTTTTACTTGAATTAAATAGGACATAAACGGTAGATGCTTTGTCATAACCCTCTATGAATTCTGTTCCAGTATCTGCTCTGAAAACCATAGTTTGAATCCCTTGTGGAGATAGACTAAAATTTAATGTTGCATATTTATCGGTAATTCCTTTCCCAACATAGGAACGAATTTCTGGAAATCTTTCTTGTAAAGCAGGTTCAAAATTAGAGTTTTCCCATACTTCATAGGTTTCTAATTGCCCATTTAAGTTAGGTAAGCTAACAATTACTCCCGGTAAATGGGAGAATTTGTCTTTGGCATTAGCTAAACTTTGTTTGAAAGCATTTAAATTCAAACTAAAGTATAATTCGCCTTCACAAACATTGTCGGTTCTATTTCTTTTAAGTTCTGAAATTCTCGAAGCCTCTCTTTGTTGCCAAAGGGAATTGTTTTGTGCCATCATTTGTCCAAAGGAAAAGGACAGTACAATCAAGAGTAAAATTTTTTTCATGGTTTTGTTGATTTAATAAAAGTAGGTAAAGATAGTTATGTTTGAATAATCAGCAAATAATCCATCATATTATTAAATAATGCGCGATTAATTTTAACACATTGTTATATTTTAAGCTTCTAGCTGATGTGATTTTGTATTCTTTTTTTTATAACTATTTATTAAAGTTACAAATAGCCTAAGATTCAATATTTTGCTTAAATCAAAAAACATAAGATATATTAATGTTCGGTTTAATTTCTTGGAAAAAGCTTGATGTGTAATTCTGAATTTTAAAACGGTAAAAATTATTGTATTTAATTTCTAAAACATATTTTTGCGAAATACATTATAATATCTCTTGAAAATATTTCAATCCATAAAATCATTTAAGGCTGTTAAGCCTACTATTGTTACTATAGGTACTTTTGATGGAGTGCATCTTGGGCATAAAAAAATCTTAGATCAAATTATTAGTAGTGCTCAGAATTTAAATTGTGAAAGCTTAGTACTTACTTTTTTCCCTCATCCAAGGATAGTGTTGCAAGAAGGTTCAGAAATGAAGCAATTGAATACGCTGGAAGAGAAAACGAAATTGTTAGCTGATTTGGGGATAGACAACTTGATTATTCATCCTTTTGACAAAGAGTTTTCTAGATTAACGGCAGAGGAGTTTGTCAAAGAAGTTTTAGTCGATATTTTTAAAGTAAAAAAAATAATTATAGGGCACGATCATCGTTTCGGTAGAAATAGAACCGCTGATATTGATGATTTAATCAATTTTGGAGAAACCTATGGCTTTGAAGTGGAACAAATCTCGGCACAAGAAATTAATGAAGTTTCTATCAGTTCTACCAAAATAAGAAACGCACTTTTGGAAGGGGATATCGAATTGGTAACAGCTTATTTAGGTTACAATTATACTTTAACTGGGGTTGTATCTGAAGGGAAACAACTCGGCAGAACCATTGGTTTTCCAACAGCGAACATAAAAATAGCCGAAAGCTATAAACTCATCCCACAAAACGGAGTTTACATTGCTAAGAGTAGTATAAATGGTAAAGTTGTTTATGGTATGATGAATATCGGGACAAGACCTACAGTTGACGGGACTACCCAAACTATTGAAATTAATTTTTTCGATTTCAATCAAGATTTATACCATCAAAAAATAACAGTATCCTTATTAAAAAGAATTCGTTCAGAGCAAAAGTTCGACTCTATAGATGCTCTAAAAAATCAATTAAGTTTGGATAAAATTACTTCTCAAGACTACATTCGACACTTGGCATAATTTCAATTATGCGATTTATCGGCTAACTACTTTTTATCTTTATTGTTAAATAATTACTATATCAAAGATATTTCCTTAAATTTGATAGAGCCTTTATAATTATTCACTAAAATTCTTTTAAGATGAAAATAGCAAGAGAACTTTCAAATGGAATACTAATCTTTGTTGGTATTGCGATTTACTTTTTAGTAATAGAATTTTTTGGGTTGTCTCATATCCTTTATTTGAAAATGGCAAATGCCCTATTTGTATTTTATGGAGTAAACCGAACCTTAAAAGAAAATTTTACTGAAGGCAAATCAGGATATGTCTCCAACTTACTATCAGCAGGATTAACAGCTATCTTAGGCGTTTTGTTCAGTGTAGGCGGTTTGCTTCTTTACATCTATTTAAGAGGAGGAGATAGTTACATTGACACACTTTCAAAAGACTTTTTATTTGGCGGAAACCCAACTGCTAACCAATATTGCATAGGCGTTTTGTTTGAAGGATTAGCTTCTGCCGTAATTGTAGTTTTTGTCACCATGCAACTTTGGAGAAGTAAGACATCTTCCCAAGACGCATAAAAGTTTTATAAAAGCATCTCAAAATTGTAACTTACATACAATTTAACTACTTTTGGTGCACTATAAAATGGCACCTATGAGCATTACAAAACACAATTGGACTAAAGAAGAAATTATTGCTATCTATAACAAACCTTTAATGGATTTGCTATATGAAGCTGCTACCATTCATAGAGAACACCACGACCCAAACGTTGTTCAAGTATCTACTTTATTATCTATAAAAACTGGTGGTTGTCCAGAAGATTGTGGCTACTGTCCTCAAGCGGCTCGTTATCATACTAATGTTGATGGGAATGACTTAATGACGGTTAGTCAAGTAAAAGCTCAAGCTTTAAGAGCAAAATCTAATGGATCTTCCAGAGTTTGTATGGGTGCTGCTTGGCGTAATGTAAAAGACGGAGAAGAATTTGACCAAGTTTTAGAAATGGTAAGAACCATCAACAAACTGGATATGGAAGTGTGTTGCACACTAGGAATGTTAACCGAAAATCAGGCGAAAAGATTAGCGGAAGCAGGACTATATGCTTACAATCATAACTTAGATACTTCCGAAGAATATTATAAAGAAGTAATTTCAACCAGAGGTTTTGAAGATCGATTAGAAACTATCGAAAATGTTCGTAAAACCAATGTAACCGTTTGTAGCGGTGGTATTATCGGAATGGGAGAAAGTATTGAAGACAGAGCCGGAATGCTAGTGGCGCTTTCTACTTTAAATCCACAACCCGAATCAGTGCCTATTAATGCTTTAGTGGCAGTGGAAGGGACTCCAATGGAAAATGAAAAACCAGTAGAGATTTGGGAAATGATACGTATGGTGGCTACCACTAGAATTGTTATGCCCGAAACACAAGTACGTCTTTCAGCAGGAAGAACGGAAATGTCTCGTGAAGGGCAAGCCATGTGTTTCTTTGCTGGTGCGAATTCTATTTTTGCTGGTGATAAATTATTGACTACCCCAAATCCTGATGTGAACGAAGACATGAAAATGTTTGAAACACTTGGTTTAGTGGCTCAAAAACCATTTATCAAAATTATGCAGCCTAAAACAGTAGAAGCTGCAGATTCGCAATATCAAGCCTTAGGCGAAAAGCCAAAATGGACCAGACCCGGTCATTCAATAGAAAGAAACTTAGAGGCATCTACTAAAGGGAAGTAGATTTGATAAAAACAAAAAAGGCTGATATTATACCAGCCTTTTTTGTTTTTATCTTTTAAAAGAAACTAAAGAATTATTTTTCTGGTAACAACTACACCATTGGCTAATTTAATTTTCAGAATCAATGCTTGTTGACTCATTGAAATGTTTGTGGTAGTAAAATTGTTGTCGGTTATATTTTTGCTTTCAAATAACTGTCTTCCTAAAACATCATAAATGGTTACTTCCTGAATGGTTTCTATATGAGACTTGATGGTTATTTCACCATGATTAGTAGCTACTGACACACTGCTGTTTAAGGTTTCAAAATCAGGATTGCTTAAAGCGGTATCTGTATATCGCAAAACGAATCGGTCTTCGTATCGTCCATAACTAGTAGTGAAAGTATAAGGAGATTGTTTTAAATTATGAATAATATTCATTGCCTTATCTTCTAAATAAACTGGTGTAGTATCAGCGGCAAATACGCCTTCTTTTTTATCAATACTTATGGTAAATTCTCCTGTCACAGCACTAAAATATCCTAAAGGAACAATGTCTGATAAGTCAAAAGTTGGTCTGGCCTGTATCTTGTATTTCTCATCTCCTGCCAAAGAATAAAAACTCGCATAATTGTTAGACTGATTTACCCTTCCGTCATAACCCCAGTCAAAACCTAAGCTGGTTTCATCTAAATAGCCTATCAATTGTTGACCAAACACTCCGTCTGCATTGGTAAGGTTTAACCAAAGTCTGTCTTTTTCGCTAGTACCTGTTGCCGATGTTCTGAAAAAGTCATTGTTAGCATAAGTTTTGCTACGCATGGAATTATTAAAAACCAAATTACTGCTACTTTGAGCCTCTACAAAAAATCCTTGTCCCGACCCTATATAACCCGTTGGAACGCTACTGGCTGGTGATGTTAAACTAGCTCTAGTTCCCCCGGTCATATTATATAATGCATAATCATCAGAAATGAAATTATAGACATTAGGTCCAGGATTCGTATTAGAGATGTTAAGTACATGTGTCCAAAAATATAAAGTTCCAGATGTGTTTGCTCCGTTATCGGTTATAAATTTGTTAGCATATAATGCCGATGGGTAAGGATTTCCAACAAAGTTATAGTCATCATTTGGATTATTTACTCCTATATAACCAGCATCCGTGTTAGCCGTCTGAACTAATGGCAGTGTGATAGCACCGTTATTAACTTTTCCTGAAAAAGTAACCGTTACACCAGGTGCAGAAGGAGTAAATGCAACAGCGGTCGGGGCCATAATAGCATATCCTTTACCTGTAATCATATTGCCACTGTAGTTTTGCCATGCCCATGGAGCATAATCATCAAAACTGTCCGAAGCAACTGCAGTAACAACGCCAGAACTGTTGATAGTTTTAACATCATAGAAATTTGCTGTATTAAACTCAAAACTATAATCAGTTCTCCATCCTGTAAATGTAGAGGCTATGTTGGCATTAGCAGCAACAACAGGTGATGACCAATAAACATAATCAAAGCGTTCGTATGGAGTACAGGTTCTTTTAATGTTTGTAGTTCCGTTGTTGGTCACAATTCCATTATCATTAACCATAACTAAAGAACCATTGTTTTCTACGTTCAGAGTACCTCCGGTATTCACCGTTAAATCATTCTGAATATTAGCATAATTACTAGCTCTTATGGTTACCGTTTTTCCATTGTTAATAGTTAAACTACAGGCATCAAAGCTAGGCGAAAAACCATTGGCCGTATCATAATCATTATCCATAATTACAGCAGTATTTAGGTTCGGTACCCCATTAGTCCAAGTATTTCCAGCTTGCCAAGTAGTACTTGTGCTTGCCGTGATTTTAATAGCATTACTAGCAATATAACAAGTTGCAGTATTTTCACGAACCTGACAATAGAATTGATAGTTAAGTATCGTAGAAATATCAGAAATGGTTAATGTATTGGTGGTAGCCCCTGAATAAATACCTCCGTTTGAAATCAAATTCCAAGTATTAGAACCATTCGCAACAGCATACCAAGTATAAACTAAAGGATTGCTTCCCACGAAGCCCTCAGTTCCTGTTACTGTTAGAGTGGTTCCTTTGCAGGTAGGTGTATAACTAAGTGCAGTTACAGTTGGAGGAACCCCAGTTCTGAAATTGTAAATCCCGATATCGGAATAATCATTATTGGCACAATAAGTTGACCCTTTGCCAAAAAAATCAACAATATTCCAATCAGAATTGGAATAGGTAGTATTTGGTAAAGTAGCCGTATTTTTTCTTCTGAAAGTAGCTCCTTCAGTACCTATAGAGGCCGGAGCCCAACTTGGGTTTAAGTAGGTTCCCCAACTATCAATTTGTGTTGCCCCATTAAACAAAGCATAGTGGTCATTTCCTTTAGACGGTGGACCAACAACATAAGCATCAAAATTAATTCCCAAACCTCCGGTAATTTGTGCTGCCAAACTACCATCTCCACCATAAGTACCACAAAGACTGTCATTTCCCAAGGCAACGACATATGTAGAACCGGGTAGTAAACTAACAGAATTTAATGTTAAAGTAGCAGAATAAGTAGCAGAACCATTTGCGGCTAATTTAATTATATAATTCCCTAAATTTTTAGAAACCCCAGTGCCGTTATATATTTCAACATAAGACAGTCCTCCAGTATTAGAGTCGGTAACCTCACTAAAAAATAAATCGCTTGCTAGAAGACCACCTTCACAAGAAGTTGAAGCATTATCTAAAACTGTAAATGTATTTGCAGCTTGACAACCAAGATTGTTAGTAGTCACCAATGTTCCTGAAACCGCACCACTTGGTACAATGGCAGTCATATGAGTGGCATCTATTAATGTAACTGATGCAGCTACACTATTAAATGAAGCCGTAGCCGATGTTAAAGTGTTAGCTGTTGCTGTAATCGTTACTTCAGTTCCAACAGGACCTGATGTAGGTGTAATAGTATTGGTTGCTAAAGGCGAACAATCTCCAGTACCATCAATAATGAACG
This sequence comes from Flavobacterium sp. N1994, assembly GCF_025947145.1. NCBI lineage: Bacteria > Pseudomonadati > Bacteroidota > Flavobacteriia > Flavobacteriales > Flavobacteriaceae > Flavobacterium > Flavobacterium sp. N1994. The sequence continues at coordinate 2,387,343 of NZ_CP109999.1, forward strand.
TATATGGATTTTCATCAGCGTCATTGCTATATATTCGTACCGTTGCAGATCTATATCCGGCATAACTTGGTGTAAAAGTGATTACAAAAGTAAGGCTTGATTCAGCTCCAACTGTACTTGAAGAAGGTTGTGTAGTTACCACAAAGTCACTAGAAGTTCCAGAAGGATTACCAGGCAGAATTTCAACAATTGGGGTGTTTGTTAAATTTAAGTTTTTACCACCTCTATTATAAATAGAGAAGGTATTTGCGGTATTACTTCCAATAGTTTTAGTCCCATAAGCTGCATTGCCACTTGTAGTTGTTGTACCATTAAGAATAGTTATTCCCGCTACACCACTTTTAACTTCAATTTCTTGATCACGGATAGCTGCTGAAATATGATTTGCAGTTGGAGAAGTATTGTTTACAGTACAACCCGTTTTTGTTATACTTCCTGATGTAATAACTGTTCCTCCATTTGTCCAGTCAGATATAGAACCATTCCATTGATTGGATTTGTAATTAGCTGAAATTGTACCAAATACATCAGCGCCTGGATAGGTTGCAGAAAAATCATAAGTAGGTGTTGTTATTCCCGAGGTAGTCAATGACCAATAACGATTTAAATAATCTGTTGTAGCGAAGGACCAATTGGGTTGAATAGTATTTTTAACAGCCATTCCTAAAGTCGCGGATGAAAAAGTCCCTGCAGTAAAGTTAACCGTAGCTGGTGAATAGCCTCCAATTCCTATTGGGAAAACATAACCAGTACCTGTTGCGGTAACCACTTTGCTTAAAATACCACCAGCAACAGTGGCATCGGCGATAACATAACTGTTAGCAGAAGCTGTAAAGCTGTTACTACAAGTAGAAGCTAAAGTCATGGTATTAGAACCCAAATCAATAAGACCATTTGTTAAAACTAAACTGGTATTTACTGTCAAAGCAGAACCCATAATACAACCTGTAGTGGCAGCGGTTCTGTTCATTGTGAAAGTTCCCAAGTTCAAATTAGTAGCAAACTTTAAAGTCCCAATACTACCTGTCCCTAATAAAGTTAAATTAGAAGTAGTACTTCCTTTAAAGCTTCCTGAACCTGAAATGGAGTTGGATGTATTTGATCCTAATGTTAATGTATTTCCATTAATATCAATAACATCTGCTGCATTTCCAAAGTTTACAGCTACTGCTCCTGATGTATTAGTTGGTGCACCAATTATTAAATCATTTAATAATTGAACTGTGGTTCCTGCCCCAGTTGTTAAAACAGCTCCAAAAGTCAAGGGTGTTGCAGATAAATTTTGAATAGTTTGTGTACCAGTTTTACTAAAATAAATTCCTCGATTACCTCCATTAAATGCAACAGCTGTAGCGGAATTGATAAAGTTTCCTCCTAATTTTAAATTACCACCTGTTGACGCTGCTGGACTAGCCATTGTTACTGTCCCTGAATTAGTAAAATTACCTGTTACGATAACATTTCCACCAGTAGAAGTAGCATTAGAAAAAGTGAAAGTTCCATTATTTATAACGTTACCACCAATGGTTAAATCAGATGTTGTAGCCGCAGCCATATTAAAAGTACAACCAGTATCAATAGTTAAATTACCCGCTAATGCTTTTGCGGCAGTATTACTATTATAAGTTAAGTTGGTACCAGTAGTGCTTAATTGAATATTATTAGGATAACCAGCTGTTAATGCTATAGATCCAACACCAGAAAGCCATTCATTTGTTCTGTTTGATGTTGCTCCAAAATTATAAATCAGTAAAGAAGAAGCTCCATAAATCGGAGCTGTAGTAGTAGGTCCGGCAAAAGCAGCGCCATTATCCATTCGTAAAGTTCCGTTTATGGTAAAATTGAAGCCTGTTAGCATAGTTACACCTGTAGATGCTTTTGTACCAGCCGTGAATAAACCAGCTACTGTCCTACTAGCGTTCATTGTAATGTCACCAATGACACTAACATTGAAGGGGCCATTCGTTGTTGGCCAATAAATATCAGAGGCGTTAACAGTTTTTCCACCAGGTGTATTTGCGTTTGTGTTTTTAAAACTCAATGTTCCAGATGCTCCATAAGTAAAACTCCCTGTTCCGGCTATTGAACTATTCTCTTCCAACCTAAAAGTTCCATTAATAGTAGTTGTGCCGTTACTTGTATAAACATTCGTATTGGCAACTCCATTATTTGCAGTAGCTAGACTCGCTCCAACTGATACTGTAGTAGTCACTGGTAATGCGTTTCTAGTTACCGATGCTACATCTATATATACATTGTGATTGATTACAACACTTTGAGCAGCAGTTGGCGCAACACCTCCAATCCAAGTAGTTCCTACACTCCATGGGCCATCTTGAGCAGATGTAATTGTAACAGGTGGATAAGTAGCCGTAATAGTAATGTCATCTAATCCAAATTCATCTCTGCTTCCTGCACCTCCCACATCATTACTTGACCATCTAATGTAATAAAAACTACCCGGTGTTATACTTAATCCTGTGATTGTTGTTGTTCTTGATGGCGATGTTCCCACTTGAACCCAACCTAAAGCATCTGCTGTAGTAGTTGATGTATAATCTAATGCTCCAACAGCAGTATAGGTAGTGTTGTCTGGTGAGTACGAAAAAGTAAAATTATTAGAACGCCCTTGATCATTTCTAACATATAGATTATAGGAAATAGCTAAATCAGTAATGTTTGTTGTTCCGTTATTTTGAATTTTTAACGTCAAGGTTCCTGGAGTAAAATCGCTAAGTCCTGGTTGAAGCATAAAACAAGGATTTGAAACAGAGTGTGGCGACCCTGTGTAACAATAAAAACCACCTGTTGATATAGCTGCAGAAACCGTTCCTCTTGTATAATCAGTTGCTCCTGTAGTTTGAGTTCCTCCAAAAGCCAAATTACCATCACTCCATCCTGAAACTGCCCAAGCATTTGAGTTTAATTGTCCTGCTGTTGGACTAGCTTGAAAACCTGAGCCAGTGTAGGCTCCATTTCCAACAGTGCTTTGCATTGAACTTGAAAAGTCAATAGTATTTGATGGACTTCCATTAGTTAAACTAACCTGCCCCCATGAAAAAGCACTAAACAATAGCGAAATAAAAAGTATCTTTATTTTCATTATAAAAAATGAATTAGGTTATCTTGTTAATTATCATAGCGATACAACAAATTTTGTTGCACAAAAAAGGGCAGGTAATGATAGGCAGAAAAGGGGGACAACAAAATTACATCTAAATTACTAAAATACAAGACAGTTAGGTTAAGAAGTTATTAATAAAATGTTTGTTTTTAGTGCTATTTTTGTCAATAAAAGCAATTATACTGCTTTTAATTACGTTTTAAATGATAAAAGGGATGTTATCTTTATGTTTTTAATAAGTTTTATCTTAAGCAATAGTACCATCGAATCTAATTCATTTAGAATTTATAACTTCGCAAGCAGCATTTGAATCCCTAAAATGAAAGATAAACTGATTGATAAAGAAGCACAAATCAAACTAGAACATTACTGTTCTTACCAAGACCGTTGCCATCAAGAAGTAACTCAAAAGCTCTACGAGTTAGGAATACAATCAAACGAGGCCGATACGATAATAGTGCATCTTATTGAAAATAACTTTCTTAATGAAGAACGCTTTGCCCGTAGTTTCGCCAGAGGGAAACACCGTATAAAAGGTTGGGGCAATATCAGAATAGTCAATGAACTCAAACAACGTCAAATTGCAACACCCAACATCAAATGTGCTCTAACCGAAATCTCGGAAGAAGAGTACCAAGAAACTTTTGATAAATTAGCTTCAAGACATTGGGACACCCTTCAAGAAAGCAATCAGCTTAAAAAGAAAAAGAAGTTCTGTGATTACCTCTTACGCAAAGGTTGGGAAAGCGATTTAATCTATGAAAAGTGGAGAGCACTCAGTATCGAGTAACGAGAACTATGAATCGAGTTTGGAGAACTAGTTATAGAGTAACGAGAACTATGAATTGAGTTTGGAGAACTAGTTATAGAGTAATGAGAACTATGAATTGAGTTTGGAGAACTAGTTATAGAGTAATGAGAACTATGAATTGAGTTTGGAGAACTAATTATCGAGTAACGAGAACTATGAATTGAGTTTGGAGAACTAGTTATAGAGTAATGAGAACTATGTACTGAGTACAGAGAAAGCAACACCAAGTACATAGTAAGCATTAACTACTTGAAAGCAAAATACTCACGGCATTACCTCCGAAACCAACCGCATTCAGTAGTACGTTTCGAATTTCTTTTCGTGGGTTTTGTTCTGTTATAAATGGCACTCCAATAAACTGTTGCTGTTGCATCATTAGGATAGCTAGTTCCATATTTAACATCCCCGAGGCTCCAAACGTATGCCCGATTTTCCATTTGTTGGTAGTTAACATCGGAAGGTTTTTCCCAAAGACTTTTTGTATTGCTTTGTATTCCGATTGATCGCCTTTTATGGTGCCAGGGGCGTGCATTACAATAGCGTCAACTTCCTCAAGAGGGATATTCTGCAACGCCATTTTCATTGATTTTTGGAAACACTCGGCTTCATCCGTTATCGAAATGCTGTGCTGCAAATCATCTGTAGCATAACCAAAACCAGTTACATAAGCCAAGGCGTTTTTTTGAGGACCTAATTCCAAACAAGCCATAGCGGCACCTTCTCCCAAGACCATAGTGTTTTTGGTTTTAGTCAAATCCAAAGCACGGCATGGAAACTCGGTAGTTTCTTTAGCATAAATCTTTAAAGCTTGCATTTGTGCAATGGTAAAAGCCGTTAAAGGAGCTTCACTTCCGCCAACTAGAAACTTTTCTGCCATACCTGCTTGTAACCAAGCTATGCCATTTAATAAAGCATGTAAAGCGGTTGAACAGGTTATAGAATGAGATAATTCAGGCCCTTCTGATTTTAAATCATGAGCCACCCAAGTGGAAATATTGCCTAATGTAGTAGTAGGTGAGGTGAGGGTAGCTACTTTTCCTGAAGCTAAAAATTCTTGATGATGCTTTTCAAATAATTGGGTTGCTCCACGAGAGGAACCAATGTTTACACCAAATGTTGCGTCTTTCCATCCTGCACTTTTTATAGCTTCTCTCGAAGCTAAGATGGCATAAAGAACAGAGTTATCAAGCGATTTATACTTGGCATCCGAATTCCGTAAGGCTTGTACTTCGGCTATCAAAGCGGATGATAATGGAGCTACTAAAGCAGTAGTATCTCCAAATTTTTGTTCAACGATTAATGTTTTTGGACTCAAATATTCCTTCCAAACTTCGTCCGCCGTTTTTCCTAAAGGAGAAAAGGAAGCAATAGAAGTGATGGCAATAGGCGTTTTCAAGGGAAGTGAATTAATAACATTGCAAGTGCAAAACTACACTATTTCGAGCGCTTTTTCGATAGTATCGTAGACTTTTTCCAATTGAGAAGGGGTAATAATATAAGGTGGTAAGATGTAAACGATGTTTCCCACAGGACGAAGAATTACACCATTTTCTATGAAGAAATTGTAGAGCTTATTGCGCATCGTTCCGTAATAACTTTCCTGACTTTCAGTTTTGATTTCTAAAGCAAAGATAACTCCGAGAACTCTTGTGGTTTTTACTTTGGGATGAGCTTTAATTCTTTCTTCAAAGTTCAAATGAGATTGATTTACTTGAGCAATATTGTTTTGCATAACCTCGCTTTGCAGCAAAGAAATACTAGCTAAGGCTGCTGCACAACCGGTTGGGTTAGCGGTAAAAGTATGTCCGTGAAATAAGGCTTTGTTGGTATCATCATCATAAAATCCGTCAAAGATTTCTTCAGTAAATGTGGTAATAGCCATCGGAATCGTTCCACCAGTTAATGCCTTTGACAAGCACATCATATCGGGTTTATTCCCTAAATAATCGGTAGCAAATGTTTTTCCCGTTTTTCCAAATCCCGTCATGACTTCATCGGCAATAGTGAAGACTTTATTTTGGTTACAAAGGGCAATCATTTGATCTAAAACAGCAGCTTCATACATGACCATTCCAGCGGCACCTTGTACTAAGGGTTCGAAAATAAAAGCGGCAAAGTCATTGGTGACAACCAAATCAGACAAAGCTTGTAAACACGCATCTTCATTTCCTTTTGTAGGAACAGGAATCCGAACTACTTCGAGTAAAGAACCTTTGAAAGCTTCGGTAAAAAAAGTAATGCCACTAGAAGCCATTGCTCCAAAAGTATCTCCGTGAAAGGCATCTTCAAAAGCAATGATTTTGGTTTTGGTAACCCCTTTGTTGTAAAAATATTGTAACGCACATTTCAGCGCTACTTCTACAGCTGTCGAACCGTTATCAGAATAGAAGAGTTTTTTTTGATTGTTGGGCAAAATAGTCATTAGTTTTTCAGCTAATAAAACTGCTTTGTCATGCGTGAAACCGCCAAACAAAACATGTTCTAAGGTAGTTAGTTGCGCATAAATAGCATCTGCAATTACTTTGTTAGAATGGCCATAAGGATTCACCCACCATGAAGCAATAGCATCAATGTATTCTTTTCCATTTTCATCCCAAAGCAAAGCGCCTTCTCCTTTTACAATTGCCGGAAAATCATTTGCCGTTTTGTGTTGGGTGTAAGGATGCCAATTGTATAGTTTATCTCTTTCGGAAAGATTCATTTGTCTAGATAATAGAAGAAAGAAGCAAGAGAAAAGACTAAAGCTCTTTCAAATTAATGTTGCAAAGATATACGAAGAAAAAATCTTTCTTCTTGCTTCTTTGCTCTTGTTTCTTATACATTTAATAGATTGTCTCTAAATTTATCAGCATAATAGTGAATGACGTTGGCGTCAAAATAAGGTTCGTTTTCTATTCTTCCTAGGTATTTGACACCAGTTTTATTTAGAATAATACTTTCAGTAGCTTTGTTTTCATCGCCAGAAAAGATAATGCCAGCCACCGCTATTTTTCTGTTTTTCAAAGCTTCAATAGTTAGTAAAGTATGATTGATACTTCCTAAATAATGTCTTGAAACTACAATAACTTTATAGTCTTTTTGAATTAAATCAATGATGCACTGCTCGTCGTTAAGAGGGACTAGAATACCACCAGCACCTTCTATTACTAGATGATTGTTGGTTTTGGGTTCTTTGATTTGTTTTAAATCGATAGTAATTCCGTCTAATTGAGCAGCCCAATGCGGACTTGCTGGAGTATTCAATGCATAAGCATTAGCATGAAAAACGGATTTGTCATTAGCCACTAATACTTTAACTTTATGACTATCCGAATGGTCTAAATCGCCTGCTTGAACGGGTTTCCAATAATCGGCTTCTAAAGCTTCGACTACAATAGCGGATGCTATAGTTTTACCTACATCGGTACCAATTCCTGTGATAAATAGTTTCATTTAATCAAATTCGAATTTACAGTTTTGACATTTGTATTTGTGTTTTTCAAAGGACAAGGCTAAAAAGCCTAACCATATAACATTCCATAATGTCTTCCAATCTTTAATGGATGTTTCCATATCAATTTGTTCAGCACCACACTTTGGGCATTTTATAGGTTGATTGTCATCGTCAACAGAGTACAAACTCACTTCGCCTAAAACCTCATTAGCTCTATCAAAATCTTCTGTTTTGACAAATAACTTTACACCACCTACAGCGTTACTGTAAAGTGGATTGGAATCAACGATGTTGTTGTCTCTAAGGAAAACTTCAATGCCTTGGCTTTCTAATTTACCTTGGTAAATGATAGCTTCACTTGAGTATTGAAATCGGCGTAGTAATGTAAATGTTTCTTCTTCCATAACTTAAAAAACATTTCTGTTTCAATTTTTTTGGGCCACAGATAATGCGGATTTAACAGATTATCACTGATTTTTTAAATTCTTTTTTCTATCGTTTGTATAAATAATTCTTTTAAACTCTGGTTCTTCTCCAAAATTTAATAAAAGGCCAACTTCAACTTCAGTCGCTTTTAGATAATTCATTAATTGGGCAATATGAACGCTCATTAATAACTCACAAGCTTTTATTTCAATAATTATTTTCTCTTCAATTACTATATCAGCATAATATTCTCCGACTAACTGATTTTTAAAATATACTTTTATCTGTTTTTGAGCTTCTACTGTATATCCTAAAGATTTTAACTCTAAATACATTGCGTTTTGATATACTTTTTCAAGAAAACCATACCCAAGTTGGTTATAAACATCATAATACGCTTTTAAGACAGCATCAGATATTTTTTTGTGTAATAAACTGTTCATATAAAATCGGTCTTAATCAGTTTTATTCGTAAAATCTGTGGGCTAAAAAACAAAGATACTCAACAACTCCAAAACTTTAAAGATTTCGGTTTCCGAATTGTAACTGTGCAAACAAAAACGCAAACGTTCTTGTCCTTCGGGAACTGTGGGAGATAGGATAGGTTTTACATCGAAACCTTTTTGTTGTAATTTAGAGGCAATGGTTTTTACTCTTTCATTCCCTGGAATGATAGCACATTGAATTGCCGATTTGCTGTAAACAAACATAGGCTTCAATCCCAAACGCATTTTTTCTTGATTGAAGAAAACGATGTTCCTTTTTAGTTTTTCTAGAACAATTTTCTCCTTTTTCAAATGCTGGTAGCCAATAAGAATTGACGCTACGGAATGAGGGGAAAGTCCTGTAGTGTATATAAAACTTCGGGCAAAGTTGACTAAATAGCTTTTCAATGCTTCACTTCCGAGAATAGCAGCACCATGACAACCCAGTCCTTTTCCGAAAGTCATAATTCGGGCAAAAACTTTGTTTTGCAATCCTAAACTTTGAACTAAGCCTTCGCCATTAAAGCCAAAAACTCCCAAAGCATGAGCTTCATCAATTACCAAATAGGCGCTGTATTTTTCTGTTACATTAGTTAGTTCTTCTAAATTAGGAGTATCGCCATCCATAGAGAAAACGCTTTCAGTGACAACATAAATAGCACTCTCTTCTGAGTTAAACTTTTGAATGAGTTTTTCTAAATCATCAAAGTTGTTATGTTCAAATTTGTAACTCTTAGCATTACTCATTTGTATACCATCCCGAATGGAAGCGTGACATAATTCATCATACAAAATCACATCAGATCGTTGTGGTACAGCACTAAAAAAGCCAACATTAGCATCATAACCCGAATTAAAAATCAAGGCAGCCGTTGCCTTATGAAAATCAGCTATAAAGTTTTCAGCTTCTTGATATACAATATGGTTTCCGGATAAAAGGCGAGAACCTGTTGCGCCATTTACGATACATTTTTTGTCTACAAGCAATTGATGTGTTTGATGAAAAATGGTTTCGTTTTTGGCAAAGCCAATGTAATCGTTAGAAGCAAAATCAATTAAATCATTAGTCAATGATAATTGACGCAAAGCATTATTTTCTTCGCGTTGTTGAAGTTTTAGTTGCAGATTTTTTGGAAGTTTCATCATTACAAATATAAGGAACGATTTAGTATTTAAATTCAAATTAATTATCGTTTTTAGAATATTTATTATTGTTTATCAATAATTATTATATATTTGTGGTCAACTAAAACCTCTTTTACCATGAAAAAATTAAACTTGCTTAAGACTATTGTTGATTTCGTATGGATTATGTCACTGATCTTTTTTCCTTTAATAATTTTCCTTTCCATTATGATTGTAATTGATAAAGATACTTTCGGTATTCCGATAACCTTTGCTACTGGAACCATAGATTTATCAAAAAGCTTTGGCAAATTAGTTTTAGTAATAAATGTTTTTAATTTTGGACTTCTCTTGTATGCACTTTATTTTTTCAGAAAGCTTTTGGGTTGTTTTGTTAAGCGAATGATTTTTGAAGAGGAAATATGTTTTTTATTGGATAAGATTGGAAGCTTGGTTATTATGGCTTCTATTGTTCAATTATTTTCTGACTTTATTACAAAACTTTCTAAAGACGAGATCGGGATTGAATTTGGTTATGGTCCCTTTCTATATTTGCTAGCTTTGGGATTATTTTTCAAAGTGTTATCCGAAGTTTTTAAAATCGGTAAAACCATCAAAGAAGAAAACGAATTAACGATATAAATTATGCCAATCATTTTAAATTTAGATGTTATGTTGGCTAAGCGCAAAATGCGTTCTAATGAACTGGCTGAGAAAATCGGTATTACTACTGCTAATCTTTCTATTTTAAAAACAGGAAAAGCTAAAGCGGTTCGATTTTCAACATTGGAAGCCATCTGTGAGATATTAGAGTGTCAACCAGGCGATATTTTAGAATATGTAAACGAAATAAAATAAAAATTTATGAAAAAAGATTTAATCCTTTTGATACTGGGAATGATACTAGTAATTGTTGGAGCCTTACTAAAGATTGAAGGTTATGACTTTTCACAATATGTATTGATTGTTGGATTAGCTATTGAAGCTTATGTGTTAGCCTCACTCGTTATCAAATCACTTAGAAAATAGAATAAAAAAAGCCCAACAATTTTGTTGGGCTTTCTTCAATTTATTTTGAATTGGATTAGTCAGCTAATACAATTACTTTATTGTCTTTCATTTCAATAGTTCCTGAATTGATTTCCAAAAGATAGTTTTGGTCGTTTACCTTGGTAAATTTATCAACTACTTCTTTATTGATCGCAAAACTAGTTGCCTCAATTTTAACTACACCATGTTTTAAAATAGAAACGATAGGTGCGTGGTTATTCAAAATTTGAAACGAACCATTTACTCCAGGCAAGGAAACCGAAGTCACTTCGCCTTTGAATAATGTTGCTTCTGGTGATACTATTTCTAAAATCATAGTTTATTTATTAAGCTTCCGCTAACATTTTTTGACCAGCTTCAATAACGTCTTCGATAGTACCTTTAAGGTTGAAGGCAGCTTCTGGTAAGTGATCTAATTCCCCATCAATAATCATGTTGAATCCTTTGATAGTTTCTTTAATGTCAACCAATACCCCAGGAATACCTGTAAATTGTTCTGCAACGTGGAAAGGTTGAGATAAGAAACGTTGCACTCTACGAGCTCTTGATACTGATAATTTATCTTCTTCTGATAACTCTTCCATACCAAGGATGGCGATGATATCTTGTAATTGTTTGTATTTTTGAAGTATCTCTTTTACTCTTTGCGCACAGTTGTAATGTTCGTCGCCTAAGATTTGAGCCGTAAGAATTCTTGAAGTAGAATCCAATGGATCCACCGCAGGATAAATACCTAACTCAGCAATTTTACGAGATAATACTGTTGTTGCATCTAAGTGAGCAAATGTTGTAGCAGGTGCAGGGTCTGTTAAGTCATCCGCAGGAACATAAACCGCTTGTACAGATGTAATAGAACCTTTGTTTGTAGAAGTAATTCTTTCTTGCATCGCACCCATCTCAGTTGCTAATGTTGGTTGGTATCCTACCGCAGATGGCATACGACCTAAAAGAGCCGAAACCTCAGAACCTGCTTGTGTAAAACGGAAGATATTGTCAACGAAGAAAAGTACGTCTTTACCTTGATCTGAACCAGCACCATCACGGAAATACTCAGCGATAGACAATCCTGATAAAGCAACACGTGCTCTTGCTCCAGGTGGCTCATTCATTTGACCGAAAACGAAAGTAGCTTTTGACTCTCTCATCCCTGGTTTGTCTACTTTTGATAAATCCCATCCTCCATTTTCCATAGAGTGCATGAAATCTTCACCATATTTAATAATACCTGACTCTAACATCTCACGAAGCAAGTCATTTCCTTCACGTGTTCTTTCACCTACTCCAGCGAATACTGAAAGTCCACCGTGACCTTTAGCGATATTGTTAATCAACTCTTGAATTAATACAGTTTTACCAACTCCAGCACCACCGAACAATCCAATTTTACCACCTTTTGCATAAGGCTCAATCAAATCGATTACTTTAATACCGGTAAATAAAACTTCAGTAGAAGTTGATAAATCTTCAAATTTTGGAGCTGGACGGTGAATAGAGATACCGTCTTTACCCGCTTTTGGTAAATTTCCTAATCCATCGATAGCATCTCCAATAACGTTGAACAAACGTCCGTAAACATCTGCACCGATTGGCATTTGAATTGGAGCACCAGTTGCATTTACCGCTGTTCCTCTGCTCAAACCATCAGTGGAGTCCATAGAGATAGTACGAACCGTATTTTCTCCGATGTGAGATTGTACTTCTAGTACTAAAATTGAACCGTTTTTGTTAATGATTTCTAATGAGTCATAAATTTTTGGTAACTCAACATCTTTAGTATCAAATACTACGTCTACTACTGGACCAATGATTTGCGAAACTTTTCCTATTGCTTTTGACATTGTTTATGTATTTATTAAATAGCTATTTAGGTTTATTAAAATACCTCTTTTTATCAGAGCGCAAAGATAATTTTTAAAAACCGAAAAATCAATAAATATTTTATAAAAAAAGAAGATTTTTTGTGACAACCCAAAAACAAAAAACCATCCTGAATATTCAGGATGGTTTTTTAATTATAAAAAGGTTTTATTATGGTAAAGTTGCAGGATACAATATTTGATATTGTCCTAAATTGACACCTTTGAAATTAGATCCATAAGTAGCATTGATAGCTTCTAAAAATTTATTAGCGATTAAGGCATATCCTTTTGGACTAGGATGAACTCCGTCAAGAGAGAATGAATTACCAGTTACATATGCGGATG